>DUBZ01000062.1 GCA_012960035.1 Myxococcales bacterium | reverse complement strand
AGCCCGTCGCAGGCGGGCGCTTTATAGGCCCGCCGCGGGCGCTAATGTGCCCGCTCCTCCCAATTGGACCGCTGCACCGGGCAACCTAGGCTCTCCTCCGTGGACCACCACGCGGATTCATATTCGCTAACACGCTTTCGGCTCTGCGCTGCAAGCTCCTGGAGAATTTCTCGTGTCAAAGTTCGTACTGGCCTGGATGGATTGTGAGTTCGGCGGACTCGACGTCGAAAAGCACGACCTCACTGAAGTCGCGATCATTCTGACCGACTCACGACTCGTCGAAATCGCGAGCGCCGAGTGGAAGGTCAACGCGCGACCCGAGCGCATCTCAGACGAGGCCGCCGCCATTTTCGGCTACGACGCCGAAGTCTGGGCGCAAGCCCCCGGTATTCGACAAGTGCTCACTGAACTCGTCGACATGCTGCCGAAGGGCGTCAAAGTCATCCCGGCCGGTCAAAACGTGCGCATGGACGTCATCTTCCTCGAGCGCGGATTCAAGAATTGCGAGATCCCCTACCCGTTCGATTATCACGTCATTGACCTGGCGACGCTCTATTACAGTTGGGCGCTGGTCTCCGGCGAAGAACCCGCCGCGCTTTCCCTGCGCCAGGCCGCACTGACCGCGGGCTTGCTCGGCGACGGGGTCGAACACCGCGCGATGGCAGACACGCGCCTCACCCTCGATTCATTTCGTCACTACATTGGCGCACTGGCTCCGAAACCGCCGAACTAGGAGCTCGAGCCCGGCTTCGCAGTGGCAGGCGCGACCCGGACTTCCCATTTGCGAACGGCTCCCCAGTCGACTTTCGCAAGAGATGGGCCCAGCCATCGAAACCAGATCCCCGATGGCTTGAAGAAAACCGCGGATGCAAAATCGATCAGCACCGGATGGCCGCTCGCGTCGGCGAGCACATTGCTTCGGTGGCGTAAATCGAGATGAATAACGCCGCGAGCATGCATGCTCGAAACCGCGTTGCGCAGTTCGCCCATAAACGTCGCGGGCAATTTGCCAGCGAGATCTCGCGACATGCGGGTACCCGGTCGATACTCGATCACCAACGCGAGAGCGTCGACCTCGCCCAGCAGCGTGGGGACCGCAGGCGAACCCTCGAGGAGCCGGTACGCCCTGGCCTCGCGGCGCGTGATGAAGCGGCCGTAGGTCCATCGGACGAGCGCGCTCCGAGGCTTGTAGTCCTTGACGACAACGCGACGTCCGTCGCTGCATTCAACCAGCAGCACGTCGGGGTTTGCCCAATTGCCGCGATTCAGCGCTTCGATCGTGCGCACCGCTAACTCGCTACGACGCAGTCGCACCGGGGACGCATTACCCACCGACTTGGGCCCGAAAGACAAAGAGTACGAGACCCGCAATCAACGCGATCAACGTGCCGAGTTCGTTGTTGTCGAGATAGCGATCCCGACTCCAGGTCCGCGCGAGGTCCTCGAATGCCTCGCCCTGCCCCGTCGCGGGACGCCAAGCACGTCGCGATGGAAAGAGCGCCGGTACCGCTTCGCGATAGCCCACAAATTGCGCCCCGTATAACGCCTCAAGGCGCTCACTTTCGATTCGCTCTTTGCGCGGGAAGTACATTAGAAAAAACCACGGCATGAGCAGCGCCAGTAAGAGCAACGAAAGCACACCCCCGGCGATGACCGCGAACCCCGACCCGACGAGTAGGGTTCCTGCGTAGAGTGGATGGCGAAGGTGAGCGTACGGCCCTGTTACGGTGAGGCGGTCGTTCTTGACGAGATGACCTGCGCCCCAGGTGCGGAGCACGCTGCCGAGCGCCACCAAGCTCCCGCCGGCCACGAAGTTCACTGGGTCGGGACGAAGGTAGAAGAATGCGACGGCGCCTAATAGATAGAGCAAGCCGAAGCGGAGCTTCAGGTTTTTGAGACGGATCGGGTTGCGCATACCGCGAGAAAGCTAGTCAGCCTCGCAAGCGCCGGCAACGCGAGAACACCCCAGCCGGGCGCTATTTCTTCGACGACCAGCCTCGACCGGACTGACTGCGTATGAAAGTCCACAATTTCTTCCGCAGCCCCTCTTTGAACGCAGGGTCGGCTTGGATCGGAACATAGTCAGCAGCGAGAAACTCACGAAGCTCTGCCGCCGTAAACTCGGCATCGATGGCGTTGTCTTGGGCACGATGCTCAGACGCCACCTCCGTGGCTTCGGCTGGTCGCGATCCCACATTCTTATGATCGTTAGACAAAGTTATATCCTTGAACGAAACTCGCTTAGACACTTCGAACTTCACTTCCGCAAACCTCTCAACAACAATTGCTGCTTCGTTTCTGATTGTAATTGCGAACTTGCATTCGCCGTCTTCATCAATTTTTTCTCGACTTGTCAGTTCGCTTCAAGCCGACACTTCTGATTCAGCAGATCTATTGTTGCGTTGTGCGGTGTCCGTCATTAGCCGCTTCACACGATACAAGCTCGACCGTACCGAATCGCTTGAACGCTGTGTGCGTTCTGAGATCTCGCGAATCGAAAGATTCTGCAGGTGACGCATTTCGAAGATCTCGACCTGCCAATCTCCGTACCCTTCAAGCTGATCGACTACCGAAGACAAATAGCTCTGGATCGCAAGGTGCTCTTCTGGCGTACAACTTGAAATGTTCTTGGTCGGCTGCAGGTGATCGTGGCCAATTTCCTTCATGCGAAGATTATTGGTCTTGGTCTGACGCAGATTGTTGTTCGTCGTATTCCGCGCGATCCCGTAGATCCACGAAACAAGCGAGGATCGGCCGCTGTACTTTTTGATGGACAAAAATACGACGGTAAACGTCTCCTGGACGATTTCTTCGGTATCCGCATGGTTGCGGATCCGCCCGTAAACGAAGTTATAGATGCGCTGGAAGTAGCGGTTGTAGAGCTCGTTGAAGTGAACTTGGTTTGCGAGCTTTATGCCCTCGATCAGATCGAGGTCGCTGAGTTTCGACGTCGGTGTGGCGGTTGCTGACTTAGACGGACTCCGCGTAGTGCGACGAGACGCCGAAACCGCTTTTTTCGTGAGCCGGAGCTTTCCACGCGTGAGCGCGGGGCCTGAATGAGTTTTTTGGGGCAACGCTTTAACCTCGCGTTGTCCCTTCCCAAGGTGACGACCAAGCCGCACCGTCGATATGTAAGTGGCGATTTGTGGAGCTGCGTGTCGAAAAATATGAGGATTCTTAAGACCCCGGGGGTACGCCCCTCCAATCATCGTCAGAGGATTCGAAAACCTGGTGATTCGCGTGTATGTGCGACGAACTCGCAATGGAGGTCGGCCAAACGCAGAGCGACCCAACCAGACAAGCCGGTTAGGCCGTTTCGACCCGCGGTTTGCGCGCGGGTTAGCTTCGAATCAGAGGGTCGAGTCCCGCTGTCCCGTCCGAAAGCACGCGACGCATCCGGTAAAGGTTCGCCTTGATGGCGTCTTCGGACTTGTCTAGCGCGATTGAAATGGCGCGGATCGACAGACGACTGCGATGCTTCAGGTGGAAGATGCGTCGCTGAAGCGGCGTGAGATCATTCTCAATGATGTCTTCACAGCGCAGGAGCATGCGTCGCGCATCGACACGTTCGTCGGCCGGTGCGTCCTTGCCAACCACTTCGAGGGCACTGCCACTATCAAGGGACTGCAGTATCGGGTGCGCCTTACGAAAGCGGCGATTTACCGTGTTGCGGGTCACCCCAAAGATCCACACGAGAAGCGAGGACTGCCCCTGATAGGACGGCAGCGCGCTCAGCAAGACAATGAAGACTTCCTGGGTGACGTCTTCGGCTTCGCCCGGGTCGCCCAACCGCTTCAGCGCAAAGCGGTACACGCGTGGGAAATAGGATTCGTAAAGGAGGTCAAACTTCTCAAGATTCCCAGCGAGGATCTCGTCCACGAGTTGTCGGTCAGAAGACCAGGCCTTCTTTTCGCCTGATCGCTCCATCTCCAATTCTGGGGGTCTTATGGCTTCCGGCTTGGCTTCATATTTCTTGGCTTTGACACTCGACATCATATCACTCCCGCTTCCTCGAGATCTCGGGACTGACTTGAGCTGGCATCGGAATCGATCAAGTGGCGTTCGGCCTTGCTTGCGTCAGTTCCTGATGCGTAGACCGGCCGGTGATGGCCACCTGTCTCGCTGTGGAACGACGTGCACACCCTAACCTTAGATCGGCGTCCTATGCGGTCTTGTTCGCGTCTGGCTTGAAATTTCGGCCTTGAGTGAATTGGGCCCGGCGATCTCTCGCTGGCTTCCACCCTTGGCTCGCTCGCGCTCTTTGGCAGCGACTTTCTACTTACCGCTACCGCCTGAGATGACTGGGTTCCGCTGCCATGGATGGCGTCGGAAAAACCGGTCTTGCGAACGTCAAGATAGAGATTGCTTTGATCTCCACACTGACGAGTGCCCCCTCTATTTTCCCTGTAGCTTCCAACAGAGCACTCATGTAGATCTCGCAGCCTCCGAACTCCTCGCCCCGCTTCGTGTTCCGGTTTCGCACAGCGCGAGACTTAGAATCACTAGCGGGAAGTTCGGCGAACTTGACTTGCTCCCTGTGTTGTCCTCTGATCGTATGAACTCTTCAAAAGTCAGAACTTGCGTCCTGGCTCTCTTGTCAGAGCAAGCATCGTGCCATCTTTCTCCTCAGTGCATTTCTTTTCACAACTCCTTGATTTCGCAGGGGGAATTGACTCGTGTCCGAAAGCGACCCAAAGGTGGAACTTCCTTCCAAATGAGAAAACATTTTCCCACTGAGGAAACAAATTCCGCGGGTATCAGGCAGATTGCTGGATGCACAGGGAAAAACGTTTTCCCGAGGCCGCGGAATCGCAGACAAATCATTCCGCCACGGATGTGTCCAAAACCCTAGATCTTGGAGGCCGATCAGAGCTTGCCGGGAACAATCCACCAGCGATCGTCGGTTCGCTCCCAAATATCCCGTCTCGAATAATTCACGGACCAAAATCGCAGCGGAAGGGAATTTTCCCCCTCGAAGTTGACAACGGCAACGGCGCGGTTTCCCGCGTCTTCGACATGGAGCGACTCGAGGTCGATCAATTGAGGACGGTTTGCCTCGAAGTGCCCATCGCCCAAGTCCTGCACCAGATCCGCGTAGTAGTCCGCAAAGGCCTCTTCGCTCCGGAAAAATTCTCGCAGGGCCGGGTCATGAAAGGTCGCGATGCTGTTCAAACGCCTGTGAGCCAACTGCTGATAGAAGATATCCGCAAGCTGCAAAAGTCGCGCAAGCGACTGCTGGTCGGCCGCTCCGAAAGACGTCTTTTCGAGATCTCGCTCGAAGTTCGAAACGATGATCGCGGTAGGAGGCAGCGGCGTAAGTACAACGGGCTTGGGCACATCGCCCCGCAAGCGGTCGATCAGCGTTGGGCTCTGGCATCCAGCCCCAGTGAAGCCAAGGCACAAGATCGCGATCGCGATCCAAATTCGGTGCATCGGTCGCCACAGCGTCCGGCCTCGCGTTCCCACCTGTCGCATCGTCTCCCCTTGGCTCGCCTGGACGGGTTCGTCGATCAAACCCGTCGATCTTAATTCGTCGATTCTTCGATCGCGGCTTGAGCCGCAGCCAGTCGCGCCGCAGGGACACGGAACGGCGAACATGAAACGTAGTCGAGTCCGACCCGCGCAAAGAACTTCACGCTCTTTGGATCGCCACCATGCTCTCCACAGACCCCGAGTTTGAGCTTTGGTTTCGTTTTGCGGCCTTTTTCTGCCCCCATCCGCACCAGTTCACCGATCCCCGCCTCGTCGATGGAAACGAAGGGATCGTCCTGGATGATGCCGGCATCGATGTAATCGGGGAGGAACTTGCCCGAATCGTCCCGGGACAGCGCGTAGCCCATCTGGGTCAGGTCGTTGGTTCCAAATGAAAAGAAGTCCGCGTATTGGGCGATCACGTCCGCCACGATGCACGCTCGAGGCACTTCGATCATGGTTCCAATACTCAGTTGGACGTCCGTGCCCGGGTACTGGTTCCGCACCTCATCGATCACCGCCTCGGCTTCGCCCCGCAAGCGTTTGAGTTCGCCTTCGTGTGCGACCAACGGGATCATGATTTCGGGTCGGACGTCGGCACCTTCGGCTCTCACGATGCAAGCCGCTTCGGCGATTGCGCGAACCTGCATGCGGTACACGTCGGGAAACGTGACACCGAGCCGACAACCGCGATGTCCGAGCATCGGGTTGAATTCGTGAAGCGCGGCCAAACTCGCGCGGACTTTGGCAATGGGCGTGCCCAGGGCCTCGGCGACTTCTTGAATCGCCGCTTCGTTCTGGGGCAAAAACTCGTGCAACGGTGGGTCAAGCAATCGCACAGTGACAGGGAGACCGTCCATCGCACGGAAGATCTCGGCAAAATCGTCGCGCTGCATGGGAAGGAGTTTCGCAAGCGGCTTCGAACGCTCTTCGACATTGCGCGCGAGGATCATTTCGCGAACCCGCAAGATACGGTCGGGCTCGAAGAACATATGCTCGGTGCGACAGAGGCCGATTCCTTCGGCTCCAAAGACCCGGGCAACCCGTGCGTCTTCGGGGGTGTCGGCGTTGGTGCGCACGCGGATCTTGCGAACCTTCTCGGCCCACTCCATCAGCTCTTCAAAAGCACCGCCAAGTTGCGGCGTAATCGTCGCGATTGCACCCAGCATCACTTCGCCGGTACCGCCGTCGATCGTGAGCACATCGCCTTCGTTGACGTAAATATCGCCGACACGCATCGTGCGCTCTTCTTCATTGATCTCGAGCGCATTACATCCTGTTACGCAGCACTTGCCCATACCGCGAGCGACAACCGCAGCGTGAGAGGTCATTCCGCCGCGCGCCGTCAAAATGCCTTCGGCGGCGAACATGCCGCCGATGTCTTCAGCCGACGTCTCAATGCGAACCAGCACGACTTTCTCACCGGCCTTGGTACGAAGGTCCGCGCGTTCGCTATCGAAGATCGCAACGCCGACCGCAGCGCCAGGTGAAGCGGGCAAACCGCGCGCAATGGGATCGCGCGTCGCGTCTGGATCAAGGGTGGGGTGCAGCAGTTTGTCGAGGGACGTCGCGTCGACCCGAGTGATCGCTTCATTGCGGGTGATCAAGCGCTCGTTCGCCATGTCGACCGCGATCTTGACGGCCGCGGTTGTCGTGCGCTTGCCGGTTCTTGTTTGGAGCATCCACAATTTGCCCTGCTGAATCGTAAACTCGATGTCTTGCATGTCGCGGTAATGCTTTTCGAGCCGCTTGTAGATCCGAACCAGTTTCCGATACGCCTTGGGCATCTCGTCTTCGAGAGTCGGCAGTTTTTGCGTGTCTTCGGTGCGGCTTGGCCCATTAATGGGCTGCGGCGTGCGCACGCCTGCGACGACATCTTCGCCCTGGGCATTGATGAGGTACTCGCCGTAGAATTCGTTCTGACCTGTCGACGGGTCGCGCGTGAATGCGACGCCCGTTGCGCAATCGTCCCCCATGTTTCCGAACACCATGGCCTGCACATTCACCGCTGTGCCCCACACTTCTGGGATCGAATGCAGGCGGCGGTAGATCTGTGCTCGCTGGTTTTGCCATGAACCAAATACCGCTCCGATGGCACCCCAGAGCTGCTCCATGGGGTCCTTGGGAAACGGCCGCCCTGTCTGCTCTTCGGCGATTTCGAGAAAGTCGCGCACCAGTCGCTTGAGGTCTTCGGTTTCAAGCTCCGTGTCGAGCACGATGCCCTTGGCGTGCTTCGTGTCGTCGATGCGCATTTCGAAGCGATCACGCGGGACGTTCAATACGACATCGCCATACATCTGAATGAAGCGCCGGTAAGAGTCGTACGCAAAGCGTTCGTTCGCGGACGCTGCCAACCCGAGCACGGTATCGTTGTTCAAGCCTAGGTTCAGAACCGTGTCCATCATGCCGGGCATCGAAGCACGCGCGCCCGAGCGAACGGAAAAAAGCAGCGGGTTTTCTGCGCCGCCGAACTTGGCACCTAGACTCTTTTCGACCCGCACGATTGCGTCGGTGATTTCGGTTCTGACGCTGCGCGGGATCGTGCCGCCCTGGCGATTAAACTCGCCACAAACTTCGGTCGACACCGTAAAGCCGGGCGGAACGGGGATCCCGAGGTTGGTCATCTCGGCGAGGTTTGCCCCCTTGCCACCGAGCAGTTCTTTCATCTCGGCTCGGCCCGAAGCTTTGCCGTCGCCGAAGTAGAAGACCTTGGTCGAGGGTCCCCTTGTGGACGGGGTCTTTGCCGGTGAAGCCTTCGTCGAAGAAGCCTTGGCGGCCTGTGGCTTTGTAGGCTTCGCCTTGCTGGACTTCTTGGCCGCCTTTCTGGGTGCCTTCTTTGCGGCTTTCTTCACGCTCTTTTTTGCGGTTTTCTTTGCGCTCTTTTTGGTGCTCTTCTTGCTGCTCTTCTTGCTGCTGTTCTTTGCACTTTTCTTTCCAGTCTTCTTTGCGCTCTTCTTTGCGCTCTTCTTTGCAGAAGTCTTCTTGGCCGCAGTCTTCTTCTTTGCAGCAGACTTCGCTGCGCGCTTCGTCCTAGACTTAGACTTAGACGCCTTCGCGCTCGCTCCCTTCCGCTTCACCTTCGCACTCGCCTTCTTCTTGTTTGCAGCCGTCACGAAGTGTCGCTCACGACCCAGCCTCGAGACGCTCGTGAAGGTACGCGTCCAGGCCATCGAGGGGGACGCGTTCCTGATCCATCGTATCGCGCTCCCGGACCGTCACCTTTTTGTCGTCTTCGGTCTCGAAGTCAACTGTCACGCAATAAGGCGTCCCGACTTCGTCCTGGCGGCGGTAGCGCCGGCCAATATTGCCCGACTCGTCATAGAAGACGTTCCAACGCTTGCGCAGTTCGGCGTCGATCTTGTGCGCTGATTCAGAGAGCTTCTTGGACAGCGGCAGCACCGCAACTTTGACGGGGGCCACCTTCGGAGCGAAGCGCATGACGGTTCGTGTATCGCCGCCTTCGAGAGTCTCTTCGTCGAGGGCGTCGCACAAGAGTGCCAAGCACGTTCGATCGACTCCCATCGACGTCTCGATGACCATCGGTGTGTATTTTTCCTTGGTGGCTTCGTCGGTCATTGCGAGTTCTTTGCCCGAGAACTTCGTGTGTTGAGACAAGTCCCAGTCGCCGCGGTCGTGCACGCCTTCGATTTCCTGCCAGCCGAACGGAAATTCGTAATCGACGTCGACGGCTGCGTTGGCGTAGTGGGCGAGCTCATCCGATTCGTGGGGACGATTGCGAATGCGCCCCTCATTCAGACCGATGTCTCGGTGGAACTGCAGCCGTTGGGCTCGCCAATATTCGAACCACTCGTCTCGCTCACTCGGATGGCAGAAGAACTCCATCTCGGCCTGTTCGAATTCACGCGAGCGGAAGATAAAATTGCGCGGCGTAATTTCGTTGCGGAAGGCCTTGCCTACCTGGGCAATCCCAAACGGGATCTTTTGCCGGGACGACTCGCGCACGCGCTTGAAGCCCGTAAAGAGCGACTGGCAGGTTTCCGGCCGCAGGTAGGCCGATTGGGTGGCGTCCGCCGAAGCGCCGATCTGGGTCTCCAACATCAAGTTGAAGTTCTTGGCTTCGGTCAGGTCGTGCTCCGAGCTGCCCTCTCGCGAAGAACACTTCCCGGCGTCGTCAAGCTGGTCGGCGCGAAAGCGTTTCTTGCACGCCCGGCAATCCACCATCGGGTCGCTGAAGTTATCGACGTGGCCCGACGCTTCCCAGGTTCGCGGATGCGCGACGATCGACGTGTCGATACCGACGACGTCCGGGCGCTCTCGAACCATGCGCTGCCACCACAGCGCTTTCAGGTTGTTCTTGAGTTCGACACCCAGCGGGCCGTAGTCCCAAAAACCGTTAATCCCGCCGTAAATCTCACTCGACGCAAAGATGAACCCTCGGGCTGCGCAAAGCGAAACCAGCTTGTCCATCGCGACGAGTGGACGCGTGGCGCTTGAGAAAGATGAATCGGAACCAGCCACCATGCGTTATGTCCTGCGCAAGAGCTTTGCTTATCAATAGAATCGATGGATTCGTAGGAGAACCGGCATGGCGGCGAGCGTGGGCCCAACTTTGGGGTACTCGGGACGCAAACCCTCTCTTTGCGGAGCCGAGTATTCCCTTCAGGCGGGGTTCGCGCCACCCCTGGCGTGGGTGGCGAACGCTTCGGCGAGGAACGCTTCGCTCCGCAGTTCGAGGCCAACATGAAATCGATGAAAGCGCCCGACCAACTGCTCGGCTTCTCGCATTTCCCGCGTTGGTATTTGCAGTCTGTCGAGCTTGTCGATGCCGAAATGAAGACCTTGCTCGAGCAAGCGCAGGGTGCCTAGGTGAATCGGGACCGAACTCCCATCTTCTCGCTTACAGCCCCCGCAGTGCGCCCCACCCTCGCCAAAGTGAAAGGCAAACGCATCGCCCCCGGCGAGTTCGGTTCCGCAGCGGACGCAGTGGCGTAGCTCCGGGCGCAGCCCCAGCGCACACAAACTTTCGAGCATGAGGAACATACGCAGCTTCGGCCCGGGGTCGAGGTTTTCGATGCTGTGCATCGCGCCGAGGGTGAAGTCGAATAGACGACGCGAATCTCCACCGGCGCCGCCTTCAGGCGCCAACCGTCCGAGTAGCTCTACCAAGTAACAGCCGAGCGCGAAACGAGACGGCACTGCGCGCAGTTCGAGGAAAGGTGAGATCAGCTTCCCACGACCGATGTACGTCATCCGCTGCGGACGAATTTGCAAGTCGACCTGCAAGTGGTTCATCAGGTCGAGGGTGCCGGGAAATCGCTTGACGCTTTTTCGCGCACTCTTCGCCATCGCGGTGACGCGACCGAGATCGGGCGTGAATAGGTGCACGATGCGATCGGTCTCACCGATGTCGACACAGCGCAGAAGGATGGCTTCGGTCTTATGGTCTGCCAAACGTGTTATTGCCCGGGTCCATTGGCGTGAACATTGTTCGTAACGTCGACGACCACGGTACGGCCGAGGCTCGGCTCTGGGTCGATGAGTTTGTCTGCACCGCCCGGCGGCAGAACGAGTTCTTCCCTCAACGCTTCACGCCGCCCTTTATTCGAGGACGCTGCTCTCGGCTGGATCGGTTCAACGAGCGCATGTTTGGGTTCGATCGCTGCGATCCCACGCTCCTCGGCAAGCGCGCGAACCGGATCGGTTCGCAGCACAAGGTCCGACGAAACGTCCTGCCCCGGCAAGTACTGCACGGCGACGCGAACCAGCCCCACGCTAATGACGACCAGCACCAACGCCGCGGCCATCACGCCGATCCGCACCATTGGCGAGCCGCTCATGGGTCCGCGCGCGGCAGTGGGCGCATCTGGCTCCTGGGTCATTCGCGCCAGCGTGTCGTCGGGGTCAAGCCCAAGCGCACTTGCGACGGTGCGGACGAACCCACGCACGAAGCCGTCGGCGAGGGTGTCGAACAAGCCGGACTCAAGTCGCTCGAGCGAGCGCATCGGGATCCGGGTCAGCGCGCAAAGTTCTTCGCGAGAGATGCCGCGCAACTCGCGCTGACGCGTGAGGTAGCCCCCGATACTTGGAACCAATTCCGGCGTCTCATTCCAAACGTCGTCCATCAGCCCGCTCAGGCTTTCGCTGCTGGCGTCCTGCGCACCTTCAAGACGTTCGAGCTTCGAACCGTCGTCGCTGTCGACGTCGTGATTGTCTCGATCGCTACTCAACTTGGGCCCCGTCTGTGCGAAGCCAGTCGCTGTTTCCCAAGTTTCACTCCGATGCGTGTTGTACAAAGCCGCTCGACCCGCAAGGACCGATTGACCGTCACGCAGCGGGCAGCGCCCGCCTTGAACGAAGGATAGCTCGAAACGCGTGCGAACTCAGCGCAAGATCTTCAGATAGTCGCGCGACTGGTCAGCCCATCGTCCATCGGGGTCGTTCTGCGCCGATGCGGTGAAGTACTTGATGGCCTTTTCGCGATGTCCGATCGAGACGAGGATCTGAGCGATGTGAAAGCTCGCCTCGGCGCGCGGCCCGTGGCCGACGGGATGCTTAATCACGCGCTGAAAATGCTTCACCGCTTTGAGCTTGTTCCCCGCGTCTCGTTCGAGCAGGCCGAGGTTCAGAGACGCGGGCCAGAAGTCATTCCGAAACTCGGTGGCGGTTTCGAGACTCTCGCGCGCCTCTGCAATTCGGCCGAGCTTCATCTGGGCGTAGCCTCGGTTGGAGAACGCCTTCCAGGGCTGGCCGTAGAGCGGATCGTCGATCAGCACCTGAGCGTGCTTCACCGCGTTCTCGTAGTCTTCGAGCTGGATATAGAAGGCAGAGAGATTGTTGTGCGCGACCTGGTAGGTCGGTTCCAGACGCACTGCTTCGGTCATCGCCGCAAGAGCCAGATCGTCGTGGCCTTGCCGGCGGTAGCCCTCTCCCAGCCACAGCTGCGTAGCTGGATCGTCGGGGTTGGCCTTGACGGCAAACACCAGCTCTCGCAGCGCGATCGCGTTTTGTCCCTTGGAGAGGTAGTCGATCCCGAGATCCCGTCGCGCGCGAGCCTGGTCGCGCTTTCGCTCGTCCTCGGTCAGCTCGCTCGGGTCGATCACCGGTATCATGCATGCGGTCTGCGAGACCAAAACCGCGACGGCACAAGCAAAACTCGCGGTTCGAAGACTGAAGACTCCGCGAAAATTCATATTTCCCCCAATCGTGCAATGTGTCTCAGCATCAGAAGCTGCTGAGCAAGCGCGTCAGGAAGCCCGACACGTCGACAAATTCGTTGCCTAGTTCTTCCGCGGACAACTCCATCCGACCCAGCTCACCACTTCCCGCTCGCTCCTTAGACGCCGTGGGTTGAGACATGCGAGATGGCGGTCGGATTTTGCGTTGGGAGGGGCTCTGCGGTTTGGACTTCTTTGGGCGTAGCTTTGTGAGGACCTGCGCCTCGTCCTCAAGGGTCAGCGCGTCCTCGAGGTCGAGCACCGGTTCGGGAGTGGCCTCAGCTTCAGCGAAAGCCTTTTGCGGAGATGGGCCCTTGGGCGCTCGCTCACCGGCTTCTGTCGCCGGCCCGCCGGAACCTTGCGCAAGGATCGCGTTCCAGAGTTCGAACGCGCGGCGTCGGCTCGATCCAGTTCCCTTGCGCATCATGTCTTCATCGAACAGAAAGCCCATGCCTTCTGCGAAATTGTGGGCCACGGCCATGGCCGCACTCGCGTTTCCGAAATCCGAGGCGTTTCCCTGGTAGCGGAACGTCACGCCCGCACCGTCTGGGACTCGCTTGACTCGAACGCGAAGGGTCAGGTCGCCGTACTCATCGGCGGAGAGCAGAATCGCGGCCTCTGCGCTGCCGACTTCCAGCCCTTCAATGTTCACGACAGGCGAATTGAGCGCTGGACAGCAAGCGAGAATCGCCGATTCCGCGGCATAGGCTTGGTCTGTACAAGGCATGAACATGCTTCGTACATCGGCAACCTGCTCAGGTGGCTTGAGGTTCATTCGGGCGCAGGGATCTCGGGGAAGCCCCCGCCGCCACAACTTCTTTCAGAATCGCGGCCTAGGAGCCTGACCAACGTGTGTTTCGGGTCTTTCGCCTGCCTCTCAGCGGGATACAATGGCGCCGAAAATTTCTGATCTCTTGGGACCCCTGCGCTTCAAGTGCACGTGGCTGCAGGCAAGAGTAACACGATTAAATGACCCAATAATCAAAAGGTCAAGGTGTAAAATCCGAGGCGAAACCATTCGCAGCGATGTGTAACTCATACCCATACCCGCCAATCAATCGATTCCAACGCCCCCCGCTGACCGTCGACCTTGCACAACCTGTGGTTCCCCGCAGAGCGACGAAGAAAAGAAGACTCGAAACATGCTGAACCATCGAATGTCACCCACGGTGTTCAACGCAGAGTTGCGCCGATGACCGCAAAAACCATCGAAGAACGCACCGACGTTTCGATTCGCTTCTGTGGCGATTCCGGCGACGGGATGCAGCTCACCGGTTCAAAATTCACCGACGAAACAGCGCTTGCCGGGAACGACCTTTCTACATTTCCCGACTTCCCTGCCGAAATTCGCGCCCCTGCCGGCACCCTGGCCGGCGTATCCGGTTTTCAGATTCATTTCTCGTCCGACCGAGTCCACACGCCGTCGGACTATCCCGATGTGCTGGTTGCATTCAATCCGGCCGCCGCCAAAGCGAACGTTGGTGACCTTCGACCGGGCGCGATGTTGATCATCAACTCCGACGCCTTCAACAAGAAATCGTACCAGCGCGCCGGCTACACCGAAGACCCGCTGCCCGAACTTCGCGAGCGATTCGAACTCGTAGAGATCCCGGTCACGACGTTGAACCGCGAAGCGCTTTCGGGGCTCGACTTGACCCAGCGCGTGATTGATCGCTCGAAGAACTTCTTCGCCCTAGGGCTGATGTCATGGCTCTACACGCGTCCGATGGAAAGCACCGAACGTTGGCTTGCGATGAAGTTTTCCGGCGACGTATGTGAAGCCAACCTTCGAACCCTACGCGCCGGCTGGGCGTTCGGCGAAACGACAGAGTTGTTTCCCGTTTCGTACCAAGTCCCGGTCGCCAAAATCGAGCCTGGCATCTACCGAAACATCACCGGCAACACGGCGCTTGCGTGGGGCATCATTGCAGCACGCGTCTTGATGGACCGCGAAGTATTCCTCGGCGCGTATCCGATCACGCCAGCCAGTGACGTTTTGCACGAAGTCGCGCGCCACCGAAACTTTGGCGTGAAGACCTTTCAGGCCGAAGACGAAATGGCCGCGGTAAGCAGCGCGATCGGCGCTTCGTTCGCAGGCAGCCTAGGCGTGACCGCAAGCAGTGGCCCCGGCATCGTGTTGAAGCAAGAGGCGCTGGGCTTGGCCATCATGGTCGAGCTTCCGTTGGTGGTGATCGACGTACAACGCTCGGGACCGTCGACGGGCTCACCGACCAAGACAGAGCAGGGAGATTTGCTCCTCGCCCTCTTCGGCCGGCACTCCGAGAGCCCCATGCCGGTACTCGCGCCTTCGAGCGCAGGGGATTGCTTCGACATGATGATCGAAGCATTCCGGCTCGCGGTGAAGTACATGACGCCGGTCATGGTTTTGTCCGACAGCTACCTAGCCAACAGTTCTGAACCATGGCAGATCCCGGACGTTTCGACCCTTCAACGTTCGCCGATCAAGTTCGCAACCCAGGACGACCTGGACGGCGAAGAGTTCCAGCCGTACAAACGAGACGAAGAGACGTTGGCGCGACCGTGGGCGATCCCCGGTGAAGCAGGCCTCGAGCACCGCCTCGGAGGCCTCACCAAAGCACCGGTAACGGGCAACGTCGTTTACGACCCGGACAATCACGCCGAAATGCTGCGGCTGCGCGGAGAAAAGATTGAACGCGTCGTAGCCGACATTCCGAACGTTGAAGTCGATGGCCCCAATTCCGGAGATCTGCTGGTACTCGGTTGGGGCAGTACTTTGGGCGCGATTACCGCGGCGACCGAAGTCGCGCGTTCGGTGGGACTGTCCGTTTCTCGCGCGCACATTCGACACATGAACCCGCTGCCCGCCAACCTTGAGGATGTGCTGAAGAGCTTCAAGCATGTTTTGCTCCCGGAACTCAACGGCGGACAACTGTCCATGATCCTGCGGGCCAAGTACTTGCTGGATATCAAGCCGCTCAACAAAGTTGCGGGGCAACCCTTTCGAGTCGCGGAAATTGTCGCGGAGATCGAAAATATTTTAAACGAGGACAAGTAACGATGGCCGCTCCCGCAACGACGCTTTCTCGCAAGGACTTCGTTTCGACCCAGGACGTACGCTGGTGCCCCGGCTGCGGTGACTACTCGATTCTCGCCAACGTACAGCGCGTGATGCCCGAGTTCGTGGACAAGCGCGAAGACGTCGTCTTCGTCTCGGGGATCGGCTGCAGCAGCCGCTTCCCGTACTATATGAACACGTACGGCTTCCACACCATTCACGGCCGCGCTCCTTCGTTTGCGACCGGCATCAAGGCAAGCCGCCCCGAGCTTTCGGTCTGGGTCATCACGGGTGACGGCGACGGGCTTTCGATCGGTGGCAATCACTTGCTGCATACGATCCGCCGCAACCTCGACCTGCAGATTTTGCTGTTCAACAACAAAATCTACGGCCTGACTAAGGGCCAGTACTCGCCCACCTCGGACACGGGGACGACCACGAAGTCATCGCCACAGGGTTCCATCGATTATCCGATCGACCCGATCTCGTTCGCCCTCGGTGCCGGTGCGACCTTCGTCGCACGCACGATCGACGTCGATGCGACCCATATGCAGCAGACCCTGCGTCGCGCGCACGCCCACAAGGGCACCGCATTCGTCGAAATCTTGCAGAACTGCCCTGTCTTTAACGACGGTGTCTGGGAAGACGTTCAGGATCGCAAGACCCGCATTGAGAGCTCAATCTCGCTGGTGCAAGAAGAGCCCTTGGTCTTCGGTTCGCCGGGCAATTTGAAGGGCGTCGTGATGATCGGCGGCGATCCGAGCGTGATCGACTTGGCCGACGACGACGATCCGAGGGAAAAGGGTGTCGTGGTCCACGACGAATTTCTCGATTCAACCGCCTACGCATTCGCACTCGCCACGTTGTCTCGCCCGGACTTCCCGCTCCCGGTTGGCGTGCTGCGCGAATCGACGAAGGAACCCTACGAGCAAATGCTGTCGGCGCAAATTGATGATGCGATTGCCACGAAGGGCCCGGGCGATCTTGAGGCACTGCTCAACTCGGGTGACACCTGGACCGTCGGCACGAAGTAGGAGCGGAACGCCGGGCAATCGCCTCGCGCTCGCTCCAGCTCGCTTTCGCAAAGCAGGCAGCGGTGTTGGATCCGCGTTTGGGCGGGTCCGCATTCTGCCGCGCAGACTCCTAGATCGCTTCGCGAATCGGCGCGAGCTTCCCGGCTGCGTCTTCGAATTCGGCGAGGGTGTCGTAGCGAATGGCCTGTATCAGGCTCGTGACACCCGCTTCTGCGAGTGCGCCGGCGCGATCGGTTGCCTCTGCCACGTCGTCAAGCGGCAGCGCTGTCATCAACTTCACCTGCGGTTCGGGCTTGCCTGCATCACTTGCGAGCCCGCGCAATTGCGCGATGGGCTCGCGAAGTTTTTCTGGGTCGCCCCCCATCGGAAGCCAGCCATCGCCGAAGGCGACGGCTCGTGCGAGCGCGTGGGGGCCACTGCCGCCGATGAAGACGGGTGGGCGTTCGGGGCGCGGCAAAAACAAAAACACTTGACCGTTGGCTTCGACTTCGTCGGAGTCAAAGCAGCTGTGGATTAATGCCAGCCCTTCGTCGGTCAAGCGTCCGCGTTGGCTGCGCGGGACACCGAGCGCTCGAAATTCTGAGCCCATCCATCCAACGCCAACCCCGAAGCGCAGACGCCCGCCGGACAACTCTTGCACGGTGGCCAGGGCCTTGGCGGTGGGGAGCGCTGGGCGATACGGGATGTTCAACACGCCGGTTCCGAGTCCGATGCGCTCGGTCGATGCGGCGAGGTACGCGAGGGTGGTCAGCGGGTCGAGGTAGCGTCCGCCTGAACCTTCCGCGTCGTCGGGCGGAATCGCCAGATGATCCTGAATCCAAATATCCGCGAGACCGGCGCGCTCCGCCGCTTGAACGCAGCCAACGAGCATGTCTCGGGACGACTGTGGCCCCATCGATCGCACCGCAACACCCAATTCCATCGCCATGCTCCATAATCAGAAAAGGGCCCCGAACTTGAGTTCGGAGCCCAAATTTGAATGTGCTTATCCGATCAGTTGGGGCGCGATGTCCGCGAGTGCCTTGCCGATTTCAGCCGGTGAGGCCGCGACCGAGACGCCGGCTTTGCCCAGCGCGTCCATCTTGTCGCTCGCCTTGCCCTTGCCACCGGCGATGATCGCGCCGGCATGACCCATGCGCTTGCCGGGAGGGGCGTTGGTTCCAGCGATGAAGCATGCGACCGGCTTGTCGACGTTCGACTGGATGTACTCCGCCGCTTCTTCTTCGGCCGAGCCGCCAATCTCACCAATCATCACGATGCCCTTGGTGTCGGGGTCCGCCTGAAAGAGAGTCAGTGCGTCGATGAAGTTCGTGCCAATGATCGGGTCGCCACCAATGCCAAGACAGGTCGACTGACCGATGCCGAGGCGCGAGAGCTGATCGACTGCTTCATAGGTGAGCGTGCCCGAACGAGACACCACGCCGACCGGCCCGGGGCGGGTAATTTGTGCCGGCATGATGCCGATGCGGCACTGCTCGGGAGTCACAACGCCCGGGCAATTCGGTCCAACCAGTCGCGTCTTCGACCCCTTAATGATCGCCGCAACCCGCGCCATGTCATTGGCGGGGATGCCTTCGGTGATGCAGGCCGTCATCGAAAGTTCGGCTTCGGCAGCTTCGAGGATCGCGTCCGGCGCGCCCGGCGGTGGCACAAAGATCACCGACGCGTTTGCGCCCGTGTGTTTAACGGCCTCAGCCACGGTATTGAAAACCGGAAGCCCATCGATCTCAGTGCCACCCTTGCCGGGATGCACACCGCCAACCACCTGCGTGCCGTATTCCTTCGACAGGTTCGCGTGGAAGGTTCCCATGCGGCCCATGCCCTGAATCAACAGCTTCGTGTTCTTGTCGCAAAGAATCGCCATTGGTCTCTAACCCTCTCCGCGAGCGGCTACAGCGCGCTCGCCTGCTTCTTGCAAAGTCTCTGCAGTGGTAATATTGAGGCCCGACTTCGCCAGGATCTCGCGACCCTCGGCAGCGTTCGTTCCCTGCAAGCGAACGATCAACGGCACTTCAATGCCGAGTTCGGCCGCCGCGCCAACGACGCCTTCAGCGATCAAGTCGCAGCACACGATGCCGCCAAAGATGTTCACCATGATGACCTTCACGTTGTCGTCGCGAAGGATCAGCTTGAAGGCGTTCATCACCTTTTCTTTGTCTGCCCCTCCCCCGACGTCGAGGAAGTTGGCAGGAGAGCCACCGCAGTGCGCGATCATGTCGAGCGTCGCCATCGCGAGCCCGGCACCGTTCACCATGCAGCCGATGTCACCGTCGAGGCCGACGTATGCCAAGTCGAGTTCGGTGGCCTGGCGCTCGCGGTCGTCTTCTTCGTCGGGATCGCGGAGATCGGCAACGTCGGGGTGTCGGTAGAGCGCACCATCGTCGAAGTTGATCTTGCCGTCGAGTGCGATCACGTCGCCGTCACCGGTTATGACAAGCGGGTTGATCTCGACCTGGGTGGCGTCTCGCTCCATGAACAGGTTGAACAACCCGTGCACGAAGGGAACGAACTTCGCGATTGTGTCTTTTTCAAGACCGAGCCCATAACCCAGCTGGCGGATCTGGTAGTCCCGCAAGCCGAGGTTCGGTTCGATATAAACCGTCAAGATTTTTTCGGGCGTCTTCTCAGCGACCTCTTCGATCTCCATGCCGCCTTCGGTCGACGCCACGATGGCGAACTTCTCAACCGAGCGATCGAGCAACACTGCGAGATACAACTCGCGCGCGATGTCGGAGCCCGCTTCGACGTAGACCTTGCGGACGAGCTTGCCTTCCGGCGGGGTCTGCGGCGTGTGGAGCGTCATGCCGAGGATCTCGCTCGCGGCCTGCTTGGCTTCGCTCGGGGACTTGGCGAGCTTGACGCCGCCGCCTTTTCCGCGCCCGCCAGCATGCACCTGCGCCTTCACGACGACGATCTTGGTGCCAAGATCGCGTGCGGCCGCTTCGGCTTCCGCCGGCGTCGTGGCGAGGATGCCTTCGGGTACGGATACGCCGAATTCCCGCAGCAGCCCTTTGGCCTGGTACTCGTGGACGTTCATGCTTCTCTCCTATCCGGCAGCAGTGCAACCGGGCGCGCGAAGTGCAGATCCGTCAGTTGCGAATGCGATTCGGCGTGCTGTTCGTGCACACCGAACCGCAACGAACAGCGGGTTCGCAAATGGGTCCGTCGTTGTTTTTAGACGTCGAGTTGGTCAACGAGGGCTTTGACATGAACGACCGACTCGTCAAAGGCCTTCTTGTCGTCGCCTTCGAGCTCGAGTTCGATGACACGTTCAATGCCGCCGGCCCCGAGCACGCAGGGAACGCCCACGTAGAGACCGTCAACACCGTACTCGCCGTCGAGCTTGCACGCGCATGCGAGCACGCGCTTCTGGTCCTTCAAGATGGACTCTGCCATTTCGAGCGCCGACATCGCGGGAGACACAAACGCCGACCCCGTCTTGAGCAACCCAACGACTTCGCCACCCGCACCCTTGGTGCGTTTGACGATCGCCTGGATATTCTCTTCGGACATCAACTTGCGAACGGGAATGCCTGCGACCGTGCAATAGTCGACCAGGGGCACCATGGTGTCGCCGTGACCACCGAGCACGAGGGCCGTCACGTCACGAACCGAAACGCCAAGTTCCCAAGCGACGAAGCTTCGGAAACGCGTCGAGTCGAGCACGCCCGCCATGCCGACCACGCGGTTCTTCGGGAAGCCCGATACCTTCTGAAAGGTGTAGACCATGGCGTCGAGCGGGTTCGAAACAACAATCACGTAGGCGTCGGGGCAGTTGTCGCGCACGCCTTCTGCCACTTGCTTCATGATCTTGACGTTGGTGGAGAGCAAGTCGTCGCGGCTCATGCCGGGCTTGCGTGCGAGACCCGCGGTAATGATGACAAGGTTCGATCCCTTGAGGTCCGAATAGTCGTTGGCGCCGCTGATGCTCGCGTCTGAGCCTGCAAGCGGTGCACCTTCGGCGATGTCGAGCGCCTTGCCCTGGGGCAGGCCTTCGACCACGTCGAAGATGACCACGTCACCGAGTTCGCGGTAGGCCGCCTGTTCGGCGAGCACGCCGCCAATGTTTCCGCCGCCAATCATCGCAATTTTGTTTCGCATAGTGGGGGTGAGTCCTTCTGGCCGTGACGCTTCGGGATGCTTGTGTCCTGAAGGGTCGGTTGAGGGCGCCGTCTCGGTCCGGACCATTGCCAGGGCCAGAGAAGAGCGTCCGATCACATCATATTTTAGGGCCCGGCATGAATTTCGCGCCGAGTTTGTAAGCAATCTATTTGGGGATTGCCATTTGTTCGGGCCGGTTTCGAAGGCCTCGTGGAAGTCATGGAAAGTGCAATGCCATTGAGCACCCGTATTTCATTCACCCGCCTTCGGGGTGGGTGCTTTGATTCGAATAGAAAGTTCGTCGAGATGTTCGTTGCCCACTTCGGACGGCGACTGCATAAAGAGGTCCTGCCCACGCTGGGTCTTGGGGAACGGGATCACGTCGCGCAGGCTTGCCGACTTGGCCATTACCATCACCCAGCGATCGAAACCGAAGGCAAAGCCGCCATGGGGCGGTGCGCCAATTTCGAGCGCTTCGAGCAAGAAGCCAAAGCTGTTCATCGCCTGCTCTTCAGAATAGCCCATGAGTTCGAGGATCTTGAGCTGTACATCGACGCGGTGGTTACGCAGGCTGCCACTGCCTAGTTCGACGCCGTTTACGACGACGTCGTAGTGGGTGCCGCGCACCTTCTCCGGGGCCGTGTCGAGTAACGGAATGTCTTCTTCGAGCGGTGCAACAAAGGGCTGATGGACATACGTGAGGTTGCCGTCGGAGTCGCGCTCAAACACCGGGAAGTCCACAACCAAGAGCACGTCCCACTCGCGGCCATCGGTGCGACCGAGGCGGTTGCCGAGATCGATCCGCAAGCGCGACAGGATCGCGTTGGCGCGGTCGGCGGCGTCGGCCTGAAAGAAGGTCACGCTGCCCGGCGCCATGTCGGTCGCCTTCGCGATGGCTTCGCGTTCGGTGTCCGAAAGGAACTTCACGATGGGTGACTTCCACTCGCCACTCTCATCGACCCGGATCCAAGCCAACCCCTTGGCACCGAGTTCTTTGCGTACCAGCTTTTCAAGGCGGTCGATGTCGCCGCGGGACATCTCTTGGGCGTCCGGAACATGGAGACACTTCACGATGCCACCCGCGTCGACGTTCGCGCGGAACGCCTTGAACTCGCTCTCGGCGAAGACGTGGGTGAGGTCGCAGAGTTCGAGGGTGATGCGCGTATCCGGCTTGTCTGAGCCGAAGCGGTCCATCGCTTCTTTGTACGTGATGCGTCGAAAGGGGCGCTCGAATTCGACGCCCGCTGCTTCGGCACAACCGCGCGCCGTAACTTCTTCGAGCACCGAAAGCACTTCTTCCACGCCTACGAATGACATTTCGAGATCGACCTGGGTGAACTCGAGCTGCCGATCCGCGCGCAGCTCTTCATCGCGGAAGCAGCGCGCGATCTGGTAATAACGCTCGCAGCCACCGATCATGAGCAGCTGCTTCATAATTTGGGGCGACTGGGGCAACGCGTAAAACGAACCGGGCTGAAGCCGCGCGGGAACCAGAAAGTCACGGGCGCCTTCCGGGGATGAGCGCGTCAGGATCGGCGTTTCGATTTCAAGAAAGCCAAGCTCATCAAGTGCACCGCGCACCGAACGCGAAAGCTTGTGCCGCACTTCAATGGCGTGCTGGAGCGGGCCACGTCGAAGGTCGTGGACGCGATTGCGCAAGCGTGTGGCTTCTTCGGCGTCAGTCTCGTCGTCGATCAAGAAGGGAGGCGGGGTCGCAGCGTTGAGCAGGCGAAGTTCGCTCACGTTCACTTCGATTCGACCCGACTTCATTTTTTCGTTGACCGTTTCATCGGAACGGTTTTCGAGTACACCGCGAGCCATCACCACGAATTCGTTGCGCAGAAGACCGGCGCGCTCGTGGGCGGCTTCGTGGACTTCGGGCTTGAAGACAACTTGCACGATCCCGGTGCGGTCACGGAGGTCGACGAAGATCACGCCGCCATGATCTCGACGTCGATTCACCCAACCTGCGAGTACGACTTCCTGTCCGACAGCCTCGTTGCCGATCTCGCCGCACATATGACTGCGGCGCAGGGAACCCATGGCATCGAGATCGATCTTTTCGCGCTTCATGTCGCGGTATCCAATTTACTCGCGAGACCCGCCGTCGGGGGCTCGGTGATGAGAGGGCAAAGGTTTTTCGTTCGTCGCGGTAGCGATTCGTACGTGATTGCGATTTTGGTGCGTCGAGCGGTTTCCCGAACTCCGTCGGCACCAGCCCACCCTACCGGGCAAACTCGAGCCTCGGCTCGAGCAAAATTCTGCTGGTGAAAGTGCTTGTAGAATGTTCGCAGTATGAGGCGGACCAGACGCTTGCGATTCGGCGCTGCAACCTTGAGAACGCATAAGGGAAAGGTCAATTAAATCGCAGAGTTAGATAGCAATCAGCCCTGCCGATGTCAAACGGTCGGCGGACGCCACCGCACGGCGGGCACAGGTGCTTTCAAAGGGCTCGCCAAGACGTTTGAGGACAGCGCCAACAGGCGGTCGCGAGCAGGGTCGAATACGGGCCGGTTTCGCGAACCGCAGGCTAAATCGTCAGTTCGTTCGCCGAGCAGATTTGGTTTCGTCCCATCGATTTGGAGCGGTACATGGCCTTGTCCGAGACGTCGAGGAGCGACGTTCGATCAAGACCGTGTTCTGGATAGGTCCCAACCCCGATGCTCACGGTCAGCCGGAGCGACCCACTCCGCCCTGCCTCGAAGACGTGCTCTTCGACGGTGCGCCGAATGCGCTCGGCGACTGACATCGCCTCAGTATGGTCGGTGTCGACCAACAAAATCGTAAATTCGTCGCCCCCGTAGCGCGCGAGGGTATCCACATCCCGCACGCACTGGATCAATACCTGACTCAAGTTGCGCAGGATCTGGGAACCGATCAGGTGACCGTGTTCATCGTTGACGAGCTTGAAGCGGTCGAGATCCAAGAACAAGACCGAGAGCGGCGTTTCGTATCGCTCGGCCCGGCGAATTTCGTTTTCAGTCGTCGCCAGCAAATACCGCGCATTGTAGACCTCGGTGACGTCGTCGATAAAGGCCCGCTCTTTTGCGTGGTGGTAGCGCTCACAATTCATGAGCGCAGTGACGGCATAGCTCGCAACGGTGTTCGCTTGCGCGATTTCGGCATCGTCGAAGGGAACGCCACCTTCCAGAAGCCACAGCATCCCCGCCTCGGAACGCTGGCCCTTGAGCGGGATCACGAGAAGGCGCTCGACCACAATACCGGCGTCGCGCAACACGGCGAGATAGGCGCCGCTGTCCACGACCTCGATCTGTTCGCTCGGCTGACCGGAAAATGGCTTTTCTTCGAGAAACAGCTCCCGCAGTCGCTGGGACTCACTCTCGCCCAAGCCTCGAAATACGACGGCATCGCTCATCGGGACTGATTCGCGCTGAAATACAGCGATGGCCTGATTGCGGTTCAACAGCTCGAGCACAATGTCGAGCGCGACGGAGTAGACGCGCCCGGGCTCAAGACATGACATCAATCGGCGACACTGTTCGAGCACGCGCACTGAGCCTTGGAGCGCCTCGTTCTCGCGGCTCTGAATGTGGCTCTGGATCAGTCTGCGCACTGCCGCGCGCAACGTCCGCTTGGCGCTGTTGCGCGGAACCACGCCTGCCAACCAACCTTCGCGGAGGTCCTCTTCTTCATCGCCGTATTCGTCGCCTGCAAGCAGCGCGAGATCGACGCCCGGGTGTTCCGCACGCAGACGCTCGGCGAACTGCCAGGGCGCAATGCTGGACTGCTGACCGTCCAGCAACACCACTGCCGCGGGTTGTCGAGCCATGACATCGAACGCTTCGTCGGCACTTTGGCAGGGGACCAAGACGGCCAGAGACTCCGTGCCCTCGACAAACCGATCGCGCACCGCAGCGTCGGTGGACACGAGCACGAGCATCGGTTTCGCGGTTGTGGGTTCTTGCGGAGTCATCGCGCCATCTACGATATCGGTCAGGGTTTGGGAACTACCGAATTATATCGAGGGGGGCTCACAGAGTCTAAATCGGCGTGGAATGCGGCTAGCTTGAGTCGAGCGAACCGTATCGAACAACCCTCACAACTTTCTTCCCGGCAAAAATTGCCGTTTTCATGATGCTGACGCAGCGGGCTCGTCCGGAATCGGCAAAACCTGCTTCCATTCGTAGCCGCTGTCCACCGACCGGAGAATGCGCCCACCCTGCCCGACGATGATCCCGTTTCGTCCTCCGGGAGCGAAGTCGAGGTCGCGCATGAAAGTATAGATCGCGGGTAGCGCGCCTTCGGGGGCATCCGCCCAATGCTCGCCGCCGTCTTGAGACACACGCATCAGCCCCTTTTCTCCGACCACGATCGCCCGCCCGGGCACGCTACGAACCGAATAGAGGCCCTGTTTCCGGTCGATCTTCCGGTACAGCCACGACTCGCCGCCGTCGTCAGATTGCAGGATGACGCCACCCAACCCAGAAATTAGACCGTGCTGCGCGTCGGTAAAGCGCACGGTGAACAGGATGGGATTCTGAAGCACGCTTACCGCAATGCCGGGCGTGTGATGCAAGCGCCCTTGCAAGTAGCGACTAAGAAACTGTGGGTCGTCTTCGAGGTAGTCCTCGAAGTCCCACGGCGGCTGTCCACGAAAGCGAATGCGATCCGACCCGACTCCGGCTTCTTCGAGGATGCTCCGAACGTCCTGGGCACGGGCCTCCAAGATCTCGAAGAGTTCCGAGGGATCTTCTGCGTTGCCGAAGTCGCGAATTTCGTCGGCGCTGACCAGACCGGCGACCGCCACATTCAGATGAAATTCGTCTTTCACTTCGTTGGCAAAAGCGCTCAAGGTGTCGAAGTGCTCCTCGGAAACCTCGAGCACGTTGTAGGCAACCGGGATCGGTTCGATTTCCACAGAACCTTCCACCCGGCTCTTCAGCCAGGTCTCACCTTGATCGTTCGAGTGGTAGATGTATCCAAACTCGCCGATCAACCAACACTTCTGCCCCGGAGCGCGCTCGCAATTAATGTCATTGATGCTCACGTCATCAAAGACAACTTCGCCTTTGCGCACCTTTTCTTGCTCTTGCGGCGTCAGCCAAACGAACTGGGGATGCATTTCACTTACAGCGAAGCTGTGATCTTCCCAGGTCTTCCCGCCGTCTCTCGTCCGAATGCGCGTGCCCCATTCGCCCACGACCCACGCCGTATTCGCGTCGATCGCCGAAACGGAAAAAAGATGCGTTCCGTCGGTCTGCTTTTGATTTTCTTGGGTCGACCAGGTCCGTCCGCCGTCTTCAGTGCGGATGATCAAGCCACGTTGTCCGACCGCCCAACCGTGCATCGCGTCCGCCATCGAGACGTTGTAGAGCGAAGTGCGGGTTTCAGTCTTGCCGCGACGCCAGGACACACCGCCGTCTTCGGTCCAATAGGCGGAGCCGTAGTACCCGACCGCAACGGCATGCGATTCGTCGACCATCGAAACGGAGTAGAGATCGTCATAGATCCGGATCTCGTCTCCCGCGTCCGAGAAGTCGATGCTGTAGTCGTGGCAACCAAGCCCAGCCACGAGCGCCAATAGGGCAAGCGTGCGGACCGTGCGGTCTAGCAGGTAATAGTTCATGACCAGCGATTCCTCCGGCTGGATGAGATGGCGGTGACAGTAACAACGACGGGCTCAACAAAGAGCACGTTGTAGCGAGACCCACGCCGGGCTCAGCGCCCCTTGGTCAAGCGTCCGATATCGATGTAGCGACGAATCTTTCCCTTGCTCTTGAAGGGCTCACCCTGGGCGTCCCAGAATTCGATGCGGTTGCCCGTTCCCGTTTGCACGTTGGCGATGATGTCGCTCACGATGCGCTGGTCTCGAGGGTTCTCGACACCTTCCCAGCCGCTGTACCAGTCCGGCGTGAGATCGTCTTCGCTCCAGCGTTTGTTGTGCCAGATGATCTTCCACAACTCTTCCTTCTGGTCGTACGCGAAAGAATACAGGGCGTTGAGCGTGTCTTTGTCGATGTAGATGTCTTTGTGGTGATACGGGTGGTCGGCATTGTTCGGGGTAAAGCGAACCTTGACGGCCTTGCGCATTTCCCAACGGTCATCAGCGAATGACAAGCCGTACGGACCGAAGTTGTGATCCCGGTCGTACGGGAACGCCTTCACTTTGGTGTTGGCCGGGGCGATGATGTCCATCTCGCCCAGACATTCCCAAGAGTACTGGGTGACGATTCCGGCGAAACTGTTCAGATCATCGAACGTAAAGTCTGTGCCTGAAATCGAGTCGGTACGCTGTGCGGTCGAAATGCGGCGTACCCGGCGCAGGGTCGGCAGGTAGACCCAAGTGTCATCGTTCTTCGATTCGGCGGTAGGCTTGTCGGCGCTCTTGTAGCGATAACTCATGAGCATGATGCCGCGTGCATCGAACGGCGCCGAGACTTCGACACCGAACGCGTTCTTGCGTTTCTCGCCGCGAAACACGTCACCCTTTTGATCGTCGAATTCGGTTTCGGCGCGGTGCGAAAGGAAAACCGCCTTGCCGTCCCCTTCGTAGTAGAGCGGCAATTCTTCGCCGCGATCCCAATACGAGTAGAAGAAGGAAGCGTTACTCCCGGCACCGTTCCAGCGGTAATCGAAGTTCCACATGATCTTCGTTCCCGCTTGCGGATCCCCCTCACAGTCGATGTCAGCCATCGGGAAGGGTTCGCCCGACTCGTAGTTTTCGAGGCTATTGCCCGGACCGATACGTGACTGCCCTTTGAATTTTTCGGTCTTTGCCTTGAACACGTCGGCAGCGGTATAGTCGCGATAGAAGGGGCCGATCTCGAGCTGCATGCCGGGATAGAAGAAGAAGTCTCGGTTACTCCAGAAGTCTTCCGGCACGAAGGGACGAATGGCTTCAATCTTTTCGAAGTCGATGACGTCGCCTTCTGCGAACGTCGGGCCCGTCCCCCCTGTATCTTCTTGTGCAACCGCGACACTTGCGGCTGCGATGCAGAACACCATCACGCCGCTCAGAAGTGCCGCTTGAATCCGACGCCAACCTAGGCTGGACAATTTCACCATGACAATTTCCTCCCGCTCCCCCCCGTCTCCGAGAGAGCGCCAACTCTTGCGTTCCACAAATTTCCAAATTGGATGCTGCTCGACTCACAGTGGTTTTGTGTACGTGACGCCATTGCATCTACGCCCGATGCGCCCGAATGGTCACGTGAGTCGGTCAAGCCGATAGCACTCTATGATAGAAAGGTTCGCACGCAGAAGACACACCTAGCGCGGCGCGATGACTGCAATCGCAACAAGGTTCGAAATTGAGGCATCAGCGTGCTTCGGGCCATTTTTTAGACAACGCCCCTGCCCTTTGCAAGAAATCCCGATGCAAACTCTCAGTCAGTTTGTTGCGATCCCCCGGGCCCTGCGGCGGCGGCGGTGAATCGCCCCGAACTCAGCGACCTCAAAATTGGCCGACTACTCCGCGCAAACCTCGAAAGCAGCTGAAGTCGCTGAGTTTTTCGCGACAAGTAGGCGGAGTGAGCCCGAACCGACGATGCTTTCGACCTGCCCGAACTCTCGTCCGGGCCACGAGGCGACTGCAGTGCTCCGTCGACTCCAAATTTTTGTGCCACGGCCGGTCTGAATGATGTAAAACCTGTCTCGAAGCCCGGGACCCAATGCCAAAAACCTTGCTCGCGGTCAGAACACCTGCCCTTCATCGTGCTGGCCTCGGCGCGGATCAGCACGAAATCCGGTACAACACCAACACAAGACTAGAATCAAAAGAACACAGGACATTTGGGGACGCATCTTTGAAACGGGTTATTTCGGGTTTGCTGAGCTTCGTCGCGGTTGGAATGCTCGCGGTTGTCGTGCCCAAAACGGTCATCGCGGATGACTGGGACGATGAAGAAGAACTCTTCTACATCGAAGGTGGGTCCTACTTTGCGGGGGGCATCAGTTACCTCGCCGAGGACTTCGCCAACAAGATCGGCGAGTCCAGCACAGACAAGGGATTTCATCGCGTCGACGGTCACGTCAAGACTGCCGAAGGCTTCAATCTCATCTTCGGCCGCCGCGCGTTTGAGTACGTCGGGCTCGAACTGCAGTTCGAGTTCAGTGACGGCTTTCAGTTCAACGACGAAGACGGCAAGCGCTTCGATTTGAAGGTTTATTCGACCACCTTAAACATGAAGACCTATCCACTGTATTCACTCTTGAAGTCAGTGAACGAAGGCCGCATCCAGCCGCACCTCATTAGTGGCGCGGGCATCATGGTCACCCGCGACCTCGACATCGACACCGGCGCATCCGCGGCCGTGCGAGTCGGCGGCGGCCTCGACTACTATTTCAGCGAGCGCTGGGCGATCAATCTGCAATCGACCTACATGCTTCCCTTCGGGCAGCTCAAAGGCTTGCGCTACATCACCACGTCACTCGGGCTGAGTTACCGACTCGAGTAGTTGCGTGCTTGCTTGCTTGAGTCGTCGCTTGAGTCGTTGAGCATGGCGCGCGCCGAGCGCATCGAACTAGTCGACCGGCCCGCCGAGCCTTAGCCCCTGCAAGTGGATAAACCCGGTTGCGTCGGCCTGGTCGTATGCGCCGTCGTCTTCTTCGAAGGTGACGAGCTTCTCCGAGTAAAGCGAGTACGGCGAGCGGCGACCCAGAACGGTCACGTTCCCCTTGTACAGCTTCAGGCGCACGTCCCCGGTCACGGTTCGCTGCGTGGCATCGATGGTGGCGCGCATCACGTCCATCTCCGGCGCGAACCAGAACCCGTTGTAGATCAGCTCTGCAAAGCGCGGAGACATCTTGTCCCGCTCGTGCATGACCTCGCGATCGAGCGTAATCGACTCTATGGCCCGGTGCGCGACGTGCAGCACTGTGCCCCCAGGCGTTTCGTATACGCCCCGACTCTTGAGACCGACAAAGCGGTTTTCTACCAAGTCAACTCGACCCACGCCGTGAGCACCTGCGATCGTGTTGAGCTTGGTGAGCAGCGTCGCCGGTGACATGCTTTCGCCGTCGATCGATATCGCGCGCCCTTCTTCAAAACCGAGAATCAATTCGACGCCTTCGTTCGGCGCCTTTTCCGGAGACGTCGTGAGCACAAACATGTCTTCGTCGGGGGCGCGCCACGGGTCTTCGAGGATCCCGCCTTCGAAGGAGATGTGCATCATGTTCCGGTCCATGGAAAACGGTTTCTCGCCACTGGCACCGACCGGGATTCCGAACTTTTCCGCGTAAGCGATGCAATCGGTTCGCGAGCGCAGGTCCCACTCGCGCCAGGGGGCAATGTTATGAATTTCCGGAGCGAGTGCGCGGAAGGTCAGCTCGAAGCGAACTTGATCATTGCCCTTGCCCGTTGCGCCATGAGAAACGGCGTCACAACCAGTTGCCTTCGCAACTTCGATGTGATGCTTCGCGATCAGGGGGCGCGCAAGCGCGGTGCCCAGGAGGTAGACACCTTCATAAATCGCGTTGCCGCGAACGGCTTCATAGACATAGTCGGAGACGAACTCTTCGCGCAGATCTTTGATCACGCAATCGACCGCACCGCTCGCCATCGCTTTTTCGGGAAGCCCCGAAAGCTCTTCTTCCTGTCCGACGTCCGCGCAATAGGCGACGACTTCGCACTTATATTCTTCGATCAGCCAGCGCAAAATCACGGAGGTATCGAGACCTCCGCTATACGCGAGACAAACTCTATTGACACTCTTACCTGGTTTTGACGGGGACACTCGGCCGACCCTCCGTTTTCGGGAGGCCGGAGTGTACATGCTCGCCGAACGATTTCAGCACCCAGGCGAACTCACCCACTGCGAATCAGCTCTCGGCGAGAGGCTGCCAGATCGAGGTTGCGCGGCCGGTTTCCGCGGCGGTGACCGTCACGATTGCGCCGCCAAAGCCAGAAACAATTTCGGCAACCATCCGCTGGTGCTCACCGGGCATCAAACTCGACGTTTCGTCGTCGCCCTCCGGTTCCGATGCCGCAGGATCAGTGACGCCGGCATCCACCACGGTCATCAAAATGCCGGGGCGGCAGCCTGGAACTCTGCCTGCTCGGAAGTTGATTTTCTCGAAGCGCCACTCAGAAGACAATGAAGTTCGTCACTCCACTTGAGCGCGCAGCCGAGTGCGGCGGGACCCCGTTCAACCCTGTCCCGGTAGCGATCGTCCTTGGACGTCGCTCACGCTTGCATCCTCACGATCCGGAGATCGTTGAAGTGCTTCGTCGTACGCAAGGCATCGAAGCCGCCCATACCCGACACGGCGAGAATGTTTTCGAGGTCGGTCGATCCGTCAACGAGTGAAAGAAAGAAGCCCGCGGTCGATCGCGTCGATGTTGCCCGGATCGAGTAGCAGTACCTCGCGCCAGATCTTGATCGCGGTCAAGACCTCGCCTTCTCCCTAGAGATCGAGGCCCTTCTTCAGCAGATCACCGACCTCAGCCAAGTTCATATTTTCGTCGTCAGCCATAGGTTCGGCGCTATCCCTTTAGCTCGACCTCGTAGAGTTCGTTCTCTTCGATAATCTGACTAATCTCTTCGTCCGAGAGCGTGCCGGTCGCATTAACGGTGATCGACTGTTCCTTGCCCGTCGCCATGTCTCGCGCGGATGCACTCACGATGCCGTTAGCGTCGATGTCGAAGCTGACTTCGATCTCGGGCTCACCCTTGGGTGCGGGGCGAACGCCGGAAAGGACGAACTCACCAAGCAGGTCGTTTTCGAGCGCCATGTCACTCTCACCTTGCAGCACGCGAATCTTGACCGCCGACTGATCATCACGGGTCGTCGTAAAGATGTGTGCCTTCGACACAGGCACCGTGGTGTTGCGTTCGATCAAGCGAGCGAAGTGTCCACCAAACGTTCCGATGCCAAGCGAGAGCGGCGTGACGTCGAGCAGCAAAACATTATCTTCGTCCTCTGTAAGCGACGAACCCTGAATCGCTGCACCGAGCGCAACCACTTCGTCCGGGTTCACGCCCTTATGAGGTCGCTTCCCAAAGAATTCCGCCACCGCGTTTTGCACGAGCGGCATCCGGGTCTGGCCACCGACCAACACGATCTGATCGATATCGGTTATGCCGAGCCCAGCGTCTTGCACGCATTGTTCAACGCTCTTGAGCGTTCCACTGATGATGTCGTCAACCAAGCCTTCGAGCGTTTCGCGGTTGAGTTCGTAGTTGAGATGCCGCGGTCCCTGGGCGTCGCTCGCAATGAACGGCAGGTTGATCTCCGTGCACTCGCGAATCGACAAGTCGCACTTGGCCTTCTCTGCCGCGTCCTTGAGGCGCTGAAGCGCCATCGTATCCACGCGCAGATCAATGCCTTCGTTCGCCTCGAACCACTCCACCAGATGCGACACGACGCGTCGGTCGAAGTCTTCACCACCCAAGAAGGTATTGCCCGCCGTGGCGAGCACTTCCACAACGCCGTCCGACATTTCGAGGATCGAAATATCGAAGGTGCCGCCGCCAAGGTCATAGACCGCGATTTTCTCATCGGCCTGTCGTCCCATGCCGTAAGCGAGCGCCGCTGCCGTGGGTTCGTTGATGATGCGCAGCACTTCAAGGCCAGCGATCTTGCCCGCGTCCTTCGTGCTCTGACGCTGGGTGTCGTTGAAGTATGCCGGCACGGTGATCACCGCTTCCTGCACGGGCTCGCCGAGGTATTCCTCCGCGACCCGCTTCATCTCTCGCAGGATAATCCCCGAAATTTCGGGGCACGTGAATGTTTTGCTCCCGATTTTGATGCGAGGATCGTCGTTCGGTCCACGGACAATGTCGTATGGACATAGATCAATCGATCGCTGCACTTCAGCAGAATCAGAGCGGCGGCCGATCAGGCGCTTCGCCGCGTACACCGTGTCCTTCGAGTTGGTGATCGCCTGCCGCTTGGCGAGGTGCCCCACCAAGCGCTTGCCATCCTGCGAGATCGCAAAGATTGACGGCGTCGTCTTGTAGCCACCGGTATTCGGCACGACTGCCGCCTGACCGTTGTCTACGACGGCGACACACGAATTCGTAGTCCCGAGATCGATCCCAATTACACGACCCATTTCACCCTCCGTTCGCCGAAGATCGACGCGGCTTGATTTTCAGAGCTTCTAACATCTCGTGAGCTTCTTGATTTCTTGAATTCAGTGCGAGCGCCTGGTTGAGTTCGGCGACCGCATGACCTTTGTTGCCTCTAACCTTATGCACCATCGCCATCGTGACGTGATACACGGCGTTGTCGGATTCGAGTTCGAGGGTGCGTGCGCAGTATTCGTGCGCGCGCTCTGCGTCTTCAAGTTCAACATAAACCCGGGCGGCAAGGTTCAGTGCGTCGGCATCGTTGGGTCGGTAGAGGAGCAGTTCGTCCGTCTGCCTCTTTGTGTCACTAATTTCGCTGGCACTTAGCTTCTCCATCCCCGCCTGCAGCATGGTTTCGATGTTTTCTGACGCGATCTCCGACTGCATTCCACTGAGTACGCGCTTGTACTCTCGGTTGAAGGGATCAAAAGCCACTGCGAGCCGCATATTCGCGGCCGCTTCCGCGTGTCGTCCCGTCTTGGTCGAGAGCTGTGCTGCGCAAAAAAATTCATTGCCTTTTGCCGACTTTCGATCGCGAACTTCCTCCGGCACGCGAAATGGCATGCGCTGGCGAAGCCGTTCGATGGGCGTCAGGGGTGCCTTCGGCTCAGAATTTCTTTGGGACGATGGCGTCGCTGTCTGGCTCTGTGTTCCCGTTCGAACCTCGCGCAATACGCTGTTTTCAATTTCCTTGCGACTCGCGGGATCACTTAACAGTTTGTACGCCTCGGAAACGCGCTTAAAGATTCGGTGGAGTCGGTCACCATAGGGACCAATGTTCTTTCGGAAATAGCGATCGGGATGAAAACGTTTCGAGAGTTTGAAGTACGCGCGCTTAATCTCTGCCGCACTCGCCGACGTATTCACGCCAAAGAGATCGAAGCAGTTTTCTTCCAAGCGCAATTCAAATTCGAGCATCTCTCGCTGAATCTCTTCTTTCATGTCCAGACTTGAATCAATCAGACTTTCGTCGATCGTCTCCAGAGCCATCGCCGTCTTCGGCTTCGCGGTTTCGGGGATCGCGCCCTCTCTGCGCTTTACCCACGGCGGTCGGCCGTCAATGTCGATGACGCCTAGCATCAGCCACTCTTCGATACACTGGTCCACTTCGCTCGGCGTTTGCGCGCCGATCTCCCGTAAGAGCTTCCACGAAGTCTGACCATCTATTCTCGAGAGCAAAAACCCTTCCGCGGGCGAGAGTTCGAGCGATACCGGATCGCAATCCGATGCGAGCCTTGGTACCCGCAGCAAATCTTCTTCCGACACCTCACTATCGAGCATCCAACCATCTCCCGAATGTCCGAACAGTCGCCCAGTCCACGGCCCATTCATCGGCGTGCCGAATGCAAAAGATGAGCAAACCGGTGATGTGCGGTACCGGGCGTGGGGAAATACGCGGCGCGCGGCGGGCCCCGAACGAATGCAATGCGACTGCAGTTTTCCGGCAGCGCTGCCGCCCCGGGATCAAGGCCGCGGATCGGCTCGGAAGCTTCGCCCTAGGGGAAATACATCGGTCGTTGAACCGGGCGCGCTAGGAGTCTGCGCGCCAGAAGGTGTGCGTGACCCGATGTGGAGACAATGTCGATGGCAAGGCGCGAGACCGCCGCTCTCGCTGGCTACAGCTAGCTTTCGCAACGCAGGCAGCGATATTGGATCCGCGTTTGGGCGCCTGTGCCTTCTGGCGCGCAGACTCCTAGTCCATCAGGTGTTCGAGAATGGCCTTTTGCGCGTGCAGCCGATTCTCGGCCTGGTCGTAGACCAGACTTCGTGGCCCATCGACCACTTCGTCGGTGATTTCTTCGCCGCGGTGCGCCGGCATGCAGTGCATGACCCAAGCCTCAGGACAATTTTCGAGAAGCGCTGAGTTGACTTGATAGGGTGCGAAAATTTTCCGGCGAAGAACCGACTCGTCTTCCTGGCCCATGCTGGTCCACGTATCTGTATAGACGAAATTCGCACCTTTGACGGCATCACGCGGATCTTCAGACCAAGTGATCACAGCACCGCTCGTCTTGGCCAACTCATCTGCCTGCTGCCGAATTCTCGGCAAAATTGCGTGCGTAGACGGCGTCGCGAGTTGCATGCGAAAGCCCAGCACCGCAGCGAGCAGCACGAGCGAATGCGCCACGTTGTTGCCGTCGCCGACGTACGCGAGGGTCGACTGCTGTGGATCCATCTTCTCCCGGATCGTAAGCAGGTCCGCCATGGCTTGGCACGGGTGCAGAAAGTCCGTCAAGCCATTGATGACCGGAATGTCCGCCTCCCAGGCAAGCTGTTCGACAAGGCTGTGACTAAAAGTCCGAGCCATGATGCAATGGACCCATCGCGACAAAGCGCGCGCTACGTCTTGCGGTGTTTCACGGGTACCGATCCCGACTTGTTCCGGTCGCAACAAGATCGCATGGCCGCCGAGCTGACTGATCCCCGCTTCGAACGTGACGTGGGTGCGCAGCGACGGTTTTTCGAAATACATCGCCAGAGTTTTCCCGCGAAGAGATTGGCGGCTTTCGCCCATGTGATGAAGGCGTTTCAGGTGCGTAGCCCGGTCGAGCAGGTCGAGCAGCTCGTCGGCCCGGTAGTCCGCTACCGAAATGAAGCCCCGAAGTTTTCTTGCGTTGTGTTCCGCCATGGTTCTCTCCGTCGTCACTAGTCATGAATTATGCGATGCGCATCAAGGCACGAGGAGTGTGCCGACCCCTGCGTCATCGGTAAAAATTTCGAGCAGCACCGCGTGGAGGACGCGGCCATCCACAATATGCGTTCGCGACACACCACGGGTCAACGCGTCCATGCAACAACGAACCTTCGGAATCATGCCGCCCCTGATCGTCCCCTCGTCGATTCGCTTGCGCACCTCTTCGACGGACAACGTGCTCAGACGCTCCCCTTGCGGGTCGAGCACACCGTCCACGTCAGTCAGGAGAATCAGCTTTTCGGCGCGTAGCTTCCCAGCAATCGCTCCCGCGGCTTCGTCCGCGTTGACGTTGTAGGTAAGCCCATCGTTGTCCGCCCCGATGGGCGCAACGACGGGCACAAAGCCGGACTCTGCAACGGCTTCAATTACCGACGGATCGACACTCACAACTTCGCCTACTCGGCCCAAGCTCTTTCCATCTATAAATTTTTCCCGAACGCGCAGTAATGCCCCGTCACTCCCGGTGAGCCCCACCGCAGAAGCTCCCGCTTGCTGAATCAGTTCGACGATTTCGCGATTGACGGTGCCCCCGAGCACCATCTCAACAACTTCCATTGTCTCGTCGTCAGTAACCCGCAGTCCTCCGACGAACTCACTCTTTTTGCCGAGGCGATCGAGCGTCGATGCGATCTGCGGCCCGCCGCCGTGAACGATGACCGGGCGCACGCCAATATGCTTGAGCAGCACGACGTCGGTCGCGAAGGAACGTCGAAGCGCGAGATCCTTCATGGCGTGACCGCCGTATTTGATAACGATGGTCTTGCCCACGAAACGTTGCATATAAGGCAACGCTTCGATCAAGACCTTCGCTTTGTCGACGAGCTCTTCCATCTTTGGATTTCCTACGGATTGCGATGAATCGACCTGCGAAAACGACAAGCATGGCTTCGGTACGCGCGACGGCGGCCGTCATACGGTTCCACACCTCACTACGCTTTTTCGGCGGGGGTCCTATTCAGTTCAGGTTTGGCTCGTATCACGATGAGCCAGGATCATGACGCGCGTCTCAGGGGCGGATACTCTGGGTTTCGGCTTTCGCCTCACGACGTACTTGGGCAACTTCTTCGATGCTTTCGAGCAAACTACGGTACAGAAGCACGTTGCGAACCGCCGCAGACAGTACTGCAGCCAGCATTTCGCCCGTACCCGCGGAAATCACCGAGCCCTGCGCGAGGTGGAGCCGGCACAGGCCGACCGACTTGCCTCGAAGCTTGAGCGGAACCGCCAGCAATGCCCCCGGCTTCTCGTCTACTGGAGCATCAACGGAAGCATCGTAACGCGGGTCTTGTTCTGGGTCTGACACCGCGACAAGTTGCCCGCGCACGAGCACACCTTCCATGAGCCCGCGTCCCACCGGTATTACGTCTCGGTCGACTCGCAGACCGCGTGTCCCAGTCCCTTCGAGGACTAGCTCCCCTGTCTGCGCGTTGATCAAGTAGAGGGAAACGGGGTCGGCATCGAGAGCGAGTTCGATCGCGTGAAGCACTTTCGGGATCAGATTGACGGGGTCAACCTCGTTCGATATCACGTCGCAAATGGCCCGCGCGATTTCGGCGTCGCGCTCACTTGTGTCCCCGCCGAGTAGCAGGGCGTCAGGCTCATCGACTGCAAGATCGAGGAGCGAATTATCCGCGAATAATGCGGTGGAATCATGAGTCGATGGGTCCAACACCGGCGCGAACTCGACGCGCACGTCGGCTTCCCGGTCTAACCGTTCCGCGACCTGGATCGCGAGCGCCCGCAGTACCGCCAGATCTTCGAGATCGAACTCGCCGCCGTCGCTGCGATCCGTTGCGCAAAGCAGGCCGAACTGGCGGGTTGGCAACGCGACCGGCGCAATGACGAAGGAATTCGTGGCGTATCGGTCTGGAGCCAGATCCGCAGCAAAGTGACTCTCCGTGCGAACATCCGAGACCACCATGGGGATTGCGTCTTCAAACGCACGCCCCGCAATGCCGCGCCCGATTTTGATCGGATCGATTTGCTCCCGTTCGAGTTCGCTCCCCACGAGCGCCACAACTTCAAGATTGCCGCCGTCGCGATCGAGCAGAAGCAGCGATGACTTCTGGGCGCCGAGAGCATGGGCCACCAAGAGCGCGGCTTCGTCACAGATCACATGATGCCGCTCTTCTGCGCTCGCACCGTTCACGACCCGGGCGTAGCCCTCGATCCGCGCCGCAAGATCATCGAGTCGGACGCCCAGGCGACGTTCGCCGAGCGAAAGACCGTTTACCGCGACCGCCCGTTGTACGGCGAGGATCAACTCCTCATCGTGAAGCGGTTTGCCCAAGTATTCAACGGCTCCGCTCCGCAAAGCGTCGAGGACGAGTTCTTGATCCTGCGCGGACGAGAGCACAATGACCTGCATGTCGGGCTGGGCGAAGTGCAACGCTTTGAGAAGTTCAACACCGCTCATCTCGGGCAAGCGCAGGTCGACGATCGCCACAGCGAACGACTGTGCCGCCGCGAGTGTCATCGCCGTCTCGCCGCGCTCACAACTCGTGCAGTTGAACCCGTTCTCTGAAAGCGCGTCTCTAACGGCTTCGCGCAGAAAGCGTTCGTCGTTCACAACCAGCACACTTGCTCTTTGATTGGCCACGCTTCCCCCCGATCCAAAGCAAACCCAAAAGCGATTCCAGCATTACATCCGTCCGTCGCACTTCGTCCTACAACAACCCAACGACCCAATGTTGCTACAGAATGTACTGCGAAAGATCATGATCCTCGACCAAATCCCCGAGACGCTCCTCCACCATCTTGCGATCGACGCTCACCTTGGTGGGCGGCATATCGGGGGCATCGAAACTCAGGGTATCGAGTAGCTTTTCCATCACCGTGTGGAGGCGCCGCGCGCCGATATTGGCGCTGCGTTCATTCACTGACGCCGCGATATCCGCGACCGCGTCGATGCCGTCCTTTTCGAATTCCAAGGTGATGTTTTCAGTCTTCATCAGCTCGGAGTACTGACGAACCAGAGAGTTTTGGGGTTCGGTGAGAATCTGGACCAAATCGTCCCGGTCCAAGCTCGAGAGTTCGACCCGGATCGGAAAGCGTCCTTGTAACTCGGGAATCAGATCCGACGGCTTGGCGTAATGAAACGCGCCCGCCGCGATGAACAGGATGTGATCGGTGCGCACCGGCCCCTGTTTGGTTTGCACTGTTGAGCCCTCAACGATCGGCAGCAAATCGCGCTGGACTCCCTCGCGTGAAACATCCGGTCCGTGACTCGAAGCCTGCCCGGTTGCGACCTTGTCGATTTCGTCGATGAACACGATGCCACTCTGCTCAACACGTTCGACCGCGAGTTCGCGAACTCGGTCCATGTCAACCAAGCCAAGCGCTTCTTCGTGGGTAAACGCCGCAAGCGCTTCGGCGACCTTCATGCGTCGATTCTTGGTTCGCTTGGGCATCATGCCGCCGATCAGATCGCGAAACTGGACGCCCATTTCTTCGACGCCCTGGGGCGTCATGATCGACATCGAAGGCCCCCCGGAGTCGTCGCGCAGTTCAACCTGGATCTCGCGGTCGTTGAGTTCACCGAGCCGCAGAAGTTTTCGGAGCTTTTCCCTCGACTCTTGGTTTTCGACCTGTCCCGTACTGTCAACGGCGTGGGGTCCCGCAATCGGTGCAGGCGCGGCGTGAGGAGGGAGCAGCGCGTCCAACACGCGCTCTTCGGCGAGATCTTCCGCCTTGCTCCGCACCGCTTGTTGCTCTTCTTCGGTCACCATCGTCACAGCAAGCTCGGTGAGATCGCGGATGATCGACTCGACGTCGCGGCCGACGTAACCGACCTCAGTGAATTTGGACGCTTCAACCTTGATGAAAGGGGCCTGTGACAACCGAGCAATCCTTCTGGCGATCTCCGTTTTCCCGACGCCGGTCGGGCCGATCATGATGATGTTTTTCGGCGCGATCTCGTCCCGGAGTTCTTTGGGAACTTGCTGCCGACGCCAGCGGTTGCGCAACGCAATTGCAACGGCGCGCTTCGCGTCGCGTTGGCCCACGATATAGCGGTCGAGTTCAGAAACGATTTCGCGCGGAGTAAAACTTTTGAGTTGGCTCATGGGAGGGTGACCACTTTGATGTTGTCGTTGGTGTAAATGCAGATTTCCGAGGCGATCTGTAGACCTTCGCGCGCGACCTGCTCCGCACTCTGGTCCGTATGGCGGTGCAGCGCTCGTGCCGCGGACAAAGCATACGCCCCACCCGACCCGATCGCCGCGATGCCGTCGTCGGGCTCGATCACATCACCATTGCCCGACACCACGAGCAACGTGTTGGCATCACCGACCAGCATCATCGCTTCGAGCTTGCGCAGCATGCGGTCCGTGCGCCAGTCGCGAGCGAGATCAACTGCGGCTCGGCGAATGTTCCCGGGATAGGATTCGAGTTTCGCTTCGAGTCGCTCGAGCAAAGTCAACGCGTCGGCCGCGCCGCCGGCGAAGCCCACCACCGCCCGATCCCCGGAGATGAGACGGACTTTCTCGGCGCCCACTTTCATCACCGTATCCCCGACGGTCACTTGGCCGTCGGCCGCCATTGCGATACCGCCGTCTTTTAGAACAGCAAGTACTGTGGTCGATCGAATTTTTTGCTCGGGGGTCATACCCAATCCGTTCCTTATATCTTTAGTCTATGGATTCACGTAACGCAGTTCGCGGTCGTTTCATACGCGTGTGTTCAGCTCTTACGCGGTCGAGGGCTGGCCGCGCCTCGCCCACCTGACACCCCGCCCCCCGAACGCGGATGCGCCGCATCGTAAACGCGGCGCAACTGCTCAATCGAAACCGCCGTGTATTTCTGCGTGGTCGATAGTGACGAATGCCCCAACAGCTCCTGAATTTCCCGCAGATCGGCACCCATGTCGAGCAGATGCGTGGCATAGCTGTGGCGCAAGCGATGGGGATGCACGCGATCCGCGATCCCAGCCGCTCGCGCTCGAGCGGTCAAGATCCGGCGGACATCGCGGTCGCCTAGGCGTTTGGGCTTTTCTAACGGTTTGCGTCGCAACGCGATAAACAACGGTTCCCCGAGTACTCCGGGCCGAGACCGCGCCTCGAGCCAGAGGCCAAGGACATCTCGCGCCACCTTCGGAATGGGCACGACGCGCTCTTTGCGCCCCTTCCCGAGCACGCGCACCTGGCCGCGTGCGAGTTCGAGATCGCGAACGTCGAGAGATACGAGTTCGCCAACGCGGATGCCGGTGCCATATAAAAATTCTACGATCGCCCGGTCCCGCAAGGCAATTAACGCCTCGAACACGCGCCCCTCGTCTTGATCATCCCCCCTGCCAATCGCCGGTGGATCGGACAATAGAACGTGACAGTCGTCTACCGGAAGCGGTCGCGGCGGTCGCCGTGGCGTCTTGGGCGCGGGTATCCCTTCCGTCGGATCGCGCGACACGGCTTCCTCATTCACAAGGAAACGAAAGAACGACCGAATCGACGCCAGTTTTCTACCGTGGGTCGCGGCGCTGCACGTCCCATGCAACTGTGCGAGCCAGCGGCGTACCTCGCGTCCTGTGACCGTCGACAGAGCGGGCGCCTCGCGCTCTGCACCGAGCGCGTCCGCCTTTAAGAAACCTTCAAGCTGCCGCACGTCAGCGATATAGGCACGCACGGTATTGGGAGACATATTTCTCTCGACGCCAAGATGCACGCTGTATTGATTGATCGCGCGGACCCATGTCATCACGAGGCGACACCCCCAACGATGTCTCGGTACTTCGTGACGCCTTCGATCGCGCGCTCCGCCATCAGGCGAGATTTGTCGGCACGAGGAATTTTTTTGCGCTTGCCCGAAGGTCCGCGCACCACCGCGTCGGACAGCGGAGGGAACAAGCCGAAGTTCACGTTCATGGGTTGAAAGTTATCGGGGTTCCCGTTGATAAGGTGCCCCACAAGTGCGGCATGGGCGCTCCCCATTGGAGGCTCGGGAAAGCTTTGACCACTTGCCGAGCAACCCGCGGAAATCCCAGCGAGCCAACCGAGTGCCGCTGACTCGACGTATCCCTCGACCCCGGCCATTTGTCCGGCCAGAAACAAACCGTTGCGTGCTTTGACTTCGAGGTTCGGAGCAAGGTTGAGCGGGGCATTTACGTACGTATTACGGTGCACCGTGCCAAAGCGGGCGAACACTGCCTTTTCGAGTCCCGGCAAGCGGCGCAAGATTTCCTTCTGGTCCGAGATTCGAAGCTTGGTCTGAAAACCAACCAAGTTGTAGAGAATGCCACCGCGATCTTCGTGGCGAAGCTGAACCACTGCGAATGGTCGCTTGCCCGTACGCGGGTCACGCAACCCAACGGGTTTCATGGGACCAAAAGACAAGGTCTGCGGACCGCGACGCGCCATCTCTTCGATCGGAAGACAGCCTTCGAAATAAAGGGCGGCTTCGAACGAATGAAGTGGCACCGTGTCCGCGTCAACAAGCGCTGACACGAAGCGCTCATAATCTTCGCGCGATAACGGCAGATTCACATAGTCGCCCTCGCCTTCTTCTTCGTAGCGCGACGCGCGAAAGGCCACGGACATGTCAATCGAATCTGCGTAGACCGTTGGCGCGATGGCGTCATAGAAGTAGAGCGACGTGTCACCGAGCAAACTCTGCAACGAAGCCGCGAGAGAGGAAGCCGTAAGCGGCCCCGTCGCCAGCACCACCGTGTCGTCGTCGGGGATTTCTTCCACCACGCGGTTTTCGACCTGAATGCGCGGATGGCCATGTACAGCTTCGGTAATGAAACGAGAGAAATCGTGACGATCCACGGCCAGCGCCCGGCCGGCGGGAACCGCAGTCGCGTCTGCGGCGCGCAGGGTCAAGGAACCCAGCAATCTCATTTCTTCTTTGAGCAGTCCGGCGGCGTTGTGAAGCCCGGCACCGCGAAGCGAGTTGCTGCACACGAGCTCTGCCATGTCTTTCGACTCGTGGGCCGGGGACATTTGGTCGGGCTTCATTTCGACGAGGGTGACCGCCCCGCCCCGTTCCGCGATTTGCCACGCGGCCTCGCACCCAGCAAGTCCAGCCCCCACAACAAGCACATGAGTTCCCGCAAAATTGACGGGCGGGGTGGCATCGGGCTGAGACGTCTCGGACAAACGGGCCTCCGTCTCGAAGTGCGCGAGCTGCGCGCAGGGAATCGGGCGGTCTTGGTGATTTGCGGTCGTGGGGGCTTGGGGCTTGCTGGGCTTGGGGCTTGCTGGGCTTGGGGCTTACTGGGCTTGGGGCTTACCAAAGATGGGAGATCGTTCGACGTAGAACGTTGACGTTGTGAGGCTCCCGCATCCATCGATCGGGGCCATCATAGCCCACCGTCGCTTCAACCTCACTCCGCCTTCGCGCTGACGCTACGCCCCGGATTCCCCTGTGCGGGTCTTTCCGCGGTCCATCGCTTTGACCATGCGACCGTCTCTGTCCGTGTGCACCCGTCCGTGCAGTTGTAGATCCATCAGGTCGAGATCGAGTTGACGTGGATCTCCCCGGAGCTTCCGCCCCAACTCGTCCCGAGACAGCGCACCGCGAGACAACACGTTCAAAATGGCTCGACCTCCGGAACCGAGACCCGTCCGGTCTTCATCGCAAACGACGGGTTCGGTATTCGGAATCGGCAACCCCAGACTTTCGAGCGCGTCGTCCATGTCGAGAATGGGCGTGGCCCCGTCGCGAATCAGCCGGTTGGGTCCGCGACTTGTCGGTGCGGTAATCGGACCGGGGACGGCCATCACGTCGCGCCCCTGGTCGAGAGCGTGGCGCGCGGTGATCAACGAGCCGCTCTTCTCGCGCGCTTCAACAACGATGATGCATGAGCACAAGCCACTGATGAGTCGATTGCGCAGCGGAAAATACGGAGGCCTGGGAGGTGTGCCTACTGGAAGCTCGGTCATGAGTGCACCTCGCTCGGCGATCTGCCCCGCAAGCCCGCGATGCTCAGCTGGATAGATCCGATCGGGACCGCAGGCTTGCACTGCAAGCGTGACACCCCCGGCTTCGAGTGCACCGCGATGCGCTGCCGCATCAATTCCCCGCGCGAGCCCAGAGACCACTGTCACACCGGATTCCGCCAAACTCCTTCCGAGAGAACGGGCGAGTTCGAGCCCGTACACCGTGGCTGCGCGTGCGCCCACGATTGCAACCAGTGAACCGGTGAGCCGCCCAATATCTCCCGCAACGAGAAGGAGTGGTGGTGCATCGGGAACCGCCAAAAGCGGCGCCGGGTAGCGCTGCGACGTAATCGGCAATGCGCGATAACCGCGTTGCTTGAGCGTGGCGATCGCAGCGTCGAGTCGCTTGGCGCTGAGCTTCGGCGGAACCCCGCTAAGCGTTCGCGCATCTCGCGGGTTTTTCGCTCGCCTTAAACACGCGAGTGCATCCTGCGGTGACAGACCCAGCGTTGCCTGCAGCTGCAGCCAATCGCGAAGTGCGTTGCGCTCGTTCGGATCGGCTGAGGAGGGGTCTAGGACTTCGAATGCGGTGGACGCGCCGTGCTTCGCTTGCGGAAATAGAAACAAGAAAGGAACTCCCCGGGACCGGGAAATTCCTGAATAGCGCACTTACTGCAGCTTCGCGCGCCGTGTTTAACGACGCGCGAAGCCGCGAAGGTACTTGACTAACGACGTCCCAACTAGAACGCGGCCGGGAAGTCTCGTGTCGCTCCGCGCACCGAATCCCCGACTGCAAGTTCACGTCGGGTGTGAACAATGAATGCCACCGCAGTCTCTTCCTGAACCGTGATCACCACTAGATCTGCAATGACGCGATCGGGCGTCTTTCGCTTCGAATTCCGGGTGTTGTCCATTTCGTACGTGCCCGGATCGTAAACCTCGAGATCCGTCCCAATTTCCACGCCGTGTACGGCACCTAGGTCCACAAAGACGTAGTCCGTGGTTCCCATCAGGGTGCGGTTCGAAGGCAAGAATGCGATTTGGCCATCAATGCCCTCTTCCGCGTACTTGACCGCGACGTCCGTCGGCGGCTGGTAGCGGGGCATCGCGCGATCGCCCTTGACTGCGCCATCGAGTGAAACGCGAATCACCGCGACACTCGATTCGTCCTCTACTCTCGTAACTTCGGCCCAGCCCAGCACGTCAACGTAATAGCCGAGAAAGTCGTTATTCGAAGGGGATCGAACTTCGGTGATGCTGCGATAGAGCGTGAACTCGTCGCCGACTTCCACCTCGCCCTCGCCGAGGCCAAGGTAGATGGTGTCTAGCATCGCCCATCGAAGGCGCCGGCTCGCGGCACCCAGGATCGAGGTCGAGGCCTCAAGCTGAGTGTCGCTTACGAAGCTCATGTTCTCGCGCATCGCGACGCGAACCGTGCGGCCCGTTTCATTCGACGTTTGAGAATCGTCCGGCATGCCCACGGGCAGCTGACCGAGTTCTTCTTCCTCAAAAGCGTCGAAGGCCGCGTCAAAGTCGGCCGGAAGCTCTGCCGCCACTTCTTCGAAGACTTTGGGCTCTTCTTCGGCGCTCGCGAGATACTCGATCGCTTCATCTTCGGTGATCGCGCGGATCTCGGTCGACGAAATCCAGAGGTGATTTCCCGGTTGGATGACATGCGGGTTCGCGATCTCGCTGTTGTCGCTCCAGACAGAGGGCCATACCCACGACGTGCCCAGGTAGGCGTGGGAAACATCCCAAAGGGTGTCCCCGGTAACGACCGTGTGGACTCGACCCACGCGGCCTTCTCCGTCGACACCAACCGGACCGAGCGTAATGCCGTTTACGACAATCGGCCCACCTTCGATCGTGATTTCGGAGGCAAGGTCTTCACTCGCGCTCTCGTCGGCTTCGAGGGATTCGGTTTCCATGGGAGCCGTCTCAGCGGCTGTTTCCATCTCGTCCCACGCGTCGGCTTCAACGACAGCCGCTCCGACAACGTCAGCGTCATCGCCTTTGTTACCGGCATCGGGGGCGTCCGTCGATTCGTCCGCCCACTCATCTCCATCCTGCTCGCTTGCCGGCTCATCCAAGTCAGCTATCTCGTCACGAGTGGCGAACGCATCACCACTTTCGTCGAGAGCCGTCTCTGTTTCCTCGGAATTCTCGGACACAACGTCCGTCATTTCCGACTCCGCAAAAACGGCACCGCTCTGGGCTAGTGCCAACAGGGCAACCACTAGAAGCAACTCAAGTCGTTTCATCGAATCCTCCACAGTCCGCGTGTCATCAAAACTCACGCCCAGCGCAACCGGATCCACATCGCTTGAACACGCGCACAAAAGATGCGGAACCCACGCAAGAGGGCGGTCAATCTATCGGCGATTCAGGGGAGGACCTTGACGCAGAGTGCGCCGAACCACACCGGAGTCTTGGGCGCATTTGACGATTCGTCCGGAGTTGCCGGTCTATGAAGCGCCCAATTCCAACTTCAGGGCGAGTTTCCGCCTGTGGCCCTCTGACGTGGGCCCAGCCACGGTATCAAGCCAAACACTACCCGAGGGCTTGGGACGGATCGCGCCGCACTGCTGCAGACGTCAGCTCGTCGAAAGTCGTTCGAGCATGCTTCGCACGTCGCCTTCCCACGGTGGGTGGAAGGACCGATCCTGCTTCTGAGCGGCCCGTTGTCGCTGATCGAGGTCGTCGATGGCGGCTCGCAACACTTCGGCGGCCCGAGCCTTGTTGCCGTCGGCTTCGTAAGCGAGAGCGAGGTGATGCCGCATCACACCGAGCGCCGGATCATCGGCTTCGGCGATTTCGATGGATTCTTTGAGGTAGCCAACTGCCGCGCCATTCACACCGCGCTTGTAGAGCACCCAACCGAGGGTGTCTGCTGCATTGGCATCGTTCGGCAGCAGTGCCTTGGCGTCTTGTGCAAGGTCGAGTGCGCGGTCGAGGTCCTTGCCGGTATCTGCCAACAAGTATGCAAGGTTGTTCTTCGCGATTGCGTGGTTTTCATCGTATTTGATGGCATTCTCATACGATATCTGCGCTTTGTCGCGCTCACCCTGCGCTTCGTATAAGAGCGCCAGGAAGTGATGGAGTTTTGCCGAATTCGGCTTAACTTCGATCGCCTGCTTGTACGTTGCGATGGTTTCATCGGTGCGCCCCGTCAGAGAATAGAAGCGCGCCAGTTGCTGGTGCATCTCGATATCGTTGGATTTGAGTTCGATCGATCGTTTGAAGCCCGCCTCCGCGCCTTCGAGATCGCGGTCGATGAATTTCACCATCGCTTCGAGCTGAACGAGGTCACCATTGTCCGGCAAGGCTGCCGCCGCATCGAGGATTCGCTGACGTGTTTTTGCATAGTGCTCGGTGTCGCTGTCTACGCGGAACAGCGAGCGCAAGACTTTTTCGTTGTTAGGAGATTGTTCGAGCACTTTCAGCAGATAGCCGCGGGACGCATCAGAATCTCCGAGGCTTGCATTCAAGCGGCCAAGTGCGAACAAGACACCGATGTCTTGTTGGTCAAGCGGCACTTTGTTTAGCTCGCGCAACGCTTGCTCGCGCTTCCCAAGCCGAATAAGACTCTGCGCAACCAAAATGCGCGCCTCATTATGTTCGGGTTGAAACTGAAGGAACCGGGATCCCTGTTCGATCGCATACTCGTGCTCACCGAGCGCTTGGTGGATCGAAGCCAGAATCCGACGCGCCTGATGCAAGCCGGGGTCGAGCTCAAGGGCTCGGGCAATCTCAACTCGAGCGAGGCGAGGTTCGTTCATCGACGCCAGCGCGCTACCCAGGGCAAAGTGAGCTTGCGGCCAGTCAGGTCGTCCTTCGGCAGCAGCACGGAACCCTTCGATCCCCTTCGCGACGTCGCCTCGTGCGAGATACGCCTTGCCGCGAACGAATTCCGCCTGCGGATGGAACGGGCTCGCGGTTAGAATTTCGTCGGCCAGCTTCAACCCTTCGTTGATGCTCTCGCTCTTCTTTGCGAGCTCATTAACCGGCTCGGCAGCAACAGATTCAGCCGCCGCGGTTGCTTCCCGAAAACCAATGTCCACCAAAAGCTCGGCCCGGCGTAATTTCGCGTCAGTATTTTCGGAATCCGCGGCCAGCGCATCATCCGCCGCCTGGAGGGCACCTTCGATGTCTTCCTTGCCGCCAAGAAACGATGACAGAACCAAGAAGGCTGTTGGGTCCGTCGGGTCGATCGTTGAAGCGTGTCGAATCAACCGCTCGGCTTCTTCCATATTGCCGTTGATCCGGTAGTAGTTGGCGAGGATGAAGTGCAGCTCGGTCGAATCGGGGTTTTCCTTGGTCCCGTCTTCCAATGCCTTCACACCCAGCTCGTTGCGCCCATTGGACAAATAGAACTGCGCGATATTGATGAAAGCCTTGTCGTGATCGTCGGGGCGAGGCTCTGTTGCGAGTGCTTCTTTGAACATCGCCTCGGCTTCGTCGAAGCGCTTAGGATCTGCCGAAAGGAAGCGTGCGAGGTTCGTTCGCATGCCACGGTTCGGATACTTTTCGAGCCCCTTCCACAACCACGGCTCCGCCTTCTCGCGTCCGCCCGGCAAGCTCGCGTAATACTTCGCGACGATCAGGATCGAGTCCATTGATTCTTCGTCGAGTTCGAGCGCTCGGAGATAAGGCTCCTCCGCCTCTTCGTTGCGCTTCAACTTCTGCAACGAATTTGCGCGCAACAGGTAACCCTGATGATTTTCCGGCTCGTTCTCAATTGCGAGATCGCCCATCGAGAGGGCCTGTTCGCCGTCACCGGCGATCAGTGAAAGCGCGCCAAAGCTAAGCACCGCTTCGGCGTTGCTCGAGTCAAGGCGCACGGTCTCACTCATTTCCCAGTACGCGTCTCGGGCGCGCCCGAGTTTCAAGTAAACCTTCGCCAGGGCGTAATGCGCTTCCGAATGACTCGGGTTGATTTTGAGAACATTCTTAAACTCGATCACCGCTTCCTGATGCTTCTCTTCTTCCTCGTACTGCTGGGCCTTCGCGAAGAACTCGGCGAGTTTTTCTTCGTCGCTCTGGCAGCCGAGAAACAGCGCTGCGAAGAGCAGTGCGCTCGCGATGCGGATGGCAGTGTTTGAATTGCGCAGGTTCATCGTTGGACCCTCTTGGTGATCGACAGTACTTGGTGTCCGCAGTGCAATTGCGACAGCGGCGTTCGTTCGTAATTCATGGATCTTGGTTCGTGGTTCCGCCGACCGAGGTAGACTCGACCACATTCATTAAGCGGACGCAGTTTAGCGGGATTTGGCCCCGTGGTCGCGTGTTTCGAGCGTCGTTTCGAGTTCATTTTCGCGTTTCCACATCTAGAGTTGCCGAACTCTAATTCGGTTCCCGATTGCGGCGCCAGCTTTCGTGCACGATGCCCATACGGGCGATCATGTAGTTGAGTTTTCGTTGGCTTACCCCGATCAACGGAGCTGCGTCTTTCTGAACGAAGCCAGTGCGGCGCAGCGCCGCGAGCACGAGAGCCCGCTCAACTGTCTGCAGCGAAAGCCCATCGGGCGGTAAGTCGATCTGCCATTCCCTGCCGTGTGCGGGACGTCCCGCCGACGCAAGATGGAGGTCGCCTGAGTCAATCGAGGTTCCTTGCGCGAGCAGCACCGATCGCTCGATGGCATTGCGCAGTTCCCGGACATTGCCGGGCCACGGGTAACCGATCATGAGATCCATTGCGGCGCCGGTAAAGCCCGTACAAGGACGACCGAGTTCTCGAGCGAAACGTTCTCGGTAGCGCTCGGCAAGCAGCTTGATGTCTTCGCGGCGTTCTCGGAGAGGCGCCAAGTGAAGCTGGATCACATTAATGCGGTAGTAGAAATCTTCTCGCAGAGATCCATCTTGCAGCGCCGAGCGAAGATCTCGGTTGGTTGCGGCGATGATCCGCGCATGGGTTCGCAAGGGCTCAGTTCCGCCGAGGCGATAAAACTCTTGGTCTTGCAAAACACGCAGCAATTTGACCTGGGTCGCGGGAGAGGTTTCCGCGATTTCGTCAAGCAAAAGTGTGCCTTCACTCGCGCGTTCGAAAAGGCCGATGCGCCGCTGATCCGCGCCGGTATACGCGCCGCGTTCGTGACCGAACAACTCGGACTCGAGCAGTGTTTCGGGGAGTGCGGCGCAATTGACTTTGACGAAAGGGCCTGAGGCGCGAGGCGAGTGACCGTGAATCAAACCGGCGATGACTTCTTTGCCGGTGCCGGTTTCTCCAGTCAACAACACCGTCGCTCGAACGGCTGCGGCGCTTCGTGCGGTCTCGACGATGTCCCGCATCGATGCACTATTCGCGACAATGAAATCTTCGCGCCAGGTCGAAACCTGATCACGCAATCCTTTGACCTCGTCGAGCAATCGACCGTGCTCGACAGCACGCGCGACGCGTAAGACGATTCGGTCGATCGCCGCGGGCTTCGCAATCACGTCGTACGCGCCGAGGCTCATTGCGGAGACGGCAGAATCAACACCGTCACGCGACGCCATCAAGACAACCGCCGTGTCTGATTCTCGTTCGCGCGCGGCGCGAAGGATTGCGACGCCGTCGACGCCCGAAAGAAACATCGCGGACAAAACAACGTGGAACGGCGCGCGGTCACGATCACTCACGAGGCGCATGGCTTCTTGCCCGTCGCTTGCGCAAACCACTCCAGGCCAGCGCGCGTCAAGTGCCGCACCCAAGTCGCGACGAAGCACCGCGTCGTCGTCAACCAGCAGGATGCGCACGCCGTGACGCGCTTCGATCGCTGCGTTCAATTTCGCGGTGCCGCTCACCGTGCCTGCTCCCAAAGGAGAGGACCGACACGCGGAGTTACCATTTCGTGATTGAAAGAGTTCACGCGAGGCATATCGGTCGAGAAGACCGAACCCCTGAGCGTACGAGGCCGATGTCGTTAAATTGAACTGCGAGCGGGACGAAAACCCACCAATTCAGGGGACGAGATGCTCTTCAGCGGGAATCACATAGCGTTTCCCCTGCTGTTGTAGCCAGCCATCTGCCTTGAGGCGTTTGACTGCGCGCGTGACGGTCTCACGCGACGTTCCGATCATGTCCGCGATCTGTTGGTGGGTCAGGTTCGGTGTGATGCGACAGGGGTCCGTGCCGCCCTCTTCCCTTGCCAGGCGTTCAAACAAGCCGCGGGTTCGCTGCTGGACTTTTTGAAACGAAACCGAACTCGCCTGTTCGGAAGTGTCGCGGAGACGACGCGTCAACTCTTGGATCACGCTCAGCGCGAGCGTTGAACTCGTCTTCAGAAGCGCCATGAAGTCCCGTCGCGAAAGCGCGAGTAATTGTGTGGGTTCAAGCGTCGTCACACTGGCCGAACGCGGCTGTTCGTCGAGCAAGGCCATTTCGCCAAAGAAGTCGCCGATACTGAAAAGGTTCATGATCTTTTCGCGGCCATCGTCGGAAGCCTTGGTGATTTTGACGCGGCCCGAGCGAATCACATACATGTAGTCGCCGGTCAGCCCTTCATCGACGACGATGGCGTCCTTCGGAAAGCGCCTTTCGATCAAGTGGGTGGCAAGGCTCTCGAGGTCGTCGGCGGTCGCATCTCGAAAAAGCGGAATCGCCCGAAGCGATTCACAGGCATCTCGTCGTTTCACGTTGTCAGCCATTAAGAAGTCTCCAGAAGCGATTTGAATGGGGTTTAGATCAGGTCCTCGCGGCCACTCGCCTTAAGCGCGGCCACGATTCGCTTGACGTCAGCTGAGCGGTCTAACTTTGTGATCAATATCACATCTCCTGTATCGACCACTGCAAGATTATCTACACCTAAAAGTGCGATGGGTCTGTCACTCGCCCAAACCAGGTTCGACTCCGCATCAATCGCGTGCAGCTCGCCTTCAATGACCATGTTGCGAGAAGCATTGTTGCTGCCGCGGGCGGGCTTTTTCCCGACGCCAAGCTCGGCCGCGAGCGATTCCCATGTGCCTACATCGCTCCACGAAAAACTGACCTGTAGCGTCCATACACGTTTGCTTTTTTCAAGGATCGCAACGTCGACGGGCAATGCAGGTGCGGCATCGTACGCCTTGAGAACGGCGTCGCGGTTGCGGCCCTTGGGATGGGCGTGCAGCGGAGCCAGCGCACGATGAAGCTTGGGAGCCCACGCCTCGACTTCTTCCAGAAACGTGCGCGCACTCCAAATAAACACACCGGCGTTCCAGAGGTGCTTACCTGAAGCCACGTAGCGTCGTGCCTTTGCGGGCCCCGGCTTCTCAACGAATCGCGAAACCCGATGCAGCCCCGGGTGAGCCTGGTCGGCCTTTGCCCCAACTTCGATGTATCCGTACCCGGTGTCGGGCCGAGTCGGCTTCACCCCCAGGGTGACGAGGACATCGGCCTCCTGTGCCGCAGACGCCGCCATTTTGATCGACCGGGCAAACGCACGACGGTCCGGTACGTGATGGTCGGCGGGCAGGATCACAAGAACGCCGTCTGGATCCTCCGCGGCAATTCGCTCGGCGATCCACGCTGCAGCCATCGCCGTGTTACGCCGACTGGGTTCGACCAATACTCGACTTGCCGGAAGCCCGGACGCCTTGCGAATCCGACCGGCATGTTCGTGCCCGCAGACAACCCAGATCCGGTCTTCACGCGCGAAGGCACGCGCACGCGTGACCGTGGCCTCGAGCAAGCTCGACCCACCCACAACCTTCAACAGCGGCTTGGGGTGGCGCGCTCGAGACGCAGGCCAAAAACGTTCACCCGCCCCCCCCGCCAAAATGACGGCGTGCAGCGGAGCGCGTTTCATCGGCCAACACTCAGGTAGCTGAACCCCGCACTATTCATCGCATCCGCGCGATAAATGTTTCGCAGATCCACCATGATCGGTTCGTTGAGTAAATCTTTCACGCGCGCGAAATCGAGCATGCGGAACTGATTCCATTCGGTGGCAATCACGAGTACATCACCGCCTTCGCACGTTTCATAGACGTCCTTGCAGAGCACGAGTTCGGGAATGGCGCGAGCGGCTTCGTTCATGGCCTGTGGATCGAAAGCACGCACTGTCGCACCTTCCGCGACGAGACTCCTCGCAATTGCGATCGCCGGAGAATCGCGCACGTCGTCGGTCTCTGGCTTGAACGAAAGACCGAGTAGAGAAACCGTCTTGCCTTTGACATCGCCGCCGAGGGCCGTGCGAACCTTGTTCGTCACGTGCTCTCGCTGGCGGGTATTCGCGCGAATCGCAGCTTCGACGATTTCGAAGTCGATGCCGAGGTCTCGGGCAAAATGCACAGCTGAAAGCGTGTCCTTCGGAAAACAGGAACCGCCATATCCGGGGCCCGCGTGCAAAAACTTGGAACCGATCCGCTTATCGAGTCCCATCGCGCGAGCCACGCCTTGGACGTCGCCCCCGATCCGTTCGCAGAGAATCGAGATCTCATTGATGAACGAAATCTTGGTCGCGAGGAACGCATTCGCCGCGTACTTCGAAAGTTCCGCCGTCGCGACGTTGGTAATAACAAACGGGGTCTCGTTCAGAAACAGCGGTCGATAGAGATCCTGGATGATTGCAAGCGCCTGCTCGTCTCCGTCGTCAGTTCCGATCACCACGCGATCGGGACGCATGAAGTCGCCGATCGCCGCGCCTTCGCGCAAGAACTCTGGGTTCGAAGCGACGCTAAAATGCGCCGAGCTTCCGCGTTTGTTCAGCTCTTCCTGGATCCATTTGCGAACCTTCTTCGCGGTTCCGACCGGCACGGTGCTCTTGGTCACGACGACCTTGTAGCCGTCCATGCATTGGCCGATCTCGCGGGACACCGCTTCGATGAAGTCGAGGTTCGTACTTCCGTCTTCCGCTGCGGGCGTACCCACGGCGATGAATACCACCAACCCGTTGCGAATGGCTTCCGGCGGGTCGGCGGTAAATGACAGACGACCCTCACGAACATTGCGACTCACCAGATCATCAAGACCGGGTTCATAGATTGGCATTGTGCCGCGACACAGAGAAGCGACTTTGTCCGCGTCTTTGTCCGCGCAGACAACCTGCACGCCGAACTCAGAAAAGCACGCTCCCGTGACCAGGCCAACGTACCCACTACCAATGACTGCGACGTTCATGGTAAAACTTCCCCTTCCTCGCCCGAACTGGACTGCGCCGCTTCGTCTCGGGCCGAATCCTCGGCCGCAGGAGCGTCGGTTTCAGCTTTGTTCCAGTCCGAAAACACTCCGAGGTTTCGTAGTAATCGGATCGTCAAGAATAAAACAATCGCCAGCAGTAAAGAGGCACTGTAGAGATCTTCAAGAATTACAAAACAGATGGCGATCGAACAGAAGCACGCCGTCAACAAATATAGGAACAACACCGCGCGTGTGTGCGAGCCTTCGGTCCGTAACAGTTGGTGGTGCATGTGCATTCTGTCGGCCGAGAAAATACCCGTGCCGCTGCGTAGCCTGCGCACGACCGAGAGGATCGTATCCATCAAGGGTACGGCCAGCGCCATCAGCGGGACCACGAACGGCAATACCGATGCTCGGCGATAGCCGCCCATGTAGCCCTCGACCGCGAGCAGCGAAACCGAGAATCCGAGATAAAGGGCGCCGGTGTCCCCGAGAAAGATCCGCGCGGGCGGGAAGTTGTAGGGCAAGAACCCGAGCGCCCCACCGATGATCGCAGCGCCGTAAATCACACCGGGAACCTGATCGGCGGTCAGGCACACATACGTCATCGTGATGGCCATGATGATCGACACGCCGGTCGCAAGTCCGTCGAGCCCGTCGATCAGGTTTACGGCGTTGGTCACCGCAACGATCCAAAAGATCGTAACTGCGTAAGAAACCCACCACAGCAATTCAAAAGAATCGCCGGACATCGGGAATCGAAACGATTCGATGGCAAATCCTGCGTGGAACGCGACCGATGCAGCCGCAATTTGCGCGATGAGTTTGGTCACCGCCCCCATCCCAAAACGATCGTCCAACGCACCCACCGCGAGGATCAGACCGCCACTGAACATGAAGCCGCGCATGCGATTGTTGGGCAGGAAGTCGCCGTCGAAGAATAGGTCGACCGAAAGCAAGCCCGCCGCTACCCCCGCGGCCACCGCGAGACCACCCAAAAGCGGCATTTCGCCGCGCGAGCTCACTTTGCGATCGTTTGGCCGGTCGATCACCTGCAGCCAGCGCGCAAGTCGTGCGACCAGCGGCGTGCACAACGCCGACACAATCATCGCCGTGGCGAGCGGTAGTAAGATCACCGAAAGCGACAAAATTTCCCCGTCAAATATTCCAAACGAGCAATCCGCCCGATGGGACGTGACACGCTAGTAGTAGCCGTAACTTTCTCGACTGATGTCTGCACCGTTCAGGATCATCCCTAAAATTCGTCTGCGATCCAAGATGTCCAGGACTGCGCCCACTTCTTCGCGCGGAGTCACGTCCGCGCGAACCACGACAACCACACCGTCGCACAACCCGGTCACGATCTTCGAGTCCGGCAGACCCAACGTCGCGGGAGTATCAAGAATAATTCGATCATAGGACTGTGCCATCTCTTCGAGCAGAGTCCGCATTCGATCCGAGGCCAGAAGTTCAGACGGATTGTCCGGCTGTAAACGAACCACAAGGGCGTCGAGCCCGGTTCCTTCCGGGCGAACCACCGCTTCGGCAAGCGTGGCGCGATCCAACAGAACTTCAGCGAGCCCAAACTTCGGGGTGACGCCGAGTGAACGATGCGCAGTCGGTCGTCGCATATCGCAATCAACAAGAAGAACGCGTTTCCCGAGCCCCATGGCCTCGACCACCGCCAGGTTGATTGCCGCGGTGCTCTTCCCCTCGCCGGGATTCGCGCTCGTCATCGCAACGGTGCGGATTGGACGTTGTGCCGAAAGGGACTCGATGCGACCGCGCAACATCCGAAACTGCTCTGAGATATAGGACTCGGGGCGAAGGATGGCGATGCGTCGTTTGTTGAGCTCGCTGGAATCCTGAACAGGCGCGGCGCCGGCGCCCTTGGTCTTACGCTTGCGGCCCTTCGTCAAGCGGGACAACAGCCCCGCCTTTCCGGACAGCGGAGCCGACTGTGGCGTCGCGTCCCAGTTCAGCGCGTCGACAGGTGTAGCCTTGTCGCCCGCGACCTTATGGCGACGTTCCTGCTCTGCCTTTTGTAGTGCTTCGTAGTTACCCATCGGTATTTCCCATTCGATCGCCCATCATGTCGTTTGTTGTCGTTCAGCGAAACAAACATTGGCGCCATCAAGCGTCATGTCACGACGGCAGTATTAACCAAATTAGCGCCAAAATCTCTTCTTGCGTTTCCCCGCCGCGGCTTCTGCGCCCTGCGGCATCTCATCCAATGACAACGTCGACGCGACTTCGCGGATCAGCTTCCGGTCGATCGTCGGCAAGCCCCGGGCATAAGCCTGAAGGAGTGCACCGTCGCATACGTTATTGATGATGCGAGGGGTGCCACCTGAAAATAAATAGAGAGCCTTGAGTGCGCCGCGGTTAAAGAGCGGCTTGCCCGTGTACCCCGCCTTGGCGAGGCGTTCGCTCACGTAGCTGTTGAGTTCTTCGTTGTTGAACGGACGCAGGTGATGTCGCAATGCGATGCGTTGTCGCAACTGGCGCAGGTCGGAGCGAGCAAGCATCTCATTGAGTTCAGGTTGACCTACCAACATGATCTGAATCAGTTTCGAAGTGGGCGTTTCCAAGTTCGAAAGCAAACGAATTTCTTCGAGCATCTCGGGAGAAAGGTTTTGCGCTTCGTCGACGATCAGAAGCGTCGGCTCGTTGTTGGCGAGGCGCTCGATCAAGTACTCGTTGAAGTGGATCAGGTACTCGGCCTTGCTCTTACACTTGCGCTCAATTCCGAACTCTTGAAACAACATCTCAAAGAAGTCGAGGGGCGACAGCCTTGGATTAAAGATGAAGGCGGACGCGGTAGACGAATCGAGTTGTCCAAGGAGCGCATGCAAGAGTGTGGTCTTCCCAGTCCCTACCTCCCCCGTTAGCAACACGAACCCTTTACCGGACTGCACTCCATAGACGAGCGTCGCCAAGCCTTCGCGATGCGCTTCTCCAAGAAAGAGAAACGAAGGGTCGGGCGTCATCTCGAAGGGACGCCTTACAAATCCGTAATGTTCGCAGTACATGAAATTAGCCGTTCACTCGTTTCGTGTTCATCATTTGTTTAATTGGGTTTCACGGACACAGCTGGGGCTACGCCCAGTCGTCCTTTACTTCAAAGCGGTAAACCTCAGTTCCAGGACCGGGAGCGCCATCCTCGTCGCCGCTGAACAAGCCACTCAACCAAGCGGGTGCGCCGTTGACCAGCAAGTAGGTCCCGAGTCCGCCGAATATGCTGAACGCGGTCACGGCGACAAGCGCCATTGCACGAACCGTATTAGCACGCCTTTTATTTTCGAGGTCCTCGTCAAAACTGATGGCGGGGATCACTGCGAGGACCGGTATGCCGACGGACGACTGAAGGTCGCGCTCTTGGTGGAACGAAGGATCAGTACCTTCCGCAACGATGCCGACGATCACACCCACCGTCAAACCGAAGACCAGCCCCAAAATCAAAATGAGTGTGCGGTTCGGGGACGAAATTTCACGAGGCTGAATCGCCGACTCGAGAATTCGAAAGCGCTCACCCAACTGCCGACGCTCGAGGTCTGCCTGAACCGCGGCTTCAAGCCGCAAATTTGAGAAGCTCAACAGGCTGTCGGACAGCTGCCTGTGTTGTCGCTGGTAGACGTCGAGTTGCTCGGCGACGCGCGGCGTCGCGGCAAGGTTGCCGCGAAGCACTTCGAGATTCTCTGCGATTCGCTCGACTTCTTGCTCGAGCGCCTCGACGTGAAGTGCCGCGCGGTACTCTTCCGCCGCGGCACTCTGTTCCGCAAAGTTCATCACAACGAGTTCGTCGCCATCACTCGAATCTTTTAGCGCTTCTTCGGCTTCGAGCGCGCGCCGGTTCGATTCAATCTCGGCTTGCAAGCTGATCAAGTCGGGATGGCGCTTGGTAAAGCCACGGGCGCGATATTCCTTCAGCTGTATTTCAAGACTCTGAATTCGGCGAGCCGGAGACAGCACGTCTTCTCTCTCGTCCTCGCTGATCGCCTGCGCGGCACGAAACTGATGCTGCCAGAAGCTCAAATCGCTGCGGGCCACGTCGAGCTGGCGCTGGGCGTATCGCATCTCGCCCAGGTCTCGTTCGAGGGTGCGTTGATTGTTCCCCAAGTTTTCGGGAAGGCTCGCCTCGTTCTTTTCTTTGATCTCGGCCAAGAAACCGTCGATTTCTTCGATTTGCGTGGCGAGTCGATTTTCCTCGGTGGAAATAAATTCGAGACTGGTCTGTGTCGTCTTTACGCGATCGGCAATGTGTTCCTGGATAAAGTCATTGGCGAGCTTCTGCGCGACATCGGCCGCTGTTTTGGCAGAGGTCGATGTAAAGAAGACCTGGAACGTATTGATCTCTGGGGGCCCCGCGTTACGCATGCCCCGGGTCAACTCGGGAATCACTGGCCGTACCGAAACCTGGGTTCGCATTTCGTCGACGATTTCTTGACGGGTCATCGTCTTCGATTCATCAACGAAGAGCTGCAGTTCTTCGATGATTCGAGAAAGCCGGGTGCGGCTCAAAATTTCGGCCGTCATGAGGTTCAAACGTTCGTTGAGATCAACGCCCGAGGCGCCGGCCTCCACCAATCGCTCGTTCACCGCTTGTGGTTCCACAAGCAAAATCGCGCTTGCGGAGTATTCATTGGGCAGTGCCATCGCGATCCAATAGACGACAAGGGTAATCGCGCCGGCGATAACACTCGCCAGGTACCCTCTACGCTTGAGACCGCCAAACAGATCAACTTGAATCCCGGATTCATTCGTCATTGCAAAAAACCTATTTTCCTAAAACCGAAATGCATTGATGTTATAGTCGAAACGCATGACCACTCGATAGCGATCAGTCTTGTCCGCATTAGAGTCCGCTTGCTTTGATTCTTGCCGCAAGTAATCAAATGTCACATGTGTCAAAAGCTCTGGCGAAATTCGATACGACGCCGTCGCCGCGGCACGCCACTGGTCCACTTCGTTGATTTCGTTGCTCTCGAGCACCTTCAGGATCGCCTTGCGCGTGTTCCATTCTGCGTTCACGCTGAGCACGAGCAAGCTTGTCACACCCCAATCTGCGTTGATTGCAACTTCATCAATTGTGAACGCGCTTGCACTCGACGCGATATCGCTGCTGCTTCTCTGATACGTAATCGCCACCGATCCACGATCGATTTCCGCCGTCAACTCAGCGGAGGCGAAGTAATCGAGACTCGTCTCGCTGCCACGACCGTCACCATCCCGGTTCGACACCAACCACGTCGGCCCGCCGCTGCCACTCATCATCAAAAGCGGACTGAACCGATGCTCGCCGTATACGAAGAACCCATAGTAATCGTTCTGGCTGTCGCCATTATTGTCGTCACTCCCGGCTGTGATGGATTGGCTCCGCGCCAAGGCACCACCGCCCAAAGTATTACGCGCGGAAAGCGCGTGGTTGGCGCCAACGCGTCCAGAGATCTGAGTGTGACTCGAAAGATCTTTGTCCTCGCGATCCGTCAAGTTGTAACTGACTTTCGTGGAGAGCCGCGTCCGCTGACTTACGCTGTACACCACCGTCCCATCCAGGTAGTTGCGCAGGGTCTGTTTTTCGCTGCCAGTCGTATCGTCCGACGGGTTGTCGTCAAAGTCTCGGTCCGCGTCAAATTCAAGACTGAGCGTGTCGCGGAAACCGATGTTCCAGCGGCTCGACGGACGAAAGTCAGCATGGATCCCGAGGTTGTGATTAGAAGTGTCGTCGCGCCCGGACTCACTATACGTCGCATACCGAGGCGAATAGAATGCGCCCGCCTCGTACTTTGCGTCGGTCCGCTCGTATCGAAGAGACGGACCGATTTCGAAAGAAAACGAATCGATCTTGTTCTTTTCGACATTGGTGACATTGTCGTTGTACCGGACCGCCGAAGTCACGCCGAGTTTGACTTCGTTCTCCGCGCCCATGGCGGGAACACCGGCGAATGCCAGGAACAGATGGAGGATGATTGATTGCTTGGTGCGCATCATTCGTCCCTAGTTCCCAACCACAATGGTGTCACCGGCTTGAAGCACGATGTTTGAGTTCGGAGCCTTGCCCGCCATATACGCGCCGTAATTGAACGAGTATTCCGTGATGCCGGTTTGCGTCTTGCGGAGGATCCGGATGTTATTTTTCTTAGCCCATACGGTGAAGCCACCCATCGTTGCGATCGCCTCAAGGACGCGCATTTCCCTCCGCAATGGAAGCGAGCCGTTACCCTGCACGCCTTCGCCCAGCAGGTAGATCGCCTGCGAGTTCATCTCGCGAACGCTCACTGTAACGTCCGGGGCTGTAATGAATTCTGAGAGCGCCTCGGTCAACACTTCTTTAAGTTCTTGCGGAGTCAAACCCTCTGCTTGCACATCGTCGAGCAGCGGGACCGATATCTTGCCGTCGGGACGCACCGGCGCGGCAGTCGAGAGTTCGGGGTTCTTCCACACCGTGATGCCGAGCACGTCGGTCACACCGATCACGTAGACGCGGCGTTCACCGGGCACAGTCTCGGGCGGCGCAGGCGGAGACGGTGCGGCGCACGCGAGCATCATGCCCGACAAAAGCGCCATAGCGATCGCCATGCGATCGCTGCCGGCAAGACTCACTCGAAATATCGTAAAATCGGTCTTCACTTATCTTCCCTCACTCAGGCCGTTCTCTTTCATTTTGTACAGAAGTGCCTTGTAGCTGATCTGCAGACGCAGAGCGGCTTCCTTACGGTTCCAGCGAGTTTGCTGAAGCACTTTGTCGATGACGCGTTTTTCGGCGATCTGCGAAGCGCGTTTTGAGATCGCCTTGAGGTCGACGCCGTCAGAAAAGTCGACACCCAGCGCGTCGAGATCGAAGCCCGCGGTTTCGCCTTTGGTCGTTTCTTCGGGCTTTCCACGCATCGCAATTTCTTGCAGCACGGTTTGCTCGTTCCCGAGCACGACCATGCGCTTCACCATATTTTCGAGCTCGCGAACGTTGCCGGGCCAGTGGTATTCGTGCATCACTTTGACCGTAGAATCGGTCAGCTCGCCCAGGTCCTTCTTGTACTGATCGTTGTACTTGGTCAGGAAGTGGTCGACGAGGAGTGGGATCGCGTCGATCCGATCTCGCAGTGGCGGAAGATTTACCGTCACGACGTTGAGGCGGTAGTAGAGGTCCTCGCGGAAGCTGCCGTCTTTTACCGCCTCTTCAAGGTTGCGGTTCGTCGCAGCGATGATGCGGGTGTCGACGCGAACGTCACTTTCGCCGCCGAGTCGCGAAAACTCACCGTCCTGCAAAACTTGCAGGAGCTTGGCCTGCAGACCGGGATGCATTTCGCTGATCTCATCGAGGAAGATCGTGCCGTGGTTCGCGTACTCAAATTTACCGAGCTTGCGGCGCAACGCACCTGTGAACGCACCTTTTTCGAAACCGAACAATTCGCTTTCGAGCAATTCGCTCGGCAGCGCCGCGCAGTTTACTTTCACGAACGGATATGTGCGTCGCCCCGACAGACTGTAAAGGCCACGCGCGACAAGTTCCTTGCCCGTCCCACTTTCGCCGCGAATCAAAACCGTGATGTCGGTGTCCGCAACCTGTTCGATCATTTTGCGAACTTCGAGCATCTTTGGGTTGTCGCCGAACAAACCGAGTACATCCGACTCGTTGCGCACGCGACCGCGAAGCTGTTCAACCTCTTCCTTGAGCGCGTGCTTTTCGAGCGCTTTTTGAAAGGCCAGTTCGAGTTCTTCTACTTCGAACGGCTTGCGCAAGAAGTCCGAAGCACCGAGCTTCATGGCCTCGACGATGGTTCGCGCCTGGCCATGACCACTTAACATCACCACCGGCACTTCGGGAATCCGCTGCTTGAGACGTCGAAGCGTTTCGAGCCCGTCCATGCCGGGCAAGACCGCGTCAAGCGTAATGATGTCTGGCTTGGATTCGTCGAGGGTGGCGAGTGCTTCTTCGCCATCCCCAACGGCGGTGACGTGGTACCCAAGTCTTAGCGCGAGGGTTTCCAGGTAATCACGAACGCCGGGATCGTCGTCGATCACCAGAACTCTGAAACGCTCGACCATGACCAATCACTTCCTTCGTTGCTGCGTTTGACTTGGATTTCGCGAATTGCAAAAGACTCAAATTTTTTCAACCGGCATCACCTTGGCATGCCATTTGTTCGAGAGACCGTTTTATTGCGGGCGGGGCGTCTACTATCTCTGTTCGTGTTCCGTTGTTGTGCCCTGAATAGGGAAAAGATTTTCCTGTCGTGTGAAATGTTTTTCCCTATTCAGGAAGTGAAATTACACATAGGAAGTTTGCTTCCCTTCTTCGGTACACTGAGGGTAATGCTGTTCCAAAATCCGCGCACTATCCCCGCGGGGTCCGTTTCGAGCCTCTTTCCGCCTAGGGTCAACCGCAACGGCGTAGTCGCCATCAAGAAACAGTCGACATATCGGTACTTGCGACCGCCAACCTGCGTAATTTTGTGGAGACCGGAAGCATTCGGTCGCGCCGCGGCCGGGGATGCCGAGGGAAGCTCCGCGCATGCTGCATTAAATCATCGGACAGCGGTGGCGAAGTGAGAGGGGCAAGCTTCTTCGCAATGCCACAGTACCGCGTCTATTCGAAGGCCCAGAATTGCTTGATCACACGGAAGGGATGCTCGCAGCGCGCGCGGGATCGTGATCGAGCCCGGTTGATCTTGCGCCATCGATTGTTCGGCTCCTTGTTGCCGCCCGCGGCGCGTCGGTTGACGCGGTAACGCACGCCCCGCTCCTCGAAGACGTGCCGGTCTACTTCTTTCCAGTACGCCTGGTCGCCGTACAACACAGTCTCTTCACCGTGAAGCAGGTTCGGTAACTGCTTGATGTCGGCCCCGGCTGCATGCGCGGCCGACTTCCCTAGGAGGCGGGTACGGTGGCGCGGAAGAAGCTGCACGAACCGCGAACCTGGTATGCCCCGGAATCGGCCGAAACGACGACCGAAGATCCGCGGGCGACTCGGAGCGCTTCTCCGTCCTCGCCCCACACGACTTCGCCCGCTCCCAAGCTGAAGAGCAGGATCTCGATGCTGCCGCTGGGGCTTGAAGTGTGATTGCCTTCAACATTGACCCGCGACAGTTCGAATTCCTTGGCTGGCGTAGCGTACGTCCGTTCTTCGTTTCGCTCGGGCGACGGCTCAAGGACCTGCGCGTCGCCATGGGAGAACGTCAGCACGTCAAGCAATGTGGGGACGTCGACGTGACTGCGCGTTAAACCACAGCGAAGCACATTGTCGGAGCTCGACATGATTTCAACGCCGCAGCCTTCGAGGTAGCAGTGAAGCTCGCCCGGCGGCAAGAACACGGCCTGCCCGGCTTCGAGGCGAATCACGTTGAGCAGCAACGGCGCAAGAACGCAAATGTCTTCGGGATAGCGTCTCGCTAGTTCTATCACCCATCTTCGCGCCGGATGCGACGGCAATTCTGCACAGCGTCGAGCGACTTCGAATGCGATGCGCGCACGTGTCGGCGTGTCTTCCTCGAGGAGCGAAGAGAAGAATTTCCGAAGTCCTTCCGTCGTTCCACTCCGAAGATCAGTGAGCCGCGAGTTCAATTCAGTGAGATCGAGTTCCAAGATCAGGGCGTGCATCTCAGCGAGGTCACGAAAGCCCAGCATGGCGTCGAAAGGAGTCAGCGCACATAGAAGCTCGGGCTTGGCGCGCGAGTCGCGAAAGCTTCGCGTGGGATCATGGATGCCCACTTCGGTTTTATCTTCGAGGGCGAAGCCAGCTTTCGCTTGCTCTTCATTTGGATGCGCCTGCAGAGACAAAGGCTCCCCGGCTGCGAGGATCTTAAACAGGAACGGGAGCTCTGCACCGAACTTCTCTACGGTGGCGGCACCGAGACGTGCTTCAGGTGCCTGCCGAATCCAATCGTTCAGAGGGACCCAATCACCATCGACCCGGACCTCGCCAGGTCCACCGGGATGCACCCCCATCCAGTATTCGGCCTGAGGGCCGCCGGCAGGGTTTTCGAACCCGAAGAGCTGAGACAAAAGCGAACGCGAACCCCAAGGGTTGTTCCGGACGCATCCGCGAAGATCAAGAATCCTCGGCATCGCGACCTCGGGTGAATTCGCTGCGAAACTACGGTGCACTCGAGGACTACTTCGCCTCGAGGCCAGTCTCGCGAATCTTCTGAAGTAGCGTTTTGTAGCTCACATTCAGGAGCTTGGCCGCCTGTTTCCGGTTCCAGCTCGTACGCACCAGGATGCGTTCAATCGTCTCGCGTTCGGCCTGCTGCGCCATGCGGCGGCCGACCTCGCGCAACGGAACGTCGCCCGCGGTTTCTTCGATTTCGTCGAGCAGCAACTGAAGTGCCGAACACCCGCCCGACTCGCCATTTTGCTTGCGATCGAGGTCAACCAGAATCGAATGTTCGCTCTCCAGCACCACCACGCGCTTGATCATGTTTTCAAGTTCGCGGATGTTGCCCGGAAAGTCGTAGCGCGCAAAGGCGTCGGTCAAGGTCGTTGACATCGCGTGCAACGGACGTCTGTAGCGCGCGCTGTACCGGGACAAGAAGGTTTCACACAACCTAGGGATTTCGTCGCGTCGGTCTCGCAACGGCGGGATCTCGATATTGACGACATTGAGACGGAAGTAGAGGTCTTCGCGGAAGTCGCCGTCCTGCACCATCTTCATGAGAGGCTGGTGCGTTGCGCAAACTACGCGCACGTCGACCTTGATTTCCTTGTTGCCGCCCAGCCGCGTAAACTCGCGATCTTGCAGCACCTGGAGCATTTTGGCCTGGAGCCCCGGGCTCATCTCGGCGATCTCGTCCAAGAAGATCGTGCCGTGATTCGCGATTTCGAACCGGCCTGGCTTGCGCGAATTGGCGCCCGTAAACGCGCCCTTTTCGTAGCCAAAGAGTTCACTTTCGAGCAGGTCCTCGGGCAGCGCGGCGCAGTTGACCTTCACGAAGTTCTTGTTCTTTCGCGTCGAGTATTCGTGAACGGCCCGCGCGACAATTTCCTTGCCGCAGCCACTCTCGCCCTGAATCAACACCGTGACGTCCGTGCCTGAAATTTGAGTCAGGACGTCCCTCACGTTCTGCATCGCCCCGCTCGACCAGACGACGCTGGCGGGATCGGCGACATCACAAATCTCGGTATTCGACGCAATGTGGGCAACGCGGTCGACTCTGGCGAAGACCGCGGCCAACACAACGTCCAGTTCTTCTTCTTCGAATGGCTTGTTCAAGTAGTCGACGGCGCCAAGAGACATGGCTTCTACAATCGACGCTGCACGACCGATGACCGACAGCATCACGACTGGAAGCTCGAGGTTAAACGCGCGAATGCGACGCAGCGTTTCGATCCCATCGATCCCCGGCATCATAATGTCGAGCAGGATCGCATCCGGGGCAGCGCCCCCTTCGAGCAACGCCAGAGCACTTCGACCGTCTTCGGCAGTATCGACGTCATAGCCCTTGGCTTCCAGCAGATGCGCGAGATAGGTTCGAATTCCTTCCGCGTCGTCGACAATCAAAATACGTCGACGAGAAGGGCTCTGCCCCTTACGTCCTCGCAACTCCGAGTTCTGTCGACTCACCCGTGTAGGCATCTTGGTTCAGGCCCTTACCCGCGCGCGTTCACTCTGCGCGGGAATTGTAAATTGAAACTGACTTCCTCTACCCGGGGCTCGTTCGACCCCGATTCCACAACCGTGCGCTTCCAAAATTCGACGACAAATTGCGAGGCCGAGTCCGATCCCGGCACCGCGTTGATCATCCGATCCGCGTACGTACGGTTCGAATATCCGCGCCTCCTCCGACTTGACAATACCGGGTCCGTCATCGGTCACGGATACTTCAATCAATTCCCTGTTTTCGAAGGTGATGCCACGCGCACAAATCGTGATCGCGCTGCCTACCTTGGTGTACTTGACGGCATTCCCAACGAGATTCGTGAGCACTTGCTCGATTCGAGCCGGATCAAATCGCCCAGTTGGAACATTTTCTTCGATTTCGATCTCGACCGAGACGTCCCTTTCTTCGAGCAGCGGTAGAAAAAAAACGATTACACCGCGTATTGATTCTTCGATACTTGCCGCTTCCATCGTGATTCGAAACGATCTGCCATGGTCGTGCGAGGCTTCCAGTAGGTCGGTCACAAAATGGTTCAGTCGCTGACAGCTCCTGTGACTCTCTTCCAGAAATCGGCCTTGCTCCTCCGTCAATTCGCCTGCGCGCCCCGAGAGCAGGAGCTTGCTGTATCCGGAGATCACGGTGAGTGGCGTTCGGAGTTCGTGACTCAATAACGCGATCAGCTCGTCGCGGTCGCGGCTGAATTCCTTCTTGGCATTCTCAAGTTCGGCCCGGGTTTGGGTCTGGCTATAGGCGTCGGCTTGAATGGCGCTCGGGGGGGCCTTGGACCCGTGAGCGGCTTCTTCGTGCGTTGTCGCCACCGTCACTTCAGAGAGTAGCCAGATTTCCCGGCCCGCGAGACGATCATTCCCCGTTCCGTCAATGTAACAGGCGCGCACCATCCGGTCAGACTTATGATCCCTACCCGAAATTCGATACAAATTCATTCGTGACTGAGTAGATTTCGAAACTGAAATGCCAGCGGTCGCGTGAACCTGCGGAGCCGCCGCTTCGGCCAACAAGTGCATGAGAGGTTTGCCCATGAAGATCGGTGCGCCCTCGTAGCCCAACAGCTCTGCTAGACCTTCGCTCGCCCAGGTAACCTGACCGTTGTCGCACAGAACGAGGACCGAGCCACAGAGTCCGGCGGACGGTGTGTTCGAGCCTGTGGCGGTATCCTGTGGCGTGGGTTGCAAACTGTGCATCAATCCTCCGGGCGAATCTCGGACGCGCCCGTCGTGTTATGTTTCGGGCCACACGTTGTGACAACCGGGCCTGTGGTCTCATCGCCTCAGCGAAGAGTCATCTTTAACGGGTTTCTGCGGCGCAACAGATTGGAGACGCGCACTTTCATGGCCTCGAAGACGGCGACCGCGATCGTCCGCATGGCGCAACTCGCTGCGGAATTGAATCGGCATAATCGCCTGTACTACATCGAAGATCGGCCAGAAATCGACGACGCCGAGTTCGACCGATTGCTCCGCGAACTGCAGGCTCTCGAAGCGGAGCATCCCGATCGCGTCTCCCCAAACTCTCCGAGCCAGCGCGTCGGGTCGCCTCCGGAGAGCGGGTTCGAACCCCACGCCCACCTGTCCCCGATGCTTTCCCTCGACAACGCGATGGACGCCCCGGAGTTCGAGGCCTTTGTCGATCGAGTCGGCCGAGTGCTCGACTGGGATGACAAGCCGCTAGCCATGATGGCTGAACCCAAGCTCGATGGGGCGGGAGTAGAGTTGATCTATCGAGATGGAACATTCGAACGCGGACTGACTCGAGGTGACGGGACCGTGGGAGAGGACATCACCGGAAACCTTCGCCATCTGCTTTCGGTTCCGCTCAGACTTTCGAGCGGACAGACGAAGCCGCCAACGCTGATGTCGATCCGGGGCGAGGTCGTGCTTCCCACCGCGGCCTTCAAGCGTCTCAACGCCTCGCGTGTTGAGCGCGAACTCGAACCCTTCGCAAACCCGCGCAACGCCGCTGCGGGCGGACTCCGCCAACTCAACGACATCGACCACGACCGCCTGCGGTCCCTTCAATTTCGCGCCTACGCGCTCGAGGATGGCCGTCCCAAGAAATTCATGAAGCAGTTCGAAATACTCGAATGCCTAGAGGAGTGGGGGTTCTTGGTTTCGCCGGAATGCGCGCTTTGCGATGACGCTCAGAGTGCTGTGGCGTTCCACAAAAACTTGCTCGCAGCTCGCAGCACCCTACCCGTCGAGATCGACGGGACGGTGTTTAAGATCGATGACCTCGCCTTGCAGAAACAACTCGGATCCGTTTCCAGGTCTCCGCGCTGGGCCATCGCGTTCAAGTTCCCACCCGAGCAAGCAACAACCCGGCTCCTCGACATCGAAGCCCAGGTCGGCCGCACCGGTGCACTCACCCCGGTCGCGAAACTCGACCCCGTCCAAGTGGGTGGCGTCGTCGTTTCCAACACATCGCTCCACAATCAGGACGAAATCGATCGCAAAGACCTACGCATTGGCGACCGCGTCGTCGTGCAACGCGCTGGAGACGTGATTCCCCAAGTGGTTCGTGCGCTTCTCGCAGATCGCAAACGCGGCAAGGATGCACCGCGCCGCTACCACTTGCCCACGCAGTGCCCTGTATGCGGCGACGCTACGTTGCGACTCGAAGGCGAAAGCGTCACCCGCTGCCCAAACATCGACTGCCCTGCTCAGCTTAAAAACAACGTCTGGCACCTGGCGAGTCGCAGTGCCCTCGACGTTGACGGCCTGGGCGACAAGATCATCGATCAACTCGTCGACGCCGGGCACGTCGCGAGACTTTCAGACCTGTTCGCCCTCGAACAGGAAACCCTCGCCGGCCTCGATCGAATGGGCGAGAAGAGCGCGGCCAACCTCGTGGCCAATCTCGCCAGGGCTCGGGAAACCACCTTCGCTCGTTTCTTGATCGCCCTGGGCATTCGCCACGTGGGCGCAACGATCGCAGAACTCCTCGCCGGTGCGTTCGTCAAACTCGATGCTCTGATGGATGCGTCCGCAAGCAAGATCGGCGATGTCGACGGGGTTGGCCCCACCATTGCGCAAAGCGTTGCCAGTTTTTTCGCCGACCCGGGCAACCGGACGGAAGTCGAGCGCTTGCTCGAACTTGGCGTCCGTTGGAAGGAGCCCGAGCGAACCGCTCCCAAAGGCTCCCAAACCTTTTCCGGCCAGACCTTCGTCCTGACGGGTACGCTGAGCGCACCACGAGATCATTTCAAGGGGTTGATCATCGCGGCCGGGGGAAAGGTCACCGCCTCCGTTTCGGCGAAGACCCACTACGTGGTCGCCGGTGAAAGTCCGGGGAGCAAAGTCACCAAGGCGCAGAAGCTTGAAGTCGAAGTTCTCGACGAGGCCGGCTTAATGGCATTACTCGGCGAGGGTTAGGAAACCCAACCCTCGCCGTATCGACTCTGCGTTCGCCCAGGCCATGGCCCCAGCGAGCGTACTAGACGAAAGTCTAGAAGAGCGTGTAGATGAACGGTGCCGCGGCGGTTCCGCCGAGCATCACGAGGAGCCCGAGCCCGAGGATCGACACGATGATCGGTGCAAGCCACCACTTTTTGTTGTCTTTTAGGAAGTCAACAAACTCGGTGACGAGGCCGGTGCGCTCCTGCGTCGATTGCGCGGTGAAGTCGTCGCTCGCTTTGTTCGGTTTATCGGTCATGTTGTTTCTCCATCCGCTTTGCGGTCTTGGTTGATGCGATTCTTACAGCCCGCAGTCATGCTCACCGCGGCTTAGATCCGTTTCTAGAATTGTCGGAAGTAGCTCGCCTTGTCCCGCGCGGGCCGGCAATCGAGCCAATAGGTTTCCGCGTCGGGATCCAACTTTCGGTTAAGTGGATCGAACCCGACCAGTTTCGCGATGAGCCCGATCGGCGTGATGATCAAAAAGAAGAGCGTCCCCATAATGACGTACGAAAGCACGAAACCGATCGGGTACGAAATGACCGTCAGTGCCACATAAACCGGCAAGTTCGCCTTGGGAAAGACCAGCGAGCAAACCGCTCCATACCCCGCCAACGCCGCAAACGTGTTTACGACGTAGGGCTTTGCAGCACCAAGCCCCATGGCGAAGATCAGCACTTCGAAATGTGCGATCGCAGCTACGAAGCCAAAGCCGCAGATCGCAATGACGCCAAACTGCCGAAGCGTTTTGTCGTCTGGACGCAGGTTCATTTCAATCATTTGAGCCATTGATCAATCCAGTGCAAATTCAGTGAGGTAGGCCTCGAGATCGATTTCCCGCGCGTCGGGTTGGTCGTCCTTCAGCAGAACAAAATCCTCGAGCACCAGCACATCCATGTTGGTGTGCATGAAGCAGCGGTAGGCATCTTCAGACGTACGTACGATGGGTTCGCCACGAACGTTGAAGCTCGTATTGATCAATACTGGGCTGCCCGTTCGTTCTTCGAACTTTTTGAGGATCCCATGGAAGCGAGGGTTGCGCGCTTCGTCGATCGTTTGGACGCGAGCCGAGTTGTCGACGTGGGTGATGGCGGGAACGACGCTGCGAAGCTGTTTCAGTTGGTCGAGGCCCTTCTCGCCACTGCTTTCGGCGTTGATCAGTTTGTCTTTTTTTACCGGCGCCACGAGCAACATATACGGGCTTTCTTCTTCGGGCCGCATTTCGAAGTACTCGTCGACGCGATCCTTGAGCACCGCCGGTGCAAACGGACGGAACGATTCGCGGAACTTGATCTTCACGTTCATCACTTCTTGCATGCGGGGTGAGCGCGCGTCGCCAAGGATCGAGCGTGCGCCAAGGGCCCGGGGCCCGAACTCCATTCGGCCGCCTACATGACCAATCACGTTTTCATCCGCGAGCAACTCCGCCACGCGATCACAGAGCTTTTCTTCTTCCGGGAATTCCTGATAGATCGCGCCGACCGAGTCGAGGTACTTGGCGATCGATTCCGCACTCTCCTGCTCTCCGAGGAACGAACCGAACTGGCTGTCGAACTCGCCAGTGGTTCGCGGGTTGTCGAGTAGCTGATGCCAAACGAACATTGCCGCACCGAGTGCGCCACCTGCATCGCCGGCCGCCGGTTGGATCCAGATATTCTCGAACGGGCCTTCACGCAAAATCTTTCCGTTGGCCACGCAGTTGAGAGCCACGCCCCCTGCGAGGGTCAGGTTCTTCGAGCCCGTAAGCTCATGAGCAGTACGGGCCGTACGGATCACGATTTCTTCGGTGACGGCCTGAATGGAAGCCGCGATGTCCATTTCGCGTTGGGTGATTTCGCTTTCTGCAGCGCGCGGAGGGCCATCGAAGAGTTCATTCATCTTGGGCGACGTCATGACGTCGTCGTAGATGAAAGCGAAGTAGGACATGTCCATCTTGAATGAACCGTCAGGCTTCAGGTCGATCAGCTTTTCGAGAATCAAGTCTTTGTAAATCGGCTCGCCATACGGCGCGAGGCCCATCAACTTATACTCACCACTGTTCACCCGAAAACCGGTGAAGTAGGTGATGGCGGAATAGAGCAGGCCAATGGAGTGAGGGAAGTGCATCTCCTTGAGCATCTTGATTTCATTGCCCTGGCCGTGCGAGATACTTCCCGTCGCCCACTCACCAACGCCATCCATCGTTAAAATTGCAGCCTCGTCAAATGGCGAAGGGAAAAATGCGCTGGCCGCGTGCGATTGATGATGCTCGGTAAAGACGTAGCGCCCCTTGTATCGACCTTCGAGGCCAGCATCGAGTTCACGCGGGGTGTGGAGTTTCTCTTTCAACCACAGCGGAAGGCCCATCAAGAACAACTTGAAGCCGCGGGGTGCGCACGCGACATAGGTTTCGAGGATGCGGTCGAACTTGAGGAGTGGCTTGTCGTAAAACGTAACCAGATCGACGTCTTCGTGCTTGATCCCTGCTTCAGCTAGGCAGTAGTCGATCGCATGCTTCGGAAAACGGTGGTCGTGCTTCTTGCGCGTAAATCGTTCTTCCTGGGCGGCAGCCACGATCACGCCGTCCTGCACTAGGCAGGCAGCACTGTCGTGGTAGTACGCCGAAATCCCCAGGATGTTCATCTATTTCTCCAACCCCGACTTATCGCGAGCGAAGGCTTCGTAAAATTAAATTCGTACCGCAATATCGGGCCCCCCAGTATGTGGCCCGAGCGCGTAATGAGGGGTCGCGGATTGTCCGAAAATGTGGGGGATAACACAATACCTCACATCGGTTGAAGCTCGCGGAAATGAAATGAAAGCGAACGAGCGAGTGTTGCGGCTTAATGAATGACTCCGTCGCAAGAGTTGCATACTCGTCCCGCAAGCGTACGCAAGTTGCGGGCGGCGTTCGCGCGCTCCCTCGAGGTCGTTGCTGCGTCGCGGGAAGACAACAACGCAGTGGCTACGCATCGCCTCAAGCGCGCTCGACGTTAAATGCCCATATCCCCGACCGGAAGCCGTCTGATTTCCCCACCAGACAAGCCCGATCAACGTGCGAACCAAAATGGGGGAAATACGCGGTGCGCTCAATGCTCCAGTCGACACCCGCCGGCAGATCGATGGTGAGGCTTGCCTTACGGCCAAGTCTCACACTTAGTTGATACGCCTGTTCCTGCACGCCCGGTTCGCCGGTTTTTGGCGCGTTCGTGCGGCGATGTTCGAGTTTCGCATCAAGGCCGGGCGCAAGAGGCAATGCGAACCGAGCCGGTAGTGCATCGCCTTCGATGCGATCTTCGATCGTGAGCGCACCGTCGTCGATGCGAAACGTTCGGTGATGACAGGCATCCCGGCTTGCCCAGGACGTGCAACTTGCATGAAGCATGTCGCCGGTGAATTCATGCACGACGACTTTCGCGCGACCGCCGACGCGATGCGCCGACCACACCTCGGACTGGTCTGCGTGGTTGAGTTCGACCGTGGCATGCGAAGTCGTCGCTCGACTGATGTCGCGAATGGGCCCCGGGATGTACTCGCTGACACCCGTGTCGGTGACAACCCGCTGTGTTCCAACCGAAAGCTCAAACGACAGCGCGTCGCAGTGGGCGTGGCCGGGCTGGTAGCTCGGCATCGGACTCGACGCCGTTGCGATCAACGATAGATCGCCGCTCTCCATGCGAAACACACCGGCGTTGTCGAGCGCTTTTGGAACCACGGGCTCCCCCACGCTTACACCCAGTGCGTCTGCGTAGGCTTCGAGTACCTCCGGCGGGTGCGCGATATCAAATGCAGAATCGCCGAACAATGCGATTTCGCCGTCTGGATGGGTCCATACCCGATGTGCGCCGAGCATCTTTGCCGCGGTGCTTTCCAAGCATTCAACCAGAATGCGGGGCGCCCGGGCGTCGGCAGCGCGCGCCACGTTCAACAAGTCGAGCACGTTCTCGAGCAAGAGAGCGTGATACATTGGACTGCGCTCGATGTGCGCACCGTCGGCAAGAACTTGCAGTTCGATTTCGTCGCGAAGTGTCGACTCCAATGCGAGCCAAGCGTCGGCCTGGGCCCCCTTATATAGAAGCCCCGCGAAGACGCAGCTCAACAGGTTCGACAACAAATGGTTCGCCTGAAGGCGTGTCTCAAGCCGCTCGCTTAAAGTCTGCGCCTGTTGCGCGAGAGAATTGTCCATACGGACAGACTCTTCCTGGCTCTGCAAGAGCGCGCCCGGAGTCAGCCGGAGTTTTCCCCAAGAAAGAATGCGCAAAGAGATCGGGTGCGGGGACCAGCCTGCTCCGTGAGTGCACTCTTCGATCCAGTCCTCGACAAAGGCGACTCGGGCGGAAGCGCTGACCGACTTGCCACGAGCCCAATCGAACTGGTGTAAATGAAACAACCAAAGCGGGCCGTACCCTTCAAAGTCCCAATCAACGTGATCACGAAAGCGATGTTTCCGACGCAACAACTCGAAGCCAAGGGCCCCGTCGTACCGCGCGTGTGCAGGGGCGTCTAAAAAAGGAACGAAGGCCCGCTCAATCGAGCGCTCAGGCGTTTGCTCAAGCGTCGCACCGGCTCGCCCCTCCTCGGTAAACAGGTGTCGCAGTTGCGAGACGATCTGGGTCGGACGCAAGTGTGCGACGGTCCGCAGCACGCGTCCCACGTGCGCGGCCTTCATTCAGACTCCCCTGACGCTTCGCCCTGGTTGGCCGCGTCTTTCGCCGACACCACCTTGGCGTAGAGCTGCTTGCGGGGCATCGAAGTACGGGTCGCGAGTTCGGCTGCGATTTCGCGAGGACGCCGTCCTTCGGAGAGCAGGGCCTCAATCGTTTCCTGCAGCGCAGCATCGTCAAGCAGCGTTGGCGCGTCCGAATGATGCTCCTGATCCCCTGCCCCTTCGATCACGATGGTGAACTCGCCGCGGGCTTCGTCTTCGAAATGGCCGGCAAGCTCAGCAAGACTGCCGCGCACGACTTCTTCGTGACGCTTCGTGAGTTCGCGCGCGACGCACCCGCGGCGCGCATCGAAGCAAGCCGCGAGTTCGGCGAGTGTGGCCCCGACGCGCCGTGGCGATTCGAAAATCACCAACACTTCGGGACGCGCGAGGTACGACGCCAAGAGTTCGGCGCGGGCTCCCTTGGTCCGGGGCAGAAAGCCCAAGAAGGTGAAAGGCGTTACGGCAAAGCCCGCGATCGACAACGCGCTGAGTACGGCCGACGGGCCCGGAATGGGTTCCACTTGATGGCCGTCATCTACGGCTGCCGCAACCAGTCGTGCCCCCGGATCGGAAATCAACGGAGTTCCGGCGTCCGACACGAGCGCAATTGAACCGCCGTCGCGAAGCAGCGCGAGCGCACCGTCGATTCGCGACGCCTCATTGTGTTCATGGAGAGACACGGCCTTCGCCGCAATCTCATATCGGTCGAGAAGAATGCGCGTCCTGCGCGTGTCCTCGGCAAAGACGCGATCGGCCTCGCGAAGCGTCCGCAACGCGCGCGGCGACACGTCTTCTAGATTGCCGATCGGCGTGGCTACAACGCGCAAGATTCCCATCCGCTATGTTCTGCCTTCCCCGGTCCCGGGGAAGCGACTCCATTGTTCGAGAAACCGAGATTCAACCCAAATTCGAAGACTACGTCTGCCGGCGGCTCACACCGAGCTAAGAAGTCAGCCAACACCGAGCCTCGATCTAAAACTTCACTTGAAGACCCGCGAAGAACACTGGGCGCGATCGGCGAGTCGCGTGCGGCGTCCTTTCTGGCGCGCAGAGGGTATCGCATCGATGCTCGCAACGTCCGCTATGACGGGGTCGAGATCGACCTGATTGCGCGCCGCGGCTGCGTCGTTGTTTTCGTCGAAGTGAAGACTCGTCGAAGCAGCCGCTTCGGGACCCCCGAACTCGCGGTCGACCGGCGCAAACAGGCGCGGATGATTCGGGCCGCACATGCTTGGCTGCATCAAAATCGAACTTTCGTCCGCACCGTTCGCTTTGACGTCATTTCGTGCACGGTTGAACGCAGTGGGGGTAGCGAGCACTGGCAGATCAACCATTGGGTAGACGCGTTCGACGCCAGCGATTAGGCGCACCGCCCCCCCCCGCGTCCGCAAAAAGGGCGCGGGGTCGTTTTAAGACATCAATCGAGGCGAAGCACCGAGCAGAACTCAGACCCCTGCACGGACCGCAACGCAAACCACAAGGATGTGGCCCCCGTGCCGCAGGCGCTTACTCGCTTCCCTTTGCGGCGACGCGCGCGGCCTTTGCCTTCTTGCCGCGCTTCTTCTTCGACTTGGCGGGCGCGTCCGAAGCCGCGTCCGCCGCCCGGCGTTCTTCTTCTTCGGGCGAGATCAGATGAGAAACGTCGCGCACCTTGGAGTGAAGGCGTGCCTTCTTGCCCGTCAGGTCGCGCAAGTAGTACAAGCGCGAGCGCCGCACGAAGCCGCGGCTCATGATTTCGAGCTTGGTCACCAAGGGTGACTGAACGGGGAAGATGCGCTCAACGCCGACGCCGTTGGAAATCTTTCGCACGGTAAAGGTTTCACCCGCACTGCCGCCTCGTCGTCGCATGCACAGGCCTTCGAAGACCTGAATGCGCTCTTTGTCGCCTTCGCGAACCTTCACATGGACACGCACCTGGTCGCCAACCCGGAACGGGGGCAGATCCCGGCGCAGAGATTCTTTTTCAATGAAGTCGAGGCGGTTCATGATGTTTCCCTTAATTGCGAAGTTTGCTTCGCGGTTTCGTTCTTGAGTCCAAGCAGAGGATGCCTTGATGCATCGGTGCGGGACGTACTCTTGCATCGACTGTTTCAATCGTGTCGACGGTCTTCATGTTTTTCACGACCTTCATGATGTCAGCAGCTGTGCCGGCGAACATCAAATCAGTCGTGGCTCGTTTCATGCTCTACTTCGCCGACGGTTCATGCGGCTCAGTCGCGGTGCCCTTTTATTCTTCTTGGTCTTGATGACGTTCTTTGTGACTGAGTTCTTCGAGTTCGTCGGTTGCACGACGGAGTAAATCCGGCCGTCGAAGCGCAGTGCGTTCGATCGCTTTGTCGTGTCGCCAGCGCTCGATCACTGCGTGATTTCCCGACAGTAATTCTGCAGGCACGGACTGCCCGCGAAATTCCGGCGGACGAGTGTACTGCGGTCCTTCCAGAATATCTTGCGTAAATGACTCCTTCACGACCGATTCTGCATTTCCGAGCAGGCCGGGGATCAGGCGAACCATCCCCTCAATCACAACCATGGCGGGAATTTCGCCTCCGCTCAGCACGTAATCTCCGATCGAGACTTCTTCGTCGATCGCGAGATCAACGACCCGCTGATCCACCCCCTCATAGCGACCACATACGAATACCCAGCGCGGATGTCCCGCGGCTTCGCTCAACCAGCGCTGGGTAAGCGGCTTCCCCTGCGGCGAAACCAGCACGACCCGTGCGCTGCGAGAAGCACCTTTTGGCCCCGCGAGTTCCTCGATCCCATCCACCAAGGGTTCGGGCTTCATCAGCATGCCCGGCCCGCCCCCGTAGGGGCTGTCGTCAACGGTGCGGTGACGGTCAGAGGTCCAGTTTCGCAAGTTGTGGGCTTCGATTCGCGCGAGCCCGCGCTCCCGCGCCATGCCAATAAAGGACTCGGACAAGAAGCTGTCGAACAAGCCCGGAAAGATCGTGAGAAGATCGATTTCTAGCGTTGGCGGCGGCACGGTCATCTCACGCGCCGCCTTCCTGGTCCTCTTCACCAAGTTCGCCGAGGTCGATCAGGCCCGGAAGCCCCGCGACGACGATCCGCTGGTTTTCAAGGTCGATGTTTTGGGTGATCTCGCGAGCCGTCGGGATCAGGTTCTGTCGCCCAGCTTCGTTGCGCACAACCAGCACGTCATGGGCGCCCGTCTCCCAAATTTCGCGCACGGTTCCGACGACATCTCCCGCTTCTGTTTGAACTTCGCACCCGATCAATTCATGCCAATAGAACTCGCCGGCGGCGAGAGGTTGAAGAATCCCCGCCGGCGCGAGCACGATCTTTCCGCGCAGCGCCGTCGCTTCGTCGCGGTCGCCAATGGTGTCGAGTTGCAAACGCACCTCGCCCGGTCGGCCCGTGCCTACGTAGCGCGCCTTGTGGAGTTGTGGGTCTGGGTCGTCTTGCTTGCTCGCGAGCCAGATTTCGTCGCACTGCACGAGGTTCCCAGCGTCGTCGCCAAATACTTTGACGCGCACCTGCCCACGCAAACCGTGGGCACCCAAGATTCGTCCCAACTCGACTCGGTTGGCGTTGGATTCACTCAAGATGGATGATCGAACACAGCCAACACGGGGATGTTCCCCGCTGGCTTGCGAGGGCATCAGTCGACGATTTCGAGCCGGCTGTTGGAGCCACTGTTAGACGCCGAAAGGATCGCCCGCATCGACTTGGCAATGCGTCCCTGGCGGCCGATGACCCGGCCACGATCCCCAGCGTTGGTCTCAAGTTCAAGCAGTTCACCACCGTCGCACGGCTTAACTTTGACGTCACCGGGTTCGCTAACGATCCCCTTCGCGATGAACTCAACAAGTTCCGCGGCGGCCTTGCCTCCGTCTTCCACGGTTATGCACCCTCGGCAGCGGCGGCAGCGGCGGCGCCGGCGCGGCGTGCCTGAGAGACGATCGACTTCACCGTCGGGCTCATCTGCGCACCCTTGGCCAACCAAGCGTCTACCGCTTCGGTCTCGACCTTGATTGCGGGCGTCGCAAGATTAGGGTCATACGTGCCGAGGAATTCGAGCGGTCGGCCGCTGCGCTTCTCGCGTTCGTCAATTGCAATGATGCGGTAGAACGGTCGCTTTTTGGCGCCGATTCGTACCAAGCGAAGTTTCACCATCGTTCGTGATCCTTTCCAAGCTCGTCGAGCTTTTGATCCATCGGTGGAGCTGTTAATGGGAGAGCTGTTGATTGAGACTACGAAGGCAGGCGAAGTTTCTCGCTTGCTCGGTAGCGCACACCACACGGGTGCTCAAAAATGATGTGGAGATCGGTGCGACTCGTCGATTCCCAATGGCTCGATTCTGCGGGACCCGTCATAACCGGGCGGCGAATCTAGGGAAAGTGGTGGTCGCGGTCAACTGCGGCCGGAGCCGCGCCCGAGCCCAGTGCGCGCATGCTCCTTCTTTTCAGAGCACGGTGGGCAGGCATACTGCACTTGATGAGGCTTCAAGAGCCGGTCGTACTCTCCATCGAGAGCGATCCGGCGGACACTCAGGGCCTCCTCGCCACAAATATCGCAGCGAATGGCCACTTCCTCGGTCGCTTCTTCCGGCTCAGTATTGCTGTAGCTCAACTTCGTCTCCCGACTTGCTGTTCGTGTGCTTCGTGTACTTCGTGTGGTTCTTGTCTGAATTGATGCACCGTCCTGGGTGCGTCCGGCTGATTTGCCACTCCAGCGCTACGAATTCTCGCCAGCGTCCGGGTTGGGAGGCCGACTATAGCCGACGCGGAAGCGGAGTCCCGTCGGAGCACTCGGTCCCAGAAATTTCTTGAGTGCATGCAAAATCTCGGGCGACCGCAGCTGCAGTTGTTGGCACCATACACTCGAATCGACATCGGCGTGAAGCACACCTGCTTTCATGCCGACCGGTCTGCAATGTTGGGCAACTTCGCTCCCAACAATGGCCTCCCAGTTGTCGCCAACGGCTGCGCTGGGTGCAGCGAGGTTCAGCTGGGTGTCTGCAAGCACGCTCTCTAGGACATCGCCGAGTGCTCGGGGTTGACCCCCGCCTTTCGACGGTCCTCGCGAATCGCGGTCTCCCGGAACCATCGAGCACTCCTTCCTACTTCCGATGATCGCGAAACACGATGCCCGTCGGAACCTTTGGGTAAAAGAACGTCGACTTTTGGGGCATCACTTCGCCAAGCCCCGTCACTCGAAAAACATCGTCAGGCGTGAGCGCGTTGAGATAGAGCGCGACCGCGCCGTCGCCCGTTCGCACTTCACTGGCAGCGCGATCGGCGCTCTTCGGGAAGCTTACGGCTCCGTCGCGAATGGCCTCGGGATCAAGTCCAAAGACCGACTTCAAAACCTCGCGCTCGAGAATCCGAACCACCAACTCATCGCGGAGATCTTGCTCGCGCCAAAAAATGCGCAGGGTGCCCTGGGCATCGTCCGCCGCGAACGCCGGCTTCGCAGCCAAAGGCAGCAGATGCTTTTCTAGTAGCGCCGCGACCGAAGCGCCCTCTTCCATTGGGACAGACTTCTGCTCCCAGCCCGACAACCCACTGGCCCATTGGGCATCGGTTGGCGGTGCCGCGCACGACTCTTTCTTGACCACGCGGTGGATCGGCAGCAAGAGGCTCCCCGGCGCGTACGCGTTGGCGAAGTAAGCAAGCGTGGACTCGTACGGCGCCGTTGGGTTTGGCGACGTCGCGTTCGTGCGCTCTTCGTCGCGGTAGGCCAGTGCGGTTTCGTAGCGGTGATGGCCGTCGGCAATCACCGTGTCCGACGCACTCATATAGGACCGAATCACTTCGATGTCGTCGGAGTCCGTGAGCGTTGCCAGGCTGTATTCAACCCCAGAATCGTCCTGGGCGTTCGCCACGGTGCTGACTTCGAGCGCGCGGGCAAGGACCGCCTCGAGTTTCTGCTCCTTGTCCTGATAAAGAAGGAAAACGGAGGACAGGTTGGCGCGGGAAGCCCGCAAGACTTTGAGCCGATCCGCCTTGGGCCCGGCGAGGGTGCGTTCGTGAGGACGAACCACGCGCTCCGAATAGTCTTCCAAGCCAAGTTCGGCAAAGAAGCCGACGCGCTCGAGCACGGCCCCCGAAGGCGCGGTGAAGCGCTGCCGCATCACGTAGTAGCGCGGTTCGTCGTCGCGCAACAAAACGCCGGACGCGCGCCAGGCCGCGAGGGCTTGGCCAACCTCGCTGTAGTCCGCGCTCGCTTCGTCCGCGGCGTCGCGGGTGAGTTCGAAGCGAATCGCGTTATAGGGGTCGCGGGTGAAGTACGTCTCGCGCTCATCGGCGGCGATGACGTCGTAGGGCGGAACGATCACGTTGGTGAGTTCCACTTTCGAGGTGTCGTAGCGCACCGCGCAAAAGGGTCGGGCAACGGTCATCCGCAGTCATTCTCCGTGGTTGTTGTCGGGGCGTTCATCGTCGGGTCATCGGGCTTGGCAATCGCTTGATCGGCGGGCGCTCGATCTCGACTGCTCGAACTTCAAATGTGCATCGACGTTCGGTTTTCAATGCGAAACTCGACTTCGTCGATCGATCCCGCACAGCTTACAGGCACACCCGAGAACTCCATGAGCCGCGCCCGATGCTTGCGTGGGTGTGGGTTTACCACGCTGCGACGTCTCGCGTCACCGCCTTTGGGTTGCATTGCGACATCGATCGAGTACGGCTGCGACTGACTCCGCGTCGATGGCCCCGTAACGGAGCACCCGAGGCGCTTCGGTGCTCACGTCGACGACGGTACTCGGCGCTTGTTTGAACGCGTCCGCCGCCTGAGCGTCGAGGACGAGAACCCGCGGGTCCGCGCTCGAATTCGCCAACAGAACCGCGGCAGCGGCGTTCTCAACCGCTATTTCTCCGCTGCGATTGAAGCTCGTCGCGGTCAACGGCCCGAGTCCCCGTTCAGCCGCGGCTTCGACGAGCACAGCCGTCAGAGGATGATCGCTGCAGCGAAAGCCGACTGCTCCCGTTTTTCCCGCGATCCCCGGGGCAAAAAAATCTTCAGGGGCTCCGCCGACGACCAGAGTCAATGGACCCGGCCAGAACGCCTGGACGAGTTCAGTGATCACTGGGATCTGAGGCACACCCAGTGCCGCAAGCGAGTCTTCACCGTCGATCAAGACGGAGATCGGCTGGTCGCTCGCTCGCCCCTTGAAGGCGATGAGTCGCGCGATGGCAACCGGAGAACATGCCCGGGCTGCGAGTCCCCAAACGGTTTCGGTCGGAAACGCGACGAGTTCATCGTTTGCCAGCTGGTCCAACGCCGCGTCAAGATTGGATGGGCGCTCGGGCCTAGGCCGCGTCATGGCGTGCGCTCAACGACCGAGCGCGCGCGCCGCGATATCGCCCCGGTGCTGCGCACCATCGAACGAAATCTCGGACACGGCTTTGTACGCCCGATCCCGCGCTTGCTGTACGTCGTCCCCGCGAGCGGTGACGCCGAGAACTCGACCGCCGCTGGTCTCGAAGCCGCCGCTTGCTGCGCGACGGGTTCCCGCGTGAAAGATCACCACCGCATCATCGCCCCGCTCGAGGGTTCCATCCTCAGCCAGCCCGTCGATCGCCACGCCTTTGGGGTAATCGCGCGGGTAACCGTCGGATGCCAACACCACGCAGACCGACGCACCGGGCCAAGCCAGCCGCACGCTTTCGTCGAGGTCCCCCTGCGCCGAGCCGAGCAACACCGGCACGATGTCGCCGTCCATTTGAACCATCAACGGTTGGGTCTCCGGGTCTCCGAACCGAACGTTGAACTCGATCACGTTCGGTTGACCGCTTGCGTCGATCATGAGCCCAACGTAGAGAACGCCGGTGTAGGGCATGCCGTCATCCGCCATGCCGCGGATCGTGGGCACGACGACCTGCTCAAAGGCTTTGCGTTCAACTTCGGGCGTGAATACGGGCGCGGGCGAGTAGGCCCCCATGCCGCCGGTGTTCTCGCCGCGATCGCCATCCAACGCGCGCTTGTGGTCTTGCGCGGCAACGAGGGTGACGATGCGCTCGCCGTCGGTAATCGCGTAGTAGGACGCTTCTTCGCCCATCAACCAATCTTCAACGACGACCCGCGCACCTGCGTCTCCAAAGCGTCGGTCTTCCATGACCTCTCGCAACGCCACGCATGCTTCGTCGACGGTCGCGCACATGACAACACCCTTGCCTGCCGCAAGACCGTCCGCTTTTACGACGCACGCAACGCCGCGCCCACGCACATAGGCGAGAGCCGGTTCGAGATCATCGAAACTTTCGTACGCCGCGGTCGGGATGCCGTGACGCTTCATGAAGTCTTTCGCAAACGCCTTACTCGCTTCGAGTTGTGCGGCCGCCGCCGAAGGTCCGAATACAGCGAACCCCGCGTCGCGGAGTTGATCGGCAAGCCCCGCAGCCAGTGGGTCTTCGGGACCGATTACGATCAGACCGATCGACTCTTTTTGAGCCAGCGCGATGATGGCCGCGGGATCCCCGGTCCCCACGTCGGGACAGCACGTCGCGCAGCCTTCCATGCCCGCACTCCCTGGTGCGGTGAAAACGTGGGTCACCCTATCGCTCTGGCTAATTTTCCAAGTCAGCGCGTGTTCACGTCCCCCGGAGCCTATGACGAGTACGTTCACGAATGTTCCTTTCGGCGTGCGGGTGCAGAAGTGAGCGGAGCGGGCCGCTCGAGTTTCCCGGTCGAAGTGTTGGGGACGCGCTTGTTTTACAACGTGAAGCCCCGTCACGTCAAACGTCATGGGCGGCAATGGTGGGAATGGCCACAATAAAGACGCGAGCTGGATCGGTCGCCCGGTCTATTCGCCGACGACGCGCCTCCTAACCCGCTGGCCGACTCGAACCAAAGGTTCGTAGGCGATCGTGCCCGCCCAGCCGGCGGCGTCTTCCACCGAGATTCCGTCGGGATCCGCCCCCTTGTTTCCGAAAATGACCGCCCGGTCCCCGAGATTCACGACGTCATTTTCATCGCCGGCCGGCCCCACGTCGACGCCGATGTAGTCCATTGAGATGCGCCCCACGATGGGCCGCTGCTTGCCGCCCAGCCACACATGGCCTTCTCCAAATGTCGCGCAGGGAACGCCGTCCGCGTAGCCGAGGGGCAGCGTCGCGATTCGCGTTTTGTGCTTGGCTCGGTACAGGCCGCCGTACCCCACGGGTTGGCCGGGGACGACTTCCTGCAGGCGAACGACTTGGGTCTGCAACTGCATGACGGCCTTGAGCGGCGCGTCGAAGTGCGGGGCTGGCGTGACGCCATAGAGCATCAGCCCGGGCCGGACCGCCGTGGCTTCGGGCAAGGCGTCAAGGATGCGTTTGCCCGCAAGCACCCCGGCCGAATTGGCGGCGTGAATGCGAGCCGGTGAAACACCGTTCTTGCGTGCGACATCGAGTACGCGCCGAAAGCTTTCGAGTTGCAGCAAACAGGGGCCGAGGTCCGTCTCGTCGGCCCGACTAAAATGAGTAAAAACCCCATCGAGAGCGAGCGTGGGCGTGGCGTTAACTTCAACGAGAAAATCTGCGGCACGGGCGACGTCGATCCCCATCCGGCTCATCCCGGTATCGACTTCGACTTCGACTGGGATCGGTGTCCCTTTGTACCGACCTGCCTCGGCGGCAAATAGCCGCGTCTCGTCATTGTGGAGGACCGGGGTCAGCCGTTTGTCGGCGGCTTCGCGGGCTTCCTCGCCGCTGCGCAGCCCCGAAAGTACCAGGATGTCGGGAGAACCGATCCCCGCATCGCGCAACGCCACCGCCTCATCGACACTCACGACAGCCAGACGCGTGCACCCCGTCGACACGAGTGTCTGGGCGATACGGAGCGAGCCGTGGCCGTACGCGTCGGCCTTCACGACGCCAATCAGTTCGCGCCCCGCTGCAAGTTCCAGCGTACATGCGACATTGCTTCGAAGTGCGTCGAGGTCGATCAGAGCCTCAGTGGTCGTGTGCGAATCCATTTTTTCCTTTCACAGGCGTTCGGGGCGCCATGCCGGAGACGCCAAGAGTATCGCGCAACCGAAAGGATTTTCGCCCCATTCGCTTCACCCGGGTTCGCATCCCGCTACGATGGGCATGTGAAGCAAAACCACAACATCAGCGTCAATGGCGACCCGCAAGAGGTCCCCGGCGACTGTTCGCTCGATCGGCTGCTCGTGATCCTTGGGATGCAGGATCGCCGGGTCGCAGTCGCAATTAACCGCGGGATCGTACCGCGCACTCGCTACGGCTCGGTCTTGATCGAGGCTGGAGACCGCGTCGAGATTCTCGAGGCGGTTGGAGGAGGTTGAATTATGTCAGGTGCCTATACCCTTGGCGACCATTCGTTTGAGTCGCGTCTCATCATTGGGACGGGAAAGTACGAGTCGTTCGAACAAAATCTCAAATGCGTCGAAGTCAGCGGCGCGGAAATGGTCACGGTCGCCCTGCGCCGCGTGAACTTTGACCCCGAAGCGGGCCCTCGCCTCTTGGATGTCATCAAGCCCGAACGTTTCACGATCCTGCCCAACACGGCGGGCTGCTACACGGTGGACGACGCGGTCACGACGGCACACCTCGGCCGCGAGCTTCTCGACACCAAGCTGATCAAGCTCGAAGTCATTGGTGACGAACGCACATTGTTCCCCGACGTCACTGGAACCCTCGAAGCCGCAAAAATTTTAATCGATGACGGCTTCACCGTACTGCCGTACATCACCGACGACCCGGTCTCTTGCCAAAAGCTCGAAGCGATGGGCTGCCCGGCCGTCATGCCGTTGGCCGCGCCGATCGGATCCGGGCTTGGCATTCGCAACCCGACGAACCTTCGCATCATTCTTGAAACGGTGGAGGTCCCTGTGATCGTTGACGCGGGAGTCGGAACCGCAAGCGACGCGGCTCTCGCGATGGAACTTGGTGCAACGGCCGTATTGATGAACACCGGCATCGCCCACGCAAAGGACCCCGTCGCGATGGCCGAAGCGATGAAGCTGGGAATTCGAGCCGGGCGCCTCGCCTATGAGGCCGGACGCATGCCGCGCAAATTGTACGCGACTGCGTCGAGTCCTCTCGATCAGATCGCGACATTCTAGTTCTTGCGGTTCTAGACTCGAAGAATTCGTTGACGACGAAGCGCACTTCGCCGTTCGATCTCGATCGGCCCGTGCTGTGTCTCGTGATCGATCGAAGCTGTTCCGTGCGCCCAGTGTTGGAAGCCATTGAAGCCGCGGTAGCGGCTGGAGTCGACTGGTTGCAAATTCGAGAACGCGGATGCGAAAGCGGTGAGCTGCTTTCGTTTGCGCAGGACGTCCACGCAGCGGCGGAACGCGGAGCGAACGGCCGAAACGTTCGGGTGCTCGTCAATCGGCGTGTCGACATTGCGCTCGCGACGCAAGCAGCCGGAGTTCACCTTGGATTCGATGCCATGTCGCCGACCGATGCGCGCACAATGCTTGGCGGCGAGGCGTGGATCGGCACCTCCGCGCATTCCACCAAGGACGTTGAAGCCGCGGCACAGGCCGGCGTCGACTACGTACACCTCGCGCCGATTCTGCGCCCCCTTTCAAAAGCTGCGACCCGCCCTGCCCTTGGCTATGCGGTTTTGGCTGAAGCTGCGCGTCTGGGCGTCAAAGTCCTCGCTCAGGGCGGACTCGAAGCACAACACTGCGGCGACGCGTTGGCAGCCGGTGCGACAGGGATCGCGGTTACGGGTTCCATCTTGATGAGTCCAGACCCAGGCAAGGCAGCTGCGATGCTTCGCAGTGCATTGGACACCGCGGCGGGCGGCTAGCTTCTAGACGGCGATTCGACCGTTGCGCCATCCGAAGCCTTCACGATCAGCATCGTTGGCGTGCGACCGAATCGCGCTCGAAAGCGCGCGCCAATTTCTTCACGGGCCGGAACCACTGCGTCGGATCGCACGAGATGCAGCGCCGAGCCCCCAAAGCCCGCTCCCGTCATCCTCGAGCCATAGACACCGTCGACCCGACTGGCCTCTTCGCATAGAACATCGAGTTCGGGGATGGATACTTCGTAGTCGTCGCGCAGGCTCGCATGCCCAGCATTGAGGATGTTGCCGACGGCTTCGAGGTCTGGTCCCGCTGCCCGACTCAATGCGGCGACGCACGCATCGACTCGCTCGTTTTCGCGGACGACATGACGAAGACGGCGAAACACGACCGGATCCATTTCGGGTTCGAGGGACGGCAACCAATCTGCTTCGACATCGCGAAGGGACTGCGCGGGGGCGAACTCGTCGGACATCTCGACGACCGCGGCCAGCGCCGCAGTGCATTGTGCAACGCGTTCCCGGTAGCCAGTCCCCGCGTCTTGCTCTCCGGATCCGGCCGCGAGCTTTCGTTTGACGCCTGAGTCCGAAATCAAGATCGAAAGATCTCGGCCGGGGAACGGCACCGGTTCGCTTTCCTGACTTCGGCAATCGATCCGCAGGGCGTGGTCGCGGCTTCCAAGGGCAACAGCAAACTGATCGAGAATCCCGCACTGAACGCCCACGAAGTGACTCTCTGCTCGGTGTGCAAGACGGGCGACGTCCCGCGCGTCGGGAGTGAGGCCTTGGGTCGCGAGCATCCCGTGACACAGTGCAACGCACAACGCGGCCGAACTGGAAAGCCCGGCCCCCATCGGTAGATCGCTCGCAATCGCGATGTCACATCCAGCGATCTGAACGTCGGCTTCCAAGAGTGCCGCGATGACACCGCAGACGTAATCGTCGAAGCCGCCGCCGGGATGAACTCCGTCCATCTTAAATTCGAGGGTCTGCCCCGAATCGGCGGACGCATCCCCGCGAAAATCGACCGCGTGCGCGCGCACCCGGCCGTCACTTCGCGCCGCAACCGCGACCCAGATCTCACGATCAATTGCACATGGGAGCACGAGGCCCTGGGTGTAGTCGGTGTGCTCCCCTATGAGGTTGACTCGCCCCGGTGCGCGAACCAGAATTTCGGGCGACCGAACAAATTCGCGCTCGAATGCGTCGAAACAACGAGAGCGAACAATTTCAGACCGCGGAGCGGAATTCATGATGCACAGCCTTTACAGCGGTCGACGACGATCCGAGCCCGGACTCACAGGGCCTCGGGCGCCTGAACGAAACTCAAAGCCATTCGGTTTGAATCGCACATTTTGGGTCAGCCAACCGCTTGGCGCTACTGTGCTGACCCGATCCGCCGTTGCGAAACGCGCTCACGCAACCGAGGCCCCCAAATGACCCGCCCATTGGCTTTGTCCGCAGAACAATCGAACGCACGTGAATGTCACGGTGGCGCCGCATCGCGACGGGGGCGTTCTGTCGCCCAAGGCGTTGTCCTCGCTCTATTCACCGCAGCGAGCCTTTTCGTTTCGACGTCCGCATTCGCGGCCGACCCGTTTCTGCGGCGCACGGCCGCGGTCGAGGTCGTTGAACGCGTCGGCCCCGCCGTCGTGAACATCACCACCGAACGTGTCGAGCCAAAGCGCAAAGGTTTCCAAACTGGCGACCGGGTGCCGAACGACTTTTACCGCGATTTCTTGCTGCCCCACGGCGGCCCGCCAAACGTCCAGATGCTGGGGTCGGGCGTCATCATCGACCGCGAGCGTCATGTCCTCACCAACGCCCATGTGATCGCCGGGGCGAGTCGCATTCGCGTCACCCTTGCGGACGGGCGTGAGTTCCCCGCGAGCCTAGTGGGCGCGGCCCCGAACAACGATCTCGCCGTGTTGGTCATCGAAACCGACGAAGACCTGCCCTGGGTTCCGACGGGTGCCTCAAACGACCTCATGGTTGGCGAACCCGTCATCGCGATCGGCAATCCGTTTGGGTTGTTTTCGAACAGCGTGACAACCGGCGTGCTTTCGGCGATTGATCGTTCGGTCAATGTCGAGGGCGACTATTACTACGGCTTCCTGCAGACCGACGCGTCGATCAACCCGGGCAATTCTGGTGGCCCCCTGCTCAACGCCGAAGGCACATTGATCGGCATCAACACGGCCATCTACAAGGGCGCCCAAGGGATCGGACTCGCGATTCCGATCGACGCGGCCAAGCGGGTCATCGTCGAATTGCTCAAGCACGGCGAAATCCCACCGCCGTGGATTGGACTCGAGTTTCAAAATCTCGACCCGGCACTGCGTAGCGTGATGCAGTTGCCTGATGGTGTCGCGGGCGCACTCGTCACCAAAGTCGAACCGAATAGCCCCGCCGAAAAAAGCAGACTGAAGCGCGGCGATCTCGTGATCGCCATCGACGGCCATCGCATCGACCGCGATCGTTCTTTTTTCGAAGCGCTCAAAACTTCCCTCGTCGGGCAGACCCTCGAGCTCGAAGTTTGGCGCGACGGCGGCGTGAAGACCGTCCGAGTCGTGGGCACTGACTTACCGAATCACATCGTGAACGACCTCGTCGAGCAGTTCTTGGGGATGAAACTCGTCCCTGGGGTTGGGCCCGGGTTCAAGATCAGTGAGTTGAAGCCGGACTATCCGGCCGCGTTCTCAGGCATCGTCGCCGGAGACACGGTTCTCGGCGTCAACGGTCGAACGCTTACGGGACACGACGAATTGCGTCGAGCGATCGTCGATATTCGGCGAGACTACGCATCAACGAACGCACGCAATCGCGTGCTCCTCGTTGTGCGACGTGGCGCCCAACAACAACACATTTCATTGCCGAGCTACGAAGCCTTCACCGCCTTTCGGCACCTCAACGAGCGGTAGGCTTGCGTCGCACATCCAATCAAGGAACCACACGTATGTCCAGCTCGACCGACTCCCCAATCAAACGTGTTGCCTATATCGCCGTCGCGATCGGGCTTATCGCGCTCGTGAGCGCGTCAACCGCGAAACTCATTCGCAGCAACGACAAAGAAGCAACGTCGGGAAACATCGAAGCACTCTGGGACGAACGGCAAGAGACAACCGCGGCCGAAGCCGAAGTCGAAGCGCCGCAGCAAAGCACCGCGCCGAAACTCGCGATCCGCAACGAAGAGCTCTGGGACGAAATCAAAGACCCGATTGCAATCGTGCCCAAGGGTGTCCCCACCTCGTTCGCAGATCTCGCCGAAGACGTCTCTCCTGCGGTCGTCAATATTCAGGTCATCGTTACGAACGCGAATCGATATGGAGTTCCTCCCCGGTACCGCGACTTCCACGGTTTCCCATTCGAAAGCCCCGGATACGGCTTCGGCGGCGAGTCCCGGGGAGAGGGAACCGGCTTCGTCATTTCGAGCAGCGGATACATCGTGACCAATGGCCACGTCATTGACGGCGCGAGCAAGATCGAAGTCGAACTCTTAAACGGGAAGAAGTACGACGCCCAGATCGTTGGGATCGACGAGAAAACCGACATCGCCCTGATCAAGGTGGATGTTGACGCGCCGCTGCAAACGATCCCACTGGGCGATTCGGACCAAGTTCGTCCCGGCGAATGGGTCGTGGCGATTGGCAACGCGATGAGCCTCGAACACAGCGTGACGGCCGGCATCGTGAGCGCAAAGCATCGATACTTGAGCCGAGGGAGTTACGACGACTATATTCAGACCGACGCCGCGATCAACCCCGGCAATTCGGGCGGACCGCTAATCAACCTCGCAGGTGAGGTCATCGGCATCAACACCGCGATCAATCCCCAAGCCAACACCATTGGCTTCGCGGTTCCGATCAACATGGCGAAGCAGATTTTGCCCCAACTCCACGCCACGGGTCACGTGAAGCGGAGCTGGTTGGGCGTTGAAATTCGCGAACTCACGCAGGTCATGAAAGAAGAAACGGGATCGGACCACGGTGCCCTGGTGCGACAAGTGCTTCCCGCGACGCCCGCGCTGCGCGCTGGAATCCAGAGCGGAGACGTCATCGTGACCTTCGACGGTCAACGGGTGGAGAGTCACCGTCAACTCCCAGCCATCGTTTCGAGTGCACCGATGGATCGCGAGATTGCGGTTGTCATCATACGCGACAAAGAGCCAACACAAATTGAAGTCACTTTGACGGCCATGGAAGAACCCGAGACGCAATATTCGCGACGCAGAAGTCCTCTTGAACCCACCCCGGAACCGGCAGCCACCCTCGAAGTGTATGGACTCGACGCCCAAGACATGACCCGCGAGTTGGCCGAACAACTCGAACTCGATGACGACAACGGTGTCATCGTGACCCGGGTCATGCTCAACAGTGCAGCGGCGATCGCTGGCCTTCAGCGCGGCGACGTCATCCTCGAAGTCGAAGGGGGAGAGGTCAATTCGCGCGCCGAACTCAACATCTCCCTCGACGAGGCAGGCGACGGTGCCGTCCTTCTGGTCCGGCGCGAGCACGCCACATTGTACATCCCCATCAAGCGCGCTGGCTGACACCGAGCGCAATCAAAGCGCCTCCTGAAAGCCGTCCGTCGCCTGGGTCCCATCGTGATCCTTTCGTGATGCTCCCTTGACGCTCGCAGCGACGTGCCCAGAGTTCGGCTCATGCAAATGGAAAAATTCACGATCAAGTCGCAAGAAGCACTCGCCAGTGCGCAGCAACGCGCTGGGTCATTGGGCCACAGCCAGATCGAACCTGTCCACCTGCTCGGCGAACTGATCGCGCAGGGCGACGGCAGCTCGGTTCCCATCCTGCAGAAAGTTGGCGTGTCGCTCCCTGCGCTCGCGCAGCGACTCGACGATCGCCTCGCCCAACTCGCGAGCATGACTTCGGCCACGGCCCAGCAGCCCGGCTTGGCAGCCGCGACGTCGACCCTTCTCGACGATGCATTTCGAGAAGCCGAGACCTTCAAAGACGAATACGTTTCCACCGAGCACATCTTGCTCGCCCTGGCGGCCACGACAGCCGACCCTTGCGGCGCGTTTCTTCGCGACAGTGGGGCCACCCACGGTGCCATTCTCGAAGCACTGAAGAGTGTTCGCGGGAGTGCACGCGTGACAGACCAGGAACCTGAAACGAAGTATCAGTCCCTCGAAAAGTTTGGACGCGACCTCACGGACGACGCACGCGCGGGCAAACTCGACCCCGTTGTCGGTCGCGACGAAGAAATTCGACGAACCATCCAGGTGCTTTCTCGAAGACGCAAGAACAACCCGGTCTTGATCGGTGAGCCTGGCGTCGGCAAGACCGCGATCGCCGAAGGTCTCGCCCAGCGCATTGCCGTGGGTGACGTGCCCGAGTCCCTCAAAGACAAGCGCGTTATTGCCCTCGATGTCGGCGCGTTGATCGCCGGTGCAAAATACCGGGGCGAATTCGAAGACCGCCTCAAGGCGGTGCTTCGCGAAGTAACCGAATCGGACGGAAACGTCGTGCTGTTCATCGACGAACTCCACACGATCGTCGGGGCGGGTGCCGCCGAAGGTGCGGCCGACGCCGCAAACTTGCTCAAGCCGGCCCTCGCGCGTGGCGACCTCCACTGCATCGGTGCCACGACCCTCGACGAGTACCGCAAGCATATCGAAAAAGACGCAGCCCTCGAGCGTCGTTTTCAGCCCGTGCTCGTTGGCGAGCCGACGGTCGAAGACACGATTTCAATTTTGCGTGGGCTCAAAGAACGCTACGAAGATCACCATGGCGTGCGCATCCAAGACGCAGCTCTGGTCTCCGCTGCCACGCTTTCTTATCGCTACATCGCCGATCGGTTCTTGCCGGACAAAGCCATCGACCTGATGGACGAAGCGGCGAGCCGCGTTCGTGTGCAGGTCGATTCCAAGCCCGAAGAACTTGACATCCTCGAGCGCAAACAAATTCAGCTCACGATCGAACGCGAGGCGCTCAAGAAAGAGTCTGACGACGCGAGCCAGAGCCGCCTCGAAACCGTCGAGCAGGAAATCGCCGAGGTGCGCACCGAATCAGACGCCATGCAGGCGCGCTGGCTCAATGAAAAAGAAGTCATCACTTCGGTTGCGGAACTCATCAAGACCCGAGGTGAGTTGAACACCGAACTCGAGCGCGCCCAACGCGAAGGCGACTACGAACGCGCGGGTGAGATCCAGTACGGCAAGCTGGTTGCCCTCGAAACCGACCTCGCGGAACGCAAAGAGTCTCTCGACGCGCTTCACGCCCACGGTTCGCTACTCGCCGAAGAAGTGACTCGCGACGAAATCGCCGAAATCGTTGCCCGCTGGACGGGGATCCCCGTTTCCAAGATGTTGGAAAGCGAACAAGGCAAACTGCTGCAGATGGAATCGAACCTGCATCAGCGGGTGATTGGACAAGACGCCGCACTCACCGCAGTTGCCAATGCTGTGCGGCGTTCACGCGCGGGGTTACAGGACCCAAATCGCCCGGTCGGCTCGTTTATTTTCCTTGGCCCCACCGGCGTGGGGAAAACCGAAACTGCGCGCGCCTTGGCCGAGTTCATGTTCGACGATGAGCAAGCCATGGTGCGAATCGACATGAGTGAGTTCATGGAGAAGCACTCGGTGTCGCGACTCATTGGCGCGCCTCCCGGCTACGTCGGGTATGACGAGGGCGGAACTCTCACGGAAGCCGTGCGCAGGCGGCCTTATGGGGTCGTGCTTTTCGACGAAATCGAAAAGGCCCACCCCGACGTCTTCAACGTTTTCTTGCAGATCCTCGACGATGGTCGCCTGACGGATGGCCAAGGACGAACGGTCGACTTTCGCAATGTTGTCTTGATCATGACGTCGAACATCGGCAGTGAACACATCGTCGGCCTCGGGAGCGACCAACAGAGCGAGATCGAAGAACGGGTCAACCAGGCGTTGCGTTCGCACTTCAAACCCGAGTTCTTGAATCGCATCGACGACGTGATCATCTACCGACAACTCGAGCGCGAGCAGATCGGTGATATCGCGACGATTCAACTCAACCGAGTGAAGGCCCTCCTCGCGGACAAGCGGTTGAGCCTCGAAGTCAGCGACGCGGCGATGGACCTGATCGCGACGCGAGGATACGACCCGCACTACGGTGCGCGGCCGCTCAAGCGCGCCATCCAACGCCTCGTTCAAGACCCGCTCGCGATGCGAATCCTCGCAGGTGAGTTCCCAGAAGGGGCGAAGATCCGCGCAGACGTCGCAAGCGGAGACCCGACTGCGGAAGAAGGCCTGGTCTTTTCGAGCGTCTAAACCAAGCACGCCCTGTTGGCGTGGTTCCAAACCGAACTGCACCGAACTACAGCGAACTACAGCGTCGTATGCTGATACAGATCACCGTCGTGGAACCCGAGCTTGCGATAGTAGCCGCGGGTCCCCACTGCTGAGATCACGGCGAGTTCAGGGTAGCCCGCGGCCCGAGCATGCTTGCGCGCTTCGTCTACCAGCTGAGTTCCGAAGCCACGATGCTGAGCGTTGCCAAAATCTCGCGCACCGAGATTGAGAGCGCCGCCATAAACGTGGACTTCGCGAATCAGCGCGCTCGCTGAAATCTCGTCGCAGAAAGATTTCTGGGTCGGAAGCGCGAGACGAAGGAAGCCGACGATGTGATCGTCCGGAGTGACAAGTTCAATAAAAACCTCGCCGCCGACTCCAGACTCGTAGGAGGTCGCGCGCACTTCAAGGCGCGCCGGATCGAATTCGATATCACGAATTTCACGCGCGCGAATTTCTTCGGTCTTCCCGCCGCGCCGGGTCAGTTCTCGTTCGGCCAGTTCGCGAAAGTTGGTCAATTTGTTTCCAACGACGATGTCGTCGGAGGAAATATCGCGAATGACACGGGTGAGCCTGCAATAGCGCGGTGTCGCCGCAATCGCGTGGGCGAGCACATCGAGTAGCTCGTCGTGTTCATACGGCCGCCAACTTCCGTCCTGATACGAACTCATCAATTCCGCCGTCTCGATCAAGCTGCACGGATAAATCTTGAGTTCGTCTGGGCGAAATGCGGGGTCCCCGAACATGCGGTCATAGTCGAGACAATCGTCTTTCGGATTCGAGCCGAGCAGGTTGGGCATCCAATGCGCGTGGATCTTGAAGCCGGCCCGACGCAAGAGCGCGATCGCGCGCCGGGTGTCCTCGACCGCATGCCCGCGTTTAATCGCGTCAAGCACCGGGTCGGACAGGCTTTGGATCCCCAGCTGGACCTTGGTGCAGCCGAGCCGCCGCACCCGGAGAACTTCTTCTTCCGTGACATAGTCGGGCCGGGTCTCGATCGAAAAGCCAACGTTGCGACAGACCGCATCTTCGTTGCGAAGCTGGGTCGCGCGCAGTGCATCCCAGGTTGCACTTTCGGCGTCTACCTCCCCTTCTCTTCCCTGCTCACGCAGATAGCGAACGACAGTCTGGTTGTACTTGGGTCCGTCGCGCACGCCTTCGAGTGCGTCGTCGTCAAAGTTGTCGAAGTTCGCAGCCGACACCTCGGCTTCTTCGCGCGCGTCGACATCACCACCGAAGTCGTTCATCGCGTCGAGACAACGCTTGGAGAACCACACCTGATAAGACTCTGGATAAAATGACCATGTGCCGCCCAACACAATCAGCTCGATCTTTTCCGTCGAATGGCCCGTCGCGCGAAACGCGGCCAATCGGTTCCAAGTTTGGAGGTACGGGTCGAACTTGTTGTTGGCTGCACGCTGGGCACCCGGCTCGTCAGACAGATAGCTCTTAGGCATGCGCAGGTCGTTTGGGCAGTACACGCACTTGCCCGGACATGGGAAGGGTTTTGTCAGCACCGTGAGCGGTGTGACGCCACTTTGACTGCGAACCGGACGCCTGCGCACCCGTGTGATGAATTCCTTCTCACTCGTCTTGAAGCCCTCGGTCCCCTCGAAGGTGCGAAAGCCCGCGATGATCTGCGCACGGGAGAAAAACCCCGTGCCGCCGCGGGGGTGGCGACGCAACACGGCGTCTAGCGCCGGGGCGTCGACGCGATCGAGCGCCTCGATCTCTTTGACGATCGCGACCAAGTCTTTGCGATGAGGTTCGGGGTCGAACGCCGCTTCGCTCCAGTCTCGCGACGAAGTTCTGGGCGTTCGGGAGGGACTGTCTGTCATTCGCGTATAGTATGGCACCGCCGATGGACGCCAAGACCCGTGCACAACTGAATCAGGTCAATCGCGCCTTCTATGAAGGCACCGCCGACGCGTTCAGCGACACCCGGAGAGCCCCGTGGCCCGGCTGGGCGCGCGCGATGTCCCATGTAAGTCGATCGGACGCGGGCCCTCTTTCGGTCCTCGACGCCGGCTGTGGCAACGGTCGGTTCGCCCCGTACCTCGCCGAAACAGAAGCCCGAACAGAACGAGGGACGAAAACGTGCGACGTTCGATATCTCGGCATCGACTCGTCCGCTTCACTCCTCGCCCATGCAAAGCAGAGCTACGCCGATCTCACCTGGGCCGAATTTCGCGAACACGATGTGCTCGAACTGGCTTCCGACACTCCGAGCGACTTCGGCCCATTTGACCTGGTCGTGGCATTTGGCGTACTTCACCACGTCCCCGGCTCGGAAGCCCGACGCGGTTTTTTGCACGACCTTGTCTCCCTGTTGAGTGCACGCGGGGTGTTGGTCGTGACGGCCTGGCAGTTCGGAGCCGTCGAACACTTCACGTCGCGCGCCATCGCCTGGTCTGACTACAACCGAGGCGCCGAGCAATCGATCGACGAAGCCGAGCTCGAAGAAGGTGACTACCTGCTCGGGTTTGGGTCGTCACCGCATCCGCGCTATTGCCACTTCACGTCTGCAGCCGAGTTACACGAACTGTTTCGAGACGCCCCCGTCACCTGGGTCGACGAATATTGCGACGACGGCAAAACGCGAGATCTCAACCGATACGCCGTGGTGAGCCGCACTGAAAGTTCGTCGAACTAAAAGAGTGCGCGCGGCGGCGCTGCCTCGCGTATGCCTTCACACGCAAACGCTCACGAACACGCAACTTCCGTTCGCAGCAGAACACTGCGCGCCTGCGGCAACCCAGCGTCAATCGGTTCGCGTGCGGCCAGTTTCCGTCCCGTCCGTACAGTTCGGGTTCTCTCCGATTCGCCCGGGTATTCACCCGATCCGACATGCCTACAAAATTACCCAGTGAGGAACTTTGTGTCCTAAATCACATTGAGCAAAAAACCGATGTATGGAGAGCCTCTATGCGACATTTCAAAACCAAAGAAGCTCTCGCTCTTCTGATCGCAACGACTTTCGTTGCGTCGATCGCCACTGCCTCGCAAGACGTCACGGAACCGGTCGCAGTTGAAACAACGAAAGTCGAAGCGATTGAATCTCCAACGCCACTCGCTCCCTCCAACCTTCTCACGGACGCCGCGGCCCGCGATGCATTGATCTCGCTTCACCGCCCAAGCGCGATTACAACTTCACATCAGTCTGTGGTTCCCCCGATCGTTCGCGTCAAGCTTCTACGCTTGCGCGCGATTGCATTTGAAGCCGTCGGTGACTACGAGGCCGCCCGCGCGAACCTCGAAATTGGTGTCGGACTCGGTGACGAAACGATCGACAACTGGCAACGGCTTGGACGCGCACGCTTGCGCACCGGAGATTTCGACGGTTCCCGCGCCGCATTGCTAGCCGCGTTCCAACTGAGCCTTGCACGAGATCAGTCGCAGACCGATGAACGCGCGAGCATTCTGCTCGAGTTGGGTGAACTCCACATCTTGATGGGGCAAGACGACGAAGCGTCGCGCGTGCTGGCCGCAGCCCATGAACTCGCTCCGTCACTGGCACGCGTCAACGATCTGGCCAACCGAATTGAGCGTACAGCCCAGGGTGCGCCCGATTCGAAGAAACGTGTGCAGATGCCTTTCTGGCCGGAGACACCGAGCCAAGCCGTACGTGCCCGTATCGAAGGCTGGCTCGAAAGCGCCCACGTAGCGCTACCTGCAGCCATGCATCCGGCGCTCGAGCGAGTGGGACAATTTGCAGTCAGCCCGAATGGCCGCGACATCGGCATGTCGGTCATCGTGGGTCTGGCGATCTTGATCGCCGCAGTGCGCCGACTTCGGGGACACGGCGATCTCGTCATTGCAATCGAATACCCGCTCGAACTGCGGGGTTCCTTCACGGTTCGCATTTCCGAACAACCCGGTCAGCACAAACGTGCGAAGTCGAGCGAAGCGTCTAGTACGGTTGTGCGCGAAGGGTTCAGCAAGCGAACGGTGCACCAAAACGTTGGACGAGAGACCCAGTTCCAAGGCCTGATCCCGAAGATCTATTACGTCGCGGTCGACGGGGTTTTGATGGACCCGGACAACGGCGAAGTCTTGCTCCGTCCCTTCGATGAACATGCCGTCGTCGTGAGCAATGGCAAAACCGTCCGCCTCGAATTCGACATGCAGCCCCGGGAATGCCCGGTCGACGTCCAGGTCTTCTGGGACAAGCAGCCCACCGAAGACGCCGGCGTTTCCGCCCGGGCAATCCCAAATTCACTTCGTTACACCCGCAATGGCGCAGCGCGGCTCCGCCTCTGCATGGGAAGCCACACGATTGTCGTCGGCAGCGGCGACCGCGTTGCCGAACGCGAGATTGAGGTCACTTCGTATTCACCGACTACCGTTGCCATCGACTTGGCCGGTTCGGAAGGCGTTATCTTCAAAGGCTGCCCGCCCGCGGTGAAGCCCTACCTGCACGGCGACCACAACGCCGCAGCCCGGGCGCTGTCACGAGACGGACACACACGCATCGCCAACACGCTGCTCGCGCGATTGCACTGTGACCTGGGTCAGCACGACAGAGCGGCAGACCACTTCAAGGCCGCAGGCCAACCCCTCGAAGCCGCCGAACTTCGCGCGCGCCTTCATGACTACGCCGGGGCGGCGCTGCTCTTCGAAGAAGCCGGAAAGACAAAGCGCGCCGCAGAAATGCATCGCGAAGGCGGCGAATGGCTCAAGGCCGGTGTCGCGTTCGAATCGATCGACGATTTCCATACGGCGGCCGACTGCTACAAGCGAGCCGAAGAAGTGGGGCGCTGGCTTGGTGCGCTCGAAAGCAATGGCGACTACTTCGATGCCGCGGCAATCGCACTCGAACGCTCAGACCGCGCGCGGGCAATTCGCCTGTTGCAACTCGTACCGCTCGATTCTCCAAACTACCCCGACGCTTGCGAGTTGCTCGCCGACGCCTTCGAGCACGAAGGTCATGCGGACCTCGCAGCGCAGAAGATCGAACAGCGCATCGAAGCAGGTGCAGGCACTCCCGATCTCCTCTCGCGCCTCGGAACGCTGCTCGAAACGTGTGGCGACACGTCACGTGCCCTCGAAGCGCTGGAATCGTTGCGCGACGACGAGCCCACGTATCCCAACATCGCGTCCCGCATCGAGAGCCTGCGAAAGAAAATTACGCTCCAGAGCCTTTCACAAGCCCCCAGCGCTCCCAGCCTTCCAACCGCAGCGACACCGACGGCCTTCCTTTCTGAAAAACGATATGAGATCGTGAGCGAACTCGGACGCGGCGGGATGGGGGTCGTATTCAAAGCCAGGGACCTCCGACTCAACCGCGAAGTCGCGCTCAAGCAACTGCCTGAAAACCTGCGCGATCACCCGAAGGCGATCCAACTCTTTTTGCGTGAAGCCCAGGCCTGCGCACGACTGAACCACCGCAATATCGTCACGATTTTCGACACCGATCAGGACGACGTCAATTTCTTCATCACAATGGAACTCCTGCACGGCTACCCGCTCAATGTGATTCGCAGGAAGCGCGGCCGCATCGCGGTGCGTGATGCGGCCCGCCTGGGTGTTCAGGTTTCGGAAGGTCTGCACTACGCTCACAAACAAGGCATCGTGCACCGCGACATCAAGACCGCGAACCTCTTCTTCACGACTGACAAAGTCGTCAAGATCATGGACTTCGGTCTCGCCAAGATGATGGAAGAAGTGCGTCGCGGCACCACGGTGCTCGGTGGCACCCCGTACTACATGTCCCCGGAGCAGGCACAGGGCGGCACCGTGGACCAACGCGCAGACATCTATTCGTTTGGCGTCACGCTCTATGAACTCGTGACAGGCGGTGTTCCATTTTCAGAGGGCGACGTGTCGTATCACCACAGCCACACGCCCGTCACCGACCCCCGCGAACGCGCACCGGACATCAGTGACGACATGGCCGAACTCATTCTTCACATGATGGAGAAGAACCCGAACCAGCGTTGTTCGAGTGCAGAGGAAGTACGCCGACGTTTGCAAGACATCGCGAACCCGCCCGGTTAAGGCTCGAACGTTCGATTGCCGTCGGAGGAAATTGGCGGCGATGTCGTCGCCGGGTTCTGGCGACCCGCTGCTAGGACCTCGCCCCAGCCTCGCGACCTTCATTGCTGTCGAGGGCCGCGGCGCCGGAATCTTCGGGGATCGGCTGCGCTCGCAATTGGGCCAACTCGAAGGCTGCGCGCTGATGTCCTTGTAACGCCGCGCGCTCGAGCCAACCGAGTGCTTCGTCTCGCGTCATGTCGTTTGCCAAGCGGCGCGAGAACATGCCGCCCAAGTTGTACTGGGCCGGCGCGTAGTCTTGCTCTGCTGCCACAGCCCACCATCGCTGGGCCTCGGCCAGATCCTGCGATGCGCCCTGACCGGTGAGATACACCGAACCAAGCATGTTTTGCGCACCCGCGTGTCCCAGGTCAGCAGCCTTGCGATACCAGCTCAGCGCCTGGTCATAGTCCTGTCCGACACCAAACCCCTTCAGGAACAACACTGCGAGGTTGTTGCAACCATCGGGATCGCCCTGTTCCGCGGCGGCCCGGGACCATTTGGCGGCGTCTTCGTAGCGAACCGGCACTCCGTCACCGGCGGCATAGACGTATCCCAATTGAGCCTCGGCAGGCGCGTAGCCCTGCTCGGCTGCGAGTCGATACCAGGTGACCGCTTCCGTCGGATTGCGCGGCACCTTCGTCCCGCTCCGATACATCTCGCCGAGGGTGTACTGCGCGATGGCGAAGCCTTGCGCCGCGGCTGCCTGATACCAGGCCACGGCTTCGGCGATGTCGACATCAACTCCAGTCCCGGTTTCGTATGCGCGGCCGAGTGAATATTCCGCGTTCAACAGGCCCGCATTCGCAGCCGTGCGGAACAGTCCGACCGCCTTGACGGGGTCCGCTTCAACGCCCAACCCGAGTTCGTAAATTTTGCCTAGATTGAAATACGCCGACGCGTCGCCTTGTTCAATCGCGAGCCCTAACCAACGATGACTCGCCGGGTAGTCGGGTGCCGCGACGCCAATGCCGTTCGCGAGCATTCGTCCAAGCGCGCTCTGAGAAAGTGCATGGCCCGCCTCCGCCGCACGCGTAAACCATTCGAAGGCGATCGCGCCGTTGCGCATGCCACCTTCGGCGTTCAACCAAATGCTGGCGAGACGATGCTGCGCGTCAGTGTCTCCGGCCTCGGCACTTTCGGTCAAGCCCGGTTCGACAATGCCGCCGGGTAGCGAGGCCCGCACATCCTGTGGCGAATAGTCAATGCGGTTACAGGCAATGGCGGTGGCCAATAACCCAACGAATGCGATCCTCGCACCCAAGTCTAAAATCTGTGGCTTCGCGGCGCGCATACACATCCTCCGATTGAAATCTCAGTTGAGAATTCGTGCATACGTTTCGGATCGCGGCCGACGCTGGTTGAGAACGCACCCGTTTGGAGTTCACCGAACAAACGACACGTGTCGAATCGCGAACCCCAATTCGGGAAGCGTCGTGCGCAGTTCCCTAGCTTCGCTGCGCATCGGTGATGCGTCGCGCACGTGGCGTCAGCTGGTGGTTCCCAACCCGGCAACACGTCGGCAGCTTTCGAGCACAGGAGCCGCGATGGCTCGCGCCCTTTCCGCACCGCTTGCGAGGATGTCCCGAACGTCGTCGGGTCGCTTTTCGAATGCGGCTCTGCGCTCACGCATCGGCTCGAAGTAGTCGAGGACCAGTCCCAGTAATTCCTGCTTGATGTGGCCATAGCCGAGCCCGCCAGCGCGGGCGCGACTCGCGAGATTTTCGCATTGCGCTTCGTCGGCGAACAACTTGTAGAGATCGAACAGCGCCCCAACCGGCTCCTTCGGATCTTCCATCGGCGTCGAGTCGGTGACGATTCCCATGACGGCCTTCTGGGTCTTCTTCGGCGTCGCGAGCATGGGGATCGTGTTGCCGTAGGACTTGCTCATCTTTTTACCGTCGGTTCCCGGCACGACCGCGGACCCCTTGAGGATGTAAGGCTCGGGGAGTTTAAAAATTTCTTCGCCGTAGCTGTGGTTGAAACTCATGGCCATGTCGCGGGTCATTTCGACGTGTTGCTTTTGATCTTGCCCGACCGGTACGAGATCGCTGTGGTAGAGGAGGATGTCGGCCGCCATCAATACTGGATACGAGAAAAGACCGTGGTTAGGCGTGTCCCCCTTCGACAACGCGTCCTTGTACGCGTGGGCGCGCTCGAGCAGCCCCATCGGGGTCACGGTCGACAAGATCCAGGTCAGCTCCGTCACTTCGGGGATGTCGCTCTGCACGAAGAAGATCGCGCGTTCCGGGTCGACGCCAGCGCCGAGGTAGTCGAGCGCAACGTCGTGGGTGTTTGCGCGGCGCTGTTTGCCATCGCGAACCGTGGTCATCGAGTGGTAGTCGGCAATAAAGTAGAGCGTTTCGGGATGCTCATCCTGCAGCGCGACAAATTGGCGCAAGGCTCCGAAGTAGTTTCCGAGATGAAGAGCATCGTTGGTGGGCTTGATCCCGGCGAATACGCGCATGGGGCAGAACCTTTCGAGGGGGGAGTGTCGTAGCTGGACGCTCTAGATCGTTGACGCTCTGATAGTTGACGCTCTGATACGAGACGAAGAAGGATAGAAACGAATGATCGGTGCGACTATACGGACTGAAGCCAGTGGGCAAAAGCTGGATCGCGCCCGCCAATGACCGTTTCAAACCGCTCTTGCAGAAGCGTGGCAACCGGCCCGACTTCACCCGCGCCAACTGTCCCGCCATCGATTGAAACGACCGGCCAGACTCCGGCTGTGGTTCCAGTCAAAAAGACTTCGCTCGCCCGGAGCAGCTCGTCGGGAAAAATTGGGGCTTCGCGAACTTCGACGGCGCTGGCCGCTGCGAGTTCGAGGATGGTCGAACGCGTGACCCCCAAAAGCACGCGATTAACCGGTGGCGTAATGAGCACACCCTCGCCGTCGACCATGAACAAGTTCGCGGTGGGGGTCTCGGCCACTTGACCGAATTCGTCCACGAGCAAAATTTCGTCATACCCCGCTGAGCGCGCGCGCGCCTTGGCGCCCATCGTCGACACATAGTTCGCCGACACCTTCGCTTGCGGGGACACGATGTCTTCCCGGCGATTGTGGATCTCTTTTTCAATCCAAAGTTTGCAAGTGGCGGCGCGGGCGGGCGTTGTTTTCGACTTACGATCAAGCACGTCGGCCTTTGGATCGTAAGCCGCGATGGCGACGTGAACTTCGTCGTCGACCGGCACCACGTCGATCTCAATAGACGCGATAAACGCATTGAGTTTGATCGCCCGCACGCCGGGGTTCAGGCGAACGGTTTCGATGACCGCGGCTGTCAGTTCCGCAGGGTCGTAGTCGAGGTGAAGATCGATCAACTCGCACGATCGATAGAAACGTTCGAGGTGTTCCGGCAGGCGAAAAATCGCCGCCCCTTGGGGGTTTTGATAGACGCTCATATAGTCGAATACGAGAGACCCGCGCTGGGCAGCATGGGATAGCACGTGGAGCGTCGCATCTTGCCACGCGACCCAGTCGCCATTGAGCCAAACACGTCGGTCGACATTCATCTTTTGAGGGTTTTCCGGCACGGCCGGGACTGTATCACGAGACCCGCCGGCGGAAAAATTCACAATCTGCTTTCACCCGCAAGTTTTTCGCAACGCGACTGCCCTTCGCGTCCACTTCCCCGACAGCGCACCATGCAGTTGAACTTGCGCGCAGGAGAATCCCCGTGAAACTCGCCATCGAATTCATGACCGCAGCCACGCGATCCGGGGCTCACCTCTACCGAGAACTCGCCGTTTCGGCCTTCCAACTGATCCCGGCTTTGAGCGGTGGCGCCCGGGCTAAGGCCCAGCCCCGTCCGTAGTCACGGGTTCGCGAGTCCCTTGGAACGACTCTGACCGCTGTGGCTCTGCATAGCCGTAGTCCGCAGACTCTCTAGCGCCCAAGTGCATGGTTGAGACTCGCCGCTGCTTGGCGAGGATCTCCGGCTCGTTGGCCTTGACCCAGGTTCGCGCGGCCAACGACAACGCGAACAACAAGCAGATCCCCGAAAGTGCAAAGAATTCGAACGGCCCGAGCGTCAGAATCTCGGGGCGATACGACGTGGTGATCGCGACAGCCTTGAGGACCCCACCGAGCGCAAGGCTGGTCCATCCCATCAGGATCAACAGATCGATCATCGGTAGAACCGGCATCGGTGGCACCTCCTGCGATTCGCCGAGTATAACCCCCAAAGCGAACACCTCTCCAACTGTTTCAACGCTTAGGGTCCTCGTCCCTGGCAACCGGGCGGCAAAATCGGCTCATTCCCGTCCCCGGGCTCACGATAGACAATCGAAAAGCCGAACAAAGATTTTGGTTGCAGGATGCCGAGTTACACCCCGCGGGCTAGTATGCGCCGCCGGGAAAACAGATCCCGCAGATTCAATGCTGATGTAGCTCAGTTGGTAGAGCAGCTCACTCGTAATGAGCAGGTCGTCCGTTCAAATCGGATCATCAGCTCCACATGTATCGCGTACTTGCAGAGGCCAGCGTTTCGACGCTGGCCTCTCTCGTACACGATTCATTCGGCCGAGATATCGCGCGTCTCAATGATATTTCCCGCGATTTCGTCGCAGGGTGACGCTGCTTGATCTTCGCCCGCTTCGACACCGGATTGCGCAAGGAACTCCCCGACCTATACGTCAATGACCCTGCAAGAAAGCGACCTGCCTTCGAGCTGCTCGGTCGGATTGATGCCTGGCGTATCGAATGTGGCCAGCCGAATGGCGAAACACGCCACCCAGATCTCACCGCAGGCGTGAGGCGGCCTCGACTCGACCAAGCTGCGTGCGGTCGCGAACAACAGTGCCGCGCCACTTCGCGCCTGGGGCAAGGACGCCGTGATCGCGAATGATATTCCGCCGCGACCGGCCCGGCTCCCGCCACCGCTGTGTACCCCCGCCTCGGATAGACCACATCTGGACGGAAAGGGTGGCTGTTTGCACGACCCCCCACCGACACTCGCAATTCGTCTACATTTGCTTTGCACCCCGACCCGGTCCCGGACTGGGTCCACCTGCCCGACTACGAGCGCCACCAGCCGGAGAAGACGCTTCTTCACGAAGTCGTCCGAGAGAGCCTCGAGACATTCCTCTCCAACGCGAGCGAGCAGGGAGCGCCCGTCACTCGCTTCGTCGAACGCGAAATCCGTGCCTATCTCGATTGCGGCATCCTCGCCCAAGGTTTTCTTCGCCTGCACTGCGATGCTTGCGGTCGCGATCGCCTTCTAGCCTTTAGTTGTAAAGGCCGGGCTCTGTGCCCCTCGTGCGGCGGAAGACGCATGGCCGACACAGCCGCCGACCTGGTGGATTGCGTGCTGCCCGAAGCGCCTGTGCGTCAGTGGGTCTTAACGCTTCCCTATCCGCTCCGCTATCGCTGCGCCTGGGATGCCAAGCTCACTAGCGAGGTACTGCGCGCCTTCATGCGCTCGCTCTTCGCCGACCAGCGTCGCCGAGCCCGCATCCATCACGGCGTGCAACAGGCCCAGTGTGGCTCGGTGACGGCAATCCAACGTTTCGGTTCCGCTTTGAATTTGGCACCCCATTTTCACAGCATCGTACTCGACGGTGTGTATGGGGGCCCACCCCATGCCCCCGGCCCCTTCCTTCCGTTGCCTCCTCCCACAACCGGGGACGTGGCTCGCGTCATGGCTGGAACAGCGCGAAGGGTGATGCGGCTGCTTGAAAAGCGCGGGCTTGAGAACGAAGATGACCCTCTGGCTGCCGACGATCCCTTGCTTGCCACACTGATGGCCGCTTCTGTGCGCTCCCGCATTGCCACCGGTCCGGAAGCAGGCCGGCCGTGGCATAGACTCGGCGATCGAGTCGAACCCGTGGAGCCGCAGGAGGGCGAAGCAGATGCAAGAGCCCCCGAACGCTGCGTCCGGGAAGGGGGAATGAGCCTGCATGCAGACGTGTCGGTACCCGCCCGAGACCGAAAACGGTTGGAACGTTTGGCGTGCTACATCCTGCGTTCGCCGATTTGCCTGGATCGCCTCGAGTCCCAACCCGACGGTCGGCTCAGCTACAAGCTCAAGACCCGTTGGCGCGACGGTACGACCCACATCTTGATGGAGCGCCACGAGTTACTCGAACGGCTTGCCCCGCTGGTTCCTCCGCCGCGCGCTCACCAGGTTCGCTACTACGGAATACTGGCGCCCTGTGCCAGCGGAAGGGATCAGGTGGTGCCGGGGGCACGCCCCGAGGCCACCACAGCTTCCGCGAACAACGACCGTCACCGGGAAGCTCCATGCGCGCTCGTCCCCACTCAAACGTGCGGACAGCTCGACGCGAAGACCGTAGTCCCGACGCCATCAACCGCAGCGCCGAAGGGGGGACTCAGTCCAAGTGCCGACCACAGCAGTTCGCAGGCTGCTCCCGCAGCCCAAGCCGCGGGCCTTGTACAGCACGCGACACCGCATCGTCCCCCCTCTCTTCGTCCGCGGCGATTGCTCTGGGCGGACTTACTGAAACGAGTATTCGGAGTCGAAGCCCTACGATGCGAATGCGGCCACTCGATGCGGGTGATTGCTGCGATCACCGAGCCGACGATTGCGAGCCGCATCCTCAAATGC
>DUBZ01000061.1 GCA_012960035.1 Myxococcales bacterium | reverse complement strand
GTACAGGCGGCCCCCGTTCGCGAGGATATTGTGGGGGTGGAGATCGGCGTGGATCATGCTGTATGTGCCCTGCCCCTTGCCGTAGTCGGACAGGATTCGATGGATGGCCTGACGAACGTCAACGATGATCTCACGCTCTGCGTTGGACAGCTCTGGTAGCCCCCAAAACGGACCCCAGAACGGCGCGTCTCCCATGAAGCCGTCCGCGTCGAACGCGTGTCGTTGGAAGTCACTCGGAATCTGCCAACTGACCGCCTGGTTGTGTAATTTCGCGGCGATGCGTCCGAGTTGGTCGTACCGGTCTACCAGGGCCTGCTCGCCCGACTCCTCGCTCATGATGCTCGCCAGTTCCACGCCCTCGATCCACTCGACAAGCCCGACGTGTTGGGTTTCCGCTGAGCCGGGCGTCGCGATCGACGTGCCGATCGGCCCGCCGGTCCCGGCGAGCGCCGTCGCAGCGAGTGCACTCGCGCCCAAGGATTTCGTCGGTCTCCCCGTCGCCGGAGGCTCCGCAAAAGAGATCCTACGCCTGGCCTGGCCGGTCATCGCGAGCCAGGTGCTCCTGAATCTCACCGGGCTGATCGACCGCATGATGATCGGACGGCTGGCCGAAGGTGGCAGCGCCGCTGTGCCGCTGGCCGCCGTCGGCTACGCGACTCAACTTTTCCATCTCATCCATTCGACCCTCTTTGCCGTCGGCCTCGCCTGCGTGGCGCTCATGGCTCGGGCCATCGGTTCGGGAAATACCCAGACGGCACGGCATGCCTTTGCCGGGTCCGTGCAGGTCTCGGTCTGCATCACGCTCGTCTACGCCTCGGGTCTGTTCTTCTTCAGCGAACAATCATTGGCATTACTTGGTGCTGAAGAGTCGGTCATCAAACTGGCCGCGCCCTACCTCGAGCTCACCGTCGCCGCCTCGCTGATTCTCTCGTTCACTCTGATCTTCGAAAGCGGCATGCGCGCTAATCGCGACATGCGAACGCCGATGTTCATTGCGCTGGTAGTGACCGCGACGAAGCTCGCCCTGAACGCCGTTTTGATCTTTGGCCTGTTCGGCGCCCCGAGACTCGAGCTGCTGGGTGCGGGCCTCGCCACCGCGATTAGCCAGGCCGTCGGCTTCGCGCTTTTCATCCTGGTCTTCATGCGTCTGCCGAAAGACGCGCCTACGGCGCTTCGTTTTCGCGACCTTTTCCGAAGCAATCCAATCGTGCGCCAGGTCATTCGAATCGCAGTCCCCGGAGTCGCCGAGCGAATCGTGCTGAACATGGGACTGCTCTCGTATTTCTGGATACTGAGCAACTGGTACGGAACGATGGCGGTCGCCGCCTACACGGTGGGAATCTCCTTGCTGTCCTTTTCGTGGATTCCCGGTACCGGTTACGCGCAGGCTTGTTCAACCGTCGTTGGGCAAGCACTCGGCGCCCGAGACCGCGACGTCGCCGTTCGCGCGGGACGCCAATCCGTCGTGCTCGCCGTCGGAACGGCGATTCCACTTGGGCTTCTCTTTGCGTGGTTCCGGATTCCTCTAGCGGAAATGTTCACCGACGATGTCGCCGTGATCGCGGCGCTCTCTCCGTTCATGCTCGCGCTGGCTGCGGCGCAGCCGTTCTTGCAGATGCATTTCACCCTCGCCGGCGCGCACAAGGGAGCCGGCGATACGATCACGCCACTCATCGGAGCCCTGATCGGCAACTGGGCGATCCGTGTTCCCATGGCCATCTTGATTGGTGGGGTGCTCGAACTCGATGTGGTCTGGATCTGGGCGACCCTGATCTTCGACCATATCTCCCGCGCGATCTGGCTCGGATACAGCTTTCTTCGCGGACGCTGGAGCGAATTGCCCACCAAAGATGGCGTACAAGTAATCGCCTAACACATCGTCACCGCGGCGTGCTGACGCCCCGACTACTCGAGCTCGGCCAGAGATCAGCCGTCGAAGGGAGAACTAAACGCCGCTTCTTCGTCGACATCCACGACCACGCGTCCGCCGCCCTTCAGCTACCCAAAGAGCACTTCGTCGGTCAGCGGATTCTTGATCTCTTTCTCAATCAAGCGATCCAGGGGACGGGCTCCAAAATCCGGATCGTATCCCTCCTCAGCCAACCACTTGTGCGCCGCGAGTGAGAGCAACAAGAATGATCGCGTAGGTGCCGAGGCGATCTGCGAGGCAGTGGGCCGCCCTCACATGCGGCTCGTGTCTCTCAAGAGCGTCTGGCAACAAGACGCCAGGCCGCGCATCGAACGAGTGATCGGGCTCGGCGAATGAATCTCTGAACGTGTCCGTAAGAACCCCGTCGCACAGCGACTGATGAAGCTCCGCGGAATCGGCCCGCTCACGGCCAGTGCACTTTCGGACGCACTCGGCGAGGGGAGAGGCATTACATGAGGACTCGAGTTTGCAGCGTCTATTAGGCTTACGCCGGGCTAACACAGCACGGGGCGGAAAGGATCGCTTGCTCGGGATCAGTAAACCGGGTGGCGCCTATCTCAGAAACCTATTGGTGTGTACGGGGCTCAGGCCGCGATCCGCCACGCGAAGAGTCGAGATGTAGTCACATGACAACCATGCCTCGAACGGCGCGTATGCAGTTTGGACCCGCGAGCCCGGCACCGCTGTTCTCATGGGCCTTGGACTACTCGGACTGAGAGTGCGGACAAAAGGGCAGCGCCGATCATAAGCCGCTCACGGCAAAGGGCCAGAACGAGCAGATGAACGAGCGTCTCAAACTTGCCCGATGAGCAAGCCATGGGACGGCCTCCTCCTCACCCTTGTGATTCGGCGTCGATGCGCGCAGCCTGCAATCGCCGAAAATCCGCTTGCGCATGGTAGGACGAACGCGTGAGTGGCGAGGCGGAAACTACAAGAAAGCCCCGCTCTCGAGCGGCTCGCGCAAGATCATCGAATTCCTCTGGTGGCATATAGCGCTCGACCGAAGCGTGCTTCGGTGTCGGTCGCAGGTACTGACCAATCGTGAGGAAGTCCACGTGCGCGGCTCGCAGATCGTCCATGACTTCAAGAATTTCCGGGAGTGTTTCACCGAGCCCGACCATGATCCCACTCTTTGTAAACATCTCCGAACGGAGACGTTTCGCCCTGGCTAGAAGATCGAGAGAATGCCGATAGTCGGCCCCTGGCCGCACACTCCGATATAATCGCGGCACGGTCTCAAGGTTGTGGTTGAAGACATCAGGCGCCGCTGCCACGACACGTTCGAGTGCATCCGGCTTCCGCCGGAAATCCGGGGTGAGGATCTCGATCGTCGTCTCCCGTGAGAGATTCCGGATGGCTTCGATCGACTTGGCAAATTGTCCGGCCCCGCCATCAGATAGATCATCACGGTCGACGGAAGTAATCACGACATGCTCGAGGCCGAGTTCGCTCACCGCCGCCGCCAGATGCTCGGGCTCACCGATATCCACGGGGTCCGGCATCCCCGTATCGACATTGCAGAACGCGCAAGCGCGCGTGCAGACGGACCCGAGGATCATGACCGTGGCGTGCCGCTCCGCCCAGCATTCGGACAAATTGGGACAAGCAGCTTCTTCACAAACCGTGTTGAGCTTCAGCCGACGCATCAGCTGACGTGTCTGCTCGACGAGCGGATCCGAAGAGAGTCGAATTCGAATCCAGGGCGGGCGCGGCAGCTCGGCCTTCGATGATTCCCGCCCTTCGATTTTCAGTAGTGGGCCTGACAATGCCGGGTACCTGATCCCTATTCCCGATTCGATGACTCGCCAAGATCGAATCGGTCGGTGTTTCTATCCTTCAACGACACTCGGAAACCCCAAGCATCCCTACACGTGCAGCGCGCGACCAAAGGCTTCGAGCGTCGACTCATGCATCATTTCGGACAGAGTCGGATGTGGAAAGACGCTATGCATGAGTTCAGCCTCGGTGGTCTCGAGATTCATGGCGATCACAAAGCCCTGAATCAATTCCGTAACTTCGGCGCCAATCATATGGGCGCCGAGAAGCTCACCCGTCTTCGCATCGAAGATCGTCTTGATGAGCCCCTCTGTTTCACCAAGCGCGATCGCCTTGCCATTTCCGACGAAAGGAAAGCGTCCGACCTTGATTTCACCGCCCCGCTCGAGTGCCGCCTCCTCTGTGAGGCCTACGCTCGCGATCTGAGGTCGACAATAGGTACAGCCGGGGATGCGCTCTGTCTTCATCGGGTGAAGATTCTGCCCACCCGCAATTTTCTCGACGCATAACACACCCTCATGGGTCGCTTTGTGGGCGAGCCACGGCGCTCCGGCGACATCTCCGATCGCATACACGTTGGGTTCACCGGTCTCCGTCCATTCATTCGTGACGATATGGGTTCGATCGACTTCGACCTCCGTGCCCTCGAGGCCGAGCCCCTCGACGTTGCCGACGATTCCAACAGCCAGGATGACTCGATCGAAGACTTCCGTCTTGGATTCAGTGCCCTCTCCGGTAATCGTGGCCGTCACCGAGTCGTTGCCCTTTTCGAGCGAAGAAACGGTGGCCCCGACATGAATGTCGAAGCCTTGCTTCACGAGTTGCTTGTGCGCGAGCTTCGAGATCTCGGCATCTTCCACCGGAAGAATTCGAGGCAATGCTTCAACGACAGTGACCTCGGAGCCCAGGTCGCTATAGAAACTCGCGAACTCGATCCCAATCGCACCAGAGCCGACCACGAGGAGCCGCTTCGGGAGTGTTGTCGGCACCATGGCTTCCTTGTAGGTCCATATGAGTTCGCCGTCGGCCTCAAGCCCGGGAAGTATTCGGGCTCGGGCGCCCGTCGCAAGAATAATACTTCGCGCTTTGAGTTCGGTCGGCGGCTCGCCTTCCACATCGCCCTCAATGGCGACCCGACCCGCACCCGCCAATCGACCGAAGCCGTTGAACACATCCACACCGTTTTTCTTCATCAGATGTTTGACGCCTGTGGCCAGGCGCTTCGAAACTTTGCGCGAACGCTGAACAACTTTCTTGAGATCGACCTCGACCTCGCCGACCGTCAGGCCGAATTCCTTCGCACGAGAAACCAAATGATGGATTTCAGCCGTACGCAGAAGGGCTTTAGTGGGAATGCATCCCCAATTCAAACAGATACCGCCGAGATGCTCGCGCTCGACCAATGCAACACTCAATCCGAGCTGGCGGGCGCGAATAGCCGCCGGATAGCCCCCCGGCCCCCCACCTACGATGACCACGTCATACGAATCTTGACTCATCTTATTTCCCCATGGTTCCCAATCCGTTGCCAATACATTCTGCAGAGCCCCGTCGTTTCGACATCACACGACCGAACTCGATGCGACCCAACTTCAACTCAAAGCATCATACAAAGAGGGTCTTCCAATCGAGCACGCAGCGCCGCCAGAAAACGAGCGGCGACCGCTCCATCAACCGCCCTGTGGTCTGCCGCCAGCGCGAATGAGGCCACCCGCCCGACGACGATCGCACCGTCGCGAACCACCGGCTGTTCTTCTGCTGCACCCACCCCGAGGATACAAGCCTGGGGCGGATTTAGAATCGGATAGACGGTCTCGACCCCATACATGCCAAGATTCGAAATCGTAAAGCTCCCGCCCTGATATTGCTCGGGACGAAGCTTTCCGGAGCGAGCCAACCCGGCGAGTTCTTTCACCTCCCGGGCAAGCGCCGACAACCCCTTCCGGTCGGCATTTCGCAGGACCGGCGCGACCAGCCCGCCTTCCGTCGCAACCGCCACACAGATGTCGACATCCTTGAAGACGTGCATCTCATGTCCGGCAAAGCTCACATTTGCGTCGGGCACATCGCGAAGGGCAAGTGCAGACGCACGTACAATGAAGTCGTTGACCGATATCTTCAGATCTAGGCCCTCTGCCGCAAGATCCTGATTGAGCTTGGCGCGCACCTCGATCACCGCGTCCATCGCGCACCGCGCCCGAAGATAGAAATGCGGGACTCGCTGCTTGGCTTCGGTCATGCGACGGGCAATCGTTTTACGCATGGCGCTGAGCCGGACCTTCTCGAACGACCCCGAAATCTCGACCTCGGGAATACGAACATCTCGACTCAGATCATCGGCCTCCGTGAGGTCAGCCTCCGCGTTCTCCTGCGCGGAGCGAAGCACATCTTCCTCCAGCACCCGACCACCCGGCCCACTCCCGGCCAGGCTCGCCACGTCGACATCGCGATCGGCGGCGGCTCGCCGAGCCAAAGGCGTCGAAGCGCGGAGATCAGAATCTCCAGCAGAAGAAAGATCGCTGCCGTGCGCCGTCGAGGATTCATTCGAATCGCCATGGGCTGCCCCAGCAGCCTGCGCCAGCTCGTCGACCTGCGTCTCATCGGACGCGGGTTCCGAGGGCGCCGATGATACCGACGACGCCACAGCATCGAGGATCCCGAGGATCACTCCTGCCGCGATGCCTTCCGTCCCCTCTTGAACTCGAAATTCCGTGACGGTTCCCGTCGCCGGCGCCTCGAGCTCAACGGTCGACTTATCCGTTTCGAGCTCGGCGATGACATCGCCCTTCTCGACGTGATCTCCCACCGCGACCAGCCAGGTCGCAAGCGTTGCCCCCTCGCCCTCGGTTGAGAGCTCGGGCATCTGAATCTGAACGCTCATCGCAGATCTGCCCCCCAACATTCCTGCACCATCGCACGTCTGGTGCAACCGCACTCAAGCCAGCGACCCAATCAGCATAGCGTTCGCAATTGACCTCGACGCCCCGGCGCGCCTACGCTCTTGAAATGGGTAATCCATCTACGGGAATCTGGCAGGGCATCGAATTCCGAACTGAACAGCGCAGCGTCGAGGCCACAAGCGGACCCACTCTTCGCATCGGACCAATCCGTGAAAACCCCGACGATCCAGATTCTGAATCCGCCGAATGGCTCCGCTTTGACTGCTTCAACCTGGATCCACACTGGCACATCGACCCGACCGGACGCGACGAATTACACCCACTCGCCGAAATCGGCGATCCAATCTCCGAGACATTCGAGATTCTCGCATTGGACTTACCGCAGTTGCTGGCGCAGGCTGGTGCCGATTCGGACATCGTGAAGGCGATTTCGGCGCTCGATCAGCAGAATGATCGAAAACGCTTCTTGCACGAAGCGGAATTGTCGATGCGTCACCGCTCTATCAACTTCGACGACATCGACATTCGCGCGCTCGAGAATCGGCGAAGCGCGAAATGGCGTTTCCATCCTCGCGACGTTCTGCCCGCCTGGGTGGCAGAAATGGACTACCCGATCGCAACACCGATCCAGGACGAGCTTCGCCGGCTGACCGAGAACAGCGATGCCGGTTACCCAATGAGTGACGCAGACACTGGACTTCCAGAGGCCTTTCGAGAGCGAATGAACGAGCGATTCGGTTGGAATCCCGATCCCGCACGGGTCGAACTTCTCTCGGAAGTCGTTCAGGGAATGTATATCGCCCTCGAAGCCTTCACCGAGAAGGGAGACGGCGCGATCGTACAAACGCCGATCTACCCGCCCTTCCTCGGAGTCGTAGCAGAGACAGGACGACGTCTGGTCGAGAACCCGATGATTCAGGGAGACAACCGCCTCGAATTCGATCTCGATCGTCTTGCCACTGTCATCGATGCCGACACCAGGATTCTCTTATTGTGCAATCCGCATAATCCGTCGGGCAGAGTCATCGAACGCAGCGAGCTCACAGAGCTTGCGCGACTCGTTCTCAAGCATGATCTCCTCGTGGTCAGCGACGAGATCCACGCCGACCTTCTCTATGACGGTCGCCAGCATATTCCCTTCGCGTCCCTCGGAGAGGAGATCGCCAAACGAACCGTCACACTCACCTCGGCCAGCAAGGCCTTCAACATTCCGGGACTACGCTGCGCCATCGCCCACTTCGGAACCGAAGACTTGCAGAAGCGCTTTAATCTTTTGCATCCCCAACACATTCGTGGAGGCATCGGGCTCTTCGGAATCTACGCATCGATTGCCGCTTGGCGCTGGGGTCAGCCATGGCTCGATGAAGTTGTGACCTATCTCCAAGGCAATCGGGATTTTGCCCTGCAGGCGCTGCAGGAGAGGATTCCAGAAATCGAGTTCATGTCGCCGGAGTCGACCTATCTCGCGTGGCTCGACTGCGAAAAGCTCGAAATCGAAGGTTCCCCCGCCGCCCACTTCCTCCGGCATGGAAAGGTCGCGCTCTCTGGGGGACGGAGATTCGGCGCTGCTTGGGAAAACCACGTTCGTCTGAACTTTGCGACTTCACGACCCATTCTGACTGAGTTGATCGACCGAATGGCGAAGGGCCTCGGCCGTTAGGCTCATTCGGCCCAGAGAATAATTGAGCGCCGGCACGAAATTGACGGGAGACACGGTGGGTCCATCGAATCCAGTGGAAGATCAGCATGGTGGCGGTCACCACCATCATCACGTTGATTCCCGGACACTGAACCGTCGACGCCTGCTCTTCGTCCTGATTCTCGCATTCAGTTATGCGGGCATCGAGTTCGTCGGCGGCTTGCTCACCGGGTCGCTCGCGCTGCTCGCCGACTCGCTCCACATGATTTCGGATGTCGCCGCCCTCGCCCTCTCGCTGGTCGCCGTGTGGATGGCTTCGCGTCCTGCAAGCGATCGCCGAACCTTCGGCAACAGCCGCGCTGAAATCCTGGCCGCACTGGCAAACGGGCTAGCGCTCGCCGTCGTCGCGGTCGTCATCTCGGTGCATGCGGTCGAGCGATTCATGGCACCGCAGGATGTCCAGGGAGGCGGCGTGATGATCGTCGCGACCGGCGGGCTTCTCATCAATCTGATCAGCCTCTGGATTCTCGAGGCCGGGCGCGGCGACTCCCTCAACGTGCGCGGTGCCTGGCTGCATGTCGCCAGCGACACTCTGGCCAGTGTCGGGGTGATCCTGGCCGGCTTTGGAATCTGGGCCTACGGATGGATCTGGCTGGACCCGGCAATCTCGATCATCGTCAGCGTGCTGGTCCTGTTTTCCGCATGGCACCTGATCCGCGAAGCCCTCGACGTTTTGATGGAAACCGTCCCCGGCCACCTGGACCCGGAGTCGATCCGCACAGCACTGCTCGCAGTGCCCGGGGTTTCCACGCTGCATTGTCTGCATATCTGGACAATCGGAAGCGGCGAGGTTTCCCTCTCGAGTCATCTCGTCGTCGATCGCATGTTCGAACCCGAGAGTCTTCTGCAGGAAGTCCGCTCTGCGCTGACCGACCGATTCGCGATCGAGCACACAACGATCCAGATCGAAGTGGCCGACGCGGCCAGCAGCAGAGAAGGCGATTCCACTTGTACCGAGCACTGCGACCCCGAAGCGGTTTTGAGCTGATCGAACGCCAATAGGTGACTTCAAGTCACGCTTTGCCGCCGGATGCACCGTTGGCTAAGCCGCCAAACTGACGTTAACGTCACTAATGACATGTCCGTCAGTGAAACCTTGAACTCGACTATCGAACCGGGCACCCGCTCTCCGCGCCACGAGCCCGGCCTGCGCGTATCTCGAGGCGAGGAAACCCGTCGCCGCCTTCTCGATGCAGGGCGCGCCCTTTTCGCAGACCTCGGTCCCCACGCCGTCACCAGTCATGCCATCGCCGCGCACGCCGGTTATGCGTCGGGCACCTTCTATCTCCATTTCAAAGACAAGCTCGCGATCTTTCGCGAAATCGCAGAAGAAGCCGCCAGCGAACTCGAAGGTCGCCTGCAAAGCGCCGTCCTCGACCAGTCTGATCCGATCGCGATGATGCAGGCCCAGGCCGAAGCGCTCGTCGGATTTGCCGAAGAACAGCGCGACCTGATTCGGATCGTCTTTCATCCCGGCTTCGAGTCCGCTGACATCGGTTCGCGAATTCTCGAACGGCTGGCCAGCCGAGTAAGCGCGCGACGCCGCAAAGCGGTCGGCGACGGCCGGGCACGAGATTGTTTCGACACCGATATTCTCGCTCAGGCAATCGTCGGCATGTGGGCCCATGTCCTTGCCTGGTGGGCGGAAGATCCCTCTCGCGCCACAAGCGAATCGGTCATCCGCACGCTCACCCATTTCCAACTGCACGGCAATCAAGCCGAAGCGGGCACGGAATGCAGCATGCCCCTTCCACCTAACACAAATACGAGCACGAATACCAGTACGAAAAAGAGTTCAATCGTTTCAAAACAATCAACGCCGCCCGAAGGAGAACAATCTCGATGAGCGAACGCCACATCACCTACGACCGGATCTACAACACTGTCGACCGGGATAATTTCGACAGCCTGATCGAGGTCGACCGTTATGCCGATCGAACCGATGCCTTCGACTCCATCATTTCGGCCACCGTCGATCATTTTTGGGACCCGACCGACACTCGATACGTCGACTTCAACTCCGAGCCGCTCGACCTCACTGAACAGCTCATCATGCCGACCGATTTCTGCATCGAACTGAAGACCTCCGTCGCGGACAAACTCGATGCGCAGCAGAAGATTCGACTCGCGAATCAGAATACGCGCTTCATCCTCTCGAGCATTCTGCACGGCGAACAGGGCGCCCTCTCGCTCTCCGCGAGCCTGACGCAGATCCTTCGGGATCCCGGTGCGATGGAATATGCTGCGAACCAGACGCGTGAAGAAGCGCGACACGTCACGGGATTCACCAACTACATCACGACACGCTGGGGCACCCCTCTCCAGTCCGGATCGACGATCAGGAGCCTGCTGAACGAAATTGTCAAATCCCCTGCGGTCTACAAGAAGCTCATTGGAATGCAGATGCTGATCGAGGGACTCGCCATGGGCGCCTTCGCGACGATTCAGCGCGAAACCCATGACCCGCTTCTCAAGCGCTTGATTCAGTTCACGATGTCCGACGAAGCCTTCCATCATAAATTCGGCAAGATCTGGGCGGACCGGACTATTCCCCAGCTGACCGAGGAAGAACACGAGCATGTTGAGCTGTGGGCCGCCGAAGCTTTCCAGGTTCTACTCTTCAATCTCGTGAACGCGGAACAGAAGCAAGAGATCTACAAAGAATTCGATCTCGACTGGCAGTGGGTCCGAAGCGCAGTCTTGGAAGCGTTCTCCGAAGAAGATCGTCGAGCAGACATGACCAATAACACGAACATTTTTCGTGTCCTGATCAAGACACTGCTGAAGGCGGGCATCATCACCGACCGTACACGGCACGTCTATCAAGCCTGGGTCGACATGGACGAACTGGCCAAGGAAGGCGACGAGGTCGCTGGACACGACGTGGCAATGGCCGCGATGGAAGAGCTGAAGCTCATCAATGGGGGGCGCCAGAAGATGGGCGCTCGCTTCCGAACCAACTGATTCGCCCGGCCTCGAGTTCAATCAAGAACTCGCACTCGGCCCTCAAGACAAAGGCACTTGAAGAACGCGTGAAAGCCGTCTGCTGCCTTGCACCCGCCTCCGAGCCATTCGTCGGCCGAAAGGCCTTCACATCCACTGAACTCCCGTTACGGGAAACAGCACAAGCGCTGGTCCTCGCCGCATAGGATGATGTTCTAGTCGATTTGGACACGAGCGTTCGCCCGCCCCTTGAACGCCTCGGCCCGGACGCTCGACTCGAAATCATCGAACGCTCGGACCATTTTCACTTCTGCGATGCAATTGAGCTGCTTCACAAAATGCACGAGAACAATCCGCGCAAAAATCAACTCCGACCGACTCGACCACTCGGCGAGCTCCGAGATGAACTCGACATGCATACGCTGCTCAATGAGCGTGTGATGCGCTTCTTTGGTGGAATCTTCAGGATGCGAACCGCGACAGCGGGAGCCGAATCCGCCTGAAGGTGGCAGGGAACGCATCTCACTTCGGGTTTCGATGACTTAATTCCGCGACCCAATGACAATCTGTTGAGTGCCTTCGTAGACGTAGACGGGGCGCCTAGCGCTTAGCCTATGCCCACCTAGATGTCGGAGCGAAGTGGTGTGGGCCTTCCGAAGAGCCAACCCTGTCCGAATCGAATACCGAGACTGCCTAACATCTCGAGTTCTTCGAGCGTGTCGAGCCCCTCACCAATCACCTCTGCACCCATTTTTTCCGCGAGCTGCAAGACGGCAGCCAGCACATCCTGGCGCGCCGGGTCCTGGTCAACCCCCGACACCATCGACCGATCGATCTTGATGTAGTCCGGTTCGAGTTCGAGTAGTTCTTCGAGTCCCGCATAGCCCGTACCCGTATCATCAAGGGCGAACTGAAAGCCGAGACTTCGATAATAATCGCGCATCTCACGAAAGGCGCCGAAACTTGAAATCGATTCCTGCTCCGAAATCTCGAAGACCACGTCAGTGGGTTCGAGACCTCGCCCTGCGAGGGTTTCAATCAGCCGATCCTCGCGAAACGCTGGATCATGGATCGTCGTCGGTCGAATATTCAGAAAGAGCTTGGTTCCACCAGGAAAGTCGACGGCACCTCGCAAGCCGCTCTCGCGACAAACGCAGTCGAGTTCAAAGACGAGTTCAAATTCTTCCGCAGCCGTAAAGAGAGCGACCGGGGAGTGGAACACGGTCCCTTGCGGCCCGCGCGCCAGGGCTTCGTAACCGAAGACGGTCTTGCTTCCTACTTCGACGATGGGCTCGTACACCGAGTAGATCCGATGATCGAGAATCGTCTCGAGCAGCTCATTTTTCGACTTGCGCTTGGCGCTCTCGGCATCGTATAGACAGTCGTGTCGTGCAGCATTGATCAACCGGCGAAGCTGCGTCGCGAGACCGAATTGTGGGTTTCGAAGTTCAACCGAAATTCCAGCGGGTAGCTGAAATGGGCCCCGGAGATAGGGATAGAAACCTTGGCCCCTGTCCGCCTGAAGCGCGCGGTTCAATTCGTTTCGAAAGCCTGGCATTTCGGTTCGGTAGAAGCCAGCAGAGCCCCGCTGTCGGAAGAGGAAGACCATGATCTCATCGCAGCCTGGCTCCGCGAGCGAGACGGAGAAATCCGAACGCAACCGCTCTTCAGCCACCGCTCGGACGCGCGCGCCTAACGACTCGAGACAACTCTTGCGCGCCTCTTCTCCATGCCGCCGCTCAATCTCCGCCAGCATCGGCGCTCCGATGACGATCAGACCGACTATGCCGGCGGCTTCGAAACGCGAGCTAAGTTCCGGAAAGAGATCCCCAAGCGAGGGAACGGGCGCATCTACGCCTGGGGCCTTGGAGCTCGACGTCGTGCGGTACTCGGGCGGACTGGACGTTTTCGAGGTCATAGGAGTGGTTTCGGCAGATTAAGAACGCTTGTTTAGCCTTCCCTCGGGGTGACAACGGCCAGTCCAATCGAGGGCGCCGCACCACCACCGATCTCGATCGTGTCCACCAGTCCGGTTCCTCTTCTCAGAGCGTCAGAGCGCGTCCTTCGACAGCGTCGGGTCATCCAGATCAATCTCGCGATATTTGACACGTAGGCCAGCCTCTCTTGGCAGCCGCACATCGCGGTCACGGCGATCTTCATCCAGGAATCGAGCAGCCTCGAGCAGGGCCATCTCGATCGGCATCGACCATTCATTGTCGTCGGATGCTGCCTCGGTCATCGCATGGAATTCAAAATTGCCATCCTCCCACGAGAGCATCCGGACGAGCGCCTTGATGCCGAAGGCGCCACCGATCTGCACGGAGCACATCACACATTGATGAATGGCAATCGTTCCGATCTGGCCGTCACGCATCAGAGTAAAGCGGCCCGATGGAATACACAGACCAAAACTCGTGACGAGATCACTGACACCCAGCGTACTGATCGAACCGGCGATACCGCCGAGACGCCTCGCGTGTTCGCTCGCCTTGACACGACCGAGGTAAGCGATGGTTTCTTTCGCGTCTTCGTCGGCGACAAGAAATTTCACCCCGATAACCCAGGGCTTTCCATTCGAATCGAGTTCGTGACGCACGACCACACCGGGAATAGTCCGATCTTCGCCACTCGTTGGGTGCATGATCGCAACGTCGACATCCGCTCAGATGAATGGCAAATCCACATCGATCGCCACTAGAACTCCAGTCAAACTCAGATTCCGCGTACAACCCACCCGCTCATCGGCCCCGTCGATGCAAAGTCGAGCGCGCACTTCAGCAACCGACCGTTGTGCAACACGATTGCCTGTCCCCGCTTCGCGTTCCCCTTGCAGTCTCTCTCCGAGTTCACTCTCGAGCGACTGTGTAATCGATGCCAGAGACTGCTGAATTTCAAGCGCAACGCTGGCCCTTTTACGAGATTCGCTAAGTACTCGCGTTCGAGATCTTCACGCGACGTAAACGTGATTCTCAAGACTCGGTAGGCCTGGCTCAATTCCGATTCCCCGCTCGCCAGGTATGGCACAATGGGTGTGACGCAGCACTCCACGTATCGCATCGTCTAACCGTGCGGGTGGGATCACCCGAGCGAATGCAGGGGGAAATCCCCAAGAACGCATTCGTTCATTTGCGGCGACGACGGGGTGGTGTGTATGCCGTCCGTTAGAGCAGAAGCCGGGTCGGATCGGAGAGGAGGCGGGAAAGCCTCGACGTGAATCGAACTGCCTCCGCACCGTCGATTACGCGATGATCGTAAGACAACGAGAATGGCAAGATGAGCCGCGGCCTGAAGCTTCCCGCGCTGGCTCCCGCCAAAGGACTCGATGGGGCGAGCGAGCCCTCGCCGCCCTCCTTTTGATCCACATCCCGAATGGTCGCCGGTTGAATGTCGAGTGGCGACGGACCCTCCCAGACGGCAGTGACGCGAGTCTTTGAAAGCCCCAGGATTGCGACCTCGGGTGCGTTGACGATGGGCGAGAAGGCCGTTCCGCCAATGCCGCCGAGGCTTGAGATCGTAAAGCATGCCCCGCGAAGGTCATCCGGCCCAAGCTTGCGCGCGCGCGCGCGTTCGGCTGTCGCATTCAGTTCCACCGCCAACTCGAAGATTCCCTTTCGGTCGACGTCTCGAATGACCGGAACGACCAGACCCTGATCGGTTTCCACGGCGATCCCAAGATGGAAATAGTCCTTGATCAAGAGCCGATCGCCCTCCGGCGCCAGCGAAGAACGGAAGATCGGGTGTTCGCCTAACGCGATGACCACGGCCTTCATGACAAACAGCAAAGGGGACAGCTTGAGTCCACGCTCGCTCGCCGCTTGGCGACGATCCCGACGGAATCGCTCCAACTCCGTCACATCAGCTTCATCATGCTGCGTGACGTGGGGAACGTTCAGCCAACTTCGATGCAGCGCGGGCCCAGAGACCTTCTGAATTCGACTGAGCTTCTCTTCATACACCGGGCCAAAGGCTGAATGATCGATCGTCGGGACGGGAGGAATTCCGGCTCCAGAAGATCCCGCCCGCTCCTGCCCGAATCGATCACGAACCTGCGCCTTGAGATCTTCGATGAGGATTCGTCCATGCGCACCGGTTCCATTCGCGTCGGAAATGGGAACACCCAACTCCCGCGCGAAGCGACGCGCGAGTGGACTCGCGTGGGGAAGTCCGCTGCGATCCGGCACTGGATTGGCGGCGGCCGGTGACAACTCCCGCTCTCGCCTGAGCGGCTGCGCCGCCGTGTCGGTCCTCGCCGGTGCAGACGCTTCCGTTCCCGATGACGCTTCAACGGTGGTTTCCGCTTGTTCCGCCTCGTCCAAATCAGCGTCAGCGGAGGGTTGCGGAGACACCGAAGTCTCTGCGGAATCCGTATCGTCGCCGACAGAGGCGACTCGTCCCTCGGTATCGATGACGACGAGAATTGAACCTTCAGCCACTTTGTCGCCTTCGACAACACGTAGCTCCACAACAAGCCCGGCCGATGTCGAGGGAATCTCCATCGTGGCCTTATCGCTTTCGATACTGACCAGGGGATCATCAAATTCGATGCGATCGCCCTTGGCAACAAGAATCTCGACGACTTCGACCTCATCGAAATCCCCAATATCGGGCACCGCAATCTCGAGCAGTTGACTCACTCTCGAACCCTCAACCCCATTCCAGACCTGATCTCAAACGAATCCACTGAAACAAACTCAGCCCCCCTCGCCCTAGCGAAGACGCGGTACAGGCTCATCGACATCGATTCCATATTTCTGGATTGCCCGCGAGACCGTCTCAGGCTCGATGCTTCCTTCCTCTACCAGTGAAGAGAGCGCAGCAACACAAACGAAATTCCGATCCACCTCAAAAAACTGTCTGAGCTTTTCCCGCCCATCGCTTCGACCCCAGCCATCGGTGCCGAGTGTTCGGTAGGACCGCGGAATATAGGCCCTGATCTGTTCGGCAAAGCCGCGAATATAGTCGCTTGCAGCGATCACTGGGCCATCGGCACTCGTCAGCTGTCGTTCGACATAACACAAGCGACGGCCTTCTTCTGGATGCAGCATATTCCATCGATCCGTATCCTGCCCATCCCGCGCCAGCTCATTGAAGCTCGTCACACTCCATACGTCAGCGCAGACACCATGGTCGTGCTCCAGCATCTCGGCGGCGGCAAGGACCTCAAGAAGGATCGCGCCACTCCCGAGAAGCTGCACGCGTCGTCGCTCGCCTTGTCCCTTGACCTGGCCCTCGCGAATCCGGTGAATGCCTTTCAGGATGCCCGCTTCCGCTCCTTCGGGCATCTCGGGCTGTGGATACTTTTCATTCATGACGGTCAGGTAGTAGTAGACGCTCTCGTCCTCTGCGTACATGCGCCGCAAGCCATCATGAACAATGACTGCGAGCTCATAGGCGTAGGCCGGATCGTATGAGATACAGCTGGGGATCGTCCCGGCATAAGTCTGACTCTGGCCGTCCTGATGCTGCAGACCTTCGCCCGCAAGGGTCGTTCGACCGGCCGTCCCTCCGAGCAAGAACCCCCGACACTGCATATCACCGGCTGCCCAAGCCAGATCGCCGATTCTCTGAAATCCGAACATCGAATAAAAAATATAGAAGGGAATCATCTGTACGCCGTGACTTGCGTAGGCTGTCCCCGCCGCGATGAAGGAGGCCATGGCCCCCGCTTCATTGATCCCCTCTTGAAGGATCTGGCCATCTTTCTCTTCTCGGTAGTAGGCCACCTGATCCGAATCGACGGGATCGTAGAGTTGGCCAACTGATGAATAGATTCCCAACCGGCGAAACATCCCCTCCATCCCGAAAGTTCGCGATTCATCCGGAACGATGGGCACGATATTCTTGCCTATTTTTTTGTCGCGACTCAGAATCTGCAGAATGCGAACGGCGGCCATCGTTGACGACATTTCACGTTCGCCCGTTCCTTTCAGCAGTGCATCGAACGCGGAGAGCTCGGGCAACTCAAGCTTCGGAGCATCTGTCCTTCGAACAGGCAGGAACCCGCCTAACGATTCTCGGCGTTCATGCATGTAGCGAAGCTCGGGGCTATCAGCGGCCGGCATATAGAATGGGGCCTTCCCAATCTCGTCATCCGAAATCGGAATCTGAAAACGATCCCGGAACGCACGCAGCGCCGACTCGGCCATATCATGCATCTGGTGTGTCGGGTTCTGTCCCTCCCCCGCCTCTCCGGTCCCATAGCCCTTCACGGTCTTCGCGAGAATGACGGTCGGCTGCCCCGTATGTTCCACCGCGGCCGCATAGGCGGCGTACACTTTATGTGGATCGTGACCACCTCGATTCAGGCGCCAGATATCGTCATCGCTCATCGTGGCGACCATTTCCAGTAACTCGGGCGTCTTCCCAAAAAAGTGCTCACGGGTATATGCGCCACCGCGAACTTGATAGGCCTGATACTCGCCGTCGACCGCCTCTTCCATGCGTTTTCGCAGCTTGCCATCTCGGTCCTTGGCGAGAAGTGGATCCCAGCGACCGCCCCACACCACCTTGATGACGTTCCAACCTGCACCACGAAAGCTGGCCTCGAGTTCCTGGATGATCTTGCCATTGCCTCGAACTGGACCGTCGAGGCGCTGAAGATTGCAATTCACGACGAAGATCAGATTGTCGAGCTTCTCTCGACCGGCAAGCGAGATGGCTCCGAGGGTTTCGGGTTCGTCCGTCTCGCCGTCACCTAGAAACGCCCAGATCTTACGACCCTTCGTCTTGATGAACCCACGGTCACGCAAATAGCGCATGAAACGCGATTGATAGATCGCCATGAGCGGACCGAGGCCCATCGACACTGTGGGGAACTGCCAGAAATCCGGCATCAAACGCGGATGGGGATAGGAAGACAATCCGCCGGGCTCGACTTCTCGTCGAAATCGATGCAGCTGATCTTCGCTCAATCGGCCTTCGAGAAAGGCGCGTGCGTAGATCCCGGGTGCGACATGGCCCTGGATATAGAGAAGGTCGCCGCCATGGTCCTCGGTCGGTGCGTGAAAGAAGTGGTTGAAGCCGATGTCGTAGAGCGTGGCCGCCGAGGCGAAACTCGAGATATGACCGCCGAGCGACGAATCGACCCGATTGGCCTGGACCACCATTGCCATTGCGTTCCAGCGAATGAATGATCTGATTCGCTCCTCGAGCGCCGTGTCACCCGGGCTTTGTTTCTGAAGTCCCTCACCAATGGTGTTGATGTAGGCGGTCGTCGCTCGATAGGGAAGATGCGCTCCCTTTCGCCGGGCGCGCCTAACGAGGCGACCGACGAGATAGTGCGCTCTCTCGACGCCCTCTCGTTCAAAGACCGAGTCGAGCGCTTCGAGCCATTCGAGCGTTTCCTCCGGATCCTGATCGTCCTGGTTCGGCATCGCCTCTCCCCGCTAACTTCAGTCCATACCCTCGGCGATCGCCGACTCTTCATCGTCATCCGCTTCGTCAGCTCGATCATCGCCGGCCTCTTCGGTCGCGCGACCTCGTCCTCCACCCCGGTGGTCCCGGCGCTTCGAACGCATCGAACGCACTTCGCGCTCAAAGACATCAAGCGCGCGCGTGAGCGCAATCTCTGGTTCATCGTCCCGTTCATGGGCGATGAGTTCGCGCCCCTTCGCCTGACAGCGAATCTTCGCCTCGGCCGCTCCATGCTGATGGTGCTTGCTGCCCTCTACATGGATGACGACATGAATCAGATCCTTCTGTCCCTCGGCCAATCTATTGATGCGTGCCTCGGCTGTTTCTCTACAGGATGGGGCGAGCTCCGTTACGACATGCCATCGAATATCCATCGGGTTCTAGCTCCTTCTCGGCTCAGTCTCGATTTCATAGTTTCGGTAAGTCTTGTTGATTGTCGCTCCCATTTTTTCCAGAGCGCCGCGCATTCGCGTATTCGTCTGCAAAATCAATGACGCTTCGCCCTGACCGAGTCCCTTGGAACGCCCCACATCGAAGGATCTCGCATACAGTGCGGCGCCGAGCGGAAGTGATTGAAATTCCTTGGCAACTCCGAGCATGAACGCGCGAACTCGCGTGATGTACTTCTTTCGCATCAGAAGATGACGCCATGCGAAGGGGAAAATTCGCCCGTGCATTTTCATCACAACCTGATTCATGTCGGGCAGCGCGATCGAAATGGCAGCCGTCTGTCCGCCGACCTCTGCGATGAGACAGAGTTCCGGATCGAGTACTTGTTTGAGACCTTCGGCGAGGAAGTCGAACTCCTCATCGGTCACCCGAACATGACCCCAATTCTGTTCCCACGCGTCCTTGTAGATCTTCCGCAGATGCTTCACCTCGTCATCGAAGTGCGCGAGATCGAGCGACCGAATTGTAATTTCGGGATGCCTAGACAAAAGACGATTCCCCAGCTTCTGCATTCGCTTCACGCCGGACATCTCGGAATCGACATGATAGGCGTACCAATCCATGACCGGTCGCAGACCCAGCTTCTCGTAGATTCCCTCGTAGTACGAAGCATTGTGGGGATTCGCGACAAAGGGGGGACTGTCGAATCCGTCGACGAGTAGCCCGAACTCATGATTGGTATTGAAGTTGAAGGGGCCGATCATGCGTTTCATTCCCCGATCGGAAAGCCATCGACGCGCGGCCGAAAGCAGCGCTTCAGCGACCGCAGGCTCGGCGATGAACTCGAAAAATCCGAAGAATCCGGTCCCAGCCTCTTCTTCCTGGTAGATCTCGTCGACGGTCGCTGAGATCGTTCCAACGTCGCGACCATTCACAGTCGCAACGAAGCATTGGACCTGTGCGACTTTGAAATAGGGATTTCGGGCAGGATCGAAGAAGCGCTTCCGTTCATGAAAGAGCGGGGGCACCCAGTTCGGGTCGTTCTCATAGATCGGGAACCAGGTCTTGACGAAGCGGACGGTGTCTCGAGGAAGAGAAATCGGCATCACCTCGACCGAAACCATTCACACCTCCGAAGAACGCAATCGGCGAATGGGCGAGCACCAAGCCACGCCACACTGCACCGCAATCCAACCACGAATCAACCACGATCGTATCGAAATCCAATCGCGACCTGACGACGGGGAATGTACTTCAGCTGAGGCCAGATCGCAGCCGGGAGAGGGAGACGACCGGGCCCGGCAACAACCCCTTTCGGGGTGTCTTCTAGGCCGCGAATCCGTTACTCAGAATCGCTTCCACTGAAAGTGAGCCCTTCCCCACTCGCCGCAAGATCTGCACGAATGATCGTCCCTTCCTTGAACTCCCCTTCGAGAATTCGCATCGCCAGCGGATCCTGAATTTCTCTCTGGAGCAAACGCTTGAGCGGCCGAGCGCCGTATTGCGGATCGTGTCCGCGTGACGCAAGATAAGAGACCGCTTCTTTTGAGAGTTCGAGCTCGAGACGCCGATCCTCGAGTCGCCCGCGCAACTCGTCGAGCTGAATCTCGAGGATGTGACCAATCTGCTCCCGGCCGAGTGAGTCGAAGATGACCACATCATCGATGCGGTTCAAGAACTCTGGCTTGAAGTGAGCGCGAAGCGCATCCGTGACTCGACGGCGCATCTCCTCTTTTTCGGAAGTTTCAAGATCGATGATGTGTTGGCTTCCGATATTCGAGGTCATCACGAGGACCGTGTTGCGAAAATCGACCGTCCGTCCCTGGCCGTCAGTCAAGCGTCCATCATCGAGAATCTGCAGAAAGATATTGAAGATGTCCGGATGGGCCTTCTCAATCTCATCGAAGAGCACCACGCTGTAGGGACGACGTCGAACCGCTTCGGTCAACGCCCCGCCCTGGTCGTAACCCACATAACCGGGAGGCGCCCCGACCAGCCGGGAAACCGAGTGCTTCTCCATGTATTCACTCATGTCGACGCGAATCATCGCCTGCTCATCATCGAAGAGGAACTCGGCCAACGCGCGCGCCGTTTCCGTCTTGCCCACACCAGTCGGCCCAAGGAAGATGAACGAGCCAATCGGGCGACTCGGATCCTGAAGACCTGCTCGCGCTCTCCGAACAGCATTCGAGACCGCCGCCAGAGCTTCGTCCTGTCCCACGACACGTCGTGACAGGCGCGATTCCATCTCGAGGAGTTTCTCTTGCTCTCCTTCGAGCATCTTCGAGACAGGCACGCCCGTCCATTTCGAAACGATCTCAGCGATCTCTTCGCCCGTCACTTCCTCACTCAAAATGCTGCCTTCCGCCTGCAGTGCTTCGAGTCGTTTCTCATTTTCACCGAGCTCATTTTCAAGTTCGACGAGCGTTCCATAACGAAGCTCTGCCGCCCGTTCGAGATCGCCCGCCCGTTCGGCTCGCTGATACTCAGTCGAAAGCGTTTCCCGTCTCTCCTTTGCCGAACGAACGTCCGCAATCAGATCCTTCTCGATCTGCCACTTTGCCATGAGTGAGTCCGAACCAGACTTGAGCTCCGCAATTTCTAGACTCACAGCCTGACGTCGCTCTTGACTGGCTGGATCCTTTTCTTTCTTGAGGGCTTCCAGTTCGATCTCGAGCTGAATCTGTTTTCGCGCGAGTTGATCGAGATCTTCGGGCATCGAATCGATTTGGACCCGAACCCGGCTCGCGGCCTCGTCGACGAGATCGATCGCCTTGTCGGGAAGGAATCGATCGCTGATGTAGCGATGCGAGAGTGTTGCGGCGGCAACGAGAGCTGCATCATGAATTCGAACACCATGATGAACTTCGTAGCGTTCCTTCAGTCCCCGCAAGATCGACACGGTGTCGTCCACCGACGGCTCACCAACCATGACTGGCTGAAAGCGTCGAGCCAGGGCTGCATCGCCCTCGATGTACTTTCGATATTCATCGAGGGTCGTTGCACCAATACAGCGAAGATCGCCGCGGGCGAGTGCCGGCTTCAGCATGTTCGCCGCATCCGCCGCACCTTCTGCATTGCCCGCGCCAACGATCGTATGCAATTCGTCGATAAAGAGAATCACTTGGCCATTGGCCTCGGAGACCTCGCGCAGAACCGCCTTCAACCGATCCTCGAATTCACCGCGGTACTTCGCGCCCGCGATGAGTGAACCGATGTCGAGGGAAATGACGCGCCTGTCCTTCAGCGTATCGGGAACGTCTCCGGCGACGACTCGCTGAGCAAGTCCTTCGGCAATGGCGGTCTTACCCACGCCAGGTTCACCGATCAAGACTGGATTATTTTTGTTTCGCCGCGACAGCACCTGAATGACGCGCCGGATCTCTTCATCTCGTCCGATGACAGGATCGAGCTTTCCACTTCGCGCCTCTTCGGTCAGGTCTGAGCCGAATTTTCCGAGCGCCTGATATTTCGATTCCGGATCCTGGTCGGTAATTCGGGCGCTGCCTCGAATCGTCTTCAAGGCCTTTAGGATGCCGTCGCGAGTCGCTCCTGCGCTGCGCAGGATACGGCCGATCGGATCCGATTCATCCTGTGACATCGCCAGCAAGAGATGTTCGGTCGAGACATACTCGTCGCTCATCGTTTTTGCTTCTTCGAAAGCCGCATCAAGGACACGCTGGAGATTCGCACCCAGCTGACTCTGAGCGCCCCCGGACACCTTCGGAAGCTGCTCCAGGAAGCGCTCCAGCTCCGAGCCGATTAGGTCCATGGAGACGCCTAGCTTCTGCAGTAGCGGAACGGAGCTGCCTTCAGACTGCGCAAGCAGCGCCACGAGCAGATGGGCCGGCTCGACATTCTGATGTCCGCGCGCCTCGGCCTGGCTCTGGGCGTCCTGAAGAGCCTCCTGGCTCCGAATCGTGAGTTTGTCGAATTGCATAGTCCACCACCTCTCGGCTGAAAAAATCAGTTGCGGACCTAGGAGATGGGCGCATCGGCTCCGATGTCAAGCGGCGCGGCGTGAATTGGCGGGTCTGCTTCTCAGGTCAAATATCGAATTGCAAGGCCACGCGCTGGGCCATGAGCGGCCGAAGTTTCTCGACAACGAATGCTTGATGGGCCGGATGTACGACGTAGCGACCGAAGGCATCGGCGTCGACGAACTCCGCGACGATGCCGAGATCGTAGTTCCCTTCGGCTATTCCCAAATCGGTGCCGAATGAGTAACTCGAAATATCAGGAATGAGCCCCGGCAATCGCGATAGCTCTTCCAGCAACATTTCAGTCGAACCCGCTTCTACATCTTCTTTCAATTGAACCAATACAACATGGCGGAGCATCGATCCACATCCCTTCTTCCGCGTGTTCCGGCATCAAGTCAAGGATGCTAGGCGCGGCCAATCTTGCGGTGTTTGAATTTCTGCGATTTTGGACCACCGGATTCAGCGATTCGCTTCTCTCTTTGCTCGGCGTAGAAATCCCAGGCCCCGGTGCAGAATTCAATCTGCTCGTCTCCCTCAAATCCGAGAATATGCGTGGCCACTCGATCCAGGAAATAACGATCATGGGTAATCACGATCGCACAGCCCGGATACTGCGAAAGCGATTCCTCGAGGACGCGAAGAGTCATCAGATCGAGATCATTTGTGGGCTCATCGAGAATAATAAAATTCGAAGGCCGGCGGAGGCTCTTTGCAAGCTGAAGCCGATTGCGTTCCCCGCCAGAAAGGCGGCCGACCTCGGTCTGTTGGATCGAGCCGCTGAACAGGAAACGTGCGAGGTAGTGACGAACGGAAAGCGTCTTGTCCCCGTATGCGATCACATCGGATCCCTCTGCCACCTCGTCATAAACGGTCAAGTCATCCCGAAGTGTTTGCCGCGTCTGGTCGACATAACAGAAGCGCGTGTTCTCACCCACTTCAATGGTTCCCGAATCGGGCTTATCGCGACCAACGATCATATTGACCAGCGTCGTCTTGCCGAGCCCATTCGCGCCCGTTATGCCAATGATTGCCCCAGGTGGCATGTCAAAATCGAGGTGATCGATCAGCACTTTCCCATCGAAGCCCTTGCTCACATCACGAAGCGAAAGCACCTTGCTCCCCAGCCGTGGTCCGAAGGGGATTCGCAGGTCGAGTTCTTCCGCGGGATGGATTCGAGTCGCCTCTTCGACCAGATCGTCATAGGCGGCAATGCGAGCCTTCGATTTTGTTCGTCGCGCCTGGGGCGTCGACCGGATCCATTCGAGTTCCCGCGCGACCGCCTTGAGGAGGTTGGCATCGGTTCGATCCTGAATGTCCTGTTGCTTCTCTTTCGCCATCAGGAAGTCGGAATAGTTGCCATCGTAGGACTGGATCTCACCACGCGAGACCTCGAGCATTCGATTCGCGACGCGATCCAGGAAATATCGATCATGCGTGACAAGCGCGCAGGTTCCCGAGTACCCGGCCAGAAAACCCTCCAGCCAAGCAACTGTATCCGCATCAAGATGATTGGTCGGCTCATCGAGAATCAGGATGTCGGGGTGCGCTAGCAGTTCTTTGCAGATCGAAACGCGTCGGCGCTCGCCACCGGACAGAGATGTAATGTCGCGGTCACCGGGTGGCAATCGAAGAGCGCTCATCGCAGTTTCAATCTGATTGTCGAGGGCTGCGGGATCCATCGCATCGCGAATCTCGAGCGCCTCCTGGACTTCTCCCTGCTCGGCCAGCAGGGCATTCATCCTCTCTTCATCCTCGACGACCTCAGGATCCTCCCAGGATTTGAGGATTTCCTCATAGCGCTTCTGCAATGCCCGGGTTTCGGCGACGGCCTCCTCGACGTTCTCGCGAACACTCTTGTCGAAATCGAGTTCAGGCTCCTGCGAGACGTAACCAACCGTCGCGCCCCGCGCGACGTGAAGTTTTCCTTCGTACTCCTTGTCTCGGCCGGCCAGAATACGCATAAGCGTCGACTTACCGACTCCATTTACACCTAATACCCCGACGCGATCTCCAGGCTGAAGACTGAACGATGCGCCAGCGAGGATCGCTCGCTCGCCAAATTTTCGACCAAGATCTTTCGCCGTCAGAATCGGCTGTCCGGGATTCAGATGGATCATTGGCTCTTCAATGCCTCGTCGATGCGCTTTGTGATTGCGGCCGCGCAGGGCTCGACGGTCGGAGCAAACCGACCGATTACCTGTCCATCGCGACCGATCAGGAATTTGGCAAAGTTCCAAGCGATATCCCCAGGTCCATCGGGTTCGCTTGGAGACGATGTCAACCAGGCATAGAGCGGATCACGGGTGTCGCCGTTGACCTTGATCTTTTCGAACAGACCGAACTCGACGCGATATTGGTTACGACAAAACTTCGCTATCGCTGCGTTGTCGCCGGGCTCCTGAGCACCGAATTGATTACAGGGGAAGGCCAGGATCTCGAGACCCGCGTCGCGATATTCAGAATACAGTCGCTGCAAGCCATCGTACTGAGGCGTCAGTCCACATTCTGAGGCCACGTTCACGATCAAACAGAGCTTGTCGGAATAACCCGAGAGTTTTCGAGCTGCCCCGTCAATATCCGTTGCCTCGAAGTCATACAGAGTCGCCACGATACACGCACCTTTCGTTCCTATTCATCATTCGATTCAATTCCGTTGGGTCGCCGCACTCGCGACAATGGCCACATCGGGCCCATCCCATCGCCTATCCAATCCGCTGCTCATACCCAACATCGGCGCGTCCACTCAGCGTGCCCATTCAGCGGGACAGGGCTCGATTCACGATTTCATAGACGTCGTCGGACAGGGACCCGCTCGAAGCGATGCGTTCGAGCTGCGCTTGCATCATGGCTTGGCGATCCGTGCCGTATCGACGCCAGTCATTGAAAACCGAGACCATTCGCGATGCAACCTGCGGATTCGACTCATTCAACTTCAAGACATGATCCGCCAGAAAGACATAGCCCTCTCCCGACGAAGCATGGAATCGTACCTGATTCCCCGAGCAAAAGGCACCGACCAGACTGCGAACACGATTCGGATTCGCGAGATTGAAATCAGCATGCCGTGTCAGCTCCTCGACCCGGACGAACGCGTCCGGACGCGATGACCCCGCCTGAATCGAGAACCATTTATCCATCACGAGCGGGTCGCTCTTCCAGCGCTCATAGAATGCACGCGTCACCTGCTCACGAGCCTCATGTTCCTGGTCTGCCAACACCATGAACGCTGCCTGGGCATCCGTCATATTGTCGGCTTCCTGGAATTGGGCCCAGGCCGCCTGGATCGCCTCTTCTTCTCCTGTCCAAACAAGCATTCGGAGCGCGATATTGCGAAGGCGTCGACGGTCGATCTCGGACCGTTCATGTCGGTAGGGCCCCGACGACGAAAGCGCCCGAAAGGTGGACCACAACCGATCAGCGTGGGCCGCAGCAAGTGCCTTCCCCATGAACTCGCGTGCCGCGTGAATCGCGTCCGGGTGGATCACGTCCATCTCCTGGGCCACCACCCGTTCGCCCGGAAGTGAAAGCGCCAAGGCACGAAGCGATCCGTCCAGACCTTCATCGCCTAGTACTCGAACCCAAGCCGTCGAAAACCCGACATCGAGTTCCGGAGTTCGCCCAGACTCGATGTCAGTCGTTGCGGTGACGAGCAGCTCGAGGGCCAACTGTTGCCCAGCATCCCAACGATTCACGGGATCATCATCATGGGCCATCAGAAAGGCGAGAGATTCCTGAGGCCTGTCCATTTCAAGGCGCACGGGAGCGGAGAAGCCACGCAAGATCGAGGGCACCGGTTCTTCATCGATCCCTTCGAATACGAATTCTTGCCGGGCTTCTCGCAGCTCCAAGACGCGCGTTGACCGAAGGCTCGCCCCATGATCGGGGTCACCACCAAACGCAGTCATCACCGCCTCTGCCTCCCCTTCACTCTCGCCTTCTAGCCGAAGAGCCATCGAGGACCCATCGGCCCGAAGTAGTCCGACGGCGACGGGGCAATGAAGGGCGTCGCGCGCGTCGGCACCCACAATCTCGAATGCCGTCTCCGGATAGTCCTGCGAGAGTGTCAGCACATAGCGACAGGCCGGAGCATCATACTCGCCACTTGCCCGAAGTCGAGGCGTTCCGGCCTGGTCGTACCAACGCTCGAACTGCGCCAGGTCGCGACCACTGGCATCGGACATCGCGGCCCGGAAGTCGTTGCAAGTGACGGCCTGGCCGTCATGGCGGTCAAAATAGAGGTCCATCCCCTTTCGGAAGCCGTCGTCTCCGAGCAGCGTTGCATACATTCGAATCACTTCCGCGCCTTTGTCATAGACCGTCGCGGTATAGAAATTGTCCATCGAGATATACGAGTCCGGGCGAATCGGGTGGGCCATAGGCCCTTCGTCTTCCGGAAACTGTCGTGCTCGCAGGCCTTTGATCTCGGCAATCCGGCAGACGGGAACGGAGATCATGTCCTCGCTGAATCGCTGGTCACGATAGACAGTCAGCCCTTCCTTCAATGTCAGTTGAAACCAGTCGCGACAGGTGACGCGATTCCCCGTCCAGTTGTGAAAATATTCATGAGCGATGACCGACTCGATCCCCTCGTAGTCGTCGTCGGTTGCCGTCTCAGGAAGTGCCAACACATATTTCGAATTGAAGACGTTGAGGCCCTTGTTCTCCATCGCGCCCATGTTGAAGTCACCCACGGCAACGATCATGTAGAGCTCGAGGTCGTATTCCCGGCCGAAGCGCTCTTCATCCCATTTCATCGCTCGCTTGAGCGAACGCAAAGCGTGATCACACCGGTCCACGTTCTGCGGCTCGACCCAGATCTCGAGCTGTACATCACGACCGGACATCGTACGGAACTGCCCAGCATGACAGCGCAGATCCCCCGCGACTAACGCGAAGAGATAACTCGGCTTCGGGAATGGATCTTCCCATCGCACGCGATGCCGACCGTCGGGTAGCTCGGACTCCTCGATTCGATTTCCATTCGACAGTAATACGGGATATTGGGCTCGTTCGGCCTCGATCGAAACTGAATACCGAGCCATGACGTCTGGTCGATCAAGGAAATAGGTAATCCGGCGAAACCCCATCGCCTCACACTGGGTACAGAAATTGCCGCTGCTTTTATACAGGCCCGAAAGCTGGGTGTTTTTTTCTGGATGGATCGTCACGACCGTGCGCAATTCGAATTGACGCGGCGGATCGTTGACGATCAGCTCCTCTCCCTCCACGCGATATTCCGACTCGAGCAGCACACGACCGTCAATCTCGATCTCGTCGAGTACCACGGACTCGCCAACGAGCACGAGGGGCACACCGCTCTCCATTGCATCGGCTCGGCGGCGCAATCCAAGTCGCGCCTCGACGCGCGTTCCGTCTTCGCGAAGATCGAAAGCCAGATCCACGGTCTCGATCAGGTAATCGGGCACAGCGTAGTCGCTCCGCAAGACGGTCTTCGGCTTGGAGTCCGGCATGGTCAGTCTTCCTCTCGAACAATCAGTCGACGACGAATTCGCACTTCGCCGATGGCAGGCCGCAAAATAGAAATTGGCGGATCCAACTACAAGACACTAGCTTGAGCAGAGCGGTGGGGAGGGTGCGATGACAGAGGCACATTGGAGCTTGGAACGCCTGGGTCGCCAAGAGGCGCGATCCGATCTCCGCTCTCGGCGCCATGACGATCTCGAGGGCCGAAATCCCCTGGCCCCTCGCGCGACCAAAGTCCGCTGGATCGTCTCGCTGCTCCTGCTTGCAATGGTCTTTGGTTGTGCGACGCACGACGGACGATTGGCCTTTGCCAACCGAAAACCCCTTCGAATCGGCGTCGCACCGAACTATCCGCCCGTCATCTTCGAAGAGGATGGTGAAATTCTCGGCATCGAGGCGGACCTCGCTCATTCCATCGCCGATGCGCTGGGTCGCCGAGCCGTCTTTTCGAGCTACCCACTCTCGGAACTCATCGACGCACTCGAAGCCGACGAGATTGACGTCGTCATGAGCGGTCTCTCCATTACGCCCGAGCGATCGAAACGAATTCGGTTCACCGCCCCGTACATGAAAATCGGACAGCTCGCCCTGATTCGGTCGAGCGAGCTCATTCGACTCGGCCGGAAACGGTCGATCTACCGAAGTGGTGTTCGAGTCGGCTACGAACGTGGATCAACGGGCGAAGAGTTCGTTGCAAGGCAATTGCCACGGGCAATCAGTTTCGCATTCGACGATGTCAATTCCGCTATTCGAAGCCTCCGAGCGGCAAGGATCGACTTCTTCATTCATGATGCGCCAACCATCTGGCGGCTCGCCGGAGATCCCGCATCGAGAGACTTACAGGGGCTCTACCATTTCCTCACGGAAGAACATCTCGCATGGGCCGTGCGGCACGACGATCTGCAGCTCCACGCGCTGCTCGATGCAACACTCTCTCATTGGAAACGCGAGGGGCGCATCGAACCGATCGTAAATCGCTGGATTCCGGTTCGCGTAACACTCCGCTAGTTCGCCAAGGCAGCGTTCAATTTCCGGATGCCGCCAGCATGAGGACTAACGCAGACTCAGCGCCTGAATCGTCAGCGTTCGAATCGAGCCAGCCGTTGGATGACGTTCTCGCGCGGCCGCGAGAAGCCGCATCGCTTCTCGCCCATTTCCCTTTTTAAGAAGAATTTCTGCCGCACCGACCCAGCCCTCGAGTGAATCGGGAACGACCACACAAGCTTCTCGATAAAACGAAAGAGACTTCTCACTGTCCCCTGCCCATTTCCAGCGCTCTGCCTCACTGATCAGAACACGACCCAACAAGGAAGCGAGTCCGCGTCGATTCGGATCGAGCTTGGACAGAGTTCGAACGGACACGAGCGCGAGTTTCGAATGATCCCGACGCAGCCGGCCTTCTGTCGCGCCCTCGAGCGAGTCGACGTAAACATTTCGCGCCTCGGAGAGGAAGAGCTTCCGATTGATTTTCGACAGACTCGAAAGACTGCGAAGTGAGCCCTCGGGATCGCGTCCCAACCACTGCGCATGGGCTTGCCCGAGCCAGGCGCGCCCCGCCTTCGGATCGATACGCAGTGCCTCGGCAAAATGCGTCTTGGCTGTTCGCCAGTCGCCCTGGGAAAGGGCCGCTTCACCCAGCATCGTCGGTGTCACCGGCGGGCCATTCGCACATCCATTCAAGAACGCCAGCGAAATCAGTATGCCGAGTAAGCCCAACAGTCTTTTCGATGTCATGGACTCCTCGCGGCGCTTCCCTGCGGCTGGGCGCCCGATCTTCCATCCACTTCGGCTTTTCCCCCAGCCTGCTTGAGGGGGCCAATAGGCTCGGTGGATCCGCTGCGGAGCCTCCCTCGCCCGAACACAAGGAAGGCGCCCCTTTTAAACCGCGGAGGGTCCTTCGCCTTCAAGCAGGCGTTCGAAGATGCGGACCATGATCTCGACTTCACTGATTGGCACGAATTCACGCGACGTATGCGCGACATCGATCGATCCCGGCCCCAATACGACGCCGGGTATTCCCGCGCGCGCAAACACGCCGGCATCCGTCCCAAAAGCCACATGTCCACATGCCGGAGAGAGACCGACGGACTCGAGAGCACCGGCTGTGGCACACGTCGCGACGGAGTCCACAGGCGTTTCCAGTGGCGGCTTTTCCTCGCTACACGATTCCACGACGACCTCGGCCGAGACGCCGGCCTCGGCCAGGCTCGCCTCGATCTCCGCTCGAACGCTCGCGGGATCCTCACCGGGGAGCGTCCGCCGATCGACCCAGATCTGCGCCTCGTCCGGCACGATATTAGGCGCCTGTCCCCCCGAAACGATTCCGATCGAAAGAGTCGCCGCCCCAAGCGTTGGATGTGGCTTCCGGGCGAAGACCTTTGCACTTTGTTCGATCGATAGAATCGCACGAGCCAATAACACGATCGCGTTCTGGCCATTGCTCGGATTCGAACTGTGGCAGGCTCGGCCTCGCGCGCAGATACGAGCATGGACGACGCCCTTATGGGCGTTGATCAAGCGAAGCTCGGTCGGCTCGGTGGCCAGTGCCCAGTCGGGACGCCGCGAGCCGAGATGGGCCAATACGTCCGCGACACCCTGGCTGCCCAATTCCTCATCGGCCTCTCCCACGATGATGATGTTGCGCCCCAGGCGTCCGCGTTCAAGAACTCGATCGAGCGCTTCGAGTAGTGCGGCCATCCCCGCCTTGGTATCGCAGGATCCGCGCCCCAGGAGATGATCCCCTTCGATCACGGGATCGAAGGGGTCAATCACCATTCCATCGACGGGCACAGTATCAAGATGACTCGCGATCAATAATGTTTGTGCGCCTGCCTGAGCGGTCGCTTCCGCAACGACGCTGGTTCGTCCCCCACGGCCCACCAATGCGGCGTCCATGCCCAGGCGCGAAAGCTCATGGGCTACATGCTCCGCCATCGCCTGTTCACCTGTGATCTCGCTGGGCAGATCGTCTCGGCCCATCGGATTCACGGAGGGGATCGCGATCATGTCGCGTAGATATCGAATGCTCGGAGACAGATCTGCCACGGGTTGAGACTCCAATCGGCGCAGGGCTCCCGGCCCGGCAGAGATCGCCCGAGTCTAACGACGCCCCGCTGCACTGGCCAAGGCGAAAGATTCCAGCGGGGGTTCAGAGTCGCCGCCTCGATCCAACGCGATCGCAAAGAGCCCGGCGGGCAGGCGAGAACCCAATAGGGTCCTTCCCTGCTCGCCAAGGTTCGCGGTCTGCCTCGACCGTAAAAGAAAAACATCCGCACCCGCCGCAAGCGCTGCGATTTCCTGATCTTCATCCGAATGCGACGACCAAATCGCAATGCGAAGATCGCGCGTCGAATCGTCGCCACGCAAACGGCGACAGATCTCTTCGCCGCCCTGAATCGAAAGGCCCGCGTCGATCAGAACCCAATCGGGCGCGTCCTCCACCGCGCGCTGTAACCCGGCCAGACCATCTCGCGCTACGATGACGGAAAAGCCGTTTCGCAGCAGTTCACCTGTCGCCCATTCGCGGAACTCTGAACACTCATCGATCACGAGAACTTTGGCCATATCCGGTCTCCACAGCAGAGACTTCCACCCCTTGGATCTGGCATTCTCATCGACTATTTCGTGAAGTACGTGACGAAAAATCTTTGAATGGGGCAAAAGGCAGAGGTTGGACTCAATGGTTAAACCGACAAGGGGTCGGTGTTAACCCTGTTGAGTAAGGGCTGTTTCCCGCTCGGAAAAGATCCCCAGGAAGAAGCCTCTTCGACACCGCTGTCTCTCGGATTAAATCAGACAACAACAAAATGTGTCGGTCTCAAAGGCGTCCCATCGAGGTCAACCAGGTGCCGGCGTCCGCAACTGTCTAAAGTCGCGCGTGGCGCAGCTCGCTTTCGAGAATCGCAATGCAGCCAATCTGCTGAAGCGAGTCGATCACGCCCTGGGTCTTCGCCTTCTCGACAAGCACTTTGACAGATAGCCAGGACTCGTCCTGCAGATGGGCGATGGTCGGAGAAGAAAAGCCAGGTGTAATCGCGACGGCTTCATCAATCTTCGAGGCCGGGCAATTAAATTCGAGCAGCGTGTATCGGGCCGCTGCAAGAACGCCGTCGATGCGGCGGATCAGTTGGTCGCAAAATGCTGGATCGCGGGGCTCGCTCGTTCCGATTAGAACGGCTTCGGCTTCGAGTACCCGATCGATTTCGACGAGATCGTTCTCGACAAGACTGTTCCCGGTCTCGACGATCTCCACGATCGCATCAACCATGCCCAACAGAACCATGACTTCCACTGCGCCCTGAATCTCGATCACGCGAACGCCGGTGACGCCTTGACGTTCGAAGTACTCACGGGCCAGACGAACGAACTTTGCTCCGACCACCCGGCCCTTCAGATCCTGAGCGGTGCGGTAGGGAGCGTCTTTATGCACGGCAACCGAAAGTCGACACTTCCCGAAACCGAGGCGGCGATGTTCGATGACCTCCGCGCCCTTCTCGATGACCTGATCGCTGCCGGTGATACCCAGATCGACGACACCCTCCGCCACCAGAACGGGGACATCCGCCGTGTTCGTGAAGATGATGCGCGTTCCCGTATCCGTACAGACTGAAAAAAGCCGGCGACCCGAAACGCGAAACTGGAGCCCAGCGCGCTCGAGCGTCGACAAGGCGGCCTCTCGGAGGCGGCCCTTCGAGGGAATGGCAATCCGAAGCCTTTCATTCGGAATCATAAACGATCAACTCTCTCTTTCTGCGCGCGACGGCTAGTCCGATCGGGACTGACCGCGTGCTTGTGAAGGTTCACCCGTGCGCGATGCCTTCTCCTCCAAACCGCCGACACCGAACCTCTCCTCGAGTTTCGCAAAGACAGCCGACGGGGGCACGCCCCTCGAAACCATCATGACCCAGACATGAAAGAGCAGATCCGCCACTTCGTGGGCCAGCGCGTCATCCCCTTCATCACGGGCTGCCTGAGCCACCTCTTCCGCTTCCTCGCGAACCTTCGCCGCCATCTCGTCCCAACCGCCGTCAAGCAGGCTCACGACGTAGCTGCCGGAAGGTCGCTCGTCTCGTCGCGCTGTGATGATCTCGTAAAGTCGATCGAGGATTTCCATGTTTCGATTCATTTCTCAATAAAATCTGCGCATCCACGCCGGCCGATTCCACGCAGGGACTCTGAGTTCCAGTCGCGACGCTTCGCGAATAGATCATGAAAGAGCTGGCATTTCTCATCCTGGTCCAGTGCGGGATCCGCGTCGACTGCCGCGATGACGTGGTCCCTGGACAACCGCGACTGTGACAGTCGAATCCCACCATCATTCTTCGCGTCGAGAATCAGCATCGACGCAATCTCGGTGTCATCGCTTTGCAGATGCGTCCACGCTTCCCAGGCCGGCTGATCGCCAGAACTTCCTCTTCCCGGTCGTCCATGGCGCGCGAACTCCGCCCAGTAGCTCATCATCGTCGCGGAGAGCGCTTCCCGCATCTCTGCATTTTCATCGTTGAAGATCAGTCCATTCAGCATCGGAGACCCCAGATCGAAGGTTCCAAAGACGAAGGGAATCTCGAATCCGTGTGCCGCGCCGAGCAGAACCGCGAGGTCGCCGCCTAAAAACCGCGGCAACTCATCCCAATCGAAGCGGTACGCAAAAACGCCCTGCATTCCGGAATCCGAAATCGCCGACGCTGGCCGGGTGACACCGCGTACGGTCCAGAGGTCGCTGTGGTAGCGAGATCTTCTTTCATAGTCATCAAGATCACGCACACTAAAGAACATCCCAAATCGCTCACGAACGTGATCTTCATCGCTAAAGAGAAAGAGTTTCATCTCATCGCGATTGGTCCCGAGCATGATCGGCACGGCGTTGAACCGCCCTTCTCGATACTCGGTAATCCAATCTCCGGTGGGCAGCAGAGAGCCATCTCGAATCAGCTGAGGCAAGTCGAGCCGCTCTCGACGATCCGGGTCTCGGTATGCGTCGAGAATCTCCCGGGCCGACCGTCCACGAAGGAATTCAGCGAGATCGGTTTCGGGCAGGGCCTCCGCGTATCGCCCTGCCGCATCGCGATCCGGAACGACGCCCGCCTCCTGAAGCAGGCTCACGACAATTTCGGCACTGCTATGCCGATGGCCGGGAACCTTCGCCGCGATTTCGTTCTCGGCTTCGGCCCGACTGACAGAGTCCGTCGAACCGCTCTGTACGATGGCGCGATGAAAAAGATTCCGAGCCTTCTCGACAAGAAGCAACGCCAGGACATTTCGCCCTCCTGCTGATTCGCCGAAAATCGTGATGTTATGCGGGTCACCGCCGAATTCTTCAATATTCTCGGCCACCCATTCCAGCGCGCGGACCTGGTCCAGAGTTCCGAAATTCCCGGAAGCCTCTTCGGGGCTCGTTGACATCGCGCGAAATGCGGGATGGGAGAACCAACCCAAAGGGCCGAGTCGGTAATTAAAAGAAACGACAACGACGTTTTCAGTTCCCGCGAGTCGAGCACCATCAGACATCGCGGATCCACTATGCCCCACCCGGTTGCCGCCACCGTGAATCCACACCATCACGGGCAGCCGATCATCGCCCGTGGCCACTCGGTCGGGCTCCGCACGAGGGGCCCAGACATTCAGATAGAGACAATCTTCCGAACCGGCGAATCCGTCCGGATCTTCGGACCGGACGCCGCCAAGTCTAGAGGTTAGCTGGACGCAGGGCGGTCCGAAGCGCAGCGCATCAAACGTATCAGCCCACGCTTCCGGAGATTGCGGCGCACGCCACCGCAGTTCTGCCAGCGGCGGCCGCGCATAGGGCAGGCCGAGCCATGCGTGGGTTTCGTAGTCAGCGGCATGTCCGACGACGCTCCCGAAGGCCAGCAGCCGCTCAGATGAAACATCAGCGATCTGAACGACTTCTTCGTCCGCTGCATTTGGAAACTCTCGAAGGACCGCAATGCCGGCCACGACCAGACCGAGGCAAAGAAGAACGCCCGCCAATATCCACGGCCCACGCCGCGATCTTGTCAACCCACTCCCGGGATCGTTGTCGACAATTCCGGCTTCCCCGGTGTCGCCCTCTCGATCGGTCTTGCTCATTTCGTCCATCGTCCACGTCTGCCGGGCCGCGGTTTGCGGCCCCTACTGCCTGAAACCTCAGCCTATCACGTTCCCGCCTACTCGGAGACCAGCCGGGGCGACGAATGGGGGATTCACTCAGGTCTGCGCGGCGCCGTCGGGTTCTGTGAGTCGGTACTGAAAGGACTGCTCGCGCCAGAAGACTTCGACGGCGTCATCCCCCGTCCCAACGCTGTCGGGACCTTTCCATTCGCTACGATCGAGCCGAATCCGATCCGTATTACGCGGCCGCCGGTAGTAGTCAGGGCCGTGGAAGCTTGCGAACGCCTCGAGTTTCGCGATCGCTCCCGCCCGATGAAAGGCCTCGGCATACGCCTCGATGGCAACCGGCGCGCTGAAGATCCCAGCACACCCACACGCCGATTCCTTCTTTGTTCGCTGGTGGGGTGCACTGTCCGTTCCGAGGAAGAAGCTCGGCCCTCCCCCGGTCGCCGCCGCCACGAGCGCTTCACGGTCACGCTCCCGCTTCAAGACTGGAAGGCAATAGTGATGAGGCCGGAGACCCCCTTCGAAGATCGCATTGCGATTCAAAAGCAGATGCTGCGGCGTAATAGTGGCCGCGATGCGCTCCGGCGATTCCGAAACAAATGCCGCCGCCTCTTCGGTCGTGATGTGTTCGAAGACCACGCGCAGCCCCTCGAAGTCTTCGATCATCGGACGAAGCGTTTGGTTCAGAAAGACCCGCTCTCGATCAAAGACATCACAGGTCTTCGAAGTCGATTCTCCATGGACGAGCAGCGGGAGCCCCGTTCTTTCAAGGCACTCGAGTACCGGCACGAGACCTGAAAGTCCGTCTACACCGTGCGCGGAATTCGTCGTCGCGCCCATCGGATAGAACTTCACACCGACGACGAAGGGCGATTGCGCAGCGGCAACGATCTCATCGACCGTCGTCGAATTCGTCAGATAAAGAGTCATCAACGGCTCGAACTCAGAGGACGCTGGCAAGGCCGCCAGGATCTCCTCTCGGTAGCGAGCTGCATCGGCAACCGTTTGGATGGGCGGATCGAGATTCGGCATCACGACTGCGCGGGCAAATTGCAGCGCCGTGTAGGGCAAGACCCGAGCCAGCATCTCACCCTCGCGAAGATGAAGATGCCAGTCGTCGGGTCGAATGATCTCGATCGACCCCAGCGAGTCAGACGGCTTCGATGATGTCGGCGTCATGAAAAACGTGCACCCAGGTCTTGAATTCATCGGCAGCATAACGAGCCAACGAAGACGATTCAGCCCCGAATGCCGTCTTCCTTCACTTCTTCTAAATCTTCGAAACTCCGGGGCTTCGCCCGAAGCAAATCCTCGAACTCGACGGCCGGACAGGGCCGACCAAAGAGATAACCCTGCAGCTCGTCACAACCCCGCTGCTGGAGGAAGAGCGCCTGCCCCTCAGTCTCGACGCCCTCCGCCACGACCTTCAGCCGCAATCCGTGGGCCATGGCAATGATGGCGCCCGTCAGTGACGCGTCATCGGAATTGACGGTCAACTCGCTGACAAATGAACGGTCTATCTTGACGCGATCGATCGTAAACCGCCGTAGATACGAGAGAGATGAATAGCCGGTCCCGAAGTCATCGAGCGCAAGTCCGACCCCGAGTTCTTTCAGTTCACGCAGTGTCGCAACAGTGAGTGCATCGTCCTGCATGATGGTCGATTCCGTGATCTCGAGTTCGACCTGGTCCGGACAGACCCCGGAGTCGTCCAGAGCGCTACGCACCATATCGAGCATTCCGGGCTCGCGAATCTGATAGCCGGACACGTTGACTCCGATTCGAAGCGAAATCCCCAACTCATCTCGCCATCGTTGCGCTTGGCCGCAGGCCTCGCGCAAGACCCAACGCCCAAGACTCACAATGATGCCCGTCTCCTCCGCCACCGGGATGAACTCGTCGGGTGGAATGAAACCCCGCTCCTCGTCGGGCCAACGAAGCAATGCTTCCGCCGCAACGATGGCACCGCTCTCGGCATCCAGAATCGGCTGGTAATAAACCTCGAACTCATCGCGCTCGACCGCACCGCGAAGGCGAGACTCGATTTTGATGGCCGTTGCGCGAGACGGATTCATTTCGTCCGAATAGAACTGGTAACCGTTGCGCCCTCTCCCCTTTGCGAAATACATGGCCGCATCGGCATTGCGTAGCAAGCTTTCGGAATCTGTCCCGTCATCGGGGTAGACGGCGATTCCGATCGACGTGCTCATGAAGAGTTCCTGTCCGTTCAGTAGAATCGGACTCTCGAGCGTCGCAAGAAGTCTTGAGGCGACGAGGGCGGCGGCCGCCGGATCTTGAAGCTCGGTCAACAGAAGTGTGAATTCGTCGCCACCGAGCCGCGAGATGGAGGCCCTGGGATCGCTTCCGTGTTGGCGCCCAGCATGATCGCTCACCCGAACCACTTCGGAAAAGCGACTCGCGACTTCGGCCAGGAGGCGATCTCCGACCTGATGCCCAAGGGTGTCATTGACCTTTTTAAAACCATCCAGATCCATGAAAAGCAGCGCAATCTTACGGTCCGCCCGTTTCGAGAGCGCCACTGCCTTATTCAGTAGATGATTGAAGCGCTGGCGATTCGGCAGACCGGTGAGATCATCTCGAAAGGCGAGACGTCGAATCTTTTCCTGCACGAGTTTTCGCTCGACCGCTCGGCCAATCAACTCACCAATATGCTCGAGCATCTCGCTCGTCGAATCCGCGACCTCAGCTCGTTCCGAGTCAAAGAACTCGAAGACGCCATAAAGCCGGGGACCGATCATAAGAGGCAAGGTGAGGACGGGATGGCCGCCGAATTCCTTCCACCAATGGACACCGCGTGGATCGACGACAGCCCGCGACGCGCTGGCATGTTCACCGTCCGCGAACGGATCCGCACCCGACAGCGTGTCGGCCAGATCCCGATCACTCGAGATCGAATCGGCGCCTTCTCGATCACCGGTGTAGACGATTCCCGAAGCCACCAGGTGCCCGTTGCCAGCTGCGTCTCCGGCTCGAAGAAAATGACCCAATGAATAGTTCATCGCCCTGGCGATCAAAGACAAGGCCGCTTCCAGGCCCCCTTCAATCGTATTCGCCTCATGAACGGCAGCGGAGACTTCGTGGACAATCCTAACATGACGAGATTGACGACGGCTCTCCTCTTCAATCGCTATTCGGTCTGAAATGTCGCGCAGAACCATCACACGACTGCGGATCGAACCGGTCGAATCATAGAGCGCGCTCAGCCGAAGGTCGTAGGTCTTTTCCTCCGCTGGCTCGCTGTCTTGAACGATCGAGTAGACGCTCTGGCCGTCGATTGCACCGCTGAAAAGCTCGACAAGGTCGCAATGGTGAGCCAGTACATCAGCCAGATGTCGCAAGGACAAAGAATCTTCATCCAGTTCAAGAATTTCGCGCGCCGCTTCATTGAATTCGACTAGGCGGTCATTCATGTCGACCACGAGCACGCCATCACACATCGCCTCGATGACCGAGCCGTGACGCACGCGGTCCGAGGACAAAAACCCCAATCGCGGCAGGCATAGAAAAAGTCCAATCGCCAGAATCGTCGAAGATATTGTTGTCGCTGGCGAAGTCAGGCTTGCCGGCGCGCCCGCGATACTTGCGAGTGAGAACAGAGCCGGAAACAGAATCAGCGCACTCACCGTATTGAGTGCCATTCGAAACCCATCCCAACTACGATGGGGCATTTGCGTGACTTGAACACCGGCGAACCCGAACGCACACGCCGACCACAGGGAAGCCATGATGGCATCACCCGACAGCAAAACCGCTGCGGGAATCCCCACGAGAAGCGCCTCGATCGCGATGCCTAGCTTCGCTGAGTCATTTGCAATCTGGCAGGCCAGTCGAAGAATTGTTGCGCTCATCACGAGGTCGAAAGCCATGAGTAGTAGGCCCGAAGCCTCTTCCCCAAGCACGCTTTGAGCAGCGCTGAGCCGGAATATCGCTGAGTAGTCGGCGACGAGAATGAAGGCGAGGAAGCTTCGTCCGATCGAAGTCGTCCGTAGACTCCAGGACGACAGGACCAGCAGCGTAAGGCACGTCGCGCTCATCAGCAGCGACAGATTCATCATCCCTGATTGCGAGTCCATCTACGAACGTGTCTCCATCTGATCAGCTATACGCCGATTCGTATTCTCTCTATCCACATTCAACATCCCAGACTCATCGGGTAAACCCTTGAGCAAGCTCGGCTCGCCCGGGCCCGAACTAGCGAGGACTTGCGGGCGGAGCAGCGGCATCAATCGCAAACGACTGCCCCACTCCGCTCCCCCACTGATCTGTGGCGCTGACCTCGATTTCGAAGCGCCCCCTTTGCTCCGTCGTCGGTCGCCACTGAACGATTCCGGTCTTCGCGTCGACACGCATTCCGTCGGGACCCGATAGAAGTGCGTAGGTCAGCTCTGCATCGGACTCATCGCTTGCCGCGCGGATCTGATAGCGGAAGAGTCCCCCTTCGATTCCCGAGAGCGGCTTCGACGAGATCCTCGGTGCCTCGCCGCGCGAGAGCGTGATCGGTGGACTCGAAATCGACCTTCCCGGCCGCGCGACATTGGCTAGCCGCGCACGCAAGATCACGATGTCTCCAGGAACAAATCGCCCAGTCAGAAGTTCGTCATCCGTTCCGACGACTTCGCCATTCACCGTCCATTCGAGATCGGCCTCGACGCGACCCGATTGGACATCGCTGAATTCGACGACACCCTTGAGTGTCACGCCTGGCTTCGTCCCGTTGGACGCGTCGATCACGACCAGCCCAATGGATGAAGCGCGTTCCGCCAATTGAAATGAATGAACGGTCGCTGGACTCGTCGCCTTCTGATCGGTCGCCGAAATGCTGACTTCGAGTCGACTGCCGGGGCCAAGCCCGGTGGTGTCGAAGACGCGCCCTTCTCCGAGCACTCGCCCACTTCGAGTCCGCCATTGATAGGTGATCTCGATGGGATCGTCGTCCAGATCGGAGACGCGTGCCGTGACCTGGACCTTTCGACCTGGCATCGGCCGAACTGGATGCGTCACCACCGCTTCAATTGTCGGCGCGCGGTTGGGGCCAGTCGCCGCGGCCGAGTCCGAAGTCCCGGATTGAAGCATCGAACGTGGGCCCACTGACTCGTGTGAATCATCCCCGCAGCCAACCGCCAATATCAAGACGATCAGACCCATCCAGCCAATCAAGCCAGCTCTTCTGGCACGTTTGGCACGATCGATCGTTGCTGCAGGACGACTCCCCGTTCCCAGGTTGCTGATTCTCGCTGCCATCGTCCCCCCCACTGTCGTTGCCATCTACTCGAAATCACCCGCAATGACCGCCAGACGTCGAATCTCATTGCGTCTTCCGTCATCACTGCGGCGCACGGTAAATTCGACCATGTCGCCATCGCTCGAACCCGCGCTGCCGTTCAGTTCAAAGAGCCTAATTCGACCGCCCCGTTCGTCGAAGAGCCGACTCGAGTCAGAAACCCGATATGTCTCCCCGGCGATCGTCACAGTCTGCCCAGCGACGTTCACTTCATCGATCACTTCTTGCTCGGTGTAGCTCGCGCCACTGTTCCCGCGTTGCCCGCCTCGCGCAATCGCATTCGACGCAACCGCGAAGCAAAACACCAGAGCCGTAAGCGCCACAAACAACCTTCGGCCTGTCTGAATTCCATTCGTCATGCTCAACTCCTCGTCAATCATTCATGATCTATCCGTCCAGCTCGGACACGGTCACGGGCGACCCAGGCCATTCGCGCCGAGGTCGCTCTGCCGAGATGGCCTACTCAATCCAGCTCGCGCCAATAAAGCGTGCCGTGCTCCGAATCAGATTTTCCGCTGTCGATGTTGATCAACTCTCCATCCTGTTTACTGATGATAAGTCGATTGCCGCCTTCACCCGGTGCGATAGAAAGTCTCGCGTCCGTCGGCATACCCTTGCCGAGGCCCTCGCTACGATCTGTACCCGCGATCGGGCTCAATGGACTTGGCGGGCCAAAGGCGCCCTGCCCGCACTTCGCAAGGAATCCATAGAGCGTCGCGAGTCCCGCTGGCTCACATTGATTACTCAGGTCCGGCCGATAAGTTGAAATAAAGAAGAATGAATTGAAGATTTCACTATTCGTGACGAACTTCTCTCCATCGGCAACCTCGAAGAAGAACCCTTGGGGCTGGACGCTCGGGCAATCACCCTCGAAGGGGGTCGTGTCGGTGAGATCACCCGTTGTGTATTCGCGACCGTCGATCTCGGAAAGCGATCCAGTGTCCCAGACGTCTCGGTCTTTCACGATGTAGAACCGATTCAGAAGATTGCACCCGTTGAGTGTGCTCGAACAATTGAGATCGGAGCGTTCACCCGAACCGAAGCCAAGATGCAGGATTCCGCTGACCAACGTCGCACTCGGCGCAAAGTAGAAGCTTCGAGCATGAGCGACGGCGGATCTTGACGGATCATCATCAAAGAATTTCCGGAAGGGCCAGTTAGGCTGATAGAGCAGCGCGTCCGAAGCGTTCGCTGTGCCGTTGGCTCGGATCACCCACTTCCAGACATGGCCGCCCAAGTCGCCGATATAGATGACATCCGCAAAACCATCCTGGTTGTAGTCAAGAACCGCCGGGCTGGACGGGATCGCATAGAGCATGTCACTGACATCGCCCGTAGCAGTTGTACCAAACTTGCGCGCTGCAACCGGCCGGCCGGTGTCTATGTCGATCATCATGATGCCACGACCCTTCGTGCTGGCCGCGTTGTAGAGAACCGTATTATTTGGATCACTCGATGCGTCATATCCGAAGCCGACGATCGCGACCCAGACTTCTTTCACATCACCACTGCCTGTTTCCAAACGCACTCGCGTGATCACGGGCTGTGACCAGGTTTCGGCGATATAGGAGCGCCAAGCACTGTCGCTCTCGAGCGGGAATTCCCACATGTACCCGGGATATCCGCTGGCCTCGGGGTCGCTCATATCCATGGCCAGATAATGTTCCGCACCTTCGCGCATACCCGTCACGAGAACGGTCTTCCATTCGCTCGCCGTCTTCGCATCACTGGGATCGCTATTGCTGTCGATCCAGACATCGGCAACCGCAGGCGAACCATCGACCGTGAGCGGATGCAGCGTCGCATCATCCTTGGCCAGATCCATGACCTTGGCTCGCGCGCCCCAGGGCATGAAGGCGAAGATCTCCTCGCCTGTTCCCTCGTCATAGGTGCCGGTTCCAATCTGATATTCACCCGCATTGAAGCCATGCAGGAATCCATCGTTGGCGCCGGCCACGATAATTCGATCCCGACGTGCGTAGCTCAAGTCTTCAGCATATTGCGCGTACGAGGATTCTCGGATGAAACTATTAGGCGGGCCGACCACCACTGGATTCGAGTGGAAGATATCTCCAAGACGATCCGCTTCAATGTTCCCGTTCACGATACGGGTCCGATCGACACAACCGAGGAAGTCGTCGACGCCCCCCGATGTCAACCCCGAGCCCCACTGACAACCCGCGAGAAAGGACACAATGCCCTCATCGAGGTCGTTGGTTGAAGTGATGCCGCCGGCTGGAGGATACTCGGATACCGATCCGAGGCTCCCACCCAGATCCACTGCCGAGATGCCATGGTCGAAGTCCGCAATGATCTGTCCGGGTGAGCCCGCAAGTGAGATCCTCATGTACCGATCATTTGCGTCGGGCATTTCGTTCGAAGCGTTCCAGTACGGGGGCGCCACGTCTTCCGGCAGGAAAGTGCCTCCCGCGCATAGCAGCGGGTCGACCAGGTTCGTCAGTGCGCAATCGCCGTTGCGATCCAGAATTTCGCCCTGGGCCGTGATCTGGTAGCTTCGAAGCAGTCCCGGCCAGAACGGTCGAGCGCTCGTCGGCTGGAAGAGCGTCGTGTAGAGATTGCCGCCGTCCGAGGTACGAGCTGCAGGAACCGTTGCTGCGGAAAAGCCCTGGGACTTCGAAATGATGTCCTGGACTGAACTCACAAGCGCCTGAGTCAGCGTCTCTGCCTGGTTTCCGGAAAAGAAGAGACCATTTCCGTTGTCGGCGGTCTTCTGAAGCAGCGAGTTGACAGGACCAAGAGTTCCGAATCCAACGGTATAGACGTCTACCCGATTCGTCTCACTCGGATAGTCCGGTCGGCAATCGTTTTCCTGCATGAAGAGTGCGATGTCATCGAGATAACCGGATCCAGCAGAGCTTCCCCATGGAGGGTCGCCGACCTCGGGGGTCGAATCACTCCCGATGTCGGGATCTCCTGGATTGTCCGGCGCATAGTCGCCGATGAGTCGCGGGTCGAAGTCGGACCAGCCCTGCGCGCTGCTGCTACTCGACACAAAATTGTCGCTCGTCGGCTCACCATCCGTGATCATGATCACGAAGTTCTTCTGACAGGATTCGGTCACCGGATCACTAGGCCAGTTCGAACTCGTTGAAGTGTAGTCACCGTTCGAGGTGTTGTACCGGTAGCGAGGAAACTGCGTCGATCCATTCTGACCATAAGGCATATCCGACGTCGTACGCGGCATGAAGTAGGTATAGAGCTTGAAGAGAGTCTCTCCGAGGGGTGTGCCGGTCTGCGCATCCAGGGATGTAATCGCTGCGTCAATCAGGTTCTTGTTCGAGCTATAGGAATCGACCTCGGCACGAATAAATCCGCCATGCGAGCGTCGATGGAATTGCGCCACCCCGAAGCGAACGCGATCTTCATAGATGCCGCAGTCTCCCATGAATGCAGGACAATCACTGTTGGTCTGGTAAATCACATCGCGAGCGATCTCACGCGCTGCCGTGATTCGCGTGATCTGGAACTTCGCGAAATTGTCGCCAGAGATATAGCTCTGGCCATTATCAGCGAGATCGATGTCGGCAATTATTTGGGGGGCAGTCCTTTGCTCGCCGGCTGGACCGATCAGCGTCGCTGCGTCGGACTCATCGATACTAAAGAGCCACTCCGCATACTCAGAGTAGTACCAGGTCCGATTGCCATAGACGCTTTCGTTGACACCGTCCGAATAGAGTCGTCTCGTCTCGCCGCAGAAAGTACGCGTCACATAGCCGTTGCCGGGGTGATCAGTCGAATCCGAAGTGGCAGTCCAACCACTCGCATCGGATCGAATCTCCAGGCGACAGCCCGAAGATCGACAGACATACCTCGTCGAGACACCAAAGTCATCGTTGATCGACGAGCTGAAGTTGCCAGTCGGCAACATAAATTCACATGTGTAGGCAAATGTCTGGGAATCAAAAGAAGGGTGTTCCATCACCGCGTTCATCGAACCCGAGTTATCCACCATGAGAACGACATTGGGTGGGACCTGGGCTGAGAAGATGTCTTCATCCCCAGCCACACCGGGAAGTGCGCCACCCACGATGAATAGAATGCTCATGATCGTCATCGAACGTATTCGAAGATTCAATTTATTCATATTCGTCTCCATGCCACTCTCTGTGCCTGTTCTACTTCGCCCATCGAGTACAACCGATCGGCGTCTGGCCGTTTAACGGGTGTTAAACTTTCACCGGCCTATCATGCCATCCACTCATAACGAATGATTTCAGAAGCCCTGTGCGAGAAGTCGAGTTGCAACGACTTCGATTCGCTTTTGATCACCGGAAGGTGATTCCCCGATGACGTTGATGACCCATTTCGTGTGGTTGTACTTCTGGCCACCGAGAGTCATGTTGCAGCCCTCCGTACATGGCGCACCGTCTTCAATCCAGCCGATTGGGATTGCAACATTGGGATCGACGAAGAAAGCGGGCTGCTGGCCCGTCGCGAATTCGCTCGGATCCGAGAGCATGATCGGATTCGCCTCATTCGGGTAATCAGCCGGATAGTTCGGAACTTCGTCACGACCTCCCATCTTGCGGACAACGTCGCGAGCAAGCGCAATTCCTGCCTCAGCGGCGTAGAACGCCATCTGCTCCTGGTTCTGAAAGCCAGCAACGGTCCCGTCACTCGCGACGGTCTGCATGGTTGATAGAGCCAGCCCGGAGACTGTGATCAGGAGAAGAACCGCGAGCATCAGGGCCACACCGCTTTCCCTTTTCGAATGCCTAATAATGTTTTCAGTCTCCATCAGATGCTCCCCGAGTTGCCAATATTTCGCGGGCGAACGGACGTCGCGATCACACGCCGCCGAAACCCGTCTGGCCCAGCGCCAGCCGTGCGATTCTCGAACGACAGGAATCCACCGCCGGTGAAGTCCGGGTCCGTCGCACGGGTCCGAACAACAAGCGAGAATCGAATTTCCTTGAGATCTTGGTTGTCCCAGTTCACCGGATCGTAAATGTTACCCGTCGCTGTACCGGGCTCCTCGGCCGCAGCCGCATCGATCACACCATCGTCATCGACATCGAAGAAGTATGAGATCTGGAAATCATCAACGCCCTGAGCAAGCAAGTCGCCATTTCGCTCGAATCGTCCAGTCGCGAATGCACCGTTGATCGCGTAGTGAGAGGCGGGAACAATCACGATCTCCGGCGGAGCGTCTGATCCCGCAATGAGCGCGGTGAGATTTCCACCGGTTTGAATGATGCTGATCTGAGTCGCCGAGGCTGCGGTCACCGTTCCACAAGCGGAACCCCGATGTGGATTCGCGAGGTCTCCAAGAATGAATCCGCCTCCGACTCGAAAATCTGCTTCGGGCGTCCCGTTATTGTCGTTGTCGTAAAAGGTGAATCCATCGCCGTCGAGATCAGCCGTCGTCGAATCGAGATTCAAGACAATCGACGTTGGCCAAGCGTTACCGATCGGCCAATTGGAAGTGACGCGAGCTCCAAGATCTCCCGTCGGTACGGCATCCGGAACAATCGGCTCCGTCTCGGATACGAAGAGCTCGTCGCTCCCCACCGTCGAATCGATGCCACAAATGCTCACGGCATTTGGAACCATGAAGCCGGCCATTCGAATCTCGCGCTCGATGAGATATGAGATCGCCCGCACGTTCTGCTGAACCTCGACGACGTTATCCGTCACGATGGAAGTCTTGTGCTGTCGCGTGAGACTTTCGAACACGCCGATGATGACGATCGAAAGCAAGGAAACCGCAAGCATTAATTCGATCAGGGTAAAACCTTGACGAGACCGGGATTGAGTTTTCATTCGTCAGGCTCCCTCAGTCGGGCGCTCGATAGGACGACGGATCGCCCAAGGCGCTTCTGGTCATTCCACGTAATTCGAACTTCAATCATCTTGATCTGCGTCGTCCCGGGTAGCGGGACGACGATGTCTGTAATCCGCTCGGCCTGGCCATAGGTCTGGTCCAGCAGCGCGACATTCACCGGCGCCGTAAAGGCACCGCCTGAATCCGCAAGCGCCCCAGCGGCCCAATCCTGCCGTACCAGTGCTTCGACCCGGTTGCGCGCGATCGCACTCGCGTCGGAGAGGTGTCGTCCGCCGCTGCCCTCGGTAATCGCCCGAACCTGCATCGCCGCGACGCCCAGGAGACCAAAGGACAGGACGACCATGGCGACCATGATCTCGACGAGCGTCAAGCCTGCTCGCTGTCTTGCCGTCATCGACTTTCTACTCGCCTGCCAACTCATATCGTCCAGCCTCCGGTCACTGCGTCCCAGAGGTGTACGCGTACGCCACCGAGGGGCGAGAGCGTGATGGCGAAATCTCGGTTCGCCGTCTGGAGATAGATGGTTCCGCCGCCAGATCCGAGTCGACCGGCGTTGCAGGCCGCGTCGATGCCAACGGGAACACCATCGGGTCGAAACTGCACCCACGTCATATTCGGCGTACCGTCGGGCGCTCGAAAACTCGAGCCATCCGCGGGAATCACAATCACGGCATCATCGTCCGGTGCGGGAATGGCAGCCGGCGGCACATTCGCGCCCCACCCCACTCCGTTCTGGGCTGGGAATGTGATGCGTTCTTCGACCGCATCGATGAGGCAGTTCTGATTGGCCGAGCCGGGAGCGCCATCGTTCAACACGAAGATGGGAACAGGATTGCCAGATACGTCAGTCAATGCCGTTCCTCCAACATCGCCGGCCGGAATGCCCGCGCTGATGACGGAAAAGAAGACGACGTGATTACTGCCCGTGCGAATCGCCTGGGCGCGCGCGACATTGAGAGCATCCGCGATCGACTTGGCGGCCGCTCGCCCGCGCCCGTTCTCAAAATATCGCGTGATGTTGGGGACCGAGGACGCCATCACGATTCCGATGATGGCCACCACGACCATCGCCTCGACCAACGTAAAGCCAGCCGAGCGACACGTCGCTCGCATTGCCTTCTTGTTGAACGCGCTCTTGTTTAAACTGCTGTCCACACCGTGCATTGCGACCTCCAATGCCGGACCTCACGCCCGCCACCATGTGTCGGATCCGCAAGCCCCGTGCCATAGGAGAACGTTTCGGCAAGCGCCTGAATTAGTTGAGTATTCGCTGTCGGAGACAGTGCGCGTCGCAATTCTCTGCGATGCAATTTCCTGCACCCTATGAAGCGCAGTGCAGACTTTGTTGCCGGTTGGTGAAGCCTTGGCTCGTCGTGCAGACGCTGACGGGTCATGGGCCGAAGATCAGAGGATCGGAATGACCGACCCCCTGGTCCTTTCAACCGTGGACCACCGCGGAGTCGAGCGCCTAGCGCAGGACTCCCAGGCCCCAATTTCTCAGCGAAGCCAAGGCCATCAATCCGAGGCCGATCAGCATCGCATGGCCGGGTTCAGGAATGGTGACTAGATTATCGATCGCAAAATAAGCCGGCGTGTTGATCCCGAACATCCCGAAATCGCTCGACTCGAAATCAAATCGAAGCTCGCTCACAACTCCCAATCCAGCCAGATCAAGAAAGACCCACTCATCGAGAACAAAGTCGAGGGAGTCATCGACGAAACGATAGTCAGCGAGCATCAATTCGATGATTCCCGTCGACGAACCCAAATCGTCAATGCCTTCAACGAGCAGTCGGAAGAAATCCGGATCCGATCCACCGGACCCACCAAATTGCTTGGCGAAGCTGTCACCATCCAACATCGACAGGGCGGCGTAGGTAGTGTTCGTGAACTCAGCGCCAGACACAACTTGAGGCGTCGGCAAGACGATCGTCGAGTTTGAAAACGCAATTCCAAATCCGCTGGATCCGCCCGCCCCGGCCCCGGTGATATTGCTGTACTGATTGGTGAAGCCAGGCGTCGTCGTATCCATGGTGGTCGATGCGGAGAACCCCGAGAACGACCCGTCGTTCAGGAAGGTGATCCCGCCACTCGAAAAACTGCCGCCCGAAGTAGGCGGATCGAGAGATTCGCCGGGCGCCCCGGTTAAGAGCCCTAGGTCGTCAAAGGTCGCCATCAGCGAGACCGCGGGCATGGCAAAGAGCAGCGTCACGATGAGTACCGCGCTTGCTCGGGCTCTGGGATGGATCAAACGGTGCAGCGTATTCAACATGAGTTTTCCTTAAGGCATCGACTCGATGCCCTATTGGCCAAACCGCGTCGGCCGGTCGAAGACGGCTCACAGTGCAGCCTGACGAATACTCAACCTCAGTCAAGAACGAATCGGGAAATAGGAAATGTCGAGAGGCATCCACGCCCTAGAACGCGCCGTAGGACCGATGTATTTGACTGCCATCGATGGCCCTTCGACCCGTCGTATGCGGCACACACAAGAGTCGCCTCGTTATGCCCAGTCGAATCCATCGACGATTGGGCCAACAACAACAACAACAACAACAACAACAACGACAACTGCGGCAACTGCAACGCCTGCAAGAACTATAAAAACTATAAGAACTATGCAGCGCGCGCCGCCAAGCGTCGAGACTTCCGTGACACCCTACGCTCCCTGCTTCCGAGAGACGCAGCGCCGCAGAGGGTCGGTCTTCTGGCTCCCGGATCAATCGATGCAACCCGTCTTACGCGCCTTATGCTTCTTCAGGTCGGCTGAGCACTCTTCGGACCGCCCTCCAATCCTCGCCGCCTTGGCGCTGAATCGAAGGACACCCTCCACCGTCGGTGGTCACCCCTGAAGTAGCCCAGCGCATTCCGAGTGGCAACAGGATTTGCGACGGCCCCCGCGTTGACGATTCAGCCCTCGGGACTGAGCAACCCACCCGCGTGGAAACAAACCAGGCCGGCTGCCACCGCCACATTCAGGGATTCGAGGGCACCCGCCATTGGAATCGAAACCCGGACATCGACCAGGCTCTGGATCTCATCCGACATTCCGGCCGACTCGCTTCCGAGCACATACACCTCGCGATGGGTCGGCAACATCGAAAACAGAGAAGAGGGCGCATCGGAGTCGAGCCCCAGGCAGGAAAAGCCCGCTGATTGAAAAGCGGCAAGCCCCAGAACCAGCGAGTCGCAGCGAATGATCGGGCATTCGAAGATCGAACCCGCGGCCGCTCGAATCAGCAATCCGTTAATCCATGGCTGGCCGACCATCGGCCAGAGCATTCCCGATAGGCCCGCACCCACAACGGACCGCACGACCATGCCGACATTCTGCGAGTTCGTCACACCGTCCAGCGCCATCACGCGGGCCGGCCTGCCCGCGTTCTTCCCCTTCAGATTCTCGAGAAAGATTTCTGTCTCGATCACTCGAAGCAAACGCACCCGAGCCCCAATCCCTTGATCATGCCGGGGCGCGCCGGTATAGGCGTTCATCTCTGTTCGCGAGATCTCGGCCACCGCGATGCCTAAGGTTGTCGCGTCGTGACGGAGCTCTCGATACTCCTTTGCGCCCGAGCCGGCAACGAGTCGCAACTCCAGGACCTCGGCGCCTTTGGATCGGAGGGCTTCTCGGACGGGGTGATGGCCAAAGACGGTCACGAGAGTCTCGCCCCGATGAAGGTCGCGTCGTGTCATCGCCCTAGCATGAGCGATTCCGATAGGAAGTTCACCCTCGCAATCAAGGAGTCATCCAACGAATCGCGTCTGGACACGAGCGCCTTTGGCCACGCGGCCTCTAGGCCGTCAACAACTCGCGGACTGCTGAGAGCAGCGACTCTTCGTCGAAGGGCTTCTGCAAAACGCAGAGCCCTGGGCCGCTCTCGTGTGGAGCGCCACTAAATCCTGTCAAAACAAGAATGCGCAATCCATCCCGCGATCGGCGCAACGGTGCGAGCAGAGATGCGACTGAATTCTGTGAATGGACGAGGCCGGCAACGACCAGATCGACGTGAGTCTCGTCAGAATCGAGGAAGCTCGCGGCATCCTCGATTGAGCAGCGAATATCGACGGCGTATCCCGCATTGGTCAGGATACGACCGACGAGCCGACGAACTGCGGGTTCATCTTCAACGACGATGATTCGACCCGGCGCAGCGGCGGCCGTCAGCGAACCGGCATCGGACGCAGCCAGCTCCGCCGAACCCTCTTCCACACTCGGAACATAGACTCTGAATGTCGTGCCCTCTCCCGGATGACTATCGACCGAGATCGCGCCTTCACTCTGCCGAACGATGCCGTAAGCGGTCGCCAGCCCAAGCCCGGTCCCATGGCCCACATCCTTCGTTGTAAAGAAGGGTTCGAAGGCGCGAGTCTTCACCTCTTCGCTCATGCCATGCCCGGCATCCTCGACGCTCAGAACGACGTATTCACTTTGCTCATCCAGACCGAGCGACGACGACTCCGCCGCCGAAATCGGACGACGACACGCATGCATGTGAATCGGGCCGCCATCGGGCATGGCATCCCGAGCGTTCACAAGGAGGTTTACGAGAACCTGTTGAATCTGAACACGATCGACTGCGAAGGATCCGAGATCTGGCATCAGGCGAGATTCGAAAACGATCGAGGATGGCAGGAGTGGCCTAACGAGGCCCTCGACTCCTTTTACGAGTTCCGCAACTTCGACCGGCAGGATCTCAGCGGGTGTGCGACGAGAGAAGGCCAACAGTGAACGTGTGAGCTGGGCACAGTGATCCGCCGATCGCTCGAAATCCTCGATGGCGCTCATGACTTCGGGATCCGCATCGATTTCCTGCCTGACAAATCGTGCATTACCCAGCATGACTGCCAGATGATTGTTGAAATCATGGGCGATGCCCCCGGCCAGCGTACCCACCGCTTCCATCTTTTGAGACTGCAGGAGCTGTGATTGGCTGTGCCGAAGTTCTTCCACACTTCGACGTCGGCGAAGCGCGGAGAAGAAGATTTCTCCGACCATGCGAAGCAGCACGATCGTTTCTTCGGGCCAATTGATCTCTCGCTCAAAACTCTCGAAGCCGAGAAATCCGGCAAATTGACCATTGGACATGATCGGGATCCCCAGAATGGAGCGCACTCCTCGCTCGAGCATGTCTTTCCGTTCGCTCTCGGCCTGCTCCGGCAAGGCATCCACGTCCGTCACCTGGTAGACGCGTCCCTTTGTGATCATCCCAGTCGAGTATGGAAATCTTGCAAGCGAGGCACTGCCTGTGGAAGTCGTCGACGCGGAAGCATTCTTAAGATCGTCATCGCGCCACCAATCAAAATTTTCCGCCTCGCTGCGGCTCGTCGCCAAGGAGTACGTCCAGCTGTGCTCCGACTCCGCAAGTTCGGCGACGTGCGCAAGGCTCTGCATGATGCCGTCGTGAATCGCTTCAGGCTGAAGGTCGATGAAAACCCGCGACAGCTCAGCAACCCGGGCCTCTAGAGCAATATGACGTTCGAGTGATCGACGTGCGTTTTCGCGTTCGGTCACATTTCGAGTCGACACCACCACATGCGGGCGACCATCTTCGCCGATGAATTCGCGCGCAGTCGCCTCGAGATGAAGTGGGACGCCAAGGATACTCTGCGCCCGATAGACGAGTGTTCCCTGCCTCCGCGACCGCGCACCTGGACGAAAGAGATGAGAAACCCGACGACGATCATCGACGTGCACCGATTCGACCGGATCCGAACCCAGGAGTCCATCAAGCGAACCCCCAAAGAGTTCCGCATAACTCGGACTCGCATAGAGGATTCGGCCGTCTTCACCGATCTCGCATAAGCTGTCACGCATATTGTCGATCAGTGAGCGATAACGACTTTCGCCTTCCACGGTTTCCGAGCCATGTTCTTGAAACTCGATCTCGATCGAAGCGCGGTCTTCGCTGTTTACTCGTGCGGGAGTGACTGTGAGTTCGACCCAGCGCAGCATTCCCGACAGATCAAAGGAGGCGATGATGATCGCGCCTCTCCGCTCTTCTACGACGGACCGAAGTGTTTCGATAACGGCCGGCATCTCGGATGGCGCCAGCAATTCCGGAAAGAATTTGCCAATCAGCGTCTCGCCCGCAATGCCGAGAGAGCGGGTGCCATCCCCAACCGCTGTGATGCAGACAAGAGCAGTATCCAGGCGGATGACCAACGACGGCTCGGTTTCTCGAGATCGCGATTCGACCGTCATGAAGTCAGACCCGCCAGACAAATCGCAGTCGCCCATCGAACCGTTTCTGGTTCATCCGAAGACAGACGATGTGATTGAGGATGGCTGGAAATCGGGGGTCAGCCTCGAGAGTCGTCTTGAGAACCTCCGCGAGGTCGCGCGTGAGTTCGCAGAGCGGCCGCCGGGAGTCCGCGACGTCGTCATCCCAGAGGACGAGCGTGAGATCGAAGGCCGGTGTTGGCCCGAGAATTCCGTGGTAGATCTCGCGGTCGAGTGCGTTGAACCAGTTTTCCGTTGCGAGGTCGATCAAACTCGATAGCGAGCGGAGCAGGATTGGATACGCACTCTCCGCCTCGCTGCCCTGTACGAAGCCAAGGATCGGGAGGGGCCTTGCTTCGCATGTCACGGCGGCGTAATCGATCAAACCGGGTGCTGCGCCGCCGAGCGGCCCAGCAGTAATATCAATCTCCGTCGCCAAGCAAGTAAACGAGCAGCGATCGCCCTGAACAAAGAGCTCCCGAGATGGGTAAAAAAATGCATCGCCGTGGGCTTCGCGTTTCATCGTGAGTGAAACGCTTGTTCGGCGCGCACTCGCCGCCTCTGTCGCCTGCCCGACGCTGTGAACGAGATCCCCGACAACGAATTCCGGCGACTGCAAAAGATCAACGCATTCGACCATTTGCGCATCCAGAGACAGCTCACGCGTGCGCATTTCAAGTGCGCGCAGCGCTGTCAGCTCGCTTGGTTTTTCGGCAGCAGACATCAGGCCTCGGTCCCTCGGAGAGTCAACAGGCTTCATCGGCGGATCCAGCGCTGGGACTGAGCCCCACGAGACAAGAGGCCACGAGACCGCCCCGACCAGCGGAATCGATTCAAATACGCCCCGTGGGTATAATAACCCTATCCAGGGAAGCGCAGAGCCGCGAGCTTCCAATCGGCCCTGCCGAACCTACCGCGGAGCGAGGTCTCGGACCGATTGCTTCAAGTCATCTGTGTGCAGGATTGCGAGGACGGGCGTGTGAATGCCGGCCTCGCGATATCGCTCGATATGCTCGCGACAGGCTTCGGGAGAGCCGTGAATCACGAGATCGTCGACCACTTCGTCGGGAATCGCGGCCAGAGCGGCCTTTCGATCGCCGGCTTTCCAATGAGACCAGAGACCTTCGAGCTGCTCGGAACGACCCAACCATTCATGAAACGCGGCATAGACGGGAACCGTCAGATAGGCGGCAATGGCGCGGCGGGCGATCGCGCGCGCGGCCGTGACATCGGCGGTCGGGATCACGAAAAGGCGAGCAACGATCTCCTTGCCCTCCCCACCCGCATGCACGAACGGCGTCACCGTCTTCACGTCTTCCGCTGACAGCCAATTCAGAATCGCGCCATCCCCAATGCGCCCCGCCAATTTCAGCATGCCCTGTCGAAGCGCTGCGACCAGGATCGGTGGCTGCTTTTCAAGCGGCGGCATCTGGAGTCGATATCCCTTGACCGTAAACGACTCGTATTCTTCGTCGATTTTCTCTCCTGCCAATGCTTTACGCAGGAAGTTCACGGTGTCCCGCACGCGCGCGTAGGGCTTTTCGAATGGGATGCCATTCCATCGCTCGACGATCACATCGGAAGACGTCCCAATTCCCATCACGAATCGACCCGGCGCCGCCTCCGCAAGACTCGCAACGCTCATCGCCATCAGCGCGGGCCCGCGCGTATACGCGGGAATGATCGCAACACCCAATCGAACTTCGGGTGCCCAAGCCGAAACCAATGCGAGTGGCGTAAAGCCATCCTGACCGCCTGCTTCGGAAGACCACATGTCGGTATATCCGAGATCGACCATCTCGCGAATCCAATCACGATGTTCTGAAAGCGGCACGCCCGCCATCGGGATCGTCATACCCATTCGATTCATTTCTAATCCTTCTTCGCAGTCTGTTACGATTTCTTCTTCTTGGATTTCTTCGATTTCTTGTTTGGGCTGGCCTGGGGGCCCGCGTTCTGCTTGGCGACCTTGGCCCATGTATCGCGCAGCGTAGCCGTTCGGTTCAAGACCAGCCGATCCGGCCGACTGTCTTCATCCATGCAAAAATAGCCGACGCGTTCGAGCTGGAGGCGATCCCCTGGCTGACCTTTCGACAGTTCGGGCTCCACGCGGGCTTCGGTGAGAGTTTCCAGGGAGTCCGGGTTGAGACTCGCTTCGAGACCCCCTTCGCCGCCCGTGTCGGGCTCTGCATCCGTAAACAAGGGTCCATAAAGTCGAATCTCGGCCGGAATCGAATGCGGGACTGAGACCCAATGAAGGGTGCCCTTCACCTTGCGTCCGTCGGGAGAGTCACCGCCTCGCGTAGCCGGGTCATAGGTGCATCGAAGTTCGACGACCTTTCCCGCTGCGTCTTTGACGACATCGGTACAGGTAATAAAATAGGCATAACGCAGGCGAACTTCTCGCCCGGGACCGAGCCTGAAAAACTTCTTCGGTGGATCTTCTAGAAAGTCTTCCTCTTCGATGTAGAGCTCCCGCGAGAAGGGAACCCGACGCGATCCGGCTTCGGGATCTTCCGGATTATTCACGGCATCCAGAAACTCCTCCTCGCCCTCGGGGTAGTTCTCGATGACGACTTTCAGCGGGCGCTGGACCCCCATGCGTCGCGGCGCCTCCCGGTTGAGGACCGTACGAACATGGAACTCGAGATTCGCTAGATCGATCACGTTGTCGCGCTTCGCGATGCCTACGGCTTCGCAAAAATCTCGAATCGCGACTGCCGGGTATCCGCGCCTTCGCAGCGCCGCGATGGTCGGCATCCTTGGATCGTCCCAACCGCGCACGTGACCTTCTTCGACAACCCGACGAAGAAGCCGCTTACTCGTCACCGTATATCCGACGTTCAGGCGGGCAAACTCGATCTGTCGCGGACGACTCGGCGTCTCCAGCTGATCGAGAATCCAATTGTATAGGGGGCGATGATCGAGAAATTCGAGGGTGCAGAGCGAATGCGTGATCTTCTCGATCGCATCGGAGAGGCAATGCGCAAAGTCGTACATCGGATAGATGCACCAATCGTTGCCGGTGCGATGATGCGTGGCCTTCTGGATGCGATAGAGAATCGGATCCCGCATAGCGACCACCGACGCGGCCATATCAATTTTGGCTCGCAGGACCCGCGTGCCGTCCTCGAATTCTCCCGCCTTCATACGTGAAAACAGATCGAGATTCTCTGCAACGCTTCGATCTCGGAAGGGGCTTGGCGTACCGGGCTCGGTGAGTGATCCCTGGTTCGCACGAATTTCCTCGGCAGACTGATCATCGACGAAGGCCTTGCCCTGCTCGATCAATGAAACGGCGAAGCCATAGAGCGTCGAAAAATAGTCCGACGTAAAATGGCAATGCTCTTTCCAATCGAATCCCAGCCACCGCACGTCGGCCTGAATTCCCTCGACGTACTCGGTCTCTTCCGTACTTGGGTTCGTGTCATCGAACCGAAGATGACAGCGACTCTCGGGAAACTCATTCGCGATTCCAAAATTGAGACAGATCGCCTTGGCGTGCCCAATATGGAGATAACCATTCGGTTCGGGCGGGAAGCGCGTCACGACCCCAGCGTGTTTCCCCGAGGCCAGATCTTCGGTGATGATCGTCCGAATGAAATCCAGCCCTTCCGTTTTGACTTCTTTGCCTTCACGACCGTCCTTCCCTTCCTCCGACACCACTCCACCCCTTGTGATCACCGCGTCGCTTCAGTTGAGCATCCGACCGGGCCGTGAGTCTCGCATGCGGCGGCGGATCGTCAAACTTTCATCGACGGAAATTCACGGCCGACACCTGATTCTGTCCCCGATCCCGATCAGTGCGGCCGGAGAGACTGCTATGCTCGGCCGTCGTTAGTAGGAGCACACTCATGCGTTTTCTCAATGAAGCCCAGATCGTGACGATTCGCGAGCGATTCGGAACACCCGTTTACGTCTACGACCAGGGGGAGCTCGAAGCCGCGGCCGATCAGGTCCTGGCATTCCCCGCGCCCTGCAAACTGGTCGGCCGATTTGCCATGAAATCCCTGCCCACCGCCGCTGTCTTGCGGCTCTTCGACGCCCGGGGACTCCACTTCGATGCCAGCAGTGGCTTCGAGGCGGAGCGCGCGCTGCTTGCTGGAATCGAGCCTTCCCATATTCAGATCACGGCCCAGGAGCTGCCTCAGGATATGAAAGGACTCGTCCAGCGCGGCGTCCTCTTCAATGCCTGTTCGCTCCACCAACTCCGACATTACGGCCTGCTTTTTCCGGGAAGTGATATTTCGATTCGCGTCAATCCGGGTGCGGGCTCCGGCCACAATAATCGCACCAATACCGGCGGAGTCGCCTCGTCCTTCGGCATCTGGCACGAGCAACTCGATCAGGCCTTCGAGGTCGCGGATGAGTTCGACCTCCGCGTGACCGGCCTACATACCCATATCGGCTCCGGCGGTGACCCGGAGGTCTGGAAACGCTGCGCCGGCCTTGTTCTCGAAATCGCCAGCCGCTTCCCTGACCTCAACCGGTTGTCTCTCGGTGGCGGATTCAAGGTGGCCAGAATGGAGAATGAGACGAGCGCCGACCTGGTTGAGATCGGAGAAACCATTCGCCCGCTGCTTACTGCGTTCATCACCGATCTTCAACAGCGCTCCGGGCGGACCGGGACCGACGCGTTTCAAATCGAAATCGAACCCGGCAGTTTTCTCGTCGTGAACGCGGGCGCGCTCCTGACCGAAATCATCGACATCGTCGACACCGGCTCGGATGGCTACTCGTTTCTGAAGATCAATTCGGGGATGACGGAAATTTTGCGGCCTGCAATGTACGGAGCCCAGCATCCCCTGTTCGTCGTCTCCCATGGAAGTCGGCCGGATGACGAAAGGCCCGCTGACCCGCGCGACGCCGAGAACGCCAATTACATCGTGGCCGGTCATTGTTGTGAGTCGAGCGACATATTGACGCCAGCACCCGGAGACCCGGAAGCACTCGCGCCGCGCCCGATGGCGAGCGCAAGGATTGGAGACACGCTGGTCATCGAGGGTGCAGGCGCGTACTGCGCCGGCATGTCTGCGAAGAACTACAACTCGTTTCCTGAGGCCGCCGAAGTCCTGATCACGAGGGCTGGCGAGGCCAGACTCATCCGCCGTCGGCAGACGCTGACCCAGTCGATCGAAAACGAGATCTCGACCGACGACACTATCGGCTGACGGTTAACGGCTAATGTCGGCGGCGGGACTTCTGTCTAAAACCCTTTCGCCCCGCCATGCCCTGGGCGACTCGCATCTGTGCGGGCGGCTTCTCGAGCTGGAGACCGAACCAGCCAATCCCGAACCGCTTCATGCTGAGTTTCTTGCCGTTCTGCAGCCGCGATAGATTGTCCTGAGTCGACTCGTTGCTCTTCTCGATCTTCTGGCAGGCAAGCAGTCGAGTAATCGCGCCTTTCCGATTCCCGTCCTTGGCCAACATCCAAGCCTGAACGTGATAAGGGAGGATTTGTTTCTTGTTCGCGCGGATCGCGACCTCCAGGATCTTCTGTGCCTCGTCCTTGCGCCCGCGCCGATATTCCAACGCCGCGTTCGTCACTTGGGCTTCGGTCGAGCGAATCCCGGCTAGGGTGAGATGGTTCGCCGCCCTGCCCTCGTCGCCCGAGGCGTAGGCCAACATGCCGATCTGGGCATGAATCTGGCCCTTCAAGAGAATCTGCCAGCGCGACAGCGAGAGCATCGACTCGAGCTGGCCGATCGCGAGCTGGGTCTGCCCCGCTTGGATCTGCTTCTGGATCGCCATGAATTCCGGTTCAATTCGACGCGCCATCCAGCGTGAAATCAAAACGAAGGCGAGAAGCGAAACGAGAATCGTCAGGACAATTCCCATCTGCCAGGTCTTCCACAACGCAAGCGCTGTCCAGGCCCCTCCGCTGGTCGCCCCAATCAGAATCGCAATCAAGATCGTATACATCTGGCCCTTCGGTTCCCATCCATGGTCTTACTGAGCGCGCATCCGCACGGATCTACTCTCAGACGCATAAAGGCGTAGGTGCGCAGGCTTCGCGCGAGGGCCTCAGCGTAGCAGGCTGCAGCAGAGCGGGGTGAACCTGCTCGGTCGCGTCAGCACAGAGTTCGACGTCGGAGCTAGAACTTGTAGCCGAGCCCAACACTGGTTTTCGTCGTCAACTCGTCGAATGCGGGGAATCCGAGACCATACCCGAGCCCAATCCGTCGGGGAGACTCTGTCTCGTCGATTGGCCTATGCTCGCCACTCGACGCCGGGACCAGACAAGGACCGCATGAGAGACAAGAACGAAAAAACGAGAGCATCTGAGCACTCTCCTTCCGATGAGGGCAGTCGCGACAATGCCAGCTGCGAATATTCCCATGCCGAGCATATTGCGATCGTCGCCGCGGATACGCCCGCGGCCCAGGCCGCACTCGCGGAACTCGCGGGTTTGTATCCGTCTAAGCCCCCGGCGGACGCCGACGTAATCGTCGCCCTTGGCGGTGACGGTTTCATGCTTCAGACGATCCACGAGTTCATCTCCCATGGAAAACCCGTCTTCGGACTGAACCGAGGCTCGGTCGGATTCATGATGAACCCCTTTTCCACCGACGATCTTCTCGGCCGAGTTCGAAAGGCCGAGATCGCTCGAATTCATCCTCTCCGAATGACAGCGCAACTCGTGAATGGAGAGCGAATCGAGCGGCTGGCCATCAACGAAGTCTCGATGCTTCGACAAACGCGGCAGGCCGCAAAGCTGCGCATCCACGTCGACGAAGTGACGCGGATGCACGAGATGATCTGCGATGGCGTGCTCGTTGCGACTCCCGCCGGGAGCACCGCCTATAACCTCTCCGCCCACGGACCGATCCTTCCCCTCGATGCCGGCGTACTCGCACTTACACCGATCAGCGTCTTTCGACCGCGGCGATGGCGCGGCGCGCTGATCCCACGCGCCGCCAATGTTCGAATAGAAGTGCTCGAACCCGAAAAGCGACCCGTGAGCGCGGTGGCTGATTCGAACGAAGTCCGCGACGTGATCGAAGTCGGTATTGGAGAGGATCGTGAGATCGCCGTCGAGGTTCTATTCGAGGCGGGTCAGAGCCTTTCCGAACGCAATCTGGCGGAACAATTCAGCCTCTGATGAGCGAGCTACTTCTTCCCTACTACGCCTGGATCAAGGCACTCCATTTGATTGCCGTGATCTCCTGGATGGCCGGGCTGCTTTACCTCCCGCGTCTCTTCGTCAACCACTGCAAGGCGGAGATCGGCAGCGAATTATCGGAAGCCTTCAAGGGGATGGAAGAAAGGCTCGCGCGAATCATCATGGGTCCGGCCATGATTGCGACGCTTGTCTTCGGCGCAACGCTCCTCGCCATCCCCGGTACGCCCGGTTATCTGCTGCACGCGGGGGCCTGGCTCTGGTTGAAGCTTGCGCTGGTCGCGGGATTGCTCGGTGCCCATATTGCCATGATGAGCTGGAAGAACGACTTCGCCGCGGATCGCAACCAGAGGCCGGAGCGATTCTTTCGAATCGCAAATGAAGTTCCCACCCTGTTGATGGTCGGGATCGTCATCTGTGTCATCGTGAAGCCGTTTTGAGCATCACGCTTTGAACGCCGATGCTTCGCGGCGAAGGCAATCGCATAGGAGTATCGCGGCGTCATGCTGATCAAAGTGCTCGGCTCAGGGGCCGGTGGCGGGTTCCCTCAGTGGAATTGCAATTGCGCCAATTGTTCCGGTCTTCGGGCAGGCACGCTGGCCGCAAGACCGCGTACCCAGTCCTCGCTGGCGGTCTCGGACACGGGTGAAGACTGGCTACTCGTCAATGCATCGCCCGACTTGCGAGCACAGCTCGAATCCTGCCCGGCCCTTCAACCCGCACGGACGGTACGCGATACCGCCATCGCAGCCGTCTTGATCGTCGACGCCCAGATCGATCACTCGACTGGACTGATGACCCTACGCGAACACACGCGTCGGCTACCCGTCTACTGCACGCCTAGCGTTCACAGCGACCTAACTGGCGGCTACCCACTCATCAGCGTCCTGGAACATTATTGCGGTGTCGACTGGCGACCCGTTGATGCGATCGGACGCGTGCCCTTCGAGATCCCGGAGATTTCGGGCTTGACGATGCATCCGATCCCCCTGCCCAGCGAAGCACCCCCCTACTCTCCGCGGCGTCACAATCCCGCCGAGGACGACACGATCGGCATCGTTTTCATCGATCAATCTAGCGGCCGTCGGTGTCTCTACGCACCCGGACTGGGCGAATGGACTGAGCCCCTGATTGAAGAAGCAGAACGCGCGGATTGTCTGATGATCGACGGAACGCTCTGGAACGACACCGAACTGATGGAACAAGGTGCAGCCTCGAAGACCGGCCGTGAGATGGGCCATCTCGCTCAAAGCGGATCGAATGGCATGCTCGACCAGCTAGCTCGGCTACGCGGTCGAAAGATCTTGATCCACATCAACAATACCAATCCGATCCTCGATGAATCCTCCCCCGAGCATGCGCGGCTCGTGACGTTAGGCATCGAAGTCGCATACGATGGGATGGAGATCGAACTCTAATGACCTCTTCGACCGGTCAGAACCGAGACGATTTCGAAGCCCGACTGCGCGGTATGGAACGCTACTACCACATTCACCATCCCTTTCATCTCAAGATGAACGACGGTGGTCTGGACCGAGAGGCGGTCCGGGGCTGGGTCGCGAATCGCTACTACTACCAGATCCAGATTCCGCGAAAAGACGCAGCGATTCTCGCCAATTGTCCCGACCGGGAGATTCGCCGCCAATGGATTCAGCGGATCCTTGACCATGATGGTGCTCCCGGCGATGACGGCGCCCCGGGCGATAGTGGTGGAATCGAGGCCTGGCTACGACTCGCCGAATCCGTCGGGCTGCAGCGCGAGGAAGTCGCCGACCTTCGACATGTCTTGCCCGGCGTTCGATTTGCCGTCGACGCGTATGTGCGTTTTGCGCAAACCGAGCCCTGGCAAGAGGCAGCCGCCTCCTCCCTGACAGAACTCTTCGCGCCGAAAATCCATGAAAAACGGCTAGAGAACTGGCCCTCGCTCTATCCCTGGATCGACGAAGGCGGCTACGACTATTTTCGCCGAAGACTCGGGGAGGCCCGACGCGATGTCGAGCATGGTCTGGCGCTCACTCTCGATCATTTCACAACCCGGGAAGAACAGGAACGCGTCGTCGACATCCTACGCTTCAAGCTCGACATACTCTGGACGATGCTCGATGCGATGTGGATGGCTTACGTCGAGAAGCGCCCGCCCTACTCCCATCTCGCAGACTCCGAATAACGTCTGCACAGAGGCTCCCCGCACTCACACCCGTTCGATGACGTTATTGGCGAAGGCCTCGATGGCCGCAGTCTTCTGTTCGACTTTCAGCGTGTCGGGTTTGTATGAATTGCGAAAACCGACGATGACATCCGTCACGCCTTGATCTTCCAGCCGCCGAACGCCATCCACGCTAAATCCATCCATCGAGATCACATGAATTTCGAAGGGAAGCTGCTCTCGCCCATATTCTTTTCGGTAGGCCTGCAAGCGCTCGATCATTCGCGCCAGCTCTTCGCCGTCACCCCCGGCATGCATCCACCCATCACCGACTCGCGCTGCCCGACGAAGCGCGGGTTCGGCATGGCCACCGATCAAGATCGGGATACGCTGACTCGGCGCGGGGGAAATCTTGATCCGCTCGAGACTAAAATGCTCCCCGCTGAATCCAAAGAACTCACCCGTTTCGAGCCCGCGGAGGATCTCGATCATTTCGTCCATACGCTTGCCGCGCCCCGCCCAGGACTGCTCGCAGATGCTGAAGTCTTCGGGCCAGGGTGAGATCCCAACCCCGAAGCCAATGCGATTCTTCGTCATGACGGCCAAGGACATGACCTGTTTCGCGACCAGTACAGGCTGTCGGATTGGAAGCTTCACGACGAAGGTCGTCAGGCGAAGGGTCTCGGTCACAGCGCCAAGGGTGGCGGCCAGAACGAAGGGGTCGATGAAGGGGCGCCCATCGAGAAACTCACGATTGCCATCCGGCGTGTAGGGATATTCGCTATCCGAGACTTCCGGATAACAGATGCTGTCCGGAATCGTAAAGGAAGTGAACCCGCTCCTCTCCGCAGCCAGAGCCAAAGGCACGTAGTGATCGGGCTCGCACATTGCTTCGGCATAGCTAAAACGCATGGATTGACCTCGCGGGACGGACGGTAAGAGGTAATCAAGGGCGGTCGCTTACTCTAGCCCGAATTATTCCCGATCGTGAAAATGTTTGCCGCGACAAGATGCGGCCTACGCGCTTCGGCGTGACTCGACTATGTTGCGTCAGTGACCACTCAACGAGACCGACGACCCGAAGCCCTCGCCCTGGATCCCGGCGTTCTGCGCGACGGTGAAATTTGCGAGTTTCAATCCGATCTCGCGGTGATCGCGCAGGGCGGAATCGTTGTTCAGCCCTGGAGAGATCGATATCTGAGTGCCGAGGCGTCGGAACTGAAAGTCGTCGCCGCAGGAAGCGAAGTCGAGGACGAAAGCTTCGAGCAGGTACTGGTCCACCTGCAGAAGAGTCGTGCCGCGACCTTTCTCGATCTTGTGCACGGCTGGCGGATCCTCCAACCCGGGGGCCAGCTTCTCTTTACGGGAACCAATTCCCTCGGCGTCGTCTCGGCGGTCAAACGTCTGGCCGAGCAGCTCGATCAAAAGCCCATCGTTGTCGCCAACCGAGCGAAGGCGCGGGTCGTTCGCTTCAAGAAACAGTCGGGCACGGGTCCCACAGCCGAAGACACACCGCCCTTCGAGACGAGCATCGAATCGATCCATGGCGAGCATTTCGACCTCAGCATCGAAACGCGTCCCGGCGTCTTCAGCGCAAAACGATTGGATGCAGGTAGCCAGGCCCTGATCCAGGCACTGGCACGTTATGCCGGACACAAGCCGCCAAAGAGAGTCGTCGACCTCGGCTGCGGGACTGGAATCCTGGGCATCGCCGCCGCCACGATCTGGCCCGACGCCGAGATCCGATTCGTCGACGGGGATCATCGCGCAGTCACTTGCACTCAATCCAATATCGATCGCCTCGGTTTGTCGCCGCGCTGTACAGTCAACTGGTGGGATGCCCGAGAACCCGCGCTGGACACCCGGTTCGACCTCGCGCTGGTCAATCCACCTTTCCATCAGCGCGGCATGGCTGTCGATTTCGGTCCAGCGCTCGCTCTCTTTGCCTCCCTGCGAGATTGGCTCCGACCCGGCCGCCGGGCCTTGATCGTCGCCAACCGGAACCTGCCCTACGAAGCACCACTCGCAGAGATTGGCGAACTCGAAACCCTGCAGTCCGCTGGCGGCTACAAACTATTGTCGCTCAAGAGAAGCGCACGCTCCTCTCGGTCCAGGGGGCGAAGCTCGCCGGGTGCGAGATCCTGGGGCAAATCCAAGGCCCCGACCCGATCGCGATGAAGCGCAAGAACCTCACCGCCTAATAATCGGATCATGCGTCGAACCTGATGGGTTCGCCCTTCTCGAAGCACCAGCGTCGCGCAGCCCTTCGCGTCCAGTTCGAGGTCGGCCGGGCGAGTCGGCCGGTCCTCTCCCACGAGTAAAAGACCCTCCCGACAGCATTCCACACTGTTTTCAGCGAGTTCGCCGTCGTATTCGATTCGATAACGTTTCGGCAGTTTTCGCGCGGGATGGGTCAAACGATGAACCAGATCCCCATCGGTGGTCAGTACCAGGAGCCCCGATGTCGCCCGGTCGAGCCGCCCCGCAATCAGCAGAGAACGGTTTCGAAGGGAAGAGGCAAGCAGATCGAAGACGAGTGGGGCTTCTCTTTGATCGTTGCTGCAGGAGACGCCAACCGGCTTGTTCAGGATGAAATCCCGGACCTCTGCGGGCGATTCGACGGGCTCGTCGCCGACCACGACTTCTTCGCCGTGAATTCGGCGCGCGGCGTCCCGACAGATCTCGCCATCCACCCAGACGGCGCCACGTCGAATCAGCATTCGGGACTCTCGCCTCGAAGCGAGCCCCGCTCGGGCCAGATAGGCATCGAGACGCATCCCACGAGAATCCGTCGACTTCGAAGAAACCATGCCCGATCGAGTCTATCGAAGCCCATCTGCCGATTGCCCGTCCATTCCCTCCAGATCGACGGTTTCCGGCGCTCGACCGGCCGACTACAATTCGCCGCCGATTTTCGCATTGAGAGTGAGTATGGGTATCCGAGTCTGTAAATTTGGTGGGAGCAGCGTCGCGGACGCTGGCCAGCTCCGAAAGGTCCGCGCGATCGTCCTGGACCGGGAGGACCGACGCTTCATCGTGCCCTCGGCGCCCGGGCGCCGGACCGGGGACGACGTGAAGGTCACAGACCTGCTCTATCGCTGTCACAAGGCCGCTCTGCGCGGCGAATCGATTGGCCCGGACTTCGACCTGATCTCGGAACGATTTCGCAAGATCGCGGCCGATCTCGGCCTCGACTCGAAACTCCATTCGGACCTCGACGAGGCCTTGGCCGACATCCATGATCGAATCCAGAACAAGGCAAGAACCGATTATGCAGCGAGTCGCGGCGAGTTCCTTTCGGGACTTCTCCTGGCCCGGCTACTCGATCGACCACTCATCGATCCAACCGAGCTGATTCGGTTCGATTCGAATGACCGCCTACTGACCGAAGAAACCCAGGATTGCATCTCCGAGCGGCTCGCCGATGAGACCTGTGGAGTGATTCCCGGCTTTTACGGAGCGGGTCCGGACGGTGAAGTCATCACTTTCTCCCGCGGCGGAAGCGACATCACCGGTGCGATCATCGCGCGCGGTGTCGCGGCCGAAATCTATGAGAACTGGACGGATGTGTCTGGCTTGTTGATGGCGGATCCGCGAATTGTTAATGCGCCGCGAACGATCGAACAATTGACCTATCGCGAGTTGCGCGAGCTCGCATACATGGGCGCAACGGTTCTCCACGACGAAGCCATCTTCCCGGTGCGGCGCAGCGGCATCCCCGTTCATGTCCGGAACACAAACGATCCCGAGGCGGTCGGGACGGAGATCCGACGCGGCGAAGCGAACCTGAGTCCAACAGGACGCATCACCGGCATCGCAGGGCGCAAGGATTTCACGATCATTGCGCTCGAAAAGACCCTGATGAATTCGGAGATCGGATTCGGCCGCCGTGTGCTCGGCGTGCTCGAGCGGCACGACATCAGCTGGGAGCATATTCCGAGCGGAATCGACACCCTTTCCATCGTCCTCAAGAGCGATGTCCTTGCAGATCGCATCGACGCTCTGCTGCAGGAAATCCAAACTGAATGCGAACCCGACTCGATCGAAATCCATTCGGGAATCGCCCTCATCGCCACCGTGGGACGCGGCATGAGTCACGCTCCAGGAACGGCGGCGCAACTCTTCGGGGCGTTGGCAAAAGCCGGGATCAACATCCGAATGATCGACCAGGGCTCGAGCGAACTCAATATCATCGTCGGAGTCGAAAACGCAGATTTCGAGCGAACCGTTCGTGCGATCTACGATGAGTTCGTCCCGCTGAACCCGAGTTAGTCGGCTTCCGGGGTTCGTGGCTGCACGTGACGAATCGGCGACTAACCGATGACTATGAGGGGATTCGCCTAGCCATTTATCCCGATATAAGACATTTGAATCGCCGGGAATTCAAGCGTGCAAGCCCGAACTGCGGCTATCCTCCTTACGTTTGACAGTGCTACACAGAAGAGACCAACGCGCTCGTGAGCGAGTCTGGCTTGGTGAACCTCCGGAGGAATTCTGTGAATCGGCTGGTTGGATTACTGAGCACCTCGATCGGCCAAAAACTCGTCCTGGCCGTGAGTGGTCTCGCGCTGGTTGGTTTCCTGGTCGTTCACATGCTCGGGAACCTAACGATCTTTCAAGGCCCCGAGGCCATGAATGGCTACGCGGCCTGGCTCAAGGGCCACCCTCTTCTCTGGGCTGCGCGAGCCGGTCTGATCAGCCTCTTCCTGATCCATATCGCTCTAGCCATCTCGCTTGCCTGGTCGAATCGGAAGTCACGACCGATCGGCTATTACCATGTAAGAGTGAACCAAGAGGCAACGATCGTCTCGCGGTACGTCGTCCTGACCGGCCTCCTAGTCCTCTGCTTCCTCGTCTACCACATCCTGCATTTTACCCTCGGCGTCATTCAGCCCGAGCATTCCCTGTTTCTCACCGCAAATGGGCGACACGATGTCTACAAGATGGTCGTGCTGAGCTTCCAGGTCCCGATCGTTGCTCTCAGCTATCTGGTCGCGATGGTCGTACTCGGACTCCACCTCGCCCATGGCCTCGGCAGCCTGTTCCAGACATTTGGCCTCTTTCACGAAACCTACACAGGTCTCATCAGGCTGGGCTGCATCGTCGCAGCCAGTCTGATCGTCATCGGAAACGCGTCCATCCCTCTCGCCATTTGGCTCGGCCTGATCTCGCTCTAGAACGATGGGAACGACAATGCACGATTCGCACGATTCGCACGATTCGCACAATTCGCAGGACATGCAGGGTGTACCCGACGCAAAAATTCCGGACGGTCCACTCGCCGAGAAATGGACGCGGCATCGCTTCGAGATGAAGCTGATCAGCCCGGCCAACCGACGCAAGTTCAGAATCATCGTTGTGGGCTCCGGACTGGCGGGCGGATCTGCCGCCGCATCGCTGGCGGAGCTCGGCTACGAGGTCGATTGCTTCTGTTTTCAGGACAGTCCGCGCCGCGCGCATAGCATCGCGGCGCAGGGCGGCATCAATGCCGCCAAGAACTATCAGAACGACAGCGACAGCGTCTTCCGCCTCTTCTACGACACGATCAAGGGCGGTGATTTTCGAGCTCGCGAAGCCAATGTCCATCGCCTCGCCGAGGTCAGCAATAACATCATCGACCAATGCGTCGCACAAGGAGTTCCCTTTGCGCGCGAATACGGCGGGCTCCTCGACAATCGATCCTTCGGCGGCGCGCAAGTCTCTCGAACCTTCTACGCCCGCGGCCAGACCGGCCAACAGCTCCTGCTCGGAGCGTACGGAGCGCTCTCGCGCCAGATTCAGGCCGGCCGCGTTCACATGCATACGCGAACTGAATTGCTCGACATCGTGCTTGTCGGCGGACAGGCGCGAGGCATCGTCACCCGACATCTAGTTTCTGGCCGTATCACGCGCTGGGCCGCAGACGCGGTCGTGCTCGCAACCGGTGGCTACGGCAATGTCTTCTACCTTTCGACCAACGCCATCGGGTGCAATGTCACCGCCTCGTACCGTGCCTATAAAAAGGGCGCGCTCTTCGCGAATCCCTGTTACACGCAGATCCATCCGACCTGCATCCCAGCCTCAGGCGATCACCAGTCGAAACTTACGCTGATGTCGGAATCCCTGCGCAACGACGGCCGGATCTGGGTCCCGAACGCAGCCGGTGAAACCCGCGCTCCCGCCGACATTCCAGAAGGCGAGCGCGACTACTATCTCGAACGAAAATATCCATCCTTCGGCAATCTCTCCCCCCGCGACATTTCCTCTCGAGCAGCCAAAGAGGCCTGCGACGAGGGACGCGGCGTGGGCGCGCTCGGACGCGGCGTTTACCTCGATTTTGCCGACGCGATCGAACGCCATGGCGAAGAAACGATCCGTCAGCGCTACGGAAACCTCTTCGACATGTATCGAAAGATCACCGGCGAGAATCCCTATGAAGCGCCGATGCGCATCTATCCAGCCTCGCATTACACGATGGGCGGGCTCTGGGTCGACTACAACCTGATGAGCAACCTGCCTGGCCTGCATGTGATCGGCGAGGCCAACTTTTCGGACCACGGCGCGAATCGGCTTGGCGCGAGCGCCCTCATGCAGGGTTTGGCGGACGGCTACTTCATCCTCCCGGCGACCATTGGCCACTATCTGGCGACGGCAGAGCTACCGCCGGTGACCATCGACGACCCAGCGTTCGAAGAGGCCGAACAGAATATTCGAGAAGGCATTGCCCGGCTGCTTGCGGTCAACGGAAGCCGCTCCGTCGATTCCTTCCATCGCCAGCTCGGCGCAATCATGTGGGAAGATTGCGGAATGAGCCGGAATGAAGCCGGTCTGCGTTCTGCGATCGAGAAGATCGGAAATCTACGCGCGGAATTCTGGCAAGATGTGCGAGTGAGCGGCGAGAACGAAGAGTTCAATGTCTCCCTCGAAAAAGCAGGTCGCGTAGCCGACTTTCTCGAGTTCGGCGAACTCCTCTGCTACGACGCGCTCGCGCGGAACGAATCCTGCGGCGCCCATTTCCGGGAAGAACATCAGTCTTCTGACGGCGAAGCCACGCGCGATGACGAAGCCTTTACGCACGTCAGTGCATGGGCGTTCCAAGGTGTCGGAGCCGCTCCGACAGAGCATCGCGAACCACTCCATTTCGAAAACGTCGAGCTTGCCACAAGGAGCTACAAGTGAAATTCAAGCTCGTTATCTGGCGCCAACCCCGAAAGAAGGCACCCGGGGGCATGGTGACCTACGAAGTTGACGACATCAGTCCGGACATGTCGTTCCTCGAGATGCTCGACGTCCTGAATGAAAACCTCGTCACGACAGGTGGCGAACCCGTCGCCTTCGATCACGACTGCCGCGAAGGAATCTGCGGCATGTGTTCCCTCGTCATCAACGGCATCCCACATGGGCCCCAGCGCGCAACTACAGCCTGTCAGCTCCACATGCGTCATTTCAAAGACGGCGAAACGATCACCATCGAGCCCTGGCGCGCGAAAGCCTTCCCGATCATCCGCGATCTCGTCGTCGACCGTCGCGCCTTCGACCGGATTATCCAGGCGGGCGGCTACATCTCGGTCAACACCGGGTCAGCCCCCGACGCGAATGTAATTCCAATTGCCAAGGATGACGCGGACACCGCATTTCAAGCGGCAGAATGCATCGGCTGTGGTGCCTGTGTCGCCGCCTGCCCGAACGCTTCCGCCATGCTCTTCATCGCGGCCAAAGCAGCACATCTCGCCTCCGTTCCCCAAGGCCAGGCAGAGCGAACTCGGCGAGCGGTCAGTCTCGTCGAAGCGCTCGACCGCGAAGGCTTCGGCGCGTGCACGAACCATTATGAATGCATGGCCGCGTGTCCGAAAGAAATTCCAGTCCGGTTCATCTCGGACCTGAATCGCGACTTCATCATCGCGTCGGCCAATCACGGACGCTTCGGAACACTTCCGCCACAGGGCGAAATCGAAGAATAACCGGGCTATTTCAGCAACAGAATGCCATTAGGCCTGCTTCAATCGCTCCTCGAAAAATGACATCACACGGTCGAGGGCGGCACGCGTCGGATGTCCTTCTTCGTCGACGAGGTCTTTCGTGACAACGCTATGCGCCATCGGCCCGATGCCTGCCGCATTGCCCTTCGAGGAGTCGATTTCGATCCCTTCAAATGCGTCGCCGAGTTCAGCACGCAGCCGCTCGAATCTCTCGGGCGGACATAACGGATCCCCGGTAAACCGAAGCCCGAGAACCGGGCATCCGCCGTCTCGCGTGCGCTCGCGAATCACTTCCAGGTCTTCGTCGGAGACATGCAAAGCTCGCTTGCGCTCGGCACCCAATGGAAAAGGCAAGGACGGCTGGGACAAGACCGGCGCCATCACGAACTCGTCGACCATCAGAGCCAGCCCGAAATTTCCGGTCAGACACATTCCAATACAGCCGATCCCGGGCCCCCCGCACTCCGCATGGGCGTTGCGCGCCAAGGCCCGAAGCCAGGTCGTGATCGGACTCGATCCCCGCGATGCGAGGACATGAAATTCCTTGGCGATGCAGGCTCTCGCCATCGACTGGATCAGATAACCATTCGAAAATTCGCGGCCCGCCTGCCCGACGAGTTCTGGCATGTAGACGCGATAACCCGCTGCGACCAGTCTGTCCGCGAACTCGATGACGGGCGGATAGATCCCCGGAATCTCGTGCATGACCAGGATGCCGGGACCGGATCCCCGTTTATAGAGCGGGCGCGTAAGCCCCTCGTGCGCAAAGGTCGTCTTCTCGTAATCGCGAAGTAGATTCTCGTTCATGGATCGAACATAGGCGATCTGAGTTGCCGATTCCCGAATGCCGGAGACAGCAAGCCGCCCGATACAGGGCTTCGTGCGAATTCATTCTTGTACCCCTATCCTCTCGTCCATGAAGGGATATCGCAGCCGCACGTCGACCTCCGGAAGAAATATGGCAGGCGCTCGGGCACTCTGGCGTGCCACGGGAATGACTGACGCCGATTTCGCAAAACCGATCATCGCCATCGCCAATAGCTTCACGCAGTTCGTCCCCGGTCATGTCCATCTTCATGACATCGGACAGCGGGTGAAACAAGTCATCGACGCAGCCGGCGGTTGGGGTGTCGAGTTCAACACAATCGCCGTCGACGACGGCATCGCGATGGGCCACGCCGGCATGCTCTATTCACTGCCCTCGCGAGATCTCATCGCGGACAGTGTCGAGTATATGGTGCAGGCCCATGTCGCCGACGCGCTCGTCTGCATTTCGAATTGCGACAAGATCACACCCGGCATGCAGATGGCGGCGATGCGGCTGAACATTCCCACGATCTTCGTTTCCGGTGGCCCCATGGAAGCGGGAAAATCCGAGGGGACTCATGACCGCGCCGGGCGAAAGCTCGACCTCATCGATCCGATGATCGCTGCCGGTGATGACTCCGTCAGCGACGATGAACTTCTCGAAATGGAACGCTCCGCCTGCCCGACCTGCGGCTCGTGCTCGGGCATGTTCACCGCCAATAGCATGAACTGCTTGAACGAAGTCCTGGGATTGGCGCTGCCCGGAAACGGAACTCTGCTGGCGACGCACGCGAAGCGCTGGGAACTCTTCGAACAAGCGGGCGCCATGATCGTCGACATCGCCAACCGACATTATCTCGAAGGAGACATGACGGTTCTCCCGCGAAGCATCGCCACCTTTGAAACCTTCGAGAATGCGATGACCATGGACATCGCCATGGGCGGCTCCACGAATACCGTGCTCCATATCCTCGCCATCGCCCACGAAGCTGGCGTCGACTTCAGCATGCGAGACATGGATCGGCTCTCGCGAAAGGTGCCTAATATCTGCAAGGTCGCACCGGCCAGCGACCGATTCCATGTCGAGGATGTCCACGCCGCCGGCGGCATCCATACGATTCTCGGTGAACTCGATCGCGGCGGACTGATTCATCGCGACGTTTATACGATTCATTCAAAGACCCTGGGCGATGCCATCGACGCCAACGATATTCGCCGGGATACCGCGAGCCCAGAAGCCAAGTACATGGCCCTGGCCGCGCCGGGAGGCGTACGCACCACCATCGCGTTCTCCCAGGACAAATATTTCGACGCCACGGACGACGATGCCGAAAACGGCTGCATTCGCTCGGTCGAACATGCGTATACCGCGGAAGGCGGACTGGCGATTCTCTACGGCAACCTCGCCGAGGATGGCTGCGTCGTGAAAACCGCGGGCGTTGATCCCTCGATCTGGAGTTTCGAAGGGCCTGCGCGGGTCTTCCATTCCCAAGACGACGCTTGCGATGCAATCCTTCGCGGCGACATCAAAGAAGGCGACATCGTCCTGATCAGTTACGAGGGGCCCAAGGGGGGGCCTGGCATGCAGGAGATGCTCTACCCGACCTCCTACATCAAGGCGAAGAAGCTCGGCGCGACCTGCGCGCTGATCACGGACGGACGCTTTAGTGGCGGCACGTCCGGTCTCTCGATCGGCCATGTCTCACCGGAAGCCGCTGAAGGTGGACTGATCGGCCTGGTCGAAGACGGGGATCGGATCCTCATCAATATTCCGAAACGAAGCATCGAACTCTGCGTCGACGACGATGTGCTCGCACGACGCCGCACCGAAATGGAAGAGCGCGGATCCGCCGCCTGGGTCCCCAACCGAAAACGCGAGGTCTCTCTCGCTCTTCGCGCCTATGGAATGATGGCAACGAGTGCAGCGCGGGGTGCGGTTCGCGACCTCGACCAACTCGTCGAGCGCCACAAGATCGAGTGACAAGCAGCATTCGAAATGTCGTCCTCGTCGGCGGTGGACATACGCATGTTCAGATCCTGCGGCGCTGGGCGATGGATCCCCCTGCCGACATTCGGCTGATCATCGTTCTGGACCGTCCGGTGGCCGCCTACTCCGGAATGGTCCCCGGTTTCGTCGCAGGCGATTACGACCTGCATGAACTCGAGATCGACGTCGTTCCCCTCGCCCGGCGCGCCAAAGCGGGCGTGATTCTTTCGGCCGCACTGTCGATCGACCCGATTCGAAAAGAAATCGCCCTCCAAGGTCGCCCATCCATTCGGTACGACCTCGCAAGCATCGACATCGGATCGACAGTGCGCGGTCTCGAGCTGCCGGGCATCGTGAAACATACGTTGGCCACGCGACCGATCGGCCAATTCGTCAGATCGATCGATGCCCGTCTAGAAAAATTCAAAGGGCTTGACCCTGCGGTCCGGATCCTCGTCGTCGGTGGTGGAGCCGCGGGCACCGAACTCGCCTTCACCATCGACGCGCGGCTTCGGCGATCGGGCCTGGCACCTTCCATGGCCATCTTGACCGCAGACCGTGAATTGCTGAGTGGCACGAGCCGACGAACTCGGCGCACCATCGCCCGGGAAATCAAACAGCGAGAGATCGAATGTATTTTCGAAAAACGTGTGCTTCGCGCCGACTCTTCTGGAATCGTGACTGGCCCGGCGGATTCCGATGCGGCGGATCGAACGGAAATCCATCATCCCGCAGACCTCGTGGTGTGGGCCACTGGGGCCGCCCCTCACGACTTCACCCTCGATGAACATTCCCCGGATCTCAAACGAGATGCGGCCGGATTCATCGAAATCCGCGACACCCTGCAAACCATCGACTTCGATGATGTCTTCGCCTGCGGCGACTGCGCACGTCTCGAGAATCACCGCTGGGTTCCCCGCGCCGGCGTGTACGCGGTTCGCCAGGGACCGACCCTCGAACGCAATCTGCGCGCCCGCCTCGAGGGCCGAAAACTCACGGCCTATCGGCCTCAGCGCGACTTCCTATCCCTGCTCTATCTCGGCCAAGGCCGCGCACTCGCCTCCAAATGGGGCATGGCCTTCGCCGGCTCGTCACTCTTCCGTTTGAAGGACTGGATCGACAAGAGTTTCACGTCCAAATTCCAGGTCCTGGACGAACACGGAAATATCAGAGCCGCCCTCGCTGATCTCGGTGCCATGGCCTCAGCGGACGGCGACGACCCGGACGCGGAAGAAATGGCGTGCGGGGGCTGCGCCGCCAAGTTGGGCGCAGAGCCGCTGACCACCGCGCTCGGCCGCCTCCCTAACGCCCGTCCCGACGAGACTGTCCTGCTCGGCCTCGACTCCAGAGACGATGTTGCCGCGACGCGAGATGGCTCTGGTCAAACCACTTTGCATAACATCGACGTGATCCGATCCTTCTGTGACGACCCATGGTTGGTCGGCCGAATTGCGGCGATGAACGCTCTCAGCGACCTCTTCGCGAAAGGCGGATGCCCTCGTTATGCGCAGGCCGTCATGGGGTTGCCTGAGGCCGAACCCGCAGAATCCGAGGAACTGCTCTTCCAGGCACTCTCGGGACTTCGCAGCGCACTCGACGATCACGGCGTTTCCCTGCTCGGCGGACATACAACGATCGGCGACGAACTGACTGTCGGGCTCTCGGTCACAGGCCACGGCCCCGAAGCCGAATCGCTGTTGCGCCAATCGGGTGCCCAGTCCGGTGACGACCTTATCTTTGTAGGAAGAATCGGGACAGGCGTCGTATTGGCCGCGGATTCGATGGGACACGCCGCGGGCACTTGGGTGTCCGCCTGCCATGAGGAGATGCAGACATCCAACGAAAGGCCTGGCCGCCTAGCTCTCAAATTCGAAGCCCATGCCTCCACCGATGTGACCGGCTTTGGCTTTGCCGGACATTTGATGACGCTGCTCGATCGAACGAATCTCGTTGCCCGGATTGATCGCGCCGCAATGCCGTTCCTGCCTGGGGCGAGGAGGCTTTGGGAATCAGGACTTCGCAGTACCGCGCACCCTATGAACCGTCAGGCATTTCTTCGTCATGTTGCGAACGCCGGAGAAGCCGACGAGGCCTGGCCTTTCGACCCCCAGACTTCCGGAGGACTCCTCTTGGCAGTTCCCCCGAAAAAAACACGTCCGCTACTCGATGCCTTGGAGACCGCGGCTATCCAATCAACCTCCATCGTTGGGCGCCTGGTATCGCAGCGCGCTGGAGACGCCGACTCGGAGCCCGCTGCGATCGAGCTCGTCGGGGAGCTCTCAGTGGTCGAGAAATAACGTTCGATTCCCCACCAGCCGACGATCGACGGTCCGATGTCGCGACGAACTCACTACAACCCCGCCAGAGGCTCGCTACACTGGCGCATCATGAAGGGCATCCAACTCGATCGGCTCGAAGCCTACTTTGCGGAACACGTCGAAGGCGCCGTTCCACCTCTGCAGTTCAGCCTGATCACGGGCGGTCGCTCCAACCTCACGTTTCTCGTCGAAGACGCGCAGGGCAAGAAGCGGGTTCTTCGTCGTCCGCCGCTCGGCGCAGTTCTGGCGACCGCTCACGACATGAGTCGCGAATATCGCATTCTGTCTGCACTCACGGATAGTGACGTTCCAGTTCCGCGGACACTTGCGTTATGTCAGGACGAAGCCGTCAATGATGCCCCCTTCTATGTCATGGACTACGTCGAGGGAGATGTGCTGGTCGGTCCCGAGATGACGGCGGAACTCGTCCCAGAAGAGAATCGTCATGCGCTCGGCATGAATGCGATCGAAATTCTCGCCAACCTGCATCGCATCGAACCCGATGACGTCGGACTCGGCGATCTCGGGCGCCGCGAGGCCTATCTCGCCCGCCAGCTCAAACGCTGGAGCACGCAGTGGGAAAAATCGAAGACGCGCGACCTACCCGAAATGGAAGAGGCTCACGCGGTACTCGAATCGAAAATGCCCGAACAATTGGGATCCGTGATCGTGCACGGCGATTTCAGACTCGGCAACTTCCTCTCCACCGGAGCAAAGGGACGTATCGAAGCGGTCCTCGACTGGGAACTCTGCACCCTAGGCGACCCCCTCGCCGACGTCGGTTACCTGATGAATGACTGGAATGGTCCCGGCGACGACCGACCAACCGCAAGCGGCACCGGGCTTTCTTCCACATCTTGCGGTGGATTCCCAAGTCGCGAAGCCATCCTGGAACGCTACGAAGAACTCACGGGGTTCAGCACGAAGGGCGTCGACTACTACCGTGCGTTTCAATATTGGCGCCTCGCCGCCATCGTCGAAGGCGTTCTCTCGCGATACAAACAGGGCGTGATGGGGGATCAGGTCGACATCACCCAGTATCAGACCCAGGTGACGACCCTTGCCAAAGCCGCACTGGCCCTCGTTCGTTCAAACGATTTTTCCTGAGCGCGTGAAGGGGTAGGCTTTCGGAATGTCGAAACGCGAAGCCGCCCTCGCCGCCCTGATCGCGTTCGCGGTCGGCGTCCTGGCGGCCGGTTCCCTTCGCGATCGTTCGAATGACGCGCGGACTCTCGCGGCGGCCGGCAATCCTCTGACAACGACATCCACAACGGCTGCCTCCCTCGAAGTCATTCGCTGGCGAGTCACGAGCGCCTTTGGCACGCATCTTCCCACGCTCGGCGAAAACCCGGTCGAGGTCGCCGACCGCCTGCGTATTGCCAGCCAGGGCCGAATCGATTGGACGATCGACGATCCGGGCGAGGTCGTCCCCGCCTTCGCCATCGTCGACGCAGTCCGTTCGGGAAAGATCGATGCCGGTTATACCTGGCTCGGATACGACCAGGGCCGACTATCCGCCTCGGTGTTATTCGGCGCCGTTCCCTTCGGCATGACACCCTGGGAATACTCGGCCTGGTGGGTCCGCGGTGGCGGCTTGGACGTCGCACGAGAGATCTATCGCCCGCTCGGAATCGAACCCATCCTGTGCGGGATCATCAGCCCGGAGACCGCGGGCTGGTTTCGCAATGAGATCGAAACCGCCGCCGATCTTGAGGGGTTGAAGATTCGCTTCGCCGGACTCGGGGGACGCGTGCTGCAGAAGCTCGGCGCCTCGGTGACAATGCTTCCCGGTGGTGAGATCTTTCAGGCGCTCGAAAAGGGTGCGATCGATGCGACGGAGTTCTCACTTCCGGAGGTCGATGCGCGCCTTGGGTTCAATCGCGTTGCGCGTTACAACTATTTTCCCGGCTGGCATCAGCCCCACACGGCCTTTCATCTGGTCGTGAACCTTGAAACATGGAACGCGCTCTCGAAAGCCGCACAAGCGATGATCGAGTTGGGTTGCGGCAACGGCGTACATCGCAACCTTTCCAATGCCGAAGGCAGCCAAGGCCCCGTCATCGCACAGCTCCAGGCCGCCGGCGTGCAGACGCGAACGCTCTCGCCCGCCCTTCTCGCGTCACTCGAGAAGGCCACGGCAGAAGTCCTCGAAGAAGAGGCCGCGAAGGATGCTGATTTTGCACGCGTCCTTCTGCATCAGCGCAACTTCCGAATCGAGTATGCGCGCTGGCGAAACCTTGCGTATCCGGCCGAAATCGAGGAGCGCAATCCAGATACTTCTCCGAACAATTCCTCCGCCATGAGCCCCGGCGATGGCTAAATCCGCGAAGGATCATCGGTCGGGCTGGGAGGGAATCCTGCTCCGAATCGCCGATGCTTTTTCCTGGCTCTGGCTGGCCTTGATTGCGGTCATCGTCGTAGCGGTGGTCCTTCGTTATGTATTCGGCATCGGGCGCATCGAATTCGAAGAACTGCAGTGGCATCTCTACGCAGCCGGATTCCTAATGGGCATCGTCGCGTGTACTTCTCGCGACCGACACGTTCGCGTCGACGTCTTCCGCGAAAAGATGAGTGCACGAACCAATAACTGGGTGGACTTCTATGGGATTCTGCTGCTGCAGATTCCCTTCCTAACCCTCGTATTCTGGAGCGCGCTGCCCTTCGTCGCCGATAGCTTCGCGGTCGATGAACGGTCCGCATCGGCGGGTGGGCTCCCCTTCCGCTGGATACTCAAGTCGATGCTGCCCTTCACCTTCGCGCTGCTCTTCGTCACTACCGCCTCGAAGCTCACTCTAGTCGCGGGCCGGCTCTTCTCCGAACCAATTGAACTCGGCGATCGAGCCGCGGATCGCGACGAATGAGTGTTCGCGAGTGGCTGGCCGCGGCCATGTTTGCCGCCTTCATCTTCGGCATTCTGACCGGCTTCCCCGTCGCTTGGGTCCTCGGTGGCGTCGCCGTCGTCTTCACCGCAATCGCAATAATCGTCGAACAGGATTTCGGTCATTTCACGGGCGTCGACTGGAATTTCGCCTCGCTCGTGACCGACCGGATCTGGGACCTAATGGACAACTGGGTGCTCGTCGCGCTCCCGATGTTCATCTGCATGGGACTGTTGCTGGATCGCGCTGGGATTGCCTCGGACCTGATGCGGGATGTATCGCGCCTCTTCGGTCGGATGCGCGGCGGTCTGGCCGTCACGGTCGCCCTCATCGGCGTGGTCCTCGCCGCGAGTACTGGGATCATCGGTGCCTCGGTCGTACTCCTGGCGCTGCTTGGATTGCCACCCATGCTCGAAGCACGTTATGCGCCGTCATTCGCGGCGGGAACCGTCTGCGCGGTCGGAACCCTCGGCATCCTCATTCCACCTAGCATCATGCTTGTCTTGATGGCTGATCGACTCGCCATTTCCGTCGGGGATCTCTTTCTCGGCGCCATCATTCCGGGACTGCTACTCGCCTCCCTCTACATCGCCTTCCTGATTCTCTACCCAGCCTTTCGCCCCGAAATTGCGCCGGCCCCAGAAGACGCCGAAATCGTCGATCTTGCGCTTCTACTCTCGGTCTTCCGGGACATCGTTCCCGCCGCGGGCCTCATCCTCGCGGTCCTGGGCAGTATCTTCTTTGGGATCGCCACGCCAACCGAAGCGTCGGGGGTCGGTGCGTTCGGTGCGCTGTGTCTGGCGGCTTGGCGAGGTCGCCTCCAATTGGACGTCTTGCGCGACGTCCTGCGTGAAACGACGATGACCACGGGCTATCTCTTTGGAATCTTCGTTGGTGCCTCCGCCTTCGCTCTAGTTCTGCGTGGACTCGGTGGCGACGAACTGATCGCACGGGGGCTACTCGGCCTCCCCTTCGGCCCGACCGGCGTCGTTCTCTCGATCCTGTTCATCACATTCCTACTGGGCTTCTTCCTCGACTGGATCGAAATCACCTTCATCGTGCTTCCGCTCGTCGCACCAATCGTCGTGGGCCTCGGCTTCGACCTCGTCTGGTTCACCGTCCTCTTCGCCGTTTGCCTTCAGACGTCTTTCCTGACCCCACCTGTCGGTTTCGCACTTTTCTATGTGAAGGGCGTCGCACCACCTGAAATCGATGTGCGTACGCTCTACGTCGGAATCTTGCCCTTCGTGGGCTTGCAGCTTTTGGGGCTGGCCATCATCTTTATCTGGCCAGACCTGGTGACCTGGCTTCCAGCCCGTGCCTATTCGCCATAGCCAGGCCGGACAGCGCTTTAGCACGAAGCTTGATGTCCGATGTCTATGGTTCGGGGGAGATCTGAATGAGTTCGCAATACGAATCCAGCGATGGGACTTGTGCCCAGGGAACATGCGGCGCCGCTCGGAGTCGTCGGCGCGCATGAATTGCCGTGATCGGAGAATTCTCGAACGTCTCGCTTGAAGAAATACAGCGCCGCTACCCGGCTCCAAAACCTCGACCGCGACCGTCCTGCACGCTCTAGAAACGCTCCCCTTCCTGATCGGCAGCGCGTGGAACCTGCAGCACCCTTCCACTGCGCGAGCGCCTGTCGCGTTCTGCCCTGCTAATTCTGAATTCGATCCTTGGGGACATAACAGCCATCTTCGAATCGGTCGAAGACGAGCTCAAGCTGTGGATGTCGACACGGGGCATGGGTCTCATCCTGGACGAGGTTCTGCTCCGACACATATGCGACATAAGTCGAATCATGGGTTTCCGCGAACACGTGGTAGTAGGGCTGGTCTTTGATGGGCCGGATTTCAGGCGGGATCGACAACCACCATTCTTCCGTGTGATTGAAGAGCGGGTCCACATCAAAGATGACACCGCGAAAGGGCCGAAAGCGATGCACGACGACTTCGCCAATTCCAAATTTTGCATCTCTCACGAAAGTCTCGTCCCCGTCTTCACATTCATCACAGATTTTCGCGAGGTCACGCGAAGAAAGGTAGCCGACCCGGCCGAACATCGTGCTGGGACTCGGCAAGTTCCGCTGAATCGGCTAGAAATTCGCCGATGATTGGGCGCCACTTGATCTTGATGCGACACGCGACCGCCGACCCCGGGCATGCTCTCGACCGTGATCGCGAGCTAACCTCCAGTGGAAGAGACGATGCCCGCCGGGTTGGAAGTTGGCTCGCACGCGAAGGGATGATCCCGACGCTGATTCTTTGCTCGGCCGCGCTTCGATGTCGCCAGACCCACGAGGCACTCATCGCTGGACTCGGTCGAGAGATCTTCGTCGACTTCGAAGATCGCCTTTACAATGCGCTCGCCGAAACACTGTTCGATTCGCTCACGGACCTCGCTTTCATTGAGATAGACGAGCCGATGGTCGGCCAGAACGAGATCGTTCTCTTGATTGCCCACAATCCTGGAATCAGTCACCTCGCCCTCGACCTGGCGGCGGCGGGAGACGAAGCGCTTGAGCTACGGACCGGCTTCTCCCCGGCGACGACGGCGCGTTTCGAACTTTTTGGGGACTGGGCTTCGCTCGCACGTGGCAGCGCTCGGCTCACTCATTTCACGCACGTCCGAGAGATCTGAAATGTGGGACCATGCGAGTCGCTTCCGCCGCTAGACTTTCTCGAACTCTTGAACGGACCGAATAAAACCCAACAGAAAAAGGAATCTTCGTGACCACTCCCCTCTGGTGCCTCGTCGCCGTCATGTTCATGCCCGTCCCTCTCGCAATGATCGGCGGCTACTTTCGCCGGAAAGCATTCGGCACCGCCGACAACAAGGAACCGCGACGGCAGGCCGCACAGCTCGAGGGAGTTGGTGCCCGAGCCTACGCCGCGCAACAAAATGCCTGGGAAGCGACCGGGATCTTCACGGTCGCTGTCGTAGTGACTCATCTTGCAGGCTTGCCTGCGGAGGTCGCGGCCCCTTGGACCCTCGCCTTCGTGGTGTTCCGGGCTCTCCACGCGGTTTTCTATCTAGCCAACATCGATACGGCACGATCCGGAACGTTCATGGGCGCCATGTTCTGCGTCATCATGTTGCTCGTGAAGGCAGGCTCTCTCTAGCTGCCGCGATCGATCGCCCGAAGGAAGCGGTCGCCTCGGCCCGTCGTCCAGAGACGCCTACCAGCCCCGTAAGTCGATCGGCCACTCATCCACGACAAGATCGTCTTGGACGACATGGATTCGGTCGTGATAGGCCAGGGTTGGATCGACGTGTCCGGGAATCAGTCTGATTCGGTCGCCGACTTTCGCATTTGCCGGACTCTCCCAATCGATGGGTGACGGAGCCGTGTCCTCATCCGCTCGGCCCGGAACAAAGGTCAGATGCTCGTCGGAGCAAAAAAGTACCCGCGCACCGGGAAGCGCCGGATTGCCGTGATCCATGCCGAAGGCCTTGAGCCCGGCATCGGACACAGCAAATTTGGAAGACACCGAGATCACGCTCGAAAGGACAAAGACCGCTTGTTCAAAGGGCAAACCGAGCTCGGCGTAAGCGCTATCCATCAACGCGTAGGAACCCGCTTGAATTTCCGTTGCCCAGGTATTGCATTGATAGGTCCCCGTCCCACCCGCCGAAATCAAATCACCACCCACCTCGGAATGTGCGCGCATTAGAGCCTGCATACTCTTTTCACATCCGAGTTGGCGAGCCGACGGATCGACCTGGCCGACAACATGCCCCTCGTATCCCATTACACCACGCACACCAAGACCAAGCTTGCCTGCATGCTCGGCGAGCGAAGCGGCCTCCTCTGGCAAACACCCACAGCGCGGCAGTCCGACATTGACGTCGATCAAGACTTCCATGATGCCCGCACGCCCGGCGGCCTCGATCGTCTCCCGAGAATCGACCGCCACCGTCACGCGAGCCCCGCTCGACGCAACAACACCAAGACGCGTGGCATCCAGCACTTCGTTGGCAAGCAACAGATCTTCGTTGAGCCCTGCCTTCGCCATCCCCTCGATCTCGCGAATCGTCGCGGCACAGAACAGGGAATGGCCATGCGCGCGCTGACGCTTGGCGAGCTCCGTCGACTTATGCGCCTTCACATGAGGTCGCAGACGGGCACCGGGCAATGCCTCCGACATCTTGGCGAGATTCGATTCGAGGCGGCCTGCATCGACCACGAGGGCGGGTGTGGGCAAGTCTTCGAGGTTCACTCGATCTCCGTCAAACAGGCCATCCAGCAGCCGCGATCACCCATTGGCCGCGCTCCCCTCCAGGCATTCGCGAAGCGCCGGGCTCTCTGCCTTCGCCTTCCCGATCCGGCTGCGCCCAAATTCGATGAGTGGATGTGAATGAGACAGAATGGCTTCGACATAGGAGGGTCGCGACTTCAATCGTTCCCAATAGGCGGTCGTCTGCGGACGAAGGGTGCCACTGAGAAATACGTCCTCGGTATTCGCTTGCCGCAGACGTTCGAAAATGACGAGCCAGCTGACATCTGCGAGCGTAAAAGAGTCCCCCAGAATCCACGGACCGCCACTCTTCTCAAGTCGCGCTTCCAGGGCATCGAGATGAACGTCTAGCGCTCGCCGGCTACGACCAATCAATTTCGCAACCGGTGCCATCCCAGCGAGCTTCCCGATTCCCCGTAACTTGAGCAGCATGAACATCATGGGTCGCATCTTGTCGAAATGAAAAAGCAATCCCTCCGCGATGCGCCAATACGAGATCTTTTCGATCATCGTGCAGAAAAGCGGCAGGGTCAGTCCAGGCACAGCGTTGCCCGCACTCTTTTCGGCATTCTTCAGTGGGTCGGTCGTCAGAGACGAACGATCCACCCACTGCTCCATTTCTTCTCGCAGAGCGGGCTCGCCCGGAACCAGGGAAGGCGCATCCGCCGGCGCGCATTTCGCGGCATAACGGATCTGTTCATGAGACTCATAAATCGGATGACCGTGATGCAAGAGCACGGGCACCGTTCCGCCCGGATTCACGTCGAGTAGCTTCGGTCGAATATTCTCGTAAGCACCCGTCTCGATCAAATCGATGTGATGGCTCTTGTAGGCAATGCCGAGTTCCGCCAAACAGACTCGCGTCTTCATGGAGCAAAGTGAAAGAGCGTTGTGGTAGAGCTCAAAGGGCTCATCATGAGGGAACTCGAGTTCACCGTGATAGCCCGGCGCGACGCTGTGTCGCATTCGTTTGCGGCTCTCGATCAACCACCAAACGATTAGCCCTACGGCAGGAGCCGCTGAGAGTCCGGCTACGACGAGCGACGACATCACGATCCCCCGATTGCACCCGGGCCATGAAAGATCACCCTCGGTGCGAGAAGATTCCGCCGAGTAGATTACGGCGCGACTTGGACGCACGGCCGAGCCCGGATGAACAACCGCGAGTTCGACCCCAACTCGATGGGATCTCAGTCGACCTACCCCCCGATTTGATACATCTCGACGCGCTCGCGCTTTTGCTCCCCTGCCCCTTCGATCTGAAGCAGCCCCTGGCGTTCTTCGCTGTAGCGATCTTGCCGGCCGGCCCAGGTCGAGGCGATGATTTCGCGCAGTGCGTCGTCGTCGGCGCCGGCGCGCATCGGGCCGCGAAGATCGGTTCCGCCATCGGCGAACAAACACGTCACGAGCGCTCCTTCGGTCGTGAGTCGCGCGCGACTGCAGTCCCCGCAAAACGGTGAGGACACGCTGGTGATGACACCGATTTCTCCGCTGCCGTCCGCATAACGCCAACGCTTCGCAACCTCGCCGGCATAACCAGGCCGAACGGGCTCGACGGGCAGGACTGCACCAATTCGCTCGATGATCTCAGCGCCTTCGACGACTTCGTCCATTTGCCATTCATTGCGGGTGCCGACGTCCATGAACTCGATGAAGCGAAGCGTATGACCGGTTCCGCGGAAATGCTCCGCCAGTTCGATTAATCCATCGTCGTTCACGCCGTGCTGGACGACACAGTTGATCTTCAACTGGTCGAATCCGGCGTCCTCGGCTGCGGCGATGCCTTCGAGTACTCGGGCGACGTCGAAGCGTTCTCCGTTCGTGCGATGGAAAGTCTCGGGATCGAGACTGTCGAGCGAAACCGTGATTCGGGAAAGGCCAGCCTCCGCGAGTGATTTGGCGAAGCGCGGAAGCAGGCTGCCGTTCGTCGTCATGGCAATGTCGAGGGGACGACGCGGGACGGCTCCGGATGGCGAATCGGACGCGGAGCTTGCCGATCCGACATCCACCAACCGTTCGATAAGGCTGGTCACGTCGTGTCGTAGGAGGGGCTCGCCGCCGGTGATACGAATCTTCTCGACGCCGAAACCCACGAAGAGTCCGACCAGACGCTCGATCTCCTCGAAGCTGAGGATCTCGTCTCTTGGCAGGAACGCGTATTTCTCGCCGAAGAGTTCCGCCGGCATGCAATACCGACAACGAAAGTTGCATCGGTCGGTCACCGAAATCCGAAGATCGCGCAGCGGGCGACCCAACCGGTCGGTGATGGCCTCAGGACGATCTAACGTGGGCGGCGTGAGTGATGTGGGAGTCGTGGACTGCGTCGGCAAAGCGGGGGGTGGCTCCTAATCTTGACCAATTGGTATTCTATCGTAGGATCGATCCAATGCATCTCCTCGCACGCGAAGAAGCAGGACTCCGATGCCTGCTGCGAGTCGCTCTCGAAGGCAGGATAGGCGCTCCCGTGCCGATCACCCGCATCGCCGAATGCGAAGGCATTTCAGCTGTCTACGCCGCGAAGCTCATGCGGCAGTTACGCCTCGCCAAGCTCGTCCTGAGCAAGCGAGGGGTGGCGGGCGGGTATCTGCTCGCCCGACCAGCCGAAGAGATCACTGTCTGGGATGCAACCCAGGCGCTGGACGAAATATTTTTGCCGACGACGACCTGTGATTGTGAACCCGGTGACCGGATCGACTGCCGGCGGACGACGGATTGTGCGATCTCATCTCTCTGGCGACGGCTGGGCGATGAGATCCGACAGCAACTCTCGGGAACCACCCTCGAGGAACTCTGCGCCGGTTCCCTCGACCAACCGGATCGAATCGCCCTGCCCGTCGTCTCGAAGGTTTCCCACGGACAATCGAATCCGCTCAACGAAAGGACCGCTCCATGGCCCTCCTAGACCTAACAGAGTCCGCCGCCGAAAAGGCGAAGAAACTGCTCGCTGCCAGCGCCCAACCAAAGGGAGCGCTGCGAGTCGCCGTTCGCAATGGTGGCTGCAGCGGGATGCGATACGAATTGCTCTTTGACGAGATCCGAGGCGACGACGACACCGAGATGGAATTCTTCGGACTCCGCGTCTTCGTCGATGCCGAGAGCGCGACTTTTCTCGACGACATCACAATCGATTTCAGCGAAGAACTGAACGACCCCGGATTCAAGATCCAAAATCCGAATGCGAGTGAGACCTGTGGTTGTGGCGAGAGCTTCGCGCTCTGATCGGATTTCTTAGATCTCAGTGGCGCTCGTCACGACCTGGCCGACCAAGCCGTAGACCTTAGCCTCTTCGGCATCCATCCAGAAATTACGATCGCTGTCTTTCGTCACACGTTCGAGGTCTTGGCCGGTCTCACTGGCGATGAGGCCATTGAGTCGATCGCGGACCTTGAGAATCTCTTCCGCCTCGATTCGGATATCGGTGGCCTGCCCGCCCGCTCCGCCTGTGGGCTGGTGCAACAAGAATCGGGTATGGGGGAGCGAGAAGCGTCTTTCCTTCGAAGCGCCGAAGAGAATCGGCACGGCGATGCTCGCCACCCAGCCCGCGCCGATCGTCGTGATCGGCGATTCGATGAATCGCAGCATGTCATGAATGGCGAAGCCGGAATCCACGTGACCGCCTTGAGACGTGATCATCACCCGGATCGGATCGTGATTCTCCGCATCGAGAATCAAGAGCTGCATCATCGTCTTTTCGGCCAGCTTCTCGTCGACCTGGCCTGAGATCAGGACCGTTCGGGTCTGCAGCATTCGAAGCCCAATACTCTCCTGGGCCTCCGGTTTTTCAGTCTGATCGGCCATGATTCGAATTCCGCCCCCAATTACCTGCTCACTCACGTTCTGCACGCTGTACACACCCTCAAAAAAGTCGTCAAAAAAGTCGCTTCGGTTTCATTCGCCATCTAGCGGCTTGCGAAATGTCGCCCCTCGATTCGAATGCTAGCAGCCCAGCCCGCCTCGAGTCGGCTGGAAACATCCAACGTCGCCTCAATCGGTCTCCCCGGTTCGATTCGGGATGACTACACTGATCGGCCTGGACACCTCGGGCCGAGCAAACGACCCGCTCAAAAAGGATCCGCAATCGATGGAAGTCCCCCTACTCGTCACCGATTTCTTGCGCCGCGCCGTCGCCCTCTATCCCGATAAGACCGCGGTCGTCGATGCCGAGAATCGCTTCAGCTATCGCGAACTCGATGAACGCGTCGACCGGCTCTCGAACGCACTTCTCGCGCTCGGACTTGAGCGTGGGGATCGCGTCTGCATCCTGAGTCCAAACTCTCATTTCTTTCTCGAGAGTTTCTACGCAACCGCGCAGATCGGCATCGTTCTCGTCCCGCTGAACTACCGACTCGTCGCGGCCGACCACGAGTATATTCTCAATCATGCGGGCGTCTCGGCAGTCCTTGTCGACTGGGAATACGTGCCCGTCGTAGACGAAATCCGAAGCGCCCTACCGAACGTGAAGCATTGGGTCGTCGCCCAGGACGATGGAGAGCCCTCTGAAGGCTGGCTGTCCTGGAACGCCCTGCTGGATCAGGCAAGCCCAACCAAACCCCACTTACCCGACATCTCGGAAAACGACCTGGTCTCGATCAACTACACGTCCGGTACGACAAGTCGTCCCAAGGGCGTCATGATGACGCATCGCAATTGTTATCTGAACGCTTACAACATGATCGCGCACATGAGCATTCACCACGATGACATCGAATTGTGGACTCTCCCGATGTTCCACTGCAATGGCTGGGGAGGCGTTTATGCCCTGACGGGTATGGCGGGCACGCACGTCATCCTTCGGGCGATCGACGCTGAAGAGATCTACCGATTGCTGGCCGAAGAAAACATCACCTTCGCGTGCATGGCGCCGGCGGTGCTGCGAACCGTTCTCGACTATCCCGACAAAGAGCGGTTCCAGATTGATTCCTCTCCGCGGTTCGTCGTGGCTGGTGCTCCGCCCCCCGCTGCCTTCATCGAAAGGCTAGAGACCGAGTTGGGATTTGAATTCATCCAACTCTACGGACTGACCGAGACCGCTCCGCTCCTGACAGTCTCCCGCCCCGATGCCACGACGTCCAAGCAGGATTGGCCGAGGCGCGCACGCGCCGGTGTCGCGGGTCTCGGTGTCGACCTGAAGGTCCTGGGGGAGGACGGCGAGCCGGTTGCCAAAGACGGCAAGGCGGTCGGCGAAATCTGCGCCCGATCCAACGTCGTCTTCGCGGGCTATTACGAGCAGCCGGACCAAACGGCCGAGGCGGTCTACGACGGCTATTTCCATACCGGTGACCTCGCGGTCTGGGACGAGTTTGAAAACATCCACATCGTCGATCGTAAAAAGGACATGATCATCTCAGGCGGCGAGAACATCAGCAGTCCCGAAATCGAGGATTGCTTGTATCAGCATCCCGGCGTCCTGGAATGTGCGGTCATCGGAATCCCACACGAGAAATGGGGCGAGACGCCAGTCGCGTTGGTCGTCAAGCGTGACGACGCAGGTGCAAGCGCAGACACGAGCGAGGAAGTATTGATCACTTTCTGTCGCGACCGAATGGCGCATTTCAAATGCCCGACCCAGATTCGATTCGTCGACGCACTCCCACGAACGGTCACCGGCAAACTCCAAAAATTCAAACTGCGCGAAAGTTTCTGGGATGGCGACCGCCGCATCAACTGAAAGGAAGCTCTGCCCATGGAAGCGACTGGCGACGCAGTTGCCTCGAACGAGAATGGCGCGGCTAATTCACAAAGGCGCAAACGCCGAGGTCTCATCCTCGTCACGATGGCCTACCTGAGCGCCCTGGCCGCAGCCTGGGCCACTCTGGCCCTCGTGCCCGTTATCTCTATAGAAAGCCTGCTCTACCGCACCCTCGCGGCCAATCTCGTCGCCACGTTCGTGATCTTTGGCTGGAGCGTCGCCCATGACAACTCGAGCTTCTATGACCCCTATTGGAGCCTGGGCCCCATCGCGATCTTCCTCTACTGGATGAACGTGACGCCGACCGGCGCGCCAACGCTCCGGACTTGGGCTGTCTTCGGCGTGATCGTCGCATGGGGAATGCGACTCACGTTCAACTGGGCGCGAGGCTGGTCAGGCCTCGACCACGAAGACTGGCGCTATGTCAATTTCCGAGAGATGTCGCCACGCTTCTACTGGGCCATCAGCCTCGGTGGTATTCATCTCTTTCCGACCCTGATCGTCTTCGCCGGATTGGCCGCCGCATTTCCGGCCTTCCTCAACAGCGGACACGAACCCGGCTGGATCGACCTATTGGCCCTGGGCATCGGCCTCATGGGCGTTTGGTTTGAATGGCAGGCCGACCGCCAACTTCGCGCCTTCGTGCGGAGCGACAAGAAGTCCGGTGCGATTCTGCGATCAGGCCTCTGGCGCTATTCGCGACACCCGAACTACCTGGGAGAGATCTTGATCTGGTGGAGCCTGTTCTTGTTTGGTCTGTCCGCGGATCCGGCTTGGGCTGCCTGGGCCATTGGGGCGCCCCTCTCGATGACCGCGATGTTCCTCTTCGCGAGCATTCCCATGCTCGAAAAACGCTCACTCGAACGACGGCCCGGCTATCAGCGGGTCATCGACGAGACTTCGATATTGATTCCGCTCCCACCCCGAGTCTCAAAGACCGATTCCGAACGCCGCTGACGGGATCGGCGGCTCGCGAGCCAGGCACGAAGGCCCGTCCGTACTCGACGCTCAGCTCGGCAGGAGCTGTTTGAAGATCACGAAGGAGTCGCGCTCCTCTTCTGCAATCTCGCCGTCCGCGCTGATCAGTCCCTCGATGGCTTCTACAAAGAATCGCCTATGGGCTGCAGGAATCGAAGTCGGATCGAGATCGTCGAGTTCGGGCGGCCGGTCCAGCCATTGCTGGACCTGGAGATCTTCGGCTTCCCCAAGATCCAGGCGCCTAATCAGACGGGAAATGAAGACGCGTTCTTCCGGCTGAATTTCGAGATCCGCCCAGGCGAACGAACAAACGAATTGGACCAAACGCATTCGGTCGCGTCGGTCGAGTTCCTTGAGCATCTCATCCTCTTGAAGAAACGAAACGGCGGCGGGTCGAAGCGCGAAGACATTCTCGTCGTGGTCGTGGTGTGGGGGGATGCGACCAGCCCTGTGCTCCACACCGCTATGTGAGGATTCTAACTCATGCTCCACATCGTGCTCGAGTCTATGGTTTGCTCCGCGACCAGCATTGCCATTGGTAAACGAAGAGCTTAAACGGATCACATTACTCACGCCAATCACCTCCCATTTACATTCTGACACACCGTCATCTTTATGAAACAAGTAAAAACGATCCGCGTGTTAATTCACTCCGCTCATCGTGTGAAGTATCGATTGGAACCCACCCCAAGCGTGTCAGTTCGGACCCAAGATCATGTTTGTCTGTAGAAGAATCCACTCAGCCATGAATTCGCTCAACCCCAACATCAACTCCCAATCCCAGATCTTCGCTCCGAGTCGCCGGGCCCCACACGCCTCATAGGCGGTCTCGGTACGCTGGATTTTTCTCCGTCGGTTTGCCCGACTTCGTGTTCCCCATTCCGCTCCGAACGCAGCCAATGCACGATCGACTCGAGACTGGCCGAGTCACGACGAACATGGGCGACAAGTGCGGCAGCGAGACTCTCGGACAGCGCCTCGATTCCTCGCGCCGCCAACATGACATTCAACCGACCGACCCCCTCTGGTTGGATTTCGATCTCGTCAATCGTCGCCTCCGTCGGATGTACGCCAGCGACTGGCCCAGCTGTTGCGTCCGCGGGTGCCGCCATGGCGAGTATGAAAATGCGAGAGGGCCCGAGAAGGTCCAGCAGAGCGGGCAGCGTGTCCGTGCATTCTGCCGCGGAGAATTCGTCTCGATCAAAAACCAGTGCGAGTGGACACTCGTCGGCGATTGCCTTCAGCAACTCCACCGTGCTTCGCAAGATTCGCCCCTGATATTGCCGCGCAACGAGCGGATCGGGCGACGTCAAACGACAGGATCCCGAGGTCATTCCCCCCCTCTCGAAAAGTTCGTGAGCTCGTGGCGGTAGCTTGGACCTCAACAACTCGATTCCATGATATTCGACCAATCCGGTCAGCACGCGGTCCAGGAAAGCCAGGTCCGAGGTCTCGGCCCACGCCCCTTCCGGCATTCGGCAGATGCGGTAGCCCTGTTCGAGCAACATGTTCCCGGCGGACGCAAAAAAGGCTCCTCGCGTCTCGACCAATGGTCCATGCACTAAGACCGCCCGGGCGCCGTAATGAGTCACACGCTCAAGTGATGTTCGAATCGAAGCCATCTCGTGAGGCAGAAAGTCATTGCTCTCGAAGCCCAGCGGCTCCGCGTGTTGAGCCGATTTAGTGTCACCGTCTTCTTCGACAAGACCGATGAACTGATAGCCGCGTGCATGAACCGTGCGAATTAAAGATGGATCACGGCCACCCTCTCCCAAGACCTGCCGCAACTCATTGACCAACCCCGAAAGGGACCCAGGCCCAACGGCGGTCGTCCCCCAGAGCGCAAGAACGATGTCGCGACGCAATACGACCCGCCGTCGGTGTCGCACGAGGAGCACCAGCAGATCAAAGACCTTGGGGCGAATCGCTAGACGTTCTCCGCAAAACCGAAGCCAATAGCGTTCTTCATCGAGTTCATGATCACCGAATCGAATCATCATCAATGGCGGTTGTACCATGATCGCGAGGGCATCGTGAGACGGTGAAAATCGAATTTCTCTCTAATCAGGGGGCAGGGTCGAGGAAGACGAAGGTCTCTGGGGTACGCGGGGGGAGAGAGTGGGAATCTAAATAAAATCGGTCCGCCCGTTTAGCCGGCGTCGGATCCAGACTCGACGCTGATGTCGACCATCAGTTCGTCCGCAAGTCGCTCGAGCGCCGCTCGAATTACCTCCAGCGCTATGCCATCAGGCGCGGCAAGTTCGGCCTCCGCACGAAAGAGCCGTTCACCGGACATCGGCGCGCTTTCCACGACGGTGCGCAGATCCTGAACGCTCACGCCTAACGCGGCCAGCGAACTCGAAATCTCGCGAATGATTCCGGGACGATCCTGGCCGACCAATTCGAATCTGAAAGATTTCCGATGATCGATGCTCGCAAGCGACCAATCGCTATCGACGACGCTGGCGGAGAGGCCTCGTTCCGAAAGGGATCCCAGCGCTGCAATCAGACCCTCCGCACGTTCATCAGGCAGATGAATCTGGACGACCCCAGCAAAATGACCGGCCAGTCTCGCCATCCGACTCTCGTCCCAACTCCCCTCGAATTGGGCGATCAGTTCAGCCAGCGCTTCGACCAGGCCGGGTCGATCCTCGCCAATCACGGTCAAAACCAATGCGCGCGCCATGTCTTCCTCCTCGATCGATCCTGAACTAGCATGTTTAAATATTCAATGTTTTCCAATACTTACGATCAGCCCATCCAAAAGAACGGAATTCTCAAAAAACTGCGCCACCAAATCTCGGAACTGGACACTTCCCATTTGAACAAGCCGAAATATCCCCTTCCCAGGGAGACCCGGCGCGCCGTCCGTGGATCTTGCATTCATGGACTGCTCGTCGGGTCACTTGTTTCTGAGGCCCGGCGCGGCTGCAGTCCCTTTCAGCGTCGCTCACAGGTCTCCGCCCAGCGGGTCAGTGCATCGAGCGCACGAACCGCGCGGTGCGCACTCGGGTAACAAATCCGACCCGCTTCACGCAGCGCCGCGGGGCCCGCGTTCTCCGGGTTCGAGGCGATCAATTCCGTCACGGACAAAACCGGCTTCGCGTATTTTTCGCTCGCGACGATGGCCGCCTCCACATAACGGCGATCCTGCTTCTCGTGAAATTCGGCCATGCGCTCTAGACCATGATCGGGAAAAAAGCGTCCCGATCGGAAGAAACCGGCAGTCGCTGCCTGGATTCCGATGCCCAGATGAATCACAGCATCGACATCGGAATGACTGCAGATAATGTCGAGCACTTGCGTAATCGTGTCCCGGGTCTCGCCACCTGCGAGATCGATCGGGTTACTACGACTCCATCGCGGAGGCACGAGTTCATCGATGGCATCGCGAATCGACTGCGGCAATTCGATCAAGTCGAGACCCACATCGGCGCAGGCGTCCGCCGCCAACACGCCCCAGCCACCAACCGAAGTAAAGATCACAACGCGCCGCCCCTTCGGCAGAGGCTGCGTCGCGAGCGTCGCCGCCCACTCGAAGGCCTCTTCGATTGTCGGCGCACGCAAGATTCCCAATTGCCGACACAATCCGTCGAAAACGCGATCATCACTGGCCAGGGCGCCGGTATGACTGGCCGCCGCGCGCTGGCCTTCGGCACGCGCGCCCCCCTTCACCAGAACCAAGGGCTTCGTCTGGGTCAGTCGCTGCGCTGCGCGTCGAAATCGCCGACCGTCTGCGATCCCCTCGACGTAGGTGAGTGCCACATCGGTATCCGGATCGACCGCGAAATATTCCAACATTTCTGCGAGTCCCGTCTGTCCGGAATTACCCAGCGAAACCGCCTTGCTGATGCCCACACCCGTCGCCACCGCATAATTGAGATAGGACGAGACCAGATTGCCACTCTGACTCGCGACTCCGATTCGGCCTGAAGGCGGATTGGGTGGCACAATTTGAGCGCACATCGATTCTGGTGTCGAAATCACGCCCTGGCCGTTTGGGCCGATGAGCAACATGTCGAGTTCCTCAGCGAGATCAACGAGCTCACGCTGCATCGCTTTGCCTTCCTCTCCCGCTTCGCTGTAGCCTGCACTCGTCACAAACGCTGCGCGCACCCCTCGCTTCGCGCAAGCACGAAGCAGCTCGACATTGATCTTGTTAGGCGTGCAAACGAATACGAGATCTGCGACAGCGTCGCCTGGCAGTGCATCGACGCTCGGATAGGTCTTCTCTCCAAGAACCTCTGCGGCATCAGGCTTCACGCCAAAGACATCTCCGCGAAAGTCACACCGGAGCAGATTATGAAACGTCACGAAGCCAAACTTTCCCGGATGGCTCGCCACGCCGGCCACAATCACACCACGGGGATGAAAAAGCGGGCGGAATCGTTCGAGAACCTCCGCATCTGAAAGCGGCTCATTCAGAGCGACGGACTGTGCCTCTGACTCCGACACGGCATGCGTTCGTTCCTCGACGAGCGCATCGACAGCGATCGGCTGATCGCCAGCGACGATCAGAGGATTCAGATCGACACTTTCGATCTCCGGATGCTCAAGCGCCAACCGGGAGAGCCCCTCGAGAATGTCGGCGAGCGCCTCGCGATCGATGGCCGGCTCGCCACGATGCGGTTCCGTCAACAGATGACTCGTCGCCAGACCATCGACCATGGCTTCGGCTTCCCGCCGCTCGAGTGGAGCCACCGCGAAGACGGCGTCGCCGACCGCCTCGGCCAGAATTCCACCCAAACCTAACAAGACACAGGGCCCGAATTGCGGATCCCGCACGAACCCGGCAATCAGCTCACGCTGCCCCCGTACCAGCTCTGCCACTAATACGGAGACCTCGCCGTCTTCGGGTCGGGCCGCAGCCAGAAGCGCTTCGGCCTCACACTCAACCGCACGCGCGTCCGCGACGCCGATTCGAACGAGGTTTCGCTCCGTTTTGTGAGCAATCCCCTCGCCGGCCAATTTCAGAACCACGGGGTAGCCGATTTCGTTCGCCTCCTTGACGGCGGCCGCCGAGTCCGTGGCGAGCCGCTCAATCGGCACGCGAACGCCATACGCGGCAACGATCTCCTTCGAGGCGTGTTCAGAGAGTGTGTGTGTCATGGTTTCGTCCGCAGAGGATTCTTGTTTCGTCATGGGGCGAAGAGACTAGTCGACGCGCCGGGCCACGACAAAAAGGGGGGGGCAAACTCGCAAATCCGACCGCACATCCCCGAAATCGCGTATGATTCCTGAACCATGCCGATCAAATCCGCCGCCGAATCTGTGAGTGTCTTCGCCAGTCTCGAGAGTCTTTTCGAACAATGGATCGTGTCTCCCATCGAGACGCTGATTTTTTTCGATCTGGCCTTCTGGGACAATGCCTCCGGCGACCTGATTCAACTCCCGATTGTTGTCGTTTGGCTAGTGACGGGCGCCCTCTTCTTCACGTTCCGATTTCAGTTCGTCAATCTGCGTGGCTTCCGACACGGAATCGACTGCGTCCGAGGGCGTTATTCAGCGCCGGGCGGCCCCGGCGAGATCACACATTTCCAGGCGCTGTCTGCTGCGCTCTCGGCAACCGTTGGTTTGGGCAACATCGCGGGCGTGGCCTTCGCCGTCGGAATCGGCGGACCTGGCGCTGTGTTCTGGATGATCATTGGCGGCCTGCTCGGCATGACCTCCAAATTTGCCGAATGCACTCTCGGGCAGCGCTACCGCACCATCGACGACGACGGCCATGTGACCGGTGGCCCCATGGTCTACCTGAGTCGAGGCCTCCAAGAGATCGGCTACGCAACATTAGGCCGAGTGCTCGCCGCCGTATTCGCGGTCATGTGCATCGGTGCCAGCTTTGGTGGCGGCAATATGTTCCAGGCCAATCAGAGCTTTGCGCTGATCAGGACTGAGATCCCGGCCTTTGCCACAGGGGCCGGCCAAATCGGATTTGGCCTAGTGTTAGTCGTTCTCGTCGGTCTCGTGATCGTTGGCGGCATTCGGCGGATCGGCGAAGTCGCTTCCGTCCTCGTCCCGTCAATGTGCCTGCTCTATATGATTTGCGGCGTTCTGATCCTGCTGACCCATGCGTCTGCGGTTCCCCAGGCCTTTGGTCTGATCATCGGCAAGGCCTTCAGCTTCGAAGCCGGTGTCGGTGGATTTGTGGGCACACTCATTCAGGGTTTTCGTCGCGCTGCCTTCAGCAACGAGGCGGGTGTCGGATCCGCTGCGATCGCACATTCTGCTGCCAAAACAGATGAACCGATCCGTGAGGGACTCGTCGCCCTGCTCGAACCCTTCATCGATACGATCATCGTCTGCACGACGACAGCGCTGGTCATCATCGTCACCGGAGCATGGAACGATCCCAACGCAGGAGAGGGAATCGCCATGACCGCCTCTGCCTTCGCAACTGTCTTCCCATGGTTCCCCAAGGTGCTGACGGTGATCGCCGTTCTCTTTGCGTTCAGCACGATGATCTCATGGAGCTATTACGGCGAACGCTCCTGGGAATATCTCTTCGGGAAGCGATCGATCTTGATCTACCAGTTGATCTTCCTGGCCTTCACCTTCGCGGGCGTGGTCTTCCAGAACGCGGATGTCGTGCTGAATTTCGGAGACCTGATGATCTTGGGAATGGCCTTCCCCAACATCGCCGGCGTGGTCCTACTTGCGGGAATGATCAAGGCCGACCTGGACTCATATTTCCGACGACTCGCGGCCGGTGAGTTCCCAACCTACGCGAGCCATTTGCGTTCCTAGCGATTGAAACCTGGGGACGCCTAATCGCAACCTGCCTAGACCCAACTGCCTAGGGAGCGATCTCGGCAACGGGCTGGGCTTCTGGCAGTCGAATCGAAATCACTGCGGGCTCGGAAAACTTCACCCGCCCCGACTTGCCGAGCGTACCGCCTAGCGGCATCGCCCCGCGTTCCGGATCCATGCGCGTTGACAGCTGCACTCCCGTCTCGGTGCCATAGAAATACGCTCCGACCAGAGGCAGATGGCCGATTTCGTTCGGTGCCTTCAGTGTGTAGATGATCTTGGCTCTGGACCAGCGATCTTCGTCGGCACTGGATGCAACACCCTCTACATTCACGAAGGTGATGTTGCGACCTTCACGTTCGGGTCGACGGTCGATCCAAGCCGACTGCGGCCCTTTTGGACCGATGATCGTCGGCGCACCGACGACTTCCCAACCCAATGCCGAAGCGGGCTTTGCAAAGAACCGATGAGATCGGTCGACGAGTCCGACTCCGACCGATGGACCCGCGCCACCCGTAATCTTCACCGTCACCTGAAACGTTTCACCGGGTGCGACCTGAGGCGGGAACTCCAAGGCGATCGTCGAGTTGAGATCCATCTTCGAGAGCAGCTCGACGAGTTGCGTCCGATCCTCAACGGAGAGTTCCGCGTACTTGCCAGCGCCGGCATTGATCTCTGTAAAATGCTTGTTCGTCGCCAATTCGGCGGCGGCGCGCGGCCCAAGTCCCGATAGATCTTCTTCCAAAGTCGACGAATGACAGGCAGCACAATAGGGCGCGACATCGGTCTGAAAATCTGGGGTGCCACCGGGGTATGCGGAAGCCGAATCGGCTCCCACGAGAACAGCGCAGCCGATGGCCGCGAATCCAAAGGCCAGATCACGCCAGATTTGCCTTCGAAGAGTCATGGTGCATCCTCCAACGGGTGTTCGACGGGCCCGGTCGGGCCAGCGAATGACCCCTGATCGACCATCCGAGCCTCGAAAATAAGTGCAGATATCACCATTTCGAGGCCTGCTAGGGTAGATCGCACACAATTATTGGAGAATGACCGGGATGAACCTCGGAAAGATCGGCGTCTGGGCATGGCTTGACCACCTCTCTGCAATCGAGGCGGCTGAATTCGCGCGTCGAGCTGAAGGCTGGGGCTATAGCGCCCTCTGGATCCCAGAGGCCGTGGGCCGCGATCCCTTCTCACTCATCGGATACCTCTCCGCGCGTACGGAGCGCATCATTCTCGCGACCGGCATCGCCAATATCTACGCCCGCGATCCGATGGCGACCAAGGCGATCTGGAAGACCCTTTCGGAACTCGCGCCAGAACGATTTATCCTCGGCCTCGGCGTCTCGCATTCCCATCTTGTCTCGAATCAGCGCGGCCACGATTACGGAAAACCGCTCTCGACGATGCGAACGTATCTGGAGGCCATGGAGAAGTCGCTGTATATGGGACGTGAACCGGAGCACGATGCACCGATCGTGCTCGGCGCATTGCGTGACAAGATGCTCGAATTATCTGCGTCAGCGACCCAGGGCGCCCACCCTTACCTCGTGACGCCCGACCACACCAAACATGCGCGAGACGTGATGGGCCCCGACGCCCTGTTATGCCCGGAGCAGATGATCCTCGCGGAATCCGACGAGACGAAAGCGCACCAGATTGCGCGGGCCAATCTCAAGGTCTATGTCGGGCTCCCCAACTACCAGAATAATCTTCGCCAATTCGGATTCGGAGACGATGACTTTGCCGACGGCGGATCCGATCGATTGGTCGATGCATTGGTCTGCTGGGGAGACGTGGAGAAAATCGCCAGTCACGTCGAGGAACATCTGTCAGCGGGCGCCAATCATGTCTGCGTCCAGGCTTTTCGTTCCGATGGAAAGCCGGGGCCGGATGAAGCATTGCTCGCTGCGCTAGCGAAACATTTCGCCTAGGCAGAATCTCTAGTCCCCGGTACCGAACTCGTGAAAGCGAGATCGCTGCTCAACGGTGCCGAACATCACGAGTTCGGCGCCCTCCGTGAGTACTGTGGTTGCGCCGGGATTGGCATCGAAATCGCTTCCCTTGCGAACCCCGATGACGTTGAGGCCACTTCGCTTGCCGATCCCGCTGGCTTCGAGGGACTTGTCGACCAGCGAACTCGGAACCGGCTCGATGAAGAGTTCGATGCCCTCGCCAAAAATGATCAGTTCCTGCCGGCGCACCATGGAGACCAGGGATTGAATCGCCAAGGTTTCACGGCTCAGAGCGAAGTTGGCACCCGCGCGATGGATCGCCTCGAGATTCCAGTCGTGCGAGATCCGGCTCACGATATGCGCTTCACTGCTCAACCCTCGGCAATAGACGGTGAGGAAAATATTGGTCGCGTCGTCGTTCGTCGTCAAAACAACGGAAGGAGCCTCCTCGACGCCCGCAGATTTCACCACCTGCAAATTGGCCGCATCGCCGATCACGACCCGATCTGCAATTTTCAAGAGTTCCGGTTCTATGCTCGCATCACTGTCCAGAATCGTGACAGAGGCGCCTCTTTCACGGAGTGAACGACTCACCGCGCGCCCCACCACGCCGCCCCCAATCACCAGAACCGGCGTGTCCGTCTCGTGGTAGATCACGAAAAGCGCGTCAAGACCCTCGATCTGATCTTCGGTGCCCATGACGATGGGAATACTGTCTTTTGAGAGAACGGTTTCTGGCCCCACGGACTCGAGGCGACCGCGCTCCCAGATTCCGATGATGCTCAGCCCCGTCACGTGGCGAAGGTTCGTGTCGCGAATCGTACGGCCAACCAATGCCGTACCGTGAACCGGAAATTCTGCGATGACGAGACCTTCGAACTGACCGATCCGATGAGCTACCTGCATCCCCGCTGTGACGCGGCTCGCGAGCTGTTCACCCAAACGTTCCTTCAAGGGCACCACGCGATCGACGCCAGCGAGTTCGAGGACATCGATCGAATCCACATACTCGGCAAACGAGATGATGGGGATCTCCGGCGACACCTCCCGAACCGTCAGGGCAATATTGGCATTCTCTGCATCGCTCAGATTCGCAAGGACGAGCCGGGCATGCTCCACACGAACTGCCTCGTAGGTCGCTCGCGCATCGCGCCGACCCGTCACGACACAGACTCCCTCGACATGCAGAGATGCAGCGGCTGCCGGGTCCTGCTCAATCACGACATAAGAAATTTCGAGATTGACGAAGTGCTCGATCAGGCCTTGGGCGATCCGGTCGTAACTGCAAATGATCACATGCTCGGATAGATCACTTTCAAGGGATCTCGGCGCACGATTGCGGATTCGAGCTTCGAGCCATGGTGCGTAGAAAAATCGGATGAACGTAAACGGCGCGACGATCAAAAGCATCACAATGCCATACACGAGAACCAGGACAGTAAAAAGTCGACCGACATCACTGACGAAAGTGATATCGCCAAACCCCAGTGTGCTCATCACTGTGAGCGTCCAATAGAGGCCCGTCATCCATGAATGCTGCTGCCCTTCGTAGACCATGATGAGATGGAAGAGACCAGAGAAAGCCGCGATCGAAGCGACTAACAAAAAGACGAACCGCATCAGAGCCGAGAGGTTCTGCTTGACCTCTCGGTCTTCCAGGATATAGGCCAGTTGTGAAGGGAGAAATTTCATGGCTTTTCAGAGACCTTCTCGATCACGCATCGATCCGGCGATACTTGATTCGATGAGGTGTGTCCGCATCCGCACCCAGACGCTTCTTCCGATCGACTTCGTAATCCTGATAGTTGCCCTCGAACCACTCGACATGGCTGTCTCCCTCGAAGGCCAGAATATGCGTGGCGATCCGATCCAGGAACCAACGATCATGGGAAATCACGACCGCGCAACCCGGAAAGTCGATCAATGCATCTTCGAGCGCACGTAGGGTGTCGACATCGAGATCATTGGTCGGCTCATCGAGCAGCAGGACGTTGCCCCCAGTCCGAAGCAAGAGCGCCAGATTCACACGATTTCGCTCTCCCCCGGAGAGATCCCCAACGAGTTTTTGCTGATCGGCGCCCTTGAAATTGAAGGACGAAACCCAGGCGCGCGACGGCACTTCCCGATTGCCAATGACGATCCTTTCGTCGCCGCCACTGATGACTTCCCAAACCGTCTTGGATCCGTCAAGATCGCGTCGATCCTGATCGACATAGGAGAGTGAAACGGTGTCGCCGAGGCGAAGCTCTCCGGCGTCAGCCTTTTCTTCGCCGCTGATGATCTTGAAGAGCGTCGTCTTGCCCGCACCATTCGCGCCGATGATCCCGACAATTCCGCCCGGGGGTAGTTTGAAGGAGAGATCTTCGAAGAGCAGCTTGTTGGGATAGGCCTTGCCTAACGAGTCGGCGTCGACGACCACATCGCCCAGACGTTCGGGAATGGGAATCGCAATCTCGACCTTTTCCGGCGCTCGGTCTTGGCCCTCACGCATCAGGTCTTCGAATGCAGTGATACGCGCCTTGCCCTTGGCCTGCCGCGCTCGTGGGCTCATTTTGATCCAGTCGAGTTCTCGAGCGAGGGTACGGGCATGCGCGCCCGCCTGCTTTTCTTCGACCGCAAGGCGCCTGTTCTTCTGTTCGAGCCAGGACGAATAATTTCCTTCCCAGGGAATTCCGTGACCGCGATCGAGTTCGAGAATCCATCCCGCGACATTGTCCAGGAAATAGCGATCATGCGTAATCGCCACGACGGTTCCCGGATACTCCTGAAGAAATCGTTCGAGCCAGGCCACACTCTCGGCGTCGAGATGGTTGGTCGGTTCGTCGATCAACAACATGTCCGGCTTCGAGAGCAGCAGCCGGCAGAGTGCCACGCGGCGCTTCTCACCCCCCGAGAGCGTCGTGACATCCGCATCCGGTGGCGGACATCGCAGGGCCTCCATGGCGACATCGAGAGTGCGATCGATTTCCCAAGCATCGGCAGCGTCGATCTGGTCTTGAAGCTTGCCCTGCTTCTCGAGCAGCGCGTTCATCTCGTCATCTTCCATCGGCTCGGCAAACTTCTCCGACAGCGCATTGAAGTCGTCAAGCAACGCTCGAATCTCGCCGACGCCCTCCTCGACATTGCCCAGAACCGTCTTGGCGGGATCGAGTTCGGGCTCCTGAGGCAAATATCCTATGCGAAGCCCCTTGGCGGGTCGCGCCTCGCCCATGATGTCGTCATCGACGCCGGCCATGATCCGCAGCAGCGTGCTCTTACCCGAACCATTGGCGCCGAGCACGCCAATCTTGGCACCCGGCAGGAAGGACAGCGAAATCCCATCGAGGATGACCCGGTCTCCAATGACTTTCCGCAAGTCATTCATCGTGTAGACGAATTCGTGAGCCACCCTTCGATCTCCCCCCGTTTCCCGAGTCGTGTTCAGCGCAATTCTACGCGCGCGAGTTTCGCCGACAAGTCTAGCCCGACTAGTGTTAGAATCGAAGGCTCCCCCACCCCAGACCGATGGAATTCCGGCTCGATGCGCCCCGAACACCTCGTGAACCAACCAATCGCCCGATTCGCACTCCTTGCTGTCCTCGGCACGCTCACTCTTCAAGCTTGTTGGTTTGGCGAACGAGAAGACATCTTGATTCTGGTTCGTGCGGGTGATCCCGTTTCGCGATCCATCGCCGAATACTACGCCGCCGCACGCGACATCCCCGAAAAACACATCCTGGCTCTTGAGATCCAGGGCACCAGTGACGCTGACTTGATCAGCCTCGCGGCATTTGAATCCGACATCGCGGTCCCCATCGAATCCTATCTCGCGAGGGAGGATCCCGATTCGCGCATCGACGTCCTGATCACCACCCTGGGTATTCCGGTTCGAATTGGACGCTGCGAACCGGGCCGACCACACTATCCGAGGGACTGTCTCGCGCTGGCCGTGGACGCCGCATTGGCTGGACTCGGACGCCTCGAACTCGCGACCGACGAAGATCCCGCCGAGGACGGACGGCGGCCGTGGACAGCAAATCCCTATTTCGGCGATCCCCGCCCCTTCAAGAAATTTCGTCGGCAAGAAGCCGATGCCGAGCTTCGCTTCCTCGTCGCTCGCCTGACGGGCTCGCCATCCGACGACGAAAGGCAGGGCAAGGCGCAAGAAATAGCCTCAGGACATTCCGAGTCCGACATCCCCGACGCAATCCGCAAGATGATCGACGCCCAAGGCGAAGACGAGCACCCCGAGCATCCCGCACCACTCTGGCAGGTCTTCGCCAGCGAACCCGTCGCGACACGGGACTCCGCATCAGCTGCACTCCTCGGCCCACTCGGGGATCTACTCGCGCGACGCGGACACCGAATCTGTGATCGCTGCCGAATTCCCTCTCCGGCACCACGACGCGTCGGTGCAGTGGTCCAGGACTGGCCCAAAGTAAAGGAACTCGAACATTTAGCCTTCCCCGGCCTCGTCATTTCACTCGGTAACCGAGGCCGGGATTTTGCGGAACTCAACCGCTCTGTCGACTTCTGGACCTCAACCGGTGCAGCAGCGATTTCGATGCATCTCGACGACCCGAGTCTCGGCGGCGTCACGCGTCCTGCAAAATTCCTCACGGCGTGGCTCGATGGACGCACCGCGGTCGAAGCCCATTTCAGCAGCATTCCGCATCTCGGGTGGACGAATATCTTCGTTGGCGATCCATTGCTTCATCGTGCGCACGCCGCTGGTCGCAGAGACGGCGACGATGAGGACGACTCGGACGAAGACGGCATTCGCGACGTAGAAGACAATTGTCTCGATGTCGCGAATTTCGATCAGCGCGATTCGAATTCGGACGGCATCGGCAACCGCTGCGACGCCGACGTGAATAACGACGGACTCGTCGATACATCCTGGGGAATGATCTACCCACTCGATTCCCGAGGCGACCTCGAGCGAATCGCGCTCACCGCACGCAATGGTCCCTACAACCCTGACCACGATCTCGACGGCGATGGCCAGGTCGACGAACGCGACCTGGCCCTGGCGCAGCTCTGGCTCTTCCGAGCGCCCGGTCCTTCCGCCCAGCGCCCGAGTCGGCGCTAGTCGGAGCGAGTGGTCGTTTTGAGAAGCCGGATCAAACTCGATGTATCCAGCCGTCCGCCGCCTAGCGCCTGAATCTCTTCGTATCGCCGGTCGACGTCTTCCGTGATCGGCAGAGGGGCTCCAACTCGTCGCGCCTCCTCGAGTGCCATGCCTAGATCCTTTCGCATCCAGTCGACGGCAAAGCCGAACTCGAATTCCCCCTCGAGCATGGTCTTGGCGCGGTTCTCCATCTGCCAGGAACCCGCCGCGCCCGCTGAAATCGCTTCGACGACCTGCGTCGGATCAACACCGACTTGCTGCGCAAAATTCAATCCCTCGGACAGCGCCTGAACCAGCCCGGCAATGCAGATCTGGTTGACCATCTTCGAGAGTTGGCCATGACCCACAGAGCCAATCAAGAGATGCTTCTTCGCATAATGGTCGAGCAGTGGCGTAACCCTCTCATAGACCGATTCATCTCCCCCAACCATGACGGTCAGAGTTCCGTTCTCTGCCCCCGCCTGTCCGCCCGAGACCGGCGCATCCAGGAACCCGATCTCCCGCTCTTCCGCCTGCGTCGCCAGTTCTCGCGCCAGCGAAGCCGAGGCGGTCGTGTGATCCACAAAGACCGTACCCGGGGACATCGAGGCAAATGCACCCTCCGCGCCTGTCGTGATTTCCCGCAGATCAGAGTCGGCACCCGTGCAGGCAAATACGAACTCGGCATTGCGTGCCGCCTCGGCTGGAGTCACCGCGGCCGCGACGTCGAACTTCGCATGGGCTCGCGCCCAATCCTCCGCGCGCGAAGCGGTTCGATTGTAAACAGTGACCTTGTGTCCGGCCCGGGCCAGATGCCCAGCGATCGGCCCGCCCATCACACCGAGGCACAAGAAGGCCACGCTCTGAACTGAAGCCGCATCGGTCATCCTATGCCTAACACTTCGCCGGGTTCGTGCATTTTCAAAATGGGCAGACTCGCCTCTCCTATTGTTGCAGCGATCGCGTCTTCAAGCGCCGCTTCTTGCAAAGCCGCTGGTGTCGCCGGAAGGCCGTCGACATAGACGACCTCTCGCGTTCGAATCGCCGGGACGCGATCTCCGGGAACGATGATGCCCACCAGATTCAGGGGATCGCTGCCGCAGACTCGCACTCGCTCGCCATCCCGAGGCTTTCGCTTCACGCGAGCGAGCATCTCGAGCGCCTCGGGCAGCGCGAATTGCTCGCCGGTGAAGCCCGACACGAACCGCCCGCCTCGAATGGCGCCCCGCGCCTCGAGCCGTCGCAACGCCCAGATAATTTCACGCCATGGCAACGCGAGATTCTCGCGCACGACAACATCCCGGAACACGATTCCCCAGCGCATCAGCAGTTGTTCGGCGATCGCTTCGGCAACTCCGTCGAGATCTTCAATCGTCTCCCGCGGCACCACCAGTGACCAACGCCCCTCCGCACTCGCCAGTGGTCCCGCAGCTAGACCACGCCGCATTCCGCGTCGCGCGCGCTTGCCCGCCCGCCCCTTCGCGGCATCGATGCGCGATCCCAGAAGAGAACGAAGTGCCTGAAATCCATCAGCCCCAACGTGCCCCCGTGCCACCAATTCCCAGAGTGCCGATTCGACCTCGACGGGCCTCGCATCCAGAGCCGCCACCAGCTCCGAATGAAAAAGCGCCCCTCGCGTACGGAGCAAGTCGAGAATCTTCTCCGCCAGGCTTTCGCGTGTTTCCGGCGAGGCGGACGCCGCCGCTGGCCCGTCTGAACGATGCGCCTGTAACAGCCACGGCAAATCCTCACGCAAGACGAGCGAGAGCGGCGTCACACTCGAAAGCGGATTGGACCGCGCCTTGGCGGGGGCAGACTCAGCCCTCCTCGGCTCGGCTCCCGAGCTCAAAACGCCCGTATCCGTCTGCTGTTGATCAGCCGACGTTGCGCCTAGCAACAACGTCCGAGGCTCTTTCAAAGCTTGGGCTCGCTTCGGCGTCCGTACGCGGGTCACCGGTGGTGCGATGCGCAACCAGGAAACGGCGCCTGATAAACACAATGGATCGAGCCATGCCGGTTCGTAATTGCGAATCCGCGCCGCCAGGATTTCGGATTCCCATGCACCCGCCGCGAGATCAAAGCCCTGCAATTGTTCGACGGCCTGCGCAACGCCTGGCGCGCCCTCGTATTGGGTACCCGGAGCGACATGCTGCCAAGCCAAGAGAAATCGCATCATTTCCTGCGCGCTGACCGGCTCGACCGAAGCGCGAAGCCGCGATTGCGAAGAGCTGTGAATGCGAGCGAGTAGCCGCCGCGCGCAGTATTCAACCGGCGGCTCGGCGCTGGAAAGCGCTGCGGCCGATGGAGTCGCCGGCGCTTGGGTGGCTTCGAATCGACCACGCAAGACGAAGCCCTCGGACTCCAGCTGCGCCAAACCGATTTCGACCAGACCGACGCGAACGGCGAGTCGCTCCGCCAAAGCGGCCGCCGTAATCGGTCCCGTCGTTTCGAGATGCCCTCGCAGGACATGTGCGATCGCCTCATCCAGAGCGACTTCTTCGTAGACCTCAACCGGTTCCTCTTCGACCGAACCCGAAACGCGAGTTGGCCCGTCCTCACGCATCCACTTGCAGGGACCAGGATGCAGAGCCATCGCCCATGTCGACCGCTCCGCTGCCACCCAAAACCGGTCCGCACCCTCGCCAAACGAATACGCTCGCCCGGTCGCTTCGAGTTCACGAAAGAAACGCTGCCAGCGCGATTCCTCGCGCCAAAACCCCGCGCCGAGAAGGAGATCATGGAGTTCTTCGGGGTCTCGCGGCCGCGGTGCGGCTTGCTCTCGAATCTTTGCGATCGAGCTCGGGTCGAGCTGTGTGAGATCTCGCTCCTCGATCGGCAGGCCCCGCCGCATCTTCACGGCTCGGGTCCGACGTTCTTCGAGCGGCGCATCATCGAGGTAGGTATAGGGCCGCCCGTTCAAGATCTCGTGAGCCAGCGGACTGGGCTCGGTCGTATCGGCGCAAACGATTTCGATCGTCCCGTCCTCGATCTGCCCGATCAGCACACGGAGCCCGTCGACGTCCATCGCGTCGGTCAGACAATCGTGCATCGTTTGACGAACGAGGGGATGGTCGGGGATTTCAATTGGACCCGAAACGTTTTCCTGGCACGCAGCCGCCTGGGGAAAAATCGCAGCCATTAAATCATCGGACTCCATTCGCTGAATCGCCGGTGGGTTTTTCTTTCCGCCGCGAAATCTCAAGACCGCGAGCGAGCGATTCAAATTCCAGCGCCACCTCGCCGTAAAAAGAGGCGTCGGCAGCACCGCCTGGATCAGCGTGTCCTCAATCCCTTCCCTGCGGAGGAAATTCGGAACATCCGCCAGCGGAAAACTATGATGCGCGCCCAGAGATAGGACCATCGAGTCATCGTTGGCCGCCGCCTGCAATTCGAAATTGAAGTTCTTGCAGAATTTCTTGCGCAAGGCGAGGCAGAGCGCGCGATTGAGCCGTCCTCCACGCGGCGAATGAATCACCAGCTGCATCCCACCCGCGTCATCAAAAAAGCGCTCGAGGACAAGGCGTTTCCGTGTCGGCAAGCCGCCTAATGCGGCGTTCGAGACAGCGAGGTAGCGGGCAATTTGTGCCGCCGCGTCGCCCCCGACACCAGTCTCCCCTTCAAGCCATGTCGCGGCCGCCGCTTCATCCTCTCGTAACAAAATCGCCTCAACCTCCTCGCGGAGAAACGAGACTTCGTCCGATAGTTCTCGGGTTCGCGCAGGCGCCTCGCCCACCCAGAACGGAAGATTGGGGTTGGCCCCTTCGGCATCGACGACACGAACCTTCCCGGACTCGACGCGTCGAATTCGCCAGGTCGCGCTGCCCAATAGAAAGACATCCCCGGGCAGACTATCGATCGCGAAGTCCTCACCCACCGTGCCGATGAAGGTTTCATCGGGATCGGCGATGACACGATAGTCGGCGACTTCCGGGATCGCGCCTCCCGAAGTCAGTGCCGCCAGACGCGCGCCGCGGCGTGCGCGCAGCATGCCGCCGATCCGGTCACGATGAACGTAGGCCGCGCGGCGCCCCCGTCCCGTTTCGATGCCCTCCGAGACGAGCTCGACGACTTCCTCGAACACTTCGCGCGTGAGTCCCTCGAAGGGCGCGGCGCGACGCATCAGCTGATAGAGATCTTCTTCTTTCCAAGGTTCCGCGGCACAGGAGGCAACGATTTGCTGCGCCAGAATATCGAGAGGTGCCACGGGGGGAAGTAAACGATCCAGGCGCCCCTTTCGCACACCGCGAAGCAGTCCCGCGCACTCGACCAATTCATCCCGCGTGAGCGGATAAAGCCGCCCCTTCGGTATGCCTCCACGGAAATGGCCGGATCGGCCAACGCGCTGCAGGAAGGTCGCAAGGCTACGCGGCGATCCAATCTGGCAGACGAGTCCAACCGGCCCAACATCAATGCCGAGTTCGAGTGAGGCCGTTGCAACTAGGGCACGAAGACGACCGGCACGCAGCGCCGACTCGACACGAAGTCGCCGGTCCCGAGACAGGCTGCCATGATGCGCGGCGATCTCTTCCTCGCCCAATTTTTCGGCCAATTGATGTGCCAGACGTTCGGCCATGCGACGCGTATTGACGAAGATCAATGTCGTCTGATGCAGCAAGACCTGCTCAGCAATCCGGTCGAGCACTTCGTCCATCTGTTCGCCGGAGGACACCGCCTCGAGGTCGCTGCCGGGAAGCACGGTTGCGAGGTCAAGTTCCCGACGATGTCCCTCATCGACGATCGTGCAGCGAGGGGCACCGCTTGCGGTCACGCGTTCGGGTCCCACGCCGACAAGCAATTTGGCCACCAATTCGATCGGCCTCTGAGTCGCCGATAGACCGATTCGTACCGGCGCCTCGTCGCAGAGTGCTTCGAGACGTTCAAGACTCAGCGCCAGATGAGAGCCGCGCTTGTCTCGCGCCATCGCATGAATCTCATCGACGATCACCGTCCGTACCGTGCGCAAGATCTCCCGACCCTTCGCGGAGGTGAGTAACAGGTAGAGAGACTCGGGGGTCGTCACGAGAATCTGTGGCGGCTTTTTCAGCATCGCTGCGCGCGCCGAAGCAGGCGTGTCCCCGCTTCGCATCCCGATTCGAATCTGGGGCACCGGAAACCCCATGGACTGCGCCAGGGCTTCGATCTCAGCGAGAGGTGTCGAAAGGTTCTCTTGAATATCCGCGGCCAGCGCCTTCAGCGGCGAGATATACAGAACCGACACGCCATCGGGTGAGGTCTCTGGCGCGACGGGGGAACGCGAGTCGGACTTGGGTTGGTGTTCTTGGTGTTGTGCTTGGTGTTGTGCTTGGTGTTGTGCCCCCGAGCGAGAGGCGCGACGCACCGCCTCGGGCTCGGCATCGAGTCGAAACGGTTCGTCGTCATCGCAGCCGAAATGGGCTCGAGAGTCAGCGCGACGACCACTCCGACTACTGGCGCGCTGATAGAAGTCATCGATGCAAACGAGGAACGCGGCCAGCGTCTTGCCCGAACCCGTCGGCGCAGCGATCAAGGTGTTTTCGTGACGCGCAATCGCCGGCCAACCTGAAATCTGGGGCGGGGATGGGCCCTCCGGAAATCGTTCCTCGAACCAACGTCGCACAGCGGGATGAAAAGAGGACAGGACGCCCATAGAGACTTCTCAGCCTAGCGGGACCGGGCGGACGGCGAAAGAGAGGCGAAAGGGCAGCGAGACCCAATTTGTGCGACAAGCCCGGCCCGGGTCGAATCCAAGCGGAGAGTCCGTCAGCGGACAGCGGTCAAGGCGCCGTCTGCCCCGCTCTCAGGGATGAATGCGAATCTCGGACCCGTAGGCGGCGGCGCGAATCTCTGCGAGCGCAATCAGATCCTGAAGAATCGTTTCATCCGTTCCATCTGAAGTCCAATAGCGCTGCATCACCCGCCCGTTCTGGACTAGGAAACGGACGAGCGTGTGGTCGATCGTTCCATTCGGCTGACGCACCGAACCGATCCCCCAGCTCCGGACAACCTCGGCGACCACCTCCGGCGGACCCGTCAGGAATGACCAGTTGGAAAAGTCTACGCCTCGCTCGGCGGCATAATCCGTGAGCACCTGCGGACGATCGACCTCCGGATCAAGACTGATCGAGATGAAATGGACATGTGCGCGAAGCGCTTCCGGAATTCGACGCTGAAGGGCGACCTGCAGAGAAGTCTGAACCGGACACGGACCGGGGCAACTTGTATAGATGAAGTCGACCATCAAATCGCGGTCACCAAAGGACTCGAGGCTCGCCGGATTTCCGCCCTGGTCGATGAGATCAAATGTCGGCGCAACGCTCGTTCGCACCAGTCCGTCACGCAGCCGATTCCAACCCGCGTCTTCGCTCGCCTCACCAACGATCTCGGCACTCACGACGTCATAGCTTCGTCCGGTAAAAAAGATCTCGAAATCGATGATCTGTCCCGGTGCGAGCTTTGCCAGCAGTACCGGATCGGGAACCGCAAAATTCATCGTCATGGCCGGCATGAGACCAACAACATCCTCATGATCGATCAGGATCTGTGAGAGTTCCTGATCGACGTCCTCGACGATTCCATGAGCGGCATAACGTCCGGGCTCGCCCGGTTCTTGCTCACATGCGAATAGGCCAACCCCACTGGCCAACCCGGCGATCAAAAGAACGAGTCGCGTCGGTACACCGATGAGACGCTTCAGAATCCCCATTGCCACCCTGCTTTCACGGACCAATCCCGCTTCAGCTGTGGTCCATCGAGTTTCTGGTAGAACGGAAGTCCGAACTCGATGGCAAGCCGCTGATGCTTCGTGTGAGGGACTTCCATCGTTAGACCAGGACTGATCGACAGGCGCAAACCGCCTCGGGCCTTCGCATTGTCCGAGGGATCATCCAGCAGGTCAATATTGTCCGTACCGTGGATTCGGATGTTGTTCTGCTTTTGCAAGTCCATTCGCAGCGATGCGCGAAGACTGCGATAGAGGCCAATACCTCCCCAAGCCGAAGCCTCGAAACGACTTCCCTCGCGATAATCAAGATCGTTCATCCCAACCGGATGGTGCCCCTGAAGCTGCCCGCCCCAGGACCAGCGACGAAACTGGCCGCGATAGGTCAGACCCCATTCAAGATCGACCGTCCCATTCCCGAGTTGGGAATCGAAGGCTCGTTGAGTCCCATGTGAGCGTCGCTTGACACTGCCGGTCGGGACATCGAGGCCGAGATGAATCTGCGATTGCTCGTGTTTCTTCCGAATGAAAGGGACGATCAGGGCGAAACCCACGTCGCCTATTCCGTGGGTCGTCGCGTGACTCTCGACGCCGGTCTCCGCCGTTGTATCGAGTCGCTTCCTTAAAAATGGCAGCTCTAGGATGAGGGTGACTCGAGGATGAGGTGCGTAGGCCAGTTCCAGAGTATGAACATCCGTCGTCAGCGACCTCGGTGTCCGTTCATAATCGGGTGGCCCAACCTGAGCGAGCACATCACTCGCCGAAACATTTCGGTCCGAGTCCCGAAGGCCCTGATGCGCAATTCGCTCATAGGAGTAGGCCACGCGAAATCGAGTCCCCTCGAGCGACTCGCCGAATCGAACGCCGATGGGTGGGGGAGGACTGGTCGGGACAGAATGTTTGGCCGTCTCCATCGACTGTTGTCCGGCTTGTCGATCAGATTCCGTAGGTTCGGATTCATCCACACTTTCGGCCTGGGAGTTGGCGTAGACCGGGGCGGGCGCGAATCCGATGACGACGATTGTGACGGTCGTGACGATGCCAGCGAGGACCCCGATGAGCGGCGTGCGCATTACAAGCGAAACGCCGAAGCGCCACGACGAGGATCTGAGTCGTCTCAATGTTCTCGATCCCATCGCTGCGTTCATCTCATTCGGCGGATTCAGCCGAATTGGAGGTCGGAGCGGACAGTGTCGTCGCGATCGCACTGCGCGAAACTAGGGAAGTGCGCGATTCGGATCAACGGAACAACTCACCAACGCATCAGAGCAGACCGAGCGATCGTATAAAATTCACTTCGAGGGCATCGAGATCCATTCGATAGGCGCGACGCGCGGCGCGTTCGAGACTTCCCTTGCGAATCACATCGCTGCTGAACTGAACCAGGTCCCGCTCGCCATGGGTCTCGACGAGATAATCGATGAAGGCATGGGACTGCAGGTAGGCAAGCCCGGCGGCGTCCGGCGAAAGCCCACCAAAGCTCGCCATCGAGAGATCGGCGAGAGAAAAGAGCGCACCGTGTTTCATGGCCCGCAGGAGCGCTTCGCGTTGCCCCGCGGAGAGACGACGATGCCCAACTGCGCGCGCTTCGAACCACTCGGCCACTCCCTCATTCATCCACGCCGGAAGAATCATGCGCGGAGCAGCTGCATCGAAAGCCGCATGAACCAATTCGTGATGCAGCACCCGCACGAGTCGCTCCGTCAGTTTTACATCTCCACGAATATGGATCGCGCCGCCATAGAACCCTGCCGCGGGAAACCGGAACAACCCTTCGAATCGGGTATCGAATATCTCAGGGTCCCAGACAAAAACTTCGATCTTTCGGTCGGGACGAATCCGGAGCAGCGAGTCGAGAAGGTCGAAGGCGCCTTCGAGAGTCGCGAGAAGTTGCTGTTCAAAATGTCGGGAGCCACGGAGCCCGCTGGCCTCGTCGAGGTCGACGTCCTGAAAAATCACGAAATGGAATGAATCGCGACGTTCGAATTTCCCGTCCGCACCATCGTTTCCGATCGCTTGCGAAAGTCCGGAAAACGCGAGAAACACGAGAAGCGCGACCATGAAGATTGGAAGGCACGATCGAAAGATTCTCAATGAATGAGAGGGCACCCGATCCGGAAGGGATCCCAGAGCACCCCGACTCGTTGCCACTCTCTTCGTCGACAGACCGCGCCAGTAGACCATCCGGTCAGAATAACATGATACGGCGACGCTGAGACGAAGAATGCTTCGGGTTGGCAAGTGAAAGTGACGCCACTCGGAGGAGCTCAGGGCCCGAGCCCACCACTCAAACCGCCGGTGAAATACGCGAGAGCCAAGCGACCGGCCTGGGCCATGAACTTGTTGAAACGACGAACCCGGTCCGCGGCCTTCGCCAGCATGGTCCTCTGTGCGCCGTAGGCGGGGCATAAATCCGCACGACGGTTCCAGAGCCGGTTGATCTGTTCGTTGGTCGCATGTTCCCAGGCTTGATTTCCTCGGGAAATCGCGAGCGGAAGAATGCTGGCTTCGAAGTGGTCGATCTGCTTGGTGAGTTTGCGACACTGTCCGCGGTAGTTCCCTTTTTCGCCGGCCAGGGGAGTCGTCGCCAGCGCCGGAACCGCGAAGCACACGATCAAGAGCAGGACACCCGTCGCCAAGACGATGTTCGAGACTAAAATGGACTTTTCCGCGCCAGATCGCATAAATCACGCATCGGCCCGGGTCGCCGGGGGCTGTAGGGGAAGCTGCCTCCCGCTTGCGCAATTCGACCGCCGACGGCATTCACCCGTCCGCGACATGGCACGACGGGCTACCTGGGCTGCCCAGAACACCCCGAGGGGCTGGGCCGCGATATTGCCCCCGTATCCGTTCCCCCGATGATCTTCAGAGACGATCCGACAAGGCCAGCGCTTGCCTCCGGGCCAGCGCCATCCCCGTCAGCATCGGATTGACGGAGGGGCACTGCGGAAAGATTCCAGTATCGGCAATGTAGAGATTCTCGAGATCGTGACAGCGCCCATCTTCATCCACGACCCCACGGCGTGGATCACCATGCATCCGCGTCGTACAGAAGACATGATTGCCGCCCATGACGAGATTTTTTGGCTTCACTGCATCGGAAGCGAGAGCCCAGGTCTCTTCGACATTCGTCATCACATCTGCGATGCCCTGAACGCCGGGCAGGATCTTTTTCGCGCCGGCAGCAAAGAAGAGCTGCGCGATTACGTGGAGCGAGCGCCGCATGATCGCCACATCTTCGGGATGAATATTCCAGCGAAGCGAAGGTTCCAGACTTCGCCAACGCGCCTTCACCGTGCCCGTTGATCGATTCGCCGAAACGATCGCGTCCCAGACCGCCATCCGTGGGATCTCCGTAAAGAGCGCTTGCAGGTCGGCCCCGTATCCGGGAAAACGCATCGACAGAAGCGGGGGGGGCGCCCACAGCGTTTCGAGCTTAAAGCCCTCTTCAAGATAGGCGAGGCTTTGATAACCCTGGGTCGCGCCAAATTGTGGATCGACGGCTTCCGGAAACACACCGGCGATCGCCGCACCCGGATGGAAGCGTAGATTCTCGCCGACCTGACCCGATGCATTGGCGAGATCGTCGCTGTGTTTCAGCAGGATCGGGGTCGCCGTGCAGCCGGCCGCCAAGACGACCGCCTTGGCCGTGATCTTGAAATGATGACTGCGACCTCGACTGCTGCCGCCTGAAAACGGTGCAACCACCTGACCCGACACGCCGGTAACGTGGCGGCCACTATGTTGGATCTGCTGAACCTGCACGCTCGTCAGTACGCGAGCTCCTGCGCGAAGCGCGGCGGGCACATAGCTGACGTCCATGCTCTGCTTCGCACGACTTCGGCAACCGGTGAAGCATTCACCGCTTCCGCGACAGCCCTTCACATTCCGTGAAATGGGTTCCGAAGTGATCCCCATGGCGTCACAGGCGTCGCGAAAGAGAAGATTCCGTCGCCCCTGAACAGATTCGGGCGTCGGCGCGATTCCCAGGAACTCCGAAATCGCATCGAAATGCGGATCCAGATGCGCCCGATCCGTTCGCTCTAGTTCGTACTCCGTTGCCCATTGATCAAATACGGAGTCGGGCGGACGCACGCAGATCGCTGAGTTCACCAGCGAGCCACCGCCGAGCGCAATCGCTTGCATGGTCGGCATGACAGTGCCGCTCGTCATACGCAGCCCGCCTTCACGCATGGTTCGCGTCATAGACAGATTTCCGTCGAGTTCGAAATCCCGAACCGTGAAGGGAGGCCCCTCTTCGAGCAGGATGACGTCATGACCTGCTGCTGCCAGCTCATAGGCGGCGACCGCGCCGCAGGGCCCAGAGCCCACGACAACGACATCCGCCTGTTCTTCGAATGCTCGATCGTATTGCGCAAAGACGCGGACGCGTTCTCGCGCCGCAACCAACCAATCGCCCGACGGCGTCTCGCTCCCCAGGGTGCTCAAGCTTGCTCCAATCTTTTCCTGCACCTCATTTTGCACCTGCCCGTGCACTGCCTGTCCATCATGGGTGTCCCTTGTCATCGTGAGTCTCGACTCGAACGTGCATACGCCCGATGGCGTGGCCCATGTGGGTCGAGTGGTTCCAGACCGCTCGGATCGGTTCGGTCCGACAGCTGCAATTCGATCGAACTAACAAGGCCACCGATCCTTGGATACAGAAGCTCGGCATCGCTCACAGCGGCGGAAATCGCAAAAGGCGCCACTCCAAGATCCCGAAGATTGGCGGGGTGCCCGAGATAACCCAGAACAAGAACGGCGCGCAGTGCCATGAAAACCATTCGAACGAGCGCGTTCGAATGACTCTCCAGGCGATCAAGGACCGAGGCTCGGGAAGCCGGAGGCAAACTCGAGAATCGACCCCGGCCCCCTGGATCATTGCCAGGAAAGAAGAGCGGAAGATGTTCGAAGAGCGCGAAAAGAGCGCGGATCTGCCAACGCTTGCTGCGGGGGAGTGCCGAGATGTGGCGATCCACGTAGTGGGGTAGGCGTGCATCGATGCCCGCCACGGGCAATCCTGCACCACCGGGAAAAAGGACCTCGGCCGCCGACTCGACAAAAACCGCCTCACCTCGATGAAGCACGCCGAGTCCAATCGGCGCCGGGCCGTAATTGGAGGCGAAGCGTCGGTACAACACGACTGAGAGGAGGACGAGTAGAAAGAACACGGTCAGCACGCTTCAAGAATACCCGAGACCCATAACCGCGCACCGTCTTATGGCGCAGGCGCCATCAAACCGTGAACCCAGGCATACGCGTCGTGCTCGAGCTGTTGCAGTCCAGCGAGACCCAGATCCCAGTGCGCCAATTCGTCTTCGAACTTTTCCAGTTGACTCAGCTCGACTGCCTCGGCGAGGGTCAACAAATCGCCCAGCTCGCCCTTGTGGTGGGTCAATGCCCTCGCAATTTCATCGCCCAGGCGAAGTTCAACGACGAGCGCTGCGATGGATCGACCCAACAGCGCATCCGCAAGCGACAACATGCCGACCAGAAAGGCCCGAGCCCTTTTCAGGGTTCATAGGGAGGCTCTGCTCGCAGACCCACGTCTTCCGGAAAATCCTGACTGATGCGCATTTTGAAGTCCGGCCCGCGTTTCTCGAGAAAGCTGGTCACGCCCTCCCGACTATCCTCGCGCGCACCCATGTAGTTCATCGCCTTGGAATCGAGGCGATGCGCCTCGATCGGATGGGAGGCGCCTAGCATCTGCCACATCATCTGCCTGGCGAGCGCCACCGAAACCGCACTTGTGTTCTGTGCGATTTCGAGAGCCAGCTCCCGCGCCCGGGGCAGAAGTTCGTCCGGGGCCAACAACTCCGAAACCAATCCGCCGCGAAGCGCTTCGTCGGCATCGAACACGCGTCCTGTCGCCACCCACTCCATCGCGCGATTGATTCCGACCACGCGAGGCAGGAACCAACTGCTGCAGGCTTCCGGCACGACACCGCGTCGCGCAAACACGAAGCCGAATCGAGCCTTGGTGCTGGCCAGGCGAATATCCATCGGGAGAATCGATGTGACGCCGACGCCGACCGCTGGCCCGTTCACGGCGGCGATCAGGGGCTTGCGGCAGCGGTAAAGCCGCAACGTCAGAAGCCCACCCTCGTCGCGATGTTCCTTCTCAGGATCGGCACCCGATGCCTTGGTGACGAAGACCGGATCAAAGACCGCACCGCCGGAGCTCAAATCGGCACCCGCACAAAACCCGCGTCCCGCGCCGGTCACGATCACGGCTCGAACATCATCATCGCCGTCGGCATCATCGAGGACCTCGAACCAGTCTGTCGCCATCTGCATCGTGAACGCATTGAGTCGCTCCGGACGATTCAGCGTAATCGTCATGACGCCATCGGACTTGTCGACCAACATCGTTTCCAGTGATCCGTCTCCAGAGCCCGCCACTTCCACTCCATCGGCCATCAGCGTCTCTCCCAATTCCAGTTGATGATCGCCCGCCGCAAGCGTAGACATGCGAGGGCACCGACGTGATAGCATGGCGCGATGCGGATTGGCGTCGTGAGCGACACACATGACCGAATGCCCAATGTGGAACGGATCGTGAATCTGTTCAATCAGATCCGCGTGGATCGCGTCATCCACACAGGAGATCTCACCCAGCCCGCCGTCCTCGAGGCCCTGGCCCAGCTCGACGCGCCCGTCTACGGGGTTTTCGGGAACAATGACATCCCCGATCATGCGCGGCTCGCTGCGGATGCAACACGACTCGGCCTCAATTTTGGCCTGCCACCGCGCACCCTCGATTGGGCAGGTCGCCGAATCCTCGTCCTGCACGACCCCGAAGACACGCTGGACGTCTCGCCGGATCCCGTCGATCTCATACTCCATGGCCATACACATCGTCACCGCCACGAACAAATCGGCAATACTCTGATCTTCAATCCCGGTGAATGTGCCGGCTTCTTGAAAGGTCGAAACGCCGTGGGTGTCATCGATCTAATTTCCTTGAAGGCCGAGCGGGTCCTCTTCTGAAGGGCTCGGTACATCATCCGACTGAGTCGATCATGGACGGACCGACAGCGAACCCCACGACACCACCCCCACAGCGCCACGCGAACCGACCCACGAGTGTCTACGCCTAACGCAATCGGAGAATGAGAGTCTACATGAGCTGGCAATCCGAAGTGGACGAGATTGAAGTGCGCCGCGCCGCGGCACTAGAGATGGGTGGTTCCGAAGCCGTCGAAAGGCAGCACGCACGCGGTCGCCTCACGATTCGTGAACGCCTCGATGCACTCGTTGACGAGAAGAGTCTGGAGGAACAGGGTCCGATTGCCGGAGAGGCGGAGCGCGATGACGAAGGGCGTGTCACCGCTTTCTATCCCGCGAATTACCTGCTCGGACTGGCCACCATTGGCGGACGACCGGTCGTTGTGGGCGGTGAGGACTTCACCCAGCGCGGCGGCTCGCCCTCCCCGGCCGGCCTGCGCCGAAGTGTCTACGCGGAGACGCTCGCCATCGACATGCGCGTGCCTCTGGTGCGATTGCTCGAAGGCGGCGGCGGAAGCGTGGCGGGATCCGGCGGAAAGACCGGCCGGCCGCGAATGGTCGGAGACCCGGTCTTTGCAGCCTCGCGCTTCCTTTCCATCGCCCAGGTCATGAAAATCGTTCCCGTCGCATCCGCCGCCGTTGGCGCGGTCGCCGGCTTTCCGGCGGCTCGTCTCGCGGCCTCACATTTTTCGGTGATGACCCGCGAGACCGCACAGATCTTGATCGGGGGGCCGGCACTCGTTGAACGCGCGCTCGGCGAAAAGCTGACCAAACAAGAATTGGGCGGGGCCAAGATCCATACGCGCTCGGGCGTCGTCGACAATGTCGCCAAGGACGAGCGAGATGCGATCGCCCAGATGCAGCGCTTTCTGTCCTATCTCCCGACGAATATCCTGTCGCTACCGCCCTGCGAACAGAACCCGAAAGATGATCCTGAGCGCCGCGCCGCCGAACTACTCGAAATCATTCCGCGCGAACGCCGCAAGGTCTACGCCATGCGTAAGATCATCAAGGCGGTTTTCGACGAGGACAGCTTCTTCGAAATGACTCGCGGATACGGTCGCGGCCAAATCACCGGTCTCGCTCGCCTGGCAGGCCGACCCGTCGGTTTGATGGCGAACGACCCGTATTTCTACGCGGGCTCCATGGACGCCGAAGGGGCACAGAAGGTTCGTCGCTTCGTCGAGTTTTGCGACACCTTCCATCTCCCGATCGTCAGCCTCGTCGATGAACCCGGCTTCATGATTGGTTCCCAATCAGAGCAAGCGGGAACAATTCGTTATGGCGTCGAAGCGATCGCGGCGGTGGTCACGAGCCGCGTCCCCTGGTGCACGGTGATGATTCGCAAGGCGTATGGCGTCGCCGCAGCCGCTCATTTCGGACCGAAGGGCCATGTGCTGGCATGGCCCTCTGCGGAGTCCGGGGCGCTCCCGATCGAGGGTGGCGTGGCGGTTGCGTTTCGACGAGAAATCGAGGAAGCCGCCGACCCTGATGCGAAACGCCAAGAACTCGAAGAATCGTTCGCCGCGCGGCGCAGTCCATTTCCCCGTGCGGAGTCCTTCTCGGTCCACGATCTCATCGATCCTCGAGAAACCCGGTCACGACTATGCCGCTGGCTCACGCATGTTTGGCCGCTGCTCGACGAGCAGATTCCCACGCGACTCACGTGACTAGAATGTGGCGAGTTCGATCGCCAGCTTATGCTCGGCATCCGACTCACATCATTTTCACGATTCGTGCACGCTATGCGTCGGGGCGTCGACCGATGATCTGGCCCAGTCGGACAGGTTCGCCCACCGGCCTCGGCTCGATGTGGTAGAGGCCGGGCGGCGTGAGCAGAACGATTGTCGAACCAAACTCGAAGTGACCCCACTCTTCGCCACGAGCCAATCGCGGTGCACGATCGCCAAGCTCCTTGCACTCCGGCCGCTGGCCGCCGTCATTCGTCGTGAGGTCATCGAAGTTTAGCCGGATACTCCCGACCATCATGGCCCCCACCGGCACGAGTACGAGCGGGATCCCATCACCCTCCCCCGTATCGAGGTAGGCACAGATTCGCTCATTGCGTGCGAAGAGGCGGTCGATGCCCTTCAGTCCAATCGCATTGACCGGCCAGAGCGATCCCGGGTGATAGTCGATGCGTCGAATACAGCCCGCGGCGGGTGTATGAAATCGATGGTAATCACGGGGTGACAAATAGAAGGTTGCGAAGAATCCGCCCTCGTAATCGCCGGCTCGATCGCTGTCACCGAGCAGTTCAGCCAGCGAATAGCGTCTCCCCTTGACCTGTACCAGCGTGCCGACCTCGACCCGGCCGGCTTCACCCCAGGCGCCATCACAGGGCGCAACGAGACTCTGATCATCTCCGTCGATCTTCCGAGCATCGTCGAGAAGCGACCGCGCGAAGAAACTCTGAAGGCAGTCATGGGATTCAATCGGATCTCTGGCTTCGCTCAGATCGACGCCGGCCAAGCGCGCAAAGAGAAGAATCTCCAGACGCTGAATCGGGCCGGGCAACCGCAAGGAGGCGACTCGTCCGGCGAATCGAGAGAGCCCGTTCTTGGGCAATAGATAGAGAAGGCCAAGCAGTAGGCGACCCAGTCCCGAAAGCCGCGACGCATTCGCCGCCGTCTCGAGCTTCGCGTTGGCTTGCGGGTGCGCACCCACGCGGGGTGTCGAAACGCCAGAAGAACGATTTCCATGTGCCCGTGAGTCCGTCATTCGCGTTAGGATAACGTGAATCGGGAGGATGGGCGGGCTTGGACGAAACGATCGACATGGAAGACGAAGATCAGCTCGTCGGAACCCTGCTCGACGATCGCTACGAGATCAAGAAGGCACTCGATCGCGGAGGCATGGGCACCGTCTATCTGGCTTGGGATGCCACTCTCAAACGCAAGGTTGTCGTCAAAATCCCTCACGCGCGACTGATGACCGACAAAACGTTTCGCCTGCGCTTCCTTCAGGAGATTCGCGATCTCGCCAACCATGAGCATCCGGCGATTCTCCGCATCGAGGGCTCCGGGTCTCACGGAAACGTTCCCTATGCGGTCGTTCAATATCTGCGCGGCGGAAACCTACGAGAGCGCATCACGGCTCAGGGCGGGCAAGAAACGCCGGACCAGATTCTCGAATGGCTCCCCACCGTGGCGGATGCATTGGACACGGTTCACAGGAACGGATCGCTGCATCGCGATGTGAAGCCAGCCAATATCCTGTTCGACGAGCGCGGGAATGCCGTCCTCTCAGATTTTGGAATTGCCACTGCGATCGGCGCCGCTGATCCGGACGCACCCACCCAGGCAGTCCGCCAGGAACTGACGGTTGTCGGCACCTTCGTCGGCTCTCCAGCCTATGCGCCCCCTGAATCCATCGACCGAATTCTCACGCCCGCCTACGACCAATACAGCCTAGCGACCGTGGTCTACCTCGCGGTCACCGGAGAGCTGCCCTTCAGCGGACAAACCAACGAAGCCATTCTCATCGCCAAAGAACGCGATTCACCACCAAAGATCAATCGCAAACGTCTCGATGCGCCGCTCTCCGTTGCAGCCGAGAAGGCCATTATGAAGGGGCTGTCGCGCAAGCCCGAGGATCGATTCGAGACTTGCAGTGATTTCGCAAATGCCTTCTGCGGAACGGGAACGAGCACTACAAGCCTCCCTCCTTGGACCGGGATTGCCGCCGGCTCGACCGCCCTCGCCATCCTTGCCACCGGAATCATCGCATTTTTCCTGATTACTAATCCTCCAGAAGAGGGAATCGACCCGATCATTGACCAAAGCGAGCCCGAACCGCCAGTCGAACCCAAGGTCACCGAGACAAATGAACCCAAGGTTGAGCTGCAATTCGAACCCGTCACGGTTGAGCTTGGAAGCCATCCTGAAGAGATCGATCGTGCGATTTCGATCTGCCTTCGCGGCGGAGGACAAGGAGCCGACTGCGAGCGAAGTGTGTTCATCGATGAGCGCCTCCGTACAGTCACCCTCGCCCCCTTCGAGATCGACGACACTGAGGTGACGAACGCGAACTTCGCACGGTTTGCCACTGAGATGCAGTACGTGTCGACCTCAGAGGAACGCGGGTACAGCTGGGACATCACCAAATGTTATAAGTGCAACTGGCGATACCCACGCCCCGACCGACCGGCACGCGATCACCCCAACGATCCCGTCGTCCACATCACCTGGACGGACGCCCGCGCCTATTGCAAATGGACAGGCTCGCGCCTCCCGACCGAGGACGAATGGGAATACTCGGCACGTGGGGCTGATCGACGTGCTTATCCTTGGGGCGACGAATGGGATCACACACGCGTTCGAGAATGGACTTCGAGTGGAATCGGTCTCGAGCCGGTCGGATCTCATCCAACCGGCGCCACGCAAAACGGAATTCTTGATCTTGCCGGCAGCGTCTGGGAATGGACTTCGACCCCGAGTGGCGAAGGGGAGTATAGAATCTACAAAGGCGGTTCCTGGACGGATCAAATTCCCGCCTATCTCAGATCCGCTGCGTTCTCTGAAGACGTTCCCGAGTACTCGAGCATAAACCTCGGGTTCCGGTGCGCCAAGGACATCGTCGCACGTTGACCCTGCCCCGCCGACCTTGACGCGGACTGAGATGATTCAGCGGGGCGCGCTGGCCCGGCCCAGACATCCTCTTCTTTCGACTCTGCGCCTCAAAGACCGGCAGCGGGGTTAGCGCACCGGCGTGAATTCGACGCGCCGATTCATCTGCCGCGCATAGGCCGAGTCTTCTTGCATCAGCGGCGTGGTTTCACCTAATGCCTGAATCTCCAGACGAGACTCATCGATTCCACCGGACCTGATCAGATAGCTTCGAACCGTTTCCGCACGACGACCCGACAAGCCCAAATTATGCTGCTCCGATCCCCGCACATCCGTATGCCCGGCCACCCGGAATTTCATACTGCGCAACTTGGGATCTTTGAGCGCCTGGGCGAACTCATCGATGTTACGGCGCGACGCTGCATCGAGTTCGGCGGAATTCGTTGCGAACTGAATCTGCAGATCGAGCTTCGCAGGACGAATCGATCGCGTTCGCTCGCCGAAGAAGCTGACGATGTCCAGCGATCGATATTGGACGGAGCCGCGACCATCGATCTGTTGCGCGACGCTGGCGACATGAATCTCTTTAGATGCTCTTGAATCCAGGACCTTGGACAACAGCCTGACCAGGCCCGGCGCCTGATGAGATTCGAATGACACAACGACGTCACGGCTCTCTATTTCCAGATCTTGCCGAGTGATCGGCACCTTGGTCACGATCGCGTAAACCAGGTCCCGGCCTACGGGCGGCTGCACGCTGAACTGAAATCCATCAGTCAAGGCAGGGAGCTGGACGGCCTGCCCCGCATGAACCCGACCCTCCTCGACATCGACTCGGGGGTAGAGAAGAGTCGCCGCGCCCTGCGTATCCACGTGAACTGCAGTCAGATACCCGGGACTGGACGACTCGAAGTGATAAACCAGTTCATCGCCAATCCGCACGGGCGCTCCCTCCCCGTCATTGACGAGTACGCGAACCGAGTCGTCTCCTTCATTCGCGAGGATCGCATCAAGCTGCTCAATTGTCGCGTCACGATCAGATCCCGCGAAGCCAATCGATGGCATTCCAAGAGCCGCGATCGCGATGAGAAAATACACCTTTTTCGAGCTTGATATCATCATGTTAGTTTCCGTAAGCGAACCGTTCCACGCACCCGCGCCAAACAAGCCAGCCTATATTTCATTGGATCCGGAACGACCTGCTCCGTGATCTGAATCGTTCTCATCTCTCCGGTTTCCGGTTCGGGCGGATCCAATTGGTTAGCACCCCGAACCACACCCATTACACAAACGCCACAGCCTCCGTCACCGCATTCCCAATCGACGGGCTCCCCGCGCGCGAGGCCGGCTTCCTGTACCGCCTCAAGGATGGTTTGTCCCTCCGTCACCTCGAGCGAAATCGAATCGCCATCGAAGTCCAGTACCAGAAGGCATTTCCCGGGTTCGAGCGCCGACCCGTCCTCTGGGAGAGCATCATCCGCGTTGGAGTCTCGCGGGAGACTATTCCGAGTCCGCTCGACATGTTCGCGGCCATCCGATTCCTCGAGCGTTCCGCTCAGCACCTTCGACTCGACGCCGTCCGGTTCATTTCCCCGACTGCGACCCAGCCTTCGCAGGCGCGCCCCAAGTCCAAGCGAACGTTTCGGTTTGGTCAGGAGTGCCTTGGCGGGGGAGGTTGGTTCCGAAATCACGGCAGCGGGTGAATCCCGCGCCGCGCTCTCAGCGTCGATCAGGACTGGAGAAATAGAGATCCCAGAATCGGTGTTCCGCCATTCTTGCTGCACACGGCCGCGCTCCAAATAGCGAAACAAATTCGTCGAGACTCTAAACTCTCCGCAATGTGCCAGCTCCTCACCCTCAGTTAGTTTCAGATAAGTTCCGTTGCGAGCGCCGCGATCGTAAAGCCTGAGGCCGTCCGCTTCCAGAACGAGCTGCGCATGTCTGCGCGAGAGTCGCGAATCATCGGCGTCTAGGACCAGATCCGAGCCACGGCCGATGAAGAGCCCGCCACTTGGAATGCGATGCAGACGAACGAAAAGACCGTCGGGCCCGTGATGGCGAATCTCCCACCCACTCTTTTCCCGACGTATGATGAGGATCTGGTCTCCGAGCCAAACCTGATCTTGGGGCTTCAGGAGACGTCCGTCATTCCCCTGGATTCGCAACCAAACGCCGGACCCTTCGTTGGAGTCGTGAACGAAGACGCGCCCCTTCATCACGTTTAGATGGGCAGCACGGGCCGCCATACCCTCATCCTCAGGGAATGAAAATCCGGCGCCTAGCCGACCAATTTCGAACTCGCCCGTCTGAAGCACGGCCTCTTGCGTGACGCCACCATCACGGGAAATTAGCTGCAGCACGTGTTCGATGCCGGCGCCCTCACTCACGGGCATCACCTTCACCATGTGTCGAGGACCAGTAACGCGGAGTTAACGCCACTTCACTCCGCAAGGGATCTGTGACTGCGATGATTTCGTTTCTCATTCGGACCACTTCACACCACACTTCGCACCACACCTCGCTACACGCAGGGCTCTTGATTCCATTCGGCGACGGACTGTCAAGCCTCGACTTCGAGTCTCGGAAAGGCTCAAGTTGCCCTGGATCAACCGCCACCAAGTAAAACCAAGATGGTCGATATGATGGCGATCAGTGTAGCCGCTCCGAATGCAAGGCCGAGCAAGGCGTTTACCCGGAATCGACCGAAACGGAATGACCCCCAGCCTTCGGCATCCACAAAGCCTTCTCCCACAGTGGCTGCGACCGTCGCACTTCGGTCCAAGCCCTCCGTCACGCAGCGAAGGTGGTCCTGTCCAAGAAGAATATTCATGCCGACTTCGAGCACGATCGGCTCCGTCACGACTTCACCATCGATTCGCACCGACCTCTCCGCCATGGGGGACAGGACCCACTCGCCCCCTTCGTTTCCCGCGATCCAAGCATGTTCGCGGGACGCCGACGCGGTGTACAGCCGGATATCACTCTCTTCTGCTCGCCCGAGTGAAACCTTCCATCGGGCAGCATCAAGACGCAAGCGCTCCCCGCGCCCGATTGAGGGTTCGATCCGCTCGAGCAACATTGGGCGCAGCGATGAACTCGGCGCAAGCGGCGCGTTCTGAATGGGTGCCAAAGGCACCGCAGCCGCAATCGTCTCGGTCGCATCTGGATCTCGGGCAACCGGAGTCGAGACGACGGTCGCTTCGTCGTCGATGACGCGAGGCGGCGGCGATCCTGTCCAGGTCGTCGTATTCGACGGATCAAATGGAGCATCTCGCGGCGGAGGCGATGTGGCCGCCACCGAGCGTCTCACAGAAGATATCTTCTCGGTATCCGCGTCAAGAGGGTCCGCTTCCTCGCCAACGTCCGTCTTTGTCTGAGGCCGATCGTCCGCGTCCGATGTCATCTTTCTCTCCCGTCTCTTGCCCGGTGCTCGCCGAGATCACCGCCGGCTGTCAGGCCCGGTGGCGTCCGATCCGCGGAATCGCAGATGCAACATAACAATTCGACTCGATGTGCAACTCAGCAGCATATTTTCTCGTAGCCCACTGAAAGTAAATCGTTTCTGACGACCAGAACGATAATTCATGGCGCGATCTGTTTCAGCTATCGACTTCGAGGCTTCAAGCGCCTCCGGCGAATGGCCGATCTCGAAGAGAAATCGCCATGAAAACCTCTAAGTCGAAATATCGAAATATTCGCCCTCCCACGAGCGCGACGACGGAACGTGATGTGCGGCCGAAAGAGCCTGCTCACAGCGGCCGATTGCGTACCCGCTCCAAGGCGGGAGCAGAGGAAGCACGGCATTCACGTCTGCGTTCGATCGATGGCCGCCATCCGCTGCAAACCGAAGTCCCGAGTGCTGTTGTTGCGTATCCGGCGAAGCGACGGCGCGACAGCGAAATAGCCTTCTTTAATTTCGATCTGGCTCGAAAAATCGGCCTATTATCGAGTGGCCATCCGGATCAACTCAATCCGGCCCTGCGACGGGCCCTCCTCGACACGTTTAGCCTCGTGATCGTCAATGAATGGGATGAAGCCCACGGGAATCAGCCACGAGCCAGAGACCGTCAGGCGCATTCATACATGGCGACCCGATATCTGCAGCTGCAGCATCCAGACAAGCTGGGACTGAACTCGGGGGACGGAAGAAGTATCTGGAACGGCGTTCTGCAGAGTCGCGCCGGAAGTTTCGATGTCTCCAGTTGTGGGACGGGAGTCACGCGGCTGTGCCCGGCGACCTCAGCAGAAGGTCGCTTTTTCAAAACAGGAAATTCCATCTCCGACTATGGATGTGGAACCGCTCATATCGAAGAAGGCATCGGGGCGGCGCTGATGAGTGAATCCTTCTCACGAAACGGCATCCAGACCGAACGCGTACTCGCCGTCCTATCCTTACCCTCAGGCCAGGCCATCAATGTTCGTGTTGCACCCAACCTGCTTCGTCCCTCGCATTTCTTTGGACTCTTGCGCCGGCAAAACGACGAGGACCTTCGAAGTTGTGTTTCATATTATGCCGAGCGAGAGATTCGAGATGGACGCTGGCCGGCCATCGCTGGGCAGGATGCCCGCATTCGCTACCTGGCCGAGCGCATTGCCACTGACTTTGCGCGAACGACGGCGTTATTCGAAAGCGAATACATCTTCTGTTGGCTCGACTGGGATGGGGACAACGTACTGTGCGATGGCAGCATCATCGACTACGGATCCGTACGCCAATTCGGCCTCTATCATCATGACTATCGATTCGCTGACACCGATCGCATGTCGACATCCATTCCAGAGCAGAAACGCAAAGCACGCCAAATCGTCCAGCGATTCGTGCAGATCCGCGAGCTACTCCTCACAGGCAAGAGGAAACCGCTTGCGACGCTGAAGAACGATCCAGTGCTCAAACTCTTCGATCGTGAATTCGAGAGTCATAAGCGGCGGCTCTTCCTTCGACAGATCGGATTCGACGAAGATTCGAACGAAGCGATTCGATCGTCCGCCCCAAAACACCTCGAAGAACTCCTTCGTCTGCACAACCGGCTCGAGCGAACGCGGTCCTCTCACGGGCGCCATTCGGTTGCAGACGGACTGTCCTCAAATGCCGTCTACTGTATGCGCGACATCCTTCGCGAATTACCAGCGCGCCTCTTGAACGAGTCCAGCGAGACCACATCGCGATTGCGACCCGAAGACTTCTTCGCCATCGCACTCTCCGACTACGCGTCGCGAAAGGACAAACAACGCACGCCCTATCGACGCCGACTAGCCGCACGCTATCAGCGTGCCTACCTCGCTCTCATCCAATGGGCGGCGAGACGCGCACGGAAATCGCCGCGAACCCTCCTCGAGGAACTCGCCCCGCGAGCCGAACAGCGCAATCCCTACGCCCGGATGACCGGTGATGGCCTAACCCATGCAACCCGCCGCCTGACGACCAACCGACGTCGACTCAAACCCGAGGAGACCTACCGATTGATTCAGGCCTTCGCGGACTCTCAACAGCGTGAAGATCTACGACACGCCTATGGAAAGGGGAAAGGGGTTGCGAATCATCTCGAGCGTATGAATTCCGAGCGCCCCCTCGTCCAGCGCATTCACCGCGACATGCAGAAACTTGCTCGCACCTACCGCGAAAGTCTGTAAACCGACTCGCGCGACCCATTTGAATTCCGACGCTTGTAAACTGGTGTTCTAATTCCACTTTTCCGACGATTCCACCGCCCATTTTCAAAAACTGTGATGCTGGTCACGGAATCTCTTGTGAGTCCGACGGATACATAGTGAGCAACCCCAGAGAAAATCAGGCGCCCCCCCAACACGACCGGACGTCTGACAAGCACATTCGAGGTCGGACCCAGTGGACACTATCAGCATCGCGATCGCATTCGCGCTCCTCGCCCTCACCTGGCTGACTCTCCGGGGAATGGACGGCCGCGCCAGGCGACGAACCCGCCGCTAAGACTCCGGCTGGACTCCAATTCGTCCTGCACAACAATCACAGAACCACGATCGCCACAACGATCCCGACGAACGATCCGGTCCTTCGCGCCAACTGTGATCGCCTCGCCTATGCTCGCGCCGCCGCCTTTTCGCCAGGCGTCCGTCACCTTTCGATCCTCCGCTTCCGTAAGCCCGCCACCACCGTTTCGTCCGCCACCACCGTTTCGTCCGCCACCGCCGTACCCAAGGCAACCCCTTCGTCACGCCCCAAATGAGGGCGGCCCACGAGCCGGTGCGTGCATCCAGAATTGAAGGACATGAACGAACCGCTCCAGAGAATTCTGACCCCCGTTCTTCAGCGATGGCTCGCCATCATCAGCGGAAATGCAACCACGGTCGCCACGACGTGCCTGGTCGCGACGGCCACTGCCCTGGTCTACGCGTTTTTCAATCTGGGGATCAACGCAGACAATTTGAGCCTGATCTCGGACGACCTGCCCTCGCGAAAGAATCAGGCCGCCTATTCCGCCCTCTTTCCCAACCTCGAAGAAGCCATCCTCATCGTCATCGACGGCGACACCCCGGCGCTCGCTCGAGAAGCGGCGATCACCCTTGCCGAACAACTGCGCAAAGCCACCGATGCGTTCAAGGATGTCTACGTTCCCGGCGGCGGCGCTTTCTTCGAAGATCACGCCCTGCTCTACCTCTCGGCCGACGAACTCGACCGACTCGGAGACGATCTGGCTGCGCTTCAGCCCATCATGGCGAGCCTCGAAGCTGACCCCAGCCTCATCCAGCTCGCTGATCTCGTCGCGCTTGGACTCGAGTCGGAAGAAGATGGATCGATCGATCCTGCACGCTGGACACCCATCCTCGACGAGATCGCGGCGGCCACTATTTCGGTATACACCGAATTTCCGACTCGCATCTCATGGGAGACGATGCTGCTTGCGGGTTCTGATCTCGAGATTCCGACCCGTCGCGTCATTATCGTCGACCCGTACCTGGACTACGACAATATTCTCGTAGCCAGATCGACAATTACCGCGATCGAAGACGCGAGTCGGATAATCGGCCTTGATGTTATGCATGGCATCGAAATTCGCCTGACCGGAAACCCAGTCCTCAACTACGAGGAGATGTTAGGACTCGCCTGGGACATTGGCGGCGCGGGTGTTTTCTGTTTCTTACTGGTGGCCGGCTTCCTCTTCTTTGCATTCCGATCCTGGCGACTCGTCATCGCCTCCCTTGCGACGCTCCTCGTGGGACTGATCTGGACGGCCGCGTTTGCCACCGCAACGATTGGCGAACTCAATCTCATCTCGATCGCCTTTGCGATTCTCTTTATCGGTCTCGGCGTAGACTTTGCCATCCATTTCGGGATGGCATTCGCTGCGGAAGGCCGCGAACACGCGCTCTCGACCGACGCGGCCTTGCACAAGGCCGTCGACGGCATCGGCGCCTCTCTGGTTCTCTGCGGCTTTACAACGGCGATCGGCTTCCTCGTATTCCTGCCGACGGAATATCGGGGCGTCGCAGAACTCGGCGCCATCGCTGGAGCCGGCATGTTCATCATCCTCTTCCTGACGTTGACGCTCTTTCCAGCGCTCCTCGCCGGCTGGCTCCGCCCACCCCCAGGCATCACGATTCCCGCACCCGCCCGGGTCGACCAGGCCATCGCGCTCCGCTTGGCGCGCATGCCACGACTCGTCGTCGGCATCGCGGGACTCGCCGTCCTTGCCGCCGTCCCCCTGCTCTTCGAGCTCCGCTTCGACGCCCACGTGATCGAAATGCGAGACCCCGAGACGACATCCGTTCAGGCTTTTCGCGATCTCTTGGCGGACCAGGACACGTCTCCCTGGTATGCGAATATTCTCGTCGCAAGTCAGGATGAAGTGGAAGCGGTCGTCCAACAACTCGAAGCGCGGCCTGAAATTGGAAGAACGATCAGCCTGCGAAGTTATATCCCCGAAGACCAGGAAGAGAAGCTTTCGATACTCGACGATCTCGCTTTTCTGATGGAGGCCGCACCGCAGGGTCCGAGCGGGCGCCCAACCTACGCTGTCGAGGATCAGATCCATGCGGTCGGCGAGTTGCGAGATGCCCTCGCCAAAACCGAAAGACCGATCGATGATCAGACAGCGGCCCGGAGTCTGGATGCACTCGAGCAAAAGCTGTCTGATTTTCTCGCACGCATCGAACAGGATGAGAATCCCGAAGAGGCGCTGGACGAATTCACGCGCATCCTGCTCGATCGATTGCCGCTTGCACTCGAACGCTTGAGGAACTCCCTCGCGGTTTCCGCGATCGAACTCTCGGACCTGCCCCCAGAGCTTGTCCGGCGTCTGCTCGCGAGGGACGGCACTGCGCGGATACAGGCGTTTCCCGCCGAGAAGCTACAAGACTTCGAAGCCCTCAAACGTTTCGCCAAGAGCGTGCTTGAGATCGCACCTCGAGCCACCGGCGGCGCTCCCAATCTGGTTGATTTCGGCGAGGCCACGGCGCGCTCCTTTCGTCAAGCATTGCTCTCCGCAGCGATCGCGATCTCGGCCCTGCTCTTCCTCTTGTGGCGACGTCCATCGGACGTCGGTCTGGTATTGGCTCCGCTGGCATTGGGATCGATTCTGACCTGCGCATCCATGGTGCTTCTCGATCTGAGCTTCAATTTCGCGAACGTTCTCGTGCTGCCTCTTCTATTTGGAATCGGCGTCGACTCCGGAATCCATCTGGTACATCGCGCGCGTCATGATGCGCAGACGCCACCAATGGATTCAGACGCGCCCTCTCAATCGCTCATCGAATCCGCGACAGCGGGAGCCGTCTTCTACAGCGCGATGACCACGACCCTCTCCTTCGGCACGCTCGCGCTTTCGGGACATCAGGGGATGCACACGCTAGGCGTCATGCTGACGATCGGCATGTTCTGGACCGTTGTGGCGAATCTGGTCGTGCTTCCGTCCCTACTCGTTCTTTCCGGAATTTCGCCGCCGCTTTCGGGTCACCGGAACCTCGAGGACTAGAGCGCTTCGATTTCCAACTTGACCTTCATTGGTTCATGGCCGACGACACGTAACTCGGGCGGGTGTTCGATCTGGTCGACTTCGATCGAAAAGGTTCGTCGCCCTTGGTCGACGAGAATGCCGTTCACCTTCACCTGAAGCGCGTCACCATTCGCCATCATCAGATCTCGACGCAGGCCCTCAAATTCCACATCGATCGAAGGCGGATTGATCCCGGAGAGGCGATAGCCCGGGGGCATGTTTTCGATCACGATTGGAATGGCCTTCGAACTCCGTTCGACGACCGCGCCAGGAACCGTATGCAGCCAGAGTCCACCCGCAACGGTCAGCGCGACCACACCTTCTTTCCAATGCTCACGCGCCAATACGATCCGACTCTCGAGCCAGTTCTCACGTCGCCTGCGAGCCGTTCGATCTAGAAAGCCCTCGACCCGATCTCGCAGACCTGCCGCGTCGTGTACCTGTTCGAGATGTCCACGCGAGGCGACCGAAACTTCGCCGCGCTCTTCGGAGATGACGATGCAAAATGCGTCGCTGCGTTCCGAGAGTCCCAGACCAGCCGCGTGCCGCGTGCCGCCGGCTCCAAGCTCGGACCACTGTGTCGAGAGAGGAAGATGAACGCCAAAACGCGCGATCTGCCCTCCCCGAATGAGAATGGCCCCGTCGTGGCCGGGTGTCCCCGGATCGAGCAGGCTCCGCAGAAGCGCATCGCTCACACGCCCATCCAAGAAGTAGCCCCCGTCGAGCAATCGATCGAGGGGTTCTCGCCCCGGAAAAACAAAGAGCGCGCCGATGCGTCCTTCCGCGAGGGAGAAGCAAAGAGCGCCGAGTTCATCGAGTACGTCCCCACCCGGACGCGGAGTCGTATTTCGGACGACCCAGAGTGTGATGCTCTCGAAAAAGCGACGCAGGTCGTCCTGAAAGACCACAACGAGGATCAGCGCGGCCACCGTAAAGAAGCCCTGAAACAAGTTGGTCGTCAGTCGAAGGTCCAGCAGCGATGCGCCCCAGAAGAGAAGGCCAATCGCTGCGATGCCCCCAACGGCTACGCGAGCGCGTGCCTCGCGCACCCAGGTAATCAAGATCCAACACAGCGCTGTCACGATCGCAATGTCGATGACATCGACGAAACGCAGCGTCTGCAGATCGGCAAACGTCGAATCCAATCGTTCACTCCCCGATCGACGTGATCGAATTGGGCATTCCAGAACTTTCAGGGGGATTCGGCATTGACCCACGGGCAGTCGCCGTTCAAGTTCAAGTAGCGCATTCGATCGCGGGCGGCGAGCGATCCGTGCATTTCCATGTGCACGGCGCCCAGATTCGGGAATCGACTCCACCCGGACCATGCGGCTTGTTCAAGCCTCCAATCGGCGTACTCTCTTCTCTCGGACAACCAAGGCAATGAGCGAACTCGCACCAGACGCAGCGAGTCGCGGAGGCTTCACTGATGCGATACCTGCATACGATGGTGCGTGTGACCAATCTCGATGCATCTCTCGATTTCTACTGCGACAAGCTCGGTCTCGAGGAACTGCGACGTTTCGACATCGAGGCCGGCCGCTTCACCCTGGTGTTTCTGGCGGCCCCCGGCAACGATGTCGCCCAGGTCGAGCTGACACATAACTGGGATGCCGAGCCGTACCCGGACGGCCGCAATTTCGGGCACCTCGCCTACGAGGTCGAGAATATCTATGAAATCTGCCAACGCCTGATGGATGCGGGAATCGTAATCAATCGCCCTCCACGAGACGGTCACATGGCGTTTGTGCGCTCACCAGACCAGATCTCGATCGAGCTCCTCCAAAAGGGCAGCGCGCTCCCGCCCCAGGAGCCATGGCAATCGATGGAGAATACGGGCGAGTGGTAGCAGTCTCGTAACATCTAAATTTAGATGTTAGTCGGATCTCCACTCCGCCATCGCCTCCTCGGGTAAACCCTCCAGACAGCGGGGATCCGCTCGTCAAGCCGTCCAATCCCGAGCGCTAAAACCACCGCTCAGATCAATCGTCTACCCGCCGTGGACACCAACAACTATCTCCGAGCGTCCGCCCCCGCAGCAACGGGTCCAGGCACTGTTGGGTTCTGCGAATTCGCAAATCCGACAGTCGGAACCTGGCATACGCTCATCGATCAAACCCTCTATCAGGGCGAATACCAGGTCACTGTGACGCTCTTCGGACCTCCGCCGGTCAGCCCACCACCAGAAGTCCCGAGCTTGGATTCGCGCAGGCGAATGCTACTGATTGTAGCTATGTCGTGTCTCATTCTCCTGGCTCATGGTCGACGTTCGCTCAGTCGCACCGGAACAGGAAACGAATCGCTGACCCTTTGAATTCCCGCGCAGGCGCGTACTCGGTGCTGGTGTTGGCATTTCTATCCGGAATACCCGCGCTCGTCTACCAGGTAGTGTGGACGCGCCAGGTTGGTCTCCTCGCGGGTGGCCAGATCGGCGCCCTCTCGGTGGTTCTCGTTGCGTTCTTTGGCGGCCTCGCAATTGGCACCCAAATCTTCGGACCCCGAGCGGACCGCACCCAGTCACCGCTACGTCTCTATGGCAATCTCGAACTCGGTGCCGGGCTCTTTGCTGTCACCAGTATCGGAACACTCCATTGGCTCTCACGAACCCCGGAGCAGAGTGATTTTGTACTTCTCACGGCGAGTGCTCTCGTCATCTTGCCAACGACGATCCTTTTGGGCGGCACGCTGCCGGCACTTCTACGGTCGATTGCCCAAGATGCCGAATCCGCACCGGGACTGGCCGGACAACTCGTCGGAGTCAATACATTCGGCTCTGTTCTCGGTGTCGGCCTGGCCGTCCTATCCATTCCGACGCTCGGCCTGCGCACGAGCATGATCGCCGCCGCATTGAGTTCGGTCCTCATCGGACTGGCGTCGTGGGTGCTTGCTCGAGCCCAGACACGGACGCGGCTCGCGACAACGAGCGAAAAGACCAAGCGCGGACCGCTCCCTATTCTGACTGCCGCATTTGTCGTCGGAGCCGCGACGCTCGGCTACGAAGTTCTAGCCACACGACTGGCGACGCTGCGACTGGGATCATCGCTGTACGCATGGGGTCTCGTACTCTCGCTCTTTCTCGTTGGTCTCGCGGCAGGCAACCTGGCGACCGCACGCCGAGCACGCACGACAACGACACCTCTACACGATCTCGGTTGGATTGAAATCCTGGCCGCAAGCTCCGTCATGCTTGGCCTAGCCATCTTGCGTCCCGAATTCGCGTCGCCCTCTGCAAGTCTCACCGCCTCGAATCTGATTCGTGTCGCAATCGGCGTCATGCCGGCGGCTCTCGCGATGGGAGGAGCCTTCCCGTTTTTGGTTCGCCTATGCATTCGTGACCGCTTCATTGGCGGGAGTTTCGGACAACTGAGTGCCGCCAACACTCTGGGCGGGATGGCTGGTGCACTGCTCGCTCCCTTCGTCCTACTACCCGCCTTTGGCTCAGCGGGCTCGGGTCTCTGCTTTGCGATCGTCAACGCTGTCGTTGGCGTGACATGCCTGGTTTACAGGGGCCGCTCGCACTCCCTATCGATCGGCGCTGCAATGCTTCTACTCGCATCCATCCCCCTCCTCCGCCCGCCATCTATTCCCGATGATCCCTGGCCAATCTTCGTCGCAGAGGGAGCTCAAGCCACTGCGGTCGTACTGAGTTCATGGGGAAATCGAACACTCGTCGTCGACGGTGATCCCGAAGCCTCCGCGACCGGAAATGCTCGCCGAACGGAGGAACTCCTTGCCGTTCTCCCGCTCATCATGCATCCGAACCCGCAGCGTTTTCTCGAAATCGGATTGGGCTCTGGGATCACATTGGGTACCGCGACTCGCTTTTCCCTCGAGCAGGTCGACTGTGTCGAGATATCCGAATCCGTCATTCGAGCCGCAACTCTTTTCGAGCCCGACAATCGTGGCGTCACTTCGCATAACAGTCGAGCAAAGATCATCCACGCGGACGCGAGACGGCTTCTCGCAATTCGAGAAGACACATACGACATCATCTCGGCCAACACGCTTCACCCCTGGTCGATTGGCGCAACCGGACTCTACTCTCGCGAATATTTCGAACGCATGGCTGAAGCGCTTCGGCCCGGCGGGATCGCGGTTCAGTGGATTCCAACGCAGCAGATTGGCGAGGAAAGTATCTCGCTCATCCTGCGAACCTTTTTCGGCGCGTTTCCGCACGGCGATCTCTGGTGGGGCGCCGGCAATATTATTGCCCTGGGCTCCAGGGATCCACTCCCCGCCTATCGGCCTGAGGTCGCAACCCAACGGATCGAAGCGGCCGGGCTCTCATGGCCGAGGATCGGTTGGACAGATGCGCTGGAAGTACCCACTCATCATATTGCGGGCGCAAATCACGTCCGAGCTGCACTCGGAGCCGGAGAGAAACTCACGGACGACCGACCACTCCTCGAGATTCATGCGACGAGATCGCCCGGATCGGGACGGTCCGCGAAGCTCTACTCAAGACTGGTTGCGATCGCCAAAGCAGATGTCGGGAATGGCGCCATGTTATTTTGGCTCGAATCCCTTGAGCGTCGCGCCGCCGGAGACGACACGGCTGCCGATACCCGAGAAAAACTCGCAGCAAATCTTGGACTTCGCCTGGCGGACCACGCACGAATTGCCCGACGCGTCACATCGGGACACCGAGATCTTCAGGCTGGCCGCCTCGATGACGCCGCCGACGCATTCGACGAGGCCCTGAGGAACGATCCCGATCAGCGCTATGCACTCTTCGGTCGAGCCGGTGTCGCCATCGCACGGAATGATTTGGATCAAGCGATTCGCAGCCTCAAGGCGATTGTTGCCAACTGGCCCGAGGATGTCCGCGCCTGGAACGAACTCGCAGGTACTTTCACGCGCCGTGGCGACCTCGCGAAGGCTCGAACTGCGATTGAAGGAGCCTTGGCCGAAAATCCCTTCGACATCCGGGCGCTGACCAATGCCGGATTACTGGCTCTCGAAGCTGGTGACCAGAAGTCGGCCTATGAATTATTGGGAAGAATCCGAATCTTGAGCCCGATGGGCCGATCGGCTCAGGAAGAGTTTCTCATCGAAGCAATCCGAAAGGCTCCGAACTCCCAGCGCTGAAGCCGGAGGCGATCGATGATGCGAGTCGATCTGCTAGGCGAGCTTTCGTATCATTGGCTTTCCCCCTGGTGTCGAAGAGCTGATACGTTCCCTGGCACCCGGTTCAAGCGGAGCAGACATGGAATTCATCGGGATTGCCGGCATGGCCATTGGCGGACTCGCTCTCGCGGCGTGTTTCCCGAGAAAATCGGAAAGCGAAATCCTCCGGCACCTTCCAATCGACGCCCGCCTTCGCATCTACGCGCCATTCGTTTCATGGCGAGATTCGGTGGCACTGAAGGATCACGCCGCGATCGAATCCCTCCGCCTTCGCGTGAGCATCTCTCTTCCGATCTTGGTTGCATTACCCATCATCATGACCTGGGCACTGTCAGCCGCCCGCGACAACGTTGAGCCCTCATCTCCGCTCAACGACACGGCCACTTCTGCGCCAGCGAGAATTCCGCAAGCGCCGCACGTCGCGCCGTCATCGAAGATGGACCCACACGCGCCCCCTGCTCCCAATCCTCCGACGATCGACTCTGCGGAAGCCCTCGCGGAACTCCGCACCCCGAGTCGTCTCTACGGCACGGCCAAGGTTAAGCCGGTTTACCGCGTACACGACGTGGAGGGTGCGCGGATCACAAGCATCGACCCGAACAGCTTCTGGGCCATGCTCGGCGTTCGGGAAGGCGATGTCGTCATCGAACTCCACGGCGAGCGCCTCGACAATCCCGCGACTCTCGTCGCGCTGATGAATGCTCTCGAGCGGGACGCGCATGTCGAAATGGTGGTGCGCGGTACGGATGGCACGGTCCGCTATCTCGAATATCGAAACCCATACACTCGATAGCCAATTAGAACGTTAGTGCTTCCACTCAAGCTGACCGGATGTCGGCATCCGGACGATGCCATCATCGATTAACATTCGGTCCGCCGCCGAACCTGTCGAGAAAGAAAAACGCCAGGGAACCAATGAGTCTCGTTGGTGCCGCCTGCCGCAAGTAGATCGCTGGCAGGGCGCAGAGTGTGCCAGGCGTCTTCCAGACTCGCGCGTGGCGCTCTGACGGATGCACCCGTCGGACGCGGCAGCCAGGAACTCAGGTCCTAAGAATTGACACCCGCTTGAATATCTTGTCTATTCGGATCGGCCGTATGTTTTTTTCCCAGTTTTCACCTTCAATCGATCGCGCACCATATCGATTGTTGGTCTGTAGTCGCTGCCATTGAGAGCCACGACCCGGTCTCGCGGACTCAGCCAATGGAAACTGAACTCCCTCGTCTGTCGCTTACGGAACCGGATCAAGGCCGAATAGCCGAGTGCCTGCCTCGGCGGCCATGACAACCGCAAAAAGACGGCCCCACATCCAAGTCGGATGAGGGGCCGCTTTCTTCGTACTGAACTCTGGTCGTTAGTTCTTTTGTGTGAACTCGACGACCGTCCAATTGGGCGATGGAGCACCCTTTGGATTGTTCAGGGGAGCTGGCTTACCGGTCTCGAAGGGCGCCGAACAACTCGTGTGGATCTCTTCCAGAGTACCATCGATGAAGATCTTCACCTTGGATCCGAGATCCGTCACGCCATGCACCGTGGAGTCGACACTGAAGCCGTTCTCGGCCGGCAGCGTCAGTTCGGTCACGCCCCCGATCAGATCGAGGTCATAGCTGACCGAATCCAATGGGAACGTTTTCGGCACGATCTCGACATGAGCCCCGAGAATATTCGGACCCGTATAGAGCAATCGCATGGCCGCAATCTTCGAGGCACAGATCGTACCGGTCGGCGGCGGCTCCACGACCGTGATGGTCACAACGCTGGTCGCGGGTTCGCACATCTGACCGTTTACGTCTCCAGTAACGGTGGCGATGTTCGTCGTCTCTTGCGAGACAGCCGATGACGCGGTGTAGACCACAGTTGCTCCGGCCGGAATCGACTGTCCGCTCGTGATATTACCGAGCAGATCGTCATTGACGCTGACATTCGTCGCGTCGCTGGCGTTCGGATTCGTCACCGCGTAGGTGTAATCCACCTGATGCTCGAGGGAGACCGTTCCACCACCCGTCGACGTGATCGAGTAGACCTGCAGCGGACCGAATTGGTCACCGAGATTCACCGCCTGCGAACAGGATGTATGGAAAAATCCGTCACTTCGCAGAGTGTCGTCTCCCGCATCCTTCAGCCACCATCCGGTCACGGACTTGAGCTGACTATGACCGGCCGCTGATGCGTTGATCGTAATGAGATCACCGATCGAAATCGGTTCGACGTCCACGTAGGCAGTCGTCGAGGGCGGTGCTGCAGCACCGTCGCTTACGATCACGCGCACCGGATAGGTCCCTGCGGCCGAAAAATCGGTGCAACCGGTCTTGCCCGGACCTTGCGAATTCATGCTTCCCGAACAGTCACCACCTTCGTAACGAAGCGTGAGTGAGGTGACCTTACCAACGCAGTGCGGAGGTTCGGTCTGGTCAATCTCGGTCACACACATTTCGTCCGGTGGATCCTCTTCGAGGACGACAGTGCCGCCCTTGGTGGAGGTCACCGACGTGATGAGGAGGCTGCCGAACTGCATACCGGGACCAAATGGCTGGGAACACGAGGTGTGGAATTTGTCCAGCTCGAGTACCTCGTAGAAGCTCCCGTTGGCCGTCTTGATCTTGACCTTTGTACTCGAACCAAGGTTCTTCTTGCCCGCGTCGCTGGCACAGACTTCGTGGACATCGCCGAGCGAAACGTCTTGGAACGACGCAAAATTCTTGCGACTCTTGCGCTTCTTACCCTTTTCCTTTGACGACTTGCGGCCCCGCCATCCGCGCTTCTTCTTCTTCCGATGTTTGTTGCCCGTCACGACAATGTCGACGGGAGCAGTCAGGGCCGCATCTCCGATGCACAGAGTCTTCTTCGGGTCCTGAAGATTCGAACTCGCGTCACAGCCAAGTCCCGTGTACTGGAATTCAAAACAGGTGACCTTGCCCTCACAGGCATCCCCGGGCGGAGAAGGGGGCTGAACCACACAGCCTTCTTTGGCGATGTCGAGGATGCAAGTCTCGACCGGTGGATCCAGCGGACCAACACAAGTGGCCTCCACGTCGAAGGCAAAGTTCCCCTCGATGCTGTAAATCGTATCGGTGAGAGATCCCGGGGTATAAGTCGAGATGACGTAAAGCGTGTCCGCCGTCTGGCCTGGATTGATGAGATTCGGATCCAACCAATCCCAGCGAACGACACCGTTATTGTTGTTAATCAGCACTGCGGGTGGGGGAGTCGCCAAATCTGAATCATCGAGATGGCCGGCACTGACGACACTACCGATCGGCGCATCGAGATTGAAGCCAACAATGCCGATGAATGAACCGGGATCGTTGGTAATCGTATAGAGATACGTGAATTCGCCGGGAGCCCCTGGCATGGGATTGGCGACATCGTCATCGGTGTACACAGTGAAGCTCTTCACGCCGTCATAGAAGCCATTCGGCTCCGTAAATCCCTGACTACCGGAAGCCACGATGTCTGCCTGAGCCAAACTGGCCCAAGTCAACGCTGCCACGCACGCCATGGAGACGAGACGCATGAGCATTGTGAGTTTGAATTTCATATCCAGCTTCTCCTAGCCTCGACTCCTACCACTGACCGCTGGTACCAGCCGACATAAGCGATGGCCGATTCTCGCACCAGCCACACAGCTGACCCGTGAATACCGCGCAAGTTCCATTCCTAAGCCGCCCCTGCCCAAGGGAAGGGACCCTAATCAAAAAGTCGAATTTCGCAGACGCGAAGCGGGGGAATTATCCCCGTCGGCGCCTGGCGTGAACGCCTAGCATCGCCAAGCCAAGTCCCATCAAGAGCCCAGTCGTGGGCTCCGGGATGACGTCGATCGGAGTTGTGAAATTGCCCTGGCCACTCTGAATACCAGCCCCGCCGAATGGCGCGATCATGAAGCTGACTGCACCATCACCGAATGCGCCAAAATTCGTCGGCGTATGGGGAAGCAGACCGTCGCCGTAGGCGACGAACAGAACGAGGCTCGTTCCCGTAACCCCTGCTCCGCCGCCGTTCGCCTCGAAGTTGAAGATCGGCAGATCGGGGTCAATAATGTTGCCAGAATACAAATCGGTCGCGCCACCGCCGTCCTGGATGGGACCACCACCGAGCAGATAACCAATGCCAAGCGCGTTGAGTCCTGATGCGAAGGAATCCAGCAGCGTCAAGCCAACTTCGCCGACATTCCCCGACACCACGCTGACCTCGAAGAGCACCCAATCCTGGGTCTCGATGTCACAGCTACCGTCAAGACATTCAATGTTTATGTTGCTGACGTTCAGGAATGGATCGGGCCCACCACTGAGGACAGGATCCAAGGTGACGGAGCCACCCGTGTATGTCACCGGACCAACTTGACCGTCCAAGGTGTAGGCCGTCTCGATCGGCGCGGCTCCCGCTGTCGCCGCCAGCAGGAGCAATCCCGCAACCAGGCTGCTCAGCCTTCCCATTTTGACACCCTGATCGACCGTGCCGACTTCATTATTGGACTGCATCCGCAAACCGACCCACATCACTGACAACCGCATCCCAGGATCTCCAATTACACTACTCGTGTCATTCAGACTTCGCGGGAGTAATTAGACTGTCATAATCCAAAGAGAATGTGAAGCATTTTCTGGGTCCGAACCACAATTATCCGATAACAATCACAGGATCTCCGCGACTGTTGCCTCAAATCTGCTGTTTTCGATGAATATTGCCGTCGCAAAACGCATTTGCTCGAGGCGCTGTTGGCGCAATCAACCACCACCCAATCGAGCCTCTAACTCCATTGGACCACAATGCCTCCGAGGCAATCAAAATTCGGAATTCACACCCGCGGGACGCAAGCGATCGGGACGCCAATCGGCTCCACCAATGACTTCGAATGGCTCCACCAGCTGCGGCAACTCGATTCGCGGCGACTCGAGTCGGCTTGACGGGTGTCGGTCCAGCTCCTCTAAAACGACTCCGACGAATTCGGCTCGGACGAGACTCCGACGATCTGAACTCCTTGACCGCCGCTCGCAAGAAAATTCGCGAGCGCCCACGCAAAGACGGACATGCCACAGATCTCCATCGACTCCTCTACCCAATCGATCAACGCATAGGTCAGATTCTCGTCACCGTGCAGGTCCGTCCAATAGCCGAGCGGCAGTTCGACGCCGAGCGCCCCACCCACGTACAGCGTTCCCGCCAGGATGAAACGCCGACGAGTCTTGGTCGGTAATTGCCACAGAAAGCGCCAATAGATGATCGATAGAGCAATCACCAGAACGCCAAATGGAATCGTCCAGCCGAAGTGAAATATCCCATCCGTGTCGAGGAGCAGATTCAACTCTTCGTGCAATTCCACTGCCTCATCGAGAGAGATGTACACAAACACGCAGGCGAGCCCACGCCAATGACGCCAGTGCTCTGCACCGTGCCCGTCTTGAGCGAACGAGATGGCTGCGATTAGGAGCGCACAAAAAAAGATCAGTATCGACGAAAACCAGGTCGGCAGATTTTGTTCGACGCTCAGGCTGAGAAAACCAAGGGGGAGTTCTGCTGTTTGCAGAGGCCAGATGACCGGAGCCAGCTCGGCGACCAATCCCCCGACCAACAGGAACACCACAACGCTTACGAGGTAATGCTTGAGAGCGATCGCTCGGATTCCGATTTTCATCCGCCCCTCGCTCCAACCGGAGCCGACAGGCTAGCCCAGAGCCAATTCAGACCACTCATCATACGTGCCTCAGAATTAAACGATCGCCTGATCGATTCGGGTCTCGCTCGCGATCTCGAGAACCCTTCCCTCCGCGAAGTCCTAGCCCAGATCGAGGTCGACGTAATGAAACGAGTACACATTAGGAACACCCGTGGAAGGCCAAGCGAAGCTTAATTTCCATTCCGTCTCCCCCTGCGAGCTGATGGCCAAACCTCTCACTGTGGCAACAATCGTCTATGTTGCGCTGAAACGTTCGCCTGGGCGTCCTTCAGAACCTACGACCTTTGAGAGACGCATTCCAGAAAGTGATGCGCGAGTACATCCGGGTGTGACCTATCAACGGCTTCTCGTCCTCTGGGAATCGCGGTTGAGTAAGATGCACCCCATCACAGAGCGATTCTTCGTTTAGGCCTAATCGCCGAACGCGTCGAGCCTCGGCGCGTGTTCAGAGTCCGCTACGGGCATGGAACGGACGGAGACCAGCGCGCTCAACCACAACTCCTTTGACAATGCGAGTCACCGAAACTGGGCCGAAGGCGTTCCAGGGGCCAGGTGGCGTGCGATTCACTTCGCTTGCCGCGCCAACAGCGAGTTTTGGAAGGGCTGCTATTGGTATTCTACGTGGCATTCCGGCGAACTGGGTGACACCAGAGGCCGGCTACACGAGTCGAAACGTCCAGCATGTCGAGCTAAGGATGAACTGCGGCTTCACTGTTGACGGCGAGCTTTGGCAGCCGAACGCCGAGCGAAGCATTACACTGACAGCCGAGCAAGTCATACATTTCGTTCGTGCCTGACCGCTTCTTTCGGTAAGGATTCTTCGTGTCAACGCCGCGCAAGAATTTGTCAATAGAAAGCCGCCTAGAACTCTAGCCTGATAAGCCGATCTGTGACCGATTCTCTCAATACTCAAGACTCGATTCCCAACCGACCCAGGGCGATCCTCCGCCGCTACATGGCGATGGAATTGCTTCTGCCGACTTGTCTTGCGCTCTTTGGATTCACCATCGTCATCGTGACGAAAGATTTCACGGGCTACAGCGAACTGGTGATCAATCGGGGCGCTGGACTAGCGCGCATTGTTCGCATCGTTCTATTTCAAGCTCTCACCCTGATGAGTCAAATGTTGCCCTTCGCCGTGCTGATCGGCACGCTGGTCGGGCTTGGCAGACTGGCCAATGACCTCGAGATCCTCGTCCTGTCCGCGCTTGGCATCGAGCCACGCAGACTGATTGTTCCGGTTGCCTTCTTCGGCGTTAGCGCGGCCACCGTGGCGCTGATCCTAACCATTGTCGTCGCGCCCTGGGCGCATCGAGGGCTCGATCAAGCCTTTCTCGAAATCTCCGAGATCAATCCAGCCGCGGAAATCCAGCCAGGCGTTGTTAGCCGATTCGAAGACTGGAAGTTAGAGGCGCGCGAGATATCCAGCACCGGCCAGGTGCTGGAGCGGGTCGTGTTGTGGATTCCATCCATCGGCGAGACCGTTTTCGCCACGACTGCCGAAGTCGAAGCGACGCCCGAAGGCGAATTAGAGGTCGCTTTACATCACGGCGCGTTGCTCTTGAATGGGGAATCATCGGTCAGGTCAATCCGCTTCGAAGAGATGCGTGCGACACTGCCGCGAGCGAGCGACTTCGATCAACTCTCCCTGGAAGACAGGCTCGCCGGAATGTCGTTCACCGACTTGCTTGCGGAAATACGGAATCCGCCAGGAGATCAAGAAGGCCGCGACGCTCGTTCGGAGCTTCACAGAAGAGGCGTGCTTCCAGTCTCTGCCGGACTCTTCGCTGCGCTCGCGGTGCCACTTGCTCTGGGACGCCAACGAGCGTCGCGCTCAGACGGCGCGATGCGAGGCCTAGCCGTAACGGTCGCGTATTACGGACTAGTCCAGCTCGTAGAGGGCATCACACAGCGCGCGCCCGAACTCGTCATCTTGGCTGCTTGGCTTCCCAACGCCGTCCTGCTTCTGACGGTCCTCGTGCTCAATCGACGCCTCGCAAGACCCTGGCCCGTAGAAGATTCATTCATACTCAGTGAATTCCTGAGGCGCCTCAGCGCGCTTGCACGCCGGGGATCAAATCGCATCGTTCAGGCCAGACGCTGGGCCCTTCCTCGTTATGTGTCTGGGCGATTCCTTCAGCTCGCCCTACTTTGCTTTGCAGTGATCGTCTCAGCCTACTTATTGGTCGACATTCTCGAGCGACTCCAGTGGTTCGCGCGGCACGCGGCGACTCCCGGTGAATTTCTGCGCTTCTACTCCATGCGCATTCCTCTACTCGTATCACGGGTCATACCCATGGGATTGTTAGTCGCGATGGCACTCACGATCAGTCAGCTCACGCTGCAGGGTGAATTAGTCGGCATGCGCAGCTGCGGAATTTCAGCTTCGCAGGCGCTGCGGCCCGCCCTACTGGTCTGTCTCGTCATGACACCGGTCTCGTTCTTACTCAATGATCAGATCGTTCCACGTACGAATGAACTGGCCGACTTGATCAAACAACGCGACATCAAAGAAATTGACACGAAACGCAGCGCCGTTTGGGGCGCGCATGGCCGCACTGTCTATCAACTCGCAAGCTTGGATAAAAGCCTCGGAGCGGCAGACGGAATCGTCGTTTACCAGCTCGGCTCAGACGGTCTACCAAAAAGCCGCACCGATGCAGGCTCCGCCCTCTACGCCGGAGACGGAAAATGGCGATTGTGGGATGCGAGCGCGGTCGAAGTCTCCGAGGACGGAAAGCCTCAACGCATTGCCCCAGACCTGCATGCGGGCTTGGGCGACGTTCCCACGGATGCCCTTGACCTCAAGAGTTTTTCGGTCGCGGAAGTGCGGGAACTCATTCGCGAATTCAGCTCAGCGGGCGATTCCACGATCAATTTCGAAGTCGCGCTGCATATGAAACTCGCAACGCCTTTGGCCTGCCTGCTCCTACCCGCCTTGATTATGATCTTTGCGGTGGCCGGACCGCCCTTTCCGAGCTCGGCACTAACACTTGTTTTTTCTGGAGCACTCGCCGTTGGCTATACGCTGACCGCTGGCGCCTTCGCGTCCTTCGGCCGGGCGGGCGTCTTCCCCCCGTGGCTCGGAGGCTGGGCACCGATCCTGATCGCAAGTGCTTCCCTCGGCTGGATGGCTTGGCGAAACCGGATAGCTCAGCGAGAAGGCGACTGATTCTGGGCAGACGATTTGGCGCGATGGATACCCCTCGCCGATTGCAGAGCTGCCTCGAGAACGCCCGGATAGGAAGTACGACCATCGAGATCAAGAATTTTCGCGCCGTTGAACGTCAGGCCGGGAATGACAGCAATTTTTTCGCGAAGCATTGAAAGCTTATGATCGGGCTTTCGCGCGTGCGCGGTATCGGCATCCACATTCAATCGGATCACGACCGCAGGCACATGCGTGGCCATCCACTGATACAATCGCAACTCGAGTGCAGCCAACCCTCGCACGAACTTGCCTTGCGCTAGTTCTCCATTCAACCCCGGGCCGTCGAAGTAAAAGCCCTGAACCTCTGCCTGCGGATAACGATCCGTGATCACGGCAGCACCCCGCCGATCGAGCTCGAGCATGCGCCTGAACTTGTACGCCCGCCACAATGAGAGCATGAAAATCACGATCGCAGCCGCCGCATCAGGGGACTTCGCCTTGCTATGCGTTCGCTCTGCTCGACGCCCCAAATAACGACCAACGAATGGCCCAACCAGCGGAATCCCTCGGATCCACTCGGCTATATTGCCGGAAGATTGTCCTAGATAGATAAATTCGATCGGGCCAACGTCCTGCAGTTCAGTCGCAAGGTCTGTGCTCAGACGCGACTTGCCCGCACCGTCGCAGCCAACCACCGCGACCACGCCTGAAAGAATCCGGCGCCCTGAAGAACTCGTCTCAGGTCTCAAACCGGAATCGAATCTGGAGCCCTACTGATGGAATCTGTCGACGGCGGCGAAAGGCCTCGCTCGAGCAATACCCGCCTCACGGCAGTTTGAGCGGCGGCCACGACCTCGTCGAGTGGCTGGTTGGCATCGATTTCCACGATCGGCGCTCCGCCAAACTTCAATAGCGGCGTGGCCGCGACCTTTGCAGCCAATAATTCACGCCGATGATCGAGTTTTCGGGCGCATGCAACGTCGAGATCGACATTGAGACGCAAGACCAGCCCCGGCGGAAAGCTGGTCATCCACTCGAAGGCCGCCCGCTCGCGCAGCGCCAACCAGCGCACAAGCGCACTCCCAGTGGCCGTCACAGACAGATCGGGACCATCATAGGCTCCCGCAACTTCGAGTTGTGGGTAGCGATCCGTGACGATGATCCGACCCTGACGTCGGAGGGCCATCATCCGCCGAAAGCGTAGTAGTCGTCGAAGTGAAAACGCGCAGATGACGAGCGCCGTAAGGAACCCGGGATTCTTTCGGGAGCGCTCCGCACGGGTGTCGTCGGTTTTCCGCACGATCAGCCGGTCCAGGGTTGGACCCACAATCGGGAGCTGCGCGATGACACGACCGATATTGCCTGACTGTTTGCCTAGATGAGCGGCTTCGACCGGACCATTCTCGGCAATACAGCGGACTATTTCCTGACTCACGCTCGTTTTCCCCGATCCGTCACAGCCAATCACGGCGATCAGCAGAGCCAGGTTCGAAGCATCCCCAGACATTAGGAAATTCCATCGAAGGTCTTTGTGAACCGACGCAAAATCCGACTCACGACATACCCAAGCATGATAACTGCCCAGACAACGTAGGCGGCGAGCGAATCGGGCATCTGATTCATTTCGAAGCCGCGATGTGCAAGATCGAATAACACCACGGCGCTTGCTAGAAACATGATCTTTTCGTCTTCGCGCTTGATGCAGCGACGTACCCAAAATGGATATTTCGGCTTCACCCAACCGTGAAAACGTGGCATCAAAAAGGGCACGGAAGTTGCCCATTCATCGACGCGCACATCCCCGAACTCTTCTCGTAAGAATTTCTCCTCGTAGAGAGATATACGTTCGTACACCAGGATAGAAATCAACAACATGAGCGCACCATAAACCCAGCTGCCCGACATCATGGCGATCCCAGTAAAATTGAGAACGCGTCCGAGGTAGAGCGGATTCCGAACCAGGGAATATGGACCGGTCGTATTCAACTCCGCCGCGACGGGGGCATCCTTGGTCACCCCCGAAGTACCGAGCGCGGCATAACCGCCGGTGACAATTCGAATCAATGCACCTGACGCAGCAACGGCAAACGAGAGTCCAAACCAGAGTTGATTGGCGCCGACAGAATCGAATGGACCGGTCGCAGGATGGAAATAGGCAATGACCGCACCGACGAAAATCGTGTACTTCAAAAACTTTCCGCGAACCTTGAACAGGGCCTCACCGCTACGCGCGAGGTCGAGCTGATGCATCGTATGCTACTCCTTCAAGTCTGAATAGATGGGGATCGCGACTTCCCGACGACTAAGCGCACTACTCCAAAACGCTACAAGATCATGGCCGGAATCGGTAACAATCGACCGGCCACGCGCCCGCCGAAAGCCACAACCTACAAAGCCGACGATATCAGACTCAGGCCATCTATGGCCTAGTACGACTCATTTGAAGCACGGCAATCGACAGGCTAATGAGAGAAATGAGCGCGGCAGCCACGGATGCCAGCCCCGGGGCCAAAAGGCCAAAACGGGAAGTCAGACCGAAAAATAGACCGCCATAAATCAGCATGGCAAGTGTGTTGATCGTCACGATAACGCCAGGACGCCCCATCCCGTAGCCGGCCGGCCGTAACGCGAATCCATAGAGTTCAATGGTGCCCGCTAGAACCAAGAGCACCAATAGTGGAGCTGCATCGACATAGGCCGCTCCCATGATAGCTTCGATCAGGGGGCGTCCCACTACGACAACGACGCCGAAGATCACCGCCGACACACTGCCCGCGATCAATCCACTACGAAATGTCAGACGCCGAAAGCCAGGGTCGTGACTTTGCCACAGTCTGGAGAGATCGGGCAGAATCGATTGGCGCAGCATCAAAACAGGCTTGGCCAGCACGTTGGAGAGATCCCAGGCGACCTTGTATAGCCCGGCGGCCGCGGTGCCGAAGAGAACGCCGGCGAATAGTGTGGCGAACCGCCTCTGCACCAAATCGAGCAGTTTCTGCGAATACACAGTGAGCATATAGCGCCACAAAGAGGGGCAATCGCGATGCACCTGGGCGGCGTGAATGCCGACGAACAGTGGCCCCGTCATGCGTCGGCGCATCTCGGACCGGGCAATCAAACAGAGGCTGAGATAGTGGGCCAAATCGGTCAAATAGAAAGCGACCAGATAGCCCAACACTCCCGCGTCATTTAGAAACGCGATTGCCACCCCAACAATGCGCAGGAAAGGTCGCAAAATTCCTTGAAGAGACAATAAGTCGTAGCGGTCGAACAGGCGTAAGATGCCCTTCGGCGTGGCCTCAATGGCGACGACCAGCGCGCTGCTGTAAATCTGGGCGAATAAGACGATTTGGGGATTCCAGCCGAGCAGTTCGGCCACAACGGACGCGACGAGAATCCCGAGAACGGCCGCGCCGAAACCACCGACGAGATCGATCACGCCGGTATACGCGACAAGGCGCTTGAATTCGCCCTCCTCTCCTCGCTCCAACGCGTTCGTGCCAAAATGGATAACGGCGGCCCACGGCTGTATCGTCATCAGGCCTCGTGCAGTCATTGCAAAGGTCTGAACTAACACAACCGTGCCAAATTGGTCGGGCGTGAGGCCATGTCCCATCAGGGCCAGGGTCCCCAAGGAAATAATTCCAGCGACGCCCCGACCGCTCAATAACAAACCAAAATTCTTGAACACTCGACCCAGGTGGGCATCGTCCCCCCACCGCTGTAACCGAGACCTTAGAGCACCCAATAGGAGCTTCCTCTCCTGAACTGATCGAGCAGTCGTGAGCCCATCAATCAGTGAGTCAGGAAGCCAACCGCGTAAATCCGCGGGCTGCCATCGTCCGTGATACCGCTTCCTTTGCGGCCGCAACAACATGGTCCAAGGGTGCGGTTGCATCGATATCCGCAATCGGGGCGCCCTTGAACTTCAACAACGGTGTCGCAGCCACCTTCCTGGCCAGCGATTCACGCGAATGATCCGGCTTACGCGCATAGGCCGTTTCTAGATCGACGTTGAGCCGCAACACAAGATCGGGCGGGTAGTCCGTCATCCAGTCGTAGGCGGCTCGCTCGCGACGCGCTAGCCAGCGCACGATCACGCTCCCCGGGGCGGAAACCGACAGGCCAAGGCCATCGCAGGCGCCCGAGACTTCCAGCTGCGGAAAACGATCCGTAATGATGATTCGACCCTCGCGACGCAGCGACAACATCCGTCGGAACCGATGCAAGCGCCTAAACAGAAACGCAACAATGACCAAGGCCGTCAACAGCCCGGGCGTCTTCTTATCACGTGATGCGCGATGCGTGGCGCCTTTCTTCACGATCACACGGTCCATCGACCGACCCACCAAGGGCCACTGCGCGATGGCACGTCCAACATTCCCGGATTGCTTGCCGAGGTGAACCAAATCCGTCGGACCATATCCATTCATCCACGTCAGAAGTTCTTCACAGACGGTGGATTTTCCGGAACCGTCACAGCCAATCACGGAGATCATCGGAGCGAATTCGTTTGCGGGTGCCAAGGACTTCTCCTTTACAACGGCTGCTCAGAGCCTCTAAGCATTGCGGGCGCAGCGAATGCTCGTTCGATGTATCTGAAGAAAAACAGGCAGCCACAAGCCGCTTCTGGCGATTCGGATCGCCCCGAATGTCTGACGACTCATGACCCCGCAACCCCAATTGCAATTTTACCGCAGTACCCGATCGTTGGAAATGGAAGCTGAGTACCCACTCAGAATAGTGACGGAAGTCCTACAACTAAATTGCCCCCTCTCGGCACCCCGAGAATTGCGCGATTATCAAGAGTCATTTCGTCTGTGGAACCAAGCACAAGGGAGACCTCGCCCGTCATGGCTCCAACAATCCGCGACGCTGAGACAAGAGTTCCCGCGACCTCAAGCCGTTCCATTTCATACCAATCTCGATTACTTTCTGACACGCTGGTTTATTGTTCGTTTCGCAATCACGAAAGCCTCAGTCTAAACGAGCGAGTGCGTTGGCATGTGGCGGCACAGACTCGGATATTTCGACGACGATTCCGTCCGGTGACCAGATCGACACGCTAAGTTGGACTCCATGACCAAACGAAGTGCCGGAGACGACAAGCCGCCCACCCCCCTGACCGGCGTAATCGCAGTGATCGGCTGCGACGGATCTGGAAAGTCCTTGCTTACGCACGATTTGCTTACGATCCTGCTCCGCAACGGCCCAGCCGAACTCCACTATCTCGGCACGGTTTCCGGTGAAATGGGCGACCAGATCAAACGACTTCCCGTGATCGGAATTCAGTTCGAGAAGTACCTTGCAGCCAAGGCACGCAGGGCGCAAGACATGCGGAAGAAGCTGCCCGGCACGATCACCGCAGTCGTGATGTTTTTATTCTCGCTGCGCCGTGCGCGTGATTTCCGAAAAATCTTGGCGCTCTCCGAGCGTGGCATCATCGTGATCACTGATCGTTTTCCACAAGCGGAGATTTCCGGTTTCCACTATGACGGACCGGGTCTTCCCAGAGCAATCGGCGAGAACTGGTTGGTCCGCATTCTTGCCAAGCGAGAGAAAAGGCTCTATCACGAGATGGCTTGCCATCCGCCCAGCCTCGTCATCCGACTTAACGTTGATCTCGAAACCGCGCTGTCGCGAAAACCCGATCACGCACCGACCGAACTGCGGGACAAGATCGAGATTGCACCAAAGCTACGATTCAACGGTGCGCGCATCGTAGAAATCGACGCCAACAAGCCCTATGCGCAAGTTCTCAACGCAGCCGTGAAAGCGGTCAATACGAACCTGGGGCTGCATCTTTCAGCAACCTAACAAATATCACCTAGGGAAGCGTTCGCCGTTTCCAGACGTACCCCGGAGCCATCTTCAAAACCAAGACGGCATTGGTATGATCGGGTGCGCAATGAATGCGTCATCATGAGGTTGCGAAACACCGCTCACCATCTCATAGCAACGACAACACCCCCACCATCTTGCTGAGCCCAGGGCCACAGTTGAACCTTGTCATTGAATTTGGTCGTGAACAACCAGCCGCTCGCGCTTCCAATAGCGGCGCCAGCGACCACATCGACCCACCGATGCCGGCGACTTACCTTCCGGGACACACCGGTTAGCGTTGCCATCGCGTAGGCGGGAATTCCGACCTGCCAGCCGTACCGAAGATAGAGCGTCGTCGCCGACGCAAATGCAGTCGTGGCATGACCGGAAGGAAAACTGTTGCGGTCGCTCTTATCCGGACGCTCCGAATCAATCAGACCTTTGAGGCCCTGAGTCACTCCGACGGCGACGCCAACACTGAGGCCGGCCCGACCTGCCCCTTGCCAATCGCGATGGATGGTCGGCACAATGAACGCCGAGGCGAGAACACTGTAAACGGCGACATCGCTCACCACCCTCCAATCCTTATCGCTGTCCGCTCGAGCTGGAGAGGCAGAGCCCAGTGCTACGAGGACCAACAGCACAATCATTCGCGCGAGCCATTCTCTCATTTGGAAAAGGTACTCGGTCTGCCGCGGAAGGACACTCGCGCGCGCTATGCAAGCGCCTGGCGAGCTGGCCGGCCCCCTCATACTGGTACCCGTCTCAAGGTGAGGGTTTTGGCTTGACCATCATGCTGCTTGAAATCGTCGCGAAACGGGCGATTACGCCTAAATCGAAGTCTGATTGTCATATCCATACTGACCGGTGGTAGAGAAAATGGGCCTTCTTTTTCCTACTCCCTAAGCGTATCGGCGGCGGAATGAAGCCGTCGCCTTGGGAGCCAGGGGCGCGAGCGACCCGCCTGCTCCTCCATTCAGGACGCCGGGTTTGCCTTCTTGGGGCGACCTCTGGACTCGCAGGAAGATTCGCCTCCACTGACCCCTCAGAACGCATCGCAGAATCGCCAACGACCATTGACACTATTTTCGATTTTGAACTATTTCGATAATAAGAGGGCGCGCTATTTACGCATCTCGCATCGAACAGGCGTGCATTCCACCCAAATGCCCCACTGGGGCGCCCCGCTGATCCTCTGGAGCACGCCACGCAGCCCCTCCCGCCGACTCTAGAGATGGGACCCCCCCTCGTCGCGGCTCTCTCGGATGCCGACCACGCCATAGGGCGGCTGGCCGGCGAAGGAAGATCGCGCTCCCCCCCCGTAACGTATTGATTTGCCTCATCATCACTGCCCTCTCGTAATGAGCAGGTCGTCCGTTCAAATCGGATCGTCGGCTCCGTTTGATTTCTTGAGTTTCGGGGGCTTACGCGCGCGGCGTGTTTCCGGCGTTTGATTTGTGTGGCATTTGGTTTCGTCTGGGTGGCAAGCCCAATGAAGACGGACCTATCACCGTTTCCCGAGGCCGGCTTGAACAAAGTGGCCTTGCAACTAAACCAGCGTCCACGCAAGACGCTCGGCCTTGCGTCACCCGCAGAACGCTTCAACGAATATGTTGCGTTGACTGATTGAACCCAAGGCGGCTTTTTCAGGATGTCTCGCTCTTCCTCGACGCGACGGAGCTCGGCTCGAAGTCGCAGAACCTCTTTCTTGGTCTCAACGAGGTCCTCGGATCTCTCTCTTCCTCTTTGCTAGGTCTTAGGGCACGGACCCATTTGTAGAGGCTGTGACTCGAAACGCCGAGCCGAGCGGCTACTTCTACGACCGGGTATCGCGCTCGGTCACCTGGCGGACGGCTTCGTCCTTAAAATCGGGGGTCAATCGTTGCTGACCCATCGGACTCCTTCAGATAACTCAATGCTAGCCATCCTCGTGTCCACGATTCCGGGGAAGTCCATGACGCCTGTCATCGTCGACGTCGCAGTGGCTTCCCCTAATTGGACTGCCCGCGTATACTAGACTCGTCTTGCGCCGCATTTTGCGCGCAGAACAAACCACGAAGCCAGGGAGTCCAGTATGAGTGCAGCGGCGATACAACCAGCCAACATACCCAGTTCACCGATCGACGAAATCGCACCTCTGGTTGCCCGCCTCCGCCAGACCTTCGAAACCGGAAGGACCAAACCGCTCGCCTGGCGGCGCGCACAGCTCGAGGCCTTGATTCGCTTCGCAAAAGAAAATAGCGACGCCCTCGTCGAAGCCTTGCAGGCGGACATGGGCAAACCCGAACTCGAAGCGCGCGCCGCGGACATCGGTCAGATTACCCAGGAGGCCAAGCTCGCCCTCAAGAACCTCAAGAAGTGGACCCGACCACAGAGCGCAGGCCGGATCCCGTTCATGGGCAAGTCGTTCGTGATCCGTGACCCGCTCGGAGTTGTTCTGATCGTTGCGCCCTGGAACTACCCGGTCGGCTTGCTGCTCTCGCCGCTGGTCGGAGCGATTGCCGCCGGGAATGCCGTCGTCTTGAAGCCGAGCGAAGTCACCGCGCATACTTCCGCGATCCTCGCGGAGCTGCTGCCCAAGTATCTCGACACCGACGCGATCGCCCTTGTCGAAGGGGGTGTTCCAGAAACGACCGCACTTCTCGAGCAGCGCTTCGATCACATCATGTACACGGGCAACGGCAGCGTGGCGAAGGTGGTGATGGCCGCCGCAACAAAGCATCTCACTCCAGTCACCCTCGAACTCGGCGGCAAGAGTCCGTGCATCGTCGACCGCACAGCAGACATCCCCGTCACAGCGAGGCGTATTGCGTGGGGCAAGTTCATGAACGCGGGACAGACCTGCATCGCGCCTGATTACGTTCTGGCTGATGACTCGATCGAGGAGGAGTTGATCCGCGAGCTGAAAAAGAGCGTCGAAGAGTTCTATGGAGGCGAAACAAAGAACAACGCCGACTACACGCGCATCGTCAACGGGCGACACCACGAGCGTCTCTCGAAGTTGATGGTCGGACAAGACATCGCGTTTGGCGGCGCGACCGAGGCCGAAGGCTGCTACATCGAACCGACGGTCCTACGTAATGTGTCGCCCGATTCGCCGATCATGGAGGGAGAGATTTTTGGACCCGTTCTCCCGGTGCTCCGCATCAAGGGACTCACAGAGGCCATTGAGTTCGTCAACCGGGGCGAGAAGCCACTCGCCCTATACCTGTTCAGCAACGACTCAACCGCCGAGAAGCGAGTTCTCAGCGAAACGAGTTCGGGCGGCGCATGTATCAACGGAACGATCATGCACATCGGCAACTCAAAGATGCCTTTTGGGGGTGTCGGACCGAGCGGAATGGGCGCCTATCACGGGCAACACAGCTTCGAGACGTTCAGCCACCGAAAGGCTGTACTTCGACGCGGCTTCAAATTCGATCTGAAGATGATGTACCCGCCCTATACCAAAGCGCGAACGAATTTCGTCAAGAAAGTCATGTGATGGATTCGCCCGGTTAGTCTGCTCCGACTAGATTCGCCGTCGAGCAGCGACGACCGCGCTTACACCAAAATGGACTCTATGAGCCGTCACTCAGCTCGCAGATCACTGAGCGGCATGGTTTCGAGCAGATACTCGGTCATCCGATCGGCAACGAAGGACGCCCCGAACTCTATGTAGTGTGCATCGTCGTAATAGACATCGGTGGTCGACGGCAACATCTTTGCCAAGTCTACGCATTCAACTTCTCGAACTCGGCAGACTTCGAGCAAGGCTTCGTTGTAGATCTCCATGGCTTGCGCCAGCGCCGCGCCCGAGTAGTAGGGCATCCCGCGCTTCAGTCTGAAGAAATTCGGCCCGCCAAAGCTCAATAGATCGAGTTCGCTCTGCGACATCTCTGCTTTCCACAGCATGGGTTGGGCGACGAATTCGCCCTTCTCATCCATCGCGAAACCCTCCTTGGGGTCGCAGACACAAGATTGTGTCTCTTCGCTCAGGATGGCCTAGGGTCCGAATCTTGCTGACGGGATACACCCAAAAGTCACAACCCAGCACGCATGGATCTACCCAGGCAATATCGAGATCCTTTTCGAAGACGCTGGAGTCCCAAAAGATCTCGATCTTCTCGTCGTAGATATCGATAGCAACGACTACTACGTCTGGCGCGCGATTCAATCCTATCGCCCGAAGGTCGTCATGATCGAGTGCAACTACGCCTTCACATCACCCCAACTCGCCGTCATCGAATACCATCCATTCAACGATTGGGACCAGTCCAACTATGTCGGGGCCAGTCTGCAATCGATGTATGACCTTGCGAAGGAAAAGGGCTATGAGCTCATCCATCTCATGCGTGAAGGGCCGAATATATTTTTCGTCGACAAGTAGTATGACGATCGATTCGGGATCGACGACAACTCGCCCATTGCGATGTGGCGTCCGAAGATGACGATTACGGGAGACGAAAAGCGTTACAGCAAGGACAAGCAGACCCTGAAGGTCGATGCGTTCGAGATCGAGAAGAAGTGGATTCAGCGCTAGCAATAGCCTCCCGGCCCTTCTAGGCCGGGTCTGATTGACTATCCGTGCGAACTGCGGCTGCTGCTGCAGCAGTTCGCATATGCTTCTCGATGACCTTGCCCCATTCCGGATCCGGCGCGAGTGCTCCCGCAACGCGAGAAAAGTCTTCGGTCATCAGGCCGAAGACTCGCTCGTCGAGCTTGGAATAGGCCTCTCCGGCTTCCTCTATCTGGTTTTCGTGGGCCAGAACGCCGGCGAGCACGGCATAGGCCAGTCGTGAAGGCTTGCGACCCAGTGAGGCGCGGGCGTCCTCTGCGGCCTCGGAAACGCGGCCGATCAACATGAGGGCGAGCGACCGGTTGCCGAGCCAATGGTATTGAAGAGGGTCCGCGGGCGATCTTCGCATCGCCCCCTCGATCAGCTCGATGCCCTGAGCCGGCTCGCCCCTGAAGATCTTGGAGATTCCGAGGCCAGCTCGCGCGCCGGCGTTATTCGGATCCAGCTCGACGGCGCGCGCCCATTCTCGAAAACTGTCCTCCGTGCGGCCAATGTTGGCCATGATGGCCGCGTGACAATGTGTGACGACGGGATCATCTGGCGCGATAGCGAGTGCTCTCTGGATCGACGAGACAGCGTGCGCTTTCAAGTCGTCCGATTCGAGAGGCCGCTCATGAACCAGGAGCGATCTCGCGTGCCCCACGACTGCGTGCGCAAACGCGTACTCGGGATCAAGCGCCAGCGCCTGCTCGCAGGCTTCGATCGCTGCGACTGCGGCATCCGCATCCCCGAGATCACTCTGGATGCCAACCCATGCGCGATTCGCGAGAGCCCAGGCCGTCAGATCATCGGGGGCAGCGCGATGTGCATGCTCCACTTCGGCCCGACGCAGCGCCGGTTGCAAGGCCGTGACGATCGCGTCCGTCACCTCGTCATCCACTTCGAGGATCTCTTCGAGCTTACGGTCGAAACGCTCCGTCCATTTCGGGGTTCGGGTACTAGCGTCGACAAGCTGGGCGGTCACCCGAACGCGATCGCCGACCTTTCGCACGCTGCCTTCGAGGACATAGCGGACGCCGAGTTCTCGCGAAACGACCAGCGCATCCGGGGTCGTCCCCTTGTAGGTGAAGCAGGTATTTCGGGCGATGACGAAGAGTTGCTTAACGCGCGAAAGGCCGAAGATGATGTCTTCCGTCAAACCATCGGCGAGAAAGTCCTGTTCGGAGTCACCGGATAGATTGGTGAAGGGCATCACGGCGATGGAGGGGCTCTCGGTATGCGCCACGACCTCTGACACCGCATCCGATTGAGGCAAGCTGGGGGGCTTGATCGCGTCGGTGGGGCGGCTCAGCAATCGGCGAATGGCGGTCACGACGACTCCGAGGATCACAATCACAGCGGCGATCCCCGACAACACCGCCTCATTCGACCCGATCAACCGGAAAAATTCGCTGAGAAACTCCACTGACCTTTCGACGCCTCCGTGGCGGCAGCTTAGCGAGGCGAGCGTCGTACTTCATGGGTGTTGTGACGCGTGCTTGCTAGCCTGTTCTGGAGTCCATCGTAGGATCAGAGATGCCCCTACCACGCATGAGACTCTCGTTTACGGCCCTTGCCTTCTGTTTGCCAGAGCACGCGATGGCGATTCTGCGTGAACGCCTCGACGACAATCCACAAGAAGTCGAAGGGAGTTTTTCACGCGAGCATGGAACGCGGCGAATCTGCGGAGAGAAGCGGCAGTTCTGGTCGTCATGCCTCGATCTCACCATCCGTTTCCGCCGACGAGTCTTCGAGTGAATCGCAGGCTGACGACGCCGCAGAGACGATCGTTTGGGGGACATTCTCGCCGCGGTCCGAAATCTGGGTCGGCTTCATCTCCGCGACGGAGTCGGCGCGGTCCTCTCATTGCTCGCGCTGTTATTCGCGATCCCGCAGATCATGCTCGGCGAATCGCCCTGGGCGTTTTGGATCTCCGTGGTCGCCATCCTGGTAGCGATCGGAATCTATACCTCCGCCCTCGTTGGTCAGGGACTCAGCGCCGACGAGAGCGATCGAATTCGCAGCGACCTCGACGAGTGTCTGCGCGAGGCGGGGGAGGACCGCGATAGTGACTCGCCAGGATCCATTATCCAAGGGCGAGCAGCTTTGTCGCGGAGCCGTCTTTGAATGAACCCCTTTTCCCCTCGGCGAGTCTAAACAAGCTCTGAGCACCACCACAGGCCTATTTTCATGTCTAATTCCTTCACATCGCATCGTTTTTGGTAATATCCTGCTGATCCTATGTCTGTCTCAATCGATCAGAATTTTGCTTCGCGAATCTCCGCGAAGACCGTCGTCATCGACCTCCTTTCTTCGATGCCCGCCCAATATCCAGTGGCCGTCGGAGCGCTTGTCCGCGGTGGTGCGGCTCTCGGGATCAGCGAGAACAGCCTACGCGTTGCATTAGCTCGGCTCCGCGCGCGCGCGCTCGTGGAGTCCGACGCGCGCGGCCTCTATCGACTCGGCACAACCGCCGAACCGGTCAACCACGAAGTGCGCTCTTGGCGAAGTATCAAGGAACACGTTGGCGACTGGGATGGTTCATGGGTTGCTGTTGAAACGAGCGGACGACCGCGGCAAAATTTCAAGACCGCCCGTACCTGCAAGCGTGCCTTACGGCTACAGGGCTTCGAAACCCTTCTACCAGGACTTCGCATTCGACCTAACAACTTGATCGGAGGTGTCGAGAGGGTCCGACGGCGACTGACTGCGCTCGGTTACGCGCCGGCGCCTATCGTGTTTGAATTGTCCGGACTCGATCAGACAAATGACGCCGAAGCCAGGTCACTTTGGGATGTGGCCGCCCTTGAGGAGGGTTATGCACGGCTGCGCGAGCAGCTTCTCGTGAGTGGAGAGCGCCTTCCTTCGCTGCCATCGCAGCAGGCCATGTCAGAATCCTTCCGCCTGGGAGGAGAGGCTGTCCGGCGCATCGTACTGGACCCCCTACTGCCTGAAGCGATCATCGACACTCACGCTCGGCATGCCCTCTTCGACGCGATGCGCCACTACGACCGCCTTGGTCGTGATTGCTGGAAAGCCTGGGCAGGCGAATCCGTCGAACTCGAGAGAAGCCCCGCAGACGTTGGCGAACTGGCCACCGCATTTAGCCAGCCCTGAGTCCAGACAATGAATCAACCCATCGGACCCGAGGGATGACAGGAAACCAGGAGAAGAACATGAAGATCACGGATATTGCGACGCGAGAAGAGATCGGGCGCTTTACTGAGCGGAACGACTGGAAAGCCATCGGCTACGTCGCATTCAATTGGGCTGGTGTCGCGTTGATTTTTGCGTGCGTTGCGCTTTGGACGAACCCTCTGTCTATTCTCGCCGGAATTGCACTGCTCGGAGGTCGCCAGCTTGGATTCGCCGCGTTGATGCACGATTGCGGTCATCGAACACTCTTCTCGACTGCCCACGCGAACGCAGTCATCGGCCAGTGGCTCTGTGCCTACCCCATCCTATCGGATCAGCCACGTTATGCCGCCGGCCATCAGAAACACCACGCGTTCGCGGGCACCGAGGAGGACCCCGACCTGCCGAACTACCAAGCGTATCCGATCTCACGGGCGAGCTTCCGTCGCAAAATCCTCCGCGACATCACCGGACAGACCGGCTGGAAATCTCTGCGCGCCACATGGCGTCGCGGGAAGCGCGAGATCGGGAAGACACCATGGAGCGGCAATGCCCTGGCGGGTCATGGGATCGTGAACGGCGCGATGTTCGCCGTGCTATTTGCGGTTGGCGAAGGGCCCCTCTACCTGATGTGGCCGGTCGCGTACATGACTGCGTACATGTTGATCGCACGCCTGCGCCAGGTCGCCGAGCACGGCGCCGTGCCGGATCTCTTCGATATCGATCCGCGCGCCAACACGCGGACCACTCTCGTTCGCTGGTGGGAGAAACTCTTCGTCTCGCCCTTTCACCTCAACTATCACCTCGAGCATCACTTCCAAGCGAACGTACCTTGCTACAACCTGCCTGCTTTCCATGCTTTTCTCGAGTCGAGGGGCGTCTTCGAAGAGACCGAGTTCCCGCACGGCTATGGCGAACTTCTGAACAAGGCAGTCCCCGCGTAGTCTTCGCAGTCATTCAGACTTGTGCCGTTCGCTCGGGCCACGCCGATGATGCGAATCGCAAGTTGACGAGTTCCATGAAGCTCAAATTACTACGCTCCGCCTCACGATGGTGCGTACTTTTTGAAGGATGAAAAGACCGCCTAGATCGAGGCGACTGATAAGCTGGTCCTGCGCACCAGTACCTATGCGGAATTCTCGGGAGCGTGGGAGAACAGTGCCGAGCTTTTGCAAGCAGCGCACGGATCAATCGGGTCATTCGATCAATGCCGACTTTTCGCGACCCTTGGATCAGGCGATCACCGTCCTCGAGGAAGTCAAGAAGATCGAACCGAGCGACAAATCTTTCTCGACGCTCTTCAACTCGGCTGCAGCCCCCCACCGCAACCGTCCCCGCGAACGAAATCATTGTTTCGGCCACGGATGGGTTCGTCGAAAGAATGGGGCGCCAATCCGGCGACCAGATCGAATCCTGGGATTTCGATCCTGTCGAGTCGAGGAAGACTGCGACGGGGCCTGCGCTCAATTGGAGATCCCCATCCGTCGCAGCTCCTGGCGAGGGTTCTGACATTCGTGGAGTACGTCGGGATGGATGGCCTCGGGGCTGCCATCCTCTGGCTGCTGATCATGGGCGTCGCCGCAGTTCCCGTCATCATGATGTTCGCAATGATCGTCGGTCTCGGCTTGGCCATTCAATTCGATCTTTCTGCTGAGGCCCGAGCGGAGTTCGCGCTACTGCTTTGCCGCAGTCTCCCCCTCCACATTCTGGGGGCTGGGCCAGTGTCGATGTCGGATTCTTTTCCGTACCCGACGCCGATCGTGTGGCTGAGCGCATTCGACATGCCGGACCGCCCTCGGTTTAGGCATAACAAGAATCCGCCAACCGAAGAGAATTGACTGTGTGTCGGGCACGATGAGGCACACAACTACGGAGGGCCGAAGTTTCAGGCTGCCATTATTACGCACTCGCCAAGGCTGGATCTGACGTACCCTCCTCCGATTGGAGCAGATCCGGTTCGAGCAACAAACAAAAAGCGGAATCGGGATGCTCTCACCTCCGATGTCCCACCCGCCGTCGCACCGCGACATTTTGGAAATCGAATGACTCGCCTCTTGGTCATCGGATCAGTCTGGCCGGAGCCGCAATCCTCCGCGGCGGGCGCACACATTCTCCAGGTGTTGCACCCGTTGATCCGTCAGGGCTGGGAGGTGACCTACGCCTCGACCGCGACCGAATCCGCGCACGCCGAAGATCTGTCGTCACTCGGCATTTCGGCGCTCAACGCGAAAGTCAACGACTCAGGCTTCGACGATCTTCTCCGATCATTTCAGCCTGATGTCGTGATCTTCGACCGCTTCTTCATCGAAGAACAATTCGGTTGGCGCGTGGAAGAGCATTGTCCAAATGCCCTTCGAATCTTGAATACAGAAGATCTGCATTTCTTGCGAAATGCGCGCGAGCAAGCCCATCGACGAGGCGAAGCGCTTCAGATGCCGCACCACCAGGATGAGATCGCACGCAGAGAGGTCGCCGCGATTCTACGGTCGGACCTCACGCTGATCATTTCGAGCTACGAGGCGAAGCTGCTCGAAGACACATTCAATGTCGATGCGGAGCTACTTCATTACTGCCCCTTCATGATCGACATCCCAGAACGTTCTGCGATGGAGGCATTGCCTGGCTTTGAAGATCGCTGCGACTTCTTTTACGTCGGAAACTTTAGACATGCACCCAATTGGGATGGCGTTCAATGGCTAGCGGCAGAAGTATGGCCTCTCATTCACGAACACATCCCAGAGGCCAATCTGCATATCGCGGGCTCCTATGCTTCGAACAAACAGATGGCCCTCCATGACCCTGACCGGGGGTTTTTCATGGACGGCCGGATCGAAGATGCCGACGCGCACTTTCGCCGTTCTCGCATGTGCCTTGCACCACTCCGATTTGGCGCAGGCCTCAAGGGCAAGCTGGTCGATGCCATGCGAAATGGGACACCCAGCGTGACGACCGCGATCGGCGCTGAGGCCATGGGCGCCGACCTGCCCTGGAGCGGCGCCGTCGAAGAGGATGCACCCGCAATCGCAGAGGCAGCCGTTCGCCTATACGAGAGCAAGTCGGATTGGAAAATCGCCCAGACCAACGGCTTTAAGATTCTCGAGGATGTTTTCGCTCGGGGTCCGCATGAGGTCGCGCTTGTCGACCGAATCGCCTCGGCTCGCAGCAGTCTCACGCAGCGCCGAGAGCGCAACTTCATGGGCGCGATCCTGCGTGATCACCACCACCGCAGCACGCGATACCTAGCACTCTGGATCGAAGCCAAAAACAAACTACTTACATGAAGAAGGCAACTCAGGCACCCTATCTCGATGCTTCACGAATTTTCAGTTCATCGCGCACTTTCCGGAAGCATACGCCGCGGCAATGGAACGGAGCGGCCCGAAACAAGCGACGAATCCGATGGCCATTCTGTCCAAATTGATATGACAATCCGGTTCCGATCGAGGAATGTTTGCACTGTTGCCGAAAATCCCAATGGAGAAAGACACGATGAGCAAACAGAACCAACCGCCGGTGGCCGCTCACGGCGAGCCCGTCCTCCCGCCCGAGCTGGCACCCGTGCGCAGTGGCGAAGGTCTTGATTGGGAACGGATCGAGACCTACCTGCGGGCGAATTTGCCCGAGGATCTCGGCTGTAACGCATCCGATGCCTTTGAGGTTCTCCAGTTTCCAAACGGCGCAGCCAATCTCACCTACCTGATTCGTTTTGGCGAAAACGAACTCGTCTTGCGCCGTCCACCCTTTGGCACACTGGCTCCCGGTGCGCATAGCATGAAGCGTGAACACAAAGTCCTCTCACGGCTCTGGCGGCATTTCGAGCGGGCGCCCCGTGCCTACCTCTTCTGCGACGACCCTGAAATCGCCGGTGCCGATTTCTTTGTCATGCAGCGATGTCGCGGAGAAGTGATCCGCGGCGTCATCCCCAGAAGCCTTGCGGGTTTTCCGAACGTCGGATATCGCGTCGGGAAAGCACTCATCGAGGCAATCGCAGAGTTTCACTTGCTCGACCCCGAAGAATGCGATCTCGAAGATCTGGGACGTCCTGTTGGTTTCGTCGAGCGGCAGGTCTCGGGTTGGAAGAAGCGTTGGGACCTGGTCGCCAACCCCGATTACGACGCAGTGATGAACGCGGTCCATACACGTCTCGCCGCGTCGCTGCCTGAATCCCAGCGCGTCTCCCTCGTTCACAACGACCTGAAGCTCGACAACTGCATGTTCGATGCGAATGACCCCGACCGCGTGATCGCCTTCTTCGATTGGGACATGACTACCCTCGGTGACCCCTTGATTGATTTCGGCACCTTGCTCAACTACTGGCCCGATCCCTCGGACGGCAAGAATTCGCGCGGCAGTCACGTAGGTATGGAATCGATGGGGTTACCGACGCGCGCCGAGGTGCGAAAGCTCTACGCCGATGCTTCCGGACTGAACGTCTCCCAAATCGGCTGGTACGAGGCCTTTGGACTGTGGAAAACAGCCACCGTCCTACAACAACTTCATCATCGCTGGCTTGTCGGCGATAGCACGGATGAGCGAATGGCCCGCATTGGCGCACGCATTCCAGAACTTGCAGAGAGTGCGGCACACCTCCTCGGTAGCCCGAATGGCGGAGATTCCGACGGATAGACCGCGGCGCAACCGACGATCATCGCTCCATGGAATTCTCAGCAATGAACCCAGTCGTGTAGAGTTCCACAGATGTCCGATTCAGAAAACGACAACGAGTCGGAGTTTCTCGCACCTAATCGCTCTGAACTGTTTCGAATGGCCTGGCCGATCGTGGTGGCCAACTCTTCGGTTCCGCTGCTAGGCCTGGCGGACACGGCCATCATCGGACACACCGGTACCGTGACGGATCTTGGGGCGATTGCGCTCGGGGCCCTAATCTTCACCTTCGTCTACTGGGGCTTTGGATTCCTTCGCATGGGAACGACCGGGTTCGTCGCCCAAGCTTCTGGCGCCGCGGACGAAGCCGAGGTGCGCGCCACCGTCGCCCGCGCTCTCGTGCTGGCGATTGTCCTGGGTGTCAGCCTCGTCATGCTTCAAAGGCCAATCGTCTGGGCTTCGCTCTGGCTCCTGGGAGCAAGTGAGGCCGTTGAACACACAGCCGAGGCGTATTTCCTGATCCGCATTTGGGGCGCGCCCGCCAGTTTGTGCATGTTCGCGCTAATGGGCTGCTTCGTCGGTCTGGGACAGAGCCGGACCCTGCTCCTGGTTCAGTTGTTCCTCAATGGTGTGAACATCGTCCTGGATCTCTTGCTTGCTGGGGCATTGGGATGGGGCGCAGAGGGAATCGCACTCGGAACAGCAATTGCCGAGTGGACGAGTCTAATCTTGGCCCTCTTCCTGGCTCGGCAGCTACTCCGCAGGCGACACAGCGACAGCGAAAGTTTCTGGCCCTGGCCCCGGATCAAGAATGCTGCGAAGTTGGCGAAGACTCTGACCGCCAACTTCAACATTCTACTGCGAACCTTGATTCTCGTGTCCAGCTTTGCCCTGTTCACCAACCAGGCCGCTAAGTTCGGCGATACCGTTCTGGCGGCCAATCACATCCTTCTACAGATGATCGGGTTCAGCGCGTATTTCCTAGACGGCTTTGCATTCGTCGCAGAGGCCGTGATCGGACAGGCGATCGGGGCGCGGCGACGGATGATGTTCGATGCCGCGGTGTCGCGCTCTAGCCAGCTCGCCGCAATCACGGCACTCGGCCTCGCCCTAGCCACGTACTTCCTCGGAGACGAGATTGTTGCAGGCCTAACGACTCACGCTTCTGTGAGGAATCTGGCCACACAGCATGTGCCCTATGCCGCGATCTACATCCTATTCTCCTTTGGAGCCTTTCAGCTCGATGGAATTTTCATTGGCGCGACCCGTACTCGCGACATGCGAAACGCCGCTGCCCTGTCGATGCTGGTGTTCTTGATCGTCCTGTGGAGTTCCAGTGCCCAGGGGTATCGAGGGCTGTGGATAGCCTTCATCGCCTACGTGATCGCTCGCGCATTGAGCCTCATGCTGTTCTACCCGAGCTTGCGTCGGTCGATCGAGGATCGTTGAAGGTCATTTCACACGCTATCTTGCGCGCGACCCAAGGCGAGAAAAGTCGAAGAAGGAGACAAATAGTGGGCATGAACCGTTTCGCCATCATGCTTTCGGTCACCTTCATGATCTTCGGCTGCGCAACAAGCCCGCCAGATGTGATGTCCCAGCAATCCATTTTCGACCACATCGAAAAAATCGCAGGAGTCGCCAGGGTCTCCACGGATGTCGTGGAGATCCAATACAAGGGGATTGCAATCGCTTGCGTTTCGGACGAGGTCCATGACCGGATGTGCCTCATCGCGCCGATCGCCCGACTGAATGCGGCCGAAGCCGCCCGTCTCGAAATCCTGTTGATCGCGAACTTCCACTCAACCCTCGACGTGCGCTATGCGATCAATGAGGGCGTTATCTGCGCTGCGTTCATGCACCCGCTCTCCACACTCACGCGCCCACAGCTCGAATCGACGATGCACCAGGTCGCCTCGCTCTCATCGAATTTTGGATCAATCGACTCGAGCGGAGAACTCACATGCGGCGCCAACCCGGGCGCGAAATCTAGGAACGAATTCCGCCCTCGAAAAACAAGTCTGACGCGTATCAACCTCAACAATCGCGGTGGGTAGGCGTCCCAAACATTCAGGAGAAAATCATGAGCAAGCATTTTGAAGACAAGGTTGTCATTGTCACTGGAGCAGCCGGAGGAATCGGGCGTGCCACGGTGGAACGATTCGTTCTCAACGGGGCGCGTGTGGTCGCGACGGATCTAAAAGACGCGCCGATCGAGGAAACCGCGGCGGCAGTCGAGCAATCGGGCGGTGAAGTGCTGACCGCCGCGCACGACGTTTCTTCCTGGGACGATTGGCAGCGAGTGATCGCCGAAACCACGCGCCGCTTCGGCGGCGTGGACTTTCTCGTCAACAATGCTGGCACGGAAGGCGCAGTCGCAGCCATCGAGGACTCGCCCGAAGCCGTCTTCGATCAAGTCATGGCCGTCAATGTAAAGGGCGTGTTTCTAGGCATGAAGGCTGTCATTCCCGAACTGCGCAAGCGCGGCGGCGGAGCGATCGTGAATCTGGCCTCTGTGATGGGCGTGATGGGTGGGCCAACGGTCGCACCTTATGCGGCCAGCAAGCACGCCGTCATTGGTTTGACGAAATCTGCGGCGATTGGATACGGGTCTGAAAAGATCCGCGTGAATGCCGTCGGACCAGCCCCGATCGAAACCCGGATGATGCGATCACTGGAGTCGGGGATGGCGCCGGGAGAAGAAGCCGGTATGAAGGCCGGCATCGAAATGCAGATCCCGCTCGGGCGGTACGGCACACCAGACGAGGTCGCGGCCGTCATCTCTTTCCTCTGCAGCGAGGACGCGCGCTTCGTGTCGGGTTCCTTTTACACTGTGGACGGTGGGATGAGTAACTACTGAGGACTAATCCGTGTCGCCTTCCCAACTCTCGAGGGAGTCTCCGATCCGACTCTGCAGATTTCAACGGCCTCATGAGCGGACCATCAAGACAGGTCGCCCGCCCGGTCACCAATTGAGATACCCAAGGGCTTTCAACATCTCTCTGGATTCCTTGTCTACCTCGATCTCGGAGGTTTCTAACTCTCGGGGAGACTGATATCGCGCCGTGAGTTGATCGATGAGATCTGCAGCAATCTCAGGATGATCGTCGGCAATATTGATCTTCTCCGAGGGGTCAACCGCGAGATCGAAAAGCTGATGAGTTCGATCGACGACCTCGTAATGCAGCTTGTAATTCCCATTGCGAATTGATCTTCGCAAGTTCTTACCAGCCCTCACTCCAGAGGCCTCGGAAAAAATCGCCCGATTGTCGAAGACGCTCGTGTCGACATCACCCCTCCAGATCTGTGACAGATCGATCCCGTCCATTCCGGCGGGTACTGCGGCCCCCGCGAGAGCAAGTATGGTCGGAGTCACGTCGACGAGAGAAACCCGCTCCTGAATACGTTGACCTTTCGGAACCCCCGGGCCACGCATCAATATCGGAACACGGATCGTCTCTTCGTAGTGCGCCGTCGAATGTTCGACGCTCCCGTGCTCGAAGAACTCTTCTCCGTGGTCCGATGTGACCATCACCAGGCTGTCATCAGTCAGCTCCCATTCGCGCAGGAACCTGAAAAGGCGACCCAACTCGTCGTCAATCTGCCGAATCCCCGCGTCGTAGAGCGCTACGGTGTGCGCGATGTCGCGCTCGTCGAATTCCGGTCTCCCTACGGACGGATCGAGGACACTCCCATTGGGAAGCAGACATGGGTTCTTGGCGAATTCTTCGCGGCACCTCTGATAAGTCTCTTCTTCCAAGTCTGCCAGATAGAGCTGCAGATTCGTTCCGTCCGCGCTCCCTTCGTAGGGTTTGACAAAGAGGCGCTCGAACTTCGGAAGCGAGCGATAGCTACTGTGGACATCGTAGTAATGCATAAAGACGAACAGGGGCCGGTCATCTCGGCCCCTAATCCACTGCATGGCCTGATTGGTCACCTTAGTCGAAGGCCCTAATCGGCGAAGCGACTCAAACACGTAGCGGTGCTTCTGGAAACCGCGATCGAGGCCCCAGGCCTGCTCCTTCAGATAGGTCGAATTGACGACCGCCGCGGTTTCAAATCCGCGCTCCGCGAGCAGCGTTGCCAATGTAGGAACCGTCTCGCTCATCTTTCGAGCCATGCTCACGGCGCCGTGTCGAAGCGGATAGAGTCCCGTCAACATGGATGCGTGCGAGGGAAGTGTCCAAGGCGCCGTCGAACTAGCATCCTCGAAAAGCACCCCTTCGCGACTGAATTCATCGAGATTGGGCGACGTGTCGATCGGATACCCGTACTGGCCAAGGTGGTCCGGCCGCAGCGTGTCGATCGAGATCAAGATGATCAACGATGGCGTAGTTTGTGTCGTCGAGTCACTCGATTCAGCCTCGACCCGTTGGCGACTTCTCTCGACTGAGATCTGCACATTCGAGTCGCCGATCTGATCCGTGCCCGCATCCGAATCCACTGCGGGAGAGCAGCCGAGCACGGCGATGGCCAGCACGATCAGAAGCGAGAGCGGCCGAAACGAGACGGCCAGTAGTCGATTCGGCATCTGTTCAAACTAGCCGAAGCGCACACATCTTGCGATGACCGTGCAGGTGAATCGTCAATGCATCCGACATGAAACCATCGGCGATCGCCAATGATCCGCTCGCCGCGCAGACATTTGAGCATGCTGCCGACCTCTTCTTTTGCACAGCGCTTTTCACCAATTCGCCAACAGGGCGCGCGCGCCCACGCACTTGCTTTGCATCCGCACGCAACTCTGATCGAACGCCCCAGCACGCTGTTGGATCTTCGTGGCTCAATGCCTCTGATTCTCCTGTGTGCAGACGGGACACCGTTCCGTGACACCAAACGACTGCTACGGGGCACTCACTCACGCCCGCTTCGATCGACCAACGGACGGCTCGGTTTTGCCCGTCAATTGCGTCTTTCATTCTTCTTGTTTCCGACCCGCCGCGTACTCAAATTCGCAGCGACGGAGGATGTACTCGACCAAGCCAGATTTTCGTTGATCGGCGAAGTGCGTCGGGTGTAGAATACCAAGCGGTCTCCAGCCCAGGCCTACCCGGCAAGCGGCGCAGACCGAAGCTGAAGTCGAAAAGTATTGGATGTTCATCACAGTGGCTGAATCGCTCCGTCGTATTCTGATTGCCTGTCTCCTTGGCGCCGTCCTATTCATTTCGGTCGGTCCCGCACGCGCCGACTTCGTGACCTTCGAGACCGGCCCCGTGCGCCCGCTCGCCGTCTCCGCCAACGGGCTCGAACTCTACGCGACCAATATTCCCGACGGCGAACTCGAGATCTTCAATGTCACTGCAGTAGGCTTGATCAAGACGGCTTCCGTCCCCGTTGGCGTAGAGCCCTGCGCGGTCGCCGTCGCGAGCGACGGGCGCGTCTGGGTCGTCAATCACCTGTCGGATAGCGTTAGCATCGTCGACCCCAGCCTTCCCGTGCCCGCGGTTGTCCAGACGTTGATCGTCGGCGACGAACCACGTGACATCGTCTTCGCCGGAGACACCACGGATCGCGCGTTCATCACCACGGCGCATCGTGGTCAACACCGCCTGACCATTTCAGGCGCGATCGGCGGTGGTGACCCGCAACTCAAGGCGGAAGGCATTGGCCGTGCCGATGTCTGGGTCTTCGACGCGACGGCACCGGGAACAGCGATCGGCGGCGACCCTATCGAAATCATGACCTTCTTTACGGACACACCGCGTGCTCTCGCGGTCAGCAATGATCAAGCGACGGTCTACGTCGCGGGATTTCACTCCGGCAATCAGACGACGTCGTTGAGCAATCAGGCGGTCTGCAACAGCTTTAACCCGTCCACCGGCTGCATCAATGGGGGCCTCACACTCCCTGCCGGAATGGATGGGCCCGGGGCAAGCGTCGGGCCGCCTTCGGTCGTCGCGCCCTTCACCGGGTCGATCGCCAAGTACAACAACTCGACGAACCACTGGGAAAATCAAGCGGGCACGAACGTGGACAGCGTCGTGATGTTTGATCTACCGGACCACGACGTATTCGCGGTTTCAGCCGACTCTCTGATCGCCGGCGGCGTCGCGGAGTTCGACCACGTCGGAACGATTCTCTTCAACATGGCGGTTCGGCCAGGCAACGGAAAGATTTACGTCAGCAACATCGACTCTCCGAACGAGGTGCTCTTCGAGGGACCCGGTGGCGGTGGCAGTACCGTGCAGGGACGGCTGTCGCTTTCCCGTGTCAGCGTACTGAGTGGAGTCGGTACCGTCGACGTGCGCCATCTGAACAAGCATATCGACTACAGCAAACTCCATACGGATACGCCGGACCTCGTTGACCCGACGGCCAAGAATCATAGTCTCGCAACTCCCGTGGACATGGTCTTCTCATCAGACGGTTCGACACTCTACGTCGCAGCCTACGGATCGGCCAAGGTCGGCGTCTTCGACGCGAACGATCTTGAGAGCGACGTCTTTGATCCGACAACCGAAAGCGCAAACTACATCTCGACCGGCGGTGGCCCGAGCGGATTGATTCTCGACGAAACCCACAACCGCCTCTACGTGCTGACCCGTTTCGACAATTCGATCAACGTCATCGATCTCAACAACGCGACCACATTCCAGACCGTGCCCCTTTTTAATCCAGAGCCCACGATCGTCGTCGAAGGGCGCCCCTTCCTCTACGACGCCTTCCTGACCTCCGGAAACGGCGAAGCCTCATGTTCGAGTTGCCATATCTTCGGCGACGTTGATTCACTGGCCTGGAATCTTGGCAACCCCGATGGCGTCGTGACCAACAACAATCAGCCCGCAGCCCCCTTCTCCGGCCCGGCAGCCACTTTCCATTCCATGAAGGGGCCGATGACGACTCAGACCTTTCGCAGTATCGCCACACATGGCGCGATGCATTGGCGAGGCGATCGACTTCATGGAATCGAAGGCGAAGACTTGTGCGTGGAGGTCACCGGTGCAGCCTGTCAGGAAGATCATTCGTTCATGAATTTTCGAGTCGCATTCGAAGGACTCGTCGGGAAAGATGGCGTACTCAGTCAAGCCGACATGCAGAAGTTCACAGATTTTGCTCTGCAGATCACAATGCCGCCGAATTCGGTTCGCAACATCGACAATTCGCTCACGGCTTCGGAGGCCAATGGGCTAGCGAATTTTACGACCAAGCCGATCCCGGCCCCCGTGACTTGTACGACGTGCCACATACTGGACCCAGCGAATGGATTCTTCGGAACCAACGGCTCCGCCGGTAATGCCGCCAAGGTGCCTCAGCTTCGCAGCTTGCATACGAAAGTCGGGATGTTCGGGTCCTTTCTCGACGTTGCGGCCAACGTGCCCGCGACGCATACCGGAGATCAGGTACGTGGATTCGGCATCCTCTCCACGGGATCGACGGACAACCCGACCAATTTTGTCTCGGCGTTCCCAGGGCTGATCGCGACCGAGGTCGACGATATCGTCGACTTCCTCTTCGCATTCAACACGGACCTTGCGCCGATGGTCGGTCAACAAGTGACGCTCGACGCGACGAACGCGGGTATCGTCGGCGCGCGCATCGACGCCATGATCTCGGCGGCCAGTACCTCCTTTGCCTCCCTCGCCATAGGATCCAGTTTAAAGGAATGCGATTTGGTGGTTTCCGGTACGGTGGGCGTTGCGCGCCGAGGTTGGGTCTATCGACCTGGGCCCGTTCACTTCGAAGACGATTCAGGAGCGACGATCGTCGATGCTGCTCTCCGCGCCTTGGCCACAACCGACGGACCTCTGACCTATACGTGCGTACCACCGGGAAGCGGCACGCGGGTTGGAATCAATCGAGACCGGGATGCATTTCTTGACGGTGCCGACAATTGTCCAGATGCCCCAAACGATCTTCAGACCGACACGGATACCGACTCGGCCGGCGACGCCTGCGATCAGGACGACGACAATGACACGTTGCTCGACGTCTACGAGACCAATACCGGCAGCTTCGTTTCGGCCTTCAATACGGGTACGGATCCACTTCTGAGCGACACAGACGGCGATTCGTTCGACGACGACTTCGAGATTTTGGAGGGAACCGATCCGACCAACCCCGCTTCTTTCCCCAGTGTTCCCGCCGTTCCGGCTGCATCCCTGTTGGGCTTGTTCATCTTGAGTTCAATCTCCTGCGCGATCTCGTATCGGATGCTGCATCGGAAGTGGGCGCCGGAAAGCTGATCGGACTTTCGATGAGCGAGCCGGATTCATCACGCCGCGAACCTTCGACCCGTCGCTACCCGATCCTGCTCATCGGCCTGGTTGTCATGATCGGGATTGGAATTGCCTGGCGCCTTTCGGACCCCGCCTCAAAGCCCGCTTCCCCAGACGGCTCCACAATGCCTGCAGACACGCGCAATGATTTCGAAACAAGCACGACCGGGCGAACGCCATCGGAGATCCCGCAGAGGGGAGACGTTCCCGGACATCTCTCAAAACAAGGGCGGATCATCTATGACCGATGCGACAACAACGCTCGATTGGAAATGGACGCCCTGATCGTCAGCATCAACCCGGGGAAAGTCGTCGTGCGCGAATCGGATTGGAACCTGAAGTCGACGTCGACCCGCGTCGGCATCGCCAGCTGGCTGTCTGAATGCACTCAGGAAGATCGGCCCCTTACAATTTTCGGCGACGAATCCGCCAATCCCCTCGCAACATACGATCAACGCGCTGGCTACGGCACCCCTTTCGATTAGTTTCTGATTTTCAATTCATCGCCCAGCGCCTGGAACGGCCGATCTGCGCGTTCTTTTTCTGTGACGCCGACCGATCGGGAAATAACGTCATCAAGTTTGCGCCGGACAGCGGTACCAGATGCGCCATCGAAGAGCGCGCGCCGGGATCGTAATGGATGGGCACAACTTAACTCTCGCCATCGATCTGTATGCCATGTCCTGCGTAGAAGATCGGATCAGGCGGTTGTTTCGCCCGATGCCGGCGAGCCGATCGGTCCGCCAGCAAGCACGGGGGTAATCCAGAAATGCAGACCGGCGCCCCCGAAGCTATTCGAGAGACCCCGGATCACGACCTCGGCTTCGCCCTCGGGAAGTTGCAGCCAGAACGCGATCTGCCGCTGGCGGCCCGCCACCTGTTCGGCGGTCGATAGGCGATCAGCATGCACGCCGTGACCTTGGCAGCGAAAGGTGGTGAAGCCCTCATGATTCGCCTCGAGCAGCCAATCAACGAGCCGCTCCTCGAGCTCGGGCGTCGCGATCAATGTGAGCAGGCATTCGTTCATCTTGCAGCCTCGAGCTCATGTCGCAGGGAGAGCCTGCGATAGAGAATGGGAAGGAGAATCAATGTCAGGGCGGTTGCGCTCAGGAGGCCTCCTGTGACGACGATCGCGAGGGGGCGCTGCAACTCGGAGCCCGGGCCGCTGGCAATCAGGAGCGGCGCCAGTCCGAGGGCAGTGCTCGCCGCGGTCATGAGCACGGGGCGCAAGCGACGAGCGGCCCCTTCGCGCACGACCTGCTCGATCGGCATGCCTTCAGCCGAAAGTTGATTGAAGGTCGTGACGAGAACAATACCGTTCAAGACAGCGACGCCTAACAGCGCAATGAACCCGATCGTCGCGGGAACCGAGAGGTATTCGCCCGAAACCCATAGCGCCATAATTCCTCCGATCAAGGCGAGCGGGATATTCACGAGCACGAGCCCGGCCTGCGCCATGGAACGGAAAGCCGAAAAGAGAAGTAGGAAAATCAGACCGAGCGAAATGGGGACGACCAATGCCAATCGCGCAGACGCGCGCTGTTGATTTTCAAATTGGCCGCCCCACTCGACACGCGAACCGGCGGGCAGGCTGATGTCTTCATTGACTCGCCGTTTGGCATTTTCGACAAAACCGACGAGGTCGCGCCCTCGGACATTCGCGGTCACCACGACGAGGCGCGAAGCGCCTTCGCGATTGATCTGCACAGGGCCTTCGACCCGACGAAGCGAAGCGACCTGCGCCAGTGGGATTGGCTCGGAGCGACTCGTTGGGAGTTGGATATTCATGAAGTCGAGGGGGGACGCCCGAAGCAGAGGGCTGCCCCGCAAGAGGATCGGAATTCGTCGTACACCGGAATAGACGATTCCCGCGTGCAAGCCGTCTAGCCGTGCCCGGAGCCGTTCCTGGAGTTCTTCGACGGGAAGTCCGAGGCGCCCGGCCGCGAGGGGATCAATCTCGACCTCAAGGTATTCGGCACCTTCAGAAAGTACGCGGAAGACATCCTCGGCACCATCAAGGGTCTTGAGCAGCGCGGCGATCTCGTCAGCGCTCTGGTTGAGTGCTGCGAGATCGGATCCGAAAAGCTTGACTGCGACATCTCCACGCACGCCGGTCAACATTTCAGAGACGCGCATTTCGATCGGCTGTGTAAACCCATAGGCGATGCCCGGAAAGTCGTTCATCACGTCGCGAATCCGATCGAGAAGCGCGTCCGCCGAATCGACTTCCCATTCCGCGCGGGGGCGCAAGACGAGAAAAGCATCCGTCTGATTCAGGCCCATTGGGTCGAGTCCGATTTCGTCGGACCCCGTTCTCGCAACGACACCCAGGACTTCGGGAACGCGATCGATCAACGCCTTTTCGACCCGTAGGTCGAGGTCGAGAGAAGTCTCGAGACTGATCGAAGGCAGCTTCTCCAGTTGCACGATCATCGTCCCTTCATTCAGAGTCGGAAGAAAGATTCGGCCGATAAAGGGATAAAGGAGCATCGCGACGACGAGTAACATCGCCGCCCCTGCAAAGACCTGGCGCTCGTGCGCAAGCGCCCATTCGAGACTCCCACGATAACGAGCCTCAAGCCAATGCATCAGACGGGGACTACCGCCGCTCCCCGATCGAACAAGGATCGAGGCGACGACTGGGAGAACGGTGAGTGAGACGACGAGTGCGGAGATCAGGGCAAAGACGATCGTGAGCGCAACCGGGATGAATAGCTTTCCTTCGAGTCCTTCTAGGGTGAGTAAGGGAAGGAAGACCAACACGATAATCGTCGTGCCGACGACCACCGGGAGAGAGACTTCCCGGGCGGAGCGGTAAATGACATGGAGTCGGGGCAAACGGCTTCCAGCGCGACTGGCCAGATGCGACACGGTATTTTCGATCACGACCACGGCGGAGTCGACCAGCATTCCGATCGCGATGACCAAACCGCCCAGGCTCATCAAATTCGCCGAGAGTCCGAATTGTCGCATCCAGATAAAGGTCGATAGGACGGACAAGGGAAGCACGAGTGCGACGGTGAATGCAGCTCGCCAATCAGCAAGGAATGCGATCAAGACGAGGATCACGAGTCCGACGGCGCTGATAAGCGACCACTGTACGGCGCCCACCGCCGTGCGGATAAGCTCGCCGCGATCGTAGAAGACCCGAATTTCGACGCCTTCGGGAAGACCTGGTTCGAGTTCGAGCAGCTTGACTCGAACACCCTCGACGACATTCTGCGCATTCGCGCCGCGCAGAGACAGGACGAGCCCTTGCACTGCCTCTCCGACACCATCTCGTGTTACCGCGCCATAGCGTGCCAGAGAACCCAATTGAACTTCAGCGATATCTCCGACGCGCACGGGCTCAATCGGATGACTGCGAACGACCACGGCGCGAAGTTCCTCAAGGGTGCGAATACTGCCTTTGGAGCGTACCAGCAGGACCTCTTCCCCATCGACCAGACGACCCGCGCCGTCGTTTTGGTTGTTCTGGGCGACTGCGTTTCGGAGTTCGCGAAGACTGATACCCTGGGCAAGCATCGCTTGCGGACGAGGCATGACTTCATAGGTTTCGACGTGACCGCCTAATGCGTTCACGTCGGCCACGCCAGAGACGGTTCGCAGGGCCGGCCGGATCACCCAGTCGAGAAGCGCCCGCCGCTCGCGAAGATCGAGCGAGCCACCTTCGATGGTGAACATGAACATTTCACCGAGAGGCGTGGTCATTGGCGCAACGCCGCCACGCGTGCCGGGGGGAAGATCCTCCCAGATTCCCGCAAGACGTTCGAGCACCTGCTGGCGCGCCCAATAGATGTCTGTTCCATCCTCGAAGTCGACCGTGATATCGCACAGCGCATATTTGGTCACCGACCGCAGGGTCGTCTGTCGCGGAATGCCGAGAATCTCCACCTCGATAGGCGCCGTGATTCGCGTCTCGACTTCTTCGGGTGTCATGCCGGGCGCACGCACGATGACCTTGACCTGGGTCGTCGACACGTCGGGGAAGGCATCGATGGGTGTGCGCTGAAAGGAAACCCACCCTGCCCCAACGAGCACGGCGGTTGCGAGCGCAACAAAGACGCGCTGACTGAGCGCAAACTGGATGAGCCGAGCGATCATCCTTCAGGTCCACCATTGGCGAGCCAATGCGCCTTGAGCGCTGCGGTTCCGCGAATCGCGAAAAGAGTGTCATCAGTAAGGGAGCCAACGAGGACGGTCTCGGACCCGCTACCGCCGATGACCTCGACCCGGACCGGTGCGAAGCCGCCATCGACTTGAACGAAGAGCCAAGCCTGGTCGTTAGCATGAACGACGGCTGTCGAGGGAACGGCGAATGCGGAGCCTTCGCTCCGGGCCGTCTCGAATTGCACGCGCACGAATTGGCCCGGCCGAAGGCGAGCCGTCCCTTCCTTGATCTCACCCCGAACGAGAACGCCTTGATCGAGGGAGTGAATTTCGCGACCGATAGCCACGACCTCGCCGAGTGCGCCTTCTTGAGGAAGCGAGAAGCGCGTACCTTTCTCGAGTGAATGTGCGATGTCGAGGGGTGTATGAATTTCGACCGTCAGCGCTTCAAGGTCGCCGATCCGGTATAGGGCACCACCGGCGTCGAGTCGTTCGCCGGCACGCGCGTATTGTTCGAGGACGACGCCGGAGATCGCGGCCCGGAGAACAACGGTCGGGTTGAGACGGTGGGTCTTGGCCAGGCGCGCGATTTCTTGCTTGGTCATGCCCGAGAGCGAAAGAGCCTGGCGCTGTTCCTCGAGTCGGGATCTGGCGTCGCGTAGCAGCGCTGTCGACTCTGCCGCTCGGCGTCCCGCGATGATTCCTTCCGCGGCGAGTTGTCGTTCACGATCAGCGGTTGCACGTGCTAGGTCGTGCTGCGAGAGCGCTTGAATGTAGTCTCGTTGCCAGGAGACGAAAACCGGGCTTTCGAGCCGCGCCAGCTCTTGTCCCGTCGTCACCGAATCACCGACCGCTACAAGCGGCGAGACCAGAACCGCGGACGCTCTCACGGTCACCAATCGAACTCGCGAGTTCGGGAGCGTGATGCGACCGGGTAAGCGAGGACGAGGGACGAGATTTTTGGGCTGCGCCTTGTCAACGACGATTCCAAGGGCTTCACGCTGCTCCGCCGTCACCGAGAGGATCTCGATTGCGCTGGACGCCAACGTCATTGTCAGGCTCAGCGCGAACGCGCAAAGCAATAACAGGGCTTTCGGTGGGCTCATGGAACGACTCCCAGCGCCTGATTCATCTCGCCGGCACTCGACTGGCGAAGAATCAGCGCTTCACGTTGTGTTTGTTCGGCGGCGGTCGCACGCGAGCGGGCACGAAGTAGTTGACCCAGGTCGGTTTCACCGAGCCCAAATCCCAAGTCGGTCAACCGCAGATATTCGGCCGCCATGGTGGCTTGCTCGGATGCGGTCGCGACTCGCTCCCTCGAGAGTCCGAAGCGATGTTCTGCTTCGATGAGGTTGCCGCGTAGCTTGCGTTCGAGTCGTTGGCGATCACGCCGCTTCTCTGCCAGCGCACGCCGAGCGCTCGAGACCCCGGCGTGGGCATCTCGGGCGCGCCCGAGCGGGATGGTCAGCCCCGCGATGAGCCGATCATCGAAACCGGCAGCGCTGTTGTCACGCTCGCGTTCGGTGCCGAGAGCGAGGACGGGATGCCCCCATTGGTCGGCGGAGACTCGGTCGAGTTCGCCCTCTGCTCGTGTGATTTCCTCGGTGGCCAGCAGGAGCAGGGGGTGGTTCTCGAGAGCCGCAGAATCCGCGGGCATCTCGCTCCATGCCGTCGGCCACCGATTCAAACCCGTCAAGAGGAAGTAGGTGCCTGCGGCATGATGTGCTTCTTCGAGAGCCTCCATATAGAGGAGGCGTCGGTCGAGGCTCGCGCTTCGTGCCAAGAGGAGTTCGCGATGGGCCAGCTCTTCGAGAGCGACCGCGCGTTCGATCTGATTCGCGAGTTCCACCTCGGCACGCCATTCCGCCTCGGTCAGTTCTACGCGAACCTGCGAGACAGCGAGATCAGCGATGGATTGTCGCACCCAGCCCGCCACCTCCAAGGCGTGTGCACGCTGTGCGTGACTCGCTGCCGCCCCGGCGGCCCGGGCGGTCTTCTGCCGGCCCCTTCGCTGGCCGGGCCACCAGAGAGGCAAGTTGAGTCCGACCTCCCACTGTTGATACCCGTCACCGGACCACAACCCATCCGTCCCGTGATTTGCAGAAATCGTGGGTGCGCCTGAGAGAACGCTGCGACCATTTTGCTTGAGTGCGTCAGCCTCCGCGCGGCGGGCGGCGACGACCAGCCTGCCAGCCTCGATCTCGACGGTTTGAATAATCACCTCATGAAGGGTCAAATCGGGGTCAGCTTCGAGGAGGCCGTGGCCGTGATCGGCGGCGGCGGCAACACGATTGGACGTCGCGTCGATCCCGCTCTCGATCGGGCCGTCCGCGAAAATGCTTTGGGCACCCACCAACAGGATCACCACTACCAGGGCTGTCATCAATCGAAGCATCGGACTCCTAGCCGGCAGACTCTCACGAACACGAGCGGAGGAAAGCATAGGCAATCTGACGTGGTTAGATAACGTGAGCAGTGTTTCCCTCGGATGCCGGAGGGGACTTGATCGTTCGGGGCCGCCAAAATTCGAGTCTACGGCGGCCCGGGTCGGCCACTGCGTTTGCGTCGATCACGGGGACTTGTTCGATCTCAGGTGGATTGATATAAGCGTGTCTCTCGCAGGGCTCCTGGACAATGATTTTCCGAACTCAACGCGTGCGAATTCCTGACGACAGTAATCATCGCCATGAACGAGTCGTGTCCGATGATTCGTCAGCCTCGGCAGAGATCGTGATTGAATTGGGGACTGACAATACGCCGACTCGGCCTATTGTCCCGGCAATGAACTTGAGCAGTGTCCGTACAGTCAGATTCCCGTCGCCTGAAGAGCCGCTGGATTGAACGACTCGAATTACGATTTCGTGATCGTGGGCGGCGGCTCCGCGGGCTGCGCTCTCGCCAATCGGCTGAGCGAAAATCCAGAACATCGCGTACTCATGCTCGAAGCCGGCCGGACGGATGCCTGGTGGGATGTCTTGATTCATATGCCCGCCGCTCTTGCGTTTCCCTTGGGCAACCGCTTCTACGACTGGGGTTATCGCTCAGAGCCGGAACCCTTTATGGACGATCGCGAGATCTACCACGCGCGTGGAAAGCTCCTCGGCGGATCGAGCAGTATCAACGGAATGATCTTTCAGCGCGGCAACGCGGCGGACTACGATGGTTGGGCAAGTCGACCCGGGCTCGAAAATTGGAGTTACGCCCACTGCCTGCCCTATTTCAAGAAAATGGAATCCGCCACGGGCGGAGATGAACTCTTCCGCGGTCACGAAGGCCCTCTCGTTATCGAGAGGGGTTCTGCCGAAGGCCCCTTATTCGAAGCCTTCTTTGCAGCCGCGCAGGAGGCGGGCCATGGCCTAACAGGAGACGTCAACGGCGAGACCCAGGAAGGCTTCGGACGCTTCGATCGAACCATCCAAAACGGCAAGCGTTGGAGTGCCGCTCGCGCCTACTATCATCCGGTCAAACGACGCCCCAACCTCGAGGTGCGCTTTCGCGCGTTCGCCACAAGAATCCTCTTTGAAGGGCGACGCGCCGTGGGCGTTGAGTTCGATACACGCAAGGGGACCGAGCGCGTCCATGCGAAGGAAATCATCAGCTGCGGTGGCGCGATCAACTCCGCACAGCTCTTGCAGGTCTCCGGCCTCGGCCCGGCTGGACTGCTCGAAGAATTCGACGTGGATGTCATCCACGACCTTCCGGGCGTCGGCGAGAACCTCCAGGATCATCTGGAGGTCTATATACAGCATCGCTGCCTCAAGCCAGTTTCAATGGCACCGAATGTCCTTTGGCGGTGGAGGCCTTGGATCGGGCTCCAATGGCTCTGGGGAAGAGGCCCCGGAATGACGAACCATTTCGAGGCAGGCGGTTTCGTTCGCAGTCGCGACGAGCTGGCCTATCCCGATCTGATGATCCATTTCCTACCCCTGGCGATTCGTTACGACGGCACCATCGCTACAAGCGGCCACGGCTATCAACTCCACATTGGCCCGATGCTCTCCGATGCACGAGGTAGTCTGCGCATCCGGTCCGCGAATCCACGTGTACCACCGCGACTGTGCTTCAACTATCTGTCGACCGACCAGGATCGACGGGAATGGATCGACACGATCCATTGTGCGCGGGACATATTAGGCCAATCGGCCTTTCAAGAATTGGATGGAGGAGAGATCTCTCCCGGCCCGCACGTCACGACGAACGATGAGATCCTGAAATGGGTTGCGCGCGATGGCGAAACGGCCTTGCACCCGTCTTGTACATGTCGAATGGGCGTTGATCCACTTTCAGTCGTGGATCCCGACTCGTTCCGGGTACATGGTGTAGATGGTCTTCGCGTCGTCGATGCTTCGGTCATGCCCACCATCACCAACGCGAATATCTACGCCCCGGTCATGATGATTGCCGAGAAGGCCGCCGACGCCATTCTCGGAAATGACCCGCTCGCGCCCGAGGGAATCGACGGAATCCGCGCATGAGATGGATTGCCCTTGCTCTACTGGCCACACTCGTGTCGATCTCCGTGATCTCCCTCGACACCGCCGAGAATCTATTGATCGGTCTCAAGAACGATGTGGTCTCGTCCTTCGATTGGCTCTTCGTCAGCTTGGCGAGCGCGGCACTCGTGTTGGTCACCCTCATCGGCCTACATCCCCGCGCCAACATCCGCTTGAGTCATGACCACGAGAATCCCGAGTTCAGCCGTTTCTCGTGGTTTGCGATGCTTTTCTCTGCCGGGCTCGCCTCGGGCCTGCTCTACTGGGCGGCCGCAGAGCCCATCATCCACCACCAGGCCAATCCGCTTCTCGCGGCTGGCGGAATCGAACCTGCATCCGAGGCCGCTGTCCAGACGGCCATGCGAATCACAATCCTGCATTGGGGCTTTCATGGCTGGAGCCTATACGTATTAGGCGGACTCGCCATCAGCGTCTACGCCTACCGCCACGACCGCCCGCTTGCGATTCGCTCCGCCCTCTTCCCCATCCTGGGCGAAGCGTGGATCGATCGTTGGCCAGGTCGAGCCGTCGATTTGCTGGCCTTGCTCGGAACCATCTTCGGGGTCGCCACATCGATCGGTCTATCCGCGGCAAGTCTGAACGCAACCCTCTCGCCGCTCGTCGGCCTACCCGTCACCATCCCAATCCAGATTGCGATCATCTTCGTCGTCTGTGGCCTGGGTATCATTTCCGCGGCTTCCGGCGTAGGACGCGGCATCCGCAGACTGAGCGAACTCAACATCTGGGTGAGCGGCACATTTCTTTTCGCGATCCTCGCGCTCGGACCAACGGTCTTCCTGTTGGATCTCCTCGTTCGTTCGGCAGCCGACTACCTCCTCAACGTGATCCCGCTCGGCCTCTGGCTCGGCTCGACCGCTCCCGAAAAAGAATGGCAGTCGGCATGGACGGTCTTCTACTGGGGCTGGTGGCTCGCATGGATGCCTTTCGTAAGTCTTTTTATCGCCCGTATTTCGAAGGGTCGAACCATTCGCGAGTTCGTGTTTGCGGTGATGGGGGCTCCGACTTTCGTCATCGCGATTTGGATGACGATTATTGGAGGAACCGCCATCGAGCAGGAACTCACCGATCCGGGCTCACTCAGTATCGCGATCCAACAAGACTACAGCCTGGGCATTGCCGTCCTGCTCGAAAATCTCGCAACCCCAGCGATTGCGCTCAGCCTGACGGCGATCGCAGCATTCCTTTTATTCACCTGGCTCATCACCTCTCTCGATTCAGCAATGTTCGTGATCTGTCAGCTGATCGAGCGACCGGACGACCGAAGCGAACAGATACTTTGGGGAATCATCCTCGCCGCGGTTACGGCGGCGCTTCTCGCCGTCGGCGGAATTTCGGCGCTTCAAGCCGCCTCCATCATCATCGGGCTGCCCCTGGCATTCGTCACAATTCTGATCGGCGTCGGACTGGTCAAGGATCTCTTGTCGGGAAATCTCTGACGGCTGACGCGCGATAAAACCAGTGCTTCGTATGGTCGTCGTCGAAGAACTCGCCTCGACCCTTCATGGTGATCGAACCGCTGGGCATCCCCTTCGAGGAACGACGCGGATATCCGGCGCTGCTCACGACCACGGAAACCCTCGGGTCCCGCCGAATCGCTTCAGCGCGATGTCGATGAGAGCCGAAGGTCAACCAGACCTTACCATCGCGCCAAACGAAGGCATGCGTCACACCGACCGGCCAGCCATCCCTCGTAGCCCACATGAGCACGCACTCATTGGAGTGATCCATCAGCTGATCAACCTCTTCGTCGCTGAACGGGTAGATTGACACCATTTCGTGGTCGTTCGTCTGCGCCATGTTGGCCTCCTTGATTGACCGGCGCCTGAGAGCCTAACGAATTCGCCTCCCTGAAAATCGGAGCCAAGAAACGTTGATGCCGCCCCTCTTCGCTCTACACTCCAGGATATGCGAGTTGGATTCTACGCGACGCTGCGCAAAATTGTCGGCACCAAATACGTCGAATTTCCGTTTTCCGAAGAGCCTGCTCTCCGACAGGTGATCGACGCGGTCCTGCTGGCCTATCCGGAGCTCTCTGACGAATTGCTCGATGAATCGGGTGAGTTTTCGCACCGCATCCATCTCATGGTCGATGGTCGGAGTTCGAAGTGGCTCCCCGGCGGCCTCGATACCGTCGTCACGACCGACCAGACCATCGAGTTCTTTCCAGCCGTTGCGGGCGGGTGATCAGACACATCTCATTTCAGCAGGCGATGCGTGGGTTCTCCGGTCGCCTCGACCCGACTCGGACCTCCGACAACAGACCTAGGGAATTTCGAGCGCCCTGAGTTTATCTTCGGGCACCACACCTTCCTTCCAACCCCGTACCGCATAATACTCTTCGAGCATTTGAGCGAGTTCGGAAACGTGGCCCTTGGATCCGGATAGCGTCGATGCTTCCTCGGTAAATCGCTTGGGCAGTGTGTCGCTGCCCTCGCGGAAACCGGCGAGGTTGTTGTAGTGGCGCTCTAGATTGTAGATGCGCTCGCCTGCCTTCATGACATCGTCCGCTGAGAACGGCTCCCCCGTCGCACTCGCCCACTGCAATGCGTATTCGTCCGCACCCTGCGCGAATGCGCTGAACTTGCACAAGTCCAGGCTGTCCGAGAAGGCGGCCAGATCCTGAAACACCATCACCAACTCACCCTTCCCCTTCCATTCGAGAGGGTCAGCTTCGATGCCGATCACGCCGAGTTCCGCGGCAGCCACATACGCTCGCAGATGACAGGCCCCGCGGTTGCTCGTCGCGTACCCAAGGCCCATCCCCTTCAGCCCGCGCGGATCGTAGGCGGGAACCGCCTGGCCCTTGACGGCCATCGCGAGTTCCGGATGGCCAAAATGTGTGGCCGCGGCAACCGATCCATCCGCCAGCGAATCGCCCACCCCTTCGCGCATCGCAAGCTTCTCGGTGAGCGCCACCATAGCGACGTCGTCTCCCCAATCAAGAGACTCGCCTTGGGTCGCACCGAGATCACTACATTCCATGAAGACCGAATACACATTGCCGAGTTCGATTGGATCGAGGCCGTAGTCATTACACTGGTCGATCAGCTTGGCGACGGAACGGATATCGTCCACATCACAATTCGCGCCTAATGCCCACGCTGGCTCGTATTCGACACTTTCCATCTTGAGCCCCTTCCACGGCCCATCCTTGATCTCGACTTCTTTTTTACAGGCGACGGGACAGGCGTGGCAGGTGGGATTTCCACTGAGGATATTCTGCTCGACATATTCTCCCGAAAGCGACTCGGCCCGTTCGCCGAAGGATGTGAGCTGGCTATTGCGGACACCGAGCGCGCCGATGCTGTTGGTCGCATTCATCAGGACGTTCGTTCCGTAGACCGAAAGCCCGCCCTTCTTCGGACTCGTGATGTTCTTCTCATCGCGAATCGTGTCGAGGGCGACCTTCCGTGCCCTGCGCCAGGCTTCGATGTCTGCGACATCACTCTTCTTCGTACCTGCGCGAACCACGATCGCCTTCAGGTTCTTGCTCCCACCAACCGCTCCGATTCCGCCGCGACCGAAGGCGCGGTCGTCTTCGTTGACCCATACGGCGAAGCGAGAAAGCCGCTCCCCCGCCTGTCCGATTGCATTCACGGACAGGTTCTTTTTTCCGTAGCGCTCCCGGTAGAAGGCCACCGTGTCGTGAATTCCGAGTCCCCAGCTATCCCGGGCGTCGCGAATCTCGATCCGCCCGTCTTCGATGAACGCGTAGACCGGATGCTCGGCTCGACCCTCGAAGATCAGCCCATCGAAGCCGGCCCAGCGGACACGCGCACCCGACCAACCACCCTGATGGCTGTCCGTCACGGTCCCCGTGAGCGGCGACTTCGTGACGGCCGCCCAGCGACCACTCATGCTCATCTCGCTGCCGCTGAGTGGCCCGTTCATGAAACACAAAATGTTGTCGGCGGAGAGCGCGTCAACATCGACACCGTTCTCCAGCACATAGCGAACGCCGAGCCCACGACCGCCGATATATTTCCTCACCCATTGTTCGGGTGCCGGTCTCATTTCAACCGTGCCGTCACCGAGATTGATATGAGCGATATCTCGTCCAAAAGTCCTGGCGTCCATTTACGACTCCTAGTGGGTAAGAAATTAAGACAAGGAGAGTTTACACCCCGACCACGCTTGCGCGCATGCTCGGGATCGGCGGCAGCGCCCGAGTCCCTTCCACCCTACCAGTTCTCGCCAAAGGGCCGGATCACCATTTCCGATGCCCAGGCCGACTTCGGTTGAAGGACCAACTGGTAGGCGGCTTCAGCTATATCCGCGGGCTTGCAGAAGAAGTCGTCGGGGGCATCCGGCATGCGCTTGCGCGTCCATTCGAGATCGATGACGGCATCGATGGCCAGGTACGCGGCGTGAACGCCCTGCGGACCCGCGCTTCGAGCGATACTCTCGATCAGGATTCGCTGAGCCGCCTTGCTGGGCGCGAAGCCCGCGAAGGCGGCCTTGCCCCGATAGGCCGACGTGTTTCCCGTCGCAATGATCGCACCCCCTCCCGCTTGAATCATATCGTCGACGACGAAGCGCGCGAGATGAAGCAAGGCCATCGTATTGACTTCAAAGTTCTGACGAAGAATCTCGGGATCGATCTCCTGAAAACTCCCAAAAGCGCCGCCGACAGCGTTGTGAATGACGATCGTTGGAACGCCCAACTCTTCCTTGACGGACTCGATTGTCGCGCCCAGCGCATCCGAATCCGTAACATCGCAAACATAGGCCCGTGCGTCGCCGAGTTCGTTCGCCAGCGCCTTCAAGCGTTCTTCGTTTCGCGCCAGCATGGCGACGCGATATCCGCCTTCGATGAATCGGCGGACGAGAGCCGAGCCCGTACCAGGGCCAACTCCGGTAATGAGACAAACGCGTTGTGCCGAATCGTTCGGGTCGGTCATTCTAGGAGCCCCAATTCATCGGTCGTTTTCGACCTCAATCAATCGACTTCGACGCGGCCATCGACGATCCGGATGATACGGCTCGCGCGATTCATGACCCGGGGATCATGGGTCGAGAAGAGGAAAGTCACACCCCTTTCACGATTCAGCCTTTGCATGATATCGAGCAGATGCTCCGCGGTTTCGGAATCCACGTTGGCCGTCGGCTCGTCGGCCAGCACGATCGCGGGATTCGAAGCAATCGCCCGCGCGATCGCGACGCGCTGTTGCTGCCCTCCGGATAGCGCACTCGGAAGACGATCCTCCATGCCTTCGAGACCGACGTCAGCCAACAAAGCCATGACGCGATCTCGCCGCTCCTTGGAGTCGACGCCTTGAAGCCTCGGAACCATCTCGGCGTTTTCGAAGGCCGTCAGAACCGGCATGAGATTATACGCCTGGAAGACGAAACCGATTCGGTCGCGACGAATCCGGCTGAGCTCGCGTCGCCCAAGCGTTGACAGGTCCTTGCCCTCAAGGAGGACCCTCCCTTCGCTCGGCGTATCCAGAGCCCCGATGAGGTTCAGGGCGGTGGTCTTTCCGGAGCCCGACGGACCAGACAATGCGCTGAACTCGCCTTTCGCGATGCGAAGAGACAGACCGCGCAGCGCAAATACATCGACGGTGCCCTGTCGGTAGACCTTCGTGACATGATCGAGTTCGACGATCGTCTCGCCTTCTTCCACGTTCCCCTCCGCTTCCCTTCCGACTTTGATGGCGTTGGTCATACCAGACGAACCGTTTCTGCCGGGGCAACACGACCCGCCCGCCACGCCGGATAGATAGCCGACAGGAGCGTGCCCGCCAAAGCTGCGAGGCCAATGATCAATGCGTTCTCCGGATAGATGCCCACCCGCATAACGGATGTCAGAGCGACGCCTGCAACCTCCGTCCCGGTCAAGCCAAGTTGTTCGCTGATATCAATTCCGGTGGTCGAGAGGAAATGATAGGGCGCGGCCGTGACGACAGCCGCTCCGATCAGGCCTAACAATCCGAGCCAAAGACTCTCAAGCATCACGAGTGCGAAAAGAGCGCCAGGCGAAAACCCGATGGCCACCATGACGCCGAACTCGCGGAGCCTTTCCATCACGCTCACGAAGAGCGTGTTGAAGATCCCGGCCGCGATCAGCACCATGATCACAAACTCCATCAACTGGGCACCCGCAACCTTCATGGCGATGAACCCGGCCAGTTCAGGTTGAGTGCGATGCCAGGGCAGGACGGCCAGATCCTCAGGCAACCCAGCGGAGAGGCGTTCCGCGACACGATCGGCCTCTCGATGGTCGTCCAAGAAGAGTGCGATCTGCGTTCCCTCGCCTTCGGACATTCCAAGACTCTCGCGAAGCGTGTCGATTGGAAGAATCGAAAGGCCTGAATCGACGGTCGGAGCGCCCGTCGTCAGGATGCCAGACACCCGCGCCACGCCGTAAATGATCTCGCCCTTGGGATCCGTCAGCGTGTAGATGACCTTGCTCTTCAGACGAACGCCCAGGTTCTCGGCGAGGCGACGTCCGAGAATGATCTGATTGCCTCGACTCGATTGGAGCATCTCGCCTTCGTCGATTGCCTCGATCAGCGATAGCGTCTCGACGTCCTCCTCAAGGGGATCGATTCCGATGAAGCCGGCACCATAACTCTTACCCGCCGTGCTCAGCATGATCTGGCCGCTGATCCGCGTGACCGCGCGCAACACCTCTTCATCCTCGACTGCCATCTCGCGCAACTCGGTGCTCTCACGCACGGAGTGACGAAGCAAAGGCGTATCAAGGTACTCGGCGTTCTGGATGCTCACGTGCCCGCCACCTAGGCGCGCCGCAAGGTCGATCATCTCGCGCCAGTTCTGATCACCGAGGCCCGTAAAGAGAATGGCCAGCATCACACCGAAAGAAATCGAGGAGAGCGTGAGCAGCGTCCGCCGACGATTCCGCCAGAGATTGAGCCAGGCCATGGAAGCGAGATTCGCCCTACTCATGCTCGAAGACCCTCACGCCTTTGCGCCCTTCCCTGCTCATCGCTTCCGCCGATCCTTAGGTTGCCACTTTCCACGTTCGAAACCATCTAGCTATGGCGCATCGCTTCAGAGGGTCGAATGAGCGCTGCTTTTCCCGCCGGATAGAGGATGGCGAGAAAGACGATCGTGACCAACATGATGATCGGCGTCGTGAAGACCCGCGTATGGACGGCGGCGCGCCAGATCGGATCCATAGCGACTCCCATAATCGAAGTTCCCGCCAACATCCCCATGTCTATTCCGGCCGAGGCCAGATAGAGGATCCCGGGAATGCCGAAAGCGAGTCCAATAATAATGGCGAAGAAAGTCTGGACCCCACTTTCAATCAGAATCAAGCCGAAAAGCGAGAGTGGCCCGAAGCCAATGGCCTTGAGAACACCGAGTTCCTGAATCCGTTCAAACACCGCCATCAACATCGCATTCAGGATCAAGATCGCAACCGCCATGTAGATGATGATCCCCATCATCACCATCGCGCCGCGACCTGCATCCAACATCGACGCGATCGTCGGCATGAGCTGACGCCAGGTCTTCACGTCGAGCCCGAATGCCAGGCCTTCGACCTTTTGCAACAGGCTTGGCAAATCGAGATCCCCGGGACGGCGAACGATGATCTGATGCGCGCCCTCTGGCATCGTGATCAACTCACGAAAGCTCTCCTGGACCATGAAAATGCCCGAACGGTCGATCGAATCGCTGATTCCCAACAACACGCCGCGAACCTCGAAGAGCTCGTAGGCCATACTCCCGTCCGAGTCCTGGGTCAGCGCGAGCAACTCGCCGCCGATGTCGACATCGAGGGTTCTCGCTAGTCGCCGACCGATGACCACACCCTTGGGTTCGCCCGGATCCAGCCAATGGCCGCGGTCCAGCTGATTCGAGATGTCGCTCACGAGCGCATCCCGCGCCACGTTGACCCCTCGAAAGGAAGCGCCGGACGATGCTTCGTCGGCGGCGACCAACCCGAAGGTCAATAGACGCGAAGCGGCATCGAACCCCGCCTCGTCGAGCCGGTCGAGCAGAGTCTGCGGATCGTCGATCTTCGTATAGATAGACGGATCGACCCGATACTCCTGCGCAAAGATCTGGAGATCGCCCACCTCGAGATCGAGCACATTGCGCTCCATCCCTTCGAGGTAACCCTCGATCAATCCCGAGTAGAGAATCATCACAAGCAGGGCAAGGCCCATGGCCGCCACCGTCACGAAACTCCGACGCGTGTTGCGAAATACGTTTCGCCAAGCAATCGCGAATAAATCCAAAACCGTCTCCGACTTTGTTCAAGGCAACGATAGCCTCAAAAGTTCCCCAAACCTTGAGTGTATTTTGACGATTATCTGCGGATTCACCATGGTCCGGGTGAGCTGCCGACCGGACGGTTGCCTGGAGTATTGAGCGGTACCCGCGTCGTATGCCGAATGACTGATGTGCAAGGACTGGTACCACACGGACGAGATCCTCATATCCGAACACGACCTTTGCGTGAGTGATCTAATCGCTGACACCAGCGTTGCTGGATAGGCGGCGGGAACTGCCGCCTATCCGCACAGTCACCGCGCCTTCCAATGAAGCCAAGTCATCGCGGCGCTGCAGGGCGCCGAGGTTTCCGACGTGCTCATGCGCGGGCTATCGGGCCCGTCTTCTTTTTCGGAGCTTGCGCGGTACCGATTTAAACTCTTTCTCATGGCGCTCTTTCGCACGTATGAAGAGCTGTACCAGCTCCACAAGAACGACCTAGTCGACGCGGACCTCTGGGTGTCTAGCAACGACTACTTAACCCGCAGCAGAGTCAATCCATCGGAGATGGCAAGCATCACACCCTCTACCCGATCGTCTCCGGCCACGTGATCGTTGAAGGCGCGAATCGCCCGGGTTTGTTCGTGCTGGTTCTCCGGATCGATCACCGATCCGGACCAGAGCACATTGTCGACCAGAATCACGCCACCCGACCGCGTCCGCGTCAGGAGTTCTTCGTAGTATCGAGCGTAGTTCGTCTTATCCGCGTCGATGAACGACAGATCGAGGTTGCGCTCCTTGGACAGAGCCCGAAGTGTCTCGAACGCGGGGGCGATTCGAAGGTCGATCTTGTGTGAGACCCTGGATCCCAAAGACGTCGGCGGCGCGATCGTCTCGATCGATCGGGCCAGTCCCGCCGAATCATGGGGATGGGCCGGACACGATTGGCAATACCACCGACGCGAAGATGTGGTCAACGATCTGGTTGCCGTCGAGATCCAGGCCGACGATCCGGAGAGGATGGCGGAGCGCTGGAGTCTCGCCCTCGGCAAGCCTCTCTCTGACAGTCAGAAGGGCTGATCTTCGACCGAGGGTTCGAGCCCGCTCTCCCGAGCGGTTTCCGTTTGTCTCATTGCACCAGCTGGAGGATCGTTCCGTCGGGATGCTTGAAGCAGACGAACCGCGTCGAAGACTGCCCATCGATTCCCACCGTGGCTGGCTCGGAAATAAACTCCACACCCTCGCACTTCAGGCGCCCATGTCGCCGCCTAGATCATCCGTCGCCAGGGCAATTCGCGCGATTCCCAGGTGATAGAGGTGCGGGTAGGGAACCGCGCCGTCGCGGGACTCCTGCCATTCGAGCAGGTCGAGCAGGAATGGCCCGCGCGGAGTGTCGAGTGACACCGAATGCCATTGCCCTGTTCCCACTACTTGGTTCATCGTCGTAAAGAACGGATCGAATAGTCTGCGGCCCTCGAAGCACAGAGTGAATGCGTGGCGTTAGTCGTAACCCGCGTTGGTCGCTGGTACGGGTTGTGACATGAGATCAGAGACCATCGGATAGATTTTTGGTACCATTTTTGGTACAAGCCTCACAGGGCTTTTTCGAATCGAGGTGAGTATGAACGCAGTCGAAGTGATCACGATCGCGTTGGGGCTATTCATCATCTGTTCGCGAGGTCCGCTCTTGATTGCGCCAGGGCCGTACCTGCTACTCGTTCGACGAATGGCTGAGACCAATATTGTCCTCCGAACGATCGGCGTCGCTTTGGCTCTGCTCGGTGGCATTATGATCCAGGTCGGCGGATCCGAGAGCAGCATTCTCGCCGGCGGTCTTTTTTGGTGCGGTTTGTGGATCGTCGCAATCGCATCGCTCATATTGATCGTCTTTCCAAATCTCTACCGCGAAATTTTTGTCGCCTTGGTGCCGAACCAGCCGCAGGGACCTTTGCCGGGCTGGCGCCTGCTCGGGGCCTTCGGCATTGGAATCGGACTCGCGCTGATTTATTTCGGCATCACGGCCCTGCAGGGAACTGGCTGATTCGATGGCTCAGCCGGTCGTTGAACGGTCCTGGATGGTCGGCAAATAGCAAGTTCAGGCCGCCCTTCCGGTGCGTCCGACACCTACCTACGGATATGTCAATCAAGCCTCGATCGGGATAGCGCGACCCCGTTTCGCGTCGTTCACCGTGTCGATTGAGATCGGAGCCGACGAGCGGACACCGCTATGCTGTCGTCTATTCAGCAAGCACCTCTAATGATCGAAGCCGCATTGAACGGGCAGACGCCCAAGGCTGCAAACCCGAATGTTCCGATCTCCGAGGACGAGATCGTGGAGCAGGCGTAGGCCTGCATGGACGCGGGGCAATCAGACCTAGCCACCGTGCGGCAGCAAAGGGAAAGTCCTTCCGCGCGAACGTGCAGCAGGTCAGATATTCTATTGCAATGGATTTTTCAGCAGACCCCGAGCTCGAAAGCATCACGAGTGAAGCGCGAAGGCTCGCCGAGCAGTTCGACGACCAATACTGGTCCGAGAAAGACCGCGCCCACGAATTCCCCTGGGAGTACTACAACGCGTTCGCTGCCGGTGGATGGATTGGAATCATCGTCCCAAAAAAATACGGCGGCGCGGGACTGGGTACGCTGCAAGCAGGTACGCTCTTGAATACGGTCTCGAGTTGTGGAGGCGCGATGAGCGCTGCGTCCACATTACACATCTCGATGTTTGGCATGGGACCCGTGATCCATCACGGCTCCGAGCAAATGAAGCAGCAATATCTTCCGCCAACGGCAACCGGCGAACTTCACGTCAGCTTCGGCATCACCGAAGACGATGCGGGAACCGACACCTCTCGCATCCGCACCACCGCGACGCGAGATGGCGATCGCTGGATCATCAATGGGAAGAAGATCTGGAACACCAAAGCCCAGCAGGCACAGAAGGTGTTGTTGTTGGCACGCACGACACCGCGCGAGGAATGTGCCAAGCCGACAGACGGCATGACGCTCTTCCTCGCCGATCTCGACAAAGCCTACGTAGAGATCCGTGAGATCCCCAAGCTCGGCCGCAATGCGGTGAACTCGAATGAGCTATTCATCGAGGGGCTTCCCGTTTCGCAAGACGATGTCGTCGGGGAAGTCGGTCGGGGCTTTCGATGCCTGATCGACGGGATCAATCCCGAGAGAATCATGATTTCGGCCGAAGCCGTCGGCCTCGGTCGTCGAGCAATCGAAGTGGCCGTTCACTACGCCTGCGAACGCGAAGTCTTCAACCGACCAATCGGCCAAAACCAGGCCATCGCCCACCCTCTCGCAGACTCCTACACCGAACTCGAAGCCGCAGACCTCCTTTGGAAATACGCCGCATGGGCCTACGACCACGGCGATCGCCATGGAGGGGCCGCGAACACCGCGAAGATACGCAGCGCAGAAGCCTGTTTTACGGCATGTGACCGCGCCCTACAGACCTTCGGCGGGATGGGTTATGCCGTGGAGATGCAGGTCGAACGTTATTGGCGCGAGGCGAGACTCATGAAGCTTGCACCGATCTCCCAGGAGATGGCAACGAACTACATCGCTGAGCATGTTCTTGGACTGCCGAGGTCGTACTGAGCGGTCGCCGCTCAGAATGCGTTCTCCTCGCCATCGGGCAGATGAGTTTCTAGACTGTCTGGGCGTCGAGATTCGGCACGACCCAAGGCCTCGTACGGAGACACATACCCATGGCGGAACACTTTGATCTCTTGATTCGTGGCGGCACGCTTGTAGACGGCTCCGGTGCGACACGTCGCGCCGGAGAAGTTGGCGTGCGAGAAGGCCGCATCGCCGCCATCGGCACGCCGGATGAACTCGGAGGCGATGCCGATGAGATCGTTGACGCAACCGGCGCGGTCGTATCGCCGGGATTCATCGATGTACACACCCACTATGACGCCCAGCTTTTCTGGGACTCAATGTTGTCGCCTTCTCCCTGGCATGGCGTCACGACCGCGGTGATTGGCAATTGTGGCTTCGGCGTCGCACCGACTCGTTCGCGAGACCGCGACCTCATCTTGCGAACACTCGAGAATGTCGAGGGCATGAGTCTTTCAGCGCTCAAGGCAGGGCTCGGAGAAGAATGGCCCTTCGAGAGCTTTCCCGAATACCTCGATGCGGTCGAATCACGCAACAACGCGATCAACCTGGCGGTCTTGATCGGACACACACCGCTGCGAACTTTCGTAATGGGCGAGAAGGCCGTGACCGACCTGGCAACCAAGGATCAGGTTGCGGAAATGAAGACGATCGTCACCGAGGCGCTCGAGGCGGGCGCGATCGGATTCGCGTCATCGAAAGCGCCGACCCACGTCGGGTACGACGGGAATCCCGTTCCAAGCAGAGTCGCCGCAGTCGAAGAAATCAATCAGATCGCTGACGCCCTGAGAGATTCCCCTCACGGCGTATTGCAGGCCACAGCGGGATCGGGCTTTTTCACGAAGCAGTTTGCCGAAATCTATCGGCGGACCGGTAAGCCCGTGTCATGGACGGCGTTGTTGACCGACCTGATGCCAACCGAGCTGATCGAGGGCGTCCTCAAGACGACGACCGAACTGCAATCCGAAGGCGTCGCCGTCTATCCGCAGGTCACCGGCCGACCCCTGATGTTCGAGTTCGACCTCCGCGCGCCCTTCCCTCTCGAGAGCCATCCGGCGATGCAAATTATTTCGAAGACTCCTTTCGACGAACGCGAGGCGCGCTATCGCGATCCCGAAATTCGAAAGTCCATCATCGAAGCCTTCATGCACTCCACTGGCTTTGGTTCGAAAATTCCAGGCATGGCCATCAGTCACCATCCGGCTGACGAGTCTTTGCTCGAACGCACTCTCGGAGATGTTGCCGAGGAGCGCGGCATTTCGGCCATGGAATTGGCCATCGACCTGTCGCTCGAAACCGGGCTCGAGACGCGATTTCGAATGGCCGCCGCAAACACCGACGAAGCAATGGTTGGCAAGCTGCTGAATCACCCCGCGACGATGTTGGGCTTGTCCGATGCCGGGGCACACGCGAGTCAACTTTGCGACGCAGGCGCTTCGACTCATCTACTCGGGCATTGGGTGCGCGAAAAGGGCGCGCTAACGCTTGAAGAAGCGGTGCGACGATTGACGGCCCAGCCAGCCGAGATTTTCGGGATCACGGATCGCGGACGCCTCGAAACAGGCCTCGCGGCTGACATAGCCATCTTCGATCCGGAGACTGTCGGCTGCGATCGAGTACGCCGCGTGCATGATTTTCCCGGTGGCGCTGATCGCCTCGTTGCCGACGCGTTCGGAATGCGCGCGGTCATCGTCAATGGCGTCGTGCTGCGGGAAAACAACGAGAGTCGACTCAGCCCGAGCGATTCACTTCCTGGACTCGTACTTCGTGGAGGTCATGCCTGATGCGTGATGCAGTCATTTCTGCCGATTCCCATATCACCGAAGCGCCGGAGACCTATACCGCGCACATCGCCGAGAAATGGAAGGACCGGGCGCCGGTGATGAAGGATCTAGGCGAAGATCTCGGCGACATGTTCGTGATCGATGGGATGAAGAAGCCTATCCCGATGGGACTGGTCGCGGCCGCCGGCAAAGCACCTGAAGAGATTTCGATCATGGGTTCGCGATTCAAGGATCTTCATCGAGGTGGCTGGGACCCGAAGGCGAGGCGAGCCGACCAGATTCGCGACGGCGTCGACGCAGAAATCATCTACCCGACCGTGGGTATGGTGCTCTGCAATCACAAAGACTTCGACTACAAGAAGGCATGCTTCGACGCATACAATCAATGGATTGCTGAATACTGTTCCGAGGATCCGGTTCGCCTGATCGGTTGCGGTCAGACGGCCATGCGATCTCCGGAGGAAGGCATTGAAGATCTTCGCTCAATCAAGGCACTGGGGCTGGGCGGCGTCATGATGCCCGGTCAGCCCGCCGTCGAAGACTATGACTCGACCGTCTATGACGGCTTCTGGGAAGCGGCCATCGAGCTCGAACTGCCGCTGAGCTTTCATATCCTGACAACGCCGACCGAGCGAACACGGGGTCCGAAGATGAACGGATTCCTATCGATCGTTCGCGGCTGTCAAGACATCATGGGCATGCTTGTTCTGGGCGGTGTTTTTGAACGTCATCCCGATCTAAAGATCGTCTGCGCCGAAGCTGACGCCGGATGGGTGCCGCACTTCATGTATCGAATGGATCATGCCTTCAAGCGCCATCGCAACTGGCTGAAGCCGGGACAAGAGTTGTCAAAGCTCCCGTCGGAGTACTTCTCGGAGAATATCTACACCACCTTCCAGGATGACTGGGTGGCCTTCCGGGTCGCCGACATGATGAATTGGAAGCGTCTGATGTGGGCGAACGATTTCCCGCATAGCGACTCGACCTGGCCGTGGTCCCAGGAGATGTTGAAGGAGCATTCAAGAGAACTGTCGGCCGAACAGCGCCGACACATCCTTGGCCAGAATGTGGCCGAACTCTACAATCTAGATCTCGAAGCCATTACGAAAGAGGTGGAACCATGAATCGTGGAATACATCATATCGGCCTGGCAACCCGGGACATGGACAGCACTCTCGATTTCTACGAGAACGTTCTCGGATTCGCCGCCGTCGTTTGCGAAACCATTGAGCTCGACGCTGGAGGTGTCATTCGTCATGCGTTCTTCGATGTCGGTGAGGGCGAACTCATCGCCTTCATGGAAGCCAACGATGTCCAGGGCGTCTCGGCCGACTTCGACACCGGAATCAATCGGGGCCTCGGAATCGGAGGGGCGGTTTATCACTTTGCGTTCAAAGTCGAGGACCCAACCGAACTCGAAAAGAAACGCAACGAATTATTGGAGAAGGGGCTCAGTGTTCGAGGAATCGTCGACCACGGATGGTGTCAATCCATCTATTTTCGCGATCCGAACTTCCTCCAACTCGAGTTCTGTTGTCTCACCGCCGCTCTCGGAGACGAACACGTTGCCGACCGCGAAGGTGACACCTGGAAGGCCTACTCGCGAGAGCGGGCGGAGATATCCGACTAGAAGCTCCGCTTCGCATGATTTGACTTTCAGTCGACGAGAACAACGACGCGGCCGGTCGTCTTTCGGTCTCGCATGCGTGCCATAGCGGCGGGGATCGCGTCGAACGTGGTTGTTTCGCCGATCACGGGCTTCAGCTTCTTCGCCCGTACCAGTTCGACGATTCGAGCCATGATCTCTTGGCCCAGCGAATCAGGGCAGAAATTCCAGCCCATCGCCTTCTTCATCATCGGAGCCACGACATCGTTGGCGTACGCCATGAGCACGCCGGATAGCTTCATGTTTCCCATCAGGACGCGCCGCGGCACGATCAGCTTTTCGTCGGCGAAACGTTTGTCCGACGCGAAGCCCATCATGAGATATCGACCGTTGTACGCGACGCAGTTCATGGATTTTTCCATGACAGCCTCGCCGACATTGTCAAAGACCACATCAACGCCCTTGTTATGCGTCGCCTCGAGAACAACCGACTGGAAGTCTTCACGGCTGTAATTGATCGCAACGTCTGCGCCGAGTTCCCGACATAATTCGACCTTCTCATCGCTTCCAGCGGTGGCGTAAACGGTCGCACCGATGTGTTTAGCCAGTTGAATCGCTGCCGAACCAGAACCTCCGGCAGCCGCATGGATCAGGACACTCTCGCCTGCCTCGAGCGCGGCCCGATCGACAAGCCCCAGCCAAGCCAAGTGGTATGGGAAATAGAGCGCCGCTGCCGCCGGAAGCGGAATATCCTCAGGCATCTCGAAGCTGGAAACGACGGGACAGATCGAATACTCGGCGAAGCCGCCGGTCGCTAGTTTCGGCATCGCAACGACACGCCGCCCTAGCCATTCCTCCACGCCATCGCCGCATGCGACGACAACGCCCATCACCTCCATGCCCGGCGTCACGGGCAGCTCCGGCCGAACCATCATATTTTCGCCGTTGATCCGTTCCATGTCATTCAGATTCAGTGGGATCGCCTGCGCGCGAACGAGCAGTTCGCCGGCCGCCGGTGTCGGGACCGCAATCGTGTCGAGGGCCATAGCTTCGTTCGGATCGGGGCCCCACGCGTGCACGCGCCAGGCCTGCATGAATTCGGGCAGTGCTCGCGTGGCTGCGTCAGTCGGGTCGGCGGCCGCCGGAATCGCATCTGGATCCGAGAGCGATCGCTCGCTCATACTGCCTCCTCGTCAACATTGAAGTAGGTCTGGTAGTCGCGAAACCGATCACGGATTTCCTGTTCGTCCATTTCCGTATCCGCGAAGCTGTAGAAATGCTGACCATGCTTGTCAGCGGGATTGTCGTCGATAAACGCTTGCATGGCGCTTGCGGCCTGGTCCGACAGGTCGAGGCCTAAGTGTTCGTAAGCCCGACGAACGGTGCCCACCGGGTCCTTGATGAAGTCCTGGAAGTAGAGATCCACAACCTGGTTCGCCGGCAGCCTGCCGGCACGTCGATAGGCCATGGTGTTGTCAAAGGCCTGGACCAACGCCGTCGCGTAGTACTCCGCGATCTCGGGTAGAGACACCCGGTCGCTCGATAGACTGCGCAAGGCAGCAACCAGGCTGCTGATCGAAACGACCACTCGCACCGGATCACGATGAGTCTGCACGAAGAGCGCATCCGGATATTCGCGGTGGATATGCTCGATATGCCAGAGGTGCTGAGGCGACTTCAGCGCCCAGCGTTCCCTTGGCGCCTTCCACTGCAGCACCTGCAAGAAGCGTCGGTGCCAGCGAAGAGCCGAACGCATGTCGTGAGCCAGGACCCAACGATCGTAGGTCGAGACTTCGAATTGGGTCTGGTAGATCATGCTCGCGAAGTCGTGGGACGTAATCGCGACACATTCCTGTGCGCGTTCGGCGCCCATCGGGTGCATCTTCTTGAACTCCGGAAGCAGCTGATCGAGTCGGTCGAGATCGGCCTGAACCTGGGCGATGCGCGGGTCCGTGCGGAACGTGGCGGTCTCCGGCGGAGGCAGTGGATAGCTGGTCTCCCAACTGAGCGGCACGCGAATGCCCGGATCCATCGCAAGCAGGTCGTGAAAGATCGTGGTGCCGGTGCGCGGCGCGCCAATCACGAAGATCGGGGGCGCGATCGGTTGTTCAAGGATCTCGGGATGCTGATGAAATAGGTCGACCATGCGCAACCGATTTTCCAACGTCCTAACCAAATCACTTCGCGCGACCAGCCGACCCATGGTGGACAGGTTCGCTTCGTTCTCGAGACCCTCGATCAGCAGCGCCAGGGGCTTGCGAAATTCATCTCCACCAAAATCGGAGAGCCCGGTATTCGTCGCCGCCTTCACGAGCAGGCCTTCGACATTCAGCTTGATCGGTTGCACGCCGATCCGTTGGATGCCCCTGCCCGCCAGGTTCATCAACCTCACGGGAAGCGGAAGTAAATGTAAGTTCGTCGTCAAGCCGTTTCCCCCTCAATCAGCATAGGCCGTCATCGTCACCTTCATGCGTGGCTTGCCCGTCGCCAGGTCGATCGAATCACAATTGAAGGTTCCAATCTTGTCGAAGGGAACACCGCCCATACCGATCACGACCGCCATTGTGGGCAGAACCCTCTGCGGAGTGCCCTTCGTGTTCTCGGTCGTGAATACCAACTCGTCTACGCCGGGCGCATAGAGCAAGGCATCCTTCGATTTTCAGGAACGCTTGACGGATGTTCCCCTTCCCCGACTGCATCGGGATTGACAGGCATTGAATGATTTCCTTGATCGGGGTTTCCGATTCTCATGGCCTAACGCCAGAGAGACGGTGTAGTCGTTTTTGATCTACTTTACTATTCGGTAGAGGACCGTACCGCGCGCATTCACTTGGCCGTCGGCGGCACTTGCGACCTCGACATCGGACCAGTAGATCTCGTTGTCGTTCTGGATGCAGCGTCCGTAGGCGACCAGATCGCCCTTGGGTGCAGGCCCGAGGATCTGAATCTGCATCGACGCCGTCGAAGCCTTGAAGTTTCCCGGACCCGATTCGGCCCAAGAGGCCATCGCGCCCGTCGTATCCAGCAAGGCCAACACCGCACCCTCGTGAACTCCACCCGAGGCATCTCCGTTGTCGTTGAGCTGGGGCATGGCAAGTCTCGAGGTGCCGCCGGTCATGTGTTCTACTGTTATGCCGCGATTGCCAATGAAGGGGACCTTCCCAATATGCGGTCCCATGACACCGGGGTCGGACTCGCCGTGATCGCCCTGAGACACGTAGGAGCGAGCCTCTTCGCGGGCAAACCGACCGCGAATGGTGGTCATCACCCGGGCGATGGGTTTTCCCTCTGTCGTCTTGACATCAGTACCGACAAAACAGAGTTCGCGACCGCGTCGAAGCAGTTTGGCCTCGGCCATCACGTCATCACCGATCGCAGCGGCCAGATAACTCACCTGCATCTGTGCGGTATGAAAGGGACCCGCTTCCTCGCCCAGTGCGGCGCGTGCAATCGCCTGCCCGGCGATTGCACCGAGGGACGCAGCGCATCCGCCATGAAGCGCCTTCCCGGGGTTCGAGTTGGCATCCTGATAAGGAAGCCTCAGTCGCGCGCTGGAATCATCGATCTCATCGAGCGCAATGCCCAGATACTTGCTGTAGGGCGACTCTTCGACCCAGGTCTTGATCTTGTCCATTTCTATTCTCCAAGGTTTGGCTGCCGGTTTTTCGGTTCTAGAATTCCGGAATCAGGCAGGAGTGAATCGACTCCTCGCCCTCGATCTGTCTTGCGAGCGTCTTGATTGCCAATTCGGCGTCTTCGAGTTTGAAGTCATGGGTGTGCATCATTTCGACCGGGTGTTTGCGCTTCTCGAGCAAGCGAATCGCACTCGCATATCCGCTTCGCGTTACGCCGATCGCACCCTTGATCGTGAGTTCCTTCATGACGACCTTGTCCGAGATGAAGTCGGGGACCGCCTTGAATCCCTTAACCCCGGCCAGCACGATGCATCCACCCATCCGGGCGAAATCGATCGCCTGCACGATCGGTTCTGTCGCATAACTCGACACGTCGAGAACAACGTCAGCACCTCGCCCATTGGTCAGTTCCTGCACGCGCTGCCTGGCATTCTCGTTCTGCACGTCGATCGTCGCGTCTGCGCCGAAGGCCCGCGCGATTTTCATCTTCTTCGCGTCGACCTCGAGTCCGGTGACGATGATTTTATCGGCGCCCGCTTCTCGACAAGCAAGGACGCTCGCCAGACCTCGCTGTCCCGGCCCCATGATGACGACCGTGTCGCCCGGGCCGGTCTTTGGAATTTCGACACCCCAGCGGAATCCCGCACCGAGCGGGTTGAACATCACCGCGATCTCCGGTGCGAGTGTCTTGTCGACCTTGTGCACTACGGCGTTCGGATCGAGATACATATATTGCGCGTAGGAACCCCAGAGTCCCGGCTCGTCGGAAAGCGGAATGTAGGAGTAGATCCGGCGCGTATCACAAAGATGATAGGAGCCCCCGAGACAGGGCCCGCAGTGATGGCACGAGAGCATCGTCTCGACAGCGATCCGATCGCCGACATCGATGCCCCAGCGCTTCGCAGCACCATCGCCAATCGCCGCGACCGTACCGAGAGGTTCGTGCCCAGGAATAGCGGGCATCGGCGTGCGCAGGACACCCTCGTACTGCTCGTAGTCACTGCCACAGATTCCGCAGGCATCGATCCGGACTAGTCCAGCATCGTCCGAGATCTCCGGCATCGGGATGTCCATCGGTTCGAGCTTACGTGCCGCAGTCTGGACTATCGCAAAACTGGTCTTCGGAAGGGTCATGGCTATTTCTCCTTCATCCAAATAATCCGTCTATTCGCCAACGTATTGTCCTTCGGTCTTCTTCAACCAGGCGATCATCGCCGTCCGAAAGTCTTCGGAACCGAGACAACGGGCTTGTGCATCCGCCTCGAACTCGAGCCCCTCCTCGAATCCGGCGTTCATCAATCGATTCATGCCCGTCTTGATCATGGAGAGAGCGATCGGAGGCTTAGATGCAAGCACGCGCGCGTATTCGCCCACGCGTTTTATCAGCTCGTCGTCTGCAACGACCTCCAAGGCCAGGCCAAGACTCAATGCTTCTTGACTACCGATGACATCGCCACGAAATGCGAGGTCCTTGGCCTTCTGCAGACCGATCAATCTGGGAAGCAACCACGTCCCACCGTAATCAACGGCGAGTCCACGATTGACGAAGACCTGTGCGAAGCGCGCGGACTGACCGGCAAACACGACGTCACATCCCAACGCAAGATTGCAGCCACCGCCGGCAGCCACGCCATTGACGGCAGCAATGGTCGGCTTGGGGAGGCGATGAAGTTTGAGGGCAGGCAGAAGTGTCTCGCGTGTGAATTGCTGGCGCGCGATCGGACCCTTGCCAATCCGCATCGCCTGGTCACCACCACCGCTGAGATCCGCTCCTCCGCAGAAAGCATTGCCACTTCCCGTCAACACGAGCACGCGATCCTCTGGGTTCGCCGCAACTTCGTCGAAACGCTCCCCCAACTCGCTAAAGAGTTCGGGCGTGAGTGCGTTCATGACCTTTGGACGATTGAGCGTGATCGTCGCAACACCCTCTTCGCGCGTCAGCACAATCGCATTCGGTTCATCGTTGCTCATAGAAGTCGTTCCTCGAAGGGCTCTTGCATTGGTCAGTCTGAATCATGCCCGTTTGGCTCTGACATTACTTTCATTCTCCGTACTCGGTGTAGCCCGATGGCGGTCGCGGCTTGACGCGCTAGCGTAAATCCAACATATATGATGGTTTTAGTACATGCAACAGTTGCGTTGGAAACAAGACCACCGAGAAAGACCTCCTCAATGAGCGCACGAGTTGGATCGAACCCGAAGACCATCAAGCAAGGCCTGGGGCACCAGACGAAGCGGGATCTGCTCGCGAACACCCGCCAACGAGCGCTCCGCAGCGACGCCAAGGCCTCCCACAAGGCACTGGTCTCCGCCGCACGTGACCTCTTCGCGGAGCGGGGATCCGACGGACTGACCATCGTCGAGGTCGCGAAGCGCGCCGGGCTGAATCGCAGCACCGCCTACCAACATTTTCGCAACCGCGAGGAACTCAGCCAGGCCGTCGCCGAAGACATCGCGACCGAACTCGGCGAGTTGATGAAGCAGCCGCGCGGACTCGCCGAGCAAATCGATTTCTTCGTTCACTATTTCGAGGAACATCCCAATATTGCGCGACTCTGGATGTTCCACCTCCTAGCGAACGAGAGTCAATCTCGACGCGGCTGGGGAAGCTACCTCGACTCCCTGGAACAGATCACCAAGAGCCCCAACAGTCTGCCGGGTATCGACGCCGAAATGTTAGGTGTGATCAGTCTGACCTCGTCCCTCGTCTGGAGTGTCATGGCGAGCCAACGCACAGGAAGCAAAAAATCTTCGGCCGAAGAGACGAACCGCTTCGCTGGCGAGCTGAAACGCTTGTTCCTTGCAGGGACACGCAAACCCGATGCCCCAAAAACTGGCGGTCAGAGCAAGCGCACTCCGAAGCGAAAATCGCGGGGGAGTGACGAATGACTCGAGCCGCGCTGTCGCGTGTGTCCGACAAGGGGCATCGGTTCCGAGTCGAGGCTGTCGCTGCTGCACTCGACCAATGGCTCCATAAATTCGCGCTCTAGTTTTTCATCCAACTCCCAAACCAGGAGACCAGAAGCCATGACCGATTGTCGAGTCGACATACTGCCCCTCAATGAAGCAAAGGAAGCCGCAGCCAAGATCGAAATGATTCCGGCCTTCGCGGAGTTGAACATCTTCCGCGTCATGCTCCAGCGACCGCGGACCGCGAAGGCGCTCTCGGATCTACTCGTCTCGCTCCTCTTTGGTGGCGAACTCGACGATCGGTTGCGAGAGCTGCTGATCATGCGAATCGGATGGTCGACGGGGGCCGACTACGAGTGGACACAACATTGGAAGATCGCGCGCGAACAGTTCGGGTGTAGCGACCAGGACCTGCTTGAGTTGCGTGGGGACTGGCAGAAGAGCAGTCATTTCGACGACGACGCCAAGCTGCTGCTCACCGCCGTCGACACGCTGCTCGATGAAGGTGCGCTTTCCGCAGAGCAGATGAAGCAATGTACTTCGCTCTTTGGACAGAACGCGACGATTGAACTCGTCACAGCGGTTGGCTGCTGGCAGCTCGTTTCGAAACTGGCGAGGTCCCTCGCGATTCCTCTCGAAGAGGGCATCGAATCCTGGCCGCCGGACGGTATAAACCCGTGATCGGAGCAGACATGCATTTTGGATTTACGGAGTTCCAGGATTCCCTATAGAGCGAGAGGCGCGAAATCGCATTTGCTTGGACAGAACGCGGCCGATCATCCCTCGACATCGACATAAGAAAATCGCGAGTCCCTACCTGGCAATAGAACTAACATAAATGAGATTCTGACATGAGGGGATCGAACGCCATTGCCGAGCGTCGATCCATTTTTGATCTCGCACAGAGAACCGGCGCGTAAGTCACGGGGTCAGTGGATGCAGAGTTCACTAGACCACCGCCGCACTACGTCATTTGAAAGCCTTAACGCTGTGGAAACCGACTCGAAACCACCTGAACACATGACGTGTTCCGAGGTGACGGCCGGCTGATGCACAGCCACGCCGGAGAGCGAGATGAATCCGTCACAGTCAATTTACCTACTCCTGCTGATTCCATGCATGACACTTGGTGTTGCGAATGCTTCACCCACCACCGCGCTCGGCACCCAGACGCGCCCGAGCGAATTGCAATCGGGTGGGCTTCTACTGCGCCGCGCCGACGGGCTTCGTGCCGCGCCGACGTTGGCAACCGACGTCGAGATCAAGGTCACGGGTCTGGTTGGTCGAACTCGGGTCACACAGCGCTTCTACAACCCGACGCGAGATTGGGTCGAAGCCGTCTATGTCTTCCCACTGCCTGAGAAGGCAGCAGTGGATTCGCTGAAGATGACGATCGGCGACCGCGTCCTCGAAGGACGGGTCCAGGAATGCGCGAAGGCGCGTGCGACCTTCGAGAAGGCCAGATCCGAGGGACGAAAGGCTTCTCTCGTCGAGCAAGAGCGTCCAAACATCTTTACGACCACGGTGGCGAATATCGGTCCGGGCGAGAACGTCGAGATCGTTCTGAGCTATCAGGAAGTCCTTCGTTACGATCGCGCGCGCTTCTCGATTCGCTTCCCGATGGTCGTAGCGCCTCGCTATATCCCGACGACTTCGAGCATTTCAGGTTTCTCGGAATCGGGCTGGGAAGACACCGTGCAGCGGGCTCCTGTTCCCGACGCCGACCGGATTACACCACCGCTATCGAATCCGGCATCGGGCCGTACCCAGCCGGTTTCGATTCGTGTTCGCATCGATGCAGGCTTTCGCCTCGTCGAGGTCGAGAGTCCGACGCACCCGGTTCGTGTGCGGGCAGAGCCGGATCACGTCTATGAAGTTGAACTGTCGGACGGACTGGTGCAGGCCGAGTCAGATTTTGTCTTGAGTTGGCGGCCGGTGGTCGGCAAGGTGCCGGGGGCCGCGCTCTTTCATGAGCAGTGGCAGGGCGAGCACTATGCACTCCTCATGGTGCTGCCCCCGAGTCCGGATCCTGATCCCGATGCGGGCGCGAGCGAGATCCGACTCTCGAAGGAAACGATCTTCGTGATCGATACATCGGGGTCGATGGGCGGCGACTCGATTCGCCAGGCTCAAAAAGCTCTCATCCATACCTTGGGACAATTGCATCCGGAAGATGCCTTCAACGTCATCCGGTTCGACTCAACCGTCGAGAAGCTCTACTCGCAAGCACGTCCTGTGAATCAGGCGTCGATTCGGGAGGCCGTTGTCTGGGTCAGCCAACTCGACGCCCGCGGCGGGACGGAGATGTTGCCCGCGTTGACGGCCGCCCTGATACGCGGGACCGAGCGGCGCGCCGTTCGGCAGATCATCTTCATCACCGACGGAGCGGTTGGCAACGAGTCTGATCTGTTGCGGGTCATCCGTCGGGATCTCGATCGCAGCCGTCTCTATACGGTGGGCATTGGCTCTGCTCCGAATTCACATTTCATGACGAAGGCGGCCGAATTCGGCCGCGGGACGTTTACCTACATCGCCAGCCCGGAAGAGGTCGAGGCGCGGATGGGCGAGCTCTTCTCGAAGCTCGACAGCCCAGTCCTACATGACCTCATCGTGGAATGGGACGCGACCGGAGTCGAAGCCTGGCCCCGCCGTATTCCGGACGTCTATTCCGGAGAACCCGTCGTCATTGCGGCTCGTCTCCCGGCGGGTGTGGGCCAAGTCGTCTTGACTGGACAGCGTGGGCGCGAAGACCTGCGAATCGAACTCGATGTAAGCGGAGGATCAAAGCACGCAGGCGTCGCACGCGTCTGGGCCCGGCGAAAGGTCGCGTCGTTGATGAACTCGCTGCACGAAGGTGCTCCGGTCGACCGCGTTTCAGCCGACGTTGCAGAGCTTGGAATTCTGCATCACATCGTCACGCGCTGGACCAGTCTGGTCGCGGTCGACGTCACGCCGACGGCGCCCGTCGATGTGGTTCCCGAAAAACATGCCGTGCCCTCCTTGCTTCCACGCGGTTGGAGTTGGCGAACACTATTTGGAGGAAAGGATGCCCCCGCCAACACCCAGCCTTCACAGCCCGCGCCTGGAACAGGCCCGGGAGACCTCCATCTCAAACAGGCGAGCGCGTCCGTGATAAGCACCCAGGCATTGGCCTCCCGGCCACTAGGGCTATTGCCTATGGGGTCTACGCCGGCTGCTCTGCTCCTCGGCATCGGTTCGATGCTGCTCGGGATTTCGTCATTGCTGTGGAGATCTGGACGTGGCGCGTGACCGGCTCTCGTCTAACGGCGGTGATCGCAGGGACGTTGTTAGGTCTACTGGGTCTTGCTCTCGTCGCAAACGGGCTGTGGATTCCCGTCAAAGCGGAACTTGCCCAGCTCCTGATCAAAGCCTCGTGGCAGCGCGTTCAACAAGGGGAGGATCGGTCGAGGCCCTGGCCATGGGCCGATACCTGGCCCGTTGCTCGCCTCGTGGCTCCACGCCTGGACAAGGATCTCTACGTGTTGGCGGGGGCGACCGGGCAATCAATGGCCTTCGGGCCCGCCCACGTCAGCTCGAGTAGCCCGCCCGGGGGACCTGACAATATCGTCCTGGCCGGACACCGCGATACCCACTTCGCTTTCCTTCAAGATCTGGTGGAGGGCGATGAGTTGGTCATCGAGACTGAGAACGGTGTTGATCGGTACCGCGTGGATGGAAGGCAGGTCGTACACGAATCGCGAACCGAATTGCTCTTGCCAACGGGCCGCGCTGAATTGACGCTCATCACCTGCTTTCCCTTTGGTCGGATTCTACCCGGTGGCCCGCTTCGCTATGTCATCTCCGCAGGCCGTACGTAATTCAACTCGTTACTGCTGTGATGCGAAACTTCTGTGGCCCCGGCGGGTTGAATGATCACGGAAGAAACAATGTAAAGCCACCGGCAACAATGTGGAGGCCGAGATCAAGGGCCTGCACAAGGAAGAGTCCTTGAGACGCGAACATCAAGATGAAGGCCAAGAAGAGCAGCCGTTCCATGTCGTCGAACTTCGTCACGGATGGACTATGAGGAGTTCGCGGCGTCTACACAAGACAGGCTGTTCGGTCGATGCCGATGCAGGCGCTCCAGCACCGTTCCGGGCTAGTGGCAATTCGAAACGGCCCGCCCTGCCCTATGTGGCTATTGAAAAGTCGCCACGCCATCGGCGCTCACGTCGACCCGGCGACCACAGAGTTCTTCGCGCTCAACCGAAGTGACGATATCGGGATCGTGACACTCCGCCCAGACGCGCGCACCCGTGGCAATGCCGCAACTGAGCAATAGATGATGCGGTCCAGCACCGGCTGCCCCCATCACGGCGAAGGTTTCCACAACAGCGGGGCCCTCGCAATCACGAGCAAGTTCACGCTTAGGAAGCGCCATCGACGCATCATCGACGCAGGCATGTTGAAACCCTCGAGGACCAGGTGGCCCGGCTCCATAAATAGAGAGCGCGTGCTTCGCAATGAAACCGCCGATCGAGGAGACGAGGCCTCGCTCAATATGCCCGGCTTCCCGACGTGCCCGCAGGCGTTGCATCATTCCGGCAATCGAATGCATCACATAACTGTTGAGTGGGCCGCCTGAAAACGTCAACCCTCCCGTCACCGTAAGCTCTCGATCAAGGGACAAGCCGAGTTCCGCGGCGGCCATCTGTACGGCAGCCGGAAAGCACGAGTAGAGATCGACATGCTCGATCTCGTCACAGCGACACCCCGCAAGTTCGGACACTTTCTTTCCCACCAAGCCGATCGCCGGTTGGCTATAGAAGTCGGGGCGGTGAGAGATTTCATGAGTGCGCGTCGTTTCCGCACTGGCATGTGGAAAAATCATCCGGTCTTCGCTCACGCCGAGCTGCATCGCCATTTCGTACGAGCAGAGCAAGAGCGCGGCCGATTGGTTGACCGAGATATTGGCCACCATCAGCTTCGTATAGGGATACGAAACCATCCGGTTATCACCGGCCGCGGCGCCGATCACTTCGGCAGACGGAGCGCTGCGGATCCATGCACTCGGATTGTCTCGAGCGACCTCCGCAAAGCGAGCCCAGAGCGAGGTAATTCGTTTGCGATGCTCATCCAGGCCCTCACTCTTCTGGTAGCGCATAGCATTCTCATAGAGCGCAAAGCCCTGAATCGCTTGCACGTGATACTTGCGCTCCCACCAACCGACTTGCATTTCCTCGCCACCAAAACGTTGGTCCGGCGCCGGAACATCACCGCTCCCCTCTTGCGGATCGAAGCCACCAAAATGTGCCCATTCCGGAATTGCGCCTCCCTCCTTCTTCTGGCGGCGTGTCCAATGTCCACATTCGGACGAAGCCAGCAGCACCACGTCGCGCAACCCTTGCTGGATCTCCTCCGCCGCCCGACTCAACATGATCTGGACGGACGAACCACTGATCGGGGCGAGCCCTGTTTCGAAGCCCCTGCAACCAAGTCGTTTACCCAACTGATAGGCGGGATTCGAATAACGCCAAACGCCTTGAGGAATCCGAATGGAGTCGATCTTTTCGAGCAGCCCCAGTGCCCCCGCATCCTCGGCGGCGACATGAGCCGCGCTCTCCATCATGCGGAGGGGTTCGATTGCGGCGGCATCAATCAGGCCTGAAGCATCCATTGATGGCCGAGTGAGTTGCGCGCAGCCAACAAGAACGGGAGTCCGAAGGGATATCGTCATGGCGGCCAAGTCTGCCGGAGCTATCGAGCAATTGCCATTGCACCCACCGAAAGTCAGGCCCGAGACAAGATCGGACACCGACCACGCGACCGGGTCAGCGGCGCAACCGCTTCGGGACCGATCGCCCTCACGATCCTGTATTGTCAGATGCGGATCCGAACGGCTGGCGCCCGAGCATCGGCGCTCGAAGATGGGAATGGGTATCGAAATGACGGACTTGAAGGGAAGGATCGCGGTCGTGACCGGCGCGAGCCGCGGAATTGGCAAGGGCATCGCGCTTGCGCTCGGCGAGCGCGGCTGCATCGTCTATGTGACCGGCAGAACCACTGGCGCGGGCGAACGCACAATCGACACGACCGCGCGCGAAGTGACAGAGTTGGGCGGTGAAGGACGCGCGATCCAATGCGACCACGGAGACGACGAGCAGATCGTGACGCTCTTCGAACGCATCCGTCTTCGCCTGGCGGACAGACCTATCACTTCAGCTCGTCTTACGGAGCAGGAAAAGCGGGCCTAGATCGCATGACCGCCGACATGGCGCTCGAGCTTGAGCCAAAGGGAATTCCGGCAATCGTGCTCTACCCCGGAGTCGTCGCAACCGAGTTCATCCTCGACGCGGCCAAGAACCGCGAGATGGACCTCTCTCAATCACAGACGCCCCTCCTGGTCGGCCGAGCAGCCGTTGCATTGCTTACCTGCAACGAGTTGATGGCGCGTACCGGCACGATTCCATGGGTCGAGGATCTCGTCGAAGAATTTGACGTTCTGGACGAATCCGGAAAACGGCCAACCGAGCGCTACGCGCGGCGCGTAGACTCGAAGACCTAGTCACGTCGGCAAATTCATCCCGGAATCGTGTAAACATCCACGCACCCGCGGTAAGCACACCGCGCGAACTCGAAGCCATCGCGCATGGAACCGCCTCGTGCGAGATTCCGGTCGTGAGTCCTGGTGATAACCCGTTCGCACAGTCCTATATTTTGAGTTCGCCTGGTTCAATAAACTTCCACATGGAGCTTGCCTTGACTCAACCGACAGGCCCGACTGACATCGATGAAATCGATCTCGAATCCTTCGATCGAGTCCTCGAGACGACGCGCTCCGTACGGCGCCGCCTTGATTTCGATCGACCGATCGAGCCTGAAGTGATCGAGCGCTGCATCAACATCGCCACCCAGGCACCGACGGGAATCAACGCTGAAAACTGGCGATTTCTCGTCGTGACGTCGGCGGAGAAGAAGTTGAAGCTGGCGGATCTATACAGGCGCGCGCTCGCCACACTCAGCGAGGCCCGAGGCGTCCCACTCAAGCCGACGCAGCACGCACTCGCCGATCGTCTTCACGAAATTCCGGCGTTGATTCTGGTGTGTGCAATCGGCCGGATCGCCAACGGCTCACTGCCAATGCAAGTTGGTTTCTACGGTTCGATTCTGCCAGCGGCCTGGTCGCTGATGCTCGCTTTGCGTGCTCGCGGATTGGGTTCGACCTGGACATCACTGCTCGGATTCCACGAGGAGGAAGTTGCGCGAATTCTGGGCATTCCAGACGAAGTGACACAAACCGTCATGCTACCTGTGGGATACATGAGCGGCGCAGTGCTCAAGCCGGCAATCCGCAAACCGGCGCGCGATGTCACGTATTGGGATCACTGGGGCGCCGTGCGCGACTAGCTTGGTCGCTTGGCAACTCTGAGAGAAATACGGCTTCAATGATCGCCGGGGCACTGGATTCTCATGGTGGAGAACCCCTAGTTTCTACGGCTCAATTCAAATCCAGAACTGGAGATCCGTTGCAAATCTTGAAATGGCTCGGCAGCATCGTCGTCGTACTCATGCTCTCTTTGGTTGTCCTGGTCTTCGCCGCGCGGTTTGGCGACGGACCAACCGTCATCATCCCAGGTGGGCCGCTCGAATCCGGTGACATGCACATGGGACCCGAACCCGACTGGACGTTCGCGCGGGACCTCGCCGAAATGGAATTTCAACTCATCGAGCCGCCGGTGTCGCGAACCATTTGGCTGCAAGTCGTCGACCGCAAGCTCTACGTCGTCAGCGGTTACATGAACTCGGCGGTCGGCAAACTGTGGAAGCAGTGGCCGATGCAAGCCGAGAAGGATCCTCGCGCAATCATCCGAATCGAAGGCAAGCGCTACGAGCGAAAACTGGTACGCATCCGCGCCGGTCACCCCGCCCTCGGCGGCATCGCGTCTGAGATCAACCGTAAGTACGGCGCAGGATTGAACGCCGAAATGGCAGAGACCGGAGACACATGGTTCTTTGCATTGGAACCTAGATAGGTTCGACAGCGCGCGGAATGAAGCGTACTGCTACGCGGGGTCTGCCCCCACACGCACCATTCGCTTGCCGCGGTTTTCTCCGGCGAGCAATCCGATCAAACCTTGGGGGGCACTCTCTAGACCGTCGAGAACATCTTCAACGACTTTGAGCTTGCCGGAAGAAGCCCACTCGTCGAGATCTCGTAGGGCATCGGCGTCACGATCGGGAAAGTCCCCGGCGATGAATCCGCGCATCGTTAGGCGTTTCGTGACGAGCAAGCCCGGAACACCGAGCGGTCCTTTGGGCGTTGCCGAATCGTACTGCGAGACCGCGCCACAGCACGATATGCGACCATTCAAGTTCATCGCGAACAGCGCCGCCTGAAGAATGTCACCACCAACATTGTCGAAGTAGACATCCACGCCATCGGGGCAGTGTTGGCGAAGCGCTTTCGAAAGTGATCCGTTCTTGTAGTCGATGCAGGCGTCGAAGCCGAGTTTTTCTTCCACCCAACGACACTTCTCAGGGCCGCCCGCCACACCAATGACGCGAGCGCCCTTTATCTTGCCGATCTGGCCGACCAACGAACCGACTGAACCGCCGGCCGCGGAAACAAGCAGCGTCTCGCCTTCATTCACCCCGACGACGGCGAGAAGTCCGTGATGTGCGGTCAAGCCGGCGATCCCCAGGACCGAATGGTGGTGGGTCAGTGGCCGATGATCGCCCACCGGACGAAGGACCTTGGCATTCATGGCAGCATATTCCTGCCAGCCGAGTTCGCCGACCACAACGTCTCCGCTCGAAAACTTTGAGCTGCGCGATTCAACGACTTCACCAATCGCGTAGCCGTGCATGACTTGACCCGCTTCGACCGCCGACTTGTACGTCGCACCCTGCATCCATGCACGGTTCGCCGCGTCGAGCGAAAGGAGCACACTACGAACGAGCACTTGTCCGTCGTCGAGTGCGGGCACTTCCCCCTTCTGGACCTGGAAGTGTGCTGTCTCGAGTTTGCCGCGCGGGGTTTCAGCGAGCAGGATTTGGGTATTGGAGGTCATGGGGGGCTCCTATGCTTTGACTTTTCTGCTTTGGCATCTGTGATGGGACCCGAGTATGGCGCAGGTCGAAGACGCTTTGCTCGTTCGCTTCTTCTGACTCGTCATCTCGACGCGCGCTTTAGCGTCGCAGAGCCGATGACCCCGATCGGACACTGCGCGAATCCCCGAAGCGTGCTTGCTACGCTGTTCCGCATCAACGGTGTTGCGCTTTCGTGGCCACGACGAGCCTCGATAGTGAATCCATCTTCAATCGATTTCGCTGCCGAAACTCAAAAGGAGTCTCCATGACCCATCCGATCACTCGAATCCTCATCCTCGCCCTTCTTTCGATCGGCTTCGTTGGCCTCGGTCGCGTCGCGAACGCCGGAGATTTCGAAGACACTAAAGAGAAGATAGAAGCCGCGCTTTCCGCCGACGATCGGCCAGAGAAAGACGCCCTTCGCGATAAGAATCGAAAGCCCCTCGAGACCCTCGATTTCTTCGGTCTTCGCGACGACATGAAGGTCGTCGAACTACTCCCGGGTGGCGGATGGTACACGCGCGTGCTCGCGCCCGTGTTGCGCGAGAATGGTGAACTCTCGATCGCCTACGGCACCGGAACAGTCGAGGAGAAGTTGCTCACCACAGACGGCTTCGACCAGGTCAAGGTCACTGCGCAAGACGCCAAGATCTACCGTCCCACGGACGCCCGGCTCTATGTCATAGAAGACGGCGTCCTCGGCCTGCGCAAAGTCGACATGGTCTTGACCTTTCGCAACTACCACAATTTTGACGCAGCCGGTCGAAAGGCGATGAACGACGCTGCATTCACGGCGCTCAAGAAGGGCGGGATCTACGGGGTCGTCGACCACACACGCCGACACATGGAAGACGATTCATCGGAGAACAGACGTCGGTTCGATCCGGTGAAGGCCGTCTCGGAAATTCAGTCGTCGGGATTCGAATTGTTGGATTTCTCGACCTTGCATTCCCGAGCCGATGATGAACTCCGATACGAAGTCGGTCGCAAGACAGTCACAGGAAACACGGACCGCTGGACACTCAAATTCAAGAAGGTGCAAAAATAGGCATGGCTCGCGCCTCAAGGTTCGCCTTCGAACTCGCGGTAAGTGTGTCGAACATGGATGGAAATATTAGCGACTGTCAGTATCCACGATCAGATAGATAATGCGCATTTCACTCGAGATCCGTATCGCCAATTCGTCTGAGTACTCGAAATACAGGAGACAGATCGTAATCAGCGAGAAAAACCCTGGCGCAAGGGCAGTGAACAGCAAGTTGGTCAAACGGAACTGCTCTAGCTCAACTTGTTCTTCACCAAAATTCGCGATGGCGGCAATAATTCCAGTGAATCCGGCGAGGCCAATCAAATATTCAGCAAGTGTGCTTAGTGAATCAAATAGGTCCAAAATCGAATCAGCGTCCGACTGTTTCTAAATGTTAAGTCGTGGGATCGTTTCGAATCCAACAATCATGTCCGTGAACACTCGGGCCACGATACCTAGGCTTCCGGAAATTGAGAAAACATCAGCTCCATGTCCTGCCCACCTCCGGGAGTACGAAAAAGAAGGCCCCCTTTCCGCACCGTCGGTCAGTAGTCATCTGACAAGTAGCCCTCGCATGAGGCACACCAGACCCGTATCGAGCTCGCATCAGCCCGCAGCGAAGACGTCTGCGATCGGTGTATCGCCATCGAGCAGATCGACTACACGATTTTCTGTCGGGGGCCGGCGCAGCGCCTCGAGTATGCAGCCCGCAACGTTCTCTCGGCTGATGCCGAAGCCCTCGCCGGCGGCGACACTCGTGCGAACTCGACCGCTGCCCACTTCATCCGTCAGTCGACCGGGCCGTAAAACAGTCGCGGGCACGCTGCTCTCGATGAGACGCTGATCCGCGAGCAGCTTGGCGACCATGTAGTGACGCATCGCAGGCGGCGCATCCAGTGGCCGCTCGGCGCGTAACGCGCTTACCATCACGAAATGCTCCACACCCCGCGCTTCGCTCTCGGCGATCGCGCGGATCGCGCCGTAGAGATCGACGAGGAGCGTCTTGTCACCCCCCGTCGAACCGCCCGAGCCGGCCGTGAAGACGACTCGGTCGCAGCCGTCGAAAGCGTGAAAGAAGTCGCCCTCCAGATCCCCGACGACGGATTCGAGCCCTTGAGACTCGATGCGCGCTCGCTGCTCATCGTTTCGCACCAGCGCGCGAATCGAGAGCCCGGCGTCCTTCGCCTTCAGGCAGAAGAGGCGACCGATCTGTCCGTTGGCGCCAATCGTGAGTACCTTCGACATGTTCCCTCCTTCGTATTTGTGTGTGATCGACTCGAACTCGCATTGGATCACAGAACGGCCATGCCCTTATCGAAAAGAATGTATCAAAATCAGTGGACTAGCAGGCAGATTCCCTCGCAAGAGACGCTTCGGGAGTCCACTCCCATTCCCTTCGACACGACTGGCGTCCCCAAGCCTAACGTTCAAAGCCGACCCCGCCCAGCGATGGTTACACGCAGCGCTACGCGAGGCATCTGCTCATTCGCGATTTCAGGAGGATGATAGGGACTGTGCATAGAGGTGCGCGACGAACTCCAGGTCGAGTCTAGGTCAATTCGAAGATGCGACCGCGAGTGATCTTCGATGATGAAGGTGTGCGACCGCGCACGATGCGCGGGTCGGTATACGAATGCCAAGCGGCTCTTTCCGCACCGCCAATATGTCATTTTGTGACAAGAAAACGCCGACCCGCGAGATGAATTGCTTGACATCTGACCAAGAAACCCCAATGTTGATGTAACCGCGGCCGAGTCTCCGGACAAAACCATCGTCGCACCAGATCTCTGATCGCATGCGACTTCAAAATTTGGGATTGGCTTCGTTTCGGCGAACATCGAACTTGTAGAGATGGAGTTGACGGTCATGGGAATCGAATTCGAACCACTATCGAACCGTTGGAAGCAAGATCCCTATCCGACTTATCGCCAACTCCGAGACGAAGCGCCCGTCCACTACGCGCCTGAGTCAGACCACTACGTCGTGACTCGCTACGAAGACGTCGAGCGCGTTCTCAAGTCGCCCGACGTCTTCTCCTCCGCCATCAACCCTCGCCAGATGCCCGGAGGTAGCCAGAGCCGATTCGCTCAACTTCGACGGGCTCTGACATCAATGGTCCAAATGCGAGTGTTGCCGTCGACCGCGGCCGATGCGCGCTTCCTGATCGCGGAGAGCGGAGAGAGCCACTCTGCGATGCGGGGCGTCGTGAACCGAGGCTTCACTCCGCGCCGAATCGCGGCATGGGGGGACCGGGCACACGAACTCGCCGCCGAGGGCGTCGCACGACTTCGGTCGGGAGATCCATTCGACCTTGTTCGCGACTTGGCCGTCCCCTTGCCCGTGACAATGATCGCGGAGATGCTCGGAGTCGAAAGCGAACGCATGCACGATTTCAAACGCTGGAGTGACGCGTTCATCACTGGGGGAACGGGTTCCACTCGAGGCAAAGAAGGCGATCGCTTGCTGTTTCGAGCGATGACCGAGCTGCGAACCTACTTGCGGCCGATCGTGAAGGCGCGCCGGAAAAATCCCGCCGACGATCTAATCAGCGCGTTGGTGGCTTCTGACGGCGAGGCCGACCTCAACGACTTCGAGATCTTTCTCTTCATATTCCTTCTGCTGCTAGCGGGGAACGAGACCACCACCAATCTTCTCGGCAACACCGTCGACGCATTGCTCGGACATCCCGAAGAACTCGCAAGAGTCCAAAGCGATCTGAGTCTGGTGCCAGCGCTGGTTGAAGAAGTCCTGCGATGGGATTCGCCAGTCCAGATGCTTCAACGCACGACGACGGAAGAAGTCGAATGGCATGGGGTCCGAATCCCAAAGCGCGCACAAGTCGCGGCGATGCTAGGCGCGGCGAATCGCGATGAGCGCCGGTTCGAGAACCCCGATCGCTTCGACGTGAATCGCGATGCGAAGTCGCATTTGTCTTTTGGTCTCGGAGCCCATTTCTGCCTCGGGTCTTCGCTGGCCCGGCTGGAAGCAAAGGCCGCCCTCGAAGCCCTCGTGCCCGAGCTCCGAGGCATCGAACGCGTTGTGCAGGAGCGAGAATTCGTGGACTCCTTTGTCATTCGGGGCCTCAAGCGATTGGAGCTTCGAGCAGCATAAAAGAGCCCGGACTGCGATCGGGCTTCAAAGTCCCTGCTGTTAACTCTCCTGCACCCCACTCACCGGCAGAGGCGCGCAGTCTTTGGTTGCGACGTGCTGCGGCCTCCATCCAAACTGCCGTAGGCTGGGACGCGAGGTGACGCTTTGCAGGACATCGAGGGGAACGTAGCGCCGGGATTCGAAGCCGTGCGCACTGCTTTCAATGAGAACTTTAAAACGCGTCGTGAAGTCGGCGCTGCCTGCTCCGTGTTCTTCAACGGAAGGTGCGTCGTCAATCTTTGGGGCGGATCGCGTGATCCCAGTGGAGAGGCGCCCTGGCTCGAAAACACACTCGTGCCGGTCTTTTCCAGCACGACGGGCATGGCATCCTTTTGCCTGGCGCTGGCTCACTCGCTAGGGCTAGTCGACTATCGCGAGCCGGTTGCCAAATATTGGCCCGAGTTTGCCGCGGGCGGAAAACAGGACATCGAGGTCGGCGAGCTGATGTCGCATCGTGCCGGGCTGTGTGCACTACGTCTTATGCCGATCCCGATTTGAGACTTGGATTTGGCTATGTAGTGAACCGCCTCGACTACTATCTCGCTGGGGATCCGCGCGCAATTGCATTAGGCCGCGCGGCTGAAGCCTGCGCGCGACGACTCCTCGACAAATCCGCTACATAGCGACACGACTCAGATTCAACGGTTGTGAGTATTGAGGGCGACCCGCCCGGCTTACGCATACGACCGCCTCCAGCTTGATCGTAAAATGGGTACGCCTAAAGCTCGCCGGAAGTGAGTGAAGGCAACTCGCGCAACTCAGTCTCGCGGATGGGTCGCGGAGGTCAATCCAAGAGCATTGTGGCTACAGCGGCCGCGAGCGCATGGCGGCTGCGGTTACACCCCAAGATCCGGCATCCAACTGCCGTGGAAGCCGTAGGGCACGCGCTGCGGAAGTTTGATCCGAGCGACCGGCTCGCCCTCGAAGTTGGTCGCATCGAGGATTACGAGCTCCGTCTTTATTGCGCCCTCATCGTGGACATAACCCATCACGTAGCCTTCATCACTGGTCGGTTCGGATCCCTTCGCGGGAACAAAGACCACTTCGCTCGGGTTTCGGCCTGGCCCGAAGTTCGCCAGTTCGGAAGTTCCGTCCTGGAAATTCGTCTTCAGCACGCCAGAGAATCCCGGCAGACCGTCCCCCCCGTCGACATCTCCCAACGCGACCGTGTATCCGAAGCGATGCTTCTGGCCGACGCTCGCATCCGGGACGCGCGGAAAGTCCATACTCCGATCGTCGAGGGTCTGTTCGCTCGTCGTACCCGCCTTGGTGTTGAATGTGAATCGATGCAGCGTCTGCTCGCCTTGGCCTGAACTCAGATCGCTGCCCTCGCGCCAGATCTCGCTGATGCGGCAGACATCGAACACGACGTCGTCGCCGTCTTCGTAGGCGTTCAGCCCGTGAAAGACAAAGCAGGGATCAACGTCGAACCACTTGACCTGATCGTTGCCCCCGGTTCGCGGGATCAGACCCATTCGTGCCGGGTATTCGTCGCTCCAGCGGAAGGGCATCGTTCCCTGAATCGCGAGCTGAAGATCGAAGATCACCGGCAGATCCATCACGATCGTGTAGTTCTCTGTCATGGCGAAGTCGTGATGCATGGTGGGTCCGTTGACTGTGATCTCTTCGCTCTGCACGAGCTTTCCGTCTGGGCTCACGCGATGAACGACGAAGTAGGGTGGAAGCTGGCCGTAGCTGAACATCAGCATTTCACCCGTTTTCGGGCAGATCTTGGGATGCGCTGTCATCGGCCCTTTTAGCTGTCCATCGAAGTCGTGATGCCCGACCGTATTGAGCTCACCGTCGAGTATGTAGGGAAAGGCGCCTTCTTCGAGTGCCAGGATCTTGCGACCGTGCTGGATCACGTGGGTATTCGCCGCGGCAACGGTGTAGTCAACCTGTCCGGTATTCGAGATGCGTTGGATCGTCGGATCCCGATAGAAGGGCGTGTCGACGTAGCGATTGCGATACCACTTGGCTTGTCCACCATCGAGACGGACACCATGGAGCATTCCGTTTCCCAGGAACCAATGCTCTGATTCGCCGGTGACGGGATTGGCGCTATTCCGTGCGTAGACGCCCGTGAGCTCGGGAGGGATCGAGCCGATCACTTCAAGATCAGTCGCCGTGATCTCGTCCTTCACTGGAGCAAAGTTGCCCTTGAGATGAAAGGGTGTTTCGTCGTTCATTGGATTCTCTCCTGCGTATCGAAAGTCAGCCTCGCGCGGCCTCGCGTCTCAGCGCTCTTCGAATTTTAACACGTTCAAGTCGTTCTACGTTGCCTCTTTCGGAGATGTAGACATAGAGTTTGAGAGAATGATTGTCTCGGGATCTCCTGCGAACTGCGCATGGTCGGAAGAACCGCGTGCCAACGGGCATGCACCAATCGCTTCGTCACTCGGATGTTCGCTCGCTCACGGCATCATTCTTGCGCAATGGTTGAACGGCTTCGATCTCGGAGAGGCCGGCTACCGATCGTGATCCACACTCAATCACGTGGATCGGACGCATGATTCCCCGATCATCGACTGGTCGATCAACCGAGTGCGCCAGTCGGTCTTCCGTCTCGACCGAGCCATATCCCAGAAGTAACGGAGGCCGCCCTCCCCCGTAAGGAAGGGGGCCGCGCCATCGCTGTCACGACCGACGTCACCGACGCCGCCGCGGTCGAAGCCCTCGCCCAGGCCGCGTGCGACGAATACGGCCGGCTCGACATCTGGGTCAACAACGCGGGTGGCTCGCCGATTTCTCGACCGCTCATCGAATTGCCGCGAGAAGAGTGGGATGCGACCGCGGCGATTGAATCTAACGGCGGTCTGGGAATGCAGCGTCATTGCAGCGCGGAACCTGGGAGATGGTGGACGGATCCTTAACATCTCGTCGAAAGATGCGGTTGCCCCGATCTCCGGAAGCGGACATTACGCCGCGGCCAAAGCCGGCGTCAACTCTCTCACGGCCACGCTTGCTGTGGAGCTCGGCCCCAGGATTCGGGTGAACGGAATCATGCCGGGCGCAGTACCAACAGAGATCATGATGAAGGCGCTGCGACTCGGTGAGGACGACCTTCCCAGGCTCGAAAAGAAGCTGAAGCTCGCTGCAGGCCGCCTCGGCACGCCCGAAGACCTGGGCGCTGCGGCCCTGTTCCTTTGTTCGCGTGCGTCCTCTTGGATTACGGGCGAGATTCTGAGCGTCAGCGGCGGTATGTAGCAGTGGCTCCGCAAACTAGATCAGAGGGTAATTGAATGAGCGATTCTCAATCGATGAAGAACCGGGTGGCGATCGTCGTCGGAGGTTCGGGGGGCTTTGGTGAAGCGATTGCGCGCCGCCTAGTTGCCGACGGCGCCAAGGTCGCGATTGCCGCACGCAATCTGGAGAACCTCAAGGCTACGGCCAAGTCGATCGGTGCCGCCGCAATCGCCTGCGACGTGACGAGTAGTGAGCAAGTCAAGAGCTTGGTGGAACAGACGGTCTCCCGATGGGGCCGGCTCGACGTTGGTATCAACGCTTCGGGCTACGAGGATTATTGTCCGATCGCGCAGCTCGAGCCAGAGCGGGTCGAGCGAATGGTCGCGGTACAGTTCACGAGTGCCCTCTACTGTATCCAACACATGGCGAATGCGATGAGCGGAGGCGGTTCGATCACGACGATCGGCTCCTCGATCGCGACGCTCACGGCCGACAGGTACGCACCTTATGCAGGGGCGAAAGCGGGAATTAATCACGTATCACGGATTGCGGCCTCCGAGTACGGAGCCCAGGACGTCCGGCTCAATGTCGTGTCCGCCAGTCTCGTCGAAACGCCGATGACCAAACAAATCGTCAACGCGCCGGGAGTCCGCGATGCCTTCACGGCAGAGACCCCGCTAAAACGATTTGGCACGATCGACGACATCGTCGACACGGTTGCCTGGATATCGAGTGATCAGGCAGCGTACATCACTGGTCAGAACATCCTGGTCGATGGAGGCACGTCTCTTCGCCGCCTTCCCCGAGTCGAAGACTTCATGCGCGCCGCCAAAGAAGCCGCGAGTCATTAGACTCTCATCGCTCGCGCGAAGACATCCCCTGAGAGAGGCGGAGTGATGTCGAGATCATCGGCAGCATGTTTGCCATGGTCTTGGCGGCGCTCGAAACGACGCAACGGCATTCCTTCGCGTCAATTGCTGAACTGACCAACTGATCGTTGCATGGGCATCCGTATCGGCGAAGCCTTCACCTCGACCACGTCAGTCGGAGTCGACGTAGTTCTTGATGCCTGCAAAAATGAAGCGCAGCGTCGATTCGATGGTCTCGGCCCGACGGCTTGCCACGCCTCTGCCGAAATTGGCCGCGCCGATGGAAGTACCCGAAGCAACACTGACGAGATACTCCGCCTCGGAACGCGTGAGGCGATAGGTGTCCGCCATGCCGCCCACAAGGAATTTCGCCACCTGACGGTTCCCGCGTTTCTCTTGCTCGTGGATTGTGGCGGCAAGTTCGGGCTGGCTCAGGAGCACCGGCAGGATGTTGCCGCGGGCGTGGTGATCGAAGTTGGCTGCGACGAAGACCCGCACGATGTCTTCGAAGTTGTCGGCGCGTTCGAGGTCGACTCGCATCTGATCGCGGTAACGCCGGTATTCCCGATCGACAAGTTCGCCGAGTAGATCGGCACGGCTCGCAAAGTACTTGTAGACCAGCGGATTCGAGACTTCGGCCGCCCGGGCGAGAGCTTCCATCGTAAAGGCCTGCATCCCCCTTTCGACAATGAGCGTGCGCGCCGCGTCAAGCAATTGGCTGCGACGCGCTTCGGGGGGCAGCCGGGTACGGGTCGGTTTGGTTTGGGTAGGCACCCCGGGCATCGATCCTTATTATTGACAACCTATAATAGCGGCACTAGCCTCATCAAACCATTGAATCGCTGAGTCTCCATCAATAAAAGGATCTCTCCCATGAGCTACGCCGAAAACCGACGCATCATCGATGTGGACAGCCATGTGATCGAACTCGATGATTTCCTTTCGAGCGCCGCGAATCCGCAAGAGCGAGCGCTCTTGCCGCGGATGGATGCGCAGAATGAATTACTGGTATCCGAGTCCGCAATGACCCGGGCCCGCGAGCACTTCGAACGTCGGCAAAGCGACCCCGAGACCATGGCGAAGTTCGAGGCTGGCGTTCAGGACGTCTCGAAGAGCGGGTGGAGCCGTCTGGGCGCATTCGATCCCGCCGAGCGCTCACACACCCTCGATGTCTTTGGCTACGAGCTGCAGTGGATCCTGCCGACATTTTCATTTCACCAAATCGCACACGAGAAAGATCCCAAAGTTGTTGCCAATGGTGCGCGGGTTCTCAACCGGGCGATGGGGAACTTCTGCGCCCACGATGAGCGTCTGTTTGGCATCGGGTACGCGCCTCTCAGCGTGGGGCCGGAAGAAGCGAGCGCGATCATCGACGAGGGCTTCGCCGCCGGTGTTCATACGTTCATGATCGACACCAACGAGCCGGACCCCAACGCCAGGTCCTTCACGCACCCGGATTTCGACGCGGTATGGGCTCGCTTTGACGCGGCCAACGTTCCGATCGTCGTCCATGTCGCAGTCAACGGTCACTACGAACCCATCTCGCCGAGCTTCCGCAACAACGGACGAGGGACGACACCTCACGTGGGAGACATTCCCGAGGGCGCGATCGGCATTGTCGGCATGAATAACAGCGCCGAACTCTTCTTGTCCGCAATGCTGATCGACGGCGTCTTCGATCGACATCCCGGACTCAAGGCCATCTCGATGGAGCACGGCGCAACATGGGTCCCATCCTGGCTGCAGACCCTCGACTTCGCCGCCCGAGCGCTCAAGCATTCGGGAGCCGCTGGAACGAAACCATCGGACGTCATTCGCGAGCGCGTCAAGTTCTCACCCTTCGCTGGAGAGCCCGTCGGCTGGATCATCGATCAGCTGGGTCCCGAGATGTTGGTCTACGCATCCGACTATCCGCATCCCGAAGGAACGCGGGATCCGATTCGCAAATTCGAGGCCGAGATGACTGAATGCGATGAGGCGACGATGCATGCCTTCTACTACGGGAACATGGCTTCGTGGATGGGGCTTGCGGACTGAGCGAACCGAAAAGCGTGTAGCGCTCCACCTGGAGATCTCCCCGCCCGATTCAATCAATCGCTCGAGACGATCGAACTGCACGACCTCGGCGGCGAGACCGCAACAGCCCGGTTATCCCTTCGTCTCTGGCTTCTTCAAGTTTGTATTAGCCGGCCGACTCTGCAGTCACCCGAGCGATACTTGGGCGCTTTGCCAGAAGCTCCATTAGCCCGCCGATCTGGGGCTGGTCGGCCAACAGGTCGACTCCCACCACCTGCTTCGCCAGCATGCCGGCAAGGCCGAAGCTATAGAAGGTGTAGAGATCGGCTAGGCCGAACTCTGTGCCCGCAGCGTAGGGATCACAGACGTACAGGCGGCTCACCGCCTTCATCCCCTTCGCCAGATCGGCTTTGACCTGCTCCTTTGTTTCATCGCTCACCGGCTTGCCAAATAATAGTTCGGGGAGGCAACGACGGGCGACGAGTTCGATGTCCAACTTGACGTGGTTGACCAACTCCATGACTTTGCCCGCCGCAAACGGATCACTGGGAAGCATCGCCGGCTCCGGGCATCGCCGTTCGAGGTAGGTAAATATTGCAAGTGACTCGGACATGAACTGACCATCGACTTCGATCGAAGGCATCTTTCCCATTGGCGAACGCCGCAGGTAGTCATCTTTTTGGGAAGGCGGTGCCTTGACCTCCTCGAACTCGAGCCCCTTCTCAAACAGCAAGGCCTTGGTCAGGCTGTAGTAGTTACTCATTAGAAGTCCGTACAGTTTGATCATGATACCTCTCGATTAGACGTTGGATGAGCGCCTAGAAGACAATAGATCGCTGCGAGACATTCCACCCTCCCCCGGACCACGAGCTCGGCAAGACACGGCCGACACGATCGATCGCCGCGGTTCGGTCTTTCTCGAGTCATCGGTGTCGCGGACAGAGCCAATCGGCGACTGATTGGCTCTTTCTCGAGATCGGCGGTGATGAATGGCAGCAGCCTGTTTTGCGGGGTCGCTGATTCGAATTCAGTCGTTGATGACGTATCGAAGCAAGCGGTTCAGCTGTCGAGGAATGCGGATATTCGAATGCGTAAAGAACGTGACGGCGACATCGAGTAATTCGTAGAAGGCGAGGACCCAAGCCGGCAGGCCAAAGAGTAGAACGATCGGAACGCCGATGAAGGGGTTGAGGAAAAGCTCCAGTGGGTGGAAACGGACCATCGTCGTGTGTGTCAGGGGCTCTATCGGCATTCGGATTTGATGACGAATCTCGATGCCTGGCGAGGGTTCTACGAAAATGTGGTCATCGACTTCGTGGCGCAGGCTGTGGCGAAGCGGCGGATGAAGGCGGCTGTGGTGCACGAATCGCGAGTCTTGAGACCATCACGAGCTGACGGCTACTGGCCAGAAGTCTACGCACCGGCGGTACCGAAAGGGAGGCCTTCTGTTTCCTATCCTCGCACCGAGGGCGGTTGACGAGGGGCTAATGGACGGCCTCGAGTTGACTGCCCCCGCGCCACGCGACCAGAATCCCCATTTCGACGATACGGGTTCTTTGTGGCACCGATACCTTGTACCTTGCCGAAAAATCGAGCTTAAACGTCTTACTCTCCATCAGCCGCGGAATCCAACGTTCGACGTTGGCCTTCACGCTCGAGCGAACAGCTGATCAATCGATGAGCCAACCCCGGGAAACAACATGCAGGTAAAAGTCAGATTTCTGGACAATCTTAGGCTGGAGGCCAGCTTTGATGATTTCACAGTCATCAGCGATCAACCCATTCGATATAGGGGGGACGGAACAGCTCCAGGCCCCTTTGACTATTTCTTGGCCTCGTCAGCGCTCTGCGCTGCCTATTTTACCAAGGCTTACTGCAACGCCAGAGACATTCCCACCGAAGACATCAGCATCGTTCAGGACAACATCGTTGACCCTGAAAACAGGTATCAGCAGACGTTCAAAATTCGTGCTGAACTGCCTGAAGGGATATCCGAGAAGGATCGGAATGGAATCATCAGTGCGATGGACCGCTGCACTGTAAAACGAGTGATTCAAAACGATCTGGGTTTCGAAGTCGATTCCGTCAGTGTTTTGGCAAAAGACTCTGGCCTTCTTTATGAGAGTGACTCTAAAGACGGTGCCAAAACCATGATCCCGGGCAAAGACTGCTCGCTCGAAGAAACGATCACCAACATGAGCGGCCTCATCGAGTCACTTGGGATCAAGATTGAAATCGCGGCATGGAGAAACATCGTTCCCCACGTGTGGTCCGTCCATATCCGCGATGCCGAGTCACCCATGTGTTACACGAACGGAAAAGGCGCGACCAAAGACGCAGCCCTGTGCTCGGCGCTCGGGGAATACCTCGAGCGAATGAGCAATAACTACTTTTACAACGACTACTACCTCGGTGAAGAAAGAGCAAAGGCCGAATTTGTTCATTACGCCAACGAGAAGTGGTTCAAACCCGGGCCCAATGATTCAATTCCCGAAGGCTTGATGGACGAACGGTTCATGGAGATTTTTGATTGCGACCATGAACTCAAAGCTTCACATCTTGTGGATACAAATTCTGGAGCGATCGAACGCGGAATTTGCGCTCTGCCGTTCATGCGACAATCCGACCAGGAGACGGTCCATATTCCTGCCAATCTCATTGGGAATATTTTCGTCAGCAACGGCATGAGCGCGGGGAACACCCGCTACGAAGCACGCGTTCAATGTCTGTCTGAGATTTTCGAACGCGCCGTAAAAAAGCAGATCATTCTCGAGGAACTCACGCTCCCCGATGTACCCAAGGCTGTGATCGAACGATTCCCAACAATCGCGGCCGGCATCGCAAAGCTAGAAGCACAGGGTTTCCCCGTTTTCGTGAAAGACGCTTCGCTGGGAGGGAAATTCCCTGTGATGTGTGTCGCTATCATGAACCCCAGAACGGGTGGTGCTTTTGCTTCATTTGGGGGGCATCCCAAGCTCGAGGTGGCTCTTGAAAGGAGCCTGACCGAATTGATGCAAGGCAGAAGCTTCGAGGGCTTGAACGATCTTCCGCCACCTACCTTCAACGAGTTCGCCATCCGCGAGCCGGACAACATGGTTGAGCACTTCATTGACTCGAGTGGAGTGGTTTCCTGGAAGTTCTTTGGCCAAGCCACCGACTATGAATTCTCCGATTGGAATTTCGCCGGTTCGACGGAGCAAGAATACCAGTACCTCATGGGTATCCTGAGAGACCTGAACAAAGAAGTCTACATCGCGGACTACGAAGAACTCGGGGTGAATGCCTGTAGAATTTTGGTTCCCGGCTATTCAGAAATCTATCCGGCGGAGGACCTTGTTTGGGACAACACCAACAAAGCGCTCGTCTTCAGGCGAGACATACTCGACATACACTCGCTGGGTGACCAAGCTCTATTGCGCCTGCTTGAAAAGCTCGAAGACAGTGAACTTGATGAATACACACCGATCCCAGATCTAATTGGCGTTGCATTTGACGAAAATTCTCCTTGGGGGAAGTGCACGATTAGCGAACTCAAAGGGCTCATTTGCCTGGCTCTCGGCAAGCATGAAGAAGCGAAGGAATGCGTGGGCTTGTTCTTGCAATACAACGACAACGTGCCCGCGCGCAGAAGGTTTTACCAAGTCTTGGATATCGTGCTCGACATCACGCTCCGAGAAGACCTGGAGCTTCAAAACTACATCCCCAACCTCACTCGAATGTACGGCGAGGAGATCCTCGGCAATGCAACCTCGAGTGTGTCAGGAGAGATTCGATTCTTTGGACTAACACCGACAAATGTGAATCTCGATGGAATCGATAAGCACTTAAGGCTAGTAGAGAGCTATGAGAAGCTTCAGGTCGCGAGACAGCGGCATCACGCCAGCACGTCCATTTGACAACGAATCCTTGGTCCCACACCGGCCATGCAAATTGTAAGATTCCAGATCACGCCAACAGGACACGTACCGTGGGCAGGGAATGAAATTCTTTGGTCGTATGGGTCAAGGATGCCGTGGGGCGCTGCAAGGAAAACGATAATTGGGTTAACGGCTGCGGGTGGGCGCGCTTCAACTCTGGAGACACGGATACGGAGGATCAGCTGCGTTTTCAGTACCACCGCCGCATACTCTTCGGATCGATTGGGAACGGGCATTCCCGTTCGTGGCAGGTGGAGCAGGATCGAAGCGCCGCGGACAAGCGTCCATCTCACAGCGCCCGGAGGAAATGATAAATGATGACGCGAACTCGAAACCTGTCACAAACAGCATGCTTCTTGATTCTGGTTGCGTTAGTCGCAACCGCTGGCCTTGGATGTGTGGCGATGAAGAAGATGAGCTTGCGGTCCGCCATGAATCCGCATGCGGAGAGCGCCGAATCCGTATCCGAGGGAGCGACGATCTACGCAAGGGAATGCGCATCGTGCCACGGCGCAGGGGGCTTCGGCGATGGCCTCGCTGGGAAGAAGCTCACGATCCCGCCGACGAACCTTCGCGCGTTCATTGCCGAGCGCGCAGAAGGCTACTTTGCCTCTCAGGTGGCCTATGGCAAAACGGGAAATCCGGAGATGCCAGTTTTCGTCAAGACACTCTCCATCAACCAGATCTGGCATGTGACGAATTTCGTTTTTTCGCTGGGGCCCGTCTCGAAACCGACGTCTTCGCTTCCTTAGAAGGCTAGTGCCGAGCAGAGTGTCAAGCGGCCGTACGAAGGACGCTGCCCGTATTCGCGGTCATCTCCGCATTGAGACTCCAAATGGGGTCATCAGCGGAGCTCACGTACGCGACCACGAGGCCGAATGCTTCAGGGTCAAAAAAGCTTCGCCTGCAAGCAGCAATGCGGCGGCGGCTTGTCCGCCCCCTCGACCAGGCGGATGATCTCCATTTTCTCGAAGGTCGTGCGTCTCACGAAACGTCCTCCTCGCCGACACAGATTCGAGACGCTCTGCTCGCCCCTTAGGCCCTCGAGCACGATCTGGATCTTCTCTCCGGGAGAGAACTTCCTTCGGGTTCGGCAACGGATGTCGCGCACAGCTGCATCGGTGGACTGCTTGTTTTGCTTGGTCATGAGACACTCCTCGGGGTCCTCCGGTCCCCGTCAAATGTCTCTACGCTTAGGATCTCTGAATTTCGAATTCTGCTCTGACGGGATACAGGTCCAGCCACGACCCACTGTGCTTCACGCAAGTGGCAATCGTAGTTCCCAGCCTCGGACTGGATGACTTCCGTGTCCGAATCGAATGACATTTCCATTCCTTGAATCAAGTTGATCGACGAAAGCTCGCCCGATTTCGATTCTCGCGAGACGCGGGATGAAGCGGATCTCGTTGATTCAGTAGCCGATCGCCGCCCATCGCTTCGCCAGTCCAGCGCGGAGCACATCACGTGGCAGGGTCATCCCGGTCGAAAAGGATCCGCGCGGATGATCGAGAAGCCACACGTGCACCATCTCCGGGCTCCGATGCAATGGAACGCCACCCGTCGGACAATTCCCCTCGTCATCGAGCATGCCCACCGAAAGAAGGCCTCGACCTGTCCAACAGCGTGCATTCGTGTATTTATGGTAGTGCCAGATGCTAAGCGGACCGGCAAATTGATGGCCCTTCTTGTCCCGACCATCCGCCACAAACATGAACCCGGTGAGCGTCTGCTCGCCGTTTCGATTCGGATCCGGATAGTACATGAGGTATTCGGGTCTCTCTGGGTCGAGCTGAATGTCATCGAGAACGTAGTCGTCATTGCGATGGTGACGATCATCGGATCCCGGCGTCAGGAAGCCATCCGCCATCCCCTTCGAGCGATCGAACCAACCCTTTTCAATCGCCGCTTCGAGACAGCGGACAACGAAATCATTGCCCGCTTTTTGTTGTTCGGGCGTCGCGACGATCTCGGGTCCGAACTCGCTGACCTCCCAGATCACCATTTGCGGGGAGATCGGCGGGGCCATTGGAATCATCCGCTCCGAGACCCATTCGGGATCGAAGGGCAGATACTGCCGCGCATAGCGTTCGTGCCCATTCTCATCGGGCTGGGGCTCGCTAGCATCACATCCATTGAGGCTGAACGCCATCAATAGCGCGAGGATCGCGCGCGTTCCGAAGCCAACGGTTCTTGCGTGTCTTCCCATTTCCGCAATGTAGCGAAATGCCGAAGGGGTATGCGAAACTGCGCGGCCATGATGGAGGGCACAGCGCTGGAGCGGATCGCGCACGGAACGTCCGATTCCAATCAACGAAATCGCGGCGGGGCAACTCTCTCGATGACGGGGCTCTTGTTCGCGGCCGTGCTCCTGTTTGTCTCGTTCCCGACGGTCTGGTGGGCGACGGATCGACTCGAATCAAACGATGACTTCTGCAATGCCTGTCACCTACCAACCGGTATTCGGCTTCATACCGAGATCCGCGCAGACTTCGACGAGCGACCTGCCCCGAATCTCGCCGCACAACACGCCGCGGCGAGCCTCGCGACCCGGCCTGATTCTCCGGCGATTCGCTGCATCGACTGTCACGGCGGCGTTGGCTTCGCGGGCCGCGCGAGGGTCAAGCTGCTCTCGGTTAAAGACTCGATCCTCTATGTCACTGGGCAATTCGATGAACCGACGGAAATGAGCTGGCCGCTACTCGACGCCGATTGCCGTCAATGCCATGCACAGTTCCAGAAGAAGACGAGAGGATTTGACGGCTCTGCATTTCACGACAAACCGCTCCACAATACGGGGCTCGGCGTCGACTGTGTCGAGTGCCACAGCGCGCACGCGACCACCGGCGACGCGGAAAATTGGTTTCTGACTGCTCGGACAGTGCGTTCACGCTGCGGTCAGTGTCATATCGAATACACGACTCCCTAGCTCGCCAGGGATGGCCCGCTCGAAGTTCTCCACCCGTCTTCGCATTGCCGCCTCGCGAGCCGGTCAAACTGGCTTCGCGGACGGCCGATTTCTAGCTCGATGTCCGCCTACCTCCTTCTTCCCCTCCTCGCGACTGTCAGCAGTGGTTGGTCACCTTCCTCTGGTCTTTGTGTCGGAGATGTATGGTGTCGAAACCATGTAGGCCTGAAAAATCCACCGCATCGAGAAACTTGAAGGTCTCGACGAAGGATTCGAGAAGGTTGTCTGCCATTCCTCGAGTCAAGTTGTTCTTGACCACAATACGAAACATGGTGTCATTTCGGTCTGTATCCGAAAACAAGGCAATATTCTCTTCAGTGATAGGGTGATTGAAGCCCATTTTATATCCACTGACGTACCAATGGTGTTGCGACAGTGCGTTCTGAAGGTCGATGTCGTCGTAGGTGAACTCGCATTCCGGGTTCAGCGCAGCGGCCACAACAGGCAGGCACGCGTCGTCTCCGGCGTCAAGGAAAATGAATCTCGGTTTTCCTTCACACGTCATCGCCTCGAGACTTTCTCGAATATACTGGGCGTTCTTCATCATCTTGTCACAGACCTGCTGATAGCCCTCGATCCCATAACGCATGAGCTTGTAGTACTGAACGTACACCCCACTCGCGGGTCTGGAGAAATTCAAAGTGAATGATTCGGCGTTTCCTCCCAGGTAGGTCACCGAAATGGCCACGTGCTCGCTTAGATCCTCTCTCTGCCTCCAGACCACCCAACCCGTACCGCAACATGATTCTCCGTATTTGTGGCCACTCGAGGAAATTGACAAGACGTTGTTCAGACGAAAATCCCACGCGGGAAGGTCCTGAAAAGGCGCGATGAAACCGCCCGATGCCGCGTCAACATGAATTCCGACTTGGTACCCCTTCTCCTCGTTGATTTCGCCCAGGACGCGGTCGACATCCCAGACCGGGTCGTACTGCCCGCCGTAGTGGTTTCCCATGATGCACACGACGGTCATGGTATTCTCATCCACCGCCTCGCGAATCTGTTCGGCATCAAGGATGAAATCATCCCGCTTGGGAAAGATCAGTCGGGGTTCAACATCAAGGTATTTGAAGAATTTCTCCCAAGCCGCCTGAAAACAAGATGACATCACCACATTCGGGCGGATGGAACGCACCTCGCTTTCAGTTTTCCCCGTCCGAGCACGGTACCACTTACGCCACCGAGTTTTGAGCGCAATTCCGGCCAACAGACAGGCTTCGGTGGATCCGACGGTCCCGGCTCCGGCATAGACCCCGTACTCGGAAAAATTTGCCGGTTCCGGACAATTCCAAAGCCGAGCAATCATATTCACCACCGAATCGTGCAGCTTATAGGATTGCGGGTACACGGTTTGGTCGGCAAGATTGATTTGCAGCCCCATCAGGGCGACCGCCTCTTCGTCGGGTTCGAATTCCACATTGACGTAGGAGGATGTGTTCAGGCGCTGATTGAAGTCTACGGCGTGGTGGTCTTCGATCAGGGCACGGGCTGCCTTGGCGGGCATTCCGTGCTGAGGAATCCCTTCGAGGCCGGAAACCCCTTGGATGCCAACTTCTGAAAAATAGGGGTCGGGCTGGTTGGCCCGAGCCAAGCTGGATTCATGCTCCTGCTGGACCTTCCGGAGTTCGTTTCGGAGGGACTCTATCTCGCGCTTGAGTTCGTCTACATCGGTGCTCATTCATAGGCTCCTGGTCGGTTCAGCTGCGGGGTTAGAAAAGCTGTCGTTGAAATTTACCTGGGACGTTTGGGCCGGGCCCAAGCCCGCCACTGTCGGACATGAGCCCACCCAATGCAGTCAGCCCGGGAGGATTAACGATTGGTCCTCGTCAAGACAAAGCAGAAAGAGTACGTGACGGGTAACGCCTTTTAGGCTCCATTCGAGGATGTGGCGTTCGAGGTTCTCGGCGGCCGGGATTTTTCGTGACTGAGGTTCCATCATTTCGAAACGGTAACACGGCGGAGTCGCCGTGCAGCCAATTAGTGCGCGGGCGGAACCGACAAGAGTTGGCCCGGATAGACGTCCGGAACGACCTCGCCGGAGCGCACGATCACTTCCCCGGCAACGAGGACGTACTCGATCCCGACGGAGCCTTGATAGGGGTTTTGGTACGTCGCTTGATCGATCAACGTGGTTGGGTTGAAGACGGTAATGTCCGCGTCTGCGCCAACGCGGAGACGGCCCTTGCTTGCGAAAACAGGGAAGGCGGTCTCGAGTCGCAGCGCCGGAAGGAGCGTCATCTTCGCGAGCGTCGTGCCAAGATCGAGGAGCTTCTGGTCTCGGGCGTAGTGACCGAGGACGCGCGAAAAAGATCCGTTATGCGGAGCGACTTTACTTTCGCGCGTCACCATCGGCAGGAGATCGCTCACGATGATCACGCCCGGTTCGACGATGGCGGTTCGTGTCCACTCGTCTTGTACGTAGTGGTGGATGACCTGGCCGCCCGGGAACTTCTCACGGTATTCGAGAAAGGTCGCTTCATCAAAGCGTTCGCCCGTATCGGCCCATTCCACGTCGCCGTAGTCGATCGCGAAGATAGTTCGAAAATCGCGACCAAAGACGGCAGACGAAATCAACGCCGAACCCGCATTGTAAGGCAGGGTCTCCGTCGTGACGTCGACACCCTCTGCTCGCGCGACGCGGATCTCGGCGAGGAAGAGCGCCACGTTCTTCATTGCGCTGTGTTGAATGTGGCAGATGTGCACCGAAGCACCCGTTTCCTTCGCGAGTTCGAGCGCTTCACGCAGGCCCGCTGGGTCACCGTTGATACCACGGCGCACGTGAATGAACAGCGGCACTTCTCGTTCGCTCGCAACCGAGAAGACCATTCGCAGTTCGTCGCTGTCTGTGCCCTCGCTGAAGTAGTCGAGCGGAACGCCGATCCCGAGTCCGCCAGCATCGAGACCTTGATTCAGAAGCACTCGCATTTTTTCACGTTCCCTTGGGCTCGCCTTCTCAACGAAAACTTCGTTAGGCGTCACAAAGAGGGATCGGAACGCCGTCCAGTAGCCTTTGAGGCCCAGCGGTTCGGATTTCCCAGAGAGCAGATCCGGACGTCGAATTCCGGACTTCACTTCGAGGCGCGTGGACGCCCATGCGACCGAGGAGCCGTAGTGAATCAATGCGGCCCCACGGACCGTCGGGGCAAACTCGGCGACGGGGTACGCACCGACTTCGAGTTCGAGTGCGGTCGTGACGCCATCGAGCGCTTGGTAGTGCTGGCCGAGGGGAGTCGGCGAGTGGGTGTGAAGATCGATGAAGCCGGCCGAAACGACGAGTCCCTCCGCGGGTAGAATCGCTTGACCCTCGAGTGGCTGCTCGCTGACCTCTGCGATTCGACCGCCGATGAGCCCCACGTTTCGCACGGCATCGAGACCGGATTCGGCGTCGATCACGCGGCCACCCCGGATGACGACGTCATAGACGGGCGCTTCCTCTGCCGCAGTCACGGCCGTGGCTGCGGCGATCACACCTAGCACGCTCCAAAACAGCGTCACGTAGGAAGCGAAAAAGAGGAGACGTTTGGCATTTACGTGGTGAGCCGGGTGCATCGCGTCGGACTTGCGCATCGGTCTGAGCTCCACTGCTCGTGGCCGGCCCAGCGGACTCGCCCACATCTTTCGTGCGGTCATGACCACTCGTCGAAATGTACGATCTCTTCGACCGACTGTCTTTTGGCGACCTTGAAGTCGGTGCCCTTTGTGTATCCGACCGGGAGCAAAGCCACCTGCATGACGTCCTTGGGAATATTAAGGAGCTTGGCGACTTCTTCCTCGAAGAAGAGATGAATCGTCGTCAGGGCGGAACCGAGACCACGGCTGCGCAGTGCCAGCTGAAAGCTCCACATAGCTGGATAAATGGAACCATAGAAGGCCGCGGCCATCCCGTTGGGGGCGTCTCCGGCAAGTCGGCCTTCGAGGCAAGGGATTACGAGTACCGGAACCTCCGCGATGTGATCGAACAGCCATTCGGCCGAGTCGTAGACACGATGCGTCTGTGCGTCATCGGAGGCGATTTCACCGCGTGCCTGCGCGATGAACTGCTTGCCCCGACCATAGATCTCGCCGATTGCGCGCCGCTTCCCCGGATCGGTCACCACCATCCAACGCCACTTCTGGGTGTTGGACGCAGTGGGAGCTTGCTGCGAAAGCCTGAGGCAATCGAGAATCACCGCACGCTCGACCGTACGTTCGAGGTCGAGGCGACGTCTCACAGCGCGCGTCGTGGAGAGTAGGCGATCCGTTTCGGCGAGATTGAATGGTGCGGTCATGTTGTTTTCCTTTGTCTTGGTGTTGGCGTTGGCGTTGGCGTTGGCGTCCGCATTGGCTGGAAGCAATAAGCATAGCGAGCCTTGGCACGCACTCGAATCATCGTCATCCCTGGTGAGATCGCCCGAATCGCACGTCGCAAACATAATTATTGGCGCTCAACAGAAAGTCCTCAATACCCACGTGGCTGCATTATTATTGGATCGTGCCGCCTAGAGCGATGGCGACAGGGAATCCAATAGGAGAAAAAAGATGGAACTCGGTGTTGTATTTCCCCAGACAGAGATCGGAAACGATCCGACTGCAATTCGGGATTTCGCTCAGGCAGCGGAAGGCCTCGGATTCACCCATCTGCTGATCTACGATCACGTGTTAGGCGCTGACCCAGACCGGCCGGGGGCTGGAAGGGACCCTACGACAAAGACACTCCATTTCACGAGCCCTTTGTGACATTCGGCTATCTCGCGGGTATGACCGACTCGATCGAGTTCGTCACCGCCGTATTGATCCTGCCTCAGCGGCAGACGGTTCTGGTCGCAAAGCAGGCGGCAGAGGTCGACGTGCTGTCAGGCGGACGACTTCGACTCGGGGTCGGAACGGGTTGGAACACGATCGAGTACGAAGGTCTCGGTGAGAACTTCCACGATCGGGGTCCGCGTCAAGAGGAGCAGGTCGAACTCATGCGCAGGCTGTGGTCCGAGGACACCCTCTCTTTCGACGGAAAATGGCATCGCGTGACACAGGCTGGCCTCAACCCGCTTCCCAAAAAAACGATTCCGGTCTGGTTCGGAGGCGGAGTGGACGCCGTCATTGAGCGGGCCGCACGCATTGGAGATGGCTGGGTCCCTCTTATGGGCCCCGACGATGCGGCGAAGAAGAGAATTGATCTATTGAATACCCACCTCCAAGCGAACGGTCGGAACCCGGCCAACTTCGGGATCCAGGCGCAAGCACGGGGCGACAATCCGGATCGCTGGTCCCAGCACGCGGAGGCATGGCGCGATCTCGGAGCGACACATATTGCGATCGCCACGATGAACGCTGGCTTCCGTTCCGTCGATGACCATATTGAAGCGATCCGTCGCTACAAGGACGTCGTCGGCTAGAACCTCGCAATCGCTGAAACGTCATTTTCGCTTCGACGTGCGTCTTACACGTCGGAACCGGCGGAGAGCTGGCAACTCTCATCGATCGAGTCCATATCCATGATATTCTTTTGAGGCTCCCGAATGGCAAGACCATCACGGAGCCAATCAGGCCCATTTCAATAAAGGAAACGGCTCTTTCATGGGGAAGTGCAAACCAGACTTCTCCAGGATACGTCGTCACCAATAGATTAGTTCGAGTGCGCAAGCGGTGGGCATGTCAACCGACTCAGCGCTCGACGAGCGGAGCTTCCCATGGCAGAGCGAGATCCCGAAGGACAGATCAGCGTCGAACAGCGCGACAAAATTCTTCTGATCGGCATCGACCGGCCCGAGAAGCGCAACGGGCTGACTCCACAAATGGTGGGACAACTTCGCGACGCCTATACACGGCTCGACGAAGAAGAGGATCTGCATGTCGGCGTCTTGTTTGGTCACGGCGACCACTTTACGGCCGGCCTCGACCTTCCCAAGTGGAGTGATGGAATGAAGGGAAGCGGCGGGGGGAAACGTGGGCCAAGCAAGGTCGATCCGACTGGCCTCTCCGGTCGCAGCTGCAGAAAGCCCATCGTGTGTGCGGTGCGAGGCATCACTTTTACAGCCGGCATCGAGTACATGCTAGGCGCGGACATTGTGGTGGCCGCCGATGATTGCCGATTTTCCCAACTCGAACCCAAGCGCGGCATCATGGCGACGGGTGGTGCCACGATCCGCTTCGTCGAACGTGGGGGCTGGGGCAATGCCATGTACCACCTGCTCGTGGTCGACGAATTCGACTCGGCCGAGGCGCTGCGCTGTGGGCTAGTGCAGGAAATCGTACCCGCCGGCCAGGAACTGGAGCGCGCCCTCGAACTCGCGCGAAGGATCGCGCAGCTGGCGCCCCTGGCCATTCAGGCGACCAAGGCCTCATCTCTACTCTATTCGCTCCAGGGTCAAGAAGCAGCCGTTGCCGAGTTCAGGGAGACCCAGCGGCGCCTTGCCAACAGCGAAGATGCAGCCGAAGGTGTGGCCTCCTTCGTCGAGCGGCGGGATCCGATCTTCAAGGGCCGATGAATTCGCCCTCTCGACGGGCTCCGACATTCGCCTGCCCGCGTAGTGCCGGAGTTGCCTGCTTGCGTCGACGCAGAGCGCCGAAGCCGATGGGGCGCCCGCGCTGATTGTTGTGGCTCCAACGGAGCGATCGTCGACAATGTCAATGTAGGCGCTGCCGTCAAGCAGAGTCTTGCCATTGAAACTGGAATTGTCGGAGATCTCGGCCCTTACTGGGAACCGGTACCCGATTCCGGACGCGACCGATGATCCCTATGCGCGAATGTGGCAGGGATTCGGCGCCAACCTCGATCCCTAGACATGCGAGGATGTGCCCGGGCTTCCACTCGCAGCTCAGCCCGAATACGATTGGATGATTATGGTGCACGGATCGAGCAGTGTGCTGCAGCTGATCATCGTCCTACTCTTCTGAGCGACAAGGGAGCGCGGTCGATCCAGTGCGCGACCGATCGAGCTGCATCACACAAGGAATCAAGCTTATGCCGGTTGAGTACATGGAATTCGAACAGGCGCGCGAAGCGCAGGGCCTTCGCATGATCGTTGTTGGCGGCGTCCCGAGTCCGTGGGGCGAAGCGGCCAAGGGCATCCTGCACGTGAAACAGATTCCGTGGAAAGCCGTCCGGCTCGATCAGGGAAGCGACGCGATGGCCGGCTGGACCGGGGAGCGCAGCGGCCCAGTCGCGATGTACGAAGATGAAGCGCCGCGTTCGGGGTGGGATGAAATTCTCTTGCTCGCGGAACGCCTCGCACCCACACCGGAACTCCTTCCCCCCGACCCATTAGAACGGGCTCGTCTTCTCGGTCTATCACACGAAATCTGTGGTGAAGACGGCCTGGGTTGGGCGCGCAGACTTCAGGGTGTACACGCCAGCTTGAACGGGGCACCCAGCTTCCCGCCCGCTATCGCTCGATATTTGGCAGACAAATACGCCTATCGCGCAGACGCAGCGTCCCAGGTTCAGCGTCGGGTTCTCGAATTGCTCAGGATGCTGGCCGACTTGCTGCATGCACAAAAGAAAGACGGAAGCCGATTCTATTCCGGCAAGAGGCTGAGCGTCGTCGACCTTTATAGTGCGACCTTCATCTCCCTCTTCGAGCCCCTGCCGCCCGATCAATGTGCGATGATGGAGCCGATTCGCGCGGGCTATGCGTATCTGGATGAAGCCACGAAGAAGGCTCTGGATCCCATCTTGACCGAACATCGCGATTTCATCTACGAAGAGTTCCTCGAGTTGCCCCTCACGCTCTGAAGCGAGGTTTCGGTGAACGAGCGGGTTCCATCGAAGACGAACTCCATCGCGCCAACGACCGTCGCCTCACGGCCCGCACCCGCCCCCGGCGATCGGCGCGTTTCCGAAGGCATTGGGCGAGATTCGCAGGGCACTCATTCCTCGCCAGGCGGACTAACGCATAACACTTGTAGCCCGACGTGTATGAGTATCGGGACATTCACCCCGACGAGTCAGGAAGCGAGATAGTCCACGTTCGCCAGTTCTTAATCGCGCGTGAATCACGCAGGCAGGGATACTGTGCGACCAAATTCGCCACTATTGGAAGTCCCCCTGTTTCACACCAAGAGTGTCGAGTATCAGTTGGTGCGCGAGTTAGACAAACGAAGATGGCGATGCTCTTCATCTTTAATCGCGTGACCGGCGAACCTCTCTTTCCAATCGACGAACGCCCCGTTCCGCAAGGCGCTCCGAAGGATGCCTGGGGTCTCACGTTCTGGGATCGGAATGCATGTCGAGATCAGTTCGAGGCGCTTCGCTTCGAGGGGATCTACACGCCGCCGACCGAGCAGGGAACGCTCATGTGTCCGGGGAATGTTGGAGGTAGCAATTGGGGAAGCGTCGCGGTGGATGCCAGTCGGTCAATTTTAATTGCGAATGTGCAGGACTTTCCGTGGGCGGTCACCTTGATCCTGCGAGACGCATTTCCAGGAATACGGGGCGCGTCCGAAGCCGGTATCGAGTTTGCACGGCAGCATGGGACACCTTACGGGATGCGTCGGGAGCCGATTCTCTCTCCGCTCGGCGTCCGCTGCAACCGGCCAACCTGGGGCTCGCTCGTGGCCGTCGATCTCCGAAAGGGAGACATACTCTGAAGTGTCCCCCTTGGAACGATTAGAGATATCGCTCCGACGACTGGTCGAGCTTCGACAGCGTGCGAAGCGTCGGAAAGGAACTTCGGGAACTCTGTCACGACAAAGGGTGTGATGTGCTCTGCAATAATCCAGGGGTGATGGGCTTGCCAGACATCGCGACAGTGGACGGCTGCGATATCCAGACGCAGACCAACCACCTGTCACACTTCCTTCTTACCCATGAAATCTGGCCTCTTCTCGAAAAGGCGGCGGCACTCGGTTATCGGATCGGCTGATCAGTCGCCGCACGATGAAAGCAGCGCAATCTGTCGAAGACGGTACCGCTGGACTCTCGCGCTGCTGCTGTGAGCCAGGCGTCGAGAGTGCTGCATCCTACGGTCCGGACGGTTCAGGACAAGGCGGCCCGGCCAAATTACTTCCGGCCGAAAGAGATCCCTCTGAAGAGTCCCAGCTATGGAAGAAAAGTCTACGCACGACCGGCATCCAAGAGTTCTTCGATCATTAGTCGCGGCGACAGACCGAGTCGATCGACGCAAGCGGTCGCGAACTACGTCCTGTCGACGAAGGTAATCGGAATTCGGCCAGGCACCCGAAAGAGTGACGCGCCCCATTCGGTCGCCTCATTCACCAGCTTCATCTCGTCGAAACGCTGGACGATAGCGCCGATCGCGATCTCACTTTCGAGACGCGCGAGATGAGCGCCCAAGCAGAAATGGACCCCACCACCGAAGGAGAGATGGGGCGCCGTGTCCCGTCCCTTCGCATAGCGGGTAACATCAAAACGCTCCGGATCCTCGAACACCTCCGGATCGCGATTGGCCGCCGCCAACAAGGCTACAACCTCCGAATCGGTGGGAATCTCATACCCGCCTAGCATCGTCGGCTCGTGGACGACGCGAACAGTGGCGAGGATTGGGCCGGAATAGCGCAGACATTCCTCGATCGCGCTGGGGGCAAGTTCTGGATTCGCTCGCAGCTTCCGGAGTTCATCGGGATGGCGAATGAGAGTCGTCAATCCATTCCCGATCAGACCGATCGTGGTCTCGAAACCCGCGATGAGCAACCCGATCGACTGCGAAAGAAGCTCGATCGGATCGAGCTTATCGCCGTCCTCTTCCGCCGAAATCAAAACGCTCAGCAGGTCGTCGCTCGGATTGCCGCGACGCGCCTCGATCAGGTTCGTGAAATAACCGAAAAGCGAAATGCTTGCCGCTTCGACACGCTTCACCATCGCCTCGTCGCCGAGACCACGCATGACGAGCAATCCGTGCGTTGCGTCGGCGGTCCAGTCCGTAAAAGTGTCTTGATCTTCTGTTGGAACGCCGAGCAGTTCGCAGATCAAAGTCGCGGGCACCGGGCGCGCGAGATCCGAAACCAGATCCATCTGCCCGCTCGCGGCAACACGATCGAGAAGCGAGTGCGTGATCTTCTCGACACGCGGGCGCCAAGCCTCGATCGCGCGTGGCGTGAAGGCCTTCTTCACGAGCTTGCGAAGTCGCGTATGGGTCGGCGGATCCTGCATCAGCATAAAAACGCCGGCGCCTTCGAGTGGCGCATTCTGGCCGGGAATCAGGCCATCGGTCTGTCGCATCCCAGCGACTGCCCGACGCAAGAGATGCTGAATGTCGTTATAGCCACTGATCCGCCACCCTCCTTCCGGAGTCAGATTGACGGGCTGATTCTCGCGAAGCGACTTGAACGCCGAGTAGGGATCTTCGGCCTGAGCGCCGTCGTCGGGCTCAAGTCCGTACCATCCCGGGATCGGGGTCTTGGGCGTTTCGGTCCTATTGACTTCTGACGATGACATGAAGGCCTTTCTATAATCCGATGGTGAACCTAGACGCAGCGACGATCCTAGCGTAAACGATCGATCCGATCGTCGAGAATCAGGCGCGAAGCGCACGGCAACGCTCACCGATCTTCACCTACTAAATCGCCCTCGAAGAGAGCCGACAATTTCTCGCATGATCCAGCTCCCGCAATTCCCACCTGGCTGTGCATTGCCCCGTTCGGCGCTGCCGAAAGAATCGACTCGGGCTGGACGTGTTCGCTGAGGCAGTGGGTGACCACGCTTGCCCGTCGGAGGACGATGAGTAGCGATGACCTTGAAGATCTGGGTGGAGCGATCGCGATCGCACAATCGTGAGGCTGCAAGAGGTTGGGGATCCTCTAGCATTTCTTCGTAGCGAACGAGGCGAACCAGATTCGTCCTGTCCCGGTAGTAGACGTAGACGAAGCCATTGGAGGCATAGTTCGGATGAAATGCTATCGAGTCGAGCGTCTCGACATTCGCAAGACTTCAAAATCAGCGGCAGAGGAATTCATACCCTGCATAGCGGGGCAACTTGTTGCGCTCGTTGAATTCATTGATGTTTACGACGTGTACCGTGCGTAGAGGTGCATGACGAACGCTTAGGTCAACTTTAGGTCGACTCGATAATTCGGAAGTAGGCGCCCCACGAAGACGGAGGCATCCGGTCGCAAACGACGTGCGGATGAGAACTTCAGACAGCAATTTGTACAGCGCCGATACCGCAGAATGTGGAATGTGGAGAATGAACCGGTCCTCGATGCGCTTATCTACCCAGGCACGGGGACAGGTCTGACGCGGAATCTTCTCCGGCTTGCCACCTTACGCTGCCCTTTCAAAGTGGAATTCCGACCACTCGTAGACAGCTCAGAACTCAAGATGGACTCGCCCGAACCCTTCTCTCCCGTACGAGGTCGAAGAACTGGTAACGGCATCACGCACCCGTCGCGCCACTCCTCTCACGCCGGAAGGCGGGTTCAGTTATTTACTGTTTCTCCGCGACGATTCTCCAGTTCAAATCTGCAATTTTGGCTTTTTCGGCGTCCGTCCAGGCCTGTCCACCCTTTTGAAGAAGGTCGAGGGACTCTTCGACCCATGGCGACAAGACGCGAATCGCCTCTAGTCCTCGGATAACTCTTCGAGCCATAAGAATCAAATTACGCTTCTGCTCACAGAGTGGCCAGGCTTCGCTTTTCGACGGCGCCGATACGAGAATCTTGAACCCGGCCCTTTCCAAAGCGGCACAGACGTCGGCCGGATACATCGATTGGGTTGCCGCGAGGGTTGGCAGGAAAGCTTTGTGAAGGGTCACATGTTCTTCGTTATTCCAATCGAAATGAGGGGTCAACAAATACTCCGAACAAGAGTATCGAGATCCTGACTTCAACACGCGGTACATCTCCTTGGCATGGACATCCAACTCTTCTTTCTTGAAGAAAGGCCAAACAGCCTGGAAGGAAAAACATCCGTCGAAGGTGTCTGATTCGTACTCGAGTGGCTTGTGATGATCGCCAACTTTGAAGTGGAGCCGATCGCTCATCTTACATTCCGCGGCCCAGTCAATCGCGTTCTCAATCTGATTCGGATCGATGTTGTAGCCGGAAACTTGGCCGCCGGTCAGCGTGGCGAAGTAATGTGAGATTCGTCCTCGCCCGCATCCCATATCCAAGAGGTGAGACTTATCAGGCTTCTCCAAGGCCAGCTCTTCCAACGCGGCCTGTTCGCATAACAACTGATTTGCATATAAACCCTCAGAGTCATTCAGCTGTGGAGGGATGTAGAGTTTCTCCAGATCGAAGATCGACAACATGTTATTCAGGACCCTATAGTAGTCCGTGACTGCTTTTGTTTCGGCAGCCGTCTCGGTCTTTTCACCGGCTTGCATCCGCTGAAAGAACTTATAGGCGTCAATGCAAGCTTGCTTGTCCTCTGCCGACAACGTCGCCAATCGTTTCAATCCGGTGAATGCAGTCCTAATTCTGTACCAATTCACTTTGAGAACCCCTGGTTCCGCACATCGTCGGAACCCGATCCGATTACCCTAACCCGGCTACCGTCTACATCGTTCCGAAGTCGGCACATCCCTTTAAGTGGTGCGCACGTTCGTCGGTGGATCGCCTCAGCCATGATGGAGTCCTTTCTCTTTCAGTATTTTCAGGAAGCCCAGCGTCGCTTGCGAATACAACCGAATGGCCGTCTCCCGGTCTATACGCCCGGATCGGGCGCGCAGGGCCAAACAAACAAATGTACTGATCTGCATGTCGAGTACAGCTCTAGCGTCTTCAATCTCGAGACCAATCGATTCGAGTGGATCAGTAAATCGTCTTTCGTATTTCTTCCATGCCGCGTCCACGCGAGCCCGAACACTCGCGCTCAGGAGAGGTATGCTCACTAAGATCGCCCCGCCCAGACCACCCTCTTCCATGATGTCCCAATACGCACCAGCGAGCCTCTGCATAGAGAGATCGCTCAAACTGGAATCGTTGTCGGAAGCGGCCGCCATCCGATGTGCGTTTGCCGTAAGCCGCGCATCGACTTCTGAGAAGTACTCGTTGAGAACCCCAACCAGAAGATCCTCTCGTGTCGGGTAATAGCGATACACCAATGTGCGCGCGCATCCCGCGAGTTCGGACACTCGTGCCATCGTCACAGCTTCGACGCCCAACTCCTCTATTAGAGAACTCGCGATCATCACAAATTGACGACTTCGAAGAAGCTTCTGATCCTCACGATTCGGCAGCGCATGACTCTTGAGTGATGCTAGTTCCACTAACGAAGCTCCTCGATGATCGATCTCGCTCAGTCGCCCTGAGTCGAGTGCCTAGGTCTCTCGTCTCCGGTCGTCGGAAGGGAGCACGGATTGCACGAGCAACCCAAATTCCAACGACCATTTGGGCCCACAGTCGGAGAGGCTGCCGCCTCTCGCCGAACTGACGGATTGACACTATGGCACTCGATGACACAATGTCAACGGGGAAACGAAATGGCCGAGTTCGGATATTGGGAACAGTTTCGTGGCGAAATTGTCAGATTTCCGGGCGTCGGCGGCCTTCACAACCGCATTGGGCGGCGAGAACCCAGCGTGATCGCGACGGCCAAATACGCCCTTATGCGGATCGACACGGGTGGAATCACTTTGAGAACCCACAGGGACTCCACGTCGAATTCTTCGAGTCCGTGAGCGCGGCGTTCGGACTCCACCCCGTTTTCGCAAACACCCAGAGGGTGAGTTTTTGGGCGATTCCGAGAATCTCAGGATTAACGCCGCGACGATGGACTCTGCACATGGCTTCTATTCACGACCCAACCATCACGTTACACATGTGAGTCTCACACGATTTCTTGGGCTTGCCAAGACGGTCGATACCTAACGTCGTGTTGCGATCGTTGAATTCATTTAGGTTTACGAATTTACACACGCGTTGAGGCGCGTGACGAACACGCAGGTCAAGTCTAGGTACGTGTAGGAAGGTTAGGCTGGGTTTTTCGAACAACCGATCAGTAGACAAATGACAACCATGCCCCGAACGGGGCACGCTCGCTCCGTTCCGGGTCGCCTCTCACCAAACTCACCGGAGAAGATCCCGGCCCATTGCCCTTACAGCACGATCGTATTGAGTGACATGGTGACGGCAATCATCGACCGATCTCGCGCCCCGTCTAATGTCCCGGTCGGGAGAGCGGTTGAAATGATATTGATGCTTCGGGCCGTCACATCGAAGTCGAATACACTCCCGGAGATCTCCAGATCTCCCCTGAGCGCTGCTAGGGAAAGGGCGATCCTACGCGGGGCAGCGATTCCCGGGAACCATGTCTCCAATAGTTCAAAGACGCGGTCCGAGAGTGTCGAGTCTGATGCGTAATCGCGATGAGTTCGATCGTTCGTCATGGCTGCCTTGCCTAGCCGGGCTTGAAGCAGCGTCACGAAGGTTGCCCATCCTTGCTTGAGTTCGAAATTCTGATCGAATGGCCACCCGCGACCGGGTAGACTCATGGACCGACCTCAAACTCGAGAGATTCTCATGCCCCAAGCGCCGCTGGACCCGCCAATAGAATCACCGATCGAGGTCGATCTCTCAGATCCCGCTGCTTTCGTCGCCGGCGTTCCACACACCTATTTTCGGTGGTTGCGCGCCAACAATCCGGTCCATTGGCAGGAGGAGACGGGACTCTCGGGATCGCTGCGCGGTCGCGGGTATTGGGCGCTCACTCGATACGAAGACATTGCCTACGTCTCGAAGAATCCGCAGCTTTTCTCGTCGGGCGTGGGGACCTGCGTCGTGGGCGACCTACCGCCTCGCGATCTGGCGAATATGCGGCAACAGCTGATCAACATGGATCCACCGCGGCATACGGAGTTGCGGAATCTGATGAATCCACATTTCAAGCCGGGCGCCATGCGACGGACCGAGCAGAATATGCGGCTCATCGTTGCGGAGACCCTCGATGCGCTCTCTGGTCGCGAACGATGCGATTTTGTCGAAGACATTTCGGCTCCGATATCGCTTCGCGGGCTTACGCATTTGCTAGGCGTGCCAGACAAGGACTCCAAGAAGTTCTATCGCTGGACGAATCGTCTGATCGGCGCGACGGATCCTGAGGTGAGTAGTCAATGGCGTGGCCGACTCGCCGTTCTGGCAATTTTCTTCTACGCGTCCAGGGCGCGCCGCAAGCGGAAGCGTCACCCGACGGAAGACATCTACTCATCTTTGGTTCATGGGGCATTCGACGGCGCATCGCTGACCAAGCTTCAGCTCGGGATGAACTACTTCCTACTCATCATCGCCGGCAATGAGACGACGCGGAGCGCGATGAGCGGTGGCGTCCGAGCGCTATGCGAACATCCGGATCAGCTCGACCGATTGTTGCGCAATCCAGGTTTACTCCCACAGGCCATCGAGGAAATGCTGCGATGGGTGACACCGGTCATGCAATTCCGCCGGACGGCGATGGCCAACCTCGAGCTTGGGGGACGGGCCATTCGCAAGGGCGACAAGCTGGTGATGTACTACGGCGCGGCCAATCGCGATCCCGCTGTGTTCGACAATCCCGAGGTCTTCGACATCGGGCGTCGTCCAAATCCGCATCTTGCCTTCGGTACCGGGACGCATTTCTGCGTAGGAAGCCATATGGCGAGACTCGAATTAAGAATTGCCTTCGAGGAAATCCTGGGGCGTTTCCCTCTTATCCGACTAGCAGGTCCAGTCGAACGACTCCAGTCCAACTTCATCAGCGGAATCAAGAAGATGCCGATCTCGCTCGTTTGAGCAGGACCGATCATCCATTCCGGGAATCAGCCAACGATTTCGAGTACGAGGTTGATCAGACCCGCCGCTGGTACATCGGGATACGCCGTTAGGCCAAGGGCAGCGAGGAGGAGTCGAAAAACATCGACTCCGACCCGATCTACGTCGCTCGCTGCCCGAAGATCCACGACACGCCATTCGGTGGCGGGAGCGGACTGGATCGAACCGACAATGTCGATGGCACGGACCGTCGAAGTTGGCTCGACAGTCTGAAGCTCTTCTCTGGCGCGTTGGATCTCTTCAGAGATTGATTGCGCTGGATCCGTGCATGCATGGCATTACCCCGACCTTGCCACTCTCTCCGGATTCGGCGTCAGAATTTCGATTCGATAAAGGCTGGCTCGGGTTCTCCTTGATGCGGGCGATCGTCATTGGCTGCGCCTCGAAGGTCAGCAGACCAGATGGCGCCGCTCTATTTCGTGATATTCCTCGCACAGAAATGTTTTTTCCGGGCGTGACATAGACGGGGACCGATGCGCGCTCTGATATCTACTCTGCGCGAATTGCAAGAAAAATCGCAAACGATTGGCCCTCAAGTCAGGCTGAACACGTCAAATCATATAGCCGTCGCCGGATGCGCGGACGGTGAGATCGCTGATGGATACGCCCCAGGGCTGATCAATCGCGAAGACGATCTGGTCTGCGAGGAGTTCGGGTGAGAGGGCGAAATACTCGATTCGATCGGGGTCGATCAATTCCGGTGGCGGGTCGTCGCTGAAGACTCGGCCTATCGTCGCCATAAACTTGTCGACACCAGCGCCTAACACACCTTGAAGGGCAGCCGGATTCACGATGCCGTCGGCCAGGCCAGTGCCCGGGACGCCGGTCGGCCGAATCGTGGTTACTTTGATGCGTCCCTGCGATTCCTGTCGCAGCGACTCAGACAGCACATTGACGGCCGCCTTGGTAGCGCCGTAGACCGCCGCCCCGGCCACAGGATGGTTGCCATAGACTGAAGATAGATTGACGATGTGCCCACGCCCCTGGCGAATCATCTGATCGTGAACGCAGATGATTCCGTGTAGTACGCCCTTCAAGTTGATGTCGATGCAGCGATCCCACGCCTCGGCCGCGTCGACATGATCTTCGTAAAGAGCAAGTGGCATGACACCCGCATTGTTGACCATGACATCGATCGCACCGTGGGATTCGACAGTCCGATCCGCAAGCGCGCTCATTTGAGAGCGATCCGTCACATCCGCAACGAGGCTCTCCACTATGCCACCCTCCGCCTTGATCAAGGAGCAGGTCTCGGTCAGCCCATCCTGATTAACATCGGCGACCATCACCTTCGCGCCGAGCGCAGCGGTCTTCTGCGCGACGAGCCGACCGAAGCCAGACGCGCCGCCAGTGATGATGATGACTTTCTGATCGATGTGATTCGTCATGGCCCGCTCCTTGGGATCACGAAGCATACCGAAACACCATGAAGTTGGGATCGGTGCGGAGAGGCAATTCAAGCACATGCAGGAGGTTTCCTGCCTATCCGGTTCGCTCCGCTCGTGACCTTCGGTGAAGGGAACGGGGGAGTCGCCTCGAACGCATTGTTAGCCGCCGAGTTTTTGTTTCAGCGCTTCGAGTACATGCCGATACATACCGCTCTTGAGCAGGTTCATCGCCGAGTGTGCTTTTGCGGCCAGCGGAGCAACATGAGCAATGGCGGCGGCCACAACCTCGTCCTCGGGAGCGATGGCATCGACGATCCCCTTGGCCAGGGCGAGTTCGGCCCCGTAGCGTGTGCCGGTCACGATCAACTCGTGAGCGGCTGGCGTGGGGACGCGCGCCATGATGATCGCCGTCATGCCCGGATGTAGGGGGGCTTTCATGTCGATCTCCGGCATACAGAAATAGCCCCGTTCGGTACGCATAATGCGGAAGTCGTGACAGAGAAGAAGCTGCGCGCCGGCGCCAAATGCGTGACCATTTACCGCGACGGCGGTGGCGCAGGGAAAGACAAGCACCCGGCCCATGATGGCCATGACGCTCTGCAGGTACGCGTCGGCGTCCACTTCGCCCATGTAATCGAGATCGAGTCCGTTCGAGTAGAACTTCCCCGTACCCGAGGTGACGAGCGCCTTCGGACCCTCTGCTGCTTCCACTTCGTCGAGTGCATGATTCCAGTCGCTGATTGTTTCGGAGTTGAAACGGTTTTCGCCCGCGTCGAGCCGCAAGACGAAGACATCGCCCTCACGCTTCAAGTCGATCATTGCCACTCTCCCGGATCTCTTTTCTGCCACGCGCAAAACGCCTGGATGATCGCCTCACACTAGCAGCCATGACGAATGAACGCGGTCTCACATCAAGCGCTTCACCTCGAGCCAGAGCAGCTCAAGAGGCATTTTCACCGCCGCGATAAAGCTCAATGCGGTCAGCGGCTCCGTCGATGGGCATCGCGGACCAATTCGCGAGGACGCCCCTCGCCGCGTCGATCGCGTCGTCGAGCTGCGACTCGGATGCCCGGGAACAAGTCCCTACCAGCGCTTCGGTGGCCGGGTTCACGACATCGAGGGCGCCAACACCGGGAACCATCTTTCCGTTGATCAAAAGTTCGAATGAAGGCAATTAGGGTCTCCTTGTTTTAGGACAATCAGGCCGCGCATCCGCGTAATGACGCGAGTTTCGAGGTTCAGACCGAGCGGCGTCGACGAGCGTAGCCCGCCTCGTCTCGACTCCGATCAAAACACCCGCAGTGTCGATTCAGATGAATGTGTCAGCGGCCAGTATATCCGCACGCTTTCGGACACTGTCGGCATCGCGCCCGAAGAGTGGAAGAACCACCTGATCGACGCCTGCGTCACGCAAGCGTGCGAGCAGGTCGGCGTCGTAACGACCGCGGAGCGGCGAGACCTGAATCTTCACGTCCGATCGGCTTCGATCTGCTTGCGCGAGGTATGCGTCGAGCTGTTTCAGATTCGCGTCGACTTGATCCGGCGTTAGGTTGTATCCGAACCAGCCCTGGCCCAGGTCCGCGACCCGTCGCAGGGCCGGCTCGCTCTCGCCGCCGAAATAGAGCGGCGGATGGGGTGTTTGTACCGGCTTCGGATTCTGCAGACACTCGGGTAAATCGTAAAATTCGCCCTTGAAGCTCGACACTTCATCGCACCAAAGGGTCTTCATGACCGCGATCGCCTCGCGCGTTCGATCGGCGCGACGTTCCCACGGCACGCCAAGGGCCTCAAACTCTTCCCGTAGCCAACCGATGCCGATCCCGAAATCCAAGCGGCCTTTCGAGAGATAGTCGACGTCCGCGACTTGCTTGGCGGTATAGATCGGGTTTCTCTGGGGCACGAGACAGACGCCAGTGCCCAGTCGAATGCGCTCCGTGTGAGCCGCGATAAAGCTCAATGCGGTCAGCGGCTCCATCACCCCGTCGGGATTACCCGGAATTTTTCCGTCGTCGGAGTAGGGATATTGCGACGCATAATCGTGAAAGAAGACCACGTGTTCGGGCACCCAGAGCGAATGGAAGCCTCGTTCCTCGGCGATCTTGCCGAACTCGGCGATTAGGTCTGGGGACGTCGCGCCACTGAAACCCGTCTGGACTCCGACTTTCATTTCATCACCTCGAGATTCTTGATTTGGCTGACTCTACAGCAGAGATCGTGGCCCGCGCTTCGCCCTCGAGAGAGGGACTACCACACCGATCGCGGCGCTCCGAGACACTCCGGGAAGCCCTAAGGAGGAGCCATGTCGAGTACCCGGCTCACGGACTCTGCCCCTTTTTCCAGACAGAATTTTGAGGAGCCAGTCTGGACACTGATCCCAAATCCATTCATCGCTAAGTTGACGCATGACTACACATGTTCAAATGACCGGTGTTACGTTCTAATTGTGTCACTGGAATCAGAGCATATCCGGGGTGTCTCGGAGGAGAATGCGTCAGATCGATCTCTAGACCGGGCGCGACGGGGAAGCCTGGAATGCCCTCTTCTACACCCATTTAACCGAATGCCTAGTACCGGTCGGGCACCGGGTGGATAGAAATTCCTCTCCGCGCACGAAATGGTTGATCGCCTACTGAGACACATTGAGAGGGAGCAACATGACACGCACACGATGGATCTGGTTGGTCTTGGTCGGGTTCTATACCGCCTTCTTCAGTTGGTACACCTCCTTCGCCGGGCCACTTTCCGACGAAGAAATCGCGCATTACATGAATCTGGTCGAAAGGCAGGTACCCAAACTGTCTCCCGAGAAATTGACGCTGATGCGCCAATTCATGGAAGAAGACACAGGTGACGACTTCGTCATGATCAATGCCATCGATATGTACGAAACGCCGCTTCAGATCGAGGGTGTCGAGACCGGTGAGACAAGCGATGAGGTCCTCGCCAAGTACATGGAATACATGATTCCGGCATTGTTCTCCCGGGCTTGTCACCCGGTGATCTGGGGCAGGGCTGCAGCCGAAACCATGGACATCATGAACGCCGAGGGCATGGAGCACTGGAGCGTAGGCGCGGGCATGCGTTACCGCAGTCGTCGTGATGTGTTCGAGATCTCGATGAACCCAGAGTTCTCGGGTTCCCATGAGTTCAAGATCGCGGCGATGCGCAAGACAATCGCGTTTCCAATCGACCCATGGTTTCAGCTCGGCGATCCACGACTGGTCCTGGCGTTGCTCTTTACGCTGATCGGATTTGGGCTCAGCTGGCGGGTGGCCGTGCGTGGAGGATGACGCTCGAACCCATCAAGGGAACTCGAACAGCTGACGTCATGCCACTATGCCTCGTACAGGCTCGAAAAGTTTTGCGAATAGAAGAGATCACGTGCCTCGTCGCCAATGTCGTGCGCATCGAGCGAGACTTCGAACCGCCCAATCGGATCCTTCGTGCCTTCCGGGTGTGGGTAGTCCGACGAGAAGAGAAAGAGCTCTGAGCCAGCCTCATTGATGAGCCAGCCGACGTCCTCAATTGGATAAGGCGTGAAGCGCACTTGCCGACGGATGTAGTCGGAGGGTTTCAATTTTAGACTCTGAATAAGCGGCTCGTTCTTGCCGAACGACCTCGCCGCGAGATCGAGATTGCGAATCATTCCCGGAACCCAACTGGCTCCAAGTTCAATCGCACCGCACCGAAGGCCTGGATGTCGCTCGAAGACGCCGTCCAGCGTGAGGCAGGTGAGGAAGCGCTCGGGAGAGTGGTGCACAACCGGGAAATCCTTCGCGCGAAGATTCTCGCCGCCGCCGAGCCAGTCCTTCGGCTTTGGGCGCCCGTTGTCGTGGTACGTGCGGTCAAGAAGCTTGGCTCCGCCGATGTGCAGAACGACCGGGACCCTCGCTTCCGCCAAGCGCGCCCAGACGGGCTCGAGATCGACATGGGATGGCGACATGCCACCGAGCATGTCCGACGTGACCCAGAGCGCACCGGGGGATTGAGGAAGAAGCGCGTCGAGGGTTTCGACTGCGAGCTTCGGGTCCAGAAGAGGCAAGAAACAGACCGGTAGCATCCGGTCATCGCCGTCGCAGAAGTCCAGCATGCCGCGGTTGTGCGCCCGGGCCCCACCGTACGAGATTCGTGAATCTCGGGAGAAGGCAAACTGGCCCACCGAGAAAGTGGCGAAGACCAACTGTTTATCGAAGCCCAGAAGGTCAAGGGTTCTTCGACGCTCGATGGGGTCGGTCGCACCGTGGGCGAGCCAGCCCTTCGGGCCGGCGATGACATTTCCTTCGAGCTTACTGGTGGCTTCAGGGTCCGCGCGTCGACGTTTCGCGTATTCAATCATTTCAAAGATCGCACGACCCGCTTCGCTCTGATCTCCCCCTTGTGGGGAGAAGCTGGGAAGTTCATCGCGAATCGACGCATCGGCGTATTCACGAAGCCAGTTGACCGTCTCCATCAGATGACTGTCCGCGTCGTAACACTTTTTCCCATCGGCGTAGCATTTCATCGGAGCTGATTCCTTTGCGGTTAGGCCGTCACTGCTTCAGTGGGCGGAATCGGAGTCAACAAGCTGGGAATCCACTAGCTCGATGGACGAGTCCCCAATGCGAACTCGCCGCTCGCGATAGAGCGCTCCCGATGCTCGCTTGAATGCCTTCTTGCTGAGAGCCAAGCGGCTGCGGATTTCTTCCGGCGAGCTGCGGTCACCGAGTTCGAGCCTTCCTCCCGCGGCGGTCAAGGCGTCCAGCAACGTCTGCCGGGCAGAGTCCATCCCCGCCTTTCCGCTGGGCGCGAGCATTAAGTCGACCTTGCCATCGGGGCGAATGCGTTGCACGTAGCCGGCCGGAGAAGCACCGACTGGAACGCCGCGGTCGCCGGCTTCGCGATAGAGCAGGCCAGTGAATAGATCGTCCACGATCGCTTTACTTCCGAGGTCGGTCTCCTCATAGACGAGCAGCTTTACCGATTGGCCTACTTGCAGGTCTTCAGGAGGTGCGGTCAGAAAGCGCTCGACCTTCGCACTGGCGACCGGTCTACCCGACACTTCGTCGCACATCACGCGGACCACGAGTTGCTGATCTGGACGCAGAGGGTGGAGCTGATAGCGAAAAGGCAGCAGGAGATCCTTCGGGAGTCCCCAGTCGAGAAATGCGCCGACCTGAGTGACGGATGAGACACGAAGGAAGGCGAACTCGTCCGCCTGAGCGATGGGCTTCTCGGTCGTCGCGATCGGACGGTCCTCAGAGTCCGTATAGAGGAACACTTCCAGCCGGTCACCCTGCAACACTCCATGCGGTACATAACGCGAGGGAAGCAGCACTTCGTCCTCGGCACTCCCGAGGATCAGACCCATGGGTGCCTCGCGAATCACCTCGAGGGCGACTGTCTTCCCAATTTCGAGCATCTGCTCTCCGCACGATGAGGCTTTACAGACCTCGAGCGAGTACACATCCGGCAAACTAATGGTCATTTTTCCCGCCGGATGCCGCATTCCGGAGTCGCGAGCATAGAGCATGTCCGCCCGCCCATGAACTGGCAACTCGCAGGGGCTCCGATATCCGTTACGAACGCCAATCGTTCGCGGTTGAAGCGGTTCGGAACCGGTCAGGAGAGGGGCGCCATCGCTCAGCGGGATGTTCTTCTGTCCCGGTTTCGAACGGGACTTCTACTTCGCCTCCATATGCGGCCTCCATATGCGGCGCCATCGAGCGCTACTACGTCGAGAATGACTGAGTCGGGCCATAGTAGTTCGAGGAGTTGAACCCGTCCCTAATATTTCAATCGGCCAGTCGATTATCCCCCCGACAACGATGTGTTTCCGATGCTCACTTCCCATCTCAGGCATGTTAATGCGGAGATCCGAAGATGTTCCCGCGCTGCCTGGTTGCAGCGAACGATTCCGGGTGGGTCTCGACCTTCGGCGCGATTTGCCTTGGCGATCAGGTTCGGCTGGCGATGTACTTCGCGTAGCCGTCGGCGATCTTTCGTAGCGCCGGGTCCTTCTCGAATAGCGGCTCGAATTTCTCGCGTGCTCTTTCCCGCTTCGCTGGGATGTACTCGGTGGGCCAGAAACCTTCGTGCGGCTCGTACTTCGTCAGCACCATCCGGGCGACGGTTGCCTTGTGGACCTCGTCGACGCCATCGGCGATGCCCATCGTGGGCGCCCCGGCGTACATCGCCTGAATCGGTGTGAGATTCGTCGTGCCGAGCGACCCGAGGATATGGAGCGCGTTGAAGGACACCTCGCGGAGCACCTTGGCCATCGTGTACTTGACCGCGGCGATATCGGTGCGGGTCTCCTGGGTGCTCGTGTTGTCGATCTTCCACGCTGTCTCCAGCACGAAGAGTCTCAGCATCGCGATCGAAGCATAGGAGTCTGCGATCTTCTCCTGGACCATCTGGTGCTCGCCGATGATCTTGCCGTGCGACTGCCGGCTGAGGGCGCGCTCGCACATCATGTCGAATGCGAGCTTGCACTGCGCGATGGTGCGCATCGCGTGGTGGATGCGGCCGCCGCCGAGCCGGCGCTGGGCGAGGATCCGGGCACCGTCCTCCGGGCCGAGAAGATGGTCGAGAGGCACGACCACGTCGTTGTATTTGATGTGATTGTGTGAACGCGGCTCGGGCATGATCTCGACACCGGGAGTGTCGCGCGGGACGACGTACATGCCATTGGTGCACATCACGAACAGGATATCGGCCGCACGCCCGGCGCTCGTAAACCACTTCTCACCGTTGATGACCCAAGTATCGCCGACGCGCAGGGCGTGCGTCGTAAACAGCCTCGGGTCCGAGCCGCCTTGCGGTTCGGTCATAGAATACGCCGACCACATTTCTTGCTTCAGCATCGGCTCGAGCCAGCGCTTCTTTTGCTCGTCGGTGCCGTAGGCCGCGAGCATCTCCATGTTGCCGGTATCGGGCGCGCCCGCACCAAAGATCTGGGGGGCCGAGCCATATCGGCCGAGGATCTCGTTGAGGAGGCCGAGCTTGAGCTGCCCGAGCCCGGGGCCGCCGAGGTCCTCGTCTAGGAAGAGCGCCCAAAGCCCTTGCTCCTTCACCTGGTCCTGCAGAGGCTTCACGAGGGCTTTGATCTTGGGATCGCGGGACCGAACCGCGTACGGAAAGACGAGGTCGAGCGGCTCGATCTCGTTCTTGCAGAACTGGTCGACCCAATCGAGTTTTTTCTGAAACTCAGGTTCAGTAGAGAAATCCCAACCCATATGCTTATCCTGCTTTCTATCGGTCGCGGCCGGCAGTGGAGTGCCGGGCTTGCGAGTTGATTCAAGAGTGCTCAGTCGGAGCCGATCGGCCGAAGGGCCGTCCTCGACGAAAACTTCGTCGATTCAGCATATCCAGATCTTGACGAAAATAGCCCGAAGTGTCCAGAGCTGGAGTGCTGATCCGCAGCAGTATTCAGAGAACTAGCAAGTCCTCGGGAATGGGCGCCTGGACAGAACGCCGATCATCCTCCTACACGGGCGGAAAACCTATTTGGGTCTAGCTCTTGTCAATCTACCCCAACAACGGAAAAAAACTCGAACGTCTGTTACACGTGAGGAAATTCGGGGTGCACATGGAGTGCGCGGCCAGATTCGAACTGGCGACTGGCCTAACGATCAGTACTCGCAGTCTTTCAACTGCTTCACCGCTCCGACTCGTTGAATTTTCTCCGCGCCGAATCGATCCTACTTTACCTGATCGAGCATTGACTTCGCCGTCTCGTCGATCCAGCGCATCAAGCGATCCTCATCTCGCGCATCGGGAAGCAAGGTCAACCGGTCCACGCCCATGTCTCGATAGCGAATGGCATCGTCGACGGTCGCGCGCGGCAGCGGTGTAATCGAAATTTCGAGTCGCCCGAGTGCCGCGTCCCGCCCTCCCCTCTCTTCGATTTCGGCCAGGGTCTTCAAGTGGGTCGTGGCGTGTTCGTGATCGACGAAAAAGCCGTACCAGCCGTTGCCGCGACGAACTGCGCGGCGAAGCGCAGACGTGCTGTGCCCGCCGACGTGGATTGGTGGGTGCGGATCTTGAACGGGGCGAGGCTGCGCGTCGATGCCAGAAAATCGCACCGTATCTCCCGAGAACGTCGGGTTCGTCTCGGTCCAGAGCACTTTGATCGCGTCGATGTACTCGTCGGTGCGCGCACCCCGATCGTCGAAGCGAATGCCCATTGCGCGAAATTCGGGCTCGAGGTAACCGGCACCGACGCCGAACAACAGTCGGCCTTGCGAGGCCACGTCCACCGTCGCCAATTCCTTTGCGAGCTCGACGGGATTTCTCTGCGGCAGGATGATGATCCCGGTTCCAAGTTTGAGCGTCTCACACTGGCCGGCAAGGAAGGCCAACCAGGTGGAAGTGTCCGCGAATGGAGTTTGTGGGGCCGAGGGAGAAGGCGGTACTTGCGGATCGGGCAGAACGATGTGCTCTCCCGTCCAGACCGATTCGAAGCCAGCGGCTTCTGCAGCCTGGACGGTTCGTGACGCGATTGCGGGATCTGCGAGAATTCCATTATTGATGCCGAAGAGACCGAATTTCATGAGGGACTCCTTATTCGAAAGCGATCGGGAATACGTTAGCGCGATCTTGCACAAACATAATTTCGATCGCGTGATCGGAGAACTTCTTCTGCGCCCCTCGTCGCCCCAAAGACTGCCTCTGGGAATAGTTCATGGACGGGAACAACGGCGTGGTCGAAACGCAAACCATAAGTGACTAACGTTCTTGAGCCGAAGAATGACACGCGCGCCAGCGCTCTGGGCTTGAGGACGCGAAACGACTCACCAAAGACGTCGGTGAGTTGTGCAGAGGCCAAATGGATGAGCGAGTAGAGGGCAACGACGCCTGCGAGTGAAGAATCGGCGATGTCTAAGGATCCGAGATCTCCGACCTCAAACTTCGAGCCGGGGAATGCTCGCAGCGCTTCGTCAATCATCGCTGGTGAAATGTCGTAGCCGATGGCCTTCACACCTAGTTCGGCCAGGTGGTTGAAGATATGCCCGCGCCCACAACCGACATCCGCAACCACCCCGGCGCCGGGGGCTGCAAGCCTGGCGAACGCTACGAGCCACTCCCGATCGAGTGGGAATCGGACTGCGAAGTTGCGGGGCGGGGCGGGGGCTCTTCGTCAGGTGTGTTGTCCGACGACGGTATCTGTGCCGAGAATTCATGCGCGTGAGAGAGCTGCCATCGTCGGACGCCGATTCGCTCCGCGGTTTGCGCGGTCAAGTTTTTGATCGGGAACAGATTCTTCGGGCCACGACTCTGGCTTCAATGACCCGTGATCTCTAGACTCAGTGCCCATGTCAAGACGACTCAGTTGGCAGGCGCAGGATCCCGAAAAGAATGCCGAAGCCAAGAAGTACAGAAACCCCGTGCCGAGCCGCGCCTACATCCTGGAATTCCTGGAAGAGCGGGGGGGACCGATGCCCCTCGACGATTTGGTCGAGGCGTTCGAGCTGAATCAGCGAGAGCGCACCGCCCTCTCCCACCGACTCAGCGCCATGGTTCGCGACGGGCAGGTCCTGCCGAACCGCCGGGGCGAATACTGCCTGGTCGATCGGATCGCGCTGGTCACTGGCGTCGTGAGTGCGCACCGCGACGGGTTCGGATTCGTGGTCCCAGATCAGGACGACGCCGAGGATGTATTCCTCACGCCACGCTACATGCGCGAGTTGATGGATGGGGACCGCGTGGCCGTTCGCGTCAGCGGCCGCGATCGGCGGGGTCGACCGGAAGGCTCGCTGGTCGAGGTGCTCGAGCGCAATTCGACTACGGTGGTCGGGCGGTACGTTCGGGAATCCCGCGTAGGATTCGTCGTACCCGAGAACCCGCGCATCACGCATCGGATCGCGGTGCCGACCGACGCGGTTGGCAAGGCGAAGCCGGGTCAGGTCGTTCTAGTCGAGATCACCTCGCAACCAACGCGACAGAGTCAGCCCATCGGGCGGATCGTCAAGGTGCTGGGCAAGCCTAATGCGCCAGGCATGGAGATCGACATAGCGGTCAACGTCCACGGTCTCCCGACGGAATGGCCCGTCGCGGTCGAAAAAGAAACCCGTCGACTTGGCGACAAGGTCCCCGCTGGCGCAGCACGCGGGCGAAAGGATCTCCGTCATCTCCCACTGGTGACCATCGACGGGGCGGATGCTCGGGACTTCGACGATGCGGTCTTCTGCGAGCCGACCCGTTCGGGTTGGCGATTGTACGTCGCCATCGCCGATGTCGCGCACTACGTCGAGCCCGCATCGGCGCTCGACGAGGAAGCCGAGAACCGCGGGACATCGGTCTACTTCACACGCCGCGTGATTCCGATGTTGCCCGAGGCGCTCTCGAACGGGTTGTGCTCGCTCAAGGAGAAGGTGGACCGCCTGTGCATGGTGTGCGAAATGCAAATCAGGCGGGACGGAACCGTCTCGCGGTCGGAATTCTTCGAAGGAATCATGCGCTCGCAGGCTCGGCTCACATACGAAGAAGTCGCCGCAATGCTCTACTCGAAAGATGCGAAGCTGCGCCGGAAGCACGCGGAGCTGCTGCCGCACCTCGAGGAGCTCAACGCCGTATTCGGTGCGCTCCTCACGCAGCGGCGCAAGCGGGGCGCCATCGATTTCGAACTGCCGGAGGCGTTCGTCGAACTCGGCGAAGATCGCCGGATCGAATCGATCAGCACCTACGAGCGTAACGACGCGCACAGAATGATCGAGGAATGCATGATCGCGGCGAACGTATCCGCAGCCCGTTTCCTGGGTCGCAATAAACTCCCGACGCTGTATCGCGTGCATGACCAGCCCACCGCAGAAAAATTCAATGCCCTGAAGGCCTTTCTCGCGACGCTTGGAGTGCCGTTTCCGCGGGTCAAGAACATCGAGCCCCAGCATTTTGCCCGGATTCTAGAGCGCGTGCGCGGCAAATCGTACGACAACCTGGTCGAAACGGTGCTGCTGCGGTCGATGTCCCGGGCGGTCTATCAGCCGGATAATCTCGGCCACTTCGGCCTCGCGCTCGAAGAGTACGCGCACTTCACCTCACCCATCCGCCGCTACCCCGATCTGCTTGTGCACAGAGCCATCAAGCACGCGCTTACGGACAAGAAGCCCGCCCGCTTCGGGTACACCAATAAAGACATGCAGCGGCTCGGTGAACATTGTTCGATGACGGGCAAGCGGGCCGACGAAGCCACGCGCGACGCCATCGCCTGGCTGAAATGCGACTTCATGCTCGACAAGATCGGCGACGAATTCAATGGCGTCATCACAGGCGTAACGAACTTCGGCGTGTTCGTGCAGCTCGAAGACGTGTTCGTCGAAGGCCTGGTCCATGTGACCTCGCTCGAGAACGACTACTACGAGTTCGACGCGTCGAAGCATCGCCTAGTGGGCACCCGTAGCAAGCAGATCTACCAGCTTGCAGCGACGCTGCGAGTGCGCGTAGTCAAGGTCGACATGGAACAGCGGCGCATCGACTTCGAACCGGTCAAGCCAAAAATGCGACGAAGAAGAAAGCAAGCCGCGGTCAAGACGCCTACTAAGAAACCGGCTCGCGGGCGGCGGCGCCAAGGATCCCGGCGCAAGCAGACACCCAGCTAAGTCCCATCGAGTCGGGACGCGATTTGGCGTTGCTACTGCTCGCCTCCAGGCGGCACATCACCGCCCATCAAGGCGGGAGTCCGATTCAGGGAACCGGATGGGCAACACCACACGGAGTGTCAAGTTGGCCGGCCCCTCCACACTGGTACCAGCCTCTGAATTAGCCTTTTCCAAGGCGACAGGAGGCTATGATGAAGCGAGTACGCTTCTAAGAAGAGCCAATCATCGGGATCTTGAAGGCTGCGGAAACACCAGCAAGGTTGCGATACGCAGATTCGTCATGCTTTCAGGCAAGCCCCCGCTCCCGTCGATACGAGATCAAATTTGCCTAGACCTGGGCCGGAAAAGTAAACGTGTTCAAACTGCATGAGCTTTGTGTTCCGATGTGAGATAGTCCCGGTTGTGAAAACGCAATTTGAATCGCTACCCCTATCACCGGCACTGCTCGGCGTGATCCGTGAGTTGGCCTACACGCAGCCTACGCCGATTCAAGCCGCAAGCATTCCGACGCTCGTGGCCGGCCACGACCTCATCGGACAATCCAAAACCGGCAGCGGAAAGACGGCTGCGTTTGCACTCTCGATCTTGCAGCGCGTCAGCCTTCCCCTTCGTGAAGTGCAGGCACTCGTGCTTTGCCCGACCCGTGAACTTTCGGCGCAGGTCACGCGCGAGTTTCGTACCCTTGGTCGCAAGCATCCCGGCTTCACTGTGGCGGAGTTCGTTGGCGGGCAGCCCGGAAAGTCGCAGAGGGACGCACTGGCTCGAGGGACCCATGTTGTGGTCGGCACGCCCGGACGAGTACTCGATCATTTGCAGAAGGGATCGCTGACGACTAACGCGATCGTCACTGTCGTTCTCGATGAGGCGGACCGCATGCTCGACATGGGCTTTGGGCCGGACGTCGAGACAATTCTGAACAGACTCCCTAAATCGCGTCAGACAGTTCTGTTCTCGGCGACGATTCCGAAATCGATTGCCATCATCTGCAAAGCGCATATGCAGACGCCGGTACGCGTTCGGATCGATGAGCCTGAAGAAGCCCGGCTCGAAATCCGCCAACTTCGACTCGATACGCGGCCCGATGAGAAATTTCACGCGTTATGCTGGTTGCTCAGCAAATTTCCACACAATTCCGCACTCATCTTCTGCAATCTCAAACAAACGGTGATCGAACTTACGGACAAGCTCGAGAGCGCCGGCTTGAGCGTCGGACGTCTCGATGGCGGCCTCGAACAATTCCATCGCGACCAAATACTCGCGCGCTTCCGTAATCAGAGCGTGCGGTTGTTAGTGGCGACAGATGTTGCGGGGCGCGGGATTGACGTCGAGGGTCTCGATCTCGTAATCAACTACGAGTTTCCTCGGCAGACCGACATCTACGTACACCGAATCGGGCGCACAGGACGTGCAGGGCGCGCGGGCGTGGCGATCAGCCTTTCAGGCCACAATGATAAAGAGCGTATTCGCGAGATCGAATCAAACACCGGCGTCGCGATCGAAGTGCTCGAACAAGGCCCTGTCAATCTGTCGGAAGTAGGCCCCCTACTACGCGCGCTCGCGCGGCCTTGCTCAATGCAGACGATCCTGATTTCAGGCGGACGCAAAGACAAGGTGCGTGCCGGCGACATCCTTGGCGCGCTCACTGGAGATGCGGGAGGGATATCCGGTTCCAACGTTGGGATAATCGAGATTCAAGACAAGTTGTCGTATGTCGCGGTTGCGCGACCGGCCAGCCGGCTAGCAGTACAGCGTCTGAATGATGGTCGCATCAAGGGCAAACGCTTCCGTGCAACTCTCGTAGAGGGGCAGAAGCTAGACGATGCACAGGCTCAGGCAGAAGCGCGGAAGAAAAAGTCGACAAACAGACGATCGCCTAGGTCACGGTGAACGCGATGGCCAATGAGCAACCCAAGAATCCGCTACACGGCATTACACTGAAGGACATCGTGGAGGATCTGGTTCTTCGGCGCGGTTGGGAAGGCCTCGCCGACGAGATCAACGTTCGCTGTTTCATCGTTGACCCGAGCGTAAAGTCGAGCCTGACTTTTCTACGCAAAACCGAATGGGCGAGACGGCAGGTTGAGGGCCTCTACCTCGCGGACCATCGCGCACTAAAACGCGAGGCGGCGGCATCGCAATCGTGATCTAAGTCGTCATCGCAACTCGCCGTATGCAATTTAGACTCGCGTTCGCCAGCAGCATCGGAACCGAAGCAGACACAGCCCTTGAACTCTGTCGACGCTCGGCGTTGGCGCTCAAGCACTGAGAGAAACGCAACATCGGTCGGATTACGACCTCGTATGTTCTTGATCCGCGTTCTGATACGCTCACGACATGTCCGAAACAGAGCTTTCAGAAGGGGACGCGACGACAGAACGGACGCTCGAACACTATGAGTCCCGCGCCGAGGGATTTCGAGACGGGACTGCCGATCACGACGTTTCTCAAAACATCAATGCCCTGCTTTCTGAGTTGAAACCTGGCGGCCCCCAGCGAATTCTCGACTTGGGCTGTGGCCCTGGGCGAGACCTCGTCGCGTTCCGAGATCTAGGTCATCACCCAGTCGGTCTCGATGGGACTCGCGCTTTCGTCGAGATGGCGCGCGCGGAAGCTGGCGTCGAAGTACTCCACCAGAACTTCCTCGCGCTGGACTTACCAGAAGCATCCTTCGACGGCATCTTTGCGAACGCCACGCTCTTCCACGTTCCATCGGCTGAACTCTTACGCGTTCTCACCGATCTGGGTCGGTCGTTGCGAGCCGGCGGCGTACTGTTCTCGTCCAACCCGCGTGGGGATAACCACGAAGGCTGGAACGGCGAACGATATTGCGTGTATCACGATCTCGACCAGTGGCGTGCCTACGCACTGTCAGCAGGCTTCGAGGAGATCCGACACTACTATCGGCCGCCCGGCCTACCGCGAGACGAGCAGCCGTGGCTCGCTAGTTTGTGGCGAAACCGATGAGCTCACGGGTCAGCTAGAGCTTGAATGCCGCGTGGAACTCGCACGCATACGTTCAGTCCATGCACTCAAGAGGACGGGCTGCGGATTCGCAATCCCTGTCCGCCGCGGAATCACTGAGCTTTTCGTTACTGGCATTTGACCAGGCAGCGGTGAAGGGTCAAACGAGGCACATCAGTCCCGCCCCGGGGTCTGGTTTTGCTGAAGTGGACTAGCTCGGACGAGGCGTGGATGCTAGTTGGGGAGGTCGGCGACCAGACTAGCGTAGTCACTCAGGCCGGCCGACCGACCTCCGCCCCATTCGTACGAGGCCTGTTTTAGTCGCGAATCGAGCAAGGGGCTCAGGAAGGCCTGGTCGAGTCGGAATCCGTTTCGCCCGTTAGGCGAAGACCAGGCATATACCCCCGTTCGAGCGTGGAGCGGGCGAAACGCGTCTCGCCACGCGAGGGATTCGAGCGATGTCATAAAATTCCCTTCGCCCGGTCCGAAGCAGGGGCTTCTTCTTCGAGCTCCAGCCAGCCGGTATTCGTGTCACCCACAAGAATCGCACGGCGCTGTTTCCAAGTTGCGGTGAGCGAGACGACGGCGGCGTGAAAGCCTTACTTTCTTCCCGATGATTTCGTCGGGGTATGCATGGTGCCCACGCTGAATGGCGCCGGGCAACCGACGCGCACGCCCAGCCAAATCGGACGCGAGGATTTGGCTCGGCGGGGGGCCTCGAAATTGACAGAGTACGACGACGGACAGCTACCAGCGTTCGAGCTGGACTGTAATCGCGGCCGCCCGCTTGCCGCTTCCTGCGAGAATATTCCATAAGACGATCCACATGGGAGTGAACCTAGTCCCCGATTGGGTGAATGCTGGGTCGCTCCCCGTGTTATAGAGTCTGGCCGCTCACGCAATCGAGCTGAAGTACTCCTTCGTTTCGAGAGGTTTCAATGCTGAGCCGCATCTTGATCATCCTTGGCGGTCTGACCGCGTTTCTGTTCGCTTTGTCCACGGCCGGTTTTTTGATGCGCCACGAGCTCCTGCGAATTTATGAAGATCTTCCTCCCTTTACGCACCCGGGCGGGGAGACGAGCGAGACGGTCGTCGAGATGCGGGACGGCATCAAACTCGCCACGATAATCTACGAGCCAGCCGGGCCGGGTCCGTGGCCGACCGTGCTGATTCGGAATCCTTATGTCCAGATGGGGCCGATCATCGGAACCTGGTGCGATCGCCTTGTGCGATACGGCTATGCGTGTGTCCTCCAGGATGTTCGGGGCCAGGGCGAGTCTGAGGGAGACTGGGAACCGGTGATCAATGAGCGCCGTGATGGTGGCGATACGCTGAGGTGGCTGGCCAAGCAGCCCTTTATGAATGGCAATATCGGCATGATCGGTCCTTCTTATCTGGCTGCCGTTCAGTGGGCGGCGGCAGCCGATACGCTGCCTCCCGAAGTCAAGACCTTCATTCCCACCGTCTTCTCGACTAACACACACGACACACTCTATGAAGACGGCATGTTTCGCCACGAGTCCTTTACAGCCTGGGCCGCACTGATGGCCAAGCCTGGCGAGATGGGCGGCGGCGAATCGGGCGCGCAATACCAGGCAGCCATCCGCCACCGTCCACATTTCGAGGTGGACGAGAAGATTTTCGGAGAATCGCTTCCCTGGTATCGAGATTGGATATCGAATCCCGCGCCGAGCGATGCTCTCTGGCAGGGCGAGGACAATCGGCGGCTACTGGCCGCGCCCGAGCAACTCGAGATTCCGATCTTGATGGTCGGCGGTTGGTACGACGCATTCTTTGGTCCGCAATACGACGATTGGGTTCGACTCGCGAGTCAGAGTTCAAGTCGTTTCGTGATCGGACCTTGGACGCATATCGGCGGCGGCGGCGAAGCCCTTGAAACGCCCAACTCGGGCGGCGGGCTATTGCAATGGAAGATCAGCCTCGACTGGTTGGGACATCATCTCAAGGGCGAGCCTCTCGAGAACGGTCCCGGTGTGGCGACCTACGTGATGCGGGAAAATCGCTGGGAAGAGCGAAGAAGCTGGCCGCCGAAGGGCCATCGCGAGCGGCTCTATCTAGCCGGCGGTGATGGCGCCTTGAGCTGCGGCGGAGGCAGGCTGCAGCGACGCGGACCCGATTCCGCGGACCGAGCCGACTACATCTATGACCCCGATAACCCGGTCCCGACGCGCGGAGGCAGTGGCATGCTCGCCTTCGTCTTACCCGATTTCGAGGGCGCGCCGCCGGCCACAGTTTGGCAGGAAGGCTTGTGCGACCGAGAGGATGTACTGTCGTTCCAGACGCCCGTACTCAAGGAATCAATCCATCTCGCAGGCGAAATTGAAGTGGCGCTCACGATCATGTCGGACGCCGCGGATACCGCCTTCACGGCAAAGCTGGTCGAGGTTCTGTCGGATGGTCGTGCAGTCAATATCCGCGATGGCATCACGTCGCTCGCCTATCGAAATGGAGCGACCGCCCCGCAGGCGCATGAGCCGGCGACGCCCGTCGAGATCCTGATTCGCTTCTGGCCAATCGAATGGTCGGTGCCCGCAGGATCGAGTCTCCGGCTCAACATCTCCTCGTCCGACTTTCCGAAATACCACGCTCACCCGAACCAGTTTGGCATCTGGTCTCAGCAGACAGAAGCGAGACTCGCTCGCCAGAGCCTCATCATGGGCGCAGGCGTCGCGACCTGGATCGAGCTTCCGGTCGCTGGCCCGTGACCGCTCGTTCGGCTCTCAGGTGCATGCCGAGCTAGACGAGGGACTCCGGCAGCGAGGAAGAACCCGCCGCTTCGACTGTTCGTGGACACCAACGAAGGAAGAAGTCCAAGACCCGGGACGAAGACCCCAGCGAGAGCGACACAGGGCTCCGCTTCGATGACTCTGTCCCCGTGAAGACGATCCATGTCTCGAACCCTGAGATCGATGCTCTACCCGACGATCAAAAAGAAAACGTCACCGAGAAGATCCGCTACCACCTTCCGCTTTATCGACAACATCAACGGATGCAGGGAGATCAGCACGAGGTCGCCTTTCCCTACGCCCCTTCACGAGCACATAATCACGCCACGTCGCCGATCTGGGCGAATACTGCGGCACGCTGCTCACGAACGGCTATCCGGCCTACGATGACTACGCTGCCCGTCGTGACGCTGTCGTGCATGCGCGGTACTGGGGACACGTCCGGCGCGGCTTTGTGAAGGCTGAGGCCAGACAGAAGGTTCGCGGAGAGAAAAGCAGACTGCTCGTTGCCAAGTTCTTCGATTGGCTGAAAGAGGAACTCATTGCGGGTGCTCTCCTGCCCAAGAAAACCGTTCACGAAGGCCTCGAACTACGCGCTGAAGCCGAAGTCGGCGCTCGAAGTCTTTCTCGCGGATCCCGACGTGCCTATGGACACGAATCATCTGGAACGTGCGCTGCGAGTCATTCCCATCGGCCGAAAGAATTGGTTATTTTGTTGGACGGAGATCGACGCAGAAAAAGTCGACCTCAATCATTAAATTCTCAATTCCTGTGCAAAATGGTTTCGAGACGAACTACGCGCGACTCAGACTAAGTCGCCCTCTTCGATCGACTACATGACCTCATCGGACATTCCATCCTCAGCTTCGATCGCATCCCACGCCTCATCACCTTCGGCAGGCGCACCCTCTTCAGTCCAACCACCACCGAGCGCCTTATAGAGCGAAATGAACGCGGTCAGCGCTTCACGCTGGGTGGACGACGCGACCAGTTCCGCGCCGAAAAGCGTTCGTTCGCTGTCGATCACTTCGAGATAGTCGACCACACCACCGTCGTAGCGCGCCTGAGAAAGTCGAGCGGCATTACTCGCCGACGCGACCTGCCGCTTACGCGCCTCGAATTCTCGCTTCAGGGTCTCGATGGCAACTAGTGAATCCTCTACCTCGCGGAAGGCGTTCTGCAATGTCTCGATGTAGCGATGCTGTGCTTGTTCTGTGCGAGCGCGCTGTGCCTTCATCTGGGCCTTCAGCTGACCACTATTGAAGAGCGGCTGGAAGATCCCGGCCATCACGTTCCATTCACCCGCATCCGTCGAGTTCAGATCAGTCAGCCCCTCAGCGACCGCGCTCACTTCAGCAGTCAGGGAGAGAGCTGGAAAACGCATTGCCTGAGCGACACCTATTCGCGCCGTCTCGGCGATCAATGTCTGCTCCGCCTCCACAATGTCCGGGCGGCGCTGGAGTAACTCCGAAGGCAAACCGGCCGGTACGGAGGGGGGCCAGGTGCGGATTGTGATCGCTTCGCCCCTCGGAATCGGGCCGGGGAAATAACCAAGCAATACGCGAAGTGCATTCTCCGCCTGAGCGACCTCGCGCTCGAATTGAGCAACGGCTGCTTCGGCAATCGCAACCTGAATATCGGCCTGATTGACATCGAGCTCGGGCTCGATCCCCTCCTCGAATCGCGCAAGTATGATTTGAAAACGCTCGACACGACCCTCGAAAGTCCGCCGGGATATTTTGAGCCGCGAATCGAGGTCGCGGACCAGCAGATAGGTGCTGGCTACATCGGAAATCAGGCTGATCGTCACGCTTCGATACGCGGCCTCGGTCGAGAGTAGATCCGCCCGCGCTGCTTCAGTCGCTCGAGCATATTTTCGCCAGAGATCGATCTCGAAGCTCAGGTTGGCTCCGAACGAGAAATTGCTTTTCGTCACAGATCCGGGAGTGCTTTCTTTACTCTGCCGACCACGACCCGCATCGCCGAAAGCGTTTAGGAACGGGAATTGCTCGGCCCGCGTGAAAGTCACCAGATACCTGGACTCCTGCATTCGTGCGAGCGCGACAGCGAGATCCTGATTCTGTTCGAGCGCGGTGTTGATCAAACCCACAAGCGCTTCGTCTTTATAGATTTCCCACCACGCAATATTGGCGAACGATTCGCCCTTCTCCGCGCTATAAATCCATTTCTCGGGCAAGTCGAGTTCGGGGCGTTCATAGTCGGGCGTCAGCGCACAACCGCTTACCAAAAAGACGAGTCCGATCGTCCAGAGTACGCTTGCTCTCTTCATGCGTGACCTCCGGGATTCTCGACGGCGCCGCCAGGATCATTAGGACCACCGTCACTGCCCTTTGCCACATAACGTTCGACGAACACATAGAGCGCGGGCACGACAATAATTCCAACCATCGTCGCCACGAGCATCCCACTGAAGACGGTCATGCCCATGACCTTACGCGCTTCGGCCCCGGCCCCGCTCGCAACGAGAAGCGGCAGCACGCCGAGAATAAAGGAGAACGCCGTCATGAGAATCGGCCGGAAGCGCTCTTTGGCCGCGATCATCGCTGCATCGAATGCGCTCTTCCCTGCATCACGTTCCATTTTTGCGAACTCAACGATCAAAATGGCGTTCTTCGCCGACATACCGATCAGCATAACAAGTCCGATCTGAGCAAAGACATTATTCTCATAGCTCTCGCTGAAGATTCGAGAAATTGCAAGACCGGCCATCGCCCCGAAAACCGCGACCGGAACCCCGAAGAGCACGCTCAAGGGCAGCGACCAGCTCTCGTATTGCGCCGCGAGGATCAGGAAGACGAAGACCAGCGCCATCCCGAAGACGACACCCCCACTCCCCTCGGCCGCCTTCTCCTGATAGCTCATCGAACTCCAGGCGAACGACATATCCTCCGGCAGAACTTCGCCGGCCACTTCCTCGAGAGCGGCCAGCGCCTGACTCGAGCTATAGCCGGGAGCAGGCTGCCCTTGAACCTCGGCGGATTGGAAAAGATTGAAACGATTGGTGTATTCCGCGCCCTGCGTTCGACTGGCCGAAACCAGCGTCGAGAGCGGCACCATCCCGCCCTCCGAATTCCTAACGTAGAAGAATCGAAGCGCATTCTCATCCGCGCGATAGGACGGCTCCGCCTGGACATACACCTTATATAGGCGACCGAACCGATTAAAATCGTTCACGTAAGCGCCACCCAGGAACGCGCCAATCGCCGCATTCACTTCATTCAAAGGCACACCCAGTTTCATGACCTTTGCATCATCAATATCGAGGAAGACCTGAGGAACGCTTGCGCGGAAAAGACTTCTCGCGCGATCGATCTCAGGGCGTTCGTTCGCGGCTTTTATGAAGTGCTGCAGCTGCTCGGCCAGGTAGCTTGGACCACTGCCGCCACGATCCTGAAGCATCATCGAGAATCCGGCTCCAGTCCCGAGGCCGGGAATCGCTGGAGGCCCGAACGCAAAGGCTGTACCCTCTTGAATCCTGGTGGCGAAAACGGCGTTCAGACGCCGGACCACGTTCCTTGCATGATCCCGTGAATCAGGCCGCTCATCCCAGTCTTTCAGTTGTATGAAGATGAATCCAACGTTCGGCTGAATGGTTCCCGAAACGAGGGTGAACCCGGAGATCGTCACAACGGTTTCGATTGCCTCAAAATCCGAAACAATCTTTTCCACTTCCCGCATCACTTCTGCCGTACGCTGAAGGGAAGCGGCGTCGGGCATCATGAGTCCGCCCAGGATGTAGCCCTGATCCTCCTCGGGCAGGAAACCTTCAGGTACGGCCTGAAAGAGAAAGACGAGTGCGAGAACGATCGAGCCGAGAAGCACACCCGATCGAATCAGTCGGCGAGTGAAAAAATTGGCCAGGCCCATGAAGCGACCCGTTGCGAACTCGAAGACACGATTGAATCGAACGAAAAAGGGATCAAAGATGCCCTTCTTCGATTCTCCAGGTGGCTTGAGCAGCATCGCCGCGAGAGCAGGACTCAGGGTGAGTGCGTTGAAGGAGGAAATCGCAACGGAGATCGCAATCGTAATAGCAAACTGCTGATAGAGCCGACCCGTGATTCCCGCCATGGCGGCGACCGGGACGAAGACCGCGATCAGCGCGAGCGATGTAGCAACGATCGGCCCTGAGACTTCCTTCATCGCCGCGATCGTAGCTTCCCTGGGCCGAAGGCCCCCTTCCATCTTGGCCACGACGGCTTCGACGACGACGATCGCATCATCAACAACGATCCCGATGGCCAGAACAAGGCCTAATAAGGAAAGCGTATTGATCGTGAACCCCAGAACCGGAAAAACTGCAAAGGCACCGATCAAAGAAACCGGAACCGCGATCGTCGGAATCAGCGTGGCCCGAAAGTTTTGCAGGAAGATGAAGACGACGAGCACGACGAGTGCGATCGCCTGGAACAACGTGGTGACGATCTCGTCAATTCCGGCACTGATCGGCTTGGTTGTATCGAGTGAGATTGAATACTCGACATCATCTGGGAATCGCTGAGAGACGCTATCCATCGCCTCCCTGATCGACTGCGCAACTTGCAGACCATTCGCGTCCGGAAGCTGATAGATCGAGACGACAGCCGTTCGACGGCCGTTCGTGGACGTCTCCAATAAATAATTCTGGGAACCCAAGTCGATTCGTGCGACATCGCGAAGAAGAACCTGTGATCCGTCCGGATTCGATCGCACGACCACCGCGCCAAATTCTTCGCTGGTCCGGAATCGACCGGAGGCCTTAACCGTATAGGTGAACTCAGTGTGGTCCGGCGCTGGCGGTCCCCCGATCTGCCCGGCGGGCACGAGGGTGTTCTGCTCCTGGATCGCGATCTGGAGATCGGAGATCGTGAGGTTCAGTTTCGCGAGCTGATCGGGACGTACCCAGACGCGCATCGCGTAATCCGTCGCAGTCCCACCGAAAACTTCCGCAACGCCGACGCCCTGGATTCGCGAAAGCTCGTCAAGGATATTGATCGTCGTGTAGTTAGTAAGGAATTGAGCGTCGTAGGTCCCACCCGGCGAGTCCATCGTGATCAGCAACAGAGGAAAGGAGAGCTTCTTTTTAACGGTCACTCCCTGACGTTTGACCTCTTCGGGAAGCGACGCCTGGCCTTCCGAGACCCGGTTCTGCGTCAGGACGTTCGCCATGTCAAGATCAGTGCCGACTTCGAAGGATACAGAGAGGGACATCTTCCCGTCGCTCGAATTGGTCGACTGCATGTAGATCATATTCTCTACACCGTTGACCGACTGTTCGAGCGGAGCCGCTACGGATTCTTCAACACTGACCGCACTCGCACCGGTGTAATTCGCGACTACGTTCACCATCGGTGGAGTGATTGCAGGGTATTGAGAGATCGGTAGCGACTGGAGAGAAACCAGACCCAGAATCACGATCACAATCGCGATCACCATCGCAAAAATGGGACGCCTAATAAAGAACTCGGACACGCTTCAGCTCCCCTTCTTCGGGTCGACGATTGTTCCATTCTTATTGAGCGTTACGAGCTTTGGCTTGACCGTGATGCCCGGGCGAAGCTTCATGATTTCGACCGCGACGTGCTCACCCGGCTTGAGCCCGGAATCCACGATCCGAAAGCTGTCGATCACCGGTCCGAGTTTGACGGAACGCATTTCAACCTTGCCATCCTCCGCGACGACAAAGACGCGGAACTTCCCCTGAAGCTCACTCACGCTCCGGCTGGGAATGAGCAGCGCTCCCACTCGCGTCTGCACGACTGCGCCCACACGCGCAAACTGGCCGGCTAGAACAACTCTGTCCGGATTCGGAAAATCTGCTTCGAGGGTGAACGTCCCCGTATTGGGATCCACGGCGGCATCCGAGCCGACGACGCTGCCTCTGTGTGGGTGATCCACTCCGTCTGCGAGAGTCAGAGTGAGCCCTTTCCCCATCGCCGGCTCCTCTCCTGGAACATGCCGGAGATCATGCAGTCTCCTCGCAATCCTGAGGTAGGTTCGTTCATCGATCGAAAATCGCACGCGAATCGGATCAATCTTGGATACGAAGTTGAGTACAACCGGATTAGGATCAACTCCAACGAACTCGCCAACACGCGCCTTGGAAATTCCGACTCGACCGGAGATCGGTGAATGGATCCTCGCGTACCCCAATCGAATATTCGCTTGCTCAACGCGCGCCCGAGCAGATTGGAGAGTACCGAGCGTGGCCTCGTATTGTGCGACGGCGCTATCAAGGTCGGCCTGACTCACGGCGCTTATTTCGGCCAGGGGGCGAATCCGGCGGAGGTCTGATTTTGCCTTGGCGAGCATCGTTTTCACCTCGGCCACCGATCCCTCGGCCTCGACGACTTCTAATCTGAAGGGATCCGGATCGATCGTGTAAAGAAGCTGGCCTTCTTCGACGGTCCGACCCTCCACAAAATCCATGCTCGTCAGGACACCTGCGACCCGTGCTCGGATCGGAATATCCGAAGAGCCCAGCGTCTGCCCCACCATCTCCATCTCAATGGGCTGATCCCGCTGCACCACTTCAACGACCTCGATTTCGAGGGGCGGCCTGACGGGCGGCGGCGCAGAGTCGCAGGACACCAGAAAGAGCAAGCTCGCCAGAAGCAGAGCGAAAACCGACCTAGCCCGTTTCACCGGCTGGCCAAGGGAGGCGCGCATGATAGTTCTCCTCCAACCCGGATCAGGTTGGTCCGCGAAGAACAGTAGCCAAGGGAAGATTGAATGACATTCTTTGCCGATGAATTCCGAGAGGTGATCCGTCTTTCATCAGCAGGCCCCGTTTTCCGACGAAGGCCGGGATCGTAAATCGGAAGCTGAACGTGTTGGCAAGCCCAAAGAACGGCGTTAGTACAGGAATCCGACAGCGGCGCGAAAGTCAACTCTGCCGCCCCAATTGGTTACTTCGATGGCGAAGGACTCTGGCCCGCCGAGTTTCAAGATCCGATTCAGGATGTTGCACGCGATCAGCGCTTCAGCTTCCTGCGACCCGGAATGACGAGCACAAAGCCGGTCACCGATGATTGACTTGTATCTGGAGAAGGTGTTCTCGACGCGTGCCTGCTGGTGATACCACGATTTTTTCTTCCATTGGCGACGCCCGACCTCCATTACTCGTCTGACCGTTCGATCACGAGCGCGTGGTCGCCTCGATCTGATCGCGGTCTTTCTCGGCGGAACGATGACTTTCGCGTCGCTCGCTCCGGCAACATCGTATATCCCAATCGTGTCATAAGCTGCGTCTGCGGTGAAGCTTGCAATGGGTCTGTCCTCCACGGCGTGACGGAGATCGACATCGAGATGTTGGCTGCGTCGCGAGAGGGTCGTGTGGTCGGGAGACTCGAGGTCGACGCCTATCAAGGACAGGATCGATCTAAGAAACCCCTCTGCTTGCCGAAGTGGCAACTTGAAGACGAGCCGAAGGGCTAGAGCGGTCTCGATCGCGTGGTCGGAGAATTCCCTCTGTGCACCTCGCTTACCCGATGAAGCAGGTATCCAGCCCTGAATCGCTTCCTCTGAAATCCACAGGGTGCTGTCGCCATGCTGCACGAGGGATCGATCAAATTCGCGCTAGTTACTGACGAGGTACTTCGTTTTGTACTTGGGGTGGACTCTCGATTTCATGTTGGAAGCGTGGCCCAGGACACGCGTGATGCCATGATCAGTAGATGCGAGCGAATTTCCCTGCGATTCATGCACCAACGCCCATGGACCGTCGCATCACCTTGAGGTCGACAGCGCATACTGAAGGTGAGAGACTCAACGCGCGCTTTTTCCCTCGTCCTATGAAAGGCCTGTCAATGCTCTCTCTCTACCACAATGCCGCTTCAACCTGTTCCCAGAAGGTTCGCCTCGTTCTGGCAGGCAAGGGCCTCGAGTTCGAGAGTCACGAAATTGACTTGATCGCCGGCGAACAACACGACCCCGACTACGTGAAGCTCAACGCCAACCACGTTGTCCCCACGCTCGTGCACAACGGAAGCGTGTTGATCGAGTCGTCCCTCATTAACGAGTACCTCGAAGATGCGTTCCCAGAAGTGTCGATGCTTTCCGCCGACCCGGCCAATCCTGCCGAGGGACGGCAGCGTCTCGACAGGTAGGACTCCTCCGCCTTCGTTAGAGTACCGGGGCGGGTTCCGGCAAAGAGAAGCCTTACCTCCGTCCCTGCCTCTTGGGGCGTCCCGGAGGTCCTGAAGCAACCCTGGTCTCGCGTTGCCGCGAGCCCATGAGGAGAGAGCATGCAGACTTCCCCGATGACCACCAGTATTGATGCAGTGGCTGCCGAGCAGCAGCGTTTCATGGTGCGGGTCTACAATTGGATGAGCACTGGTCTCGGCATTACCGGTCTTGTGGCATACACAGTGGCCGATACACCTGCTCTGACCGAGATCATCTTCGGCAATGCGATCATTCCCATCGCCCTGGTCATCGCGCAAATCGGCCTGGTTTTCTGGCTGGCATCGCGGGTGATGCAAATGAGTGCTCAGAAGGCGACGGGCGTGTTTGTCCTCTACGCCGCCCTCACGGGCATTACTTTTTCGGTGGTCTTTCTCACGTACACCGCGTCCTCGATCACGTCCACCTTCCTGGTGACGGCGGGAACCTTCAGTGCAATGAGTTTCTACGGCTACACGACGAAGAAGGATCTGACGTCCTGGGGAAGCTTCCTCTTCATGGGATTGATTGGGATCATCATCGCCTCGGTCGTCAATATGTTTCTCCAAAGTTCAGCCATGTACTGGGTCATCACCTACGCGGGGGTTTTGATCTTTGTCGGCTTGACCGCCTACGACACCCAAAAAATCAAGGAGATGAATATCCTTGGGAACGAGGGGACCGAGGAAGACACAAAGGAAGCCATTCGCGGCGCCTTGACCCTCTATCTCGACTTCATCAATCTCTTTCTGATGCTTCTTCGCATCATGGGAACCCGCCGCTAAGGGCTGCTGCGAAGCGGGCTTGAAGGCCAGGAATCTCGACAATTCAACGCGCTCAGACAGGCGTCAGGGGGTTCTTCCTTATTCGTTCCCGGTGGGCTCGTTCACTAAAGCCACCCGACGGATCGATCGTGGACGACACCCGCGGGCCGCTTTCGCCGAGTTGATGACCGACTTTGGAAGCCCGCCGGGGCTATGTGGCGCGTTTACTGGCCATCGTGCCCCAGTTCTCGCCCCAGGCGGCAAAAGCGGGAGAGGCGTAAGAGAGAAGAATGAGGAGCAGGAGCGAACAGCGTAAAAGCATGGGAGACTCCTTGGGCGTTCAGCTGAATTGGCAGTCCATTAGATCATAATGGGCTTTTCCTTGACAGGAGTTTTACAAGCTGGGGCGTGTCAATTGTCATTAGTCCCCATTCGCTTTAGGCAACTCTGCCTTCTCGGCGGACAGATCCGAAACGCCCTGCTCGCCTCGAAGCCCTTCGAGCACGATCCGGATCTTTTCTTCGAGAGAGAACTTCCTTCGGGTTCGCCGACAGATCTCTCGCACTGCCGCTTCGCTGGACTGCTTCTTTTGGTTGGCCATCTCGACACGCTCCCAGCGGAACCTGTCAACGCCGATGAGACACTCGATTGTTTGATTGAGCGAGCAATTCCTCTTTTCCTTGATGTTTCGAGTGGTCGGATTCCACGGAAGCTCCCATCGCTAGGCCGCCGAGCGCGCCATTCTTGCGCGCGATCTCTTTGCGTATCGCGATCGCCGTGATCGGTAGAGCGCAGGCAATCGTCTTTGCCGCGGGATTGGGGAGCATGGCGCCGCGATGCGCGAGCGAATCCTGGGTCGGCTCGCCGGAATCGGGCTCGTGCTCGACCCCGCCGCCAATCAAGAATGCGTCGGGCACGAAGAATGGCTCATTGCACGGGAGACGGCGGCAGCCCTTTCCTAGCTGCGAATTCATCACGCCTCAGGCGGGATCTCACACGTCAGAAACGAAAGATCTTGCGTCGCCCGGACCGGCATCCCCCATTGGCAGACCCGTCGTTTCTTTGACCATCCGCAACGCAAAGCTCGAATGCACCCGGGCCACACCCGGCAGCGGCGTCAGTCGACTTCTGTGTATTCGCTCGTAGTCTGTCGCATCCGCGACGGCGACCCGCAGGAGGTAGTCGAACTCGCCGGTCATCAAATAACACTCGATGACTTCGGGGATCGACTGCACAGCCTCTTCGAAAGAATCGAGATCTGACTGGTCCTGCTTCTCGAGCGTGATGTGAACAAAGACATTTCCGGGAAGCCCAACACTTTTCGAATCAACGAGCGCTGTGTAACGCGTGATGACACCCGTCTCCTCGAGCGCCCGAGTGCGCCGCAGCGTCGCCGACTCAGAGAGTCCGACCTCGGTCGCGAGACGGACATTTGAAACACGGCCATCCCGCTGCAAAACCCCCAAAATCGCCCGATCGAGCTCATCGATTCCCATTTCGCAGAACCTCCCATTATCTATCCGAAAATCACAATATCCTGTCTAATTAGATATCTTACTCGATGCATTCACAAGTTCCGAACGACACATTCCGTGTATATTGCCAAAGCGATTGACGACCATTCACCGCGCACTCAAGAGGGCAATGAGATGAGGATTGGCGTTCCGAAAGAGATCAAGACCCGAGAGTCCCGTGTTGGCATGACTCCCGCTGGCGTCCGCGAACTCGTTGCCGATGGCCATATTGTTGCCGTCGAAAAAGGTGCCGGGCTCGCGGTGGGCCTTTCGGATGCGGCCTACGAGAAGACCGGGGCGCAAATAATTGAGGGCGCGCCAGCGCTTTTCGAGTACTCGGACCTCATCGTCAAGGTCAAGGAGCCTCAACTCGAAGAATGCCACCGACTCCGGCCCGATCAGACACTCTTCACCTACCTCCATCTCGCGGCCGACCGCGCACAGACCGACGCGCTGATCGAATCGCGCGCAACGGCGATTGCTTACGAGACGGTAACGGCCGACGACGGATCCCTCCCCTTGCTGACGCCGATGAGCGAAGTGGCGGGACGGATGTCGATTCAGGTCGGTGCCCGCTGTCTCGAACAGGTCGGCGGCGGCTCTGGCGTTCTCTTGGGCGGAGTTCCTGGCGTCGAACCGGGGCGCGTCGTCATCTTGGGCGGAGGCGTGGCCGGCTCGAACGCGGCAGAGATGGCGTTGGGACTTGGTGCGGATGTCACAATCGTCGACCGCTCTCTGCCTCGTTTGCGCGAACTCTCCGTTCGCTTCGACGGTCGTGCGAAACTCGTCTACTCGACGAAAGAAGTCGTGGCGAATCTCGTCGCCCAAGCCGATCTCGTTGTGGGTGCGGTGCTCATCCCCGGCGCCGAGGCGCCTCGCTTGGTCACGCGAGAGATGATTCGCTCCATGCGGCCGGGATCCGCAGTCGTCGATGTCGCCATCGATCAGGGAGGCTGCTTCGAGACGAGCCGCCCAACCAGCCATGACGAGCCCACCTTCATCGTCGACGACGTCGTTCACTACTGCGTGACGAATATGCCTGGGGCGGTGGCGAGAACTTCAACCTTCGCGCTCTGCAACGCGACGCTACCCTACATTAGGCGCCTCGCGAACGAGGGCGTCGAAGTCGCACTCGTATCCGACGAGGGGCTTGCCGCTGGACTCAACGTCTGGGATGGCGCGGTCGTTCATAGAGCCGTCGCATCCGCCTTGTCGCTGGTACCCGAAAATACCGCTCGCGACCGAGTCGCCTAGCACGCGAAACCGATCGCTTCTGTGAGACGTCCGAATGCCGCTCTACCGGATCTCGACCTCGGTTACGGGTTCTCCTAGCGCCCGCGCTCGATCGAGGCGGCTTGTTTCGTCCTTGGGAAGGTGGCGCCAGGCCGGACAACGAGTCACGATCATCTTGCCTGAGGGCGTCCGGCCCTCTGGGTCGTACGGTAGTGTCCGAGTCATTCCGCCACGTGCCGTCCGCTGATCTTGCAGGTTCAGCCTTGACCTGACGCGTTCCGAATATTCTGAACGAGGCGAACGTCGGATTCGCGATTTCGGCCCATTTTTCCGGACCTGGTTGCCTAAACCCGGTCTGATGAAAATGCTGTCGCTTGAATTTCTGATGATGATCTTCGCCGACTGGGTGAATCGATGACAGACTTTCGAGAGCCGACGGAGCGCGACCGGGATTGGCTGGATCAGGAGGCCAAACTGTTGGCTTCGGGTCTGACAGCCAAGGCTTACGCGGCCGATCATGACCTTTCTATATCACGCCCTCTACCAAGCAATCACGAAAGCGCCTCCGCGCGCTAAGCCTGCTCGAACGGACTCGTGCGGTGCGGGCGGAGACGAAGAATCGCTCGACTAAGACCATGGCCTACTCGAAGGTCGAGTTGGCTTCGCCTCGAAGGTCGACTCCGGACTTCCGGTTCTCGCTCCCGAACGGCCTGGTACTCGAGTGATCAGGTGGTGAACTTCCGTCGCCGGTCATCGATCTCGTAGAGCGACTGACACAGTCTCGATGATGCGTCCCAACGAAGAGGTCGAGGGCTACTTGTATCGCGGGATCGTGGACATCCGCAAGAGTATCAACGGGTTGTCGGCAATCGTAGAGGAGGAGGTCGGTATTTTTTTACTCTCTACAGATTGTAAAGTCTAATGGACTTGCAGCTGACCAGAAGGCACAATGACGGCCTCAGGGGAGGCGATGGGGATGGGGAAAACAAGCCCCGTTTGCCACAACACCGATACTAGACGTTCTGACAACTAAAACCCGGCGGGGCTACCTGGCTCCTTTCGGGGAATGCGAACCGGCGCATCGAGATTCGGCGCAACGGTTGCGACATTTTGTATATCATGCGACGCGACCGAACCCGGCTTCCGGGCAATTCTCCTGGCGCACACGAGGACTCCACTCTTGAATCATCTCTGCATTGCATTCCTGCTGCTCTTCTTGGTCGTTCCGCGCGCCGTACTCGCGACCGATGCAGCAGACCCGGACGAACCACTCTCCTATTCAGAGGAACTCTTCGACGGTCCCTTCGAGGGGGCGGGATCCATCGACGAGACAGTCAGTCCGACGGGCATCACCGGGGATTGGGGCGGCACTCGAACTTGGCTCTTAGAGCGGGGGGTCGAACTATCCGCCGACCTGACTCAGGGCGTACAGGGCGTCATGGATGGGGGCTTCGACGAAGAGGCCGAGTACCTCGGATCGAGCGAATTGATCCTCGACGTCGACAGCGAAAAGCTCGGACTCTGGCCGGGCGGATTCGCGCGCATCGCCGCCGAGGGACGATTCGGAAACGATGTCCTCGGAGAAGCGGGAAGCCTCTCCCCCGTGAACAACGACGCTCTCTTCCCGGCCGATCCCGACCGGGCTGGCGAGAGCGTATTCGCTATTACGGAGATGACCGCGACCCAGTTCCTCACGCCCTGGCTCGGATTTTTTGGAGGACTCGTCAATACGACGTCGGGCGACGCCAACGGCTACGCGGGCTTCGCGCGGAGTAACGAGTATTTCCAGAACACATCGTTCCTCCTCAGCACGGTGGCGATGCGCATCGTCCCGAGCATCACGTTGGGGGGTGGGTTCGTCGTGATTCCCTTCGATTGGCTGGTCGGTACCTTCACCTTCATGAACACGGAGGAGTCGGCCGGCTCGGATCCCTTTGACACCGAAGATGGGGTCACCTTCGTGACGGAGTGGGCCGCAACGCACGACATGTTGGAGCTTCCAGTTCGACACGTCGTCTCCTTCGGGATCGGATTCGACAACGACTTCTTCCGGCTCGGAGACTTGCCGCGCCTTGAGTTTCCGCCCGATGACGGTGGCCCGCCCGAGTCCAAGTTCTCGACCAAAGACGAGTCATGGGCGTTCTGGTACAACGGCCAGGTCGATGTCTGGACCCATTCCGAGAACGAAGAGCGCAAGAGCGGTCTTTTCCTCCGATTCGGCTACGCGGACGACGAGACCAATCCGATCGAGTGGAATCTCGCAGTGGGCGTCGGCGGCATGGGCGTCTTCGACGTTCGCCCGCGTGACCGTTTCGGGATAGGTGTCTATCACCTCGAGCCCTCCGACAACTTCCCATTGCCGCAACTGGGCGTGGAAGAGGAGACGGGCTTCGAGGCTTTCTATAACGCCGAGCTCTGGCCGGGCGTCAACCTAACGGCTGACCTCCAATACATCGACTCGGCTTTCGGCAAGGGCCGCCTCGTGACTGAGACGCCCGATAACGCGTGGGTCGGTGGGCTTCGACTCCGAATCGAGTTGTAGGTGCGTTTGACGCCTCCTTTTTGAGGTTTTGAAGCTGCAACGCCGGTCGCCCAGAATATTCTGAGACGCAGCCCCCGGAATGGGCCGAGTAGCCCCGTCGGGGCCTATTTGTCAGAATGCCTAGTATCGGCGCTGCGGAAAACGCAGCTTGTTTTTCCGATTCTCTTCTCTTCTCGAAGAGGCCATCCAACGGATTGCAAAGCTTTATGCCATTGAAAAAGAAGCACGTGGCCGTTCCCCGCAGAACGGGCCGCTATTCGTCAGGAAAAGGCCAAGCCGATCTTTGATGATCTGGAACAGTGGCTTCATGCGCAGTTGCCCAAAATCTCTGGCAATTCGCCATTGGCAAGAGCCAATCGCTATGCTCTCGAAACACTCAACCTTGCCCGTCGTTTGTGAGTCCTTCTGCGCGATCTACGGAGACGCTTCGGTCGCGTGAAATGCGCTGATCAATCGTCGCCATGTTTCTGGATCGCCCTTTTCTGGCTCCCCGAAATAGATCAGGACCTCATCCAACATGTCTCCGTATTTCTTCTCCAGCAACCCGGGGGTCTCTTCATAGAGACCCGTAACCGCAAACTCATCGATCATCTCATCCGAGATTTCTTCGTGCATGGTCTCCCATTGGTTGGTTCTGGATTTTTCCAGGAGCCGCTCGAACGTATCCCCCCAATCATGGGCCTCGAACATCTTCCGGTAGTCGCGCGTTGCGCCGTAAAAGCCGATCATCTGTCGTACGCGCTCTCGCATGACGTCAATCTCTTCATCATTGCTCCCCATGACAGCCATAACAGGAGCGGTGATCGTAAATTCGCTTCGAGCTCGACCGGCGCTCTTCAAGCCATCTTCGATGCCATCGATCACATTCGACCGCAGAGTCTTGGCCGTATGAAACCCATGACAGTGGAAGCCGTCGGCGACCTCACCCGCCATGCGGCAATTCCAGGGATTGACGGCCCCGACATAGATCGGTGGCGGGCCCACGTCGAGCGGTCCGGGATTGAACATGGGCGTCATCAGGTTGAACTCGAAAAACTCGCCGACGAAGTTCAGGTCCGCGTCGTTCTGCCAGCAATCCCAGATGTGGCGAATGGCGAGGATGTATTCCCGTAACTTCGGACCGGGCTTCTCCCACTTCAAACCAAAGCGGCGCTCATTATGTGCTTTGACCTGTGTTCCCAGCCCGAGAATGAACCGCCCGTTTGTCGCGCGTTGTAGATCCCAGGACGTGTACGCAAGGACCATGGGATTTCTCGGAAACGTCAGAGCGATCTCCGGTCCAATTTTGATTCGCTCTGTGTTCACCGCCGCGACGGCAAGCTGCATGAAGGGCTCGTGTTTGCGCTCAGAGATGTACAGCGATTCGAAGCCCATGGCTTCGATCTTCTTCGCAGGTTCCGCAACATCTTGCAGTGAATCGACAACGAGGTTCGTGCTGAGTTTCATTTTCGGTCCTTCTCATCGGGGTGGAATGGTTCGGGTTTGATATTGAATCGACCGACCGTCTCTCCGGAGTGCGATCGTGATCGACTGTTCTTCTTCGGCCACGGTCAGCAGGCGCTGCCAAGCGCCGAGCGAATCGAGTGGCTGACCGTTGACCGCCATCAAGACATCTTGCGGCTCGAGCCCGATTTGATGCCAGAAGCTTGCATCCGCGCGGCGATCGACTCGAAGGCCGAGCAAGCGACTCGATGCTTCGGCCGCGTCGGGCAAAATCGGAGTGAGGCTGCCCTGTTGCAGCAAAAGCGCGCGATCCCTCAATCCGACATTGCGCCATTGTGCCATCAGACCCGACCGTTTTTCGCCCAGCTTTGCGATTTCGAGCAGAGTTGATTCCAAGACTGCAGTCGTCGTTCGCGACCGCCCATGTGGGTGGCCAAGTCGCGGTCCCTTTGGTTCGAGACGGAGTTCGAGACGGCCCGCTGGGGTCGATAGATAGACGGCGTTTGTATCGATCCGTTCCACGTAGACATTCTCATGTCCCGGGACTGCTTCTCCCGTAGCGAGCACACTTCGCAAGGATTCGACGCGATCCTCAATTGTGACCGCGCGCGGATCGCTCCCGTCGAGCGCGTGCCGAATCGCAACCAGCCGCAGGACATCTCGTGCAGCCCGTGACGGTCGTAGGCTTGGCCGATTCGGAATCAATCGGGCCGGCGAGAGCGGACCGACGAGGTCCGGCGGTGTGATCTTCCGTCCCAGTCGCATCTCAAGCACAAAGAAGGTGGCTTCATTGGTCGGGAGACCGGAGCGCTTTACGAAATGTTCGAAATCCGACCTCTGGCGCTCGTGCTCGCCCGTCAAATCGACCCGCCACACGCCGTCTATGCGCACGAACGTCTGGCGTCCGCGATCCGGTCGCTCCGACAATCCAAATTTGAACAGCGTCCCGTGTGCTCGATCTCCCTCGACGACGACATCTCGAAGGACATCGCTCGAACGCAAGTCCATGCCAAGAAGACCCTCTGAGACTGCGAAGTGAAGAATCTCGGATTCGCTCATTCCCTGCAGCCGATCGCCCCCAGCGAGATGGCGCAAGAAGAGAACCTGAAGTTGCTCCTTGGGGTGAAGCGTTTCGAGCTGGGCGGGATCGGCGCTGAGCGCAAGACCTCGCAGCTCTCCGTAGAGCGCGCGCCCATCGGGACTTACGAGATCGCCTAGCATGGGATCGCGTCGATGCACGGCACGGACCCATTCAGCCGATCGCGCCGAGACCGCATCCCGCGCATCCGAATCCGCAATTCTCGACTCGCCGATCAGGGGGATAGTGAGTAATGCGATCCCCATCAGACACGCAACGACGGCTCCCATTCGACGACTCACGAGCTCACACTCCCGATTCCTTGCACAAGTGCGCGCAGTGTGGCCAGGCAGTCGCCCACGCCATCGGCGGCCTCACCTAATGCCTGTTCATCCGGAAGTTGTGGCTGACGTGCGAGAAGCTTGCCGCGTGCCGCGCGACAGGATGCTGCAGCGGAGGAGGCACGACCGGCCAATTGGCTATGCGTCGCTTCGTTGACTTCTCGGCGATTGGCCGCTTCCGTGAGTTGGCGCTGGAACGCCTTATCAAGATTCCAAGCCGCGTAGCCCAGACGAGCGGCAGCCTCCTCGATTTCGCAACCCGCATCTTTGCAGAGATTCTGCCCCGCGAAGGTCGCTAGCCCGATGACCATCTCCGCCTGATTCAAAGCTCCTTGAAGAAACGAGGTCGGCTCATAAATTGCGATCCCGCCCATCGGCTGCGGAACCTTCCACGCGTCCGGGACCACGCCATCGGCGTCGATCGGCCCGAGGACGAAGTAGTTGAGCATCGAGCTCATCTCTCTGATCTGGTCGAACTGCTCTTCGCTAATGTCGTCGCCACTGATTTCGTTTTCGTTGAAGAGATTGTAGTTGCCCTGGAGCATGTAGTAGAAGAAGAGAGACGACAGCTCGGCCTTCTGGACCACATAACGTCCTGTCGTCGTCACCATCGCATTTGATTCCGACGTACCGGGCCGCGCGAGATTCGGCCCTAGATTCTGGCCTGGCATGAGCGTTCCCGTTTCCGCATCAAACGTGACGGGGACCATCGCCGTCGGGGTGAGCTGGCCCATTCGAATGCGGGTGCCGAGGACTTTCCCCAGAAAGTACGGGTAACCGACAGTCGCGCTATATGTCCAGCGCGCGGGATCGTAAATCGCGCCGCCAACGTAGTTGGCGTCTGGAGTCGTCCCCCAAAGAAACGGAATCGAATGTCCTTCTAGTTCGGGGAGCACGGCGGCAGCGATATCCCCGGTCACCGAATGATCCGCCTGGATGATGTGTCCATCAAAGGGCGAGACACAAGTGACCGACCACGCATCGCAGAAGAGACCATCGATCGTCACGCCCGGTGAGCCGAAGCTGTTAAAATTGACGTCCGGGCTTCCGATCTCTTCGCCGGTTTCGACGCTGACAAAATTGACGGCTCCGTCGCCATCGGAGGCGTTCACGACGCGATAGTCCGGGGTCAGACTCGGCGACGCCGCCGTCATGCCCGCAATCAGATTCTCCCATGCCTTTTCGATACCCCAACCCTCCTCTTCGCTGTAAGTAAAGTCATAGGCGATGAGTCGGGCATGATCGGGTTTCCCAACCGGGCCGGCATAGGTGAACATGTAACGCGCGTGTTCCGAGATTCCGGCGATCGCAGGCCTAACAGCGAGATTATTCGGCTGTGGCGTCGTGTTGTTCGCGTCGTACGCTAGGCAGACCAGATCGTCGAGTTCTCCGGATTTATCGAGCTCGCCTCCACTGATGCTCATATACATCGTAGAGAGTACTGGGCAGTCTTCAGCCGAGAAGGGATCCGGCTCCTTGACGATCACGGGAGAACCGTCGCGGCGATCCAGCCAGATATGCCATCCGGATGAGAAGACGTTTCCCACGAGACCGGCTTCGCCTTCGTTCAAAAGGCGAAGATCATTCGACGCGAGCTTGTTTTCGCTGTAATCCAAGAAACGCGAGAACCAGATTCGCTCGCCCGTGTCCTGGTCGAGCTTCCACACGCCATAGTTGTCGGTGAGGTAGATCGCGCCTTCGTCGTCGACCATCGGCGCCTGAATCCCAGCGCTGGAAGCGACGGCATTGTCCACGCCAGCCAGGTCCGCGACCCCATCGCCGTCCTCGTCGCGGCTATCCCATTCACGCGTTCGCCAAACAACCATTCCCTCCAGGTCGAGTGCAACGACCGTTGAGGTTCCCGCCCCGCGCGGTGACGCGGCGATGATCAGACCGTTCGGTGCTTCCGTGCTGCCGTTCGTCATGAGGGCCGAAACGGGAGGCGAGTTCGGCTCCGTCCAACTCAGATATTGGCTCTGCCCTGCAAGGCGGCGCTGTTCGAAGCTCGTGACGAGGGTCGACCCGGAGTTGCGATTGTCGCCCCAAGTGCCCATATAGGCCGAGTCGATGCTTCGGGGCCAGACCTTGCCGTGTTCCTGAACGCCCCGGTCCGATATGTGCTCAGGCTTCGGCGCCAGTTCACGAACCACTTCTTGCCCCTCACCGCATGCGTTCAATGCGAACACAAGCAGCCCAAACACGATCCCTCGAATCACCCTCTTTGACATTTCGGCCTCCTCGCCATTGGGAGAGCCTCGCCTAGGCGGGAATATTAAGCCTGGGCCATAATGGCCCAGTGCCTCCCGACACTCTCACGAAGCGCGAGCAGGAGATCGTCCTCGAACTTCTCGACGGGGGGCGCGTAAACACAATTGCTGCACAATTCGCGCTCAGCCCGCGAACAGTCCGCAATCACATTAAATCCGTCTTCTCAAAGGTGAATGTTCACTCTCAGTCAGAGCTCATCGAACTCGGGCGGACGGACCCCGAACGACTCAACCTGACCTCGGCGCTGAACTCGCGATCTCAACTTGCTTTCGATGACCTCAATCGTCGAGCCGAGCATGCACTCATGCGATTGAAAATTCGAATCAGCGAAGCTTATGCCGCCGAACCGCCGGCCCTCAATCAGCTCCGTACGGCTGTACGCGCGGCACTCCCACTCGATGCAGAGCGTAGCCAGGACTGGCAAGACTTTCTCGAGTTGAAGACTCGACTGGATGAGCGCGGCGAACCGGCCTCGTCGATTCAGCAAGCGGTTGACGAATGGCGCGAGTCGTTCGTTGAGCAGATCATCCGACTTCAGCAGGCGGGTGCGATTCGAGGAGACCTCAATCCGAATGATGTGCTGAGCTCGATTGGCGCGGTTTCTCTCGGTGTCGGAACACGACTGCTCGGCAACCAGTCGAATGAGGCCACAGAACGCGAACTCAGAATGCTCGATACTTTCGTTGACGCGCTGTCGGATTCCGCGGGCGAGTAGCGACTTCGTGTGTGATATCAGATCACAGACGCTCTTCCCATTCGTCAAACGGCTCCGAGGCTGCAGGACTCCTCGTTGTCCGCTGTCGGATCGTTCTTTGAACAATGGGAAGAACAGGAAACGGAAGTAGCTTGAGGGTCAAGCGAATACCCCAACCCAACGGCTGGGGTCGGGATTTTGGGCTTGCCAGGATTCTGACCGCTTACGCATCGCGAGGTGCATATTGCACGGAATCACTACCCATTGCGAGACTGAATCTTCGTCTGGTGTGCCCTGAGTTTTTCGGATTTCGCTGACGGGATACAGCGCCTGCGTCAGCCGCCGCTCCAGCACGCGACCGAGGATCTCCAATCGGTTCAACTCTTTGGTGCTCATCGTCAGGGTTCCTGAATCGTCCATGTCGACCTCCAAGCCCGACACGATGAGGCGAAGAACCCGACATTTCTACATTGCTGCTACATCACTCTCTTCGAGGGGAGCCATCCATCCTTCTAGTGCGTCGCGCCAAGCGGGACTGGGCCGCAGACCCTTGAGGTATTGGCCCCGGAGCGGCGAATACGCCTCATTCGGTATGTAGTTGTCAGAAGACGACTTATCGGACGTGCTGAAAAGGGGGCTTCTTTTCCCTACTCACACATGATTAGGCGTGATCCCTTGCCGTGGAATTCTATCGGATTCGACCTGTTGATGTCCGGAAGAATCTAGAGCGGGAGCGCACGATCCGGGATCAATCTCTGGAACGTCCGGACCGTTCCGGCCTCTCCGATCGTTCAGCGCGTTCAGGACGTTCAGGACGTTCAGGACGTTCAGGACGTTCAGCGCGTTCAGCGCGTTCGCGATCTATGCGGTCTTCACGGTCTTCACGGTCTTCACGATCCTCGTGATCCTCCCGGTCTTCCTTACGCTGGCGGGCGTTGCCTTCGGATCGAAGCGGGCGACCCTCCCGTCCGGGCATGTCGAGGATGACGCGATCGGCATGCAAGCGTCCCTGGTCATCGAGTCGACCCTCGACGCGAACGAGCGCATCGAGGTTGAGTTCGGAGAGGTCGGGGCCCGTTCGCTCGACTTCGAGCGCAGTCCCGGCCAGTCTGAAGTCTGCGCCGCCTCGGCTTGGTGCTGCAAATCCCTGAATCGAGATGCGACCTGCGCTCGCCTCAACCGTCGAGGCGTCACTAACATATGTCGCTTCGAGGGTGCGCGACTTTCTGTTCCAGTGCCCGCTCACTCGGAGTCGGCGTCCGTCTCGGTGCGTTTCGGAGCGCGCTGCGGTCGTGGCCTCGACCGCTTGGAGAGTTGCGCGTGTCTGCCCAACATAGATCGTGCCCTGGCCGAGATCTCGGACAATCGATGTCACAGCGGCTTGTTGACTGGCTGGCCTCTGGTCGATTCGTGTCGCCGAGACGACACCATCGGATCGGCGCAGCCCGCTGACCGAGACATGAGAGCCGATAGAGAGTTGGTCGAGGGGCTTTCGCATTCCGGTCGTACGATCGAATACGATCGCGCCCGCACGAAGCTCGACGGACTGATTCATGATCCATACACGACGCGCCGACGGATCGATTCGATCGAGAGGACCTGCAAGCGCAGTCTCGACATCGATTCGTGCAGCCAAGAGAGGTCGGCCCCTTTCGGTCGAGATGCGAACGGTCTGGCCGACGGCGAGATCGGAGACTGTCGCGACTTTTCCGTCATGTCGGATTCGCGTGCCGTCGTCATAGTCGATTTCGAGGCCGTTGACGCAAACGCTTCCGAAGCCGGTGACGACGCCGAAGATTCCGGTTCCCCCGCTCCCCGTCCCGTCGTCCCCCGCAATGCCAGTTCCACCCGAGCCAGTGCCGGGCTCCCAGGGGTCTTGCAGACCAGTTCCCCCGCTCCCCGTGCCGGTGGCGATCGAATTGTGAAGCCCGCTTCCGGTTATTCCCCCAGATTCGCATTCGGCCATTGCCGAAACAGGCATGATGAGGACGGTCGCGATGATGGCCAATGTCGACAAGAAACGGTTTGAGAGGTCGCTATTCGCCATCCAGCTCACCTTTTGATTTGGTTGGCTCGTCTGGACTGGAATCGGCCTCGTTTTGTTCGTTGCCGCCATAAAAGTACGCGCCGACGGTCGCGCGATACGTCGTGTTCTCGCGGCCTTCATCCTGCTCTTGGAGAGCGAACGCACGTCGATTGATATTTCGAAGCATGGTCGCGCCCGCCTTGCGCGCAGCTCGGTCGAGTTCGTCCGCCGATTCCTTGCTCAGCCGATCGTAAAAAACCGTCCGGTCAAAAAAAGGCGAGCCTTCGCCGAGCAGATTGTGGGCCCCGGATGCGACGTGATCACGCAGATTTCGACCAAAGAAATGAATCTTCGCTTCGAGGCCTTCTTCCGGGACGAAGGATCCCATCCGAAGTCGGACGACGCCTTCTTCGTCTGATTCGGCGATGCTCTGTCGAATCCATTCGTCGAGGACGGATCGTGCTGGAATGTCCTTGTTGACTCGCGTTACGAGTTCTTCGAAGGAGGGGCCTCCATCGGGGGAAGGCATCCGAGGAAGCGGCAAGGGAGAACCCTCTGCTGTCAAAAAACGCGGGTCACCGGTCCATCGAGAAACCAGGAGAGCGCCTAACGGAATCGCACTGGGGACGGGCGGCTTTGCCTGTACTCGTTCTCGACGCAGCCTCTTGACATCCTTTCTGTGAATCCCGGTCACCAGACTGATGCGGCTGTCTGACTGACGGCGATTGGTGATCGAAAGATCGCTTTCAGCAACGTCAATCATGATCTCCTTCAAGAGATCCCCGAATACGGGATAGGTGATCTGGCTTTCGAGCAAGAGGCGGACGAGGGGCCGCAGCAACACCCGAGCCGCCCGAAGCACGGCGGCCGACGTGGCTGGGCCGATCGTGGCTGCGCTCTTTTGCTCGACAGGCATGATCAGGAATGTCGCTCAAACGAACGCGCTTGGCTCGACAGGGCGGAATTCACTCGATCCAGACGAAGTTTTGCATCCTCGTCGCTCGGATCGATCTCGAGAAGTCGGGCTAGGAATGCAGCCGCGCGCTTGGGCTGGTGAATTTCCTCGAGCGCACCCGCCAGGTTGTAGAGGACGTCGAGATCGTTCGGGTCACGGCGAAGACATTCCTCGTAGGCGATGATCGATTCCTCAAACCGCCCCAGTCGCTTGAGTGCGTTCGCGCGATTGAATCGAGACGAGTCGTGGTCGGGGGTCGCTCGAATGACCTCGTCGTACGCGGCCAGGGCTTCTTCGAATCGCCCGAGTCGCATGAGCTGAACGCCCAGATTATTGCGAGCCTTGGCCCAGTCTGGATCGAGTCGAAGGGCCTCACGGAGAAAGGCAATGGCAGCGTCCGGATCATCTCGGCTGGAGGCATATTCGGCCAGCACGAAGAGACTTTCTTCGTCGTCGCCGAGCGCATCCAATGCCTGGCGAGCGGCTCGCGCTGCGTCTTCATTCTTGCCGGCCCAACTGAGCACCTTGGCCAGATTCCGAAGCGCGAGGCCATGCTCGCGGGGATCGAGGTGGGCGAGGAGGTTCTCTTCCATTCGGTCAAGATCGTTGTGATGTTGTTCGGGATTGGTCGCAAGCCATCCCATCTGAAAGATCTCTTGGGATAGATGCCTGGCCAGCAGGCGATGTCCATCGACGGTCGGATGTACGTGATCCAGGAACCAGTTCGCGCCGGCAATCGAGGCGGCGGGATCGGAATCCTCGGTCGAGTCGACCGAGGCAGCCAGGATTCTTGGGAAGTCGACGACCGGGGCCTGTTTCGATGCGGCGACCTCTCGAACGATTTCAGGGATCCCGCTCAAGGCGCGCAGCGGGCAGACATCTTCGTCGCGGGCGGCAGTCAGCTCGACTCGCGCTTCCTCCAAATCTCCGAGTTCGACCAGGGCTCGGCCCAGGCCATATCGTGCGTGGGCATATCGCGGATCGAGTCGGGCCGCGCGAGAGAAAAGATCGCGTGCTCGTTCGAACTCTTCCAGGTAGAGGGCGTTGCTGGCTTCGTCAAGTAGCGTTTTGAAGGTCGCTGCTTCTTCGTTTGAGATGGCTCGACTGCGTTCGCTCTTGAAAGGGGCGCATGCTCGGAGATTGTCAGCGGGGACCACATAGAGAATCTCGGCCTGGGCGTTACGGGCGATCGTCGCCATCCGGTTCAGATTGAGTCGAAAATGTTCGAGCACGACAGAGGCGAGTTCGTCGTCTCGATGATAGGCGTCGAGTCCGACACTCGATTCGAGTTTCGTCCGAACCTCCGCCGCGAGCTGATCCTGTCCTGGCTTCGCATCGGTCGATGAATTCGAGCCCTGCCACCGGTCGGCGATGAGTGACTCCATTGCCCCCCAGCTTCGGGTCTGACGAAACACAAGTTCGATCTGTCGCCGCCACTGCGATCCATCTCGAATGGACCCATACGTTCGTTCTTCGAGAAACTCGTTGTGGCCGGTGTAGACGACGAAGAGGTCGGGTTCGAGTCTTGCGAGTTCCTTCATTAATGCAGCCACCCGATAGCTGGCATAGCTGATCCCGCCTGCGTTGATTACTTCCCAATCGGTTTCAGGGCCGAGTCGTTCGAGGGATGTCCGAAGCCATGCGCAGAAGGAGGTGACGTCACGGTAGGGGCGACCATAGGTCGTTGATCCGCCCATGCAAAACACACGCCGCGTATTAGGCGCCTTGGTTTTTGGAAAGGTCTGGTCGTTGAAGAAATTTCGCTTATTCGCGGCCGTTCGCATCATTGTTGAGTCGCTTCGTTCTGCATCCGACTCGACTTCAACGTAGAGCGGAATTTCCGAGACGAACCCGACATAGGGATCTGATTTTTCGATTCCAGTTTCCGCCCCGATCAACCACAGACTCACCTCTGTCATCGCGAAGAGCGCGAACAGGGGAAGGAGAGAGAAGGCGAGATTCTTGAACAGCGTCATTTGGGTACCTCGAGTTCCTAGAACTGGTAAGACACGGTCGTACCGAGTCCCCAATCCGGAGCACTGTTTGAAAGGCCGATCAGGCCATAAGGCGTCAGCCGAAGATGCTCGCTCAATCGGATCGAAACGTAGGGCGAGACTTCGTGCGAATCGGTTGCACGCGGCGTGGAAGCCTGGCGGAAGTCGTAGGCGGCCCCGACACTGAGCCACTTGACGATCTTGATCGAGGCTCCGCCGGAGGCAAGCCAGATGTTGTCGAGGTCTTGCGCGGTCTTGATGCGATAGCTCGCGCCGCCAAAAATGCTGAAGAGCCCGAACGTCTTGGCGAGTTCCGTTCCGAATGTCAGATCGGTGCCGCGCGAACCCAGGTTGCCGGGCTGAGAGGTCGGGATTCGGATCTGGCCGATGAGATCGATGATGGGTAGCGATGAATATCGATCGGGATAGTAGCTGTACGTGAGACTGGTGACGATGTCGCCCACGCCAAAGCGAGAGCTTTTAGCCGCAACGATTGCCTCATCGGCATCGCTGCCCTCGGTTCCATCGCCCGAGATCTGGTCAGACCCCTCGATGTAAAGAAGGGGGACGGAGACTCGCAGGGTCACGGGCTCCCATTCGAGCTTCGCGGAAAAAGGAATGGATGCCGAGTTGGTCGTGATGTCTTCACCGAAATCACCTCGGTTGAAGTCGACTCCAGTTCCGACAGTGGCATAGAACCGTCGAGGCTCCTGGTTCTTTTCATCGGCGAGAGCGAGGTTGGCGGTCGCTATGAAAACGAGCAGGGCGGTGAGGGTACGGCTGAGGGTTTGAATCATCGCCTGAGTTTGTCCTTCTGGGTTCGAACTTCGATGGATAAGGAAGGGCGAAGCGCGTGACGGGCCAGTCCCGCCACGCGCAAGTGCACTAACGACTCGAGCGCTCCGTACGTTCTGCGCGGTCAGGCCGTTCGGCGCGCTCAGGTCGGTCGGCGCGCTCAGGTCGGTCGACTCGTTCTGCACGCTCCGGGCGATCGGCACGTTCCTCACGGTCTGCACGTTCCGGGCGATCGGCACGTTCCTCACGGTCTGCACGCTCCGGGCGATCGGCACGTT
>DUBZ01000060.1 GCA_012960035.1 Myxococcales bacterium | reverse complement strand
CGCGCTCGTGCCGTCGCAAGTTTCGGCAAGGTCGCAAGCGCCAGCGGCGGCGCGGCATGACGTGGTCGCGGATTCGAACTGACAGGTCGCAGAGCAGCAGTCTCCCGCCGCGGACCCGCCATCGTCACACTGCTCACCCGCATCAAGAACTCCGTCTCCACAGACAGAGGTCACCGAGCAGCTGACAACGCTCACATTAACGCACTGATCGATATCCTTGCAGCTGAAGTCGTTGGGCAAAGGGTGCTCGAGTCCGCTGCCCCGGATGCAGACCTGGCCATTCGAAATCATCATATTGTCGGCGGGAAGCACCATGTCGAGTGTCGTCCCGCTGGACGCCGCGTACGCCGCCGTTCCGATGTCCACGATCACGTCCGCGCCCGAGGTGAGATCGTTTGGGCTCAGGAACGAGTCAACCTGTATCGAATTGGCGTCGTAGAACTGGAAGTCCACACAGTTCTCCCAAAAGTGCTCGTCGAAATCATCCATCCTCACGCGGACGTGCTGGACGCTGGCATCGGCCGAGCAGACGCTTGCGTCCAACAGGGTGACCTTGTGGTGGTTCGCGGCGGCGGTGTTGGCGAGACCGAGCCACAGCGCGACGGCAACCACGCGAAGCGCTGTCCGGCGAAACCTGCGTCCCTCGATTCTCAATGCCGACCGGCCACCGGCTTTGCCGATGCTCGATTGTGTATTCCGGATACGACGGGCGGTTTCATCGGGCATCTTGCAGCTGCTCCTCATAGGGGTCGACTACTCGTTCGAGAAGTTTTTTTCGTCATGCCTGGGCGAGTTCTTGAGCGCTAACGAGGCTAGGCACTTCAAGCTGCTCCTTGCGGGTGAGCCGCACACCTCGAATCCGTCTCGCTGCCATCGAGACACCTCCACCGAATCCATATCCTGGACTCCGTCAAGTGATGCGATGACCGTTAGAGACCAAGCCCAAAACAGAGGACACCTCGGAGGCTAGGATTGAGTCAGCCGGAGGAGTTCCAGGAGCCATCAGCGGTATACACCCGAGTTTAAGCATGAAGCCGTTCGTCAGGTTACCGAGAAGGGTCATGCGGTGACGGAAGTCGCCGTCCGTTTGGGCGTCTCAATACACAGTCTGTAAAAGTGGGTGAAGGCGGCTTGCCCGAACAAAGAAGAGAAGCGCGGCGACGAGACTGAACTGCCCGCCCTCGATTCGCCGAAAGCACTTTGACGCGCGCCACACCGCAGAGTCGCGTCCGAATTTCGCCTTGTGTTGAAAATTGTTCGGCGACGAGCGTGGTGCCTGCAATCCCCGCAGTTTTGCACGCCCCACACTTCGGATTATGCTCACGACATGGACGCATACCTTCAAGTGAACAATCGACGTCAGTCGTTTCGCAGCACGTATCGCTTAAACGCGGTCTGTCTGATCGCCCTTGCATTCTTGTCCTTCGCAGGGTGCAACGCAGATTCGACATTCGGCCCCACGCAGCCGGTTGATCTCGAGGCCGCCGAGCGTTCGGTGTTCTCGCAATTCGGTGAAGATGGGGTCATCGAGAAGATATTCGAAGTCATCAAGCCCGGGCCCAAGTTCGCTGTTGAATTTGGAGCGTACGACGGACTCAAAAACAGCAACATGCGCAACCTCATCGTGAATCACGATTGGGGGAGTTTCCAAATCGAAGGCGATGCTGCCCGCGCGAAGAAGCTCGCGCAAACCTACAAGAACTACTCGAAGGTAAGAACGAAGCAAGCCTGGATCTGGCCGGGAAACATCGAGATTCTATTCGAAGAAGGGGGCGTGCCGAAGGACCTCGATCTTCTGGTCATCGATATCGACAGCAACGACTACTACGTCTGGCGGGCGATTCATGAATTCCGCCCCAAGGTGGTGATGATCGAGACGAACATGTTCTTTCCGCCGCCGGAACTCATGGTGATCGACTTTCATCCCATGAACTATTGGGACAACACCTACTACGTCGGTGCGAGCATGCAGTCGATGGTCAACCTTGGCAAAAAGAAGGGTTACGAGTTGCTCTATCAAATGACGAGAGGCCCGAATGTATTCTTCGTCGCGAAAGAATACTTTGATCAATTCGGCATCAAAGACAACTCACCAGAGACCATTTACCGCGAGCGGAGTCCTGCCCACATGAATCGACAACAAGTAAAGTGGGGACGCAATGGAGTCCCGTGGCCAAAGGGAAAGGCGACTCTCAAATGGACGAATCTCGAAATTGAAAAGAAGTTTCGCTTCAACCGCTAGCTCCCGGACTCATTACGGGTCGCCCTTCTATTCTAATTTTGTCGAGTTAGGTGTGCACTGCCGGATACTCCGTTTCGGTGGTGTAGGCAGCGGGTCGCGACGGGATGTGATTGCAGCGAGCACAGAAAGGCTGGGTGTGCATAGGCAAAACAAGCTGCGTTTTCCGCACAACCAATACTAGGTCTTCTGACAACGAGACCCCCACCGGGGTAAATGCCGCTGGGAAGTCCTATGCTCAATGCTCTATGGGGGCTGCCGAGCCTATCGATAAGGAGAACTCGAGTGGGCGATATATTTCTCCGGGGCGCTCGCATTCTGGTCGTCGACGATGTTTCAACGATTCGCACCGTCCTGCGACGAATCCTCGAACAGGCCGGTGCGGAAGTGATGGAGGCGGGAAGTGGCGAAGAGGTCCTGCAGATAACCGCTGTGCAAGAGTTCGATCTCGTCCTGCTCGATGTCGGGTTGCCAGGAATGGATGGGTTCTCCGTGTGCGATGCACTTCGGGCCTCGCCTCGCACAGCCAAGCTTCCAGTGGTCGTCGTGACTGGCATGTCCGACAGCAGGCACCACGCCGAGGCGCTCGGACATGGAGCGGATGATTTTGTCGCGAAGCCCTTGCTGCCGGCAGTCATCTTGGCGCGAGTCGGCAACCTGGTTCGCAGGCACAAGGCAGAAATCGAGAACCGCCGACTGCTACGAGAGCTCGGACGCTATGTCTCGATGCCAGCCGCTGCCCAGGCCCGGAAACGCAGCCCGACGACCTCGATTCGCGCGAGCATCCTCTTTTCGGACCTGCGCGATTTTACGGCTGCTGGCATTCGGGAAAGCCCGGAAGATTTATTCCAGGGGGTGAACGTCGTCATGGGCCATCAAGCCGAAATCATTAACGCGGCGGGCGGCTACGTGGACAAATTCGCGGGCGATGGAATGCTCGCAGTCTTTAGCTCTGATGAGGACAACGCGACCGAACGGGCCATCGAGGCCGGTATTGGAATCATAGAGTGGGCGAAGACGTTCACGGATGTGCGCATCTGGAACCCCCTCCCCCTCGCGGTTGGGATCGCCACGGGAGACGTGATGCGCGGGTCTCTTGGGAGCAAAGAGCGGCAGGAATACACCGTGATTGGAAACACGGTAAACCTCGCGTGTCGAATCTGTGGCACCGCGGGGATACACGAAGTGGTGTTTTGTGATGAGACCTACAAATACTACGAACCCCAAGCGCTGGAGAAGCAGGTCGAACTCAAGGGGGTCCCGGATCCTCAGCCGGTCTGGGTTCGTCAGGCTTGATGTCCCCGGACACGGGTCCCCCGGCTGACTCCATCCTAGGCCCCGAGGTGTCCACCGTTTTTGGGGGAAGTCCGCTATGGACCGCCCCCGATACCGTGGACATTTAGAGGCCGACGTTTGAGGCTGTTTCAAATGCTTCCGAGATGACACCGCCAAGATGGCGGGTCGCCGACTGCTAGAGTTCCCCCATGTTCGAACGAACGGACCCGAAGACGCTCAAGATGTGGCTGCTACTCGCAGCGATCGTCTACTTCCTGCTGCCGTTCGATCTGGTTCCTGACTTCCTCGGTATCCTGGGGCGCATCGACGACGTTGCGATGATTGCGTTGCTTGCGTGGTTCTACCGGAACCACCTCAAGCAGTTCATCGCAGCGCGGTCCGGGCACGAGGCGGCCGGTCGCTCAGCGAGC
>DUBZ01000059.1 GCA_012960035.1 Myxococcales bacterium | reverse complement strand
CGCTCGGCAAACTCGAAGGCATAGTCCATGACATTTCGAAGGGGGTCATCATTCTTGGTCGGTTGTCCTTTGGCATCAAGGCGAACCGGAAAATCGGCTCCCGGATCGGCGGGCGGCTCGACAAACAGGAGGAGTGTGAGCTTGCCCTTGGTGTTCTTTGGCAGATTCAAGGTGCCTCCGTCGAGCGTCTTGAGCGCGATGTCCGGAAGTCGGCGGGTCATCGGATCCAAGCCGTGATTGACGGCATGGGCACGCGGCGAAACGATATCGCCGTAACGTGCCCGGACACGCCGCTCCGGGCGACTGAGTTTGACCTTCAACAGGTCAAGGGTATGAAATCGGTCGCGCAAGAAGGCCGTCACGGGCCAGATGGCGGGATCTTCGGTATGCTTTTCCAGAACGATCCCACGATAGTGATCATGGAGTTCTCGGGAATTTGCATCCAGCGCCAAGATGGCGGCGGCTGCCACGACCACTCCTGCAGCATCGGCTCCTCCCGCCGCCTCCACAAACTTGGAGAGGGTCGACTTCACGTCTCCTCTCCCCGAGCGCAGTGCCGCTTTCGCCATACAGAATCGCGGCACAACCTTGGCTCGCTCCGGCAAGGAACTCGCCAGCAAATCGCGCGCCACCTGCACAGCCTGCTCCAAGTACTTCGGTTCGCCGGTCATCTTCCACATCCCGAGGAGGGCGATGATCTTGCGATTGCGAATGCGCCAGAGCTCCGGGTCATCCGAGAATTTCACGATGGCTTCCCCGCAGAGTTGCACCGCCTTTTGGTAATTGGCCAACGCCTCTTCCCCGGTGAGCCGGTAGCGTAGTGGCCCTGGGACGAAGCGCTCTTGGATCACGCGCAGCGGTGCTTTCAACTGTTCGGATCCGGAGTCATCGGTATCGGCTACCAGGAAATCGCCAATGAACAACGACTGCAGTTGTGCCAGGTAGCGTCCGCTGGTGATCCTGACATCATCGAATCGGTAGGGATTTACCTTCCCATCATGGCCGCGCCCGTAGTTCTCGGTCGGCGTCAGGAGGGTGTAGCCGTAAGCGTTGACCAAGATGCTCACCGGCTCCCTGCGGCCATAGGTGCGGAATGTCTGGCTGTTCCTTCCACCGGGAAGTTGCAACGCCGTCCAATTCAACCCGAGATCGCGCAGCGTCGCCTCCCCCGCGTCCGGCAGCCCGTCCAGATTGAAACTGTAGTAGTCGAAGCGCCCCGGATGTTCGTCCTGGTACTCGTTGATCTTTTTCAGGGCAACATCGAAACCTTCCGTCCGTTTCGACCAGAATACCATAAGGCAGGGATGCCCCAGACGGTCAACTGGAAAGCAAAGAGAGGTTCCGTCCATGCGTTTGAAGGTGCCCCGAAACAGCGCCTCGATCCGGCCGGCGGCGAGACTTTTGCGGCGGAACTCGATGACGCCATGATGGTCGGAAAAACGATCCTGCATGGTGCGCAGGATCTGCATTTCCAAATCGAAGGCCTCGAGCTTCGGAGCGATCTGCGACGCAAACATCAGACTCTTCGCCTCACCCGGCGTGCCGCGGTAACGTTCGATGAGCTCCGCGAGCGCCACGGCCCGTTCCTTCACGTCCGCGTTTTTGGCAGAAAGACGCTGTTCCGACAAAAGCATGTCTGCCTCCAGCCGGAGATCCGCCAGCTCGTCGGGCGCCTCAGCCAGCTTGGCGCAGGTTTCGAGTAGAGCATCGCGATTCTCGTCGGATTTCTCCTGGGCGAGGAGGCGCTTTTGGCTCTGGAACACTATATCCAAAACGCGGTAACGGTTGGGTGCCGCCGGGGAAGACTTCAAGAGTTTCTCCCCGTCTCGAACAACGCTTTTGTAGGCGCGACGCATCCTCGTCGATGAAGACGCATCGGCCGCTTCGGCCAGTTCCTTTTTCAGCGAGACGATCTCGCTTTCGGAGATATCGCCGGCAGCCTCCTGCGATTTCACCACACCAACAAAAATTCCTGCGAAGAGGAATGCCGCCAAAAATATGCGAGTTATCAAAGCCGTCATGGTGTTACTTTTTCGCATTCGATTTTGTCACCCCGATCCGATCATGGAGCCGTCCGTAGCGCGTTGTGGGATGAGTGAACTTGGCAGCGCCCGCGCGTTGCCGCGCCGCCTTCGCCTCCTGCGCCCGGCCCAGTTGATCGAGGACAGTTGCCTTGGTGAACAGCAGTTCTGCCACGCGATGACACACACATGGATTCTTGCGATTGAATACCCATTGGTGCGCTTCGATGGCAGCATCGAGATCCGCCAGTGCGGCATCCCATCTCTTCAACTGAATGCGTGCCAACGCGCGGCCGTGAAAACGGGGCGCGGTCCATCCGTTGTGATTTGGTCTCTCGGGAGGCTTGAAAGGACCCGAGAACAGCCGCTCGGCCTCGTCATGATCGCCCAGCTCCAGCTTTGCAATCGAACGTCCGATTTCGTAGCGATCAATCTGCGTTTTGAGCGCACGGCTGATAACACCCAGAGTTTCCCCAATGCCCTCGCTCCGCACTTGCGGATGCACCAGCCCCGACAGCTTCCAGACGATAGTACCGTCAGGACGGAGAAGGACGATATTAGGCACTCGATCCGCAGAAAGAACACCGAGGCGCCGCACCAACGGATTACTGATTCCGCCGGGAACCGTGACTACCTGACACGGCCAAGCGTGCTTCTGCATCAGGGCTTTAATGCGATCTGCATCGTCGCTCAGAAAAGCCGCGATAACTTTAATCTCTTTGTGGACATGCTCCTCGGCGAACTGGAAGGCGTGTTGCATCACTCCCAAGGTCTCAACCTTTCTACCTCTAGAGTCCTCGCTGACCGCCCCGTTGATCAAAATTGGAAAATTCGCGTCAGCGTCGGTCGGAGGCTCGACGAACATTAACAGCGTCAACTTGCCATCGGTCGCCTGCGGCAGACTCAGCTTCTCCCCGGCGAGTGTCATGAGTTCAACCTGCACTGGGCCGCTTGTGTCCGCAGGACCATCCAGATCCGCCGCATTGCTACGGAGATCTGCGCGCACGATTCGCCGCGCCAAGCTCGCCGGCATATAGTAGTTGTACTTGAACATGCGGAAGCGATGGTTCTGATCTTGGAAGAATGACATTACGGGTTCGAGTCCAGGATCACGATTTGGCAATTTGAGTAGTTTCTCACGGTATTTTGCGTGCAGATCAGCTGCGTTAAAATTCATTGCGAGGACGGCAGCCGCCGCATAGGCCGAAGCAGAAACATCGTCACTGACTAACCCCGAGAGCACCTGGTGCGGGGCGAGTTCGCCTCGGCGAAGCGCCTCAGTGGCAAGACAAAATCGCGGAATAACATCCGCTCCCTCTGGTGTCGTCGCGGCCAAAGCGATGCGCGACTCGGCGACCGCGTCAGCCAAATGCCGCGGTTCGAAAGCGAGTTTCCACATACCGAGTAGCGCGATGATCCGGCACTGGTGCACGTACCACAGAGCCGGTTCCTTCGGATACTGCGCGATAGCATCCTGGCAGAGCTTATCAGCCCTCAGATAGTTCGCTAGCGCCTGGGAACGCGTCAACCGGTAACGAAGAGGCACATCAATAAAGCAGTCTTGAATTGCCTTGAACGCGTCCTCCGAAACCGATCCCGCTGTGGATGTCGGTATGTCCTGGGGCAAGAGGAACTCGCCGACGAGCAGCGACTGCAATTGGGCAAGGTATCGCGGGTCATCAAGGTTCTGTTCCATCGAAACCTCCTTGAGCAACTCATCGATGAGGGGCGATGGCAGGAAGGCATGCCCGTGAGCATTGACCCGCACCACCATCGGATCCTGCCTCGCAACGACACGATAAGTCTGGCTCTCTTTCCCTGCAGGCAAGAACATCGCTGTCCAATCCAAATCCAGCGAGCGCAATTTTTTCTGCCCACCGTCAGGGAGCTCGTCCAGATTAAAGCTAAAGACATCCATCTGACCGGGAAACCGAGATTGTAGTTCTTTGACCTTCGTCAAGTGCGAAGCGATCTCTGGTGTGTCTTTTGACCAGAAAACCATCACGCAGGTGTGG
>DUBZ01000058.1 GCA_012960035.1 Myxococcales bacterium | reverse complement strand
GCGTCGAGGCAGGCGTTGGTGCAATCGTCGTTGGCGTTTGCGTTGGCATCGTCGCATTGCTCACCGGCGTTCAACTCAACAACACCGTTCGAGCACAAGGGCACGCTGCAGTCGGCATTGCAGGTCGCCGTTTCGCCGCCCTCATCGCAAGCCTCGCTTCCGGTGCCCTGGTTCCAGAGGGTGGCGTCGCCGCACACGGCGTCGAGGCAGGCGTTGGTGCAATCGTCGTTGGCGTTTGCGTTGGCGTCGTCGCATTGCTCACCGGCGTTCGACTCGACAACTCCGTTCGAGCAGACGGGCACGCTGCAGTCAGCGTTGCAGGTCGCCGTTGCGCCGCCCTCATCGCAAGCCTCGCCTCCATCGACGACCCCGTTCCCACATAAGCACTGGGACGGGATCGTGAAATCCTCAACCCCATCGATGACGCTGTTCGAGCTTCCGGCGCTCGCGGCAACGCCCATGCCTCTCTTCGCGAATGCCTGCCAGATCAGGCACTCGTTGGCGCCCGCATTCGCGTTGACGTCGGCTTGCAAGATGGCGTCGCGAGCGTCGAGGAAAGATGGGCTGCAGGTCTGCAACTTCAATCCATCCACGACCAGCTGCATTGCCAGGTTGTTGCCCCCGCTCCCGGTGTAAAGATTGGCGTCGTATCCGTAGGCATCGACTAGATTCCAGTACATGTCCCAGAGCGCAACGGCCCATACGGAGCCGACTCCATGCGGGATCGAAGCCGTCTTGATGTCGTCGTAGGTGTGTGGATTGATTGCGAGGTCCGTTGAGTAGGGGTAGGCCCGGATACCACTCCCGCTAACGCTCTGCCCAGCGGAGTAGGTTCCGACAGGGCGAGCGTCACTGCCGGCGTCGCCGGGCGTCGCCGTTACGAACAGGCCGCAGAAATCGCTCCACCCCTCTCCGGGTTGCTCATCGTTAAACAGGCAGCTGACGCTGGCGGGGCCACCCGTGAGTCGGATCGACAGGCCATGACAGTACTCATGGGCAACGATGCCTGCGTCGAAGCCACTGTCGAGATTCGGGCCTTGGCCGGGATTGGAGAGAGTCGCGCCGGCGGGCAGGGCCGTGCGGATCGTTGTGCCGTCGGCCTGGCTAACCATCACCGACGGGATCGTCACCGTCCCGTCCGTGCCCCCCATCGTGATGGGAGAGCCCGGCAAGTTGTTGACCATCACGACCGCCAGGGCACCGACATTCTGGGCGTTCTTGACCTTGACGGTGAAGTTGCAAGCCCCCCGGTCAATGAGCGCGACATTCCCACTGATCGCAGGGCCGTTGATCAGCGCGCCACAGCCTTCGCTTGCTGCGCCGCTGCCATCGTCGACGACGACGATGCTTCCTGAGACGGACGCGGGACTTGCCGGAACGCTCCCGCCGAACAACGCCTCGAGCGCGATGTAGCTACCCTCCGCCGCCGACGGGGCCCCAATCGCCAACAGCTGTGTCGCGGGTGGCGACCACAGGTACATCTGCATCCGGGGCTGAGAGCCGTCGGGTGGCGTGCCGAAATCGGCGTTGTCGAAATCCGAGCCGTCCTGGGCGTCTGCCAGAACCTCGTCGCCGGCAACTCCGCCGGCCCCGTAGTTGTTGGACTGAAAATTTCCGCTTTGCTCGTCGAATCCGTACTGGTAGAGGACGTCGTGCAGGACGTTGTTCCAGTAGAAGAGATTCGCAATTCCGGCATCGAGGCTCACCGATGGCGCTTGCGCGAGATCGAGGCTGTAGTCGAAAACGAGAGTTGCTCCGCCATCCGGCCCGTAGCCCGTTCCGTTGTTGCCGTTTTGGTCCTCCTGAGCCAAGACGTTGTTTCCCCGCGTGATGGTGTATTCCGCACCTGCAGTGCCGTTGGTGTCATGCCAGCCGAAGGGGGAGGCCGTCGCGTCGGCGGGGTCGACCGCCAAGCTGCGTACACCGTGCTGAGGAGACTCAACGGGGATCTCGAAGACGCGATACGAGTCGCGGGCGATCCAGTCGCCCTGGGCTGTGATCGCGCCAGTTGTGGCGTCTACCCAGACCTGCCACCAGTGCTTCCGATCGGGTGTCCTTACGACCAACTCCCAGGCGAGAACGAGTGCGCCGGAGGGAAGTGAGTAGTAGGTGAGTTTCACCGGGATGTCGTCGAGCGAGACGCCCGCCGAACGAAAGAGGGAGGCTCGCGTTGGACCGGTAGACGACTCGAGCTCGACCCGCGGAGCCGTAGCGACGAGTCCAAGCTCGGCCGCCGCTCGATCGATCGCACCCGAGGCACTGAGAGTGGGGCTCGTCGCCGTGGCGGAGGACAAGATGTCGCGACCGAGGCTACCGCGCGTGCCGATGACGAGATTTTTCGCGTCGAGGTTCACGGTGACACTTCGGTTGGCGATCTCGATCCCGCCGAGCTTCTGTCGTATGTAGACGTGCGAGACGCCGGCGTGCTGCGTGCGAGTTTCGTCAGTGACGGCGAGTTCGCTGACATCGGTGATGGCGAGGCTCTTCGAGGCTGCAGTGCCCCGGACGTGCTGGAGGGCGGCGTCCCGAGTCGCGGATGCCGAGGTCTGGGCGTAGGCGGACGTTGTACAGACAGCGAGCGAAAGCACGAGAGCGCAGCGGCCTACTAGAAAAATCCGCACGTCCATCATGTCAGCGAGTCGCCTCCTCGGGGCTAAGGCGTTGGCGGGCATAGAATTGACAAGCCCCATTTTCGCTCAGAGTGCTGATCGAGGCGGTATGATAAACCAGAATGCGTGGAGAGGTAAGCCAGGCGACGGGGCGTGACATTCATCGCGAACGGACGGTGAGGGGGCACACTCTGACAAGTTTTTGTAGTCGTTGTGGCATTTCACATTCCTCGCGGAACCCTAGCGTTGCCGGTGTCCGGGAGCAGAGAAGCGTTTCCGATGTACGTCATCAAGGCCGCAGCTTCGTGCGGTCGAGCACCGCGTTGACGGCTTTGTTTGCTAGCGCGCCTAAGTAGAAAGAAGGCGCAGGCCGAGTTCGGCAACCAACACGCTGAAACCCATCGCAAAGCCAATCGAAATCGCGGCAAAGAGCCGCTGCCGCGATGACATCCCCCCGCCGCGCACGGCGCCAGGATGCCGTGGTATTGCACCTGATAAGCGCGGGGGATCTTTCTCCAGGAGACTCGAATATCAGCGCACCTCGTTGCGCGCTGCAACGCGGGCGCGTACGAGCCCGGTAGCCCGAATACACCACACTCGCTGAACGGGCGCTTCCGGGTCCCCGACTCCCCGAAACAAAAATGGGCCCCAACTGCTAAAACAGTTGGGGCCCATTCGTTTCTCGTCGCGTGAACGCGCTTGCTAGTTAACCGCGCTGTAATTGGGGACCGCGTATCCGGCGCCCATTAATGCTGAGATCACGTCATCGATCGACGTCTTTTCGTCGTCGAATACGACGTTCACTGAATTATCGTTCATGTTGGTTTCGACAGAAACAACTCCAAGCGCTTGTACGGCCTCACGGGCCTTCGCGGATGAAGCGCCTCAGGTCACACCCGGCGTCTGCAGCACATACTGCACGTCGGCGGCCTGCGCGTTGGTGGCCGCAAAGAACAGTCCCACTGTTCCAAGTCCCAACAAAATCTTTCGCATGATTTCCCCCTTCAGCTCACAAGAACTTGGCGGCTCCGAATTGCGCCGTCAGTTCGTTCCAAGCGATGACTGGCCACGTGGAACGATTCCACGTAAGCGGCTGGCTTGAAGATCGTACCATTGTGCGGGGGTTGTCACCGTCATCAGGTGTTGTGAAATGCTGAATTGCGCAATGGAGACGGCATGGCTGAGCTCTCCTGGCCCTTTGAGTCCCAGAGATCTCCCCTCACACGATGCTCTTAGTCGATGTCGCACGGAGTACCTGGCCACATGAGCGGCCTAGAAAGCAACTGAAAAACGTCTCTTCGCAAAATCGTTCTTTTGCACGAAAGGGTCAGACGCATACACGGGACAGCGATGCCCTCGCTCTCCGCGGTCCATGCCGGCGCCGAAGCGTCCAATGCATCCGTTGAGACACCCTTAATCGCTTCCCTCTTCTATCTAGCTACATACGGCCACAGCATTGCAGGTCGTGTGGCCGTGGAGTTCAATCGCAGGTCACCAGACGGGGAATGGGCGCAAGACAGCGCGACCAGTAGGATTTATTACTGCAATCTCTTGACGCCCCGTTCCGGAAGAAGCAATTTGCGGTCGTTGGGCGTCTTCGGCAGGAGTCTTGAGATGCAGTGGCGGTGGGTTGTCGATTTCAGAATAAGAGAATCAACGGGGCGCTTGGCTACGATGCGAGCGCGTCGGTCGTGCAACGTTCCGCGGCCGGGTTTGCGATGAGCCTGGATGTCCACTTGAAACTCCTATCCGCGGCTCGACTCGTTTCGGTGCTGATCGTCCTGTCGTTTGCGATGACGTCCCCTGCGACGGCTCGCAGCTCCCTCCTCAAGTCGGCCAAGAAGGGAGATCTGGCGAAGGTCCAGGAATTGATCAACGCCGGTGCCGATGTATACGCTGCGGATAGCAAGGGCAATACAGCGATCTACTATGCGGCATTGAAAGGGCATGCGGATGTGGTGGATGCGCTGCTCGATGCCGGTGCCGATGTCGATGCCTACAACGGCTTTGGCTCGACCGCCCTGCATATGGCCAGCTATGGCGGGCACGTCGATGTGATTCGTTCGCTGGTTCGCTCTGGTGCCGACATCAACGTCGTGAATACGCCGCGGAACAGTGGCTTTGCCAACGATACCCGTCGCGGTCCGGAGCCCAGTACGCCGCTGATGAAGGCTGCGGGAGCGGGCAGGCTCGAGGCGGTCAGGGCATTGATCGAGTTGGGGGCGGAGCTTCCGGCGCCGCGCGCCGTGGCCGCCGCAAAGAAAAAGCGCCACATCGAGGTCGCAGAGTTGATTACGACGCAGACTCGGCTGGCCAAGGCGGAGAAGAAGAGTCCAGGGGGCTCAGGCCCTTCGAAGACGATCACCTTCACGTCGGATTATGGCCGCCGGATTGCCGCAGTCGTCGGGATCAGCCGCTATAGCAAATTGAGCAATCTGGAAGGTGCAGCTCGGGACGCCAGGGCCACGGCGGAGACGCTCCGGGCCCTGGGCTTCGACGAGGTACTCGAACTTTATGATGAGCATGCAACCCGGGCTTCGATCCTCGACCTGCTCGGCAAACAACTTCAGGAGAAGACCAGCGAAGAAGATTTAGCTTTCATCTTTTTTGCCGGGCACGGAACCACCGAGACACTTCCGAACAACAATAAGGTGGGATACTTGCTTCCTACAAACGGAGACCCCGACAGTGCGTACAGCACTGGAATCTCGATGGAGACGATTACCGAACTCTCGAATCGGCTGCCCGCAAAGCACGTCTACTACGCGATCGATGCCTGCTACTCCGGCAGCCTTGCCATTAGTCGAGGGCAGGGGAGCCCAAATCGTCCGGGTCAACGGTATCAGGCCGTTCAGTGGTTGACCGCAGGTACGGAAGGCCAGCAGGCAATCGAGCGTGGAGGTCGCGGTCTGTTTACGACCTATCTGCTGGAGGGCATGGATGGTGAAGCCGATCGCAACGGAGATGGCGTCATGACGGCATCGGAAATCGGCCACTACGTAAAGAGTCGGGTTAGTTCCGCTTCGAAGGATCGTCAAACACCGATGTTCGGAACCATGAGCGGGAATGGAGAAGTCGCAATTAGAATTGGATCACGATGACTGCGGTGTCTGCCCCAAATTAGATCGGAGAAGGAACGCGATGAGCTTTCAGCGCGCTGGCAGGAAAAGGGCGGCCAAGTGCTTTGGCCTGTTGTTTCTTTTCCTCGCAATTGCCGCTTGTGCCCATGGCTCCACACCTCTTGGCAACGCCGCCGGTCGCGGGGATGTCGCGCGCGTTGCCCACATGCTCACCGAAGGTGGCGATCCGAATAAAGGCGACAAGGACGGTTTGACGCCCCTGCATCAATCCGCTGTGAAGGGGCAGCTTGCGGTTGTCAGACTCCTCGTAGGCGCTGGCGCGGACGTCGATCAAGCCGACTACGACGGAAATACCCCTTTGATTTTCGCAAGCGACAGCGGGCACCCGGAAGTTGCGCGCTTTCTTGTCGATCAAGGGGCTGGCCTTGCCTTTGAGAGTGCCGTCGAGATGACGGCCGTTCAACATGCTCGAAAGAAACATCACCAGGAAGTCGTGGCCATCCTGCAGGCGGCGCTGCGCCGCCGCCCGCCGCCTCAACAAGAACAATCGAGGGCGCAAGAGATTCCAGCAGAGCAGATCTCCGAGCTCAGACTGAATAAGAGTTACTCGCCTGGCTACAACCGCCGCATTGCCGCCGTGATCGGGATCAACCAATACGCCAACTGGCCCAAGTTGGTGGGCGCAGAACCGGACGCGCGCCGAGTCGCCGCCCAGCTGAAGAAGCTCGATTTCGACGCCGTGCTGGAACTCTACGACAAGGACGCGACCCGCGACGCCATTTTGAAATTGTTGGGGTCCGAACTGACGGCCCAAGCAACGGAGAACGACCTGGTTGTGGTCTACTTTGCGGGTCACGGCCAGACCGAGACGCTGCCAGGACGGGCTAGGGAAAGACGTGGCTATATCGTCCCCGTCGATGGCGGCGTGGATAACGTATTTCAAACCGGCATTGCGATGAGTGATCTGCGCGGGCTCGCCGATCGATTGCCCGCAAAGCACATCTATTTTGCGATGGACTCCTGCTATTCAGGCCTCGGCTTCACCCGCGGTATCGGAATGATCAAGAAGAGCACTCCCCAATATATCGACAAGGTGACGAGGAAGCGCGCCGTGCAAATGGTCACCGCCGGAGGCGAAGGCGAAGAGGCCCTCGAGCGAGACGGTCGAGGGCTGTTCACAACTCGTCTGATCGAAGCTCTTTCCGGCGAAGCGGACCTCAACACCGATGGCTATGTCACCGCGAGTGAGATCGGCACTTACGTGACGCCCAGAGTCACGGAAGACTCCGGAGCCAAACAGACACCTCAATCGGGCAGGTTGGGAGGCGAGGGTGAAGTCGTCTTTAAGCTCCGCGATTGATCAGTGAAACCAGGCATTGCACAAGTCCTCACGGGGAGGGCAGTTGCGGCCTGGAATCAAATGGAGAGACACAAGTCATGAAAAGAATATGGATCAGTATGTTCGCGGTGGTTGCGATGACATTTTCCTTCGCCACCCATGCAAGCGCTGCAGGGGGAATCGAAATCGGAGGCCGCTCTTCGGCGACAGGCGTCATGACAATAAACACCACGACGCCGGAAGACGGATCTGCCACTACTACAGCACTCATTGGGGGCCTCTATACCAAAACATCCGCAAACGGTAGGTTCGACTACGGTGTGGGGTTGGCACTTATTTTGGGCGATGACCTGACAATATTTACGCCGAGCTTCCAGGCGAGGATAAACTCGAACTTGATGGGTGCCGAAGAGAACTTTCTTATATACGGAGGGGGCGTGTTCGGTGTTGCGTTCGTGGAGGTCGCGGATATTACCGATGAGTTGGTTACCTTTGGTTTAAAGGCTGGGCTTGAGTACTACTTCAGCTCAGACATCGCCCTTCAGGTTGAGGATCAGCTGCTCTTCAACGATTCCAACGATGACAACACCAACACCATAACTCTCGGCATCAAGGTCCTGTTCTAGCCATTCGGAACACGGGTCTCGGGCCGGTCGACGCACCTTGAGGTGATTGCGCGCGCTGCGCGCTGCACTCTCGCTGACCTGGCCCAGAAATCGTAAGGCGAACTCGGCGGTGGTCTCTCGTAGACCATCGCCGAGCGCGTTTTGGGGCATGATCGTAATCGCGCCGATCAATCGCCGTCCGCAATCTGATTTCTCTTCTGGGGCGGTGGTTCTTCAGGGGTGCAGCGCAGCAGGTAGCGCGGCATAATTCTGTCGCCGGGCTTACCTCTCCCCGGACGCTGATTTGACATCCCGCCTCGATCAGCACTTTGAGCGAAAACGCAGCTTGTTTATCCGATGCGCGACGGACAGAATACTGAATGTCTCTCGACGCAGCAGCATTGATTCTTCGCAGATCCCGAGTGTGCAATGCTGTTTAGACGAGATGTCGTGAACAGAGAGAGCTCGCGACACCGCACATCTATGCTGACAAGTGCGATGCCGCGGTTCTCTTTTCCGACATGGATTTTTACGCCGAATTCCGACTCTAGAATCCGGGTTCGACTCAGAACCCTTCGGACAGCGTAACTACGCTAAAGGGTGAAGTCGAACTCATCATCACATTCGGAGCGGAATGTGTTCTGTTCACTGCGGCATATGTCTGCGGTTGCGTCGAACTCGAGCGAGTTGCAACTCGAACCTGCCACGCAATCGAAGAAATCGATTGCTGCGTCCTCGCACCCGCTCGAGGCCGTGTCTTCTGCGTCATCAATTTCTACGCAGTCAAAAGAAACTGATGCTGGGACGGGTGTGTTGCACTCTGCGAATCTATCCCCTGCATCCTCGCACGAATCCGCTGGCATCACCGTCACCTCCTCCCTGACAGCCAATCACGGCTAGAGAAACGACCATTAGAACCGCCAGGCGCTTCACGAGTTTCATAATTGACTTCTTTGGATTGTAAGTGGTGTGATCAACGGATCATCCGGTCGGAGAACCGTCGTCATCAGGGTAGCAAGAATAGACACCCAGATATAAATTGGGTGTCTCGAGTGGCCGATTTGGTTTCGCGCAAATTGGCGGATCGCGAAAATAACTGCCGCGAAGCTGCATTTGAGTACACCTACACAGAGGGGTTCCCAGCGTCCGGGGCGGTCGGCCCGCCGTGACGATCCCTCTGGGTATTCGTTGGTTCCGAACTCGGGTGAAAGTCGGGCCGCTGCTTCGCGTGAAGGGGACGATCAAGATCCAAAGAGCATTCGCTGCAGTTCTGCGCGTTGTTCTTTGCTTAGCGATCTCGATGTAAAGAAACGGACATGCGCATCGAAGGACGCCGTCTCGTCCAGTTCGATCCCCCACAATGCGTCGATCTGGTTGGGCACCATCGAATATCGAATGTCGATGATGCGATCTTGGTCGTCCGGATCGAGGCCGAGCTTGCCGTTCGAAAACCATCGGAAGCGTTCGAGATCTCGGGCTTGCTGGCTGTCTAAGTCAAGCCAGTGCAGATCGCGACTCATGTTGACTTTGCGAGACCTTTGCCCGGGGAATGATTTGACCTCCACACCTATGCGCGTGGCGTCGACGTAGTAGTGGAAGTCATGTTCATACACGGTCTTCCACAAGAGCAGGTTTCCGAAAGACGGCTTCGCGGCGACTTCGCTGGGTGCATGTCCCCGGCTCGCCGCGAGTTCGAAGCCCGCCGCTTCTGCACGCTCACGTTGTGCGACGCCCAGCAGCAGGTACGCAATCGCCCAGATGGCCGCAGCCCGGACCCACCGCGGAGCGCTTCGAGCGACTGCAGTCACGACGCCAATCAACAAAGGAAGCGTAAAGAGCGGGTCGACCACCGACACATTGTTCCAGGCAATCCGAAGATCCGTGAACGGCCAAAACAACTGGGTGCCATAAGACGTACATGCGTCCAGTAGCCCATGACTCCCAAAGCCCAAAAGGCAGAAGCCATAGAGTGTGCGATCCGGAATTTTGCTTCGGATAAACGGGCGCGCGATCAACGAGCAGAGCAGCGCACCAACGGGAATGAAGAAAAATGAATGCGTAAACTGCCGATGGTATTCGAGAAAGAGCAACGGATCCGTTGACGATTGAATGAACACGTCGAGATCCGGTGCCATCCCGGAGAGCGCGCCCAACGGAGCGGCCCAGCGCATCTGCTTTGGCTTGCTAACGATCAGGGCCGCGGCTGCGCCCAACGCACCTTGGGTTACGGGATCCACAAACTTCTAACGGGCGGCCAACCCCTCAATCGACAAACCGTGCCAGCCATCATCACGGACTCAATTTTTCTACGCACCTCAAAACCTCGGCTTGATAGATTTTGCCTCGCTCGTTGAGAATGTCGACCAGGTGCAAAGAAGTCGGCACGAAGCCAAGCCCGATCTGAAGTTTTGGATTCCATTGAAAGATCGAGCCCCCTAGCCCCATCCAACCATAGAAGCCTTCACGGCCGACATTTAAGGCTCGATCGATCGCGGTGCTTTGATCGTTTACTTCGACGAATTGGTTCACCCCGCCTTGGGTGAAGATCGTCGGTGAAAACCCCATATGCGCTTCGAGCGGATCATCATGCAGAGCGCTCCAGGCTTCTGTGCTCAAGAACTCTCTTCCATCCCACTTTCCACCCGCGGACATCATGGCTGCAATCTTCGCCAAGCCTCGAGCGGAGCAGTTCGATGCAGCGGACGGCGTCTCGCCCATTGCGACAGCCCGTTCATTGAAGAACTCGATGCCCTTCCAGCCCTTGAAGGGAGCCGGTGCACCCCTCGTCGTCGCACGCCGCGACCGCCAAACAATGCGAATCAGCCTTCCAAGAATCTGAAGCAAGCCGTGTGTAATCTGCCTCCCCAAGAATTTGGGCTTCAGACTTTCGAAAAACAGAAAGCCCCAGCCAAGCGGCACAACTTTCGAAATCCGTTTCAAGTCGGCTTCCTTGACCCCAATGATCGCGTCAGCGTCTAGCGGCGTGCTGATTTCTTCGTTGAGGTATTCACCGACCGTGCGGCCTGCGGGGTCGACGCGTCGAAAAAGTTCGTTCACGATCCAGCCTCGCGTGATCGCATGATATTCCCGTTTGTTGGCACCCCCCGACGGGAATCTCAGTGGGTGTCCCTCGATAATCTGGCCAACTTTGTTTTGCTTGATGTTCTCCGTCAGCAGATCTTTTGGGTCGAGGCCGGTATTGAAGGTCGCCAGCCCCGCTTCGTGACGCATCAAGTCTGCCACGGTGAGACTGCCCTTGTCGTTTGCACCAAACTCGGGCCAGTAGTCGACGATCTTCGCCTTGTAGTCAAGCAACCCTCTTCCTACGAGGGATGCGATCGCGATGGTCTCGAGACTCTTCCCGCTACTAAAAATGTTGACGATCGAATCTGGCGAGAAGTCGGGGTCGTTCGTCGTCGACGCCCAGAGGTCGACAACCCTTTCGCCCTGATAGTAAACGCAGAGCTGGGTATTCTCCTCCGCCATCGTTTGCATCTCATGCTCATACACTTGCTTCACCGATTCGAACCCAGGCGCCACGGTGCCTTCAATTCGAAATTTCATTCCTGCGCGACCGCTCATCCGCCTCTCCGAGATAGTTGAGGCGTAAGCCTACCGTTCCAACCCCCGCGATGGCCACGCACCCGGACAGGTCTTAGGCAGCACTGCTATGGCGACAGCCGCTTCTGGCCTTCGCCACAAACTCGAACTTCCCTTGCGACCAGGGCGACGCCCACAAAGAGAAGCAGAAGCGCCTAACCGCGCGGTGGCCCCGGGAAGAAGATGTTGGTTGTCTGCTGATAGTTCGCGTACTCAGGCCGCTTCTGAACGGAGTAGTACTCAGACGGCTTGGCCCCGGTTCCATACACCAGCGTGAAATATAAAAGTCGCGACACAAAGCCGAGCCCCACCGTGAGCAAGACGGCAAGGATGACCCCTTCCGTCTTAAACAAGTGTACGAGCGAGGGAAGCGCCATAACGATGAGCCCGTTCCAGACCATCCACTCCCCAAAATAGTTCGGGTGGCGCGTGTATCTCCAAAGACCTTCGTTACAAACGCTTCTGCGTTCGCCCTTGGCTTTGGCTCGGGCGATGAAACCTACCTTCTGAATGTCGGCGACGGATTCAAAGACAAACGCTGCAGCCGCCAGTCCAAAGCCTAGAAATTCAACGGTCGAAATTGAAGGCGACGGGTTCGCAGCAATAATGAATGCGGGAAAGGAAAGATAAGAAGCGTTCGCCAAACCCTGGGAGAGAACTTCCACTTGTCTCGCAAGTGGGACGTGGGTCTCGCCGGCTCTCTCCCAACGCACGGTTTGATACTGATACCTCGGGAGTTCCCGCTGCAACGCGCCTACATGCCAAAGCTTGACGGCGAAAATCCCCATTCGTCCGCCCATGAAGATGTACAGCCCGGCCACCATCGCGACTCGCAGCGAATCCCCCTGCCCCATCACGAGGGCAATCACGCCGATCGCGACAAGCCCCCACGGCCATCCGATATCGACGTAGGACATCCGCTCTGTGCGCCACGCGGGGATGCAAACCACGAATGTAAACAGCATAAGCTGAACGAAGCCGTTTACCGCGCCGAGCGCCCGAAAATTCGGACTCGCAATCAAGAGCGCCCAACCGACGAAGAAAGGAAGCAGTTGTATGAATTTCTTCACGGGATCTCCGGGTCAACGGAACTGGACGCGATGCGCCGCGCAACGCCGATCATAGAATGGATGAGACGGAACCCTACTCGATAGGGACGGCTGATCGAAAGCGCAAAGCGAACGCACCCCGGCCAAAGAACCGGGAACACGCGAAGATTCGGCTGCCGTAGTGAATGATCCGATCCCGCATCTGAATTAGAGTGTCGACGTCTGCGACGAGGCACGAGGTCAAGGAAATTGTTCGGAACAAGACGTATCGCGGTGCTCGCCCAAGCCGGCCTTGCCCTCTTCTTGACGGGGGCCGCCCTCGGCTGTGCGCCCGAAGAGCGACCTCCGAATGTCCTTCTCGTGACGGTCGACACCTTACGTGCCGACTACCTCGGCTCGTACGGTTTCCCGGCGAACACAAGTCCAAACGTCGACCGCCTTGCCCAACAAGGCGTTCTCTTCGAACGGGCGATCGCGGCAAGTACACTCACGGCACCTTCGCATGCGTCGATCATGACATCGCGATATGTGCGCGAACATTCGGTAGGTCATGGCAACGGTTCTACGCGTCTCTCTGATGAAACGACGCTTGCCATGTTATTCGCCGCCGCCGACTACGACACCGCTGCCTTCGTGGGGAACGTCAACCTAAAGCGGGCGTCTGGCCTGGCACGAGGTTTTTTGACCTACGACGATGAGCTTCCGATTCCCGAAGGCGAACGCAAAGAAGCCTTCGAACGAACAGCCGACCTCACGTCGGAACGCGCGCTCGCGTGGTTGGGTGTCCGTCGCGAGCGGCCCTTCTTTCTTTGGGTGCATTACCAAGACCCACACGGTCCCTATACGCCGCCCTCACCTTACGATCGTGAGATTCACTTATCGCCGGGCGCAGACGAAGCCCCGCTGCCGATGCTTGAAAAACACGGCGGCCCAAACGGCGTGCCGGCTTACCAGGTGATCGAAGACATTTCCCGGCCTAGCCACTACCGTAACCGCTACGCCGGAGAGATCCGCTACTTCGACCATTGGCTTGGAAGGCTATTGGCGGCAGTAGAAGAGACTGATGCGAACGAAACGATCATCCTATTTACGTCAGACCATGGTGAGAGCATGGGCGAGGAGGACTACTTCTTTTCTCATGGCTACGCGACGACGCCCAACCTGAGTCACGTACCCTTTGTCTTGAAAGCGCCCGGGCTCAAGCCCGAACGCAAGTCCGATGTCGTGCATCACGTGGACATCGTTCCGACTCTCCTTGATCTAGCCGGCTTGCAAGTTCCCGATGGCATGTCGGGAATCGCGATCGGTCAACACCTTGGCCCTGGGCGCTTTTTGCCCGATCGTCGTGTCTATTCCGATACCGGCAACGAGATCTCCGCTTACACCGGCGACAAATTTATGCGCCTGCGTACGCGTGGTCGATTGGGTGATTTCAAGAAAGGCGACATCCGCACATACGACTGGACTGACGGCGGCAACTGGCAAATTGCCGCGAGAGACATCGACGACGCGGTGTCCTCCGAGCTCAAACGCTACGCCGACGAAACCAAAGCGCTTCAGCGAATCGATGAACCGATGAACCACGAGACGATTCAACATCTCAGAGCCCTGGGTTACGTCGAATGATCGCGCACGGCCGTGCTTTCAAGCCTGCACGCAGTGGCCTCAGTGCTGCACCGTTCTTGATCGTGTCACGACGACTTTAGAAAACTAAGGCTTTGCCTCCAGCGGGAGACCTGCCTTCTTCCAAGCGGCGAAGCCGCCCTCGATGTGCAGGACATCGTCGTATCCAATCTTGAGCAGTGCCGCTTCGCCTTTGCGTGCACGCGGGCCGATCATGCAATAGAGAGCAACGCCATTGGGCGCGTCGAGTTCGCCGATTCGGTTCGCAATGTCACCGTATGCAATATTGACCGCGCCGGGGATATGACCCGATGCATATTCCTCAGGCGTACGAACGTCGATCACAAGCGGGCCCTTCCCTGCCGTGCGCTGTTCATGCAACTCGGCTGGACGAATGCTTGGCGCCTTCGACTTCTTTGCAGTTTCTCCGGATGCCGAGAGCACCAGGAAGAACACCAAGAATAGTGACAATGTCGCAACGGAAAAACTTCGATTCATGTAAGTCTCCAATCGATGCCGACTCACGTCTTTGCATCAGGCGGCAAACGGCAATCTGCCGCGAAAGCCTTGAGTGTTTGCGGTCATGTAACTCTATCTCCAATCACGCACATCGACGCGTAGAAACGAATCATCTTTTTCCCCACACAGTCAGTCGGCGCATCGAATCTCCCACTGGCCAACCCGCATTCAACACCCATCACAACCATGGCCGGCGCTCAATTTCGCTTTCGAGTGTAGCGCCATGGATCTAACCAATTGCCGAGATCCCAGCACGTTGCAACGCGTGGAACGCTATGCGGCTTCATGTTATTGAGCGTCGTGGCGAATCATGTTCCGCAGGTCTTGGGTTTGAATCAGTCCGTTCGAGGTGTGGCCAGTTGTTGCCGTGACCCGCGGCCGACCTCTGGCCAGATCGCGAATCAACGAAACCGCTACCTTTTTGTCCCGCTTCTTAGGAGAAATACCAGGTGTCCGATTGATCGCGAGTTCATTCGGCCCGCTTTGCAGCCTTGCTGTTGCGTTTCTCTGTGCTGCTTTCGAGTCAAGCTGCCTTCGCCCAGGAGAAACCCAAGTATGGCTCCAAGGTGAAAGAGAACCGCGCGAAGTTTCTCGCGATGCCGGAGATTGAGAAGAAGCAGATCATTGGAAAGTTTTTCAATCTCATTAATGACAGCGGCACCATCATGTCCAAGAACCACTTTCAGGAGATCTTGACTTAGCAGAACCCATTTGACGTCTGGGTAACCCAAGAAATCATTTCTGAGACGAAGCCAGGTCTCATCTTTGCGACCGTCACGTTTCGCGGCGGAAGCTCGCCGCCTACGTAGAGTTGGTCCCCGTCGAAGGCTATATTGTCGTTCAAGACACGCCCGTTGGAGGCATCCTCGCGATTTACGATTTCGTCGCAGCGAACGACAACTTCAAAATCGACAAATTGCGCGAACGGCTCTTGTACACGGTCAACGTGGACGGGTTTCTAAAGCGGGTGAAGTGACATTCTGGCAGCAGTTTCGGGCGAATCGGCGATTTCACGAACGGGCGCAGTTTGATACGATCGTCCGCCAGTAAACGCAGGTATTCGCCCCGAAGACACGTCTCGACTTGAGTCTCGATCAATCCAACCGAAGTCGGAAAACAGAGGTCCTAGATGAACTGCCCGAAGTGTGAAGCCGCCATGGAAGAAAAGCGTTTTGGTACGATCAAGGGAACCGTGATGTTCGACAAGTGCACGGGTTGCAATGGCTTTTGGTTTGACACCGGCGAAGTTGAGAAGATCAAAGACGCGTGGCGCCCCGAGTTCATCGACAGTGGTGATCCGAAAGTCGGCAAAGAGTTCAACAAGATCCGGGACATCAACTGCCCGCGCTGTGACACGAAGATGGACCAAGTCACAGACCCGAAGCAGCGCCACATCCAGCTGGAGACATGCAAGGAACACGGCGTCTTCATGGACGCGGGCGAGTTCATTGACTACACGAACGAAACCGTGATGGACATCTTCCGCGATGTGGTCGCAATCCTGAGGGGCGAGTAATCCCCCTCCGAGGGTAGACGCGAGCACAACGCTGCTGAGATGTTTCGACGCATTGCTAGAGAGCGGCGGTTTTTTTATCGAGGACTGCATGATGAACAAGCGCTGTCGCGATGCCGTATCTGTCTTTGCAACGGTGGCGGTTCTATGGGTCGCCCTTCCTTCGTGCTCAAACAACGAAGCTGAACCCGAGCCGCCGACTGCTTCCGCCAACACACCACCCGTAGAAAGCAAACCGAAGGCACACGACAAAGAGCGCCCTACTAACGCGAAGCTCTTTGGCGAACAGATGCACAAGAGTGGCGTCGGCCTCACTGCCGGCGAAGAACAGGCCGCCCTCAAAGCCTTCTTGCGTGTTTGGTCCAAGCACAAGCCGATCTACAAGAGTTCATTCCTTGGCGTTCGCACCTTTCAGAACCCGCTCGATGCCTGGGTGGTACAGGAAGTGATCTCGGAAGTCGCCCCCGATGTGATCGTCGAGGCGGGCACGGCAAACGGGGGCAGCGCGCTGTTGTGGGCCATGATTCAGCGCGAGGTCAACCCGGCCGGCCGCGTGATTACGATCGACATCGAAGACCGAAGAGAAGAGCGTGCAAAGCAGCACCCGCTCGCACGAAAGCGAGTCGACTTCCTCCTCGGAAGTTCGACAGCACCCCAGGTCGTTGAAAGTGTACGAAGTCGCGTCACCGGCAAGAAGGTGCTTGTTTTGCTGGACTCGCTCCACACGAAGGAACACATCGCAAACGAACTCGCCGCCTACGCGCCGATGGTTCCAGTCGGGAGCTACGTAATCGTGCAGGACACACCCCTCGGTGGGGTCGCCGCGATTCGCGAATTCCTAGCGGAAAACGACCAATTCGAAGTCGATCGCGACCGCGAAAGATTCGTCCTTACCAACAGCATGCTCGGCTACCTAAAGCGGGTTCGCTAAGACACCGCCCCCCCTGGGCCAGACCTCCATTGCCATGAGCTCCATTGAGCGACGGGAAAGAGCGCCATCGGGCCCAGTCGTGCCCGTATATAGAAGCGTGCCGAACGCCGAACGGCCTCACGGGTCCAACGTCTCAGCGCTCGGATCAACAGCTGCGCGAACGTCATCTTTCGCATCGTCAAACTGGATCGACACCCCATCGCCCTTTCCAAACCACCGAAATACGACTCACTCCACGTCACTCTCGGGTTAAGATCTAGACATGAGCACACCCGAACAGACTGCTTCTGAGATCCGTGGTTCCCTCGACCATCCCGTCGTCGACGCCGACGGACACATCGTTGAATACTGGCCCGAGCTCGATCGCTACATGAAGGCGGAGGGCATCGATGCAGGGATCGCGGCCTTCATGCAATCCGCGAACTTCGATGGTTCGCCGCCGTGGCAGCGCATGTCGCCTGAAGACCGCGAACGCAAGCGGGCGTTCCGAAGCCCATGGTGGGGTTTTCCGAACGACGCTCGCGACCTGGCAAGTGCGTCAGCCCCCGCCCTGCTTCACAGCCGCCTCGACGAACTCGGGATTGATCTTGCGATCTGCTACCCGAGCATCGGCTTGAATTTTTCGGCACAACGTGATGAAACCCTCCGCCGTAAAGCGGCCCGCGCGTACAACCGGTACGTGCACGATCAGTTCGAAGGCTTGGGCGATCGCTTGATCCCCGTCGCGGTCATCCCCACCAATGACCCAAATGAAGCTATCGACGAAATCGACTTTGCAACCGAAGAACTTGGATTGCGCGCGGTCGTACTCGGGAGCTTTGCGGCCCGACGCTTCGAAGACGGCAACGAAAACGCATTTTGGATCGATGGCCTCGGCCTCGACTCGATCCACGACTATGACCCGCTGTGGCAACGTCTCGTCGACAAAGGGCTCCTCGCATCGTTTCATTCTGGATCGATGGGGTGGAGTGGGCGTCGCTCGACAACCAACTTTTCGTATAACCACATGGGGAACTTTGCGGGTGCCAACGAAGCGACTGCGAAGAGCATGTTCTTCGGCGGCGTCCTCAATCGCTTTCCAGAGCTTCGCACTGCGTTCTTGGAGGGCGGTGTCACTTGGGCGGTACAGATGCTTGTCGGCTTTGTCGAGCACTGGCACAAGCGAGGGCCCGAGGGACTAAAAGATCTGGACCCGAAGGGGCTCGACGGTGAGCTCTACGATCAATTGATCGCCGAAAATGCTGGTCCACTTTCACCGGTACCCGGTTGGGGAACGATGCTCGGCCGCATCACCGACACCGCCGACGTTGTAAACGACTTCGAACTCGCAGGGATCGGGAGCAAAGAAGACATTTGCCGTCAGGTCACACAGCAGTGTTGTTTTGGATGCGAGGCGGACGACCCTTTAGCAGGCCTCGCGTACGACACGAAACGCATTCCCGGAGACGATCCGATGCTGCCCATTTTTTCATCCGACATCGGACACTGGGACGTCGCGCACATGCACGAAGTCCTCCCGGAAGCGTACGAGCACATCGAGCATGGTTGGATGAACCGCGATCAGTTCCGCGGCTTCATGTGCGACAATGCCGTGCGGATGTACGGCGAAGCAAACCCGCACTTTTTTGAAGGCACCGTCATTGAAGACTACGCGGCGAAGCGGCTTGGCGCGTGACACGTTTTGTCGCATTTGGATCTACTAGCCCCTGCTTAACGTTACATTCTCAGTCGGTTCTCCCGCTCCAGTTTTAGTTTCACCTGGCGCACAATGAAACGCCGCCGCGTCGCATATCGGCACCGAACACGTTCGCATCGCTACGCAGGGTCGGGTCCTACTCGCACCATACGCTTGCCGCGATTTTCTCCGGCCAACAACCCGATCAAGCCTTGCGGTGCACTTTCGAGTCCTTCGAGCACGTCTTCAACGACTTTGAGTTTCCCAGATGCCGCCCAGTCCCCGAGATCCGTAAGCGCCTCCGCATCAAGAGCCGGGAAGTCCATTGCGATGAACCCCCGCATCGTGAGGCGTTTCGTAACGAGCAAGCCGGGAACGCCCCGCGGTCCCTTGGGTGTTGCGGCGTCGTACTGCGACACCGCCCCGCAACATGAGATGCGTCCATGCATCTTCATCGCGAACAGTGCGGCTTGCAGAATATCGCCGCCGACATTATCGAAGTACACATCGACGCCATTTGGACAATGCTGACGAAGCGCTTTGGAGAGCGAACCCTCTTTGTAGTCGATGCACGCATCAAACCCGAGTTCGTCTACCACCCAATGACACTTGTCCGGCCCGCCCGCGACGCCAACGACCCGCGCGCCTTTGATCTTTCCAATCTGCCCCACCAATGAACCAACGGAACCTCCGGCTGCAGACACGAGCAGCGTCTCACCTTCGTTGATCCCCACGACTTCAAGCAATCCATGGTGTGCGGTAAGGCCGGCGATCCCGAGTACGGAGTGGTGATGGGTCAATGGACGGTGATCGCCGACAGGTCGTACTGCCTTTGCGTTGATCGAGGCGTATTCCTGCCAGCCGAATTCTCCCGCCACCACATCTCCGACGGAATACGTCCGACTTTTCGATTCAACAACTTCTCCGATCGCATAACCGTGCATAATCTGACCGGCTTCGACTGCCGACTTGTAAGTCGCTCCTTGCATCCAAGCTCGATTGGCAGCGTCAAGTGAAAGCAGCACACTTCGGACGAGTACTTGCCCATCCTCAGGCGTCGGGACACTGCCTTTCTTAATTTGGAAGTGCGACGATTCCAATTTTTCGCGGGGCGTTTCCGCTAGCAGGATCTGCGTATTGGTTGTCATGGAGTCTCCGTGTGAACCGAACTTGGGGGAAGCCCGAAGTATCGCGCAAATTACGCCCGCAACACCAAATTTCGATAAACCTCGATTGCGAAGCCAGTCAATCTATACTTGAAGAAATGTCAGAAGAGCCGGCCACAACGACCTCAATTTCGCCAACACGTTCAGGAGTCGAACGTTGCAGTGACGGAATTTCGAAATTTTATTGCGGATTAGTCGCGCTCTTCGCGCTTTACGTGATGTGGTTGGCGATGGACGCGCACTACACGTTTCCCCACCACGACGACTGGCGGATTCTCGACAACTTCTTCTCAATTCCGCTGCTGGAATTCCTCGTCGGTAGCCAACTCGGTCATCGGGTTCCCTTCACACTTTTCCTTCTTCACCTCGATTACACCCACTTGGGTGGCCACATGAACTTATTGGTCTTGGGCTCAGTCGTCTGCACGGGCATAGGCGTCATGGTTCTTGCCACAAGTTATTGGATTGCGGACCGAGCACACACGCCGCTTGCACGAGCCGGCTATGGCTTTGCTTGCTTTCTTTTCTGCTGGGCGGCGTCTCGGCACGACCTGGTCTGGGGCCTGAATCAATGCACCCTGATGGCTGCGATGTGGACGTTCCTAAGCATGGCGAGCTTGAGTGCCGTGGGTCAGAAAACACAGCAAGGCGAAACCACGCCATGGAAACTCGTCTTCGCCGCCGCGGGCTGCGCCAGCGCCGCTACTTTCAGCCAGGGTATTGGCTTCGCCTGCTGGATCGGACTACTCGCCACGAGCGCGTTTGTTCGACTTCCTATCCGCGCACTCGTAGTTCTCGGGTTGGGCGCATGGCTCACGCTTCAAGCCTATACATATGGATTATTTCCCGAGCAGATCAACAGCGCCGAGAGCAAGTACCTGACGAAGCTGCTGTCCTCCTTTGGCCGGCTTCTGGAGTTTGCTGTCACTTTCATCGGAGCCCCAGCTACAGCGTTCCAAGAGCGCACAGCCGACTCCGCGCAAAATACGCTGGCACTGGCTACCGGTGCCGTGGGACTCGCTTCGTACTTCACATTGACTTCGTATGTGATGATTCGCCGTCGCTCCCTATCGACGACCCAAACGTTTGCATTCGGTTTGTCAGCGGTTGCATTCGCCGCGGGCTGGCTCGTTGCCCTTAACCGACTCGGATACCCAAACTTTCCCGCCATACCGATCCGCTACTCAACATTCGCCACGATGTTCTGGATGGGCCTCGGGCTTTCTCTTACGTCCACTTTTGGGATCGTCAGCTCGAGAGCCCAGGCAAAGTGGTCATCGCTGCTCGCGATCGCTGGGGTCGTCGTCCTCTCGCTGTTTCTAGTGCCCGACCTTCGTACTTCGCATCGACAACAGGACGCCATACGCTCGAAACACAGGTACATAAGTGCGATGCACATACTTGGACTTCGGTGGAACCATCTGACAAACGATACGTGGAAACCCGATCCTGAACGTACCCAGCGTATCATCCGACATCTTCGCCGAGACAAACGTAATTTGTTTAGCAATGCAGACCACTTTCTAGCCGGGAGCGTAGTGGGCGAAAATTTCGTGTTGGCGAACGACGAACGTTGCAAAGGCGAAATAACCTGGACGAACCTGAAGGCGGCTCAGCGAATTCCGCTAAAGCGTCTTTCGGGTTGGGCTGTCGACATAGAGCAGAACAAACCCCTCGACTGGATTCTAGTTACCGATGCTGATTTCATCGTTCGGGGCCTCGGTGTAAGCGCACCGCACGGTACCGAGCTAGCCGGAACACCCTTGCCGGACATTGACTTTCCGTGGACCGGCTTCTTGCGTCTCTCGATCGGCCGACTCCCGTTCCAAGCATTCGGGGTCCTCGACGACGCTCTTGTGTGCAACCTAAATATCCCCACAATGCGAGACCGCATCGATCAGATAAAAAAATGACGCGGATCCTATTGAAGCCATCGCACAAGCATTCGATCACCTTGACTGCGTCGCGGTATCGGAGAGTTGGGACAATGGCGGGGCCCGGTCTGTGAAGTCGACATGCAGGACCTGCTCTTCCGGTGTCGCCATTGGCGATCAAACTCGGACCGCAGTAGGCATGTAAGGCACGCACCCGCGAATTCGCGTGAGTCTCAGCTATTGTCGAAGCCGATGACGTCGCCCGACAACAGCTCTCACACAGCCCGTATTTCGTCGCTTGATGGACTGCGCGGTATTGCTGCAATCGTGGTCGTCATCGGCCATACGATCGGTGCACTGCGATCGCCACCTGGAATCGCGGGCCCGTCCGTCATCCTCTTCTTTGTATTGAGTGGCTACTGCCTCACGGCATCCGCACTGCGCGGAGATCGTTTGAGTGACCGCGCGCAGTTCTATGTCCGCAGGATCTTTCGCATTCACCCTCCGTTCGTTGTGGCGCTTCTTATCGCTTGGACTGCGTCGCACATTGCCTGGTCGGGCCCGTGTTGCGCTGGACTCTCGCCTTGGATTTTGAATTTCACCCATCTTTCGATGCCAGCCGGCGAACTCGTTCAGCACATGTTCTTTCCGGGAACCGCGCAAGACTTCATGCCGGTCGGTTGGACCCTTGAAGTCGAGATGGTCTTTTCGATTCTGCTTCCTCTTTTTGTCTTGCTTGCACGGGAAGGACATTGGTCACTCGCGTTGGGGCTTTCGCTCTGGGCGCTGTTCCAGAGGGAGCCGGCCTATACCGGGCAGGTCTATGCCATCCACTTCGTCGTTGGCATTTTGGTGTACGAAGCATCCGGGCGAATTGCTGTCGTAATGAAGCGCGCACCGCGCGTGGCGCCCCTCGTTCTGGCATTGGTGGCCGCCTATGCAACCTTGGTCGGAATGAATTTCATTCCGGTGCAATGGAACATTTTCTTTTGGCCAGGCATTTCAACCCTACTCTCGACGCCGCTGTTCGCCCTGGCCATTTCGTCGGCCGCGTTCACGATTGCGGCCGTTCATTTGACGTCGGTTCGAAGCTTCCTCGAATGGCGACCCATCGCTTTCTTGGGACGTGTTTCATACAGCCTCTACTTGCTGCATTTCACGGTCCTCCTTCTAGCTGTCCGGATGGTTGCCAGGCCCCTTACGGACTTCGAAATGATTTTTTTCATTCTTGTCGTTGTCGCGACTTCAACGATTGCTGCGGCAGCGATGTACCGCTTCGTGGAACTTCCTTCGATCGAGGCTGGGAACAGGGTCTGTTCTTGGATCGCCCGCTATTCGCAATCTGAAGAACGACTATCTCGCATCCAGAGCCAGGACACGGCATCGGGCAACCGAGATGCCTAGTGACGCGCGAACTCAGCACTACCCCGACAAAGAAGCATTGCGCACCGACTTACTCGAAGGTATTCGCGAAGACCTCGTGACACTGACACGCACGCAGAAAGACGCGAGTGAAGGCGCAACCCATAGCGAGAACCGCGCAGAACACGCCAAAGACACTCGAGCGACGGAGCAAAGCTACCTGGCTCGCGGCCTTGCAGAGCGAGTCGAAGAACTGCGCTTGGCCGAAGCGCGTCTTGCGCAGCTCCCACTTCGCAAGTTTGAGCCGAGCGACACCATTGAAATCACCGCAGTGGTACACATCCAAGAAGAGTCGAGCCCAGTCGATCAACTTTGGTGGATCGTTCCGATGGCGGGCGGCATGCAAGTTACAAATGCCAACTTTGTCGTTCGAACCATCACCCCAAGCTCACCAATGGGCCGCGCCTTGATGGGCCTTCACACTGACGATGACGGCGTATTTCGCACACCGCGTGGTGAGCGGGCGTTTCGCGTCATCGCACTGTACTAGTCGTGGCATTGAACGAGTCATGGCATTGAACTAGTCGCGCAAATGCACGAAACGAAGCCGCGGCCCGCGCGACCCCATTCAGCCAACTAGCCCCGAGAGGATTCATACCATGGAAACGTTCGAACTCGCGCGACATTTCATGACTGTGCTCGAAGAAGGCGACGTTGACAAAGCCCGCGCCTGTCTTCAACCGGACGCGAAGATCTGGCATAACTTTGACGACGTAGAGCAAACCGTCGGCGAAAACATGGCGCTGCTCGCATGGATGACTCGGAAGAGCCAAAGCCGGGCCTACGAAATCACGCGCCTCGAAGAGATTCCCGGCGGCTACTTGCAACAACACATCCTCACGATCGAAAACATGCAGGGCGAAACCATGCGCATGCACGCTTGCGTCCTGGTTCGCGTACGCGACGGGCTCATCGAGCGAATCGAGGAATATCTAGACCCCGCCGCGGTTGCCAAGCTGTCCTAACGGGGAATGCAGCACACGGTCGAAATGCAGATCATCCGTTGATCAGGGACGCATTCGAAAGACCCGACGCATGGAAAACGTTCTCCGTAATCTGCGTCCGGGGGATCGGAACGCGAATCAAGTCGCCCACCGGAGTTCCACCGGCGCGAACCTTCGACGTGTCGAGGTTCACCTGTGCGCCCTCGTCGTTTGCCGAAGCCGCAAGCGGCTGTAAAAGCAAAAAGATTAAAATCGACGAGTACGTTGTGAGGCGTAGAAGAACAAACAATCTGAGTCTCCCGGGTACTACATGGTTGTTATGGTTGTTAAGGACGGCGACGACAAAGCCGCTCCGAACGCACGAGCATCATTCACCTTGCTGTATGAAACTCACGCTCCGCTTGCGTTCGCGAGGAGGTATGCATTTGGTAACCTGCGACGCCGCAAACAGTTCGGTCCATTCAAGCCTAGGTTTCCGGCCCATCCTGCGAGGTCTTTCATGTCCGATCGTTCCCCCAACCTCTTTCCCTCGGAGTTTGCTCAGTTGCGTGGGAACGCTCGGCTAGTCGTCTACATCGACCTCAAGAGCCCGTATGCCTGGATCGCGATCAAGCCCACACGCGAAATGGCGAGCGCAGCAGGTGTCGAGATCGATTGGCGCCCTTTTACTTTGGATATCCCTAGCTACCTCGGCTCTGCCCAACTGGCGAAGGACGGTAAAAAGGTCGAATCGTCCAACCGAACGCCGCAGCAATGGAGCGGGGTGAAGTACGCGTATCGAGACGCTCGCCGCTACGCGATGCTCACGGACAAAATGTTGCGCGGCACAGTCAAGATCTGGGATTCGAGCCAGGCGGGGATCGCGATGCTCTGGGCCAAGCAGCGGGGCCTCTTCGACCGCTTCGTTGACATCGCCTATGAGTCGTTTTGGAAGCGTGAGCTCGACATCGACGATGTCGAGGTTCTTGAACGGACACTCAGCGCCGCCGACATTGAAACCGCAGGCTTTCGCGACTGGCTTGCGGGGGACGGACGCGCGCAACACGACGAAATCAACAACCAGGCGTTTGATGCCGGGGTTTACGGTGTCCCGACTTACCTCGTTGACGACGAAATGTGGTTTGGTCGCGAACACCTGCCCCGGGTGGCTTGGGTGTTGGCGGGCCGACGGGGTCCTGCACCGACGGTCTCCAACCGGAGCTTCGCTCAATGAATATCGACACACAGCTCGAGAAGTCGACACTCACGATTACGCTCGACGTGCGGCATCCATTTTGTTTTCTCGCGCTTGGGCCGGCGCTCGCGCTCGGAAACGAGTGCGGGTTCGAGGTCAACTGGCTACCCAGAGCCGCCGAACCGCTACGCGCACCCAAGCCGTCTGCCGATGATGACGATCGAGGCATCCGCCACCGGCGCAACCGCGCTCAAATGGTTGGAAGAGAGATCGCGGTGTATGCCGAAGCGCAATCACTCACAATCAAAGATCCGTATCGAAACGGTTCGGCAGACGCGCTCCATATGGCGTGGTTGTACGTACGGAACACAAAGCCCGACGCCTTTGAGGCGCTTCTGGTCAAGTCGTTCCGGCGCTACTGGTCGCTGGAACTCGATGTCAGTGACGTGGATGCAGCCGCTGAGCTTGTTGCTGAGTTTGCTGGGGACGCTCGCGAGTATAAGTCTTGGGCCCGTACCGAAGGCCCTGCGGCCCTTTGCCAAGTTGGCGGAGAGCTTGACGAAGTCGGCGCCGTGACCGCACCGACCTATCTCGCCTGCGGCCAGGTGTTTCAGGGGCGTCAGCATCTGCCGATGATTCGCTGGTTGCTCGATGGAGAAGTCGGTCCGATCCCGAATTAGCGAAGTCTGGATCAACGCCAGTGCGCGCGATTCGGATGACACAGTTTTCGCGCGACTACTTGCCTCGCGCCAGCCGACCCGGCGAAAACGTCGACCGGTTAAACTTTGGCTTGGGGTTGAGCTTTTCGACGAAGAGCACGGATTCGGTGTTGCGCTGTAAATCTCGCACCTTCGATTCGGTGCTTACCCACACGTCTCCGAATGAGCGAATCGATGCCGCCTTGGCGGTCATCTCCTTCACTTCGACGTCATAGTCGTCCCATGAACGCGTGCGGAGTGGAACAAAGTGTTCGGGTTCCACGTAGGCCACCGTCTTCCGATAGTCGGCCTTGATGCCCTCTTTCAAAATAGACTCGACGACGTAGACGGGCTGTCCATCGATCACTTCGTCGGGCAGCCGCTTGTGATCGGCGTCGTGTACGTCCTGCACCATGAAGTCGCCGAACGTGTAGTCGGTCCCAAGAAAAGAAGTCCTCGAAAGGTCGGCCCGCCGAACGCGCCGGGTACTTGGGGCATAGATAAACTCTTCGTTCGGGCCGGGATCGTTCCCAATAATGAGATACTTGGTGTGTCGCAGATCGAACGGCGCAGACACATCGATTCGCAACCGGTAGCGAATGCGTCCCTTGGGCTTGCCCTTGTTGTCGCGTTCATCTTGAATCCGCATCTCAAAGCGACTCACTTGTTCGCTACCGCCCGGGTCACGAGAGATGATCCGAAGGTCTTGTTGACTCGCGCGCGTTTGTTGATCGGTGTAGCGCTCGTAAATTTTGCTGGCCGTGAGCGCCGGGGCGAGTTCTGCCCCGCTTTTGGTTTCTGCATGCGAGACCAACGGCACCATCGTTGCAATCAACCCTGTACCGACGAGCCCAGTGATCATTCTGACGCGTTTCATCATGCTCCCGTTTACCATTGTTTGTCGAGCCAAGCCGCTCAGCCCCCGCTCACTGTGTAAAACTCGCGACTCCCTAGCCCGATTTCTTCAACAAGACCTATGGACGGAGACGACGAATCCCAAAACCGTCAGAAGGAAGTCGCCCAAGTCTACTTTCGAAAACAGGAACGCCAATGTTGTGCAGGGTCCATTCACATTTACGAACGAAATTGTCCAGCATGACCGAGTCTGTTTTGCCTGGGACATGGACTTGACACTCAAACGTCCTTCGCAGCGCGTTCATGTGAGTCGCGTCTCCGCCCTCTAGGTTTGCGACAAGGTCGTTTCTCAATGCGACTATTTCCACGCAGGCGAGCTGTTCTACAAAAACGTTTCCCTCGTGGGCAGCGTGCTTAGGTTTCTGGAAAGTAAGCTCGCTCCGGGGTAAACATCCTCGTGAAGCGAACACGAAGTTGTTGAGCTGGTTTCGGCGCGCCTAACGGCTCAGCCGGCCTCGAGTGCATCGAACACGGAACGGGGCACCTCGAAGTGCGACACTTCGGTTGGCTCACCAAGGCCATCGAACATTTCGCGCAGCGCGGTACCGCAAGAACCAAGAGCTTCTTGATCGAGCTGTTCTGCGATGTCGTTGAAGCCGCCTTCCAAGACGAGTTCCGATGCCCGAGTCGTGAATGCCTCCACGCCCCAATCGCGCGCGTCTTTGCCTGCACGGGGTTTGATCTTGAACTCCGCTCGGTTTTCCGCGGGCGCGTGGTAGTGCGGACGTTCGCGAAACAGATCCACCCGTAAGAGTTCGCGGTCGTCGTCAGGCAAGTCGCTAAAAACGTAAAGCGAAACGCCGCCATCGAACTTGTCGATCTCGCGTCGACACGCGACAAAGCGCAGGCCGCCAACCTGCAGCTCCGCCTCCTCACCCTTCACGATCTCAAGCTGTGCCGTTTCCTGCTGCGGTTCGTCGGTCGTCGTCATGCTTCTGCTCCTTACGAGGCCAAGCGAAGTCGACCCATAGCCATGTTAAACGGGTCGCAATCGAAACACACAGATGTTCCGGTCTGTGCGGGATTCGTAGATCTTCATCTGCGGAATGGCGTCGTGAACCCGTGGCCAAATTTCGGCTCGGCTGGCGTCGTCCAACAACTGGGCATGCGCGGTAAACCGGCGCCCCACGACTTGCACTTCGACCTCAGGATTGGCTTCGAGATTGTAACGCCATGCCGGATGCCGCTCTTGACCCATGGCGCTGGCCACGATCAGGAAATCGCCGTCCTGCTCGAGACATGCGAGATGGACGGATCGCGCCTTGCCCGAATGCCGCCCGACCGCAGTCAGGGTCAGCATCGGCATGGTCGGCGGTCCCATCGCGGTGAAGCGACCGTTGGTTTTGCGAAAGACGACCGGATCAACGCGAGAAAAGATCGTGCGGACGAGCCATGTCGTCACCGGGTTCGTGGTGAGCCAAACAATCGTGGGGTTCGCGCTAGCCATACGCTGACCCCGAGCCTAGGTCGCGAGCTGGATTCGCGCCTACTCGCATTCCGCGGCAGTTCCGGTTGCCGGGTAATGGCGGCATTCATCGTCTGGTTCATATTCTCCGTCGTGGGCGACTGCGACCTGTGCCAGTTTTGCGAAGCATGTGTTGCTGTACATGATGCCGTTGCAGCCTCAAAGTTCGCCCAGCCTGTGACGGTTATCGGGTGCCCTACTCGTCCCAATCGATTTCGCGAAGAATGGTGTCTGCGAACATTTTGTTCGCCAAGGCGTTCGGGTGCCGGTCTAGCCGGGTCGTGAGGTAACGCGCTTCGATCTGTGTCTCGAAATCGCTACCGCCATCAATCAGCATCAACGAATGCTTGCCGAGGGCTTCGGCGGCGAGTTCGTAGGGGCGGCTCACCCGAGAATGAAGCTTCAACCCGACGAATGTCATCTGAAGGTCATGTTGAGTGCGGATACGATCGAACTCGCTCGCAAGTCGGTGCAATTTTTCGAGATCGAACTGCTGCGTCCCTTTCTTCTTGGGATGCATCGCTTTGCCGATCCGGCCGATTGCATCGAGGGTCCAGATTTCGAAGTAAGGTTGCGGGCTACTGAGGACACGATTCTTGAAGCCACCTGCATTCGGCTTCTTTTGTTGTTCGATCACCGGAATGTCGTTGGTGAGACACAAGCCGATCAACACATGATCGGGCTCATAGGCGAGCGCTTTCTCCTTCAAGACCGTCAAGTAGTTATCCAGCGAATAGCCACCGACGCCAAAGTTCAAGAACTCGTAGTTGCGGTCCGACTTCGCATTCAACTCGCGCTCGACAACGTTGTGGTACGCGTCTCCTACGGGAACCCCGCTAGGCATCGTGAAAGAATCCCCCAAGACAACAACGCGATAGGTCCCGGGCTCCTTTTGTTTTTCGTACTCGCGGTTCGCCCGCATTCCCACCGAGTTCGTCGCGAACCGGGTGAGCTTGAAGAACGTGTCGAGATTTGACTTCAGCTCGAATCGCAGCCCCTCGATATTGGATGCCCGCAAGATTTTGGAACCGTGGATCGCCTGAAAACTATTCCCATAGCGGGGGATCAGTGCAAGCGGGCTCGCGAGATAGACCCGCGCGAAGACTTCAACAATGAACAGCGACACGAGGATCGATGTCGCTGCCAGTAAAATTTTCCCGAACCTCATACGGCAACCATATCGAATTCGGGGTGCTTATTGATGCGGGGTGACCTCGAGAGAGACGGCGACATTACGTCTAGGTCCGTCTCGCACCGCTTGGCGGTTTTAACCGTGCCGACCCAGTGCCGGCCGTCTGACAGGTGCGTTTGACGCCACAGCGATCTACAGTGCGCGATCCAAACCGAGGATTACATGCTTACAGACCTGACCCCAAATGAATCGCGCGTCTACTCCCAAGGCGGGGAAGACGGTGTCTTGCAAACGATCTATGACGCGATTGGGACCACGGGAAAGAACTTCGTTGAATTTGGCGCCTGGGACGGCAAGCACCTTTCCAACACTGCGAACCTACGCCTGCATCACGGGTGGACGGGCCTGTTGATGGAAGGCAGTGACCGCGGCGATGGCGAACTGGTGAAGCGCGAATTTATTAGTGCCGAAAACGTCGAAGCCCTCTTCGAAAAGTACGGCGTACCGCAGACCTTCGACTTGCTATCCATCGACATCGACGGCAACGACTACTGGGTTTGGAACGCGATCGAGCGCTACACACCGCGGGTCGTGGTCGTCGAGTACAACATCCTATTCACCCGCGACGCCGCAACCACCATCGCGTACGCCGCCGACCATGTATGGGACAAGACGTCTTACCACGGTGCGAGCCTCGCGGCGTTTCAAAAGCTCGGCACCCGTAAGGGCTACACCCTCGTTCATACCGACAGCTGGGCTCCCAACGCGCTGTTCGTTCTCAACACCGCTTTGCCCACCGACTACAAGCCAAAGAGCCTCGAAGAACTCGCGGTGTGGGACGAACTCGTTGCGCCGCCAGACACCGGCGATCGGCCCTGGGTCAACGTCTAGCTGAGTTCAAGCCCAGGCGTTACACAGGATTCGCATCCCGACGCATCCGCGGCGCCAAGCCCCAATGAAGCACCGCCAACGCAACCAAGCCCATCGCACCCGCTCTAAGGAAGGCGATACGACAGTGGAAACCCGGCGATGATCAAGCCGAACATCGGGTCGATTTGAAAGCTAGAGCGTCCCCAGCTGAAGAGAACGATGCCGACCGCAAGCGAGTGGACTGAGCACAAGGTCGAACTCCCGGGACGCGGCCGAAGCACGCCAGCCCATTATTCAGCGCGAAGCGCGTGCCGGACCTCGTTGATGTTCACGCGCGCTCCGGATGTTGTTGCAGCGATTGTGATGCAGATGCGTATGTTCGGCACGATGCTGAGTTGAGCGAGCACAAACCCGACTTATCGCCAAGCAAACACCGGCTGCTCGTAATGATCGACTCGGGTGTCCTCTCCGCGGATCGCGACTTCACGCAGCTGATAGATTACCGCCGCCGTAGGTGCATGAACGTGGGTCCCAAGCATAGAAAGCGAAATGACCGGGCGATCACTTTCGGGGATCGTGCGCAATCGAGGGACATCCTCACCATCGAGCACCGAAAGCGGAACGCGGTAGATCTCGGCAACTTCAGCCGGATTCGCAACGAGTTCGCAATCTCGACCACCCCATACAACAACCGGCGTGATGACGTAGCCGGAGCGCGTCGGATAGTCGTCCATCAACCCCAAAATCGATTCGGGCCCAATCGTGGCGCCTACTTCTTCGCGCGTTTCCCGCAGCGCCGCCTCTTCTGAGGTTTCGCCTGGATCTACGCGACCACCCGGCAGTGCCCACTGGCCAGCGTGAGCACTGAGTTTGGGCGTGCGTCGCGTGATGACAAAGCACGCCTCGTTGTCTTCGCCCGCGAGCATGAGCAGGGTGACCGCCGCTCGCTTCAAGTCCGTTGCGTCGTGGGCGCGGCGCTCAAATCGGTCAAGATTTGTTTGCATTCGGCCTCGCAGCTCGTCGTCGAGCTTGAGTGCTGATAACGACATGGCGGAAGCCTAACGCGGTGCAACCCAAAACTGGCAGACAGCACTCAACATTGCCGGGGAACGACGAGGACGCGAGCGGCTCGCGGTGGACAAAGAAAGCGAAGTTGGCCACGATGACCACCCCGCGATCGAGGACTTCTCGCGGAACCGGCCTCTAGCCTGTCTTTGGGCCATTCGAATTAACCAGTGAGCACGCCTCACAACCGCGAATCGCGGGCGACAACGAGTAGGGCAAATTTATGGGTTGGGATTTTTCAACTGAACCGGAGTTCCAGGAAAAGCTCGATTGGGTCGAGCAGTTTTGTCGTGAAGAAGTCGAGCCGCTCGACATGATCTTCCCGTATGCGGTGCGATCGAAAGACCCCAAGATCAAGGCGCTGGTGAAGCCCCTACAAGACCAGGTAAAAGCCCAGGGACTTTGGGCTTTGTTTCTCGACGAAGAACTCGGTGGACCCGGCCTTGGTCAACTCAAGCTCGGCTTGCTTAACGAGATCATCGGTCGCTACGGCTCCGCACCGCAGATCTTTGGCGCTGCCGCGCCGGACACCGGCAACATGGAAATGCTCGCCGCCTACGGCACCGAAGAGCAAAAAGAGCGCTGGCTCAAACCGATGATCAATCAGGAATTGTGGTCGGCGTATTCGATGACCGAGCCGCAAGGCGGCTCTGACCCGCGCCTGTTCAAGACCCATGCGATTCGCGTCGGCGACGATTGGGTGATCAACGGCGAAAAGTGGTTCACCAGCGCGGGCCGTGCGGCGGACATCATCTTCGTCATGTGCACCAACGGCATGTTCGTCGTGCCGCGCAGAACGCCGGGTGTCGAAATCATGCCCGAACCGCGCTCACACAATCACATCAAGTACAACGACGTGCGGATCCCCGGTGATCATCTGCTCGGCCCCGAAGACGGCGCTCGCGTTCTTGCCCAGCGACGCCTCGGCGGCGGACGCATTCACCACGCGATGCGCACAATTTCCCAATGCAATTTGGCATTTGACATGATGTGCGAACGCGCTCTCAGCCGGGAGTCCCACGGGAAGATCATTTCTGAACATCAGATGGTGCAGGAAAAGATCGCCGACTCGTACGCCGCGATTCGAATGCTTCGACTCTTCGTGCTCGAGACCGCCTGGAAGATCGACAACACGAGCACTCAGGAGGCACGTACTGATATTGCCGCGGTGAAGTACAGCATGGCGAAGGTACTGCGCGAGGTGTCGTTCAACGCTCTGCACATCATGGGCTCCTTGGGCACAACGAACTTGACGCCCCTTCAAGCCATGTATGCTGGCGCTCCGACCATGGGGATCGCCGACGGCGTCGACGAGGTCCACAAGGCAACGGTCGCGCGCAACGTGCTTACCCACTACGAAGCGCACGAAGGCTTCTGGCCCACTGAGTACATTCCAGCCAAACGCGAGAAGGCCCGCGAAAAATTCGAACCCCTATTCAAGGCTGACGAGGACTTGCGGAAAATCGCAGATGGCTACGCGAAGTACATCAAGAGCCGCACCTAACACCCGAGGTCAGCCCGCAACCAAGGCCAGCCCGACGCACTGACGATGAACCCGAGCGATTGCGCTAGATCGTTAAGCGCAATCGCTTGGGGCGGGACTTCACCTGTGGTTCCACCACGCCAGGTCGGAGAACGAGCGAAGATCGAGCTCGTGGGTCCAAACAGAGCGATGCTGCTGCGCAACGTGGTAGTACGTCTCGGCAATTTTGCTCGGCAGAAGCAGGCCATCGTTTTCCAGGCCACGCGTTTCGCGAAGCTTTTGGAAACCCTCGGGCCCAAGCATCTTGCCCAGTGTGTCCGGCGCGTCTACCGCACCGTCGATCAACATATGCGCGACATGGATGCCCTTCGGCGCGAACTCGGCATTGAGGCTCTGGCACAGCATGCGCCGCCCACCCATTGCCGCGGCGTGAGAGTGCTGGCCCGCGTTGCCGCGGACCGCCGCCGTCGCAGAAGTCACGAGGAGGGTGCCCTTCCCCCGCTCTTCCATCCGTGGAAACACGGTCGATGCGAGTCGGAAGAGTGCGAAGGTCGCCATTCGCCATCCGACTTCAAACATTTTATAGCGGGTATCCGCGAGCGCCCGGTTCCCGATTTGTGCGCCGAGGTTGAATACAACGGCTTCGATCGGTCCGATCTCCGCTTCGACTGCAGCGACACGATCTTCGATGCTGTTTTCATCGACGGCATTGAGGAGGTAGCCAGTTGCCGAACCGCCTTCGCCTTCGATTTCGCCCACGAGCTTACGCAGCCCCTCTCGATTGCTGCGCCGACACAAAACAGCGTGGTAACCCTCTTGCGCGAATTTCTTCCCAACAGTGCCTCCAATGCCGGCACCCGCTCCAATGACTAGACACACGGGTTTCATACGAGCGGGTCTCCTCTGGACGCGAAGTCTGCAAGAGTGCAAAACAAAGCCCCCTTTCGCCATGCGCGAAAGGGGGCTTTAGATCTCGCCTGTCTGGGGTTCGCTTACGCGCTCTTTCGGATTCCCGTGCGCACCGCGACGGCGCCAACCAAAAACAGGAGTGCAGCACTCGGTTCCGGAACGGCGCTGGCCGTTACGTTGTCGATCCCACCCGATCCGCCGAGGCGGACGCGACACGGTCGAAGCTGATGCCACTCACGATGTCGAGATGGTTCATCTGGAAATCAGTGAATGGACCGACTGCCGAGTCGTCGAACTCGATGGTTCCAGCGGGCCGGCTGCCCTCGTCGTCAGGGTCCGAACAAAACGAAGGTCTACCGAACACGCGATCTTGCCAAGGCAGACATCTTCGAATACATCGAGATGTTCTATAATCGAACACAGCGACACAGTCATCTTGGCGGTGTCAGTCCGGAAGCATTTGAAGCCGCCTCAAGCGTGGGCCTCTACATGTCCACGATATTGGGGAAGTCCATCGCCTTTGGGGATCTGTCCGCGATATCAGGTCAGACCCCAGCTGCGTGAGAACGGTGTCGAACCGTTGCCACATCATCGCGCGGCCGGTTGGCTATAAATTGCATCGGCAGCGAGTTGTCATCCCTAACGAAACGCGTCGCACTGCAAGCCACCCGGGTCGGGAGAGTCGTGGCCAAAGCCAAGCCAAAACAACCTCCGGCAAATCATCGCAACGCCTTCGTCGCGTGCTTGTGCGTCGTCGCCATCTATTCGGCTTTCGCACACTGGCCCGTTCTCTCCGCACAGGCGCACTGCTTCGACGACAACGAGTTTGTCACTGAGAACCCACTCGTACAAAGCCCGAGCCTCGCGTCTGCGGGGCGGTTCGTGAGCGAGGTTCTCGAGCCCTCGACTGTTCACGGCTACTACGCCCCGCTCACGATGATCTCGTTGATGTTCGACTATGGCTTGGGCGGCCAGCACGACGATCTCCGACAGTTCCACCGCACCAACCTCCTGCTCCACATTTTGAATGCCATGCTGGTGTTCACACTGCTCTATGGGCTCACGAACGCGCTCGTTCCTGCGCTATTGGCAGCAATTCTATTCGCTGGACACCCGCTATCGGTCGAACCCGTTGCCTGGCTCGCAGAGCGCAAAACATTACTGGCGGCATTCTTCAGCTTGGCTGCACTGCAATTGTACGTTCGAGGCACCCGCGCCAACAAACCGCGCTTACGTCACGCTGCTTTGGTCGCATTTGCCCTTGGGTGTCTCGCGAAGCCAACCGCGGTCGTCGTTCCCGCTCTCATGCTCACCCTGGACTACTGGCCCCTTGGCCGGCTAGACCGAAAGGCCGTCACCGAGAAGATCCCATTCTTCGCCTTGGCCACGATTTTCGCCACCATCACGCTGGTGTCCCATCAAAGAACCGTGGGGATCGACGCACCGACGGGGGGCATCATCGAAAGCGCGCTCACGGCCTTTCACCTCATCGCGTTTTACCTCGGCAAGGTGGTGTGGCCGGTCGAACTGACACCCGTGTATTTGCTACCCGACCCCATGTCCGTGGCGAACCCAACGATCGCATTGGGCCTGGGTGTCAGCGTCGCACTTGGGGTTGCGAGCCTCTGGTTCGCGAAACGCGGCGCTCGTGCTCCGCTTGTCGGCCTACTCTTCGTGGTACTGGCTCTGTCTCCAACTCTCGGTGGGCTTCGGTATTCGTGGGTTGTCGCTTCGGATAAGTATATGTACTTGCCCGCAGTGGGCCTCGCGCTCGTCGCAGCTTGGCTTGTCGATCTGGCGTGGCGTCGTGCAGGGGCCTGGAGGGTCGGCACTGCTCTCGTCGCACTAACTTTGATCGCCATTGAAACGACCACGGCCCGCGCGCAGTTGAATCAATGGCGAAACACCGAAACGCTCTACAACCACATGATCCACTACACGCCAGACGTTTCGATCCTGCACGCGAACCTTGGCGAGGTACATTGGCAAAAGGGACGCGTCGAAGCCGCGCATCAAAGCTTTATTCGGGCCCTCAAGCTTGACCCCAATAATTCGAAGGCGCACAACAACCTCGGCGTTCTATTCTGGACAACCCAGCGCCGACAAGAGGCTTTCAAACACTTGTCACTCGCCGTCGCCGCCGACCCCAATCTTTCACAGCCGCACCGCAATCTAGGAATCGCGTTAAATGGGATTGGCCGCTTCGCGGAGGCCGCAAACGAGTTCGAGCTTTCGCTTGTGATCAACCCCGGCGACCCCCAGACACAATGCGGCTATGCCCTTTCTCTTTCAGAGATGGGGCGCATCGCAAAGGCACGGGAGCACTACGCTGAATCCGTCCGTTTGCAGCCCGGCTGCGCACTGCCACCGGGAGCGCTGCAATGAAGCAGCCGAAGAGGGGAGTCCGGCCTTGGGTCGTGCTTCTATATGTGAGTGCTGTCGCGTTCTTGGGAAGCGCGTGCGCTCCGTCTAGCCGCAACGACATCGTCGTGGTGTTTATGCTCGACACGCTCCGTCAAGACGCGCTCGGGTGTCACGGCAATCCTCTGAACACGACGCCCCACATCGATGGCCTTGCTCGCGACGGCGTGCAATTCAAAAACGCAATCTCGGCATCGGGATGGACACTGCCCGCGGTGGGCTCGCTACTGACGGGTACCTGGCCAAGTATTCACGGCGCGATGGGGAAAGGGGTCGCGCTCACCCCGATTCGCGATGAGATCCCAACGGCTCCCGAGATCCTGAAACAACAAGGATTTCGAACGGTGGCGATCGCAAACGCGGCGTTCGTAAGCCCGATGGTCGGAGTTCATCGAGGCTTCGACGTCTTCAATCACAAGTACAGCTACAACGACGACGGGCGAATCGCGGGCGAAGTCGTCGACCTCGCGATCAAACAGCTCGACGAGAGCGAAGGCCAGAACAGTTTTTTCTTCATTCATCTGTTCGACCCGCATCTAACGTACGCACCGCCCCCAGGGTTTGACACCCAGTACGCCGAAGGTCGAACCTCTCCAGCGCTGCCCATCACGGCTGCGACTTGCTTCGAAATGCAGCGAGGTCCAACACACAACCTTCCTCCCTCGCCCGTTGACCAGCGATATGTTCGTGCCGCGTATCTCGGCGAAGTCTCCTACATGGACGAACAAGTCGGACGCTTCCTCAATGTGCTTCGCACCCGAGGCTTGTACGACGACGCGACGATCGTCGTCACTTCGGACCACGGCGAAGAGTTTTGGGAACACGGCGGCTTCGAACACGGGCATTCGCTCTACGACGAGCTCGTGCATGTTCCGTTGATCATCAAGCTATCCGCTCACGTTGACGTCAATCAAAAGGTCATCCAAAACGCGGTACGCGTTCTCGACGTGATGCCCACGATCTTCGAGGCCGTCGGCGTCGACTCGCCAGCGAGTTTCGAGGGCAAATCCATGCTTCCGATCATGCGCGGCGAACGCGATGAGGCTCGCGCCATCCTGATGGAAAGTACGCTTTACGGTCCACCCAAAATCGCTTGGCGGACCGAGCGGTACAAGTACATTCACGATGCTACCGCTGGACCCGATGGAATCGGGGAACTCTACGACCTACAAGCCGACCCGGGCGAAAGCCAGAACGTCTCCGCACAACAACTCGAAACCGCCAAGCGCTTGCGCAAGCAGCTCTTCGACTTCTACTTCGAACTGCGCCGGCGTTCAGACCAAATGTCCGCGCCTGACCCCGTAGATCTCAGCCCGACACGGATTCGTCAGCTGAAGAGCTTGGGGTATATCCGCTAGACCAAATTCGAAGCGCGACCGGACAACTCCGAGCTAAGTTCCGGGTCCCCTTCAAGCACAGGAACAAGCGATCAAAACTCTCGCAAGCGCAGCCATTGTCCTCATTATTCTTGTCGTTGTTGCCGTGTTCGTGCTGCACCAAGCCGGCGGCGGCGCCTACGGCACTTCGGTCCGCGCTGGATCTCCCACCGAAAGTGTGTTGTCCACCCATGCAGTCGCCGACCGCTCGGAACGACAAGCGGAAACTGCAAATGATCTCAGTGTCTTCAATTCGAAGCAGATTCTGTTTGGCGACTTGCATGTACACAGCTCGTTTTCGGTCGATGCGTTTCAGCTCACATTGCCGATGGCGGGAGGTGAAGGTCTTCACCCGGTCGCCGACGCTTGCGACTACGCGCGCTTCTGTTCGAACCTGGACTTCTGGTCGATCAATGACCACGCCGCTTCGCTGACCCAACGGCGCTGGGAAGAGACTGTCACCGCGGTGCGTCAATGCAACAAAATCAGCGGCGGAAGCAAAGACGAAGACCCCGATCTCGTTTCTTTCCTTGGTTGGGAATGGACGCAAATGGGTTCGACTCCAGATAACCACTACGGACATAAGAACGTTGTCCTCCGCGACTTAGCCGATGATGCGATCCCCACGCGTCCAATCGCAGCCGCCGCGCCCAAAGGTGTCCCTTCGCCGTTTGACGTTGCTCGTGGCGGCCGACTGACACTCGGCCTTGGTGCGTTCCTGATCGACGGTGGGCACGACCTCATTCGCATGTTTTCTGAAATTGCTGCGATGAAACGGTGCCCACTGGGTGTCCCCGTCCGCGACTTGCCCCTCGATTGCAGTGAAGCCGTCGAAACCCCAGCCGAGCTTTTTGCAAAGCTCGACGAATGGGGACATGCGGCGACCGTCATTCCCCATGGCACCGTGTGGGGCATGTACACACCCGCAGGCTCGAGTTGGGCCAAGCAACTCACGACGAAGCAACACGACCCCAAGCGCCAGCGCCTGGTCGAATTGTATTCGGGCCACGGCAACACCGAAGAGTTTCGCCCGTGGGTCGCGACACAAATGAACGCGGATGGCACTCGAGATTGCCCAGAACCGAGCGATGGATACGTGCCTTCGTGTTGGCGAGCGGGCGAGATCATCCGCGCGCGATGCGAAGAAGAAGGTTCGGAGGAGCGGACTTGTTCAAGTCGCGCAGCCGAGGCCCGACAGAACTTTGTCGATGCGGATCGTAACGCTGGACCTTGGACCGTCCCCGGCGTAACGCCGGGCGAGTGGCTCGACGCGGGCCAGTGCACGGACTGCTTTCAACCCGCTTTCAATCACCGCCCGCTCAGCAGCGTGCAGTACATGCTCGCGCTAGGCCGTCCGAAACAGGCTACCCAAGCGCAGAGTTTTCGGTTTGGCTTCATCGGATCAAGCGACAACCACAACGCCCGCGCGGGTACTGGGTACAAAGAAGTCGCCCGTCGAGAGTTCACCGACACCCGCATGGGCGAAGTCGGGCGAAACGAATTGGTGCTGGGACATGTCCGCCCGGTAAAGGCTTCTTCCGACAAGTTCGATCCAGAGGCAGCCATTCCGAGCGTCGCATTTTTAGAAACCGAACGGTCGGGATCCTTCTTTTTGACGGGTGGGCTCGCCGCGGTTCACGCCCGCAGCCGCGATCGCGACGAGATCTGGGACGCCCTCGATCGACGCGAAACCTACGCCACGAGCGGGCCGCGCATCCTTTTATGGTTCAACCTGCTCGACCCGAACGCGCCAGGCGGTGAGTGGCCGATGGGCAGCGAAGTCGCCATTGGAGGCGCACCCACGTTTCGCGTGCGGGCCGCGGGCTCGTTCGAACAGACCCCAGGCTGTCCAGAATCCACGACGGACATCCTCACGCCTGAGCGCATCGCATCGCTGTGCATGAACGAGTGCTACTACCCGACCGACACACGAAGACCCATCACGCGTGTTGAAGTCGTGCGCATTCGAACTCAGCTCGATGCCGACGAAAACGTGACTCCTTTGATCGAAGACCCGTGGAAGACTCTTGCCTGTTCCGGAGCTCCTGCGGGCTGCGAAGTGGTTTTTAGCGACCCTGACTTCGCGCGCGAAGAACGGGGCGTGAGTTACTACGTGCGCGCGATTGAAGCCGCGAGCCCCACCGCCAATGGGGATCCACTTGGATGCGAACGAAACGCAGACGGCGAATGTATCGAGGTCGCCCCCTGCTTCAACCGCCCCAACGACGACAATTGCACGGCCCCGACGGAACAACGTGCCTGGTCGTCGCCAATTTTTGTCGACTACGCGGGATAAACAATTCGACCGCCCTGCACGCCACAACGACGCAGTCGCGAAGAGCGCGTCACGCTAATGGCCCATGCCAAGCTCGAACTTGACGGATCGAATGCGGCCCGTGAAGTCGTAGTTTGGGGGATAGGCGCCGGCGGGAGATCCCGTGTCGGTCCCGACGTCGAAAGTTTCGTCAATTGAAAACATCGGAGTCGTTCGAGGGATTCGCGCGCTGCCGATCTCATCGTCGCCCAAGAAGAGACGCGCCATGCCTCCGCGGCCGGGCCCACCGCCGTCGTAGTCGAACGTGAAGCGCAGTGTCGACCTTCCGACCGGCAAGGTGCGATCGGCGACGATCGTGGTCTCCATCATGTCGAATAGGTTGTAGACGTACGCGGGCTTCCCCTCGGCATTCACGTAGAGAGCCCATCCCGCGACAACGCCGCCTTCGGTTGCAATCACTCCTTCGACGCCACCTTTGAGCACTTCGATGTCAGCGGTGACGACATAGGATCGACTCGCAATGGGAGGTGCGGTGTCTTCGCCGATCCCAATCGCACCTTCGTAGAAAACGAAGTCTCGACGATCTTCGTTCAACCTCGGAAGTCCTTCACCGGGTGGCGCACTCACCAGCGGCCAAACCGAATTCTTCTTGGCTTCCTTTTCGAAACGTTTCTTCAACTTGCGCAGCCTGTCGGGATGAGCGGCAGCGAGATCGCGCCCCTGACTGAAATCCGTCGTCAGGTCGTAGAGCTCCCACTGATCTTCATCGAAGCCATGGCGAATCGGCGTCATGACATTCCACGGCGCGCGACCGCGAAAGGCAGATGCCATCCAGCCTTCGTGGTAAATCGCCCGATGACCAAACACTTCGAAATACTGTGTGCGGTGTCGACTCTCAGCAGACGCATCGTCAAAACTGTAGACGAGGCTCTTGCCATCTATCGGGAGTTGCTCGACCCCGTCCACCCGCTTGGGGGCTTTCACATCGAGGATCTCCAAGATGGTCGGCACAATGTCGTTTACGTGCGACCACTGATCGCGCAGCTCACCCTTGCTGCGAATGCCATCAGGCCAACTCACAACGAGCGCGTTGCGAGTACCCCCAAGATGCGAGGCCACGGTTTTGGCCCACTGGAAGGGTGTATTGGTCGCCCATGCCCAGCCTGCTGGAAAGTGGGGAAACGAATCTGTTCCGCCGAACGCGTCGAGGCGGGACATGTTCTTTGCGACGTCTTCGGTCATCCCCATCAAACCGGCGAAGTAGTTCCATCCGCCGTAGAGGCCCCCTTCGGCGCTCGCGCCGTTGTCGCCCACCATGTAGATGAACAACGTATTGTCGAACTCGTCGACTTCGCGAAGCGCGCTGACAAGTTTTCCCACCTGCGCATCGGTGTGGGCGAGGAAGCCGGCGTAGACCTCCATCAATCGACTCGCGACTTTGCGTTGATCATCGCTGAGCGTTTCCCATGCGGGAATTTCCGCAGGACGCGGAGTCAAGATCGCGTCGTCTGGAATGGTTCCGGACTCGCGCTGCCGGGCGAACGCCTGCCGGCGTTCTTCGTCCCAGCCATGGTTGAACTTGCCTTTGAAGCGTTCGATCCATTCTTTGGGGGCGTGCAGTGGGGCGTGGGTTGCACCCGGAGCGAAGTAGACGAAGAGCGGTTTTTCCGGACGCACGGACTTTTGCGTCTGCATCCAGACGGCTGCGCGCTCGGCGATGTCTTCGCTGACGTGATAGTCGGCCCCGTTGGGACGCTTCACCGGTCGAATGCCCTCATAGAGAGTCGGTTCAAATTGATGGGTCTCGCCACCGAGGAATCCGTAGAAGGAATCGAAGCCGACGCCAGTGGGCCAACGGTCGAAGGGACCCGAAGGCGACGTCTCCCAATCCGGAGTCAAATGCCACTTCCCCCAGGCAGAAGTCGCATAGCCTTGGTTGCGAAGCATCGTCGCAATCGTCGCAGCACTCTTTTTCAATATACCTTCGCGTCCCAAATGCGCGGAAGCTGAATTCAAAACGGTGCCGACGCCTGCCACGTGGGAGTTGCGGCCGGTCAACAAGGAGGCGCGAGTTGGAGAGCACACTCCAGTCGTGTGGAAGCGATTGAAGCGAAGCCCTACGCCCGACAAATCGTCGAGCGTCGGTGTCGGAATCGCGCCGCCGAATGTGGCCGGACCGCTGAAGCCAACGTCGTCAAGTAGGACCACCACGATGTTGGGCGCGCTTGCCGGAATCTTGCTGAGTTCGACTTGTGAAGCCGATTTTCGTTCTCTGGCGAGACCCGATGCAGGGAAAATCCCCAAGAAAATCAGCAACGCGGCGACAACTCGCAAAACAGATAAACGGAGAATCGAGGTCATCAAAATCGGTCACTCCATATTGGGCGGACTAGTGTAGAGGATTGATCGCTGCGGACATTCAACTTCCGCCGAATGCGATCGGTGTTGTAGACTCTCCCGGTCCTCCAGCTGAAAGAAGGTCAAAAACATGGCTGCTCCCCTCGCAGGAATTCGTGTCGTTGAACTAGCAACCTACGTGGCTGCGCCTTCGTGCGGCGCGTTGCTGTTCGACCTTGGTGCCGAAGTCATCAAAGTCGAAGTGCCGTGGGGCGAGATTTATCGCCACAGCACACCTCGCATGGCGGGTTACGACAGCGACTTCCCCGCCAGCGCCCCCTTCCAAATGGACAACCACGGCAAGCAATCCCTCGCTCTCGACCTCGCTCTCCCCCAAGCCCAAGAGGCATTGCGCAAGGTCGTGGGGACCGCGGACATCCTGCTCACCAACATGCTGCCCGACCGCCTCGCAAACTATGGCCTCGACCCCAAAGTCCTACTTGCGCAGATGCCGAAGCTCATCATTGCTCGTCTCTCGGGCTATGGACCCGACGGCCCCGAAGCCAACGAGCCGGCATTCGACTATTCGGCCTTTTGGTCGCGCACCGGTTTGATGTCGACACTTCACGACAGCGACGCGCCCCCCGCATTTCAACGGCCTGGCCTCGGCGACCATTCCGCTGGCCTGACGCTTGCCCTCGGTATCTTGGCCGCGCTCCGCACGCGCGACAACGAGGGGCACGGACAAGTGATCGACGTCGCACTGCATGACATCGGCTACTACATCGCCGGCAACGACACGAGCACCGCACTCGTTACGGACCAGAGCCCGCCTCAGCACGACCGAAGCCAACCCCGGAACCCGTTGTGGAACCATTATGAATGTTCGAATGGGCGTTGGATTTTTCTCGTGATGATCGAGTCGGATCGCTATTGGCCCGAGTTCCTGGAAGCCATCGAAAGAACGGACTTGAAGACAGACGAGCGCTTCGCCGACGCGGTGGCGCGCTACAAGAACTCGGCTGCCCTCGTGGTCGAATTGCGGGGCATCTTCTCGTCAAAGCCGCTCGAGCATTGGCGCGAGCTTTTCGAAAAGTACCGACTGATCTGGGCGCCGGTCTTGACCTTGGCGGAAGCGATCCATGAGCCCAACGCGGTTGCTCGCGGCACCTTTCCCACCGTCGACCATCCCGATCTCGGAACCTTTCGAACGGTTGCAAACCCGTTGCGAATGAGTGCGCACACGATGCCGAGCACGGTCCCAGCTCCGATGCTCGGCAGCGACACTGCCTCGGTCTGTGAAGAGGTGGGAGTCGACGACGAAACGATCGCCCTGCTCTTGGCCGCATCGAGCTGAGCTGAACTCAGACTTAGAAGCGGTCGCCGATCGCGCAGCCGAGTTTTCCCTCGGGCAGCGCGGCGCTCCCCCGTAGCCGGGCCCTGCGCTGAGAGGCACTCGGCCGAGTTCGTGCGTCCAGTCGCCAGCTTCCAGTGCGTTCCGTTCATCGCTGCAATTCCGAGGAACGCCTCGCTCAATTTGGATATGCTCGCTGCTTGGAGGAGACGTAAATGCACGAGGTCGTCATTGATTGGATCGAACACGGAGCTGCGAACCAGCCGGACAAGCTGGCCACCGTTGAGCTTCCGAGTGGTCGTCGTCAGACGTACGCTCGAATGCATGAGCGGGTCGGGCGCATCGCCGGCTGGCTGAAGAGCCTCGGGGTCGAACCTGGCGACCGCGTGGGTTTGCTGGCCCTCAATTCGAGCGATGCCCTCGACATTATCTTTGCCACGTGGCGCATTGGCGCCGTGCATCTCGCGTTGAACTTCCGCCTGACTCCGACCGAGCTCGACTTCATCGTCGGGAACGCCGACCCCAAGGTTTTGATCCACGATCGCGACAACGCCCCAACTGTCAAGGCGCTATCCGTTTCAATTGAGCACATCATCGAGAGCGACGGCCTAGGCGGCGACACCGACTTCGAAGCACAAGTCGCAGCGGCAGAACCGATTCTTTCAATCGTTCCGCTGAAGGCTGAAGACCAATGCATGCTGATGTATTCGTCGGGAACCACCGGCCAACCCAAGGGTGTCATCATGACCCACGGCATGATGGTGTGGGCAAGCATCAACGCAACGTCATCGCTGGCCTGCAGCGAGGACATGGTGAGCCTTGCCGTCATGCCCTTGTTCCATATCGGCGGCCTGCAAGTATTTACCTTCCCTGCTCTGTATGCGAGCGGGACGGCCGTCGTGATGCGCGCGTTCGAACCCGGCGCGACCCTCGAAGCATTCAGTGACCCCAAACTTGGCGTGACACACTTCTTGGGCGTGCCCGCGATCTTCAACGCCCTTCGCGACCATCCCGACAACAGCAAAGCTGATCTCTCGCGCCTACGCTGCGTCCTCGCCGGCGCGGAGGCCGTTCCGGAAACACTCGTTCGCTGGTGGCACGAACGTGGGCTCACGATTCAAGAGGGCTATGGCATGACGGAGAACGTCGCCAGCTGCTGTGTTCTCGGCAAGAGTGATGTGGTGGACCACGTGGGTTCAGCGGGCAAAGCGCTGCGCCATGTCGCGATTCGGATCACCCGCGAAGACGGCACGGAAGCAGACCCGGGTGAGTCGGGAGAGCTTTGGTGCCGTGGCCCGGTTGTGACGCCCGGTTATTGGAAACGACCCGAAGAGAACGCAGATTCGTACGTCGACGGCTGGTTCCGTACCGGTGACATCGCTTCGCGTGATGCCGAAGGCTTCATCTATATCGAAGACCGCCTGAAGGACATGTACATCTCCGGCGGAGAGAACGTCTACCCGGCGGAAATCGAGAACATCCTCTACGAGCGCGAAGAGATTCGCGAGGTCGCGGTGATTGGGCTGCCCGACGAACGCTGGGGAGAAACAGGTTGCGTCGTCGTCGCCCTTCAACCCGACAAGTCACTCAGTGCTGAGCAGATTCTCGAGCACTGCGTGCCGCGGCTGGCGCGCTTCAAGCAGCCGACCCATGTGGTCTACGTGGACGAGCTCCCTCGCAACGCGACAGGCAAGGTTCTCAAGTTCGAACTGCGGAAGACAGTGAAGCCCGAGTAGGAAATACAGCGGGAGCTGCAGCCCTATCTCTCCGCTGCGAAAGCCCGAGTTTAAGACGGTTGTTGAGCAAATCGAAGAGTTTGTGCTTGCGCAGCTTCTTGTCGATCTTGAACTCGGCCGCGTCTCGCCCTTCGTTAGCTCCATGTCCTTCATGTCCGACGCGGTTTAACTTGGGTCGTACGAACCAACGCTTGAGTTGGCGTCAACTCAACTTCGTGACTTCCCGGATGAGACGCACTTCTTCGTCCGAATAGGGCGTGCCGTCTTCACGAAGAATTTCATGGTGCCAAGGCTCAGGTTCGCGTTCATATGGCTTGGCCCAGGAATCCCACGGTAGATGGGTTTGCGTGCGCCCCACGACGAAGCCCCAATTGTAAGCGCCGACACCGTGGTCACGCAGCCAGGCAAAATGCGGGTCGACCTGACTCCCGATTCCCCGCGCAAGCCACTCGGTGCATAGCAGTGGCCTGCCGTAGCGCCGGAGTGCCGTGACTCGAGTGCGCAGGTCGTCGAGTGGCCCGTAGTGATGAAACGAGATGATGTCGGACTGTTCAACGCTGAGCCGTTCGATGTCGCGTAGCTTCTCGTGCTCACTCCAATCGCCCATCCAGATGCCGGTAGTCAGGGGCTGCGTCGGGGCGACTTCGCGCGCCCACTCGAAAGTCTTTCGCAGGAGTTCGAGCGCGCGCTCCGCTTTGTCGGGAAGCTCAACGTCGCGATAGGCCAGATTTGGGTTGTCGGGTTCGTTGAACAGGTCCCATCCGTCGATGCGCCGATCGTCACGGAAGCGTCGCATGACCCCTTGAACGTAGGGCTTCAACTCTTCGTGTCTCGACGAATTCCCGAGCACCGTAGCGCCGGGACTCTGCAGCCAGCGCGAATTGTGAATGCCCGGGCGAGGTTCTGGCTGTGGCCCCCACTTGGGATGCGGGTTCCAAACGCCGTCGAAAAACACAAGCAGCACACCAATTCCGCGAGCCGAGGTGAGTGACAAGAATTCATCGATGCGCGAGAGAAAACCTTCGGCGTCGTGCTTCCAAAGTAAGTCGTGCAGAAATACACGCAGGCTCGTAAACCCCAAGTCCGCCGCCCAGTCGAGCTCGCGCTCAATGACGATGCGGTCGAAGCTTTCGCGCTGCCAGAATTCAAGCTGGTTCGATGCGCAACTCGGGGCAAAGTTGCAACCCGCTCTCCAGCTTCGGTCCTGCATCCACGCTTCGGCACGTCCGTTTGACCAACGCTTCTCTTCCGCCATGCCATGCTATCCTCTTCGAGCGCTACGTGTCTCAAGTACGATAGAGACTCGCTTGCCATTCGCCCAGCGCTCCTTAGACTCAGACCTGACACCGTTTCATCCCGACGTATCAACGCGATGTCGCGCGCTAGAATCTGGCCGCCACTTCGGAGTAAAACCATGAAAACTGCAAAAGTGATCATCGCAGCCATTCTTATCTACGCGGGGATCGTCATCGCGTTCGAATCCATGATCGGGATCATCCAACCCGAAGCTGGAAATACACTCATCATCACGACGACCGGCGAGGACGAGGTCACGAATGACCGAGTCCTTGCGCGTCTTGAAACCGACGGGCACATCTACGTCGCCGCAAACCACTGGCCCCGCGCTTGGTATCGGCAAGCTCTTGCAAACCCCAACGTTCAAGCAACGATCGACGGGACAAAAGCGACCTATACCGCGGTGCCCATTGATGGCACGGAACATCGACGCGTGCATACAGAAAACGATCCGGGCGTACTTTTTCGAATCCTGACAAGCTTTCCACCCAGGCGCATTCTACGTCTCGACCCCAAGTAAGTTCACTTCCCGAAACTCTGTTTCATTTCCGATTCGCATTTAGAGCTCATGCACGAGATGCTTTCGCAGCGTCGAACAATCCGCGACAATCGCAGGCGATGAGTATCCAGAGCGAAGCGCCTCGCAGGCGTATTGGCTTCGAACCCGGGCTCGAGGGACTTCGCGGCCTGGTTTTGCTCGGCGTCCTGCTTTACCACGCGCAATTCACTTGGGCGAAGGGCGGGTTCCTCGGCATCCCGACGTTCTTCACGCTCTCGGGCTACTTGATCACATTGTTACTGCTGGCCGAATGGGAGAGCGCTGGCCGCATCGATTTGCTGCGATTCTGGGAGCGGCGATTTCGACGCCTGATGCCCGCGGCGTTGCTCACCCTCCTACTCATGACCGCTTTCGGGACGTGGGCCGCGACGACTTCCCAGGTCCGAGGCCTCGAAGCCGACGTTCGATGGTCTCTCTTCTACGCCGCCAACTGGCACTTCCTATTTTCCAACGCCAGTTACGCCGCCATGTTCGAAGCCCCCTCCCCGCTTCAACACTTCTGGTCGCTCGCGATCGAAGAACAGTTCTATCTTGTGTTTCCCTTGGTCGCCGTTGCGGGACTTTGGGTGGGGAAAGGGTCGCGCAAGGTCTTTGTCGGTCTTCTTTCGTCGCTGGCGTTCGCGTCAATCGCGGCTGCGCTGGTACTCAATGGTTCCGGCGCATCAACGGATCGCATCTATTACGGCACCGACACGCGCGCAGCCGAGCTCTTGTTGGGTGCACTCGCCGCGGTCTTGCTTCCGGCGACCACTCAACTGTCGCAGCGCTCTGCGCGCGTAGTGCAAACCACCGGCAGTCTTGCTCTCGTTGCGATGATCGCAGGGTGGTCGACGATCAACCTGCACTCGAGCTGGTTGTACGCCGGTGGGTTCGCGGCTTATTCGCTGTTGTCGGTGGCTGTGATTGCGGCGGCGATTCAACCGAGAGGTGTCGTCCGCGCGGTCTTGTCTCATTCTATACTTCGTTGGATCGGACGCATCTCGTATGGGGCCTACGTCTTTCATTGGCCCATCTACCTCACGCTCACCGCAGACCGCACAGGTCTCGGTGACGCTGGGCTCTTTGCGTTGCGGCTCTCGATTACCTTTGCCCTTGCCGCGCTATCCCTTCGTTGGCTCGAAAACCCGGTTCGGCGGGGTCCATTTCTCGCCGGGCGTGCTGGCCTCGCAGCGCTACCGGTCGCATTCGCAGTCGTGTGGATCGCCGTCTCACTGGTTCCCAAGCCGCAATCCAGCTTTGCGGTCGATCTCGAAAACTTGGACGCGTATGTAGATGGCTTCATCCGGAGTCACACGCCACCGACCGATCCGCCACCGCCGACGCTGTCGAGTGAAGCACCCCGAGTTGCTTTCTTTGGCGACTCGACCGCGTTGCGATTGGGGATTGGCTTTCATTACGCGCAAAAACAAACCGGAGCCATGCGCTTTAGTCGGGGCGCCGCACGACTGGGTTGCGGCATCGTACGCAAGGGGTTGATTCGAACCGGCAGCTGGGAACATCGTGAGCTTGATTGCCCCGGTTTTCAGGAGTCGTGGGCCCGTGCGATTCGCCAAGAGCAACCCGACATCGCGGTGGTGATGTCGGCGAGCTGGGATCTCCGCGACCGCCGGCTACCGGGCGACACCACGTGGCGCTCGATCGGCGACCCCACCCTTGATCGGTACCTGCGCGACGAGCTCTTGGCCGCGACAGACGTGCTTTCCAAAGACGGCTCACTAGTCGTTTGGTTAACTCATCCCGCCATCGCCGTCCGGCTCTTCGACAAGATCCCCGACGAACCCTTTCCTGCGTCTGACCCCGTTCGAATTGACCGATGGAACGCGATGATCTTGGAACTCGAACAAGCCCGTCCCGAGAAAGTGCGAGTGATTGATCTACGCGGCTATCTGCACAGCCTACCCGGCGGTGAAATGAACGATGACTACCGCCCGGATGGAACCCACCTCTCGCGAGAGTCCGCTTACCAGGTTTCAGTGGACTGGCTTTCCGGCGAAGTCCTGCGCGTGTACCGCGAGCAAGCGAGCCACGCCAAGGGTCACTAGCGAGGAATGGATCACCGAGTACCGATCGCGTCTTTGAACCGTTTGCACGACGCGCCCACGCAGGAGCGGGACCTGCTTCGTTTCTGGGTTACTGCGCGCAGCGGTTTTTCAGACTTGTTCGATAATTCGGTAGGATGCGACCCTGCGCTTCGTGCTGGCTCACGCGTATTGCGTCACCGACGTGGTCTCGGAGGGCCGCGTAGCCATACTCCGCTAGATCAACCGGATTTGAGAAAGGGAACGTTTGCGCACTGGAACCGGGCAAGTCGTGATGGGTGGCATACTTATGGTTGCTTCGCTGCTGGGCTGCGCCCAGCAGGAGAACGCGCCGACCACGGACGCAGCCCCGTCATCACCTCCGTCCACACCGTCCGAGGCGAACACGATCCCTCCGATCGAATGGCCGCTTCATGGCCTCGACTACAAAGAGCAGCGCTTTGCATCACCGACCCAAATCAACTCAAAGAACGTAAGTGAGCTCGGGCTCGCCTGGTCGTTCGACATGGACACGTTCCGCGGCGTCGAAGCCACGCCGATCATGGTCGACGGCATGCTCTACGTGACGGGGGGTTGGTCGGTCGTCTACGCACTTGACGCGAAAACCGGGACGCTTCGCTGGAAGCACGACCCCAAGGTGCATCGATCGTTCCTCGCCAAGGCCTGTTGTGACGTGGTGAATCGCGGCGTCGCTTATCACAAAGGCTCGGGCGATGCGCCCGACAAAATCTTTGTCGGCGCGATCGACGGTCGTCTCATCGCACTGCACGCAGAAACCGGCGAAGTCATTTGGGAAGCACAAACCACAGACCAGACGAAGCCCTACACGATTACCGGGGCGCCGAAGGTTGCAGGCAACAACGTTGTGATCGGCAACGGCGGAGCGGAACTCGGCGTGCGGGGTTACGTCACCGCGTACAACATCGGTACCGGCGAACAGGCCTGGCGCTTCTACACCGTCCCTGGAAATCCGGCGGATGGTTTCGAAAACGAAGTCATGGAGCGCGCCGCGAAGACATGGACTGGCGAATGGTGGAAGTGGGGAGGCGGTGGGACCGTATGGGATTCAATGACCTACGACCCCGACCTCGACCTTCTATACATCGGTGTTGGCAACGGCTCGCCTTGGAACCAAGAACTCCGGAGTCCCGACGGCGGCGACAACCTCTTCCTCGCATCGATCGTGGCATTGCGTCCAAACACCGGGGAATACGTCTGGCACTATCAGACAACCCCGGGAGAAACCTGGGACTTCACCGCGACCCAGCACATCATGCTGGCCGACCTGGCAATCGACGGCGTCGAGCGCAAGGTGCTCATGCAGGCGCCGAAGAATGGTTTCTTCTACGTCATTGATCGCGAGACGGGTGAGTTGATTTCGGCCAAGGCTTACACCGTGGTCAACTGGGCCAGCGAGATCGACCTCGCCACGGGTCGCCCCGTAGAAGCCCCGAACGCGCGTTTGTTCGATGGCAAGACAGTTGTCGTGCCGAGCAATGGCGGCGGGCACAACTGGCCACCGATGTCATACAACGCGGACACGGGGCTCGTCTATATCCCGACGATGGTTTTCCCGGCTGCGTTCAAGTCGCCAACCAACGAAGAAGATCGAACGCCTGGCGGCGGCTTTTGGAATACAGGCTTCGACCGCATGGGTGCATCGCCGCCCGAGCTTCCCCCGGAACAAGTGAATCAAATTCTCGACGAATCATTTCGCGGGCAGTTGGTTGCGTGGGACCCGGTGAAGCAAGAAGCGCGTTGGACGGGCAAGGCGGGACGTCCTGCGATGGGTGGAACGCTCACCACAAAGGGAGGTCTCGTGTTCCAAGGCAGCGACGACGGACACCTGCACGCGTACGACGCTGCGTCCGGCGCCGAGCTTTGGTCTCAGGATACGCAAACCGGTGTCATGGCTGCACCCATTACATATGCGATCGAAGGCGAACAGTACGTCGCGGTAGCTGTGGGTTTCGGGGGTGGCTTCGCTGCCGAAGGTGGCGTCGTCGCCCACGGTTGGAAGATCCCGAACATCCCTCGCGTGCTGGTTTACAAGCTAGGCGCAAGCCTCACGCTGCCCGCGGTAACGGATGTCGTGATGCCCATGCCCAAGCCAGCACCGGTGTCGGCAAGCGACGAGGTCGTTTCGAGAGGTCGAGTCGTTTACCAGCGACACTGCGGAGTCTGCCACGGCGACGGCCTTCGGACCGGCGGCTTGAACCCCGACCTGCGCTACGCAACACCCAGTATCCACGGGATCTGGAAAGACATCGTGGTCGACGGCATCCTCGCCAACAACGGTATGGTGAGCTTCAAGGACTTCGTCACAGTCGAAGACGCCGAAGCGATTCGTCAGTACGTACTCGCGGAAGCCGGCAGAATCTACAAACTCGAAAACCCGACCTCCGAGGACATCCAACCATGAATGGCGCCGAATCACTCGTGCGTACGCTGACCGACTGCGGGGTGGATACCTGCTTTGCAAACCCGGGTACTTCAGAAATGCATTTCGTCGCCGCGTTGGATTCTGTGCCGGGGATGCGACCGATCCTGTGCTTGTTTGAAGGCGTCGTCACCGGTGCCGCGGATGGCTACGGGCGCATCCTCGAGAAGCCGGCGGTGACGCTGCTCCATCTTGGACCCGGGATGGGCAATGGGCTGGCGAACCTTCACAATGCGCGCCGCGCCGGAACCCCACTCATCAATGTGGTCGGGGATCATGCCACCTACCACCTTCAGTACGACGCGCCGCTGACTTCCGATCTCGAAGGTTTTGCTCGTCCGGTGTCTCACTGGATGAAGACGTCGAAGTCGAGCAAGACGGTCGCCGGAGATGGAGCGCTTGCTGTTCAAGCGGCAATGCGCGCGCCCGGACAAATCGCAACGCTCTTGCTTCCCGCCGACACGGCGTGGGACGAAGCCACGGGGCCGGCGCGACCGCTCACAATCGCGGCTCCGGCGCAGATCGCCGATGGTCTTGCAGGCATCGTGGCAGATAAGCTCCGCACCGCCGAGCGACCGGCCATCTTGATCCGAGGCAAGGCATTGCAAGCCGAAGGACTCGAGCACGCGTCGCGCATCGCCGCCAAGACAGGCGCCCGTATTCTCTGCGACACGTTCGCACCCCGACTCCGACGCGGCGCGGGTGTTCCCGCAGTCGAAAGACTTCCCTACTTCGCCGAACAGATCGTCGACTTTCTTGGTGAGACCGACTTGCTCATTCTGGTTGGATCAACGGCCCCGGTTTCGTTCTTTGCCTACCCGGACAAGCCGAGCGATTGCGTGCCGGAAAAGTGTGACGTGATGCATCTCGCGCATCCTCACGAAGACGGCGTACAAGCACTTGAAGAGCTCGCCGAAGCAACCGGCGCTTCAGGGGTGAAACCCACGCTCGTAGCGTTGGCGTTGCCCGACTTCGCGACAGGGCAACTCGGGCAATCTTCGATCGGCCAGGCGCTGGCGAGGTTACTCCCCGACAATGCAGTCATCGTCGACGAAGCAGCGACCAACGGTTTGGCGCCGGGGTTTCTGACCGCCACCGCCAAGCCCCACGATCATCTCGCCCTCACCGGAGGCTCAATCGGCATGGGACTCCCGGTTGCGGTCGGCGCAGCAGTTGCCGCACCGGATCGCAAAGTTGTCTGCCTGCACGGTGACGGAGGTGCGATGTACACCCTGCAATCTCTCTGGACCATGGCGCGCGAAAACCTCGACGTCACAACCGTGATCTTCGCGAACCGGTCGTACGCGATCCTCAACATTGAACTGGGTCGCGTCGGCGCCGGGGTTGGCGGGCCCAAGGCGCTCTCGACGCTGGACATTGGGAACCCGAATCTAAACTGGGTGTCACTTGCAGAAGGGATGGGAGTCGAGGCCACCGCGGCGCGCACTGCCGAAGAGTTCAACGTTCAGCTCGAGTCCGCACTCGCGACCCAGGGCCCAAGGCTCATCGAAGCTATTTTGTAGCGGGACGCCTAAGCCTCCCGCTCGGCGGTGGGAAGTCGTCCACTGGGCTGACGGACGACGCTTTAGATCGCGTCGTACATCGAGGGACGCTTCTCTCGTGGGACCGCTTCGGGATAAAGCGCGCCAACGGCCGACGCAATACCCAAGTCTTCGACCGCATCGACATCAATACGAAGATCGATTCGTTTGTCTTCGAATTCTCGATTGAAGATCGCGACTACGTCGGGAATCGAAAGCGAGTTTGCGACTTTACGCTGTCGCTCCTCTTCGTTGCGATACACGTCTGCCTTCCAGAGAACGCTCACCCGATAGTCCTCGATGGGCGCGCGATACTGGACTTCGCCTCGATCCATTACAACCCAATCACCGCTTTCGTCTTGTGCGGGGGCAAGCTCGGCTCTGGGTGTGACGAGTCGGGTTCCCTGGTCAAAGGGACCCACCGGCCCAACCTGGTGAAACATGCCGTGGTTGTCACCAACCAACGCGGTGTTCGCCATGTCGCCGACATGTTCTTCCGGGGGCTTGTCGGGTCCACCGGGCCAATAGTAAAGGCCGCCGCCTTCCACGTCGTTCATCCACCAGATCGACGTCGCTTGCACGATCGAATATTCATCGAAGAGTCCCGACCAGAACATGGACCGCAACATCCACATCGGGGTGTTGCTGCGATCGCGGCCGTGAAATCGGGGGTTATCGGTGTGCGCGGGCCCGCAGACTTCGATGGCCGCCATCATGTTTACGTACACGCTATGCGGAAGAATCACTTCGGCGTTGTAAAAGTCGCGCGCGGCTTGCATCACGCGTTCGTGAAAAAGGAATAGCTCCGAGCCCGGTACCTGCAGGTCTGCGTGCACCCAATCGTTTTGAAACCACATCGCGTTGGTTGCCGCGTCCATGTCGGCTTCGGGGCGATACCAACCTCCGAGCGGGGTATAGGGTGCATTTTGCTCGAGGAGTCGCACGACATCCTCGGTGTTGTCGATGACGCCCTTTAGCAATAAGGGGGGTTCGCTGTAGTGAATCATCGCTTCGATTCCATTGAGTAAACTCTGAGAGTGGCAGAAGATCGGCAGCCGCAAAGTCTAGCTCCGTTCAGATCGCGGGCGATTCGCATTTTCGCGCACATCCAGCACATGCGTTGTCCCCGTCCTGCGGTCAAAAGCGAGCTGCCCCAAGGCACGCGGACGAGCGCGAGACTCGTTACAGTCTGTCCGCGCAATCGCCAAACCCTCTTTCCCGCTCGAACGCGGCTTCAAAGGAGCAAGATCGTGGCCAACGCAAACATCATCGACGCAGCACGGACGTACCGAGGAACCGGGAAGATTGGCAAGGGAGCGCTCACCGAAATCCACCCCCAGCGTTTGCTCGGCACCGTGTTTCGCGCGCTGCAAGAACGAAACAACCTCGACACGTCACATGTCGAAGACGTCGTTGTCGGCTGCAGCACACAGGTTGGCAAGCAGGGTTTCTGCGTAGGCCGCATGTCGGTGCTCGACGCGGAGTGGGACGTCCAGGCTCCGGCCTTCACCCTCGACCGATTCTGCGGCTCAGGAATTACTGCCGTGAACCTTGCCGCAGCAAATATTATGAGCGGCATGAACGATCTCTGCGTGGCCGGTGGGGTCGAGATGATGTCTTACACGGGCAGCACCATGCAGCCCGGCGGGAACTACACCCTCGACGCGGGCAACCTGCACCTTCGCGGCCTTCATCCCCAGCCCCACCAAGGCATTTGCGCGGACATGATCGCGACCCTCGAAGGCATTGCGCGTGAAGACGTCGACGGCATCGGTGCCGAAAGCCAGAAGCGCGCTCATCACGCTATCGAGAACGGTCACTTCGACAAGAGCGTCGTGCCCGTCTACAAAGACGACGGTTCTTTGGCGTTGGACCACGAAGAATTTCCCCGCCCGAGCACGACGCTTGAATCCCTCGGCAAACTCCCCACCGTGTTCGACAAGTTCATGGGCATGCCGATCGACGAAGCAACCGGCGAAACCTTCAACGAACTTGTCAGGCGCGCGTACCCCAACTTGGACATCAACCACGTACACCACGCAGGAAATAGTTCAGGGGTCGTCGATGGTGCAGCAGGTCTCATTCTCGCGTCAGACGACTATGTCGAAAAGAGTGGCCTCAAACCTCGGGCACGCATTGTCGCCATGGCGACGACCGCGGGCAGTCCGACGTTGATGCTCAATGAGCCCGGCCCTGCAGCACGCAAGGTTCTCGAGAAGGCGGGCATGACCCTCGACGACATCGACCTGTTCGAAGTCAACGAAGCCTTCGCGGTCGTTCCGTTGAAGTTCATGCGCGACCTCAACGTCGACCCGGCCAAGGTGAATGTCAACGGCGGTGCGATTGCACTCGGACACCCGATCGCAGCAACCGGCTCGATCCTGATTGGCACAGCTCTCGACGAACTCGAACGCAGTGGCAAGGGCACGGCACTGATCACGATGTGCACCGGTGGCGGGATGGCGCCCGCGGTCATCATCGAACGAATCTAAACTTTCGTTTAGACCTTCGATTCAAACCTGCCGCAGAAACTCTGAGAGTCCGTAGCCCTTCTGGTCACCCAGGGTCCACTCGGTCATGCCTTCGCCGATATGGGTCGTCATGCCGTCGCGGCGATTTCGAAGGGGGATAAAGCCTTTGACGTCGCCCTTGATTTCGAAGGTCTCTCCCGTCTTGGTTTCGATTTTGGCAACCAAGCCGCTGTGATAGAGCCCATTGTCTTCGAAGTCGGCATCGATTGTCACGTTCTTGATGCCGATCAATTCACCGTTTCGCACGATCACGCCACCTCGGCGTTCTTTCTCGCCGGCGATCTGGATGATGCTCACCATCGCGCCCAAGTCGGGGCCGAAGTTCATTGTCAGCCATTCGTAGCGCTCGATGGCCTGCCAGTAGCGGGGCCCCCATGAGTGGTCTCGCAAGCCATAGCCTGCGATCTCCACTTGCCGATCGCCGAGGTCGATTGTCCCAGTGACCCGCATGTGCTGTTCGTAGTGCGCCTTCGCGAATTGTTTCTCTGCATCGCGTTCTGATTCATGTTTATTTTTCGACTCGCCATACATCGGACCACATGCAACGTGTTCAAGGTCCAGCGTGATCCGACGACGCGGGCTGTTTTTGAAGGCCTTGCCCGGGTCGCTCAATGCTTTCGGATTGTCGAGTTCGATCACGCCACCTTTGTAAACGGTGCGCAATCGCTCACTCGGCTCGATGACTTCGAACTTCAGGCCGCCTGCATCAAAGGCGTCGTTGTGGGAAATCTCCGCTCGCTTGAAGGCGAAGAGCACGCGCCCGTCTTCGAGGTAAATGCAAACCGTCATCTCGGCTTGGCCTTCGTTTGCGCGATTGCCCAACCGAACAAACCCGCCGATCGACTGCCCTGGGTCAAAAAAATTGAAGTACATGCTCTCGTTGAAGTTCGGTTCCGGCCCCAGTTCGTGGGTGTAGTCGTCTTCAGCAACAACGCTTCCGATAATTTTGGCCATGGTGGATGCCTCCGTGAAGTGAGCAAGATGGGCGTGCGAGTTTGATCCAAGCGGTGTTGACGAGCGTAGACTGTGGTGAACGAGGATAGGCGCACTGTCGGTTTTCGCCGCGTGTTTTTCACGTCTAAGCGCGATGCAAGTCTTCGATCGTACGCGCTACCGCTGCATCTTCCTTGGGATCGTCGGGCAACGAGATCAAGATGCCGTCCGCAACGTCACCAAACTGCTCGCTCAGCGCTGAGCCGATTTCGTCGAAAAACCCGCTCGGCACGAAGGCTTCAAGCATTTCGTCGGTGATCATCGCGGGCAGTTCATCCCAGCGCGATTCCTTGACGAGGGTCTTCAACGTTGTGCCGACGTCACCCCAACCATAAAGGGAGAGGCTCGGCCAATAGTTTGGCGTCGAATAGAGGGTCGCAAGAGTCGAGCGATGGGACTCTCGTTGGGCATCGATGGCGGCTTGTGACGATCCAATCGCAGTCAACGGATTTGCGATGACGCTGAGATCACCGATCGCGCGCCCCACTCTCTTGGCCCCGCGCTCGGCGTTGGGAAGCATGACTTCGGCGATATATCGACCCGAGCTGTTCGTCGGATGCGGGAACAATGCATCCGCGACTTCGCCCGAGAGTGCGGTCATATTCGGACCAATCGCGGCGAGATGAATCGGGATGAACGGATGCTCGAGTTTCGCCGGCTTTGAATATTCTTGTTGCCGCGTGAAGGAGTAGAACTCGCCGCGGTAGTTCAGCGGCACGTCGTTTTGCCAACAGTCGAAGATCGCCTTCAACGATTGAACGTATTCACGCATCCGGGGTGCAGGCGGGACCCAAGGTGTTGCGTACTTGCCCACGATGACCGGCTTGATCAGCGGCCCGAGGCCAAGTCGAAATCTTCCAGCAGACCACTGCTGCAGATCCCACGCCGCCACCGCGGTCGTCATGGGGCTGCGCGGAAAGCACGCCAACGCGCTCGTGGCGATCTCGATCCGTTCGGTCGCCTGAATGGCCAGGGCCGCACCGATCAAACCGTCGTGCACCGAATCGACCACGGCGAAACAGTCGTACCCCATCGCTTCCGCTCGTTGCGCTTCAGCGACGATCTGAGCGGGTCCCGAGTGAAACCCCGATGATGTCCAAACCTGAAACATGCTTGTCTCGCGTTTAAGGTGCTTCGTTCGTAACGATGCCCAGCACGGGATCGCGACAGCAGAACATAAACGAAACGGACTCAATCTCGAAGGTATTGGTCGCGATTCACCAGAATTGCCAATCTCGAAAGATTGCCGGTAGAGTCTGGCCTATGAGGGGCTTGGCAACAGAGTCGAACACACGACCCGGCGGGGCAAAAAGCTCGCGCGCCGCGCGGTGGCTTTCCGCTGTGCTCAGGCAGGCCCTTGTGTTTGCGTTGTTGGTCGGGGGCGGTGAGTCTGTCCACGAAGCGTTTTCGCACAGTAGTGCTCAGCAGATTGTGGTCGCCGCGCAGACGCCCACTTCGCACGCCCCGGCAAATGAAGCACCGCACCCGAGCCGGAGCGACGGCGAGTGTCATTTCTGCGCTTCGGTTGGTTCGGGCTTCGCCAATACGACGAGTTCGCCGCACTTAGGTCGCGACCTCAGTTTGTTCGCGGGGCGGTTCGCGCGCGTCGTTGCTGCCCCGATCAATCACGATGAAGCGCGAACCCACGGTCCACGCGCGCCGCCCGCATTTCTCTTCAGCTAACCAACTCTCGGTTTCTGAATGCGATCCCATGGATCGCCGTCCGCACCGCGCGTCATTGCGTTCGGTGCAGTGGAGTGAGTGTTTATGCGTATGACCACGATCTTCGTGCTGTTTTTATGTGCTGCTCAGACAAGTGCGAATGACACCGTCCCCGTCCGAAAAAGCAATCTCTTAAACCCTGACATCACCGTGTTCTTCGATCTTGGCGGAAGCCTTTCGACGAACGAGGAGAATAAGGGACATAACCGATTCCACCTGCGCGAAGTTGAGCTCAACATGAGCGCCGCAGTCGCACCCATCGCAGATGCGATGGTGACGCTCTCGGTGCACGAAGAAATTGAAGACCCCTTCGACGACGTGAAGATCTCGACGCAATTCGAAATTGAAGAGGCTTTTCTAAATGCGCACACCCTGCCCTTCGACCTTGCAATAAAGGGCGGGAAGTTCCGAGCCGCCTTCGGTCGCAACAATGTCCTGCATACCCATGACCTGCCACAGTTACTGCGCCCTCTCGCGGTCGTCGCCTTTCTGGGCCACGAAGGGCTGGTGCTAATCGGCAGCGAAGTCAGCTGGTTAGCACCCAACCCGTGGGATCAATACATCGAATGGACGACCGCGGTCGCCAATGCAGATGGCGGAGAGGAATCTCCACTATTGCGCGGCGCACGTGCAAAGAACCCCTCGGTTGTTTCGCGCATCAAGTGGTTCGGCGACATCGGCGAAAGCAACTCTCTAGAAATCGGCACGAGCTTCGTCTACGTCCGTTCGACCGGGAGCTTCAGTGAGACGCTACTCGGCGGTTCCGACGTGACATGGCTGTGGCGTGACCCAAGTGCGCCCGACACGCGAAGTGCCATCGTCCAAGCCGAGTTCTTTATTGCGCGCGCAGACTCGCCCCGCGAAGACAAGAGCCCACTGCGTCGCACAACCATGGGCGGCTTCGTTCTTGCCCAGTACCAGTTTCATCGCAATGCGTATCTAGGTTTTCGATACGACCTCACCGAACTTCCCAATGTCAGTGAACCGCGCGTGAACGACCAAGAATGGGCGGCGAGCGGCTTAGTCACTTGGTACTACAGCGAGTCGCTGCGCTTCCGGTTCGAGTTGCAACACCTCGACCAGGAAGTCGCTGGGCGCCGGGACTCGGAACAGATCGCGATGCTTGGGCTGACTTTCTATATTGGCTCACATCCTCCGCATCCATATTGGGTCAACCGATGAGCGCACATAAGTTGACCACTGTCCTGCACGCTCTTCTTTGTTGCGTTGCGTTGGTCGTAGCGTCCGTCGCTCAAGCTGAGATCAGCGTGATCACGACAACGCCATCCCTCGCCGACATCGTCAAACAAGTTGGCGGAGAGGAAGTTCGTGTCGAAAGCTTGATGAGTGGTCGTGCGAATGGGCACAACGTGATTCCCAGGCCAAGCTTTGTGATGAAGCTACGCAAGGCGGACCTGTTCGTGCATTCGGGCGTCGACGCAGAACCCTGGCTGCCCAACCTCGTACACAGCAGCCGGAAAGTCGAGCTTCTCCCGGGAGGTGCAAAGAACCTCGACGTCTCGACAGCCATCCGCGTTCTGGAAGTCCCCGCAGCAGATGAACTGACCCGGGCCATGGGAGATATCCACGTTCACGGGAACCCCCACTACATGCTCGACCCCATGAACGGCGCGAAAGTCGGCCGGACCCTCGCTGCAAAACTCGGACAACTCGACCCTGATCACGCTGCAACGTTTGAGTCTCGTGCAATCGCGCTCGAAGAACAACTCACCGCGCTCACCGCGCGGCTCGCAGACGACGTGAATGCTCTCGGCTTGTGCTCGGTGGTCACAACACACCGCACGTGGAGCTACTTTCTCAAGCGATTTCAGATCAAACAACTTGCCGAACTCGAGCCGAAGCCGGGCATCGCGACTGGCCCTCGCCACATCGCATCCCTCGCCAAAAAAATGAAGCAGAAGAACACACGCCTCGTGCTCTCCGCGACCTACGGGGACGTACGTAGCGCAGCACGACTCGCGAAGGCGGTGGAAGGGCGTCATGTCATCCTCGCCCAGGAAGTGAACGCCCTGCCCGAGGCAACCAGCTACATCTCGCTCTTTGAAACCAACGTGAAACTCTTGGCGCTCGCGGCTCAGGAGATTCCGACAGGCGACGAGGGCTGCCCGTGATCGAGCTTCTCGCGCCTGCACTTGTCGCCTGCTTACTCCTCGCCTGCGTACTGAGTTACTTCGGGTACCACGTACTCATGCGCGAGGTGATCTTCGTCGACCTCGCACTTGCACAACTCGCCGCACTGGGTGGTGCCCTGGGCCACAGTCTCACTGAACATGACGATGGCAGCTTGACTTACATCGGCTCATTCGCGCTTACGTTCTTGGGTGCCGCAATCTTCACCTGGGCGCGCCCGGGTGCCGGACGCATCCCGCAAGAGGCCGTCATCGGCATCGTTTACGGCGTAAGTGCTGCGCTCGTCATCCTCGTGCTTTCGCAAAGCGCACTCGACCGCGACGAGATCGAAGCCATGATGACGGGCCGCTTGCTATTTGCCGAATGGTCCGAGGTCGGAACGATGGCTGGCGTCTTCGCTGCGATCGCGACGTTTCACTACGTCTTTCGCAGCGTATTCCTCGAACACTCTCATGCTCATCGAGACATCAATAAAACCGACCACAACCGCTGGCTCGACTTCCTCTTCTATCTGAGCTTCGGCGTCGTGGTCACGAGTGCCGTACAACTCGCCGGGGTGCTGGTCGTGTTCGGACTTCTCATCGTACCGGCCGCAAGCGCCGCAATTTTCTACACCGGAGTCCTTCAACGACTTCTCGGCGCTTGGCTAATCGGAAGCATCGCGTGCGCGATCGGCATCGGCGCGAGCGCCCAGTGGGATCTGCCAACCGGGGCATCGGTCGTCACTGCGCTCGGGGCTGTGTTTGCTTGCCTGGCCTTCGCTGAGAGGTTCGTCAACGCACGGCGCTCAGACGGTCCGCTGTAGTCCAACGCGCAATCGGTCTATTCCCCGAGTCCGGGCGCTTCGTGTCCAGACGCAATCACGTAATCTTGATAGCCGCCGCCATACGTTCGCATCCCGTCCGGGGTGAGTTCGAGAACATGATCCGACAGTGCCTGTAAGAAGTGCCGATCGTGCGAGACCATCAACAGGGTGCCTTCGAACTTGCTGAGCGCCTTTTCGAGCATCGCCTTCGTGTCCATATCGAGATGGTTCGTCGGTTCGTCGAGCACCAGAAAGTTGGGCGGGTCGTAGAGCATCAACGCAAGTACCAGTCGCGCCTTCTCGCCCCCCGACAACACATGGCAGTACTTGTCGACGTCGTCCCCGGGAAACCCGAAGGCCGCGGCCAACGCTTTGAGTGAACCGACATTTGCAACGGGAAACTCGCCTTGCAGCGTGTCGAAGACCGTGAGTTCCGGATTGAGAACTTCCATGGAGTGCTGCGCGAAGTATCCAAGCTTTACGCTCGCTCCGAGTTTCGCGACACCGGAGTCAGCCTGGATTGAACCGACCACGAGCTTCAGTAGCGTCGACTTGCCCGCGCCATTGACTCCCATCACGCACCAGCGCTCTTTGCGACGGATCATCAGGTCCATGTCTTCAAAGATCGTGTGATCCGCGTATCTCTTGGTGACGCCCTCAATGATCGCAACGTCATCGCCCGAGCGTATGGGCTCTTTGAACTGAAACTCGATGACGTGCCGGCGCTTGGGCGGCACAATGGTCTCGATTTTGTCGAGCTTTTTCACTCTCGATTGAACTTGTGCCGCATGGCTGGCTCGCGCTTTGAAGCGCGCGATGAACGCCTTCTCTTTGGCGAGCATCGCCTGCTGACGGGCGTAATGGGCTTCGTGTTGCGCCGCCGCCATCGCGCGTTGTTCTTCGTAAAAATCGTAGTTGCCCGCATATGTCGTGATGTCACCGCCATCAATCTCGACGATCTTGGTCACGATGCGATTTAAAAACTCGCGATCATGAGACGTGATGATCAACGCACCATCGAAGTTGCGCAGAAAATTTTCGAGCCAGATAATGGATTCGATGTCCAGATGGTTAGTGGGTTCATCGAGTAGCAGCCCATCGGGCCGCATCAGCAATATGCGGCCGAGAGCCACTCGCATCTTCCATCCACCCGACAACTCGCCGACGTCACCGGCAACGACTTCGTCCCGAAAGCCGAGTCCGGCCAGAACTTCGCGCGCTCGGGCTTCGAGCGCATAACCGTCGAGTTCGTCGAAGCGTGATTGCACCTCGCCAAAGCGATCGACGAGCTTGTCGAGTTCGTCCGCACGCTCCGGATCCGCCATCGCGTTTTCCAGATCGTGCAGTTCGCGCCCGGCCTCGGACACTTCGCCCGCCCCGGCCATCGTCGCTTCGAGAACTGTTTCGCCGGACATCTCGCCTGTGTCCTGACCGAAGTAGCCAAGAGTCGTATTGCGAACGACACTGACTTGCCCACCGTCGGGTTCTTCTTCCTGCATGATCAGGCGAAACACGGTCGACTTCCCGCAGCCGTTTGGACCCACCAGCCCGACGCGGTCCCCGTTGAACGCCGACATCGATGCGTCGACGAACAAGATCTGGGACCCATGGGCTTTCGAAACGGAGTCGAGTTGAATCATGGGGATTATCTAGCACCGATGACTCGCAATTGGAGCGATTTAACGGGCGCAATCTTCAGTATTCCGGCGCGCTCCAACCTCCGGGTATGCCACTGAGACATTTAGGACTGATCTAATCTGTGACTTCTGAATTGAAAACACGGTCGCGCGTCCGACAAACGACTCGATCGAGCGCGCTTCGCTGCAGACCCCGTCGCCGACAACGTCGTCGAATAGTTGTTTCGGGATGGCAGCGCGAAGCCGTCAACAGGTTGCTCGTCACCATCGTGCGCAACGACCCGCTCGTCCCCGAAGACCTGCTCAACTTCGTAAAGACTGTCTGCGTGAAACCAGCGTCCTACCCCCATGGGCTGACCGAGCAAAGATCTAACGTGGCGAGGAGGTATTCACGAACCACGGGCCCCTTTTGCCTGGCCGCCTTGATTTCTGCGTCCCTGCGCGCTCGGCAACCTGTCGTGGGTCCTCGACATGGCCCACGTTCTCGCCTGGGGCATAGACATCACGGATCAGAAAATTGCAGAAGAAGCGTTGGCGAAGTACCGGAAGCTTCTGGAGTCACAGGTCGACGAACGCAGCAACCAACTTCGCGAGGCGCAATTTGCGCTCAGGCAACAGCAGCAGCAGGCGTAGCGCTTATTCGCGCTCCTCGAACACTCGCTTGAATTCCCGCGGCGATCTTCGCTTTCGAGTGCATCGCGTGTCGCCGGCCAAGTATGCAATCCCAATCGCCCGTCTTGCTTGCGCGGTTTCATTGCGACCAGAGCGGTGCCACACGTGGTTGTGAATCAATATCGATTCGCCTGCTTTCACAGGCAGAGAAACCCGCCCCGCCTCGGCGTCGACTTCGCTCAGGCGATCACCACGGACCGTCCCGCCGAGCGGACTCGCTAGCCCTTTGTGGTGGCTACCCGGCAGAACCTCGACGCACCCGGCGCTTTCCGGCGCGTCGTCGAGCGCCGTCCAAATCTGCAAGGAAGGTGGACGGTCGATGCCCCAGAAGACGCCATCGTCCTGATGCCACGGCAGATCCATGCCCGCGCGCGATGCCTTATTCCACAACACCGCTCGATACAGGGACACCTTCTTACCAAGCAGGCGGTGCGCGATACGACGGTGAAGCGGGTTTTCGATCCACTCGAGAAACAGGGGGTCGAGTTCCAATTTTTCGAGTTTGCGATAGTTGCGCGAAGGCCCCACCCAACCGGCTCCAAACTCCAAGTCCTCATACCTGCCGCTCTCCGAGTCGTGTTGATAGAACAAACCCGGATATTGAATTTCGCCGAGCATCAACGCATCGGCACGCTCGCGAAGCACAGCAGCCGCCTCGGACGACAACACCCGGCCGAGTTTCGCATAGCCGTTTGCGACGAAGTCTTTGAGAACGCCATCGAGGACAAGATCGGATCGACCGGGGAGCAGCATGCCACGAGTCTAGCGAGGGTTACAGACGCGTCCGGGCGGATTATCATCGAAAGATGATTACGCCCAGACGATCCATCCTCCGGCCGAGAACACATTGCGCGCTGAGCTTCGCGTTTATTTGTATGTTCGCCGCGATCTCGTGCAACGACGGCCAGTCATCCAAGCCCGCAGAACCAGTCGATCTCGAAGCGGCCGAACGCATCGTCTTTTCACAGTTCGGCGAGGACGGTGTTGTCGAGAAGATCTTCGAAGTCATCGAACCGGGTCCCAAGTTTGCCGTTGAGTTTGGCGCTCACAACGGGATCAAGAACAGCAATATGCGCAACTTGGTGTTGAACCACGGCTGGGGAAGCTTCCAGATTGAGGGCGACTGGGCTCGCGCGAAGGAGCTTGCCAACAACTACAAAGCTTTTCCGAACTCCACCACGATGAACGCATGGGTTTGGCCGGGCAACATCGAAATTTTATTCGAAGATGGCGGCGTTCCGAAAGACCTCGACTATTTGGTGATCGATATCGACAGCAACGACTACTACGTCTGGCGTGCGATCCACGACTTTCGCCCCAAGGTCGTCATGATCGAAACCAACATGGTATTTCCGCCCCCGGAGCTGATGGTCATCGACTATCACCCGATGAACTACTGGGACCGGACCTATTACATTGGCGCAAGCATGCAATCTATGGTCAACCTCGCCAACGAGAAGGGCTATGAGCTGCTGTATCAGATGAAAGGCGGGCCCAACGTATTCTTCGTCGACAAGAAATACTTCCCGCTATTCGGTATCGAAGACAATTCCCCCGCGGCGATTTATCGTCCTCGCGAGCCACTCTTTTACAGTCGAAAGCTCGCAAACTACGGCCGCAACGGTGTGCCTTGGCCTCCCGGCAAAGACAAGTTGACCTGGAAAAACCTAGAGATCGAAAAAAAGTTTCGCTTCGACCGCTAGACGCACCGGGCCTGCCAGCGCTCTCTAAGAAACGTTGACGCCACACGCATTGATGTACGTCGCGAAGCGCTCGTGAATTTGTTCGCGACTGAGCGGGACGGCCTGTGCGGCGTGTGCGTGTTTCCCGTGCTTGTTCTGCGGGTTCTCGTCGTTCCACGCACCTACGGCTACTTGACATTCCGGAGTCCAGTCGATCGCGAAGTGACGATAGATCTCTTCGATTCGTGCAACGGGGTCGGCCACGAAGTCCTGAAAGTGTAAATCATAGAATTGAGACTCAGGGTGCGTTGCACGAACTCCGACTGCGCGTTCGGTCCCTGCTGCCCAAACGTCGAGTTGTTCATGAAACAAATCGTCTCGATCGATCGTTTCAGGCCGCACTGTCATCTTGCGCGACGCTGCATTCATATTGGTATAAGACGAAAGGACGGACGCCGGATCGCGGTGGGTCCAGATCACGCGCGCATCAGGGTAAACAGTCAAGAATGATTTCAGATGTTTGAGATGTACCGGGTATTTCAACAACCATGGCTTGTCGGGCTCGTTTGAACCGATGAGTTGGATCAGTCTTTTGTGCTGCTTATATGTCGGGACGAGATCAGCTGTTTCATACCAGGCGTTGTAGTGCGGAACGCGCGACCCGATCTGCCAATATTCGTCGGTGAACGTTTGGGCCATCAGGTGGCCGCATTCTTCTGGGTAGTCGGCCGCAGCAAAGTGCATGGACTTGGTTTCAGGTGCCATCTTGTACATGGCTTCGATTCGACCCTGGGTGGCGAGGAAGTCGGCATTCGACTCCCACGTATCGCGAGGCGGTCGAGGTTGAGGGCGCTCGCTCATCCAGTACTGCAGGTGCTGCCGATTCGGATCTTGTGCCATCAAGTACTGGAGTGCGGTGCTGCCGGTTCGAACCATGCCCGTGATCACCAGCGGTCGTTCGATCTTGTGTTCCAAGACTTCGGGTCGTTCCTTGAACGCTTGCTCGGCAAGGAGTCGTTGCTCCAGCACATGCACAAGCTTGTATCCGAAGTGGTGGGGTACCTGCAGATCGCAGTCGAGATCTTCCGACTCGAGTAGGACGCGCAAACCTGTCAGATAAGCCTTGTCTTGACCAAAATCGCTGAGACCGGTTTTTTCCATCGCGATTTCGTGGAGCGGGTCCATCCAGTCGATGAATTTTCCGATCTGCCTCAGTCGGCGCATACAACGTCCTGTTTGCTAGAAGGAAGGGACCTGGGCTTGGTCGACGAATATCGGGGACGACCAGGCACGTGCACCGATTGGAGACAGACATTCGTCGCTACCCGACCCCGGTCTGCATGGCTTGGTCGACACACAGGCACCCGAGGCATCCGTTCCACAGCGTAGGTTGTCGGCATTGACATGTGGCGTCGCTTGCTCGACGGCGCGCACACAATAGACGCTGTCGCGACCCCCGGCGGTATAGTCGAGGCCTTCGAATTCGACGCTGCAATTGACTGGCTTATCGCCCCACACAAATGACGAAGGTTACTTTCATATCTATGACAACCAGATCCTAAGCGGGCCGACCGACTACATTCGACACGGCATCAAGATCACACGTTTCCTGAAGAATATCAAAATTTGTCGCAATACGATCACCGTCGCCCCAGGGCTCGGGAGTTTCTCATGCGAGTTCATCTGGCATTAAAAATGCAATAGCGCGGAAAACGAGCAGATACTTCGAGAGCGCCACGGCGGAGCCTTGGGTGTGCTCTGCCAGTGGCGCGTTTGGGTTTTCGAGGCGTATGCTGTCTAGCGTGATGACACAGTCTCCGTCGCCAGGCGTCTTTTCGTTCGTGGATTGGGCACGGGCGCACGACGAACATGACCCACAACGCTACGACGCCCTTTCATCTTTCATGCTGCTCGCGATGGTTTCGCACTGCGGCATGTTGATCGGACGAGATGTGGAACTCGGGCGCATGGCGGCGACCGTGCTGTTGCCCGCCTATGTGCTGAGCGCAGTGGTCGGTTTGTCGGCACGGTCGATGCGACCGTATTGCTTGGCGCTAAGCCTTGCCATGACGACTTGGTGGCTTGTCCTCGCTTGGCCGCACTTTGCCAATCATCTATTTCTCGAATGGTCGGTGCTGCTATTCCTAGTCCTCTCCCAACGCGATCCTGAACTCGGCATGAAGGCCGCGCGTTGGATGATCGTCATCGTGCTATTTCACAGTGGTTTACAGAAGATGGTTATGGGCCAGTATTTCAACGGCGCGTTTCTGGCGTTCAATACCGCCACGATTCAGAATTTTTCCGACTTCATGGGGCTCGTGCTGTCGGGAGACGAGTTTGCGCGCATTCGCGAAATGGCGGGCAAGCCCGGGACGGGTCCCTACGCTGTTTCAGACCCGCTGTTCGTGGTGATGTCGAATCTGGTTTGGATCGGCGAGATGAGCCTCGGCCCACTGCTGTTGTTCAAGAAAACGCGAAAGTTTGCGGTCGCCGCGGCGATCGCTCTGATCGTGAGCATCGAACTCGGTGCCAGAGAGTTGATCTTTGGATGCTTGTTCGGCGCACTACTCGCCGGCTTTTATCCACGCAAGAACGCGCTCGCCATCTGGCCAGTGCTCGCAGGCATCCAGTTACTGGCGATGTTTGCGTTTCATCTGTTTCCACAGCTGAGGCTCAATTGACGCCACGCATTCGCCACAACGTCGTCGGACTCCTACTCGCCGTCTTCATCATATGGCCTCTGGTTCAGCAACAACTTGTGCTTCGTTACCGCGTGAGCCCGTGGAAACTCGCAGGCTGGGCGATGTACACGACGGTTATGCCCCGTGGCAACATGGCGCTGATTGGAATCGACGCATCCGGCCGACGCGTGCCTCTCGACCCTAGATCCAGCGCCGATCTCCTTGCAACGCGCAGCGATTTTATGTCCGTGCGCCTGATGCTCGGACTGTTCGCCGACCCCTTGCCTGTCGCACGCGCGATGGCGGAGGCTCACCCCGTCTATCAAAAATGGGAGATCACCGTAAACGAGGTTGGCCTGAGTCGAAGAGGTTGGCTCGAAACGATCCACCAAACGGTCTACAGATTTAAACTGACTTCGACGGGTATCGAGCAGGAAGATGTTTCTTATCCCGCACCAGCGCTCACCCGCAAGCGCGCCGAAGGTTAAGCACCAAGCGAAAACGATGGACTGGTTGTGCATGATTGATCGTGACGATAAAAGCTTCGTTTTCGAAGATGTCGGCACATGCACGGTCCAGCCACCTTTGACACATAAAAGTTCACGCCTCCCAGAACTCCCTCGGTTTGAGCGGTGACTCCCTCCATTCCTAGATGATCGACTTCAAGTAATCCGGGGACGCATTCTTCTGCGACTCACCGAGGTGCCCAGAATCACGCAAAGCTACATGGGTTGTCGCTGCTCGATACAGCCATGCGTGGGTTCTCCATGGGCCGATTCACCCCTGTGCCCGACGTCATCGTCCCGAACGCCATTTTTGGACGGTTTTCGCTTTCGATCCGGCGTTTCACCGATCAAAGTCTAGCCACAGACTACGCGCTGAAGGCGGTCTTCCGCTCACTCATCATGTTGGGGATGGGCGAGGAAGAAGCATCACGTCTCTTCCAGGGAACCAGAACCTTCGCGGAAGTCCCAATGCCTCCGACGACGATAGACTAGAGTCCCGCCAAGCAAATTCACGCATACGCTGACCACACGGGTACGCGTTGTAGCCGGGGTGACATCAAACATGGATCGTCGAACTCGAGGCGTGATCGCGGCCGCGTTCGTCGCCCAAGCGCTGGGCATCGGCGCGACGATCGGCGCCTTCAGTTTATTCGTGCGCCCGATTGCCGACGGCTTCTCGGCGACGACCTTCGAAGCCAGTGCCGGGCTTTCGCTTATCACCATGACGCTGGCGATGTGCGGCGTACCGATCGGCGGCTGGTTAGATCGCGGATCCCCTCGTCATGTGATGTTTACCGGATGCACGATTTTGGGTGCGGCGCTGCTATTTGCGTCTCAAGCGCAGAGCCTTTTGCAGCTTGCACTTGCTTGTCTGGTGGCGGGTGTAGCCGTTCCAATGTTGGGCCCTTTAACTACCGCTGCGGTGGTTTCCAAGGCCACGACAGCAGATCGCGGCCGCGCACTTGGAATTGCCAACCTTGGAGTTCCAATCGGCGGCGTGGTCTTCGCACTCATGGGCGGCACACTCATCGACGCATCGGGTTGGCGCACGGCGCTGCAAACGTTCGCGATCGTCGTTTGCGCCGTCGGGTACACCGCCATCTATTTTGGGATCCCAAAGGATCTTGGCGCGCAATCAACCGACGAAGCGACCCAATCTTCGACTGACGACTCCTGGCCACCCGGTCGCCTGGTGAAGTCTCCAATTTTTCTTCTTATTGCGGTGGCACTAGGAATTGGGATGGGGACCAACGCGGGCTGGACATCCCAGGCGGCATCATTTCTCCACGATCAAGGAGCTACGTCTCAGATCGCGGGCGTGATTGTCGGTGCAACCCAGGGATCGATGCTCATTGGAACCCTCTACCTTGGAGCGCTCGTCGATCGACGCGACGGGGTAATGATCTTGATTTGCGTGGTCGCAGTCCAGGTCGTGTGCTTCGCGATCATGATGACGGGGCAGGGGCTATCGGTGGTGACCGCAGCCCTGATCGTCTTCGGAATCGCCGCCGGAGGCTACCTCCCGGTATTCGGTCATCTCATCGCGGGACAATTCGGGACCGCGAACGTGGGGCGCGCGATGGGGCTCGCAAATTTGGCCATGCTCCCGTTCGGCTTTGGCTTGCCAATGATCACGGGCGGTATGCGTGACTCAGGCGGTGACTACCAGGGCGCCATGCTTCTCTGCATCGGCATCCTGTCGAGCGGTATTGCCGTGCTCGTGGCCCTTTCGCGAAAGCTAAAGGAGCCAGCGCTAAAGGTTGAGCAACCCAAGGCGGCGTAGTTCGCCAATCGTCAAGCGGCGGGAGGCGGACCCTTTTCAGCTCGTTCGCGTAGATTGCGAAGCGTGAAGTACGGCAGATCTTTGCCTGCCTGCCGGATCAACCAAGTAGGCAAGCTTCCGCCCGGATCGGAATCAACGGTGTAAATCACGTGGGTTCCGCCTTCGACGGGCTTCAGTTCGTAGGACCCTTCGAGATGGACCATGCGAACCGCACCTCTCGGAACCGGCACCTCAACATCGTTTGTACTTAGGAACTCGATCCGAATGGTGCCATCCGGGTTGTCACTGCGAACGGAGCGCAGCACCACGTCTCGATCCGAAACCGGCCAGGGTGATGCGATTCGACTGTACCCGTAGACCTCGCCGCCCTTCCCCTTCACGACCCGTGCCTCTTCGCAATTGTGCATCCAATCGACATAGGTGTGCGTGGCACCGATCCACGCGGCGATCTGTTCAGCCGGCGCAGACATCGTGGTTGTTCCGGTCAAGATCGGCAACGCCTGTCCCGGTTTGGCCTCTTCTTCTACGACGATGCCGCTTTCCTCGCGAACCACTTCTCGATCCGCGAAGGCTTGCGGCGCGGCGAAAACCGTTACAAAAGCGACTAGCCAAATAAGACGTTTCATCGTTGTTGCTCCTGGGACGCAGGGGGTTGGGATTAAGGGAATGCAACGTCACGAATACAATGTGCCCGGCCCCGGGGTCGGGGGCGGAGGGCGGAGGCGGAAGCCCTACTTTACGGCCAGAACGGGCGGAAGTCGGAAGTCTTTGTCGAGCACGTACAAGAACATGACAGCCATTGAGTCCTGGTTCTCGCCCGTGGTGTTTTCGTAAATACTTTTCAGTTCGTACTCGTGTCCTTGAAAGATTGGGACCCCAGTCTCGCTGATGAACGATTCGACACTCGTCAGTCCAATTTGGTTCTCTGGGCCCCGAGCACGGCTATGAAAGACATCGGTCTCCAACGTCAAGTCGGTCAACGTCGCCGACTCTGCGAATGGGTGCAGATGGACCGCGATGAAATGGACGGTGGTATCAAAGGGAACCCGCATCCAGTTCGTGACCAGAGTGCGGTTTTCGTCGCGTCCGGGTTTGACCACCCAATGCGCGACGAACTTGTTGCCCTCCGAATCGAGCATGCTTCGCGTGCCCGCGGCCTGGCCCACACTGCATCCAGGGCCGTGCTCTTCGGGGTTGGCTTCGCTCAGCCCGTAGTGCCGCGCGCTGGCATCAGTTGCCACCATGCCCTGAGCGCTGAGCACGCGCAGCGGTTTCATCGGGGTCTTCAAATCGGCCTGCCGCACATACTCCACCGTCACCCTGTGACGAACCTCAAGATCTTCCGGTTGCTCGTTCAGGTTTAGAACCTGGGTCTGGAGTTCCATGGGTTGTTGTGACATCACCGGGATGCCGAAGCCCTCTGGAAAGCGAACATCCATCTGTCCCTGTGAAAGGGTGAAGAGTCGAACTCCAGGTAGGCTCTTGAATATCTTCTCGTGTCGCTTGCTGCGCATCATCCCGATGTTGCTGTGACACATAAATTCTGGAGACGTTGCGGTGGCAGGATTTCCGCTGACGATTTCGGTGTACTGTGCGGTAATCCAAAGTAATTGGTTCCCTATTTGAGCGCTGTCTGCCAAAGCGATCAAGTCATTCGCGGCCGGCCCCTTCATCGAGCGATAAATTCCGTCGACCTTATACAGCGGCGACACGAACGTCTTCCGGTAAACCGGCGCGCCGAAAACGGTCTGCGAAGTCTTTTGCACAGGTTCACGGGAATGGCGCTCGGTCAAGATGGGTGCATCATTCCCCGGGTTCATCGCGCCAGCGGGCTGCGTCATGAATGCGCAGACCACCCCGACTAGAAAACAATTGATACCCCAGTGAACGGAATGAGCGAGCATTTCGCTGTTTCTCCAGATGTGCTTAGAGCGGCGGTATCTCGTCACCGGCCGAAGAGAGAAGGGTAGACGCCGCGAAACGTGATGTCGACCGAAGCACGGATCACTACGGCCACGGACCTTCCTTCTGCATCGAGTGAGTCTGCGGTCGGCAACTGCACACCGAAGACTGTGGATACATCGATCAATTCGATCTTCACAAGGGGCGCCGCAGCATCGTCGTGAGGATGAGCAATCTCTTCATGCTCTCGCTTCTTAGGAGCACTAGAGTCACTGAACTTCGACAACGGAGACCACAAAAAATGATCATCCGACTTTTCGATTTAAAGGGAGGCCGCACGTGAAGGTCGGTGTACTGCAGTTCTTCGGCTGGCGTGATCGCAGCGTTCCGGTGGAAGACGTATACAAGCGCTCCCTTGAACGCATCCGAATCATGGACCAAACGGGATACGACGCGGTCTGGCTCGCCGAACATCACTTCAGCGGCTACAGCGTTTGCCCTTCGGTCCACTTGATGGCGATGCACATCGCGTCGATGACCGAGAACTTGCGAATCGGAACCGCAGTCACGCTCGCCGCCTTTTATCACCCGCTTCGCATCGCGGAAGAAGTCGCGTTGTTGGACGTCCTTTCGGGCGGACGGATCAACTGGGGAGCGGGCCGCGGCTTTGATCCGCGCGAGCTCTCGATCTTTGATGTCCCCGTGGAAGAAAGCACTGCGCGGTTTCGGGAAGCCGTCGAAATCGTCCACGCTTCATGGTCGGATGAGCGCCTCACCTACAAGGGGCAGTTCCACAGTTTCGAAAACGTCGACATTCTTCCAAAGCCAGTACAAAAACCGCATCCGCCCACCTGGGTCGCCGCGAGCTCGATCGGTGCGGTGGAGTGGGCGGCGAGCAAGGGCTACTCGATTTTGATGGATCCGCACTCTGCAAACAGCCGCATCGCTGAAAAGCTCGCCCACTACAACAACCATCTTGCAACCGCGGGACACTCGGAAGTCAAACGTGACATTCCCACCGCACGACTCGTCGCCCTTGCCGAAACCGACAGCAAGGCAGAAGCCGTGGCGCGCCGCGGGGCCGAATGGACATCGAAGTACATTCCAAAGCAGGCGCTCGCGCACTTTCGCGGCGATGGCAAAGTGGTCGAGCCCGTCGATCACTATATGGACGACGTGATCTTGCACGGAAGCCCCGAACGGGTCATCGACGAAATCCAGCGCCTCAAGGAAACGATTCCTCTCGAGTATCTGCTGCTCTCTTCGTTGAGTGATCGGACGTTCGAGATCTTTACCGAAAAAGTCCTCCCCCACGTCCTAGATTGAGGAGCCGTGTGAAGCGCGCAAAGCCGCACATCGATGTCGCCGTGAGGACCGAACGTCTCGCTAAAATGCTGGCCTTCTGGCAGGGGCCCGCTGCACTGACCTTCGAAGAGCTCCTGCCCACCGGACGTGGCAACCATCAACATCGACACGAGACTCAACTCAGAGAAAACGACTCACGAAAAAGCGAGTTGTTCGAGACAACTCGCGAAACCTATATTCTGAAGCCGAATCCGACATGACCAAAACAGGGAACGCCTCGTGACGAACAACACCTCGATCGCCGACTTCGACCTTATCACCACGAAACGCTACGCCGAACAGGGCTATCCCCACGAAGAGTGGAAGCTGATGCGCGAAACCAAGCCAATTCACTATTTCGGCGATTCCGAAATTCCGTACTGGGCCATCACGAAGCACGCGCACATCACCGAGATCGGTCGCCAACCCGACTTGTTCTTGAGCGCACCGCGCCTTGTCGTGAATCCCGTCATGGCCGAGGCCGAAGAAGCGATGGCAGCCAGCGGCTTTGTGAGACCGAAGACGTTGATCGAGCTCGACAACCCCATGCACCGCGTGAACCGCAAGCTGATCAGCAGCTACTTCACGCCGCGCGCACTCAAGAAGATGCATGGGGACTTCGACCGCATCTCGCGCAAGGTCGTGGATGACTTTTTGCTCGAGGCCGGCGAAGTCGATTTTGTCGAGAAGGTCTCCGCACCCCTCCCGATCGCCGTGATCGCCTATATCCTTGGCGTTCCGGAAAGTGATTGGAATTCGATCTTCGAATGGACCAATCAGATGATCGGTGTCGAAGATCCCGAATATCAGAATGAGGAAGGTTCGGACAAAGCGATGACCGATCTTTTCGGTTACTTCGCCGAGATGATCGAAGACCGAAAGAAAAACCCCAAAGACGACTTGGTTTCGATCCTCGTCCAGTCCGAAATCGACGGCAAGAAACTTGAAATGCTCGATTTGCTCGCGTGGTGCCAGATCATCGTTGTCGCAGGCAATGAGACAACACGCAACGCGACCAGCGGCGGAATGCTGGCACTCATTCAGAACCCTCACGAGCTGCAGCGATTGCGCGAGAACCCGGAGCTTTTGCCAAGTGCGATCGAGGAGTTCGTTCGCTGGTCAAGCCCGATTATCCACTTTGCGCGAACCGCAGCACGTGACGTTGACTTCCACGGGGCCAAGATCCGCGAAGGCGACACGCTTTCTCTCTTCTATCCCTCAGCCAATCGCGACGCGGATGTGTTCGATGATCCGGACACGTTTCGCATCGATCGCTCGCCGAACCCCCACGTGGGCTATGGCGTCGGCGAACACTTCTGCGCCGGTGCGCACGTTGCACGCCTCGAGCTAAAGCTGGCGTTCGAGTACCTGATCCCACGTCTTGAAGAAATCGAAGTCACCGGGCCGATCTCACGTCTCCATTCGAACTTGGTCGGCGGCATCAAGCACTTGCCTGTGCGCTTCAAGGCGCGCAAGGCCTAGCACTGCCCGGATCCAGTGCGCACTAGCGAAACTGCTTGAAGTCAGGCTTGCGCTTCTGCATGAACGCGGTGACGGCTTCGATATTTTCGGGTGAACCGGCGAGCTTCATCATGATGTCGTCTTCGACTTTTCGTGCGGACTCAATGCCCGCCTGATGGGCAACCTGCAAAGTTTGCTTGATCCCGCGGAGCGCCGACACCGGCCACTGCGCGATCTCGCGTGCCTTTCCGATCGTGGCGTCCAAGACTTCGGCAGCCGGAAAACTTCGTGCGGCCATGCCCATTTCGACTGCACGAGCGGCGTCAATCCATTCGGCGGTAAACATCAATTCGTTCGCACGCTGTCGCCCGATGTTGGCTTGAAGGATGTAGCTGCTGGCGATTTCGGGGACCAGGCCGAGGTTCGCGAAGGGCAACCGCATACGGATGTCGTCGCCGACGTAGGTGATGTCGCACGCGACTGCGATCGTGCAACCACCACCGACCGCCACGCCATTGACCGCTGCAAGAATCGGTTTATCGAACTCAAACAGCGAGTCGACGCACGCGAAGAAAGCGCTTGCCTTTCCGTCTGTTCGCGGCGGGCGCGGCTCGCCCGAAAATGATGAGAGATCGGCGCCCGAAGAAAAGTTTCCGCCGGCCCCGGTCAACACCACAACGGCGACCGCCGGGTTGTCCTTCGCCTCGTTGAGGGTGTTCGCGAGGGCGTCCCACTGCGGCTCGTGAAAGGCGTTCTTCTTCTGCGGGCGGTTCATGGTGACAAGCAGGACGCCATCGTCGTCGAGCTCGCTCAAGATTAACGGGGATTCGGTCATGATTTCCTTTCGCAGCGCAGCCGTATGTCAATTGCTGCAGCCGCCGTGTACCCAGGCCCGCTAGAATGCGCGGCTATGGAACTCTTTAGCGTAGCGGAGAAACACGTCGTCGTGACCGGAGCATCATCTGGTTTTGGACATCACTTTGCGGGGCTACTCGCGGGGCACGGTGCAAAGGTGTCACTTGGCGCCCGGCGCGTCGAAAAAATCGAAACGCGAGTCGCTGAGATACAAGCCGCCGGCGGTCACGCCATGGGGGCGGTCCTCGACGTCACCGTCCGCGCGAGCATGGAGGCGTTCTTCACCAGCGCCGAAGCCGCGTTTGGCCCCGTGGATGTCCTCATCAACAACGCGGGCATCGAAGCCGGTGCGAAGACCTACACGATGATCGACGAAGCCGATTGGGACGCCGTCATCGACACCAACCTGAAAAGCGCATGGTTGATGAGCAAGCTCTATACCGAACGGGTCGTCACAAACAAACAGACCCAAGGCAATATCATCAACATCTCCTCCATCACCGACACACGTACCATCAAGGGGCAGTTCCCGTACGCGGTGTCGAAGGGCGGCATCACTCGAATGACCGAAGTGCTTGCGCTCGAAGCGCCGCGCTACGGGATCCGCGTGAACGCACTTGCCCCGGGCTACATCTTGACCGATGTGAGTCGCCTGCTGCTCGAAAGCGAACAGTCGCCCGAGTTCGTAAAGGGGATCCCGCTTCGACGGTACGGTGAGTTCGAAGACCTCGATGGCCCGCTCATGCTGCTCGCGTCGGATGCGTCGCGGTACATGAATGGTTCTGTGGTCGTCGTCGATGGCGGACATATCTGCGCATCGCTTTAGACACAACGGCTGACACACCGCGAGACATCAACCCCGGAAAACCCGGGTGTACCAGGTTGGAGCGACACGAGGGGTCGCACCAAAGGCTGGCGGCTGTTTCGCTTTGTAAAAACCAAAACAGAACTTGAAGGACTCTCTACGCGGGGGGGGGACTTTGGATCGAAAGCCAGCCACGGCTGACTAAGACGTGTAACGGCTCGGCCTTTAGTTCACCGAAGCCGCGCTGACTTGCCGGGGTGCAATCCAGATCGGGGACGACCAAGCGCGTTCCTGAATCGTCTTTGCGAGATCGGCGCGGGGTTCGACACCTTCGCGCATCGCGTCCCAGGTCGACCACCGACACGTCGGGTTTTCGAGAACCCGGGCGTAGTAGAAAGCACGTTGGTCGGGATCGTAGTCTCGGTCTCGCCACTGCTTGCGGAGCTGGGCGACGCCCGTGCCGGGCGTCGTCGAGCAGTCTTCGATATTTACGCGCGCACCGTTGTCGGGACAACGATTCGTCGAGCGGTTGACCTTCGCCCCGCCCGCGCATGCGACGTCGTAGACTTCTTCGAACGTTTCTCCAGCGCTATTCGACCAACCCTTAATGATCTGAACCCGCTGCAACGGGGCACCTTGCGGATCGGCGAGCGCCCAGACCAAAAATTCGGGACGTGTGCCGCTCTGCGCGTCGAGTTCGCTTCCCATTGCGACGCCTGTCTCGTACGCGCGTGCAACCGAGCCGGGTGCGTCAATCAAGCCGCCGTCGAAATCGAAACTCGCGAAGAAGCGCAATTGAATGCGCGGCCCAGAAGTCGCGAAGGTCTCCTTGCGTCGGAATGCTTCGTAGATCGATTCGCGGGTGTTCTCCGCGGCCCAGACACCGGTAATTCCCGATGCACCGAAGGCCGACGAAGGACTCGATATATACGCTTCATCGCCGACCTCGTTGTAGAGCTCCGGTGCGAACATGCGAAGCCCTAGCCCCGTGAAGAAACCAAGCGGCACGGAACCGCGCAGTTCGGGGATTCGATCGAGCACGCCAAGCTTTCCGAAGTAATTCGATTCGTCGAGAGACGCGGCAGCGGTATGCGTGTCACTTGCGCCGACGAAGCCGAGTGAATACGGATTTCCAACGCCCTGGTTTTCAAGCGCCAGGCCCCGGCGCAACGCATCGCGCACGTAACTGCCGGGCGGGGCACTAGGGAGGCTGGTCGCGACGCGGAACGGCGCGATTTCGAAGTTTGCCCATTCGTCTCGGGTCGAAAGACTCGGGTGCGTTTCGGAAGTTCCCTTGACTTGGGTGATCTCAACCAACGGTTCATTTCGAATGCGTAGATCGACGTAGGCGTCGTCGATGGGATTCCCAGCCCAATCCACGAGCTTGAACATTTGGCCGTTAGAGCCGTTGGAGTTGTGCGGGATCGCAAGACTCTCGACACCCTTCGCCCGTAACGCGTCCATCCACTTCCAAAGGTCTTCGGGATTCTGCGAATGAAACCGCGAAAACGGGACAGCCGGGATGTTGTCACTGTTCTTGAAAATCACGTTGCGGTGCAAGTTGCCGCTGTCATCTGAAGACGTCGTGTATTCGTAGGCGACGAAAGTCGTAAAGTGTCCGGGGTCGTAGAACTGGTCGGCGGCCTCAATCGTGTCGAGCCATGCCGTGCGCGTGATGTCGAGCAATTGATTCGCGTCAATCGAACCGTCGCGAACGCCGGCAACGAGGTCGGGCAGAAAACTCGCGAAGGACTTCAACCGGGTGGTGGTACTCAAAAGCCCCATGTTGTCCGGGTTATTGAGGCCATTCAGGGGCGCCGATGCCGCGAGCTTCGAAAATTCGGTTTCGACGTCGCCTGCCTCGAACGCGAGCCCAAGAAACATCGCGTGATCCGTTACCGCGTAGAAGTCGAGCGGTTGTTTGAGCTGAACATCAAACCCACCCGGGTGTCGAATCGCTTCGCCCTTGGCGTAGCGATAGGCGTCGTAGGGCGTGGCCAAAGTGCCAAACGCGAAAGCGTCGAACGAGTACGTCGTGTGAACATGCAAGTCGCCAAACAGCGCCCTGGTTTCCGGAGCGCGTTCGTGACGAGGCGGCAAAAGCTCCGTCGTCGTTTCGAACACCGGATCTCCGCCCAACCGCTTCATCAGATCGGTTGTGTCGGTGTCTTCGTCCGGCCCCGAACATCCGAATCCTGCGAAAGCCAACATCGAAAACGCTGTCAGCAAAACAAAGGCAAAGCGTCCAGCTCTCGTCATCGTGTACTCCTGCAAATGCGACCGGTTCCAACTCGACGAAGTCCTAGGCGCTTCGACATCGGGGCCGCGGCGTGTGGCGGTCGGACGTTACCTGACCTTTTGAGTCTCGTAACACCCTACTTTGCCCGCGCTGAAACCGGCCTAATTGGAACTACTCGCTCCCGAGGCCGAACGCGGTGATGGACTCGATGAGCCGTGAGTCTTCGAGTCCGGCGGTGCGATGCGGCTTCGCGGCTTGGTATTCCACGCTCAGAATCATGTCTAGGAAATGTCTGCGCGACGGATACTGAACCAAGACCGCGTCGTCCCACGCTTCACCCTGAGGTGCGATCAAGGCGTCGGTGACATTGCCCATCCAAATCGGTCGCCCGCCGTAAGTTGCGATCATGGGCATCACGAGGTTCCCTGGTGGGCGATGGCGGACGCGTGAGCGTGTTGATCCGCGGTGAAGCGCTACACGGACACGGCCGCGCGATCGAAGACGACCCGGCCTACACCGAACGAGTCTTCGCAAAGCTCCGTCCTAATGCGGTCAAAGGCTTCGGAACCCTTATCGAGATCAAGATTGACGAAGCAAGTCGCTAACTGACAGCGGCACAACCCACCGCCTTCCCCAATCCCCGTTTTTGACTCCCGGCTCGCTACGAAAACTTTGGGACGCTACGCGTCTAAACCGAAGTGTGGCGCGCCGAGAAAACCGCCGTCGCACGGGATCGCAGTCGCCGTGATGAAGGCCGCGGCGGGAGAGCAAAGATATGCCACGAGCGATGCGATCTCCGCAGGCTCACCCACACGACCTACCGGCGTCTGCGATGTGATGCTGTTGCGAATGGCTTCGGGCATTGATTGCACGAGCGGCGTGCCAATCAAGCCCGGCAGGATCGCGTTGGCAGTCACGCCTTGGCGACCAAATTCCTGGGCGATCGATTGGGTAAATGCGATCACCCCCGCTTTACTTGCCGCGTAAGCGGGCTGTCCCAAGCTCGGCGTCCGCGCGGCGATCGATGCAATGTTGACGACGCGGCCCCATCCGCGCTCCGCCATCTTGGGAGCCGCCGCCTGAGCGCAATGAAACGCACCGCTCAGGTTGACGCGAAGTTCATGATCCCAGGCTTTCGGATCCATGTTGGAAATCGTCGCGATGTTGTTCACGATCCCCGCGTTGTTGACCAAGATGTCGACCGACCCAAGCTGCGCTTCGCAAGCATTGACGGCTTCGCGTACCGCAGTGGCGTCGGAAACGTCGAGTACAAGCTCAGCACTGCGACGGCCCAACGCCGAGACGGCATCCGCAGTTCTTGTGTCTTCTTCGCGACCCGACACGCGCTTCTTCATTCGGAAATAGCGTTCGCCTTCGAACGGAGCGGGGTGTACGTCGGCGACGGCAACGTCCGCACCGGATTCAGCCAAGGCCAATGCAATCGCACGTCCGATGCCTCTTGCCGCACCGGTTACGAACGCGACTTTGCCTTCAAGGGATTGCGCGCTCACTTCCCACCTCCGACATCGCTTCGAAGCTCGCTACCCAGCAACATTTAACCAACAACGACCAGCTCGTCACCAACTGAAATTTCCCCGGGCTCACTTACTTCCGCGTAGAGACCAAGGTTGCCTTCGGCGTTCTTCACCAACGCGCGCATGATGCGCGGGTCCTTCGGCAAGTCTTCGAAACCGTGCGTAGTCATGACGCAGCGGGGACATGCGATCGTCGTTTGCAACACGACGCCACCGACGCGCAACTGTTTCCCTTCAAGTGCGGCTTCGGGAAACGGCGCATCGACTTCCGGCAGATCCACCACGATGTTCGGGCGAAAGCGACGTACATCGAACAAAGAGCCCTCTGCGCGACGGGACATTTCGTCGAGGGACTGCTGGCTCACCACAAGCAGTGGATACGCGTCGAAGTAGGTTCCCGGAGGCGACTCGTACTGAAACAGCTCCGGGGGAAACTTGCCCAGGTCGGGAAGTGGCTCATCGGGGTTGCGCCCGAACATCTCGCGCAGTTCTTGCTCCATGTCTTCGTGGTCCGGCGCGCCTCGCGCATAGTGTTCGCGCGCATCTTCCGGGAGCAGCGGCCAAAGCGAAACTTCGTGGCTCACCGCCGCCGAGATGCGTTCATTGATGTCTGCGTCACTCGTTGCGATTTGAGTTCCATCGGGCAGCTGAATTTCTGCTGTGCTCGACCCCGTGTCCCCCGGCGTCTTCGCATAGCGCGCACTGCACGTCATCAGCGCGGGGATCTTCTTTGCCCCGCGAATGCCGCCGCGAACTTCGTCGCGCACCGCCCAAGCCCGATCACCCGGCAGGCCAGCTTGCCCGAGCGTGACGCGCTGAAGAGCTTCTCCACCCATGCTCTTCACGGGGTAGCGGTAGATCGCAGTAATTCGGCCCATCTCAAATTCCTAACCCGGAGTCAACCCGGAACCAACGGCACGTAGGAAATCAAGTCTAAACGTTTCGGGTTCAGAATGCGCGACGCGCGGGTATGTATGGTGCTTGCGACGCGCGTCCCAAGCAGGGATCTTGTTGCCCTACGTAAGCAAAATCCACTACGCGCCGGGAGACCTCATGAGCGTTGAACTCAACGGTATTGCCCACATCCAACTCACAGTGCGAAACGCGAAAGCGTGCCTCCCGTTCTGGGAGTCCCTTTGCAACTTTCTCGACATGAAGACACTGATCAAGAGCGACGACACAATCTACTGCATCGGGAGCCGCACGGGGATCCTTGTACGTACCGCGGCAGAAGAAGACAAGCCCGACGGTCTCGCGTTTAACCAATGGCGCGCTGGCCTGCATCACTTTTGCTTGCGGGCGAGAAACAAAGAAGACGTCGACGCGGTGCACGAGTTTGCCACGACCGAGCTCAACGCCAAAATCGTTCACCCGCCACAAGAAGACGGGTTTGCGCCCGGGTACTACTCGGTCCTGTTCGAGGACCCCGAAGGCATTCGCGTCGAAGTGAACCACGTGCCGGGACGCGGCCACTTCGGCAAAGAAGGACGACTCGGCGACAAAGGCACTGGACCTGCCACCAACATCACCGAAGACGGCTTACACGACTAGGAGCCTGACGGCGTTCGCTAACGCGGTCCTTGTCCGTCGTCGACTTTGATCACGCTTCCCGTGACGCATTCAGACGAAGGTGCGCACAGGTAAAGCAGCGTGCTGTCGAGTTGGGCGGGATCGCAAAGCCGCTTTCGGGGCGTGGCTTTGTAGAATTCGCCGATTCGCTCCACCATGCCGTCCATCATCTCAGACGAGAACGCGCCGGGTGCAATACAGTTGACGTTAATGTGGAAGCGCGCCCATTCCACGGCCAACACTTCGCTCATGCGGGCGATGCCCGCTTTCGTGATCGAATAAAGCGCCGCGCCTCCGCCGCCGTAGTGGAAGCCGCCGACCGACGAGATATTGACCATGCGTCCGGGAAGCTTGGCGGCAATCAGTCTGCGGGCGACTTCACACGACAGCACATAAGGCCCGCGCAAGTTGGTGTCGAACACGTCGTCGATCAAGCTCTGCTTCATTTTGTGTGCATGCTGTGCGTCGGGGATCCCGGCGTTATTGACGAGGATGGAAATCGTGCCCAGCGCTTCCTCGGCTTGTCCGACCACATCAACGATGTTGTCCATGTCCGTCATGTCGAGACGGAAGGGAGCGCATTCTCCGCCATTGTCCCGGATTACATTCGCCAACTCTTCGAGCTTCTCGGTGCGTCGCCCGGTCAGAGCCACTTTGGCGCCAGCCTTGGCGAGTACAGCGGCGAATCGCCACCCGAGACCGGACGTCGTGCCCGTCACGAGTGCGGTTTGGCCGGTTAGATCGCATGCGTTGTTTGGGATCGGAAAATCGCTCATCAATCTGCCTCAAATGTGTTGGGTGTTCGGTGGTCCAACCCACGGCGGCCGGATCGCAAAGCGCACCCACAATAGCGCCCATGAAAGCGCTACACAGTAACCCCAGAATTCAATCGGGAGACCCCATGGAAAACATCCTCGTCGAGCGCAACGCAAGTGGCGTCGTCACCCTCACCCTGAACCGCCCCCACCACAAGAACGCGGTGACGTTCCCCATGTGGAACGAACTGCAACGGATCTTTCAAGAAGTTTCGAACAGCACCACGGATCGAGTTCTTGTCATTACCGGTTCGGGGCCGGCGTTTTGTTCCGGGGCCGATCTTTCAACCGGGGGTCCCGTCGGACATCCGCTCCACGGCATGGGCCCCGTCAACGCCGCGGCAAACGCGTTGCACGAAGTCACCAAGCCGACCATCGCCAAAGTGAACGGTGTCGCAGTCGGGGCGGGGATGAATCTCGCGCTGGGTTGCGACCTCATCGTCGCCGGAGAAAGTGCACGCTTCTCGCAGATTTTCGTGAAGCGCGGCTTGTCGGTTGACTTCGGTGGCACCTGGCTTTTGCCGCGACTCATCGGCGTACACAAAGCAAAAGAGCTGGCTCTCTTTGGCGACGTGATCAGCGCACAAGACGCGGCAGAGATTGGCATCGTGAATCGTGTCGTGGCGGACAGCGAACTCGATAAGTTCGCGGACGACTGGGCCGAACGACTCGCCGCCGGCCCTCCCCTTGCAATGCAACAAACGAAGAAGATGCTGTCCAATGCGTTCTCACAGAGTCTGTCGGAAGCGCTCGACGCAGAAGCCTCAGCGCAAACCGTCAACCTTGTGAGCGAAGACGCGCGCGAGGGCATCAAGGCATTTCTTGAAAAAAGGCCCCCGAAATTCGAAGGCCGCTAGGACCCTGTTGCCGGCTCGCCCACACGAGTCGGTGCACATATCATTCACTTCCGCCGCGGTGCAAAAGCCAACTTCAATCTCGACCTCGCCGCGACGTCATTTCACTTGCTCCCTTCAAAGGAAACCCAATGGCCAGTTTCGCAGAAGTCCCCTGGATCGCCGAACACATTGCCCTCTACAAGAGCGATCCCGAAAAAGCACACGACTGGGATTCGACGCCCCTGGGCGGCCCGGGCATTTTGCCGACCCTGCTGCTCACGACGACCGGGCGTACCTCCGGAGAGCCGCGATCGCTTCCACTGATCTACGGCGAGCACGAAGGAAGCTACGTCATCATCGCATCCAAGGGCGGCATGCCCGATCACCCGCTCTGGTATCGCAACCTCGAAGCCAACCCTGCATGCACGTTGCAGGTTGGTGCGAAGAAAGTTGAAGGCACGGCAAGAGTCCTCGAGGGCGAGGATCGCCAAAAGGTCTGGGACATGATGGTTGAGATTTACGCACCTTACACCGACTACATGAACGCAACCGAACGCACGATCCCTGTGGTCGTGATCGACCCGAGCTAAGAGCATCAACGTTCCCCAACGACCGCGCCCACGACCTCGGAGAAAACCCCATGGCCAAAATTGAAGAAGCGCTTGCCGCGTTTCAGACGCCAGAAAGTGTCGAAGAAATTCGAGAGGACCGCAAGCGACAAGTCGCTCTCGGCTATCGCATCCTCGCAGCACAACGTTGGGGCGACCTCGGCGACGGGCACATCAGCGCACGCGACCCGGAACGCACCGATTGCTTCTGGATGCTCCGCTACGGGGTCTCCTACCACGAGGCCATGACGAGTGACCTAGTACTGGTTGGACCCAACGGCGAGTTGGTCGAACGCGAAGGCATCATCAACGTTGCCGGCTACTACATCCATCACCCCATCCTCGCGGCACGCCCCGATCTCGTAAGCGTGACCCACGTCCATACAGGTTGGGGCACACCGTTTTCAGCCGAGGGGCGACCCATCGAACCGATCACGCAAGAGTCATGCGTTTTCTTCGAGGACCACGCGATCTTCGACAACGAAGAAGTTCAGGTTCAAAGCACAGTGGCGGGGGGACTCATCGCGGAAGCCCTGGGAAACAATCGCGCCATTATTCTTCGCAATCACGGCTTGCTCACGACAGGTACACGTGTCGACGAAGCCGTCGGAACTTTTGTGATGATGGAGCGTGTCGCGGAAGCCCACATGAAGGCTCGCGACGCAAAGCCGATCTCCGCTGAAGCCGCCCGCTATGCGAAAAAGGACCTCATTCGCTTCGGTGCGGGACGTCCGGGTTTCTGGTCGCTCGTATCGCGACATATTGGTGAGCCGTCGGCCGTCGTTGGATAGCGTCGCGTCCCGAGCAGCATGAAGCCCTGACGCGTGGCATTCGTCGCCAGCGAACACGACTAGCGAAACCACCGCGCGCTAGGCTCTCCCGCCAATCCAAGCGCCATCACCAAAGTGTGATGCCGGGAGACAGCATGATGTGCGGGATTCGAATCGATGGCTAGACATGGCCGAGCACTGGCTGCGAGCATTTTGCTCATAGCGTTAGCGACATACGCCCAGAACGCATTCGCCCAAGACATGAGTGAACTAGGCCCTGCCCCCCGAACCGACAACGGCAGGTTCGATAACTGGGCAGGTAAACTTCCACATGGAAAACCTTCGACACGTCTGAGGTTCCTTTGGGAGCACGCGCTGGGGCGCTACGCCAAACGCACGGGCGCCCCTGAGCGCATCGCGAACGACGGAAAGTTCCTACGAGAAAACGCAAAGCAAGGCACACCCACCGTTACCTGGGTCGGCCACGCAACCGTGCTCGTGCAAATGGATCACGTGACATTTCTCACGGATCCCACCTGGTCTGACACCGCGAGCCCCGTTTCTTTCGCCGGACCGAAACGCTTCGTCGCACCGGGCATTGCGATCGAGGACTTGCCGGCGATCGACTTCGTCGTGGTTTCCCACAACCACTACGACCATCTCGACTTGCCCACCCTTGTGACGCTCGCCGAACGCAGTCCCGATACCCGCTTCTTCGTTCCCCTCGAAAACGAGCGACTCCTCAAGAACCACGGCATCGAGAACGTGACGGCGCTGGACTGGGGACAGTACGCAGAGGTTGGCGACGTACGAGTTTACTGCCTGCCCGCACAACACTGGAGCAAGCGCAGCCTCTCAGATGACCTCAAAAGCCTTTGGTCGTCATGGGCGGTCGTGGGCCCTGAGCGACGCTTCTACTTTGCGGGAGACACGGGCTACTTCGAAGGCTTCGCAAAAATCGCAAAGGCACTGGGCCCCTTCGACCTTGCAGCGCTTCCGGTGGGAGCATACGAACCAGCGGACATGATGAAGCATTCGCACATGAACCCAGAGGAAGCCGTGCAGGCCGCGGTCGACCTCAACACAGAGGTCACACTCGCGGTGCATTACGGGACCTTCGACCTGGCGAACGAACCGCTCGACGACCCACCAAAACGCTTTCTCAAAGCAGCGAACACCCAACTCCCCGAGGGTTCGGCTTGGGTGTTTCGCGTCGGAGAGACGCGACCGTTTTAGGTTCGTGCCCTAGGAGTCTGCGCGGTGATGGGCACCAACGTAATCTCCACACGACGGTTCTGAAGACGCCCTTCAGGCGTTGCGTTGTCCGCGATGGGCTGGCGCTCACCGAACTTCAACACGATAAATCGATCCGCTTCAATCGCCTGCCCTACGAGGAATTCGGCCACTGTCTCTGCGCGACGTCCCGACAACTGGAGGTTGTACTCGTCTTCGCCCGTGCTGTCCGTGTGACCCGCAACTTCAACCAGGGTCTGCTTGTATTCGGCAAGAACCAGTGCCACAGAACTCAGCACTTCGTCGAAACTCGGGTTCAGGGAGTCGCTGTCCGTTCCAAAGGTCACGTTGCCGGGCATGTTGAGCATGATTTCGTCGCCTTCGCGCGTCACGCTGACGCCGGAATTCTGCAGTCGTTCCCGGAGCGTCGCTTCCTGGCTATCCATATAGATGCCGACCGAACCGCCACCGAGTGCGCCGATGCCCGCGCCAATGAGCGCGCGCTTCTTGCGTTCGCGACCGTTGTCGCCGGTGGCCGCACCGATGCCTGCTCCGATGCCCGCGCCGAAGAGCGCGCCAAGGGCGCCCTTGCTGATCTTTCGCTCGCCGGTGTACGGGTCGGTGACACAACCCGACAGCGCCAACAGAATCGCTGCACTCGTAAGGGATGCTGCAAGTTTCTTGAAGGAAAGATTTTGCATGGCGGTGATCTCCTGTTGATTCGATCGAAATTGTGACATTTGCCTTGCGCCGCTTCGCGCGATTCCCCGGGACCCGAGGCAAACAATCCACGCAGTTCGTAGCACGCCCGTCACGAATTTGAAGTGGCTAGGGGAGAGCCTAATTCCCGATCCGATTCCTGTCTAAGAACCACGACATCTCTTGTGCCAGCTGCCCCCAGCTCGACCGCTTCGGTGTGGATGGCGAGGCCACGCCACCGGGTCACCAGGGGCAGCGCGGCGGACGAAACTCTCCCACGTCCTTCAACGCCGCCCTCCACATCGCTCAGTTCTGGGACGGCCGCGAACCCGACGTCGAAGCCCAGGCCAAAGGCTCGGTTCGAAGTCACCGGGAATGAAAGCGACCGGCAGGTCTTCAAGGTCCTTTCGCTGCGAAACGTGGAAAAAACGGGGCCGTACTTCCATGACGATTCGATCGCGACGATCGATGAAGCCGAGCGTTTGATGGCACGCCATCAACTCGGCAAAGCGCTCAACGATGCGGAAGTTGCGGACATCGTGGCGTTCCTCACCAGCCTGACGGGCAGCGTCGATCCGAGCCTTCTCGCTCCGCCGTCACTCCCAAAGAGCGGACCCAATACACCAAAGCCCGACCCACGCTGATCGACAGAGTCCTATTGGCGCGGCATCGGCAAAGTAAAAGCGAACGCTGAGCCAACATTCAGCCGGCTCGTGACCTGGATCTTTCCACCTTGTGCGTTCACCAGGTGCTTCACGATCGACAGCCCTAGTCCTGTACTCCCGAGCACACGCGAGCGCGCGGCGTCGACGCGATAGAAGCGCTCGAAGATTCGTTCGAGATCGTCTTCGGGGATCCCGATCCCGGTATCCGCAACGACCACCTCGAGCATGGCCCCCTTGGGCTCGATCGTGATGTCGACCCGCGATCCTGGGTTGGAATACCGCGCTGCATTGCCGACGAGGTTCATGAGGATCTGTTCGAGCGCCCCAAGATCTGCGACGCAGGTCGCTTTCCCCTTCACTTCTAGTTTCACCGTGAGCTCTGCTTCATCGAACCGCGGCTCAAAATCAAGTATGACCGTTTCGGCGATCCGGGCCGCATCGACTTCTCCCAACTCGAGCTGAGAGCTTCCACTTTCGATGCGCGAAAGGATCAGGAGGTCATCAACGATATCCGACATGCGCTTCACGTTGCGAACAATGACGTCGAGATACTTCGCCTGATCTTCTGGGCTCGAATCTCCTTGGGCAAGCGTGTCGGCGAACCCCCCGATCGATGTCAAAGGCGTGCGGAGTTCGTGGGATGCATTCGCGATGAAGTCGCGTCGCACATCGTCGACCCGGCGCAATTCGGTGACGTCGTGGAAAACAACCACAGTCCCCGACCGAGGCTCGGTGTCGGGAAAACGCGAAGCATGCATGAGCAACATACGGGTCTTCTCCGCATAGATTTCAACTTCGCGCACGACGACTTCGTTCCTTGAAGCCGCGTCTTGAATCGCAGCATCGACTTCGGCAGAGCGAATGACTTCGGGCACTGCGCGGCCCTCGTATTCGGTCCACACCGAGAGCATTTCACGACCGCGCGGGTTGATGAGAATCAATTTCCGGTCACGGTCGATCACCAACACGCCTTCCACCATGCTCGCAAGCACCGCTTCAAGTTGCGCCTTGCCTCTGAGCGCATCTTCCATGGTGTTTCGCATTTGCCGGGACATGTGGTTAATAGACGCAGCAATATCTCCGCGCTCGTCTCGGGTGTCCCAGCGCAAGCGTCGATCGAGCTGACCGGAGGCGACGTCAGACACCACCTCTCTCAGTTCTCGAATGGGACGCAGACTAAAAGCCGAAAGGACCGCGGACAGACCCAACGCACCCAACAACCCCAATAGCCCAGCGATGATTAGCTCTCGTCGCAGTTGCGCGGAAGCCGCGTCGATTTGATCAAGGTTGAGGGCGAGCCGAACGATTCCTTTCGCTTTGGTGACGTCTGCGGCGATGCCTCGATTGCTTTCGTCACCTCGCACGTGTACCGCGTAGTAGAAAAGTTTGCGTTGGAGGGTGTCACTGTGGCGAATGCTGATCCCGACACCGCGGGCGACCGCGGCAATGATCTCGGGACGATCGGCATGATTCGACAGCGCCGCGATTCCCGATTCGGGCACTTCGGAATCCGCAAGGACTCGACCGGCCGGTGCAATGAAGCTGACGCGCGCGCCGCTCGATGCAGCGCTTCTGTCTGCGATGGCCTGTAACGCCAGGGAGTTCGCTTCATCGAAGGGGGTTGTCTCGACGAGTTGTACCACCAATCGCGTCTGACGTTCGAGACTAGTCTGGATGCTATCGAGCGCACGCTCGCGCAGGCCGCGTTCGGCGAGCACCCCGGTCGCACCGACGACCAAGGCGACCAGCAACGCCAACGCGCCCATGATTTTGAGTTGCATTCTCGACATGCACGAACCTTCGCCCTCGTGATGGCTTCAGTCGACGAACCGGTAGCCGACCCCGCGAACGGTATCGATGTAGTCGCCCGCTGTGCCGAGTTTCTCTCGCAGGCGTTTCATATGTGTGTCTACAGTGCGCAGAGTAACCATGATGTCGCTGCCCCAACATTCGTCGAGCAGCTGCTCTCGAGACTGCACCCGTCCACGACGTCCCATTAGCGATGCAAGCAAGTTGAATTCTTTCGGGGTGAGTTCGACTTCTACGGCTTCCACCGTACAGCGATGCCGGTCCAGGTCGAGAACCAGCACGCCGGCTTCGAGTATCTGCTTCTCTGACCCATGGCTCCCATCGCTTCTGCGAAGTACGGCCTTTACCCTCAAACCGAGCTCTCGAGGACTAAACGGTTTGGTCACGTAGTCGTCGGCTCCGAGCTCAAACCCGACCACGCGGTCGGCCTCTTCGGAGCGAGCCGTCAACATCACCACGGGAAGGTCGGCGGTTTCGGCCTGACTCCGCAAGAGTCCACAGACTTGGGTGCCGGACATGTCGGGAAGCATCAGGTCGAGCACAACGAGATCGGGAATGCGCCGCGCAATTTTTTCTAGCGCCTCCGACCCGGTCTCGGCAGTTTCCATGGTAAAGCCCTCGCGATCGAGACTAAGACGCACGAGTTCGAGAACGTCGGGTTCGTCGTCGACGACTAGGATCCGTTTGCTCACCGGTTGATCTTCTCCGCGTGTTTCAGGTTCAAGGACTTGGCGAACAAGGCCACGTCTCCCACGATTTTGGTTGCGAGGTCATTGTCCCAGTTTAGGGTCAAGCGGCCTCCGACGATCTGCTCATCGTACGCGCACCCGAACGGCATTCCTTTGGGTTTTCCATGCAGACGGATAGCTACCTTTTGTGACAAGACGGTGACAGCCGTGACATCGCTCGACACATCCCCCTCGACAGCGGAAATTCTAGCTTGGTCGCGTGAATCTCACAGGGAGGGCAACGTGCGCACACGCAAACCGGCTACATCTGGGGTGCTTTGGCGCATTGGTGTCCAAGCCCAAGCTACTATTCACATCCGCAACGGAGGCAGGTTGGTGGATCGCAGAATTCTTCTCATTGGCGCCGGACATAGCCACATCGAAGTCATTCGGCGCTGGTCGGAAGAGAAGATTCCCGGCGTCTCCCTCACAGTGGTCGACCCCAGTGCAACACCCGTCTACTCGGGAATGGTGCCTGGATATATCGCGGGGCAATATCAACAACGCGATCTAGAGATCGATCTCTCAGGCCTGTGCTCCAGATCTGGCGCGAACTTCATCCGCGACGCCGTCGTTGCGACGGACTCCGCCAAGAGCAGTGTTCGGTGCGCCGACGGCGATGAGATCGACTACGACGTCGCGTCGATTGACATCGGTTCCGCTGTCGCGGACACGGATCTTCCAGGAGTCATCGAACACGCGCTTCCGAGCCGGCCCATCGGCGCGTTTTTGCGACACATCGATGCACTCGCGAACGCGGGCACGGCGACTGCCGACCGCCCCCTCCTCGTCGTAGGAGCCGGTGCGGGTGGCGTCGAAGTCGCCCTCTGCCTCGATGCGCGCCTTCGCGCATCGAATCGCGACCTCTCTCCCAGTCGCGTTCAGATCGTGACTGCAAACCGAAGTCTCCTCGAAGGGGGAACACCGTCGGCACAACGCGCGATTGAACGACAGGCACGAGCGCGCGGAATCATCGTGCACCGTGGCCGCAAGGTTCAGACCGTATACGCAGACCGGGTCGCATTCGAAGACGGCGAAGCGATCCCGTGTGCGGGCGTGGCTTGGGTGACCGGGCCCGCCGCGATCCCTGTAACCGCAGGGTTTGACCTCCCCAAGGACGACCGGGGCTTCATCCAAGTCGACAAAACGTTCCGCGTGCGTGGCGTCCCCAACCTTTTCGCAGTAGGCGACTGCGCGAGCCTTCAGGGCATGAAGAAGGCAGGTGTCTACGCGGTGCGCGCTGGAACCGTCATCGACGCGAACCTCCGAGCCTTCGTCGAAGGGACCCAGCTTCGCGCCTACACACCCCAGAGCGACTTTCTGTCGCTGCTCAACTTGGGAAACGGCGAGGCGGTCGGGACCAAGTGGGGTGTCAGTTGGCGCGGGAAGTCGATGATGCGACTCAAAGACCGCATCGATCGCGCCTTCATGGATAAGTACCGATAAAACGACACGAAGAGCACCGCGGCTTACGGGTCTGCCTCCACCTACAACAACTACAACTACAACGTCCGCAAACCTGAGCTGGGATCGTAGACCGCCAGCCGTCGCCCCGTCTCGGCGGCGACGATTTCCACAACAAGCCCCTTGCCATGACACTGGGACATCCAGCTAGCGAAGCCCGCCTTCGAACCCAGGCTGGCACGATCCCACTGCGACTGGTCAACGCGGAAGCCCCCGTCGGCCGTTCGGCCCACGACCATGTCGACATTCTTCCAGTTCGCGTCGTCGCAGAAGGCTTCCGTCTGCGAGGGCGGTGGTGTGTTTTCGTCGGGCGGCATGATCTTCCGGTCGAGCATCGGTGGCGCCTCGAACATCATGGGCTCCGTACTTGCCATCATGTCGTCACTCACACGCGAAGCAGCCGATGCCGGTGAAGTTGCCGAGGACGTAGCCCCTATGGAGTCAGGTGTTGGTGTGTTGTTGTACTGGATATCAGGCTTTACATCAGGTTGGACGTAAAGGGCGACCAAGACGACGAGCAAAACGCTCCCGGCGATCATTGGCACTCGATACTTCGAGGCGAACTTAGACATGGCTCGCAACCCTTCGTGACCGGTTGGTGATCCACGCGACGCTGACCGCCAGCATGGAAAGAACCAAGGCGAGGAGCCAAGTCCCTTCTAATGCCGGAACAGCGCCCGGGAACGAACTCGCGTTGTTGGGGTTCGTGCCGAACATAACTTCGTCCCCATCGTCGTAGCCGTCGCCGTCGGTGTCGGCCAAGAGCGGGTCACTCCCGGTGTCGAATGCAGAGACGAAGTTGCCCGTGTTGGTCTCGTGGATGTCCAACGCCGAATCGTTGTCGTCGTCCTGGTCGCATTCGTCGCCCAGACCGTCCAGCTCGTTGTCTTCCTGCCCGTCGTTGGGGACGCCAACGCAGTTGTCATTGCCGTCAAGGTGGAGGTCTCGGTCTGCGTTGATCCCCATGCGGGTACCGGAGCCCGGCGGAACGCAGGTATATGTGATCGGACCTTCGGTTGGCGCCAGGGAACGCAGGGCGAGGGGGCCAATCGAGCCGCCAACATCATCTTGAAAAACCGCGCCGTCATAAAACCAGCCTCTCGGCACACCTCCAATGGTTCCCTTTGCGATCAAGTCACACTCGTTGATGCCGGTGCCCATGATCAGTGAGTCAAAGGATGTATCGGCGCGAGTCGTCAAGAGGTTGATGCGCGGTCCGGCAACCGCTGCGTTCGTGGCATCAAGAGTGACCTGTTGCCCGACGACCGGCGCAAGGTCGGTATCAAACGCGTGCATAAAGTCTTCCATGTCCGAACGTTGTTGGTTCGTGAGCGTGTCGAAACCCGAATTAAAGTTGAACAGCGTCGGAACGAACCCCGAATGGCTAAAGCCATAACCACGGATTTGATCGCCGGCATTGAAGCCCACAATCCCGAACGAGATTCCAAACATCCCGACCTTCGTATACATGTTTCGCAGGTGTGGCACCTTCACGTTCTGCGTGCTGCCCTCCGGGTTCTGTCCGCCGTCGGTTCCGAAAAAGCCGTCGACCGGAGACTGGCGATGACAGAGTTCACACGTGAACGTGTCGTTGATCGCCGGGCCGGGGTCGATGTCCACATCATCAAAGACGGTATTGAAGGCGAGTTGCCCCGCGGCTTCGCTCGTACTCAGGCCGTTATTGAGGGCACGGATGGGGTTCGGCGGCAGCATCAGTTGCATCGCAAAGTCAGCAAACGTCTGCATGTCTGTCTGATTCAGGGCGTTGTTCGCGCCGATCAACCCTTCAAAGGCCACGGAGAAATTCTTGAACGCTCGCTCTTCGTCACAAGCGGCACCCGTCGCTTCGACGCACGAATCAACACCCAAGACCCCGGTTGCGCGATCTCCTCGCCAATGAAGCGCGCCGTGTGTCCCCATCCCGCGAAGGGTCTGGGTCGTCATCGGGCCCTTCATCGGATGAAAGTCGTCCGCGCCGGTCGGGATTAGAAACGGGGCCGGCGGCGCCATGGGGGCCGGCTGAAGGTTGACTGTCACGACGTCATCAGGGTTACCGAGATCCCAAGCGAGATTATCGTTGTCGCCAAAGATGTGGCAGCTCGAACAAGATGCTTCGCCATTGCCCGACGTGAGATCGGCGTCGTAAAGAAACGGTCGGCCCAGCGAAGCGCTTGACGGCTCGGGGTTGCTCATCGGGACGATTTGCAACGTGTCATGGGTCGCGAGATCGACCACCGACATTTCGTTCTCAAAGCGCTCGAGAATGTAAAGACGATTGCGCGTTTCATCGAGCGCCATGCCGGCGGGCCCGCCGCCAACCGGAATGTAGTTGGCGCTGTCAGTTGTTGGATCAAAGGCGTTAGATTCGATCTCCGCGACATCAAATACGCCGATCTTGCCCGAACCATATGCAGCGACGTACAGCGTGCCCGTGCTCGAGATCACCATCTGTAGCGGCGTTGCGAGGCTGTGTGGTTTTGCAGCCGGGTCAAGGTTTTCTTGAAGCAGTGAATAGTTGAGATGCTTGTTCAAGTGTCGCGGCTCGACGGTGTTCGCCGGAAGGTCGGTCAGCACCGAAATTCTGGACTCTGAGACATGACCTTGAACTGTGCTCCCGCCATGAACCCCCGGTCCTTCGAAGCGCACTTCGTTCTGCATCTCGGTATTGGAAACCAAGATCTTCCCCGACACAGGGTTCACCACCATATTGAACAAGATGGTGCCCGCATGGTCGAACATCTCGACGTTGGCCGGCGTGTCGTCGAGGGTATTCGCGTTAAATCCGAAGACGTCGTGGTCGGGTAGCTCGAAGGGGATCGCGAGGTCCCAGTCCCGGCCCAGCGCGTCGTTCCATTCTCCCGTCGTGTTGTCCTTGCGGACGATCAAGCCGGTCTCGGGCGCGGGACCGCCAGCGGCGTTGTCGTTCGGGCCGGGCAACCCGCCAGGCATCAAAAAGCCTGGGTTGCCGCCAAAGCCAGGCGCGTTGCAGGGGACTGCCGCGGTGAACCCGTCGCAAACCGTTCGCTCGGGAATCACTGTCGTCTGATTACCCGAATGAAAAGCGGCGACGTAAACCGTGTCGCCGGTGGGACTCACAGCGAGCGCGCGAGGCGTGTCGGAGAAAAACGAAAGAATGCGTAGCGGAGTCCCGCCGAACGTCGTGCCGAGACTTGTCGAGTCAAAAACCCAGACATCTGCTCGGGGGATACTTGTGATGGTGAGCTGCGGATCACCCGCACCGACGACCGCAGAAATAGAAGGGTCCGTACGCTGCTGACCGCGGTGCGCCGTACTGATGAATGCTCGGGTTCCGCCCGTACCGGCGAACACGATGTCGCGAGGTTCGTCACCGACGAGCAGGGTGCGCACGACGTTGGGTGTCGCGGCGTCGGGGTCCACGATGCTGATGCTGTCCGACATGTGGTTCACAACCCAAACCATGCCGTCTGGGGCGATTGCGACCGAGCATGGCTCGAGCCCGACCTGAACCGAAGCGCGAGCGACGAGCCCGGTGCCGGTCACGTCGAAAATTTCGAGGCGATTGTCAGGAATATTGACAGAGTAAAGCGTCGCGCCGTCACCGCTGAGTGCAACCGGGCGAACTGGACCCGTTTCGAAAAGCACATAGTCCATCGCGCGCGCCGGACCGCTGGACCCGAAAATTGCCGCGACTAGAAACAGATTGAAGCCACAAGGCAGAAGCCTGCGAGGCCGTTGGGTTTGCGACGGAAAGAATCGCGAAAATTTGAGCATCTCGGGCGCGTCCCCTGCTTGTACATGAGAATCGGTCGTCACTTTCTTCAACCAATACGATTCAGAAAAGTTTCGCATATTGGTAAAATTTCTCGAAGCACAATCGTCGAATTCGTGTGGGACACATTTTGAACGCACGCCGCGACAGACTTGAGCACCCGCTCAGGCGCGCCTTAACCCACCGGGAGCGCTCGGCGTCCGAAATTGGCGCTGCTTGACAGCAAAAGGGGCAGCGATAACAACGACGATCCGTCGCCGTGATTTCGGCTCCTGGTAGGATGTAATCGCGCCTCAGCTCAACGACTCCCACGCAAAAGGAAGGGCCATGTTTATCGCGATGAATCGATTTCGAATCGCGCTCGGACGCGAAGCAGACTTCGAAGAAGTTTGGCGCAGTCGCGAGTCGCACCTCGACGAGATGCCAGGTTTCCGCGAGTTCCACTTGCTGCGCGGTCCGGTCGACGACGAGGCAGCGCTCTACGCGTCCCATACCGTCTGGGATGATCGCGCCTCCTTCGAAGCCTGGACGAAGTCCGAAAACTTTCGTGCGGCTCACGCCGGTGCACGCGCACCTTCGGGCATTTACCTTGGTCATCCGCAGTTCGAGGGTTTCGAAGCGGTTCTCTAGATCTTGGAGGGACCCGGGCCAGACAGGGGACCGGCGCGTTCACTCGACCCTACGTCGTATTCGTTCGGCACTCAAGCAACTCTGACTCATCAGGCATATGGATGAACGGCACCTGCGATCGCCTCGCGTCGACACGGATATGATCGCGCCCCTGGGTCGCGTTTTGAGGCTTGATCGAACGCCGAGATGGCGTATCTAGTATTCCTGATGCGACCGCCACAGCAACGGTAACTTTCGATCCGATCTCCGATCGCACCTCCGATACAAAGGAGAGACTTGGACGCTGCAAATTCAAAAGTCCTCGAGCCCGAGGAGCAGCGAATTATCGACGAGGAAGAAGCCCTTCTCTCTACGGCTCGCGCGGCCATCCGCAGCGCGGGTGGTGGAGACCGGGCGCAACGCACCGATTCGCAGATTTCTTCGCTCCGCGGTGCCGTGGGCCGCGCGATGTCCGACGACATGGCGTCGATCGCCGCCGAAGCACAGCGTGTGCGCGAGACCGCCCGCGTCCGGGGAGGTAGCCACCTACCCGACCCGCAGCTTCCGTACTTCGCCCACATGCAGCTCGAATCGAACGGCCGAGTGCGCGACATCATGCTCGGCCAAACGACCCTGATCGACTCAAAGCACAAGGTCAACGTGGTTGATTGGCGCGAGGCTCCGATCGCCCAAATTTTCTTTCACTACGCCGAGGGCGAGGACTACGAACAAGAAACACCGGACCGCACGATCGAGGGCATCTTGACCAAGCGCCGCATCTTGGCGTTCGACCACGGCGAGCTGGTGCAGATTCAGACCGCCGATCAAACCCTTCACCGCAACCGTGCCGGCGACTGGTCCCGGGACGACGACACCGTGCGCCCCGCGCTGGCGGGAGGTGAAGGCGGACGACTCGCCAAGCGCATCATCGGCACCGGCCAGAGTGGTGAAAAGATGCCGGTCATTTCATCGCTCCTCGACGAACGGCAATACGAAGCCCTGACCCACGACCCCGAGCAACCCCTGCTGATTCTTGGCGGTGCCGGTTGTGGCAAGACCACGGTCGCCCTGCACCGTCTCGCGCATCTCGCCTATGGCGAGCCGGAGACGTATTCCGCAAAGCGGCTTCTCGTCATCGTTCCCGAAGAAGGTCTGGTGCGACTGACCCGAGCGCTCCTCGCAGAACTGGCGATGGAAGGGGTCAGTGTCACCACGGTGGACGACTGGTTCGCGTCACAGGGCGCAGCCCTATTCCCCGAGCTGCCGACCAAGCTTGCGCTCACCACACTCCCACAAGTGATGCGGCTGAAACGGCACCCGGCTTTTTGTGCGCTGCTTCCGTCCATCGCACTCGAAATGGGGCGCGTGTGTGCGGTTGCGATCGATCGATCCTTGAAAGCCGAAAATACTTTCGAGACCCTGTACGCAAACAGCGACGCTGCCTTCCCGCTAAGTCGACTTAAAACTGCACTCAAGCAAGTCGAGGTGACAAAATCGCTCCCCGATCTCGATGAAGTTCGCAGGGTGGTGGGACACGAAACAAAAATGTTCCTCAACGCATCGAAGGATCGCGAAAAGTTGTTCGGAGATCGGGACTTGCTCGAAAAAGTGGTCCAAGATGCAGCCGGCGAACTCCCTCAAGGCGCCATCGACAAAACGATTCTGCGCTACCGGTTGCAAGACTCGCCAACCTCCGAAGAAGAGTTCGCCGACGTCGACGTGATGCTCAAGACGGCAACCGATGGGCGCTCCCTTGACGACGGCACGCCGATGGAAGATGCCGGTTCGATCGACGTCGAAGACTTTGCGCTCTTGATTGAACTTTTCCGCGCAAAGACCGGACATGCTGTTGCGAAGGGACGCAAGCGCGCAAGCTACGCACACATGCTCCTCGATGAAGCGCAGGAACTGTCTCGGGTCGAACTCATGGTTCTCGGGCAGACGGTCACGACAGTTGGAAGCGTGACCGTTGCAGGTGACGCGGCACAGCAAATTAGCGCCGGGAATGAGTTCTTGGGTTGGGACTCGGTGATGGACTCACTCGGGCATGGCCGCGCTGCCCCGGTCACGCTTACGACCAGTTACCGGTGCACGGAGCCAATCGTCAAGTTCGCCCACCAAGTTCTTGGCCCCCTCGCCCCGGCAGACCTACCCAGCATGGCCAAGGCCGGCTCCGAAGTTTCGTTGTCCCGCGTACCGAGCGAAATGCACACCGCGCTTTTGCTCGGCGACGCGCTCAACGACTTGATCGACCGCGAGCCCAAAGCCCAAGTCGCCATCATCACGCGAGAAGACCGCACCGCGCGCAGGCTTTACGGCGCGCTTCACAATCAGCTGCCGGTGCGGTTCGTCGAAGGCGGGCAGTTCAGCTTCAAGCCCGGGATCGATATCACCACGGTTCAACAGGTGAAGGGTCTCGAATTCGACTACGTCGTGATCCCCGACGCTTCAGACGAGGTCTACCCAGACGACCCCGCGTCGCGCCGCATGCTCCATGTGGCCGCCACCCGGGCAATTCATCAGCTCTGGGTGGTCACCGAGGGGCGCTGGTCTCAGGTAGTCCCCAACGACTTAATCGACACACCGCGCTAGGTTTTTTGGATGCCCTACATCGAAGACAGACTCGTCCATGACGCCGACGCCCACATCATGGAAACCCCCAACTGGCTACGCGACTACGCGGACCCCGCCATTCGCGAAAAGATCGTGGGCCCCGGTTACACGAACGAGTTGCGTCAGATCGGCGACAACGAAACCCAACTCGCAAACCTCGATCGCGCCTTCGTGAAAATCACCGAGACACACGCATCGGCTGCGTACCAGGCTGACGAAGCCGCAGAAATCATGAACCGCAAAAACTTCGCGGCCACGGGTTCGTTCATCGCGGAAGATCGGCCGCGCACCCTCGACATGATCGGCGTCGCGAGCCAACTCGTCTTCAACACCTTCCACAACCGGAAGCTGCGCGATTGGGAGCACAGCGGCGACCTCGACCTCGCCTACGGAACCGCGCGCGCCCACAACCGGGGCATGCTCGAATTTTGCTCGGTGGACCCGCGCTTGCTCGCCACCTGCTACGTCCCCCTCGCCGACTTCGAGCGCACTAAGGCCATGGCCCTTGAATCTCTAGAGGCGGGCGCGGCTGCGCTGCTAATTCCCTCGGGTTGCCCAAACGGACACTCCCCGAGCCACACGAGTTTCGATCCGCTCTGGGCCATCGCACAAGAAGCCGGCGTCCCCGTCGTCTTTCATGTGGGCGGGACCGGCGACCTGATCGATTCGAACTACTTCGTGAATGGACTCCCGATCCCGAAAGACTTCCACGGCGGCGACGAGAACTTCCGCTCCGTTGACTACATGGGCATCCCCGGCCCGCCGATGCAGACACTCGCAACGATGATCTTCGACGGTGTGCTCGAACGCTTCCCCGAACTGCGCATCGGCGTGATTGAACAGGGAGCGATCTGGCTTCCCAGTTGGATGAAGCAGATGGAAAGCGCCTACGACGCGTTTTTTCGTCACGAGGATCGACTGCAGAAGCTGTCGTTGCGCCCAAGCGAATACGTACAACGTCAAATTCGAGCGACCCCCTACCCGACCGAAGATGTCGGTTGGATCATCGAAAACACCGGCCCGGACGTTTGCTTGTTTTCTACAGACTACCCACACGTCGAAGGGGGACGTCGCCCCTACGAACGCTTCGAGCGAAGCCTTGGCGACGCATCTTCTGAAGTACGAAGCCGCTTCTACGCGGACAACTTCGTCGACCTAATGGGACAAGGCCTTCCGGCGGAATTACCGCGCTAGCGCGGCGTTGCCGCCGCGAAGCGCTCGGCTTGTTCGAGCACACGCAATAAGTTTTCGCCGAGCACCTTGCGCACCGTATCGGGCGAATGACCGCGAGCGAGCAATTGCTCGGTGAGCGCGGGCAATTTATTGATCTCATCCATCCCCACCGGCAAGCTGGGCACGCCGTCCCAGTCACCGCCGATCCCCACATGGTCGGGGCCGGCAACCTTGATGGCATGGTCGAAGTGGTCGAGCAGCACATCGAGGGATGTCTGTGGCACGGGGTAGTTCGCGAAATGCTTTCGGTAGGCGTCCCGTCGCTTTGCGGGGTCGGCCTCGGCGCGCATCTTGCCGAGCACGGCTGCGTGTTCTTTGAAGTACTCGGTGGCTTTTGCGCGCGCGACCTCATCGATATAGACGGGATAGAAGTTGATCATGACCACGCCGCCGTTTTCGGCCAGCGCGCGAAGCATGTCGTCAGTCATGTTGCGGGGATGGTCCGCGATGGCGCGCACCGAAGAGTGCGACGCGATGACGGGCGCGCGGGTCACCTCCAGGGTGTCGAAGAAGGTCTTGTCGGACACGTGGGAGATGTCGACCAACATCCCCATTCGGTTCATCTCGACAACGATCTCGCGGCCAAAGTCAGTAAGCCCGTCGTGCACGGGCTCCGGGGTTTCGCCGGTGCCCGACGAGTCCGCGAACGTCGTATGGAATGAATGGGTAAGCGTCATATACCGCACCCCAAGGCGATAGAAATTGCGCAATGCGGGCAAACTCTCTTCGATGATGTGGCCACCTTCAATGCCCATCAGACTGACGAACTTGCCGTCGGCGACCGCAGCGCGAATCTCCGCAACGCTGTGCGCAACGACGACGTCATGGGGATGCCGCGCCGCCATGTCGTAAACCGCATCGATTCGTTCAAGTGCTTCTCGAATCGCCGCCCCGGGTGTCTCCCGCTTCCCCATATAGATCGACCAAAATTGAACGTCGAGCCCACCCTCGCGTATGCGAGGCAAGTCCATGTCGCCGTCGGCGATCGTATGCCGTTCCCCAAAGTTCCAATTGGGGTCCTGAAATTTTGGCGTGGTATCCGAGTGTCCATCGACGACGATGGACTTGAAGTGGAGGTTTTTCACTTGGGGCGCCGAGTTTGCGCACCCCAGAAAGCCGGCCGCAACGAAAACGCCGACCGAGGCCAAAGAACACAAGCATATCGAACGATCTGAATTCACTTTCGGTCGGCCCCTAAATCTTCTCAGCGATGTTGCGGAGTTTGTCGAGAGTCTGAACACGCTCTTCAATCGTGTTGCCAACCAGTGCCGCATTCAAGGTGGTCACCCCCGATTCCTTCAGCGCGGTAAGGCGATCCTTCACGAACCCTTCCGGCCCAACCATGAATGACTTGGGCACCGCCATCGCGGCTTCTTGCTTCTTGCCGTCGAGATAGAGATCTTGGATCTCTTTCGCTTCGGCTTCATAGCCATAGCTCGCGAAGACGTCGTTATAGAAATTCTTCCCCCGCGCCCCCATGCCACCGATGTAGAGAGCCGCCATTGGGCGTCCGATGTCGCGCATGGGTTCGAGCCCTTCGCCGATCGCGACGGCGCTCCCCGCGAACACTTCGAGGGGCGCGCGGTTGGGGTCCCGCTTTGCACGCCCTGCGGCGAGTGCTGCGCCCCAGCGGTCCTTGACCTTTTCGGCGTAGTAGAAGACGGGGAGCCAGCCGTCGGCGAGTTCGGCAGTCATCTCGACGCTCTTTTCGCCAAGCGCAGCGATGGCGATCGGCACCTCGTCACGTACGGGCGGCAAAATCATTTTGAGTGGCTTGCCGAGGCCGAGCCCCTCGTCCGGCCCCAGTGGCATCTTGTATTTCTTGCCTTTGAATTCGAGGCGATCGCGTTTCCACACTTGCCTGCAGATTTCGATAATTTCGCGGGTTCGCGTGACGGGTGCGTCGTACTCGATTCCGTGGAAGCCCTCGATCACCTGGGGTCCGGATGCACCGAGGCCGAGAACCGCGCGTCCGCCGGAAAGCGCATCGACGCCGGCGGCGGTCATCGCCAATAGAGTCGGCGTGCGGGTGTAGATCGGCAAGATCCCTGACGCGATGCGAACGGTGGTCGTCTTGGCCGCGAGATAACCCATCAACGACACCGCATCGAACCCGTAGGCTTCAGCCACCCATGCGAGGTCCAAGCCCGCTTTCTCGAGTTCTTGTACTTCGCGAACCGTTTCGAGGAAGTTGCCGGAGTAGCCGAGTTGCGTGCTGATCTTCATGTCTAAATCTCCACCAGTAAGGGGCCTTGTCGCGCGGCTCTAGAGGATAACGCTGTCACCTCGCACCTGTCTTCTCGTTTTCGCGAGCCCTCTCCCGCTTGCCTCCGCGTGTGATTCCGTGTTACAGAAGCAGCATGTCTTCAAACACTCCCGCGACGAACCGCCAATGGATCCTGCGTCAGCGCCCTGCCGGCATGATCAAAGAAAACGACTTTGAATGCGTCGAGGTTCCCGTACGCGCCCCAGACCCGGGCGAGTTTCTGGTTCGCAATCTCTACTTCGCGTTCGAGCCGGCGATGCGCGGCTGGTTGAACGATGTAAAGAGCTACATGCCGCCGGTCGGTCTCGGCGAAGTGATGCGGGCTTCGACCGTCGGAGAAGTGATCGCAAGTCAGCACGAAGGTTTTCCGGTGGGCACCCTGGTCTCAGGCATGCTCGGTTGGCAGGAATACGCAACGATCGACGACTCGGCCGGCCCGATGGGTGCCGCGCGCCCACTGCCGCCTGGCGTTGACCCCGTGCTTTCCCTGAGCGCACTCGGCGGAACCGGGATGACGGCTTACTTCGGCATGATGGACATCGGCAAGCCCAAGGACGGGGACGTCGTTCTCGTTTCAGGCGCAGCGGGGGCAACGGGTTCAGTCGCGGGGCAAATCGCCAAGATCAACGGGGCCGCCAAAGTCGTCGGAATCGCGGGCGGGGAAACCAAGTGCAAGTGGCTTACCGAACACGCGGGCTTCGACGCGGCCATCGACTACAAGGCGGCCGGTGACGACCCGAACTTCTTGCGCGACCGACTGCGCGAGGAATGTCCCGGGGGCATCAATTTGTTCTTCGACAACGTCGGTGGCGACGTGCTCGATGCCGCTCTTCTCAACATGGCCGAAAACGGTCGCATTGTGCTTTGCGGGGGCATCTCGGCCTACAACGAGGACGAGCTTCCGCCGGGCCCGCGCAACTACATGCAGTTGGTCATCCGCCGCTGCACGATGCAAGGCTTCATCTTGATCGACCATTTTCACCGCGCCGGAGAAGCCGTGCGAGAGCTGTCGAAGTGGATCGAGCAGGGGCAACTCGTGCATGCCGAAGACATTCAAGAAGGTTTCGAAAACACACCGAAGACCTTCTTACGACTCTTCTCGGGTGCGAACCTGGGCAAACAGCTGCTCAAGGTCGCCGAGCGGTCCCACGGCGGCACAAGCTAGACGACGCGGTCAGGCCACGCGCTGCTCAGGCTTGCCGCTTCGGCAAGAGAGCGGTCGTGGGGTCACTTCTCGGGCAAATTGAGCGAGTTTTCGCACAAGAGGACGGCAGTGTCAATTTCGCCGCGACAAACCTCTTGCGGAGAAGTGCTGTTCGGCTTGAGATCGAACAGGCTGAGACTGAAGAAGGCCAATCTATCTTCGCATTCCTCTTCAGTGATGCATTCGAACGTCGTGAGTTGGGCGTCGGCACAAACCTTACCGTCGATTTCCTCGGCGTCGTCAATGTTCTGTATGCACTCGTCAACGCATATACCAACGGCCCCCGGGACGCCCCCGCAACTTTCGGAATTGAGCGCCTCGCAATAGTCCTCACAGATTTTTTCGACCCGCCCCCCGCCGCCGCCTTCGCTGCAACCTGCGAGCAGGATCAGACAAGTAAGGATCACCGCGCCAACGGCAAAAGGATTTGGGAGAGGCTTGGAGACAGACTTCATCGACTTCATCAACTTCTTTCTGAGATCGGCTTCCGTGAGAAGACCGGGTTGTTAGCGGACTCGATCTTGTTTGAGTGCGAGTTGGTATTCTGTGTAGGCTCACGTTTGGTGGCGATCAATCCACAGCGATATCAAACACGTGCGCCTTTGCTTCCGAGTTCGCCAATAATTCGGGATTGGGCGCCGTCCTGGGGTAGCGGCGGATAGTAACCCGAAGCGGTCGGTGCGTACAAGTTGCGATGCGCCACCCATCGCTTTACGCATGGCTGCCCTGTAGGGGCTCGTGCCTGCTGCTACTGCATGGCGCGCATGTAGACACCGAGGTCGAAATAGTCGCGCCAGATCGCGATTTTTCCGTCGCGCAGGGTGAAGACCCCCGCGCACGGAAGGTCGACCGCTTTGTCTCCTGCCTGGATGCGATCGATTCGCTCGGCGATCACCACGCCCCCAGTCTCCGCGAGGTTCAGGATGTCGAAGCTCGCTTTCGTCCAGGTTCCGGCAAAACCTCGGATGAACCCTTCGATTGCGTCGCGTCCTTCGATCGGGGCCGCTGGCATGTTGTGGTAGACGCCGTCCTGCGTGAAGTAACTTGCAATTTCAGTCGGGTCGAGACGCGACCAGGCTTTGCAGAACGCTTCGATCAAATCTGTGTTGGCGCTCATATTTGTCTCCTAATGAAGAGTCTGAGGTCATGTTCACACGCGAAATTGCCTGGCGGCGACGGCACCCGAATATCCAGGCTGATCAATCGCGACTTGATTCACGACGATGTTGCGAAGATGTTTAGCGAGCCCGGGATGATCAAGCGACATTGACCGGTCTCGTAGCGCTTCGACGAGCGTCCAGCGCAATGCTTCGAGCTTCGTACTCGCGTCCCCGACGCCGAGCAGCGACTGCAACCCCAGACGCTCGCGCTCGCGATGTTCGGAACCTACCGCCACTTCGCGCGACACGATGTCGAGAACGTTCGCTGCGACGCGGGCCATGAACTGGGCTCGCCCACGGGTTGATTCCATGACGTCGTTGCGCAGGTGATCTCGCACTCCGCTGATCAGCTCGTCGACACGGGGGATGTCGAGGGTCTGATGCTCGGTGCTAGGCTCGATCACGTTTGCAGGCCCCGGGATTAGAAGATTGACGCAGTCGACCTGGCATTCAGACGTGCGTCTGCCAATTGCCGCCCGTTCGACACTGGGATCCGGTCCGTGGCGAAATGCGTTCGCCATCCCCAGACAGGCCGCACCCCACCAAAACGAACCGAAGACTTCCCAGAAATGCACTTGCTCGGGGTCGACCTTTTGGCCACTCACCGATTCATAACCATCGAACAAGTCCTGGTAGCGACCAAAACCGCCAACGGGGTTTTCGCGCCGACCGAATCGCCAAGAGTTCGTGCAGATCCAACCGAGGTCGCGCATGGGGTCGCCCAGGTGAGCGATTTCCCAGTCGAGCACTGCGCTGATTCCGGATGGGGAAACCATCAAGTTTCCGTTCCGGAAATCGCCGTGGACGAGGCTGGTGCGCGGTTCGCTCGGGAGATGATCGAGGAGCCAACAGCCCACGTAGTCGAGCATCGGCTGCGGCGTCGCAAGGGATTTGTATCCAGCCCATGTTTGTTCCACGAGTTCGCGCGGAGACGAGCGCGTAAGTTGCTTTGCGAGTCCCGTCGCGTCGACGTCAATGTTGTGGATGCGCGCGAGAATCTCGCCACACTGCCGTGCGAGCCTGGGGCGAACGTCCGCAAGCGCTTCGCTCTTCACGATGCGCGCACCCAAGGTTTCCCCTTCGAGCCATTCCATCACGAAGCCGTGGCCGAGACCGTCTTCTTTTTCGAGTTCCGCCAGAACCTCGGGTTCAGGAACGCCCGCCTCATGCCCAAGTCGCATCAAAAGCGCTTCGGTCTGCGCGCCCGCGCGTCCGGGCTCAATCTCGTCAAACCACTGGCCCCCCGCGCTACGTCGCAGCGCCAACGTTTTTTCGCCGGCCCCTAAGGTGACTTCGAGCCGATACGTCTCCTGGCTCGCGCCGGCGCTTAGGCGTGAAAACGACCGCAACGCTTGAAAGCCGGGCAAACGCTTTTCGAGCGCCCCGGTAAGACGGCCTTCAAACTCTTTCTTGCGGTCAGCCAAGGATCGTCATTCCCCGCCCACGCCCTTGGGCGCGCGCTGCTTCATAAAGCCAAACATATAGCCCGCGACCCGGCGCATCTGAATTTCTTCGGCACCTTCCGTGATGCGGTAACGCCGATGATGACGGTAAATGTGCTCGAACGGTTTGTGCCTCGAATACCCGAGCCCGCCATGGACCTGCATCGCGCGATCCGCCGCTTCGCAGCAGAGCCGATTGGACCAGTAATTGCACATCGACACCTTGTCCGAAACGGAGAAGGCGCCGTGCTCATCCATCATCCACGCTGTCTTGTGAATCAAGGCGCGCAGCATTTCGCATTGGGTCTGCAGTTCGACCAACGGAAACTGGATGGCCTGATTTGAAGCGAGTGGTTTGCCGAACGGCTTGCGAACCTTGGCGTATTCAATCGACTCGTCGATGCAAAACTGGGCCGCGCCCAAACTAGACGCCGCTTGGCGAATGCGATTTTCGTTGAAGAAGTGTTGAATGACGGCGAGGCCTTTGTCTTCGCCTCCAAAAATCGAATCGTCGCCAACCCGCACGTCGGTGAAAGACACGCGCCCGTGGTCGGTGGGCATATTGAAGGTCCAGAGCATTTCTTCGATCTTGACGCCCTTGCTCTTCATGGGCACAAGAAACGCCGTGATGCCGTTCGCATCTCCCGCCTTGCCGGCAGTCCGCGCCATCACCATGTCGTACTCAGCCTTGTGGATGCCCGTGTTCCACGTCTTCTCTCCGTTGATCACCCAGCTGTCGCCGTCCCGCACTGCCTTGGTTTCCATGTGCGTTGCGTCGGAACCGTGCTCGGGTTCGGTGATGCCAAAGGCAAAGCCTCGGCGCCCGGCCCCCATGCCGTCGACCCATTCTGCCTGCTGGGCCTCTGTGCCGTATTCGAGCATCAGCAACAGACCGACGTTGTTGCCCACGATCGAATGCTCGTTCTGCAAATCGTTGTGCAGGCCCAAGCCTTTACTCGCGAGATGTTCGCGGATGATCGCCATCCCGAGGTTGGTTCCGTTTTTCCCCCCGTATTCCTCGGGGAACGGATAACGGTAGTGACCGGCCGCGTCTGCAACTTGTCGGGCTTCCGCGAGCAGGTCTTCCCATTCTTCGCTGGGCAACCCACCGCGATCCCAATCCGTGCGCGCATCTTCGCGCCGGTGGTCGAAGAATCGGATGTTGTCGTTCTTGTCTTCGAGCGGTTTAATTTCACGTTCGATAAACGCGTCGAGTTCATCGAGGTATGTGGAAAGATCAGCGGGGATGTTGAAATTCAATGGGGGTGGGCTCCAAGGCGGTTCGAGGTCTTTAGAACTCAGCGTTCGGTCTAACGGGTTTCGGTAAAGAAATCTGCTCGCGGTTTGTTGTCTGCGTCGTAGACGGGCTCGCTGCAGTCAACGCGATACTTCGCCACGTCGGCGGCCTTCAAGCCAAAGCCACCCAGGCACTTGAGCATCCCGAGATAGTGTGGCCCCACGAAGTGCGCCGCGAGGGCTTCCGCATCTGTCCAACGTTCAAACACATGGACCCGACCGGGGACGTTCAGGTCCGCTGCCCAGGTGTAAGCCTCGCAACCTCGTTGCGTGAGCGCGCCGTCAATAAACGGCTCGGCGGTTGTCAGAGCTTCGTTTCGTCGGTCGGGGTCGAGGTCCATGTTGCCCGCGATAATGATCAAGAGGGTTCTCCACATACGTTTCGCATCACGCGTCCGTCGGAAAGGGTTTCGGAGCGCCCGAAAGGTCGGGCGGCCCCATATAAAGCGGGGCGAACTTTCGTCGAGCGAACCGCCAGCAGGTCGCTTCGGCCGAAGCGTCGGCTGCGGGCTCACGCACGTAGTCGTCGTGATACACGCCCAGGGTCAGCATGCCGGGGCCATCTCCCGTGACGCCCCATTCGGTGACGTACCAGCGACCTGTCGCGGTGTTGTTGATGTTGTTGTTGTTGTCGGTGTCGGCAGCATTGGGAAAGGTGATCAAACCGCCCGAAGACTGTTGATGAACAAAGGGAAGACGTCCCAAGAACCCTTCCCACTGCTTCACGATGACATCACGACCTTGGTGCACCTGACCAAAGAGGTGCCATTCGCCTTTGATCGACCAGGTATTTCCCCAATCGTCGGCGGCGCGCCTCACGATCGCATCGGAATAGCGATTGACGAGGTTGTTGATCGCAAGTTCATCTGCGATTCGCGTGTGATCGGTTGTCATTTAAATCCCCTCAGCCCCAAGCCTGCCCGCATGTGTTTCTCGGAGCCTCGAATTTTAACACGTAGACGCCGGTTACTGGTGTAGTATCGCGTTGTGCCGCAGCCCTTTCGCTTCGCAGTCCAGTCATTCAGCGCGACCAGCGCCAAGCAGTGGTGTGACCGCGCGCGTCAAGTGGAAGCCCTCGGCTATTCGGCCCTGCACCTCGCAGACCATGTCATTGGCCCCGGCCATGTCATTGCCGCCGCCAACCATCCGATCCAAGAACTCGCCGCAGTTCCCGCGATGGCAGCTGCAGCCGCGGCCACAGAGACGCTCCGAGTCGGCTGTCGTGTCTTTTGTATCGACTACCGACATCCGGCCGTGCTCGCGAAGGAAGCCGCCACCCTCGACTTGCTTTCCGACGGACGGCTCGAACTCGGACTCGGTGCGGGATGGTTACGCGGTGAGTACGAGGCACTCGGAATCCCGTTCGAGGCTGCGGGAAAGCGCATCGACAAGCTCGGTGAAGTCGTTCAGTTCTTGAAAGCACATTTCGCTGGGCAAGAGTTGGCGGTCACAGGTGAGCACGTGAACGTATATGGTTACGAAGGTGTCCCCGCGCCGGTGCAGTCGCCCCACCCTCCCATCATGATTGGGGGGGGAAGTCGTCGCGTCCTCAGTCTGGCAGGACGCGAAGCCAATATCGTAAGCTTCAACTTCAACAACCGGGCGGGGGTTCTTGGACCCGATGGTGTTGCGAACTCAACCGAAGAGAAGACCCAAGAGAAGGTCGCTTGGGTACGAGAGGCAGCGGGCAAACGATTTGGCGATCTCGAATTCGAGATCGGCGCGTACTTCACATTTGTCGGCGAAGGCTCCGACGCCATGGCAAAGGGAATGGCGGGCGCTTTTGGGATGGATGTCGACGAAATGCGGCGTCACCCTCACGGCTTGTTCGGCAGTGTCGAGACCGTCTGCGACGAACTTGAGCGAAGGCGCGAGCGGTTTGGAACCAACTACGTCACGGTTCCCGACAATGCGATCGAGAGCTTCGCGCCGGTTGTTGCCAAGCTCGCTGGGCGCTGAGCGTACCGAGGCGCTCCT
>DUBZ01000057.1:3357-4202 GCA_012960035.1 Myxococcales bacterium | reverse complement strand
GTTGTTGGATTTGGTTCGAGCGGAGTCATCGTCGGGCTGACCATTCTGTTCGTGGCCGGCTTCGACATGGGAATGCGTGGAGTCTTCATCGCACAGATTGTTGGCAGTGCGATCTTCGCGCCTTTGGGCCTCTACTTCTGTCGTCATTACTTTGCGCTGCCTCAGAATTTTCGTTTCGGCCGACGGCTATTCGCCTATGGATTCCCCTATATGGTCATTGCCCTGGCGACCTGGCTCATTCCCGCCATCGACCGCGCATTGATTGGCCGGTCTCTGGGGCTCGACGTCCTGGGCAGCTATGCGATCGGCTATCGCTGGGCATTCATGATTTCGCTGCCTATTCACGCACTCTTTTCCTCCTATCAGCCATTCGCGCTCCTGCTCTACAAGGAACCGTCCGCGGCAGAAACCTACAATCGGGTACTTACTTTGGCAGTTTCGGGTATGGCTCTACTGGCAGTTTTCATGGTATCGGTCGCCGAGCCGGTGATCGAAATTGTGGCATCGGCCCGCTATCTAGCGGGCCATGTCGCGGTTTTGCCCATCGCGATGGGGCTCGTTGTTCAGATGATGTCCCAGATCATGGGGATCGGTATCGATCTTGCGAAGAAGACTCACTACCACGTGGTTATTCGATCCGTCGGCATCGGCAGCACCGCGCTCTTCATGTGGCTGTTGATCGAGCCACTCGGAATACTTGGCGTCGGGATCGGCTTTCTGCTCGGGAAGATTGCCCAGGCGGCCGTCTTTGCGGGGCTTGCCTATTACGCATATCCACTGCGCTTTGCCTGGAAGCGACCGGTTTCGGTGCTCATTCTCGCCTCGGCCTCCGCTGCCCTGATGCA
>DUBZ01000057.1:2801-3095 GCA_012960035.1 Myxococcales bacterium | reverse complement strand
GATTGCCGGGGCCGCAAGAGTCGTTGTCGCTGATCACGACAGCCAAGTCTCATGGAATTTCCGGTCGAGTCGCTCCGTTTCAAAGCGACTCGACCGGATCTCAAGTGTCCATCAAAGCGCGCTGGTTCTTGAACTCGATCCTCGCGATCGTTCGGCGGTGAACTTCGTCTGGACCGTCTGCGAGGCGCAGGGTGCGCATGCCGGCAAAGGTCCTGGCGAGACCGGAGGATAGTGCAAACAGCCGCCCTTTTAGTCCAGATGGGGTCTATCCGCGGTGCTCAATCCAAGCGGGGG
>DUBZ01000057.1:0-2707 GCA_012960035.1 Myxococcales bacterium | reverse complement strand
ATTGGTAAGAGCTACACACTCAGCTGGCATGAAGGAAATTTCGGAGCGGTCACCGGTCCCGGATACACCGGAGACAACACAGTCGCGGTCTTCCTCGGTGGGTATTTCCGGGCGGGCTTCGGTTCGCTGCTTCCCCTCTCGCCAGATTGGTCGAAGGCTTCGTTTGACTTCATCGCAAATAACACCACTTAACAGCTTAGGTTCAGCTTGGCATTCACCACCGCGTCGTATATTTCCATCGACGGCGTTTCCATCGCTGAAACTCCCGAACCGTCTACCGGGCTTCTGTTAGGCCTAGGTCTAGTTGGCCTGAAGCTTGCCCCGCGACGTCGGAGCTAACAGGCCCGCCCGGAACCCCCGCTGTTGATCCGTGCACGAGTCTTTCGTGCAATCTCCCCCATGCGAAAGCTCGCCCGAACAGTCGGTGCAGCGTACTCGTCCGTCCGGCCGCACGCTGATCGACCCAGCCCGCTGGCATCGCGCGAGTTCGCTATGCTAAAAACCTCGGAGTCGAAAGACCGCAACCCATCGACTGGCTCGATGAACCGTGCTTACCCGATTCGTGTGATCGGTTTGAGTGATCGATTTATGCATCCAACGGGGGATCCTCTCGAAGCATGTGCGGCATATTCGCCCACTACCTGTTTGATCGCGAAGCACAGCTAGACGAAGCGGTTCTGCGGTCCATGACCGATACGATGCTGCATCGCGGCCCCGACGACTCAGGATATTGGCTCGATGGAAGAATCGGCCTGGCCCATCGCCGCCTGTCGATCATCGATCTCTCTCCCGACGGACGACAGCCGATGGCCAACGAAGACGGCTCGGTGTTGTTGACCTTCAACGGCGAGATTTACAACTTTGCAGAGCTTCGCAGCGAATTGCTCTCCCGGGGGCATCGTTTTACTTCCCAATCCGATTCCGAGGTCATCCTCCACGGCTATGAAGAGTGGGGTTGTGAAGGCTGTCTCGAGCGCCTGCAAGGCATGTTTGCCTTTGTGATCTGGGATCGAAAACGCGAGCGACTATTTGCAGCCCGGGACCGCCTCGGCATCAAGCCGCTCTACTACCGGCACGACAGCACCTCACTCGCCTTGGCATCCGAGATCAAGGCGATCCTGGCAGACCCCCAGGCAACCGCCAGGGTGGATGTCCAGGGTCTCTTGGAGCATTTCGCTTATCGCTTCACGCTTCCCCCGCGCACGGCGTTCGACGGTATTTCGAAACTGCCGGCGGGACATTTCCTACTGGCCCAGCAGGGCCAGGTTGAAATCTGCGAATATTGGCGGATCCCCGACACCAATCCCGACGAGGGAAGCACCCGCAGCGCGACCGACTGGGCCGAGGAGCTACGGGAAAGGCTGCTGAAAACTGTCGAGCAACACTTGATCAGCGACGTCCCCGTCGGAGCCTTCCTTAGCGGTGGCCTCGATTCGGGTTCTCTCGTCGCCTTGGCGTCCAAGTTCACCGACGAACCTCTGCGAACTTACACCGCAGGCTTCGGTGCAAAAGGCTACGACGAGTCCAGCGAAGCCAAAGAAGTCGCCGGTCATTTCAACACGGACCATCACGAACTGGTCTCAACGCCTCCCACCCCTGAAGTGCTCGGAAAGATCATTTGGCACCTCGACGAACCCTTGATCAACACCTCGGTGATTCCCCTCTATGCGGTGGCCGAGTGGGCGAGTAAGGACGTCAAGGTCGTGCTCGCCGGAGAGGGGGGAGACGAAGTCAATGGAGGGTATGAGCGATACGGCGCAATCGACAACCTATTGCGCTGGCGACGTTGGCGGCGTGCGGTTCCCGGAGTGGACGGACTGGCGAATATGCTTTCGAAGCTGCTGCCCTTGGGCCCAAAAACCGCCCGGATCAAGCGCCTCAATCGAATCACTCATGCTCGCAATGGCGAATACGCGGCATTCACTTCGACGGCTTTCCAGGGGGTCGGGAGCCACTCGCTCTTCAGCCCGGACATCCTGGCCAATTTCCCCGTAGACGACACCGTAGTCGAGGAAGCCCTCCTGGGCGGATATCAAAACGTCAAAGAACCCCGTCAGAACTACTTCATCTACGACATGCGAGGTTGGCTGTCCAACGAACTCTTGATCCGAGCGGACAAGATGACCATGGCTCACTCGCTGGAGAGTCGCGTGCCATTTCTCGACCACAAGCTGGTCGAGTTTTGCATGACCATTCCCTCCCGGCTCAAGCTCGCAGAGGGCGAGACCAAGGCCGTGATGCGCCAAGCGATGAAGTCGACCCTGCCCCAAACCACCGTCGGCCGCTCTCAGCACGGGTTTGTCGTTCCTATCGGAGAGTGGATCCGAACCGAATGGAGTGAGCTGGTCCAGGATCTGGCCAGCGATCCCCACACGCGCTCGCGCGGGATCTTCGACGCGTCGCGTCTCGACGAAATGATTTCGCAGCACATGAGTCGCGAAGGGGTTTGGACGGCGCCGATCTTTGGCTTCTTGATGGCCGAAATGTGGCACCGCGAATTTATCGACGTATAAGGCGGTGTGCAGCCTAGACCGGGGCTCACTTCAAACTGGTTGAGCTTCGTTTGAACAGAGTCGGCTAGCTAGAATGAATGGCGCCTGTTCGAGCCGGTTTGGACGGCTCTTGGCGATTCGATGAGTAGGGGCTGGAAGGGTTCCCGAGATTCACGCGAAAATTGGTCGTGCGGGACGACGAACGATCAACCGCT
>DUBZ01000056.1:470-25325 GCA_012960035.1 Myxococcales bacterium | reverse complement strand
ACGCTGCGGAAGCTGTCGATCGAAGTTCCGCGAGCGCTTTTTCAAGCGCTTCAACTCGAGCGGCCAGATCGGAGTCGGACTGTTGCTCGCTCGTGCCCGCGGCGGGCGCGCCCGAAGCCACATCGGTTTTGGACCCGAAGCCGTGGATGGCGAATCGCCCAACCTTGCCCACCAGATCGTCGAGATCGGGAATCACTTCACCGATGCTTCCCGAGTGGACGAAAATTTCGCGTAGCGGATCGCCTTCGAAGTCCTTGTGCGTTGAAACGCATTGCATGTCCAGGCTCGCTCCCGTCCCGAACCTTGTAAATGAACCGAACAGAACGAAGTCGACATCACCGGACCGCCCCGTTTCCACCGCTTTTTCGAGGCTCGTGGTCGCGGTCTCGAGGTCGTCGACCCGGGTCACATCAAAGACGCCCAACTGATCGACGCGTGAAGCGATCATGTCGGCGAGTCCCTGTCGAAGAAATGTCGGGTCGTCCGCGCTGTGGACCACGATGGGGAGGATCGCAATCTTGACAGCGCCTTTGGCGCTTGCGGTCGCGGGCATGAGCAAGGCGCAGAGCAGCGCACTTACGAGCGAAATTTTCGCGATATGCAAAATAGAGTTCTCCAACACGCAGCTTCGATGGCACCCGCGCTGCAATTGTTCAATGCGGCGGGCAATGACTCCGAGATTCGGAGCGCGACGATTGTCTGTTATTGCATGTTGGGCGTCAAGCGGACCCGGGCGAACTCGCAAGTTGCGGGGGCTTGGTGGGCAGGCGAAAGAAAAAACATGGCCCTTCGCCTGGGCGACTGCTGACCTCGATGGACCCCGCGTGATCGCTCACGATGCGGTACGTGATCACCGGCTTGAGTCCAGTCTCCTCATCCATGTGTCGTGTTTGAGGTCGAGGGCAAATGTTTCAATACCGCACTGAAACGTCAAGCAAAGGTTGTCAAAACTCCACATCTTGGAGGTGTCGCGATCGATGCTGCAGTCGTTGATCACACGTTGAAGCGAGCAACCCAGCTGGAGAACCTAGGAAGCGATCACGCTCGTCAGGGCTTCGTCGAGGGCCGCGCTCAATACATCGATCCCCGCATCGTTTTTCAGCACGCGATCGCTGATCTCTTGCACCGCGTTCAGTTGCTGGGCGGCTGGATTCGCGCTGCCTAGTTCCCGGGCCTCCAGGATTCGCAACTCTTCCAGGGTTTCGGGGTCGCCGACCCGCCCGCGGGCTCGCATGCGGTCGAAGCGAACGGACTCATTCGCATCGACCCAGAGCAATAGAAAGGGACGCCCGTCTCCGCGCAGTGGCTCGACTTCTGCCGGGTGACGAACCGAATCGACGGCATAGTCACCGGCCGGATCCATCTTTGCGAGCATGCGTTCGCCCAACACCGAGGGACCGCCCTCCGCGCGTAGCACACGCCCGGCTTCGATCATGCGCTCACGACTTTCATCGAGACCCTGTGCGCGAAGCACATCGCGGATCACATCCGAAAGCGACATCGCCACGAAGCCCTTGGCCTCAAGCAGTTTGATCACTTCGCCTTTGCCCGCACCATTGAGTCCCGCAACACCAATAATCATGTCGCATGACTACCGTGGTGCAGCGGACCGGTCAAGGAGTTGGGAGGAAGACGGACCGCGTGTTGCGGCAGCGTTCCGGCTCTGGCAGCCTGAGCCGTCATGCGTGTCTTTCTCACCGGCGCTTCCGGGTTCGTAGGAAGTCGGTTGGTTCCCCGACTCGGGTCAGCGGGCCATCAGACCATTGCCGCCGGCGATGAACTCGACGTCCGCGACCTCAAGTCCGTTGAGGCTTCGATTGACGCGGCGCAGCCGGACGCGGTGATTCACCTCGCAGCGCAGAGTTCGGTGGCGGCCTCGTGGCGAGATCCGGCCAGCTGCTTTCGAGTGAACTTCCTCGGAACCCAAAATTTATTGCTTGCGGTTGAGGGCCAAGCGCCCACGGCGCGGGTCCTGCTTGTCGGTTCGGCAGACGAATATAGAACCACCGAAGCCAATGCTCCCGCATACGCGGAAGAAACCGGCCTTCGCCCCGGTTCACCCTACGCGCGAACCAAAGCTGCCGCTGAACTGCTGGGGAGTCTCGCCGCTGAACGAGGCCTCGACGTGATGCGGGTGCGCTCGTTCAATCACACGGGTGCAGGGCAATCGGACGCGTTCGTCGCGTCGAGCTTCGCCAAGCAGATCGCGGAAATGAAGGAAGGCATTCGCGAAGAAAAAATGACGGTCGGCAATTTGGAATCTGTCCGCGACTTCCTCGACGTCGAAGACGTGCTCTCGGCGTATATCCGCCTGCTTGATCCGAGCGTTAGCCCCGATGTCTTCAACGTTGCAAGCGGGGTCCCGGTCAAGGTCGCGGACTTGCTCGCAACCTTGATCGACCTTGCGGGGGTCGACCCGGAGGTCGGAGTCAATTCCGATTACTTCCGGCCCACGGATCAGCTTGTCGGCGACGCGACACGCTTGCGGGAAGCGACCGGGTGGGAGCCGACGATCCCACTTCGCGACACGCTGCACGCGCTTCTGGAGGGTTGGCGGACTCAAATTCGAGAGACCGCGAACTAGACTCCGGCCCCGGTTTTAATGCTGCCCCGCCCCGTTATTCCAAAGACGAAACGATCGACGAAGGCACTCCAACGGCAGCGAGCCAGAGCTGATGGATGGCGCGGGTCGCGCCGACGTGCAGAAGCCGGCGGGCCGAAGGGACGTCGCGATAACTCGCCGCATCCACATCGACAAGGATCACATAGTCAAACTCGAGCCCCTTTACCTGCTCGATTTCGGTCACCTCGACCCCTGCGGTGAACGAGAAGTTCTGATCCTGCACCAACCGCAGGCCTTGGATTTCACAACTCGCGAGTCCGTCGAAGTATGCTTGGCTTGAGTCTTCGGAGGGCGTGAGGATCGCGACGTTGGCGAGCGGTTCACTCCGGCGCAGCTCTCGCAATGCGTCGGCGAGAAACGCAACGCACTCGCCGCTGTGGCCGAACTGAAAGAGTTCTACCGGCGGGCCTTCGCGGGTTGCTTCTGGAGCGTCGTCATCCTCTTGCAAGGTGCCCAGCAGCGAATAGGCGAACTCAACGATCTGACGCGATGAGCGATAACTGATCTTGAGCGTCTCGACTTCGGCGCCCTCGACGCCCAGATAACGAAAGAACTCCGACCACGACGTGAACCCACTGTTCTGCATCACGTGCTGCTGGGTGTCACCGGCGAGCGTGATGTTGGGTGTTGGGCCAAGGCAGCCGAGCAATACCTGAACCTCGAGGGGGGAGAAGTCCTGGACTTCGTCGAGGATCACATGACGAAAGCGCAGCGGGCGCTTCGTCTTTGTAAGCATGGGGCCCACGCGCAGTTGCCAGGCGCGAAGCAAGAGCGCGTCGTCTTCGGGGTCGAGCTGGGCGCCGGTGTCCTCTTCGCCTGCCAAGTGCGAATACATCTCGTCTATACGTTGCCGATTCCAATGGGCGAACTTTTCCAGATCCTTCTCGCTAAAGGCACCGGGTGCGACCCGTTCCAACGTTTCGCGCAGTAACGGCACGAGGGTCAGCACACTCGCCCAATCGTCGAGAGCCTGTTCCCAACGGTTGTTGCCTGGAATTCGCTCCACCTGGACTTCAAGGGCCGCGGCAAAAAATGGATGGAGCTTGATCCGCTGGACGACTGCCGGAGCGTCGTCTCGATGCTTCGCAGGCAGTCGCGGAAAGTGACGCTTGCGTTCGTCGTGCACCCATTCGGGGTACGTGACGATGCGAACCTTGCGCAGGCCGAGCGACGGCAAAACGTGCTCCACGTAATTGCGCAGGGCCTTCGAGAACATCACGACCAAGGTGTCGGGTGAATCGATCTTCGGGTCGTCAAATGCAAGGTAAGCAACCCGGTGAAGTGCGACCGTGGTCTTTCCCGATCCAGCACTTCCGCGAATGACAAGAAAGCCCGCCGACGGGCGCGTGATCAAGTCGAACTGCTTGGGGTCAATGAGCCCGGTGATTTCGGGCAGATGCTTGTCGGCGCGCTGCATGCGCCCCGAAGTGTCGGTACCGAGACGGCGGTCGAGCGCCGCCCCTTCTTCGTGACTGCGCAGCGACACCCCATCACCACCGGCGAGTCGCGGGGCTTCATTGCTTCGTTTGACCCATCCGCCCGGTGCGTTCTTATCACGCACGAAGTCACCTTCGGGCGATTGAACACGTTCGAGTTCTCCTGCGCGAATGCGAATCATGCGACGCACGGCGACTTCGCCCGACCGCTCGCGCCCGGCAATCACTTCGTCGAAGTCTTCGCCTTCGACGTAGCGGTAAAAAATTCGGGAGATCGGCGCGTCACGCCAGTCGACGATCCGCACACCTTTGGCGAGACAAGTGGTCTTGCCCAGGCAAATGTCTCGCGTGCGATCTTCCTCTTCGAGGCGAATGTGTCCGAAGTACGGCGAGTCGGGATCGACCTTTTCGGGTTCGCCCGCCTGCTGGAGTTGGTCGAGGACCGCGCTCTGGTGATGGTACTGCTCGAGCAGGGCAGACTGGTCTTTGGCTTCGTCGCCCGAGATCATCGTCTCGCGCAGGCGTTCGAGTTCGCGCACGAGCGGAGCTTGCGACGCCGCCTTCGATTCAGGCATCTCGTCGAGTGCTTCGCGCACCTGTTCCAGAAGCGCGCGTTCTTCTTCAACGATCTCGAAGTTCTCGTCGTTGATGTTGTCATGGGGGGTGCTGTCGGCGCCTAACGAGAGGTCCAGTTGCTCACCCTTTTTAAATTGCTCGCTCAATTCTCACTCCCAACCCACGTGCTGCCAAGAAATCGAATGGCTTCCGCTTTTACGCGTCGTCCCTGCAACACCGCGCACGGAATAGCCCGGTAGCGCGGTCCGAAAAACGCGAAGGACCGTAGCGGACGCGAGCGACATTGCGTCTATCGCAACGCAGAAAAACGTGCGAATCCTGCCGAGACTAAATCTGGTACGTCAGGTACTGCGCGGTCGCTCTTGGAACGCCGCGCTTGACGGACTCCTGGCACAGATCCTCGATCGTCGTCTCGGCGAGCAGCAGCGCAAAACGCGCTGCAAGATCTTCCCAGAGAAAGGAAGGAGTACCGCTCTGGCCCTCGGCCACAACTTCTGCGCCGGACTTGCCCGCCGCCGCAGCACGTTTCGGGCTGCGGGTCTCCCCGCCCAGGATCGGCCCTTCCACTGCTTCGACGACGTCGCGGAGTGTGATCTCGGCGGTCCCCCGCAGCAAGGTGTAGCCCCCGCCCGGCCCTCGCTTGCCTTCCACAAGCCCTGCTTTTCGCAGGCGCTGAAAGATCTGCTCAAGGTAACGCGGCGGAATATTCTGCCGTTCGCCGATCACCCGTAGCTGGACGGGTTTCATGTCGGCGTTGTACGCGAGATCAAAGATCCCGCAGATGGCGTATCGAACTTGGGCTGAAAGAGCGCGCATGCGGTGGCGAAGCATGCAGGAGGCGCGTTCGCCGCGCCAGTTGCGCATCAATGCGTTGCGTGGGGCGTTGCATGAGGCGGCACGTTTGGCGCTGCGGCACGCTTTTGCTGGCGGGGCTGCTAGGGTTGCGGCCGCCGCGGGCACGCGATCAAAACTGCGATGCCCCGGGTCGCTGAACTTGGCGCCTAAGCGCCATCCGTGAGAAAGCCCTTCTCAAAGCGACGTTCAAGCCTTCGCGCAAGCATTCCGAAAGACGATCCACTGTGCTGATACGACTCCAAGACCTCACCAAACACATCGGCGGCCGCACCTTGTTCGAGGGCGCGAACCTCGGCTTAAACGCCGGGGACCGCATTGGCTTGGTGGGCCCCAACGGTGCTGGCAAGTCAACGCTCCTAAAGATGGTCGCCGGCGACGAGCCGATGGATGGCGGTGATATTCAGCGGTCTCGCGGCGTCCGCATTGGCATGCTGCGCCAGGAGATCGACCCGAACCAAGAGCACACGGTGCAAGAAGAAGCCGCCAAGGCCCTCGCGCGCCTCGACGACCTCGAAGCCGAAATGCGCGATCTCGAACACCAAATGTCGAGCCTCGGAGACGCACACGAAGAAGTGCCGAGCGCGTTGGCCGAACGCTACGACCAGGTGAGTTCGCACTTTGCCCACGGCGGTGGATACGAACGCGACGCCCGGGTGGCCTCGGTGCTTGCAGGCTTGGGCTTCGAAGAAGAAGCGCGCCACCGCCCGCTAAGTAGTTTCAGCGGTGGCTGGTTGATGCGCGTCGAGCTGGCCAAACTCTTCCTTGCCGACCCCGATGTCTTGCTCCTCGACGAACCCACCAACCATCTCGACTTACCCGCAATCGCCTGGTTCGAAGAAACCATCGCGAGTTTTGATGGCGCGGTGATGATCGTGTCCCATGACCGTACGTTCTTGACCCGGCATGCAACCCGAGTCGCTGAAGTCGACGGCACCGGACGCTTCACCGTCTACGAAGGCAACTACAACCGTTACCTCGAACTGCGCGAAGAATTGCGCGCGCACTTGCTCGCGCGCAAAATGAATCAGGACCGCGAAATCGCCCAAATGGAGCGCTTCGTCGACCGCTTTCGCGCCAAAGCGAGCAAGGCCAAGCAGGCCCAGAGTCGCATCAAGGCGCTATCGAAAATCGAGCGAATCGAAATGGGGCCCGACGCGAAGCGCAGCATGCGGATGAAGATCCCCGACCCGCCGCGCGCCGGCGAAGTGCCGATGGACTTGATCGACATCCACAAGCGCTACGGGGACAAAATCGTTTACGAGGGAATCGAGTTCCAGATTCGGCGCGGGGATCGTGTTGCCTTGGCGGGGCCGAACGGCGCGGGCAAGTCGACTTTGCTTCGCATTGTCGCGGGGGCCCTCGACTTCGATGCGGGCGAGCGCCGCGAAGGACACAATGTACAGGTTGCGTTCTTCGCCCAGCATCAACTCGAAGCGCTGCATCCCAACATGACCGTACTCGAAGAGTTGGAATGCGAGGCCAAGCACGATGACGTGCCGCGCTTACGTGGGCACCTGGGTAATTTCTTGTTCAGCGGCGATGACGTCGACAAAAAGATCTCCGTCCTGTCGGGCGGCGAAAAGGCCCGAGTCGCATTGGCGAAGATGCTTCTTCGGCCATCGAGTCTTCTCGTGCTTGATGAACCGACAAACCATCTCGATATCGAATCCCGTGAAGTTCTCGAAGACGCGCTCGGCAATTTCAAAGGCACGATGGTGTTCGTTTCTCACGATCGTGCGTTCATCAATGCGCTCGCGACCCGCGTCGTCGAAGTGAACCACGGCGTGCTCGACGAATACCTAGGGAACTACGACGACTTCCTGCAAAAAAAGACGGCACTCGAAAAACGCCGCGTGGAAGCGACCAAGCCCGAGAAGCCAAAGGCTTCCGCCGCACCAGCGCAAGCCAAGACTCAGGCTAAAGCCGCACCGCGGCCGAAGCTCAGCAAGCAAGATCGTGCCGAGCAACGCGAGCGGAAGAAAGCCCACGACAAAGCTCAGCGCCAAATCGGACGCATCGAAGAGAAGATCCAGGAACACGAAAAAACCCTCGAATCTCTGGGGTGGAAACAATCGGATCCCGGCATTTCAAGTGATGCGGCGAAGCTGCAAGAACTGGCTTCAGAGCGGACTGCCGTCCAGGAACTGATCAGCGGCCTTTACGCCGATTGGGAGCGCCTGACCGACGAGCTTTCTGCTTTGTCGGACGGCCTCGACTAGCGCCACCGCGCTTTCCTTCCTTGCCAGGCTTACCCGGTTCGCGCTCACGCGATGGGCGCCCCGTATCTCCGCGGCGTCCTCGACGTTCGCCTGCGTCGACCCCAAGCGGCTCAAAGCGAAGCCATCCACGAACCAAGTTGACCTCGTCGAGGCGAACTTCCATTTCGTCCCCCAACTGATACCGCGCGCCGCTGCGTCGGGCGAAAAGCGCATGCCCACGCTCGTCCATTTGCAGGTCGTGTCCAAGGCTCGCGCTCGGCACCAAGCCGTTTACATCGTGGGCGTCGATCGTGACGTACAAGCCATGCGGCGCGACCCCCGTCACCTTGCCTTTGAACGTTTCTCCGACATACGGCTGCATGAAGACACACTTCTTTAGATCGGACATGGCGCGCTCGGCGTCGACGGCAACGCGCTCGCGATACGAAATGTGTTTCGCGACAGCGGCGAGACGATGCGACGTGCTCAGCGCTCCTACCGCGACCTGCTCTCCCAGCTCTAGCCAGTGTGACAGTGCACGGTGGACCACCAAGTCGGCGTAACGGCGAATGGGTGACGTGAAGTGAAGGTAGGAGCCAAAGCCGAGGGCAAAGTGGCCCCGGTTCTCTTCGCTGTACCGCGCCTGCTTCATCGAACGCAGACCGATCATATTCACCAGCGGCGCCTCAGGCCTACCTTCCGCACGCTTGAGGGCGCGGTAAATCTCTGCAGAGCCCAATGCACCGGAGCGCGATGGGTCGAGTAGACCAAAACTCGAGAGCACTTCCTCGAGTACCTCCAGCTTGCCGTCCTCGGGCGTTTCATGAACGCGATAGATCCCTCCCATTCCGTGTTTCAACAGAGACTTCGCAATCGTCTGATTGGCGATCAGCATCGCCTCTTCAACCGCGCGATGCGCTTGGGTCCGGTCGCGCGTCACGATGCCCGACGGCCTACCGTTTTCACCCATCTCGACCTGGCTTTCGGAAATCGCAAAGTCGATCGAGCCGTCTTCGAAGCGGCGCTTCGCGAGACATCGCTCGGTCGTCGCAAGCAGGCGAACTTGAGCGACAACTTCAGGGGCGATGCCTTCGGTCGCGTTCTCTTCCTCGGTCATGATCGCGCCCGCCTGCTCGTACGACAGCCCGGCGTGCGATTGGATCACCGCGGGATAAACACTCGAGCGCTTCACCCGACCGTCGTTCCCGATCAACATTTCTGCGACCACGACAAAGCGATCAACACCTTCGCGCAGTGAGCACAAATTGGCGGAAATACGTTCGGGCAACATCGGGACGACGCGGTCGGTAAAATACACGCTGTTCCCCCGCCTTTCGGCTTCGCGATCGAGCTCTGTCCCTTCGCGCACATAGAACGAGACGTCCGCGATTGCCACATAGAGCCTGAGCCCACCGTTCGCTTGTTCAACGCAAACCGCATCGTCGTGATCCCGGGCTGTGGCGGGGTCGATGGTCAAAAATGGCCGGGCACGCAAATCGATGCGACGGCGAAGCTCCTTGGGATCTAGGGCGTCGGGGATCTCGGCCACCTCGGCCTCGACGCTGCGGTCGAAACGAACGCGCAATTTGTGGTTCCACGAAATCGCGCGGAAGTCCGCCTCGGGGTCGCCGGGTTTGCCCAGCCTTTCGGTGATGCGTCCAACGTTTTCATCGCGAGCTCGGTCGCGCGCGCCCCGAGAGCCCTGGCCAGCCGCCACGGGAACAGCCACGACGAGGTCACCATCTTCCGCACCGCCCAGATCGTTCCGCGCGACGGACACCCGCCATCGCGCACGATCATTGAACGGCACGATGACCGGCCGGCCTCGGGCCGACTGAAGTGCGCCAACCCATTCGGTCGGTGCTTCGGAGACGCAGTCGACAACGGAAGCGCGATTCTCATCCCCGGTTTCGAGTGGAGAAAACAGAACGCGCTGTCCCGCAACCAAGGGTGCGACCGAACGCACCTTCCAAACTTCATCGCGATCATCGACGACGGTCCCTTCGCGCGAAGCCACCGCGTCGCCCTTCACCACGTCGACCCCTTCAACGACACCCTGGCGAAGACCATCGCGCCGGGCGATTCGGTAGCCACCGATCAATTCCTCGATCGCCCCCGACTCCACCAGCTTGCGCAAATGTCCGAGCACGATCCTGCGCGAACCCTTTTGATTCTTTCCACGCGCGGTCACCCGAGAAAGAATCGTACTCGGGCTAATTACGGAACTCGGGGATCGCCGCAACAACGCCAGGATCTCACCGGGTTCGATCGGTCGGGTCGACATTTCACTCCCGGCGCCAATGAAAGACGCCAATTTAAATTCGCGACCCTCAGTTCATTGACGGCGCAGCGCGGGAATCCTAGCCTCGGTCGCCCTCGCCCGGGTGGCGGAATTGGTAGACGCGCTAGATTCAGGTTCTAGTGTTCGCAAGGACGTGCTGGTTCGACTCCAGTCCCGGGCACCATTCAGGTTTTTGCGCGCCGTTGGGCGCGCAGGCAGCTGAGCCAATGAAGCGCTTCAAAGGGCAAGCTCCCAGCTCTCGTCGCCAGCCAGCTCGATTGGTTCTAGGCCACCTCGGGCACCGACTGCCCGTGACCAGATCATGTCAGAATCAAGCAGGATCCGCGCTTAACCGCCATTAAGCCGTTGGCCGACCCTTGACCCAAGGCTTCGCGTGTCTACGGTTGCCGGCCGGAGGGAGCAATTGTGAGCAATGATAACGGTTCCGAGCAAGAGCCCGGAGAAGACCCGCCATTCGAGCAGCAGAGCGAGCCGACCCACTATCTGATCTCCGGCCCCGGCGATGAAGAATTCAACGTGCCGTCGGTACTTCCGATGCTGCCCGTGCGCGACGTCGTGGTCTATCCCGGCGTAACCGTTCCCTTGGCGATTGGGCGCCGCAAGTCCCTCGCGGCCCTCGCCCAAGCTGGACACGACGGATACATGCTCCTCGTCACCCAGCACGACGCCGAACTTCAGGACCCCACCATCGACGACGTCTATCGCGTCGGCACGATCGTCCGCGTACTGCGGATCATCGACGCCCGGGGCGAAGGCAAGCAGGCGCTGGTCGCAGGCATCTCGCGAGCCAAACTCGGCCGTGAGGTTTCCACCGAACCGCAGGCCCTCGTTGCCATCACGCCGCTCGAAGACCTTCACATCGACGGGACCGCTGCAGAAGGCGCGTGGCGTCGCGTCGTGATGCTCGCGCAACGGGTGATCGAGCTGCGCGAAGATCTTCCGGACGAATGGAAATTATTCATCGCCGGCATCCCCGCGGCGGGCATGCTCGCCGACCTAGTGGCCTCGAACTTGCCACTCACCCCCGAGCAGCGGATGGAACTTCTCGAAGAACCCGACCCTGCCGAACGGCTACGGCTGCTCGAAGCGCACCTCGAACGTGAAGTCACGATCGCCGAAACCCAACAGTCATTACGCGGCGAAGCCGACGACTCGGACCTTGACCCAAAGCGACGCGAGAAAATTCTGCGCAGCCGCATGCGCGAGATTCAAGCAGAGATCGGCGAAGGTGACGCGGGTTTACGCGAAGTCGACGAGCTGCGCGAGCGGTTCGACTTGGTCGAGCTTCCCGATGAAGTAGAAGAACAAGCCGAGCGCGAACTCAAACGGCTGAGCGCCCTGCCCCAAAACGCGCCCGATCGACATTTGGTCCGCACGTACCTTGAATGGATCCTCGACGTGCCGTGGGACCAGGAAACCACCGACAAGCTTGAACTCGCCGACGCGCGAGCCGTACTCGATGCCGATCACCACGGCCTCGACAAGGTGAAGGAACGCATCCTTGAATTCCTCGCCGTTCGCAAACTCGCACCGAACGCGAAGGCTCCGATTCTTTGTTTCGTGGGCCCCCCCGGTGTGGGCAAGACGTCACTCGGTCGATCGATTGCACGCGCGATGGAGCGCAAGTTTGCCCGTGCCTCGCTCGGCGGCGTACGCGACGAGGCAGAAATCCGCGGACACCGACGCACCTACGTGGGCGCTATGCCGGGCCGGGTGATCCAGAGCTTGAAACGCGCAGGAACCCGCAACCCTGTTTTCGTTCTTGATGAGATCGACAAGCTAGGCAGTGATTTTCGCGGGGATCCAGCGTCGGCGCTGCTCGAAGTCCTCGACCCCGAACAGAACAACTCCTTCAGCGATCACTACATGGAAGTCGCGTTCGACTTGTCGAAGGTGCTTTTCATCGCCACCGCGAACGCGTTGTCCACGATCCCGCCGGCACTCCTCGATCGCATGGAAGTGATCGAGCTCACCGGGTACACCGAACGTGAAAAGCTCGCGATCTGTGAGAAGTACCTGGTCGGCAAACAACTCGAAGCCCACGGGCTTACCCCCGAACGCGTCGTGGTCAAAAACGATGCGCTTGAGAAGGTCGTCCTCGAATACACCAACGAGGCGGGCGTGCGAAACTTGGAGCGCAGCATCGCAACGTTAATGCGGAAGGCAGCACACCGGATCGCAGAAAACCCGGAGGCCACCGCCCCGATCACCATCGACGGCGAATTCGTCACCACGTCACTCGGCGCGCCGCCGCACATGCACGAAAAGGCAGAGGACTCGCCCATCCCTGGCACCGCAGTCGGACTCGCGGTCACCTCCCACGGCGGCGAAATCTTGTTCATCGAAGCCCGACGCATCGCGGGCGGTAAAGGCATTCGCCTGCGCCTCACTGGGCAGATTGGTGACGTCATGCGCGAATCCGCAGAAGCGGCGCTCTCTTGGGTTCGCGCCCACGCTGCGGACCTCGACCTGGCGCCGAACGCGCTTGAGCCATGCGAGATCCATCTCCACATCCCGGCCGGTGCCGTTCCTAAGGACGGACCTTCGGCGGGGATCGGGATGGTGACGGCAATCGTCTCGGCCTTGTCCGAACGCGCGTCCAAGGGAACGATCGCGATGACGGGCGAAATCTCGTTGCGCGGCAAAGTGCTTCCAGTCGGTGGCATCAAGGGGAAGATTCTCGCAGCGGCACGGGCGGGCATCGACACCATTGTCATGCCGAAACGCAATGAGAAGGACTTGATCGACGTTCCTGAAGACGTGACCGCCAAGCTGAACTTTCATCTCGTATCTGATATCGACGAAGCCCTGCGCGCAACGCTTCCTTGAGTTGAATCAGGTCCTCGATCGACACATCCCGCGCGCGGGTAACCGCTACTCTTGCGCGTGTGCGAATCGCATTGGTTCACGACTGGCTCACCGGTATGCGTGGCGGCGAACGCGTGCTGGACGAGATCGCGGGTCTCTATCCAGACGCGGATCTCTACACCCTCGTGCATGTGCCGGGCTCTACGAGCGAGCGCATCGAGGCGAGGCACATCGAGACCTCTCCGCTGTCAAAACTACCCGGCGTCAGGCGCTACTACCGAGTTTTGCTCCCGCTTTTTCCTTGGGCGATCCGGCGCTTCGATCTTTCGGGATATGACCTCGTGATTTCATGCAGCCACGCGGTCGCGAAGAGCGTCCGCACCGGCCCCAACACCCTTCACCTTTGTTACTGCCTGACCCCGATGCGATACATCTGGGATCAGATCGACGCCTACTTGGGTCATGGGCTCTTGCGGTCGATCTCCGCGCCTCTGGTGTCCTACTTACGGCGCTTTGACCAACGCCATAGCGGCGCGGCGGCGGTCACGAAATTTGTTGCGACCTCGACCGCGGTTCAAAATCGAATCCGTCGACACTACGATCGCGAAGCATCGATTGTCTTTCCGCCGGTCGACGTTGATGCATACGAGGTCCGATCGACATCCGCCGACACCTCGACAGATGCACCGTATCTCCTTGTGGGTGGCTTCGTCCCTTACAAGGCCGAAGCTCTCGCGATCGAGGCGTTTCGAAATTCCAGCCGGACCTTGCTCGTCGTGGGCGACGGTCCGACCCGACGAGAACTCGAACGCGCCGCGCCTAGCAACGTTCGTTTTCTTGGGCACGTTGGCAACAATGAACTCCGCGGTCTGTACGCCGACTGCCGCGCGCTCATCTATCCCCAGGAAGAGGACTTCGGGATCATCGCAGTTGAAGCCCAAGCCGCGGGACGCCCGGTGATCGCGTTCGGACAAGGTGGCGCGCGTGACACCGTCTGCGATTTCCGTTCGAACGCTTCCCCGACCGGCATCTACTTCGATGAACCGACGCCCGCGTCACTGCGCGCGGCTCTGAACGACTTCGAAGCAAACGAAAATGCGTTCGATCCAAAATACATCCGCGAGTGGGCCCAGAAGTTCGGAAAACTTAGGTTTTGCAAGAACTTTCAGCGTGAAGTCGACAAAATACTCGAACTGCGAAACCGCTTATAAGCCGCGAGCGCTTTAGTAGGCGTTCGAGTTGAAGATCCCGCGCCAGACGGTGCGGATCATGATCCAGATGTCGAGACCCAACGACCAGTTCTGGATGTAGTAAAGGTCGTGCTCGATGCGGTGATGCAGGGAAGTGCTTCCACGCCACCCGTGGATCTGCGCCCACCCTGTCATCCCGGCCTTCACTTTGTGGCGCAGCATATAGTCCGGGATCTCGCTGCGGAACTGCTCGATAAAAACGGGGCGTTCCGGGCGCGGGCCCACGAGACTCATGTCGCCGCGAATCACGTTCCACAGTTGCGGGATTTCATCGAGACTAAAGCGGCGAAGCAAAGCCCCGAGCCGGGTCCGGCGCGGATCGTCCTCTTGGGTCCAAACCGGGCCGCTCGCATCTTCCGCACGATTCACCATCGAGCGGAACTTGAACATCCGAAACACTCTACCGTCGAGCCCCATTCGCTCCTGGGAAAAGAACAGCGGTCGCCCATCCGTGAGCCAGATCGCCGCCCCGATCAGCGCCATCAGCGGCGCGAGCGCGACCGCGACCGCGGTACCGATCACGCAGTCAAAGACGCGCTTCCCAATGGCGGCCCAACCCACGAGCGGCGTTTCACGCAGGTTGATCACCGGCATGCCGTCGAGGTTTTCAACCGAACTTCGCAGCGTCATGACATGCAAGAGGTCGGGAACGAGGTTTACGTTCACAACTTCGTCATCGAGTTCGGCGAGGATCTTTTCAAGAACGTCCGATTCGTCGCGCCCAAGCGCCAGGATGACTTGGTCGACACGTTCGTCCGCATTGCGAAGGAGCGACTTCAGCGCGCTGTAGTTCCCAATGACCGGCACACCGCGCACGCTGTTCTTTGCGAGCACGCCTTCGGCGAGCACGCCGCGAACGCGCAGCCCGGTGCCCGGTTGGCCGTGGACTCGACCAATGACTTCTTCTGCAAGTGGACCGCCACCCACGACAATGACGAAGCGAAGGTTGTACCCCATGCGGCGCATCACGCGCAGACCGCTACGCACCGTGACGTGAAGCGCGATAACCGACGTCGGTGCCAGAACACTGAACAGGCCGACAACGCCGCGCGAATAGAAGTAGCCGCCGACAAAGAAGTTGAGCGCGACGAGGGTCACGACGCCGATGGCCGTCACGCGCAGGATCGTCCACGCTTCGCGCAAGAGCGAAGCGGTCCGCTTCGGTTCGTAGAGCCCGTGTTTTTGAAACAGCACGAGCCACACAGGCAGAATCAACACCAACGCTTGGACATACAGCGTGAGATCTGGGACTCCGCGTTCGACCGGGATGCCCGTATGAAATCGAATCGCGTACGCGAGCAGCCAACATCCAGCCACGAGGCTGATGTCGGCAAGGCCAATCAAGGTGCGGAAGACTTCGCTATAGCGGTAAAGCATTACTCTCGACGGCGAACGGCAACGCGACCACCTTATTGCGGGCGCGAGTCTTCCTCGACTGCAAGTCGGAACTCCTCAAGAAATTCCGGCATCGCAGAGATGACACGGCTCCAATTGGGAATCTGCGGTGCACCCATAGGATCGCGCACAAAGTTCAAACCCGCTCGGCGCAACGCTTGCGAAAACGTCTCGACTGCAAGTTCTTCTTGGTGTCGGTCAAACAACAGGCCGTTGAGCTTGGCGTCATCGCTATAGCGCGCGATCGCGTCCTGGGCGGTGCGGACATATGCGGCGATCATGGTATTGAGAAAGCCAGCGTCGAACTCGACGCCGTAGCTTGCGAGATTCCGAATCAACGAACTCGCGATGTCGACCACCATGCGATGCAAACCCAAAGACGCATCCCCTTCTGAAAGAGGCTGATGCTTGTGATCATAGTTCTCGACGAGCTCAACCTGGCAGATGCGCTTCAGCGAACAGTTGCGATACACCTCGGCGAGCACGCCGACTTCGAGTCCCCAATCGGCGGGGATGCGGTTCGCGCGCACAAGATCGGTTGTCAGTGAGCACTCGCCTGCGAGCGGGTACCGGAACGATTCGAGATACTCGAGCAACGGCTGTGCGCCAAGCACGGACTTCATCGATCGCAAGAGCGGCGTCATGAACAAGCGTGTCACGCGCCCGTGAAGGCGATCGGTGACCCGGCTGTAATAGCCCTTTGCAAACTCGTAACTCAAGTTGGGGTTGGCGGTCGGATAACAAAGACGCGCGAGCAACTCGGGCGAGTAGTTTCGGATGTCGCAGTCGTGGATGGCCACAACCCGGGCGTGCTGGGCTGCGAGCACGTAGCCACACGCCATCCAAGTCGCCCGGCCCTTGCCCTCCTCGCCGGCGTCGAGGCCTTCGAGACGCAATCGATCGAAAAGTTGCTGCACCCGTGTGCCGGCATTCCAGATCACGGTGACAGGCGAACCGTCGATGCAGCGAACCGGGTCGAAGAGCGCGCGCATTTGCTCGTATTCGTCTCGCTCTGCCGGTCCCGAAAGACTCACCACGACCTGCCCGAGGTACGGCACCTGCGCGAGCACCTCAACGATCTCTTTCAGCGCAGGGCCCTTCAGCTCCGAAAACAGCGTGGGGAGCACCAAGGCAACGGGGCGTTGTTCCGAGTAGGCGACCAGCTCTCGCTCAAGGCGCGGGAGATCTGGCGTGCCGAGACGGTGAAGGGTTGAGATCACCCCGGTTTGATGAAAGTCCGCCATGGGGCGCAACACTCGCACCCGGCTCCGGGACAGTCAAGCGACGCGGCCAGCGACAACTTGCCCGAAGTTACTCGCGTTCGACAAGCCGTGACTCAGGAAGCCGCTTCGATCTCCAGCGGATCGTCGCCCAAGGCTTCTTCGAGAAGTCGCAAGGCCATGGGATCGATTTCGATGAATTCGATCCCGACGTCGGTGCTGATGGGATCTGTGTCTGTGGCCCATACCACGATGCCGGTGGCGACGATCGTCTGCTTCATCACGTTGAAAGTGACGCGCAGGGTGTCGCCCAACTCGATCTCGCAACCGACCGCTTCGAAGCGAATTCCGCCCGCAGAGATGTCTTTCCCCACTGCGAGCTGATCGGGGCGATCAATATCGGCGAACGAAACAACGGAATCCGTCGCGAGGCGATGGTACTTCCGACGATCTGCGGCACGGGCTTCAGACATCCGACGTTCTCCAAGCGAATTTGTTGTTCGCTAACCCTTGATCGGATGTCACCTCGAAACCCTTGAGAACGCGTTTGAATGTGCGCCCACCTCCTAACGCTACGAAGCCAAGTTGCACATGCGCGTGCAGCAAGGAGCGGCATGCGCCTCCTCAGCCGTGTACATCGAGTACGCAACTCTCAAGGTGTCGGAAAAATTGGACTGTTTCGGTATCTGCTAGCTGAACAGATCGAGCTGAGCCGTCGCCTCGATTTCGGCGGGCGGTGCAAGCCCCGCGAGTGCAACACCCAGCAGCGTCACCGGTCGTTGCCCGACTTCCGTTCTGTCCAACAGGCGCTTTGCAGCCGAGTAAATCTCCGCAGCGTCCACGATCGGACGTACGAGTTTCCGGCTGCGGGTTTCTGGCTTGCCCGCGCCGTAGCGAAGCTTGATGGCGACCCGGGAAGCGCAGAGCTGTTGTTGGCGAAGCCCCGCCTCAGCAGTTTGACAAAGCTCCGCAAGACGAGGCTCGATCGCGCTGCGTTTGACCACCGGTTCTTCGAACGTCACTTCGTGACTCAACGTCTTACGATGCGCCGCCGTGCGAATGCGGGCTTCGTCTTCGCCACGGGCGTAACCCAAGATCCGTCGCCCATGGGCTCCAAGATGATTCTCGACTTCTCGAGGATCAAGCTTCAAGAGTTGTTCGACGGTCTGAATCTTTAGAGACGCGAGCGTCGCCCGCGTCTTGACGCCAACACCCGGAAGCCTCTCGGGCGAAAGCACGCTAAGAAATGCCGCCACCTGATCGTTCGCGACGAAGCGGAAGCCATCGTCGTCGGATTCCTCTGCAGCCAGCCGCGCCAGAAACTTTACCGGCGCAACCCCGACCCGCAGTCCAAGCCCCAGGTCTTCGCGGACCGCTTTCACCATTCGACGCGCAAACGTGCGCTCATCCTCTTCGTCGTCATCGTGGTCGCTCCCCGCAGCGATGTCGAAGTACGCACCTGCCAGACCGTCGCCTTCAATCCCCTCGGTGACCTGGCGAAGCGAAGTCTGAAGCAACACAGACAATTCGCGATAGCGTTTCATGTTCGTCGGGCACAGCGCGGCGCCAGGACAGAGCGCAAGCGCCCTCTCGCACAACATGCCGACCTCGACCCCGGCTTCAAGCGCCTCATGGGTCGCGGATTGAACCTTGCCGCCCTTGTCCGGGTTCCCCCCGACGAGTACGGGCCGCGCGCGCAACCCGGGGTCGTCAAGACGTTCGACCGCCGCGTAGAAAGACGGGACTTTGGCGTAGCCTACCCGCATTTCGCTCAACCGCCCGGTTCGAGCTTGAGGATGAAGGTCGTGCCTTCCTCAACAAGAAAAGCGCTTCGTGGGAACAAGCGCGGATCCCCACTAAACCAGGGCCGAAGACCGTCGCGGTAGTGGGGCAGATTCGAATGTTCCGACTGGCCGGGTGCGAGTGAAGTCAACATGCGGTCTTCCTTCGCGAGATCCATCGCGACCCGGTAGAGCGAGGCACTGCGCACATCGAACGGTCGTGCGGGATCGTAGTCTGCCATGCCGACGCCACCCCCCTGTCCGGGATACGGCCGCTCACCCCCGAAGCGCCAGAGCACGTCATCCCCGTGCGCATCGAAACCAACAAATGATCGGAACGAAAGCCGATGCAAGCCACCCCAGCTCCACAGCGCCCGGTTCGGACCGCGTTGATACGAAAGTGTGACCCACGCCTGGTGGAGACTCGCGCCCAAGAGCGGCACCAAGAGTGCGGGGTCACTCCAACCACCAGCCCTCCCCTTCGTCGCCGCCTCAACCAACGCCCCTTCAATCAGCATCCGCGGTTCGACCCACGCGAGATCGAGGTAGCGGTTTACGAGATCGCGTGGGATTTTCGATTCGAGAAGCTTGCGCGTGAGGTCTTGGATAAACACGTGATACAAGGCCGCACCTCGGCGGTCGGGAGCAAAGCGTCCGTCCCATTTGAGCAGCGACTCCCAAACCTCACTCGCTTCGGGACTGAGCGGCGTTCCCTGGGCGATCAACGATTCGAGCGCCTGGGTGACACGCGGACTCAATTGCAAGGTAAGTCGAGTCTGAGCCTCCGCCAACTCACGCAAGCTGATGGGACCTTGACTCGTAAGATGCGAGAGCGCGCGTTCAATGCGTTTGCTTCGGCTGCCGGTGCGCCAGTTCCACTCGATCAACCGACCGCTGCGGCCTTCGATGAGCGGGTTGTCGGCCGCGATGACGAAGCGATCCCCCTCTTCGAGAGTGGGCCGCGATGGAAGCGACGTGTAGCGCAAGCGGTCTTCCCAGTTGAAACCCTTTTGGCGTCCGGGCGTCGGTAGGTTTGCGGCACCGAGGAGCCGCCTCGGGATCCATCCCGCCAACTGCCAGCCCACCGCACCCGCACGGTCTGCATAGGTAACCGCGAGGACAGGTTCACGATGGTCCGCGAGAATTTCGACGAGCTGACTTGCGTCGCTGGCATGAACGAGCCGCATCAGCGAACGCATGCCATCGCCTCGCCCCGCACCCAGCCAGTCGAGTGCGATCGGCAGCCGCTCGCCGCCGACCAAGTCGTTGATGAGTGGACCGTGCCCCGTGCTCTCGACAACGAGTTCTTCTTTCGCAACTTCGCCACCGAGCCGACGCACCCGAATCACTTCGGTTCGAAGGTTGAGCGGTGCCCATCTAGAGCCGCTTTGAAATTCGCGGACGTCTCCGTTCTCGCGCAGGGTTTCTTCGTAGAGCTGAGTCGTGTTGACGCGTCCCGGTGTCAGTGCCCAAGCCACGTCCGCATTGCGACCGGTCCAGAACACAGGCACCCCGGGTACCGTGACGCCGATGACGTCGAGGCTTCCCTCACCCTTGCTTGCCGAGATCTGCGCTTCGTAAAGCAGGCCGGGCGCGGTGGGGCTCAAGTGAAACTCCGCAGCGAGTAGCGGCGCGCCACTCTGCGATGCGTCGGCGGCAATCACCCAAGCACCGACCCGCAGCACGGTGGCTGCAAGTTGGGCCCGCGCTCGAGACATGTCACTTGCAACGGGGTTCGTTACGCCTTTTCGAAGTTTGGGCTGCGGTTTTTTCCCGGGGAGTTCAAAAGCGAGGCCGATGCCTTTCATCCCCAGACCCGTGGGCATCAACGGTCGTGCGCCCACGCTCCCGAGTGCTTCGACGAGGTCTTGAAACACGACCCCCGCCTCCAGAGACGGCCCCATCGACCAACTCAACAACTTCAGTACCGCGATGCTATCTGCGGGCGACCAAGGCGGTTCTTCAAGAGCTGAAGAGGACGCGCCCTGTAACGCTCGTATTGTGGATGCGTCCAAGCGCGCGAATCTGGCGTTGATGCCCGCCACATAGGCGAACAACGCTTTCGAATTTTCGGCGGTGAAGTTTTTTGCTTCGGCGTCGGCGTGGTGGCCAATGCCGATCGTTCGCATGATCCGATCGATAGGCAGTGCGTCACGCCCGGTGACTTCTGCACTCGTTCCTCGAGCGAGCCTTCGTAGCCACAACATTTGGCCGAGTCGGTCTTGGGCGTGAGCAAGGCCGAGCCCGAACCACGCGTCCGACGCTTTGCCCGCTGTAATGTGCGGGGCGCCCCTGGCGTCACGGCGCACAGTCGTCGCAGCCGAGATCCCTTTGACCTTGATCGTGCCTTCGACGGTCGGATGCGCGCGGGTCACGGCATCCAAGGAGGCGAGCGGAGCGACTCCTTGGCGCAGCAGCACAATGAGAATCACGATTCCGGCAACGAGCATTCCGACTCGACGCCAGACGTCGCGCCGGAGTGTGCTCGACGTGCGCGATGATTCTACTTCCAACGGACCTACCCCCCCCCCGGGCATTCTACGCATCTTAGCGGCACGGCCGAGCGTTGTGCCGACAGCAAGCGCGAGGATGACGCCAGTGGCGACATCGGCACCACAAAGCCGAGTAAAAAGTGAAATGAGAGCAGTCACTTGGCAGGTCCTGGGGGCTCGCATAGTATTGCGCGGCCTCAAATCGATCCGGCACGAAGCCCACCCCCCTTTGGCGCCTAAACATGCACGAGCAAATGCCCCCAACGAGCGGGAGAACCACGGAACGATGACCTTACGGGGCCTGGACAACCTGATTCAGGAAGTGGGCGTAAGGGGCAAGCGCGTTTTTGTTCGCGCCGACCTCAATGTCCCGATGCGCGACGGCGCGATCGCCGACACCACGCGCATCGAAGCCTCGCTTCCCACCCTGCGCAAGCTGCTGAGCGCGGGTGCGCGGGTCGTCTTGAGTTCTCACCTCGGCCGGCCCAAAGGCAAGCGCGACCCGGCATTTTCACTTCAGCCGGTTTCCGAAGCCCTGGCTTCCCGACTAGGGCGCCCCGTTCATTTCGCAGAAGACTGCGTGGGGGCCCCTGCTGAAACTGCGGTCGCGAATCTCGGCGACGGTGACATCGCACTCCTCGAAAACCTTCGCTTCCACGACGGCGAAACAAAGAACGATCCCGAATTTGCCCAAGGCCTCGCGGCTCTTGCGGATGTCTACGTGAATGACGCCTTCGGTACCGCGCACCGCGCCCATGCTTCGACAGCGGGCATGGTGGCGAGCTTCGAAAACGTCGCGGCGGGCGACTTGCTGCAGAGCGAAACCGTAAACCTCGACCGTCTCCTCACACCCGAGCGACCCTTCATGTGCTTGCTCGGTGGAGCAAAAGTGTCGGACAAGCTTGGCGTGCTCGAAGCCTTGATTGAACGCGCTGACGTGATCGGGATCGGCGGCGCGATGGCGTACACGTTCCTCGCCGCTGCCGGCCAACCGATTGGCAAGTCCCTCGTTGAAACGGATCGCTTCGATGACGCACGCGACATTTACGAACGCGCTGCGGTGAACAATTGCGACCTACTGCTCCCGACGGATCACATCGTGGCCACCGGGCCCGACCAAGCCGACACTGCACAGATCGTCACCGAGATCCCGGACGACACCGCGGGCTTCGACATTGGCCCTGTGTCGGCGTCCCAATTCGCGGAGCGCGCGTGCGGGTCGAAGACGATCCTTTGGAACGGACCGATGGGGATGTTCGAAGAGCCCGCGTTTGCAAGCGGCACCGCAACCGTGGCTCTGGGCGTCGCGGAAAGTTCGGCGCTCAGTGTTGTCGGCGGCGGGGATTCTCTCGCGGCGGTCAATCAACTGGGCATCGGCGACCGCATTGGACATTTGTCGACCGGTGGTGGGGCTTCGCTTGAGTACGTGCAGGGCCTGACCTTGCCCGGCATCGCGGCGCTGGAGCGCTAACCCATGCCCGATGAGAAGACGAGAATCCCGATTGTCGCCGGCAATTGGAAAATGTTCAAAACCGCAGGGGAAGCACAGGCCTTCGCCGAAAAGCTCTTGCCCCAACTCGGTGACCTCAGCGGCGTGGAAGCGGTGATCGCACCGCCCTTCACGGCGCTCGACCGTCTCGGACGTGCGCTCGGCGGAAGCGGCGTCGCCCTCGCCGCCCAGAACGTCAATGCGGAAGCAGGCGGCGCCCACACGGGCGAGATCTCGGTCGAGATGCTCGGCGAACTCGGCTGCCAGTACGCAATCGTCGGGCACAGCGAGCGACGTGTGATGTACGGCGAGCGAAGCGACGGCGTCGCAATCAAGGCCCGCCAGCTTCAGAACGCCGGAATTTGCCCGATTGTTTGTGTGGGCGAGACCTTGGAAGAACGTGAAGCCGAGCGAACCCTCGAAGTGGTTCAATCGGCCCTGACAGCCAGCCTGGCCGAAGTCAAAGCTGGCGACGGCACGGAGTTCGTGGTCGCGTATGAGCCAGTCTGGGCGATTGGAACCGGACGGACCGCCACCCCGGAAATTGCCCAAGAGGTCCATGCTTTTATCCGCGCTACCTTGCGGGCCCAATTCGGGGCAGTCGCCGAATCGGTTCGCATTCAGTACGGTGGCTCCGTCAAGCCGGACAATATCGCCACGCTGATGGCGCAACCGGACATCGACGGAGCTTTGGTCGGCGGCGCCAGCCTCGACCCAGACTCATTGGCAAAACTGATTCATCTCGCTGCCGAGGCTTCAAAGCCCGGTGCGTCCTAGGAGACCCCTTGCAAACTATTCTCATTGCCCTTCATATCATGGTCTGTTTCGTCTTGATCTTGGTCGTACTTCTACAGCGCGGCAAAGGCTCGGACGCAGGCGCCGCCCTCGGCGGCGGCGGGAGCAACACCGTCTTCGGCAGTCGTGGCGCCGGCAACTTTTTGACCCGACTGACCACCGGCTCGGCCGTGATCTTCATGCTCACCAGCCTTTCGCTTGCGTACATGGGTAACCAAAGTTCGAACCCGTTGGACCTGGGCGACGATGTCATCGAAGTTTCAATCCCAGCGACTGAAGAAGCAGGCGCAGACGGCGATGCGCCTTCGGCTGGTGCCCTCGAAGAAGTGGGCGAAGTTCCGTCGGCGAACGCTCTCAAAGAAATTGAGATGCCCGATCCGGAGGCGACGGAATAGCGAGAACCCCACCCCCAAAACCCTGGCAAGCCAAGGGTCCTGGGGTATGGTTCCGCCGCGCTGCAACGGACCGCGCTGGTTCAATTTGCGGCGTGATTTGGTTTCAGCGTGTTCAGCGCATCGCAATCCCAACGCGTTCGGAACAGCAGCCCAAGAAAACTTCAAACGAAGTAAACAGCAAGACAGATCGCCCGCTCGGCAGCACTTCCTCAGCCTGCCAAAGAACGGACTGACCTGAACATCGTGTGCGGCGGTGGCGGAACTTGGTAGACGCGCCAGCTTGAGGTGCTGGTGGGGGCAACCCCGTGGAGGTTCGAGTCCTCTTCGCCGCACCAACTTTTCCTGACAATATCAAATGCTTAAGTCAAAACATCCTGGCTGCTGGCTGGCTGCTGGGTTCAATTTCCTACTCTTTTTCGTGTCGCGCCATTACCGCCCCTGTTCGCGCGAAATGTGGGCCGGATCAAGTTTTCTCAAGAACCCCTGACACATCTTGTGACACCACCGCGCGTAATCGTCCACTTCCGCTGTGACTCTCGGGTGGAAGAGAAGGCGATTGCCGCGGCCGCCTACTAACCGTATGGATTCAAGCAGCGTTCGACCAATCCTTACAAACAACTTCCGCCTGCTCGATCACGGTGTGAAGCGCATCGGCCTGTTAGGTCTCGCAGTTCGCCGCAGATCGCTGCGCTCGTGAGTGGCTGATCGCGCCGACTAACGCCGCACCCCCGCTTGGATTGAGCGCCGCGGATAGACCCCATCTGGACTCAAAGGGCGGCTGTTTGCACGATCCTCCATCGGGACTGGCAGAGGGCCGCCCGGTCCCCGACTCTCACGGAATGAAGCCCGCCCAGGTCTTGATGCTGCTGCCCGATCGCGACTTCGATCCCACGGAGTCTTCCACGCCCTGGCGCCTGCTGAGCGCCGCGGGCCACGTCGTGACCTTTTCCACCGGGTCCGGCGAGGCGGGGGTCTGCGATCAGCGAACGCTCCATGGCGAGGGGCTTCCCCTGCTCGCGGGATCCCTGCGCTGTCGGCCGGATAACCGATCCAGCTACCAGGCGATGGAACGTGATCCCCGGTTCCAGCAACCGCTGCGCTGGGTCGACGTGGATCCCCAGGCTTTCGACGCGCTGCTCCTACCGGGCGGCCACGCGCCGGGGATGAAGCCCTACCTCGAATCGTTCGAGGTGCAGCGCATCATCCGCGCCTTCTTCTCGCGTGAGGCGCCGGTGGGCGC
>DUBZ01000056.1:0-354 GCA_012960035.1 Myxococcales bacterium | reverse complement strand
GGTCGCCATCGGGCTGACCCGGTGAGCCCTGGGCGATCACTACCGCACCTATCCCGAGACCGTTCAGGACGAGGTTTCGGCGGTTCTGGCGTCGCCGTCCGATTTTCTCACCGGGGGCTGGTTGCCGATGATGGGCTCCGACGCGAAGCCCGACGTGGGTTTCGTGGTGCGAGATGGACACTATGTTTCGGCGCGCTTTCCGGGCGACGTCCATCGCTGGGCGGCGACCTTTTGCGGGATGCTGGCAGAGCCGAGCTGAGGAGTCGGCGGTGACGAAAGCAGGTGAATGCTCAGCGCGTAGCCCGCATCGAAACTGGCATTCGCTTGAGCGAGTTCGTAAAACTCGAAAGCATG
>DUBZ01000055.1 GCA_012960035.1 Myxococcales bacterium | reverse complement strand
GCTGATTGGTCCGGACGTTCAAGAGGACGGCTACATCTGGCGTGTTTCAACTTCGGGTGAGGACCCAGCGGCTTTCGAAACCACTGTGCTGAAGTCTGGTGACTTGATTCTAGAGGGCAATGTCCGCCTAACCAGTAACTTTACCCAGAATGGTGGCGCGCCTGCTCCGGTGATGGTCTTTGAGTTGGGGCCTGGCGGACCAACGGATCCCAGCAACAGTCACCTGGAGTTGACGGGCATGTTAACGCTGGATCCCGATGACGACGCACCTGGTGCGGCTTCGCGCGTCGACTTTACCGGCACGATCGTGGACGGCACCTACACGCTCATTACCGCAAGCGGTGGCATTACGCCTGAGGGCTTCGACGTCGAGACTTTTCCCGTTTCGGCCGCGTTTAGCTTTTTGACCGCCATTGTCGAAGGTGAGGATGAGATCGAAACCTACGAATTGACGGTACTGCGCGAGCTCATTTACAACGACTTTGCCCGATCGGACAGCGAAGCCAACGTCGGCGGCTACTTCGAAAACGCGCGCTCGGCAGGGGCCGCGACGGCATTTAGCGACGTCACCAACGCCCTCGACCTGCTCGGCGCCGGCGACCTTCGCACCGCACTCGCCCAATCCAGCCCCGAAGTCTACGACGCCCACACGAGCAGCATTCTTTCCTGGGGTCGCGTGCAACAGCGCGTGCTGCAGGAACGCTCGATGCGCTGCGATCGTTACACCTACACGCCGCAGCCGGAAATTGTTTCGGATTCACCGTGTGGAACGACGGGTTTCATGCCTTGGGCCAAGGTGGCGGGCGACATGCGGAAACGCAAGGGTGGCGAATCCTCGGGTTACGAGTCCATGGGGGGCGGCCTGCTGTTGGGCTTCGATCATCGGTGGAATGACACGCTTTGGTTGAGCGGGGACATCGGCTATGCGCGCATCGACATCGAGCATGACAACGGTGCGGACGCCGACTTCGACAGCATTGATCTCGGGGTGGCTGCGGGCGGTGAGTTCTTCGGTGTCACGACCCGCGGTTCACTCACCTACAGCCATGGCTTCCATGAAACGACCCGCAAGATCGACTTTTTGAATGAGCGTGCGAAGGGCAAGCATGACAGTGATCGCGTGACGCTGGCCGCGGGTGCAGGCTATCGCCTCAAGGCCGGGCCCTTCGTTGTCGAGCCGAACGCGACGGTTGACTACACCCACGTTGAGGAAGATGCAGTCGACGAGTCAGGTGCTGGCGCGGTTGATCTCGACGTGAGTTCGCGCAAGACGGACGTGGTCTCGCTCACGGGTGGCGTACGCTTTGGCGCCAACTTGTTGAAATACCGCTACGCGGGGAACTGGCTCGAATGGGCAGACGGCGTCTGGTCTCCGGGCGTAAGCGTCGGATGGCGCCAGGGGTTCGGTGATATCGATCGCGACCAGAAGGCGAAGATGCAGGGCGCATCGGATGGGACCGAAAGCTTCAAGGCCGAGGCGGAAGATTCGGCCGGGGGCGTTGAAGTTGGTGCTCACCTCGCGTTCCAGCCGTTGAACACTGCAACCTCGGTCGAGTTTGGTTACGACGGCTACTTCGGCGACGACGTGACGAACCATTCTGCGAACGTGTCGGTGCGGGTTCCGTTCTAGGCCTGTTGCTCTCGTCGGTTGCTCTTGTCTCTTACTTTGTTCTACGACCGCGGCCGCAGTGCGCCGAGTGCCGTGACCCAGCCGATCAACGAGCCGTCGGCGACACTTCCGCGCAGCGGGTGATCGTCGTCGACTTCGATCAGGCGGACCTGCGCGGGGCTTCCTTTGCGCGCGAGCTTGCGGCTGTCCTCCGGATCCACAATGTCGTCGCGTGTTCCGTGGACCAGCCAGATCGGAACATCGTCCGGGAGTTCGCACGGCTGGCCTTGTCGGAGCGCCGCTTGCGCGAGCAACAAGGTCGGCCCCGCCCAGATCCCGCGTTGTAGCAGTGCGACCGCGACGCCACCGCCGAAGGACGATCCAATGACGACGTCGGGCTGAAAGTCTGCCACGGCTTGAGTCTGTGTCTCGACGCAACCTTCGAAGTCACCGGTTTCCATCGCCGGCGTGAGGGCGTCAAAGTGCTGGGCGAGCAGCGTCGCCTTGGTGCTCTTTGGACTGCTTTCGAGGCCATGAATGAAGAGCACCCGCAGGTTGTTCGCGCTGTTAGGCCAGTCGGTCATCCGGGAAGCATCTCGCCGATGACCAGATGCAACGCGACCAGGGTGAGCACGGTCTTATAAAGTCGAATGAACCAGACCTCGTTCACCGCGTGAAGGATGCGGGTTCCCGTGTACGTCCCGATAATTGCGCTGGCACATAGCGCCACCAGGAGGGGCACGTACGCGGTATAGACAAAGCCGACGACTCCAAAGATCACGATCTTGGCGACGTGGCCGAGTGCTTGGCACGCGGCCTTGGTGCCGATCAATGAAAAGCGCGTCAGCCCGAGATTCAAAAAGAAGGGCGCGATGAGCGGCCCCGTGGCGCCGATCGTCGTGTTCAAGGCGCCGACGGCACCGCCGAGCAAGATGAAGCGTCGGTTGGGATCGCTGTCTTCGGGGCGCGCGCCCATGAGCAACAACTTTGGAGCCCAGGTGGCGAACAATACGAAGAGTCCGATAGCCGCCTTGGTGATCGAGGGCGGGAGCTGCTGAGAGATCTCAATGCCGATGAAACCGAGAGGAAGGAGCAGCACCCCGTAGCGCCAGATCAGATCCCAACGCAGATGTTCGCGATGAATCACAGCACGCGAGCTATTGGAAACGAGCTGCACCACACCGTGGAGAGGGATCGCGAGCAGCGGGTCGTAGAACAACAACATGACGGAGAGCAGGGTAATGCCTCCCGCCATGCCGACGATGGCCGAGAGGATCGCAGTCGCGAAACCGACGAACGTAAGCGCCGCGAACTGCGCGTTCGACAGGCCCATCGCGACCAGTGATTGTTCCCAGCCTTCCAGTCTCTGTCCTTTCGCAGGAGTTGCTCAGTGCTCTTGGGTGCAGTCACTATAGGTCGTCTCGCAAGCGTTACTCGCGCATCGCGCAACACTTTGTCTGCTCGGGACAGCGCTCGGGACAGGGCTTCGGCCGTTCGAAGGGTTGTCCGAAGTCGACGTCCACGTAAACCTGTTGGCCGCCGCCAGAGTCACACGATCTGGTTCCACCGGCCGCTACGTGTTGACGCTTGGTTGTTGCTGCACCACGAAAGCCCGACGGTCAGCGGGGCGCGCGGCTTTGGTACAGCGCATGTCTTTGGCGAAGATGGCGCGTTGGTCGCGTCGTTCGCGCAAGAAAGCCTGCTTCGAGAAATGGGCGCATGAGCCCAAGCCCTCTTCGGTCAGGCGCGTGCGCTCCCAGCGACCGCACTCACGGCGAAGACTGCCGTTGCAACCAGCACGATCGATCCGCCTGCGGCGATATCGAACTGATAAGAAAGCGCGAGTCCAACCGCGCCACACGCGGCGCCGAACGCCGTCGAGAGTGCGAGTTGGCTTCGGTAATTCGCAGTCCACAATGCAGCTGAAGCCGCGGGGATCACGAGCAGCGCCTGGATCAAGAGTACGCCCACGAGTCGAACGCCAATGACCACCGTGAGCGCGACCAGGATCAGGAGCAGGGCGTTGAGTCCGTCGACCCGCTGCCCGTAGGCTCGGGCGATTTCTTCATCAAAGGACACGAACAAAAGAGGTCTGAAGACGGCTGCCACTGTGAGTGCGATGCCCGCGCCGATCGCGGCGAGTGCCACGAGCTCGCCGGTAGAAATCGCAAGCACATTGCCGAACAAGTAGGAAAACAAGTCTTGTTGGTATCCGCGTTCGAGGCTGAAGAGTACGACGCCAAGGGCCATCGACGCCGAAAAGAACACACCGATGATCGCGTCTTCACTGAGGCGTGTGCGGGGGCCCATCCAAGCGATGCCAAGCGCGACCGCGAGGGCGAAGACACCGCCGGCTAGCAGCGGATGGATTCCAAGGAGTAGACCCACTGCGACGCCACCGAGCGCCGAATGGGAGATGCCGATTCCGATGAACGAGAGCTTGCGCAAGATCACGAAGAAGCCGAGCAAGCCGCAGACCACGCCGACCAAAATCGCCGCGACGAGCGCACGCTGCATGAATTCAAATTCAAGCATCGTCTAACGCCCTTCTTCTTCGGGGTCGGCCGGAGGCACAGGCGGTACGATCGCAGGCCGGTGGGTGTGGACGTGATCTCCCGACTCGTGGTGCGCAATTTCGCCGGCCAGGAAGTTGAATTCGCAGCTATACGCTTCCTGGATCGCGTGACTATGAATTACGTCTTCCGGGTTTCCGTGGATATGCATATGTCGATTGATGCAGATCAACTCGTCGCATTCACCAGCGAGCGCCACGAGGTCGTGGGACACCGCGATGACGGCCAGTGAAAGCTCGGCCTGCAAGTTGCGAAGCAGGGCATAAAACTCGTGCTCGGCGGGGAGGTCGAGGCCAATGGTGGGTTCGTCGAGAATGAGCAGGCGAGAACTCGCGCAGAGCGCTTGGGCGAGCATGACGCGTCTCTGTTGGCCACCCGAAAGTTCGCCGACGGGGCGAGACGCGAGATCGGCAATGCCGACGACTTCAAGATTTTTGGCAATGGCGTCGCGATCGGTACTGCTGAGTCGCGAAAAAAGTTGCAGCCCGCGCATGCGTCCCATTGCAACGACGTCATAGACGCTTGCGGGGAAATACTGCGCGATCGCATGTCGTTGGGGCACGTAGCCGACGCCGGAAGGTGCACCGCCGTTTCGTCCCGGCGGGCGTCCGAGGACATGAATGGTGCCTGAACTTGGCTGGATGAGCCCAAGCATGGTCTTCAACAAAGTAGTTTTGCCAGCGCCGTTCGGACCCACGAGGCCCACGAACGAACTCGCCGGAACCTGGAAACTGATGTCTTCGAGAACCCGGGTGCCGCGCCGTTCAACGCAGATGTCCTGACACTGTACGACCGCCGCATTTTTTGCCGCGATGTCGGCATGCGTGCCGGGATGTGTAGATGACGTCGTCATGGCGACGAATTTCCTTTCGCGTGCAACGCCATGGCATGGCGAAACGCCCGGGCATTGAAGCGCAAAAGGTCCGGGTACGTCGAGCGCGCTTTGTCGCCCGGATCACCCAGTGGGTCGACGAGCACCGTTGTGCCGCCGAACTCGTTACTCAAGGTATTGGCGATTCGCGGGTCGAGTTGGGGTTCCACGAGAATCGCGCCGAGGTTTAGGCGGCGCGCGCTCCGGACCAAATTGGCGAGTTCGCGCGGGGTCGGCGCTTCGCCGGGTGCTTCCTGAACGACCGCGACCTGTTCGAGGGCGTAGCGAGCGCCGAAGTGTTTCCACGCGCCGTGAAATGCGACGTAATGACGCGCCTCCCCCGAAAGCAGCGTTCGTAACTCTCCGTCGAGTTGGGCGAGGGTCGCGCTGAACTGTGCGCCTCTTTCGCGATAGTGTGCCGCGGAGCTGGGGTCCACTTCACTCAAATAGCGCACCAAGGCTGGAACGATCTCGTCTGCGACGAGGATAGGGTCGAGCCATAGATGTGGGTCCTCGCCGCCGTCTCCGTGGTCATGGGCATGATCGTGGTGATGGGCATGATCGTGCGCGTCGCGGTCGGGACTGGGGGCGCTTGCTCTACCGATTAGGCCGAAGAGTGTTTGGTTCTTTGCGCGGCCGTGCACCGTTTGAAACAAGCGACTCGACCAATCGTCGAGGCCACCGCCAACGCTCAAAAAAACATCGGCTCGCGCCACTTTGACCAGGTCGCTGGGTTTGGGCTCGAAACTGTGCGGACTCGCTCCGGGAGGAACCAACACGTGTACAGACGCACGTTCTCCCGTGACCTCTTCAATCAAGAGCGCGAGCGGGTTCACCGTCACCACGACCGAAAGCGTGCTCGCCCATGCAGATGCGCCGGGGAGCAGAACGGCGAGCAATACAATGAAGGCGGCGGGCTTCAAACTCTGGGTTCCTGGGATATGCGGGTTGGAATTCGCGCGGTCAGCGCGTGACAGGACGAGGGCGCAGTCCGCGCTGCAACCGACGCGCAAGCATACGCGATGCGAGCGTGGGTTGTTATGCCTTGCGGGGGGCTTCGGGCGCCGTGGCGCGCGCTCTATAGAGGCTTGGGTCTATCCGAGCACGCATTTTTTTGACGCTTCCCGGGAGTCCAAGAAAACGACAGATGCGGCGTATGCTGAGTTCGTCGTTGCCAAATAGATCGGCGTGTCGCACCGTGGTCCATTCGAAGTGGTTTTCCGCGCCGAGCAGACGCGTGGTTTCTTCCATCTGTTGGTTGAAGACTTCGACCAGTCGCGCGTCCGACATCCCCGGATCGCTCGAGGCGTCGTTCTCAAGCATGCGGTTTTGGGAAGCGATCACTTCGTGCACGTCTCGTTGCATGAGGAGAACTTGGTAGTGATGATGCGCGGGAAGGTGCGGCAGCAGCGCGTGAATGACTTTGACGGCGTGCCCCGGCGCTTCCTCAACCCACGCGGCGTCGTGGGCGGTTGCTTTGACGGCTTCAAGTTCGTAGTAGCCATTCGGGTTCGAATCGTCTTCTTCGCGTTGTCCGTCGTCGAGGATCGGCACTCCAGCGGCTTCGAGCATTTGCATCATCAAGGACGTGCCCGAACGAGGCAGACCGGAAACGACAATGATTGGGGCTTCAGCTTGAACCGCTCGCACTGGGGAAGACCTCAAATGGGTTGGGGTGGGCATCGGTTGAACGCTTGGCCCAAGAGTACCGAGCCTGCGGCCTACCGCTTGTCGTGTGAGCCCGATAGCCTGTCGAATCTAGAAGCCATCTCATAAACCCTTCGGTCGCCAGCTCCCCGCCTTCGATCCGATCTCTGCGTTGCGAAATCTCGCCTTAGCTACGGCGACGACTGCAATTCCACACGTTGATCTCGGACCCAATTGGGGGACCTGCCTCGGTCAGGGTTAATGAGATGACTTCTAGCGACGAAGGAGAGCGACGTGGGTGAAATTCTAGATTTTGCAGAGCGGGCGTGGCAGGGCGACATGGACGAGAGCGTTGTCCACCCGTCGCGCGTGCACATTGGCCTCGAGGAACTCGACACAGGCTTTGCCTTCGTTTCCGCGTTTTCGAACTTGGCGGCCCTCAAGACAGAACGCGGGCTGTGTTTTTTCGACACCAGTAGCTTTTTCCATGCGAAGCGCGTCTTTGAATTGATTCGCGACTGGTCGCCCGCGCGTCTCGATACTGCGATCTATACCCACGGCCACGTCGACCACGTTTTCGGTACGGGCCTCTTTGAAAAGCAGGCGAGCGCCGAGGGGTGGGATCCCGTTCGGGTGATCGCGCACGAAGCATGCAGCGCTCGCTTTGATCGTTATCAACTCACCAACGGCTACAACGGCATTATCAACCAGCGACAGTTCAATTTTGAGCAACCCCTCTTCCCGAAGAACTTTCGCTATCCCGACCAGACCTTGCGCGAAGACTTGACGCTCGATCTCGACGGCGAAACGGTCGAGCTTAGGCATGACCGGGGTGAGACCGACGACCATGTTTGGATCTGGCTGCCCGAACGCAAAACGATCTATACCGGTGACCTTTTCATTTGGGCCTCGCCCAACTGTGGGAATCCGCAGAAGGTGCAGCGCTATCCGCGCGAATGGGCCCTTGCCCTGCGCAAGATGCAGGCGCTTGGCGCCGAGCGGCTCTTGCCTGGACATGGCCCGCCGATCATCGGAGGCGACCGCGTTCATCAAGCTCTTGGCGAAGCGGCAGAGCTGTTGGAATGCCTGATCGAACAGACGCTTTCGATGATGAACGAAGGCGCAAAGCTCAACGACATTCTTCACAGCGTGAAGTTGCCAGACGCGTTGCTCGCGCGGCCCTACTTGCGGCCGACGTACGACGACCCCTTCTTCATTGTCCATAATCTCTGGCGTCTTTACGGTGGCTGGTATGAAGGGAACCCCGCAAACCTCAAGCCCGCTCCGAACGCAGAAGTCGCGCAGGTGTTGGCGGTGCTCAGTGGCGGTGCGATCGCCTTGGCGCGCCAAGCGCAGGAACTTTCGGGGGTCGGCAAGCTCGACGTCGCATGTCATTTGATCGAGTTCGCCGCGGACGCCGAACCCACGAACAGCGAGATCCATTCGATTCGTGCTGACTTGTATCGCGCTCGGGCAGAAGAAGAACTCAGCTTGATGGGCAAGGGGATCTACTCGGCCGCCGCGCGAGACAGCGAGGCGGTCTGAACGCATGGCGCGAGTCTTGGTCACGCGAAGGTTGGTTGGGGACGGGCTTGCGCTCCTCGACGACCACGAACTCGTGTACCTCAACAGCGAAGATCGCCCCCTTACCCATGCTGAGCTTTGTGAAGCCTCGGCGAATGTCGACGCCATCGTTTGCGTTCTGACGGATCGCATTGACGCTGAAGTGCTCGCGGCGGGGCAGGGGCGACTCAAGGTCGTCGCCAATGTTGCGGTCGGCTTCGACAATATCGACATTGTCGCTGCTCAGCGCTGCGGCGTTGCGGTGTGCAATACCCCGGGCGTTCTCGACGACACGACCGCGGATCTCGCATTTCTTTTGATCTTGGCCGCGTCAAGGTTGTCATCGGACGCGGAGCGAACCCTGCGCACGGACGGTTGGAAGGGATTTCGCATCGACCAGTTTCTTGGGCGCGATGTGAACGGCATGACGCTAGGGCTCGTCGGCTATGGTCGAATCGCCCGCCGGGTCGCCGCGAGAGCTGCCGGGTTCGGCATGAAGCTTGTGGTCCATAGTCGAACCGATCCGGGAGAAGTCGACTTCGAGCCGGACCTCGATCGATTGATTTCGCGCGTGGATATCGTGAGCCTGCACGTGCCGGGCACACCGGAAACCAAACACCTGTTCGACGCGCGACGCATTGGGCTGATGGATCGGAACATGGTTCTGGTCAATACAGCACGGGGAAGCGTGGTGGACGAAGAAGCACTGGCCCGCGCCCTGGACGAGGGCCGGCTGCACGCCGCTGGGATCGACGTATTCGAGCGTGAGCCTGCCGTCCACCCACGCTTGTTCGCGGCGCCACGAACTGTCTTGCTGCCTCATATTGGCAGCGCGTCTCATGCGACGCGCGGCGAAATGGTTCGACTCGCTGCACAGGGTGTGGCGGATGTTCTGGCTAGACGGACGCCGTCGAATCGGGTCACGTCTGCCTGACGGTCACCCCAGGCGTCTCGTGATTTAGGCCTAGGGTGCGCTCGCGCGGCGCTATCATTCGCCCCATCGATGCTCTTTAGTTCTCCCGTCTTCTTGGTTTATTTTTTGCCCGTCGTGCTGGTGGTCGCACTGTCACTGCGACGCACCTCGTGGCAGAACACGTTCTTGCTGGCCGCAAGCCTGTTCTTCTACGCGTGGGGCGAACTCGCCTATACCCTGATCCTGCTCGCATCGATCGTTTTCAACTACGCGTTCGGGTTGTGGGTCGATCGAGCTCGAGGCTTGCCGAGCGAACGGCTTGTGTTGTGCGCCGCGATTGCGGGGAACCTGCTTGTCCTTGCTGCGTTCAAGTACGCAAACTTTGCCGTCGACAACATCAACGCCTTGCTCGATCTGCTGGGCACCAGCCCCATCGAGCTGGATCCGGTTCATCTTCCGATCGGAATTTCGTTCTTCACCTTTCAAGCGATGACTTACGTCGTCGACGTTTACCGAGGGAACGCGCCGGCGCAGCAGTCGATCTTTCGCGTGGGTCTTTATGTCGCCCTGTTTCCGCAGTTGATTGCGGGCCCGATCGTTCGCTATCGCAGCGTGGCCCAGCAGCTGGTCGAGCGGCATGCGTCCGTGGACGACATTGCGATGGGCATACGACGCTTTGTCACTGGGCTCGCCAAGAAGGTGCTGATCGCGGACCAACTCTCTGCGGTCGCAGATCAAATTTTTGCGCTGCCTACGTCATCCCTCGATCCCGCCGTGGCGTGGTTGGGCGTCACGCTGTTTGGGTTGCAGGTCTACTTCGATTTTTCGGGGTACTCCGACATGGCGATCGGCTTGGGGCGCATGTTCGGTTTTCATTTCCCTGAAAACTTCAACGCTCCCTATACGTCGCGTTCGTTGCAAGAGTTTTGGCGTCGCTGGCATATTTCGCTCTCGAGTTGGTTTCGCGACTACGTCTATGTCCCCCTCAGCGCGCGCAGCCGTTCAGCAGGTTGGGGGTACTTCAGTCTCTTCGTTGTCTTCTTCCTTTGCGGCTTGTGGCACGGGGCCAATTGGAACTTCGTGATGTGGGGCCTAGTTCATGGCGGGGCGATTGCGCTCGAGCGCACACCGTTTGGGACATGGCTCGCCTCCGCGCCTCGTGTCGTCGCCCGGGTCTACACGTTGTTCGTGGTCTGGGTGGCATTCGTATTCTTTCGCGCGGGTGACCTCGGCCATTCGTTTGACTACCTCGCGTCGATGTTTGGAGCTTCGGACCCCGACAGCGCACTCGCACCGCTATCGATGTTCCTGGGGTTGGACGTCTTGGTTTGGCTCGGAGTCGCGATCGTGTTTTCCGGTGGATGGATGCCGGCCGCTCGCTCGCGCGTCCAGCAAAAATTGGGCAATGCGAGTTACAGCGTTGTGCGCATCGCCACGTTGGTCGTTCTCTTTGTGGCGAGTGTCAGCACGCTCACGGCAGGGACCAACAGTCCCTTTGTCTACTTTCGATTTTGATCTTCGGTGTTTGGGAGTCGCGTTTTGAAATCAATTGAAAAGCGAAGCGACGCATGGCGGTGAAGGCCGACGAAGCGGGAGCACAGCGGCTTGAATCGCAGGTGACGGTCGGCGTCTTTTTGATCGCCCTGATATTTTGGTGCGGGGCGAGTCTCGTGATTGATCCGGGAACTCTCTCCCGATCGGAAAACCGCTACCTCGCGCCCGCACCGACATTCGACTCCCAAGCCGGTGGACTCACCGCCTATGTTCCAGCCCTCGCGGACTACCTCGCAGATCGCGTGGCCCTGCGCGACGCGATGATCTCATTGCACGCGCGCACCTGGGTCGGACTGCTGGGTACGTCACCCACCGACAAGTTGATCGTCGGCAAAGACGGTTGGTTCTTTCTCAACGATGCCGCCGCTGTGGGGCAGTACCAGGGGACGGCGCAGCTGGACGAAGACGAACTCGCCACTTGGCAACGCGTGCTCGAACAACGACGCGACTGGCTTGCGGAACAAGGCAGCGCATTTGTGCTCGTGCTCGTTCCGAACAAACACCAGATCTACCCCGAATACATGCCAGACCGACTTCCCCGAATCCCGGCCGACGAGCAGCACGCCCAACTTGCGCGGTACCTCAAGGCCCATTCTGACTTGGTCGTGGTGGATTTGATGCCGACTTTGCTCCAGGCCAAGGAAGAGCAGCGCGTCTATCACAAGACGGACACGCACTGGAACGATCTCGGCGCGTACGCGGGGTATGAAGAAATTCTTATAGCCTCGGCGCGCGCGTTGCCTCGATTTGCGTCGGTGATCGAACCGGTTGCGGTAAAGCCCGAGGTCTCGCTTGAAAAAGGGATCGGTCTCACGGCGATGGTCGGCCTGAAAGAGATCTACCGCGAAGAAGTGTTCAAGCTGGTGAAGCAAGACCCGCAGGCGCAGATCCTGATGAAGGACAAGCGCCTGTACGCCAAGTTTGAGAACCAACAAAAGCCCTTGGCGCTTGGGGTTCCGAGCGGGGGACTTCCGCGTGCGGTCGTGTTCCGCGATTCGTTTTCGAATGCACTCATTCCCTATCTGTCGGAAAATTTTCGCCGCGTCCTCTTTGTTTGGACCCGGGACGTAGAAGCCAAATACGTGTTGCGAGAGAAGCCTGATATCGTGATTCAAGAAATTGCGGGGCGGCTGCTCGACCGCACGCCCCAGCCGATCATCGATCCGTAGGCGACAAGGCTGATGAGACCGGTGGGGCAGGTCGCCCTTCGTGATTACAATGTCCGTTGGAATTTATATGGACAACATTGACCCGAAATAGACATCCGCCTCGCTCGTGCCATGGACGACTCAAGCCTTAACGAACGCAGCAGCCACCTCGGACGCAATTCGCGTTCCATTCGCGAATTGCGCTCGCTCACCCGGCAGCAGCTGGCAAACTTGTGCGAGGTGCCGCGATCTAGCGTGGCCAACGTTGAGGTGGGGGGCTCGAATCCAACTCTCGCGACCCGCGTCGTCAACCGAACGGCGCAGTAAGGGGGAGCCGCGTGTCACTCAGTCGGCGCGAAGGGCGTCGACGGGGTCGAGGGCAGCGGCGCGCTGCGCGGGTGCGAGGCCGGATAGCACCCCCACCACCAAACTCATCACCATCGCGGCGACGAGATAGATGACGGGAGTGCGGAGCGGAAGTCCCGGCAGCACGACTCGCGAAATCGTGGCGACGAGCAAACCCAACAGCACGCCAATAACCCCCCCGACGCTCGTCAGCATCACGGCTTCGACCAGAAAAATTCGCTTGATGTCTCGATTGCGAACCCCGACCGCGCGCAGCAGCCCGATTTCACTCGTTCGTTCCCCAACCGAGATCCACATCATGGTCAGGATCCCAATCGCACCGACAATCAAAGACACCATCGCGATCGCTCCGGCACCGAGTGTGATGACGTTCATCACTTTGCCAAAGGTTTCAATCATGGCGGTCTGTGTTGTCAGCGTGAAGTCTTCGTTGTCTCCGTGTCGCGAAACCAGCAGGCGCCGAATGGACGCGGCGAGTTCGTCGGTCATATGTTCATGGGCGTAGGTGACGTCGATCTCCATCAACTCGTCCTGGTTGAACATCTGCATCGCCGTCGCGAGGGGGACGTAGGCTGAGTCGTCGATGTCCATCCCGAGGATCCGGCCCTTGGGATGCATGATGCCAATGACACGAACTCGGGTGCCAGCGATACGCACCATTTTGCCAAGGGCGTTTTCGTCCCCGAACAATTCATGTTTGAGCTTGGGTCCGAGAACTGCGACGGATGCACCGCGGCGCGGATCTCCGTCGGGCAGGAATTGTCCGCGTCCCACAGTGAACTTCATCACTTCAGGCATGTTCGCCGTTGCGCCGTAGATCATGACTTTGCGCGATCGATCGACGGCTTCGACATTGCCCGAGCCCATAACGATGGCGACCATGTGTTCCACGAGTGGTAAGCGCGCGATGGCTTCGGCATCGTCGATTGTGAGCTTCTGAGTGGTGCCGCCCATCAAGCCCGGGACGCCGCCGGTTTCGACCCTGCCGGGGTTGATCGCAATGATCGTGGTGCCGAACTGGGTGAACTCTTTGAGGATGTAGCGTCGCGTCCCGTCGCCGATCGAGGTGAGGAGCACCACGGCGAAGACGCCGATCGCAATGCCCAACATCGAAAGCCCGGTGCGCAACGGGTAGGCGCGCAGCGCACCGCTCGAAAAGCGCAGCAGTTCTTGAAGCGAGATGTCTTCGCGTGCGGGCGGTTGATTCGGCGCCATCGGCTAACCCCGCCCCAGCGATGTCACCGGGTCAAGCTTCATTGCGCGCCACGCGGGCAGGACGCCGAATATCGGTCCTGTTGACATCGCGAGTGCCAAGACTCCGGCGACGGCCCACATCGGCGTCGTGGCCGGGACCTCGGGATAGAAAGAGGTGAGCAGGCGCAGCAGTCCCGTCCCCGCGAGCAACCCCAGCACTCCGCCTGCGGTGGAGAGCAAAACGGACTCGGTGAGAAATACCGCGAGCACCTGAGCGCCGCGCGCACCGAGTGCTTTGAGGAGGCCGATCTCGGAGGTGCGTTCGGAAACCGACACGAGCATCACGTTCATAATGCCGATACCCGCTACCGCGAGTGAAACCGCAGCGATGCCGCCGATGGCAAGGGTAAAGGTACGAATGATCCCGCCCAGGGATTCAAGTACCGCGGCTTGCGTGATGCAGCTGACATCCTCTTCGTCGTGACGGTCAATCATGACTTCAATGATTCGTTTCTTGATGACGTCTGCATCGGCGTAGGCACCGAACTCGACGAGGATCCGATACAACGAGGTGCGGTTGAAGAGTTGCATCACAGTGGCTGCTGGGGCGAAGACGGTGTCGTCGATGTTCTGACCCATCTGGGTGCCCTTCGATTCGAGCACGCCGATCACACGCATTCGCGCGTCGCCCACGCGAATGGTTTGGCCGACTGCTTCCTCGTTGTGAAACAGTTCTTTCGCAACTTTGTGTCCGAGCACCGCGACCGATGCACCGCGGTCAAGTTCAGCGGCGGGCAGGAGGTCGCCGCGTGCAGCGCGCAGACCTTGGGCCAAAAAGAAATCCCGGGTGGTTCCAATGATGCCGAGTTGACGTCGGCGCTCGCGATGAGACACGACATCCGAGGCGTTCGTCATCGGGATGACGCGCTGAATACCCCGAAGTCGTCGCTCGAGGGCACGTGCGTCTTGCAGGGTGAGGTCGTTCGGCACACCTCCGACAGCGGACATGTGTCCTTGGGTTTCGGTTTTGCCGGGGATCACGATGACGAGGTTGGTGCCGAGGGACTGAAATTCGTCGAGAACAAAAACTCGGGCGCCTTCGCCCAGCCCCGTCAAGAAGACCACCGCGGTTGCCCCCATCGCGACGCCGAGCAGGCTCAGCAGCGTGCGCCTGCGATTTTGCAACAGAGCATTGCCTGCGAAGCGCACGACGTCGAGAGACTTCATGTTGTTCGCTCCTGTTCCGACTCTGCTTGCTGAGCTTGTGGTCGCGAGGAGAAGAGCGCGTCCAGGGTCGACACTTCGTCGCCTTTGACCTGCCGCAGGATCTCCCCGTCCGCCAACACGATCACCCGATCGGCAAGCCGGGCCACGTTGGGGTCGTGGGTGACGGTGATCAAGGTGATGCCTTGTTGGTTCAAGTCGCAAAGCACGTCGAGGACCTGCTTGCCCGATGCGGAGTCGAGGTTGCCCGTCGGTTCGTCGGCGAGCAGCATGCGAGGGCGCATCACAATGGCTCGGGCGATCGCGATGCGCTGCTTTTGCCCGCCCGACATTTCAGAAGGTCGATGAGTTTGCCAATCCGCCAACCCAACCGAGTTGAGGGCGTTCATGGCGCGGCGCGTGCGTTCGGCGGGCGAGATCCCCGCGAAAAGCATCGGGAGTGAAATGTTCGCTAAAGCGTCGAGTCGCGGGATCAAGTGAAACGACTGAAATACGAAGCCGATTTGATAGAGCCTCAGTTCGGCGAGCTCGTCTTCGTCGAGTTCGGCGACGGTGCGTTCGTCGAAGGCGTACTGGCCTGCGGTGGGACGGTCGAGGCATCCAAGGATATTGAGGAGGGTGGACTTGCCCGAACCACTCGGCCCCATGATCGCAATGTGCTCGCCGTCTTTGATCGTGATACTGACATCGCGCAGGGCGTGGAGTTCGTGCTCTCCCATCTTGTACGTTCGGTTTATGCCTTCGAGGCGGATCATCTCTCGCTGTCCGCGTCTTCTTCGTCCGCGATCTCAGCCTTGGCGTCGGCCACTACGTCTTTGTTGTCGAGGCTCGTCACGACCGCATCGCCGAGATTCAAGCCCGCCTTGATCTCGACGAAGTTCCAGTTGCGCAAACCCACTTCGACGAAACGTTCTTCGAGGACGCCAGAAGCGTATACGAGAACCCGGCCTCCTTGGAGCAGCGTCTGGGTCGGAATGCGCAGCACATCAGCTCGGGTGTCGAGGATGACTTCGATGTCGGCCGACGTTCCGACCATCATGCTGGATTCGAGCGGAGTGGTGTCGAACTCGACTTCGACTTCGAGGGTACGGTTTTGAGTTTCGACGTCGAGCACGTATGGAGCGACGCGCACAACCTTGCCCGTGAACGACTCGCCGGGATGTGAATCGATCGTGATCTTCGCGGCCTGTCCGACTGAAATGCGATTCGAATCGACTTCGTCCATGGGGGCGCTGATGTAGAGCGAATCAGGATCGAGCAGGTCGATCACAGCGGGCGAACTAAGCAGTGGAGGCGACGGGGTTACCCATTCACCGAGCTCGGCATTAACCTCAGCCACGATGCCATCAAAGGGTGCGCGGATCTCACTCTTTTTAAGGTCTGCAACGGCCCCGCGAATTTCGGCACGCGCGCGCGCGATCTCTGCCTCGGCGCCGGTACACCCCGCGTCGGCCGATCGGTAAGCGACGTCGAGTCGGTCGAGGTCTTCAGCGGATGCCACGTGATTGCGGGCGAGTTTACGAACGCGTTCGAGATCCCGTGCCTTGTGATCGCGATTGAGGCAGGCCTCGATGCGCCGCTCGACGCTGGTCGCGAGCGCGGCTTGACTGAGTTCGAAGCGGGCTTGCAGCGACGTGTCGTTAAGCTTGACGAGCAAGTCGCCAGCCTTTACGTGGTCGCCTTCGCGGTGGAAGATCTTGATGACGCGCCCACCCGTTTCCGCCGATATGCGAGAGCGCAAGCGCGACCGCAGCGTGCCTGCCTTAGAATTTGTGATCGTCGACTCGACGGTGCCGCGGTCTACTTCGACGACCTTGACCTTGACGCGTTCTTGCGAGAACACGGTGAACCAAAGCACGACGGCAAGGGCGACAACGACCACGGCAGTGATCCAGCGCTTCGAGTTGCCTTCGCGCTCGTGCTGAAAATCCGACATGGCGTGATGCTACCCCGCTGGCAGGCATGCGTCAGAATGCGGCGCGCAATTTTTCGTAGGCGTAGCGTTTCAAACTGAATCGCCGAGGTCGGTCTCGGCACTTTGATCGCCTGAAGGCGGTTAGATCTCGAGCCATTCGACGCCGTTCTGGGTTGCCCTGCCGATTCTCCTGCACCGACCTGTTGCGACCTACGGACAAGCTCGACATGTTTGGAGACGGAGGAAGTCGAGATTCACCTCGAGGTTCGAGACCGAACCGTTCGGCGTCGTTGTCGAGAAAGTCTTCGTACGCAGTCGCAAGAGCGACGATCAGTGCGAGGGCGAAATCAAACGCGGCGCGAGCCTGAGGCACGCGCCGCGCGATGGAAACACTGCCTACAGGGAAGCGGATGGGGTACGAACGACCTAGGGCGCGAACGTACTCGTCGGCCAACCGTACGCCCCGTACTCCTTGCCGCGAACCTTGCTCTTACGCATCAACTGAATGCCCTTGAGCACATCCGAGCGAGTGACTTGGCCAATAAGCTTTCCGTCCTCTACGACGGGAATTCTCCGCAGCGTGTGCTCGAGGAAGATGTTCGCGATCCGAAATATGCCCATGTCGGCCGTGATGGTGAGGCAATCGCCGGTCATATAACGACTCACGAGGATGTCGGAATTGCTGTAATCGTCGGCGTAGAACGCGTCAGACGCAATCACCTTCATGCAGTCGAGTTCGGAAAGAATGCCAAGCAGCATGCCATCGGGGGTAGTGACGGGACAACCAGTGACATTGTTCTTGATCAAGATTGGGATCGCCGTGAAAACGCTCATTTCTGGATTTACGACAATTCCAGGTGAGGTCATGATGTCACGTGCGGTCAAGATTCTGGGTGTGGCCATGGTTGTCTCCTTCTAGACGATTTTGCTCGCGGCGATTCTTCGAACGTTTCTCCTTGGTTCGTTCTGAGTTTCGTGTCTTGCTGTGTCGAGCGCTGTTCTTGTGTTGTTCGTGTGTTGTTCGTGTGTTGATTGAAACTTCAATTGCGGCTGCTCGTTACGTTGCGTCTCCGACGAACCCTTGCCGATTGTCTTCGGCCTCGTTGTGAACTTGGCCATGAGATTCGGGGAGCGATCTGCGGGGACGAAGCGATTCGAACCCCGCCATTGTATCAGAAATCGGCCCGGAAACCCGCCGGAGCCCCTTCAGACCCCGAAACCTGTGGAGCCATCAGTTGTGAAAGTCAGGGTTTCCCCCCGGGCGTGGCCACGTGTTTTGATGTTGATCCGCGAAGATGGGTTGGGGGATGCACAAGACATTCGCGTGTGTGGCCCGCCGGGGCCGTGCTCCGCAGACTTCGGAGGTTTTGCATTGACTAGCCGCTCCGAACACCACCCGCGTCGTTTGGGTGAAGATCCTCCCCCCGGCGATGCCCGAAAGGGGATGGCTCAGAGGGATCTGGGGCAGCCAATTGAGGTCAGCTACGGGGGGGTCGGCGTCCCGCTTGGATCCGCGGTAAGTCTCGACGCGAGGGCCACTGACTCCGCGACGACGTCGACCGCCGCTTCTTTTGCACTTGCTGCGACTGAGCGCACTGCCCGGTTGGCACTTGCTTCCGCATAGACACTGGCCGGGGGTGTCTTCATGTCCCACACGAGCCCGACAGAGGACATGAGACGAAGCAAGTAGTAAGTGATGTCGATCTCCCACCAGTAGAAACCCTGGCGGGTCGAGTTCATGAAGCGATGGTGGTTGTTGTGCCAGCCCTCACCGAGAGTCAGCAGTGCGAGAAAGAGGTTGTTTTTGCTGTCGTCACCGGTCTCGAAGCGCGTGCTGCCCAAGCGGTGAGACAAAGAGTTGATGCTGTAGGTCGCATGCCAGCAAATGACCGTGGAAATGGAGACGCCCCACACCAGGCCACTGAATCCTCCGATCGCGTAGCATGCGAACGCCATCAATAGCGGTGGAACGACGTGCCATTGGTTGAGCCACACGAGTTCGGGAAATTTTGCGAAGTCTTTGATTTCTTCGAGGCGTGTCTCGCCCCAGGCTTCTTCGAAGATCCAGCCTTGATGGGAATGCCAGAAGCTGACCTTGGGTGAATGTGGATCTCCAGGTTGGTCGGAATGCCTGTGATGCACACGATGGGTGCCCGCCCACCAGAGTGGCCCTTTTTGGATCGCGCTCGTCCCGAGAAAGGCCAGTAGGAACTGAACCACGCGGCCTGTCTTGAAGCTGCGGTGCGCGAAGTAGCGATGAAAGCCACCGGTGATCCCGAAGATTCGGAGCCAGAAGAGTCCAAGACAAAGTGCGACGTCTACCGCGTTTACCCCTGTGTAGATCGCTAACAGGCATGAGGCATGAATGGCCCAATAAATCGCGGCCGTCACGCCGCCAAAGCGGAGCCACAACCCGTCGGGTTCGTCGGCCGCGGTCGCGCCGGAGTTTGCCTTGACTGCGCTAAATGCGTTCTTGGATGCGTTTCGTGAATTCCGCATGGCGTCGATCGTCACCTTGTCGAGGGAGATTGGGCTCCATCATTCGTGTCGGGTAAGACTACGGACGAGGTTGAGCTCGAGCATCGGAATGCCGGTGAAACTTTGGTAAAAGGCGACAGGGCGCGAAGAGGTGGCGCTGGCTAGCATCTGGCGATTGGCGGTGAGATCGAACAGATGGCGGAAATTGTGAATAAGTCGGAGCCGAAGAGGCTCCCCACGTTGGATGCAAAGGCGATAGCGCAGTGCGTCGAAAACGCGCGCTGCGTCACACTTTCTCTTGTCGACGACTTAACCGACGAGCAGCTTGAGCTCCCTTATCTCCCAACGGTGAATCCCATACGCTGGGAACTGGGACACGTCGGCTTCTTCTACGACTGTTTTCTCCTCGCTGAACTCGACGGAGTTCCCACGGTATTCGAAGGCGGAAACGATCTCTTCAATTCATTCGAAGTCGATCACGCCGATCGCTGGTCTTTCGACATGCTCACGCGCTCGGGTGTCCTCGACTACCTAGGACAAATCAAGCAACGGGCGCTCGACCGTCTCGCCGGTCACGAACCGGCTGCGCGAGAGTTGTATCACTACCAGCTCGCCGTGCATCATGAGTCCATGCACGCCGAGGCCTTTACGTGGACGCGGCAGACCATGGGCTATGCGGCTCCTTCGCTCGGAGTCCGAGTCGACGCTGCGGGGACTGGGGATCGCGACCTCGCGGTGAGTGGTGACGCGCGAGTCGAGGGAGGAACGTTCCCACTGGGAGCGCGTCGCGAGCAGGGCTTCGTCTTCGACAACGAAAAATGGGAACACCCGGTTGAAGTCGCGCCGTTTTCGATCAGCAAGACTGCGGTCACGAACGCCGAGTTTCTCGACTTCGTCGACGCAGGCGGGTATCGCGCTCGCGAGTTGTGGTCGTCGCCGGGTTGGGTGTGGCGCGAAAAGGCAGCCGCTGAGCATCCGCTGTATTGGAAATGCGAGGACGGTGCCTGGAGCGAACGCTTCTTCGACGGCTGGGGCCCGCTCCGCGAACGCGCCCCCGTTGTTCATGTCGGCTGGTACGAAGCCGAGGCGTACTGCACCTGGGCGGGGCGACGCTTGCCGAGTGAAGCGGAATGGGAATGCGCGGCGAGTACCGCGCCCAATGTGTCGGGAAAGCGTCTCTTTCCGTGGGGCGACGATCTGGATTCGCTCGCGGCGAACTTGGGCTTCAACTCTTGCGGTGCCGTCGATGTCGACGCATACCCGCAAGGCGATAGCGGTTGGGGTTGCCGGCAGATGCTCGGCAACGTGTGGGAGTGGACCGCGTCGGCGTTCTATCCATACCCCGGGTTCGTGGTCGACACGCCATACCGCGAATATTCCGCGCCTTGGTTCGGTTACCCCAAGGTTCTGAAAGGCGGGGCGTGGGCAACGAGCCCGAACTTGGTGACGAACACGCACCGCAATTTCTTTGAGCCGAGTCGCCGCGACGTCTTCGCTGGTTTTCGCACCTGCGCGCGTGACGAGGCTGTACGGTAGATCGGCTGCGGTCATTTAGACGGGTTGTCGATTGACTGGATTGGGAAAGCCGCGTGCGAATGCGTTCTGGGTTCGCGACCATGGGCGACCGCGCAATTGACCTCGGGGAAGAAATAGATCGTGGAAGAAGCAAAACCGGCAGCGCTCGCGGGACGTCGTGTCGTCGAACTTTGCGACGAGTCGGGGATGTACTGCGGCAAGCTACTCGCGGACCTCGGCGCCGACGTGCTGCGCGTTGAACCTCCGGGTGGCGACCCGCTGCGAGGGATCCCGCCTCAGCCAGACGCGGTCGCGAATTCACCGATGGGGCTGCGCTTTCGTTACCTCAACACCAACAAACGAACGCAATGTCTCGACCTCGCGGATCCAGACGGCGCCGAAGCCTTCAAGCGGCTCGTGGCTTCGGCGGACCTGGTGCTCGAAACCATGGCGCCCGGTCGGCTCGGTGCCCTGGGTTTGGGGTACGAGGCTCTCAAAACGATCAACCCCGCAATCGTCGTGGTCTCGATGTCGGGGTTTGGTCAGACGGGCCCGCATCGCGACTATGTTGCCAGCGATCTCGTGACCAATGCCGTCGGCGGTGCCTTGTATGTGACGGGCGACCCCGAGGACCCGCCGGTGAATCTCGCGGGAGATCAAGCGCACATGATGACGTCGAGCTGTGCTGCAGCGTCGAGTCTGATTGCGTTACGACAACGCGACGAAACGGGGCAGGGACAGCACGTCGACATTTCTGCCCAAGAAGTGATGCTCGCCGTGACCCACATCTCAGGCGTCGGAAAATATCTCGACGACGACGTGATCCCGGTTCGCAACGGCACCTCACTCTTCGCAGCGGTTCCATCCGGTGCCTATGCGTGCAAGGACGGCCTGATCTACTTGATCGTGAACCGTCCCCTGCACTGGGAAGCACTGGCGAAGTGGATCCACGAAGAGACGGGTAACGAAGAAGTCATCGACCCCATGTTCGAAGGGCCGTCGTCCGTCCGGATTGAATACCGCGAGTTGCTCGACATATTTATCGGTGACATGACGTGTAAGTACACTGTCGACGAGATCTATCACGAAGGACAACGGCGCCATATCGCGATGACGCCGGTGAGTTCGAGCGCGCAGGTCGCTGCTGACCCGCACCTCGCGGCCCGGAAGTTCTTTGTCGATGTTCCGCAAGCGGACGGGGGTAGGCTGGTGATGCCGGGGGCACCTTATCGTTTTGACGCAACGCCGTGGCGGATCGACAAACCCGCGCCACTCGTCGAGGCTGACAACGAAAAAAGCTTCGAACCGCGAGCCGACCGTCAACCTGCGACCGCCGCCACAAGCGTTGCGATCCCCTTCGAGCATCAAGCGCTCTCTGATCTTCGCGTCGTTGAATTTACCGCCGGCATGGCGGGACCGTGGATCGGACGTTTCATGGCGTACTGTGGCGCGGACGTCGTTAAGGTCGAGTCGGTCAAGCGTCCCGGTGTGGTTCGGCTCTATATCCCGCCGCGCAATCGGGAACTCGGTGTTCAACCCACGCTTTCGCCTTGGTTCACCGACTGGGACGCGGGCAAGCGTTTCGTCGCTCTCGACCTAGCGAACCCCGAAGCCACAGCGCTTGCAAAGAAGCTCGTCGCCAGCGCGGACGTCGTGATCGAAAACAACAGCACCGGCGTGATGGAAAAGCTCGGCCTTGGCTACGACGTGCTGCGCAGCATCAAGCCCGATCTCATTCACCTCAGTAGCACGGGGTATGGGGACAGCGGCCCATGTGCGAAGTACGTGACCTGGGGGCCAAACATCGAAGCCATCTCGGGCTTGAGTCATCTGTCCGGCTACCCCCAGCGCGAATGTACGAACACCCAATATGCATATCCCGATGCGCTTTCGGCCTTGCATGGTCTGGTCGCGGTCATGGCCGCGCTCGACCATCGAAGCCGGACCGGGGAAGGGCAGCACATCGGTCTATCGCAACTAGAAACGACGATTGCGTCGCTTGGCGTCGCCATGATCGAGCCCCTAAACGCAGGAAGCTCAAGCGAACGCGTCGGCAATCGATCCACCTATATGGCGCCCCATGGCTGTTACGCCTGTGCGGGAGAGGATCGCTGGTGCGCAATCAGCGTAAAGGACGACGAACAATGGCTGAACCTTTGCGGGGTTTTGGGGCGTGATGACTGGGCCCGTGATCCGCGCTTCGAAACCGTAGAGGCAAGGCTCGCGAACATCGACGCCCTCGATGACGCGATCAGCGAATGGACGCGAACCCGAGACGCACATGAAGTCATGCACACGCTTCAGCGGGCGGGCGTCTCAGCGGGCGTCGCCCAGAACGTCGACGACATGCTTAAGCGCGACCCTCACCTCGCAGATCGCGGCTACTTCGAAACCATTGCGCATCTCGTGAAAGGAAGCGTCGTGGCTCCGGGGATTCCCGTTGGCTTGACGCTAGTTCCAGGTCGAACAACGCGCGCCGGCGCGGCCATGGGCGAGGACAATGACGCGGTGTTTGGCGACTTGCTTGGAATTGGCGCCGACGAATTGCAGCGCTTGCGTGACGTGGGTGCAATCGAAACCCCGTAGCGCCGCTCACACTTCGCCGTAGTCCACCATGTTGAGCAGGCGGTACGTGAACTTCCAACCGTCATCGACACGGACGTATCGGTCTTTGTAGAAGCCGTGTCCCGTCATCGCTTTGCCGTCCACCACGCTTCGCAAGTCGAGGTAACAGGTACCCGTGGCGGAGTTGCCATCGATCTCAATCACGTGGTTGTGGACGAACGGGCGAAAGTCGTTCGCGGCGAACATCTCTTCGTACGACTTGAGAAGGTCTGCGCGGCCAATGATGGGCGGGCGATCGCCGGTGTCCATTTCGGCGTCGTCGGTAAAGAGTGCGATGGCACCGGGCACATCTTTTTGCCATACGCAGTGTGCGTAGCGCCGGCCGAGATCGCGGATCGCTTCGAGGTCTGCGAGCTCGCGAAGCTTGGCTTCGCCTGTGGATTCGATCATTGATCTACTCCTCGAGGGTCTCGGCGACGAGTTCGGCAATGTCCTTTGCTCGAATGTCACCATCGGGGTTCTTGGCGCCGAGCGCGTCGTCAAACATTTGCACGCAGAATGGGCAGCCCACTGCCGCGGTTCCAGCGCCCGAGTTCTGAACGTCTTTTATGCGCGTGTGGTTGATGCGTTTTTCGGGGCTGTCGTCCATCCACGCGTAGCCGCCACCCGAACCACAACAGCGCGACTTCGACTTGCTTGCCTCCATCTCAACGAACTCACCCTCGTTCGTGATGTTTTCCAGGATGTTTCGCGGTGCGTCGTAGACCTCGTTGTGTCGACCGAGATAGCAGGGGTCGTGGTAGGTGACGCTGTCGAGCTTCTTCTTCGGCTTGAGTTTGCCCTCGCTCATCAGGCCGTCGATCATCTCGGTGTGATGCACGACTTCGATCTCGTCGGCCTGATCTCCGGCCTGATCTCCGGCCTGATCTCCGGCATAGTCCGGGTATTCGTTCTTGATGGTGTTAAAGCAATGTGGGCAGGCAGTTACGACCTTTTTGATACCGTATTGCTTGAACGTCTCGATGTTCGTCTTGCTGCAACCCTGGAAGGAAAGTTCGTCTCCCGCGCGCCGGGCCGGATCGCCGGTGCATTGTTCTTCGTTGCCAAGCAACGCGAAGTCGACACCCCCTTCCTGCATCACCTTGACCATGGCACGGCTGGTTTCGATGTTGCGATCGATCATCGCCCCGGAACACCCCACCCAGAACAGCGTGTCTGCTTTGTCGCCCCGGCTGTAGACCTTGACGTCTAGGTCTTCGAACCATTCTTCGCGGTCCTTGCCATTGCCCGCAAAAGGATGACCGCGGTCTTCGATGTTCTTGAGAAAGAGTTGGGTCTCGTCACTCATCTTGGACTCACTCATCACGAGATAACGGCGCATGTCGATGATCTTCGGGATGTGCTCAATAAAGACCGGGCATTCTTCCATGCACGCACCGCAAGTGCGGCAGCCCCAAAGTTCTTCTTCGAGCACCGCCGGCGTCCCGTCTTCGCCGTCGCCGAGGAGCATTCCCAAAACCCCGTCCGGGACTTCTTCGCCGGACTGCTTTGCTTCGAGGAGGGCAGGGCCCATGCCATCGAGATGGGTCTTCATGTCTTGGATGAGTTTGCGCGGGCTCAGCGGGACACCACTGTTACTCGCGGGGCAAACGCTTTCGCAGCGGCCGCAGTTCACGCATGCGTCGAGATCGAGCAACGCCTTCGGGCTGAACTGATTGATCTGGTTGAAGCCCAGTACGTCGAGGGCGTCGGGGTCCGTCTCGGCAAGTTCGTCAATGTCGGGATAGCTGAGCTTGCCGCTGGGCTCGAAGTTGTGAAGGAAGAGATTCGCGGTGCCAAAAACCACATGCTTGAACTTACCGATGGCGAAGTAGCCGATGAAAATGAAAGCCGTCGCTGCGTGGAACCACCAATTGTACCGGTGCAGGCTCGTGAGTGTTTCGGTGTCGAGGTTCTGCAACATCAACGCGACGACGTAGCCACCGGGAGACCACGGTGCGAGTTCGGGCTGAACACGCAGCTCGGTGACCGCGATCCGAAGGCCTTCGACGACGAAGCCCTGAGTAAAGATCAAAAGCAAGAGTAACACTGCGACCCAGTCGTCGGTCACGGAATGAAAGCGACCGGGCTTCACGACGCCGCGGTAATAGAGCGCCATGAGCAAGCCCACGATGCCGAGGATTCCGAAGCTGTCGCTCAGCAACGAGTAATAGAGGTAGAAGGTGCCCTTGAGAAACTCGATGCCCGTCCACTCTTGAACTGAGATCATCCCGGTCGCAATCAATTCTGCGAGAAAACCATAAAAGATGAACAGGTGGGCGACCCCCATGAAGGGGGCCCGGAGCTGTCGCCTTTGCAAGAAGATCTCGGCTAGTGCGAAGCGAATTCGCTCGCCTACGCGGTCGACCTTGAACTCACCGGTGCCGAGCTGCCATAATTGTGCGCGTCGGTAGATGCTGTATCCGACCACGACGAGGGCCACGGCCAAGAAGCCATAAATTAGCGCGTGGCCAGTGATGTTCCAGTAGATTTGCCGGGTGGGTCCCATGCTCTTCCTGTTTTGGGAGTGGGGCAGGCTACCAAGTCGAAACTCCCTCCTGCAACAATCCTGGGACGAAGAGAAAACAGCCATCTATACTGCCGCTTCACAGGTTGCATCGCTTCGCCCGGGAATCGAACCATGCGCGGTGATCCAGCGGGGCCAATACGCAGGTTTGCCGCAAGGCCCATTGCAGAAGGATTCGCGTGAACGACGTTCAAGAACAGATTGACCACTGGGTCGCGCAGGGCGAAGAAATTGCCTTCGCCACCGTAGTTGGGGTCCGAGGCTCGGCGCCGAGACCTGTCGGTGCGCGCTTTGCGCTCACCCGCAGCGGCTCGATGGTCGGTTCGGTTTCGGGAGGCTGTGTCGAGAGTGATGTCTACGAACGTGCACTCACGGTGCTCGATCGCGGCGCGCCGGCCCTGGTTTCGTACGGCCCCGCCAAACCTGACGGCTTTGAAGTTGGGTTGAGTTGTGACGGGTATATCGACGTCTTGATCGAGCGCTTCGCACCCAATGAGGCGAACAGATCGTTGCAGGCCGCAACGAATGCCGGAAGGCCAGCCGCGATGGCGACGTGTCTTTCACCCGAAGCGCGATTGGGTGCACATTTGGTGGTTTTGGGCGGAGCCGCTGGCGGTGACGAAGGGGCGGGCGTGGGTTCGGTCGCGCCGTCGGTTGATGCACAGATCGCAATCGAAGCGCGCCTCTTACTCGACAAGCGCGCAACAGGTGTGATCGAAATCGTTGAGCAAGGTGAGACGTACCGCGTGTTCATTGAGACGTTTGCGCCGCCGCAACGGTTGTACGTCGTCGGGGCTACCCATATCGCAGTTTCTCTGTGCAAGATGGCGAAGGAAGTGGGCTTCCAGGTCTACGTGATCGACCCCCGCACTGCATTTGCGGATCGCGAGCGCTTTGCCGCCGCCCATGCCGTGCTCCACCAATGGCCGGTGGATGTACTGGATGGTGCAGGTTTGGATGCAGATGCGTACGTGCTGACGTTGACTCACGACACGAAGTTCGACCTCCCGACCCTTGCGCGGGCACTACAATCTGATGTTCGCTACATCGGGGCGCTCGGAAGTCGCAAGACCCACGCCGGGCGGCTCGAGACCCTGCGGGAACAGGGCTTTCACGACGAAGCATTGGCCCGCATCAAGACGCCCGTCGGGTTGGACTTAGGTGGGCGCAGTCCCGAAGAAATCGCGCTCGCGATCCTGGCCGAAATGGTGGCAACAAGATATCAGCGAAGTGGCGGCTCCCTTTCAGCGGGCTGATCGGCACGACGCGCATGAGACCCCTGCGTTAGCGAGACTGACCACCGCAGGAACGAAACCACAAACGTCGAACGTCCCAAACCGCACGCTCGAAACGAAGCTCGTATGAAGGAAGACCCGAATGGCCATTGAGATTCAAGAGAAATTCGAAATCGAAGCCCCCACGGACCGGGTTTGGCAATTCATTTCGACCCCCGAGCTTGTCGTGGGATGTCTTCCCGGGGCATCGCTAGCCGAAGTCGTAGACGAACGGAACTTCTTGGGGCGCGTGAAAATTAAATTGGGAGCCGTGACCGCCGCCTATAAGGGAAAGATCCACTTCGAAGACGTGGACGCCGAGCGGTACATGCTCGTGATGATGGGCGAGGGCAAGGACCCGAGCGGTGGCACTGCGAAAGCGCGAATCACCGTGCAATTGTCGGAACTCGAAAGCGGGGCGACCGAAATGTCGACTGAAGCGACAATCGATTTGACCGGCAAGGTGATGCAAGTCGGTGCGGGCATGATCAAGGGGGTCTCACACCAGTTGTTTCAAAAGTTTGCGAAGACCGCAAAGGAACGACTCGAACAAGAGCCCGCCGAAGCAAGTGCCAGTGCAAGTGACGAAGCGGTCCCGAGCGATACGTCGGCTGCCCCTGCGGTTCCGGCAACGGCCGCCAACGATGATGATGAAGCGCTGAGTGTTTTGCCGCTTCTGCTCAGCACGTTAGGCGCTGCGATTCGCAATTTTTTCTCCCGTTTGTTTGGCGGCTCCAAGAATTAACGAGAGTTTCGCAAACCCGAACTTCGTACCTGAACCTCGTAACGACGAATCGACCGGCGATCCAAGCGGCTCGCGGACATGAAAGTGATTGGAGACGCAAATGGCAGGCGCACTCGCGGGCATCAAAGTGATCGAAATGGGGGGTGGCGTGAGCGCTCCGTTCTGCGGGAAGTTGTTTTCGGACTACGGTGCCGAAGTCATCAAGGTTGAACCGCCCGAAGTGGGTGACCCGTCTCGCAAATGGGGCCCTTTCCCAGGCGACGTCGCGGACATCGAGAAGAGCGGCGTCTTTCATTGCTTGAATACCAACAAGAAGTCGGTCGTGTTGGACGTCAACGTTGCGTCGGACCGCGAGAAGCTCGTTGCCCTCATTGCCACGGCCGATGTGCTGATCGAAAACAACACCCCTCAGCAAATGCGAAACTTGGGGCTCGACTACGATTGCTTGCAGGACGTGAACCCGCGGCTCGTGATGGTCTCAATTACGCCGTACGGACAAACAGGGCCATACGCGGACTGGAAGGCAACGGACCTAAACGCGTATCACCTCACGGGGGCGAGCTCTCGCTACTGCGGGCTGCCCGGCGAAGCGCCGCTTGAACACGGTACGTTCGCAGCGGACTACTTTGGTGCGGTTGCCGGAGCGTCATGGGGACTCGCCGCTGTTTACGGCCGCAAGAACACCGGCGTGGGTCAGCATGTGGATGTGTCGAGTGCGGAAGCGATCGCCGCCACCTTTGTGGGCGGGCAGAACATCGGTGGCTACGCGCAAGACGGGAAGTTCGAAAAGCGCACCGGCGTGGGCATGCCGCTCGGTGCGCCCGCCACCATCGTCCCTTGTAAGGACGGGCACGTTTGGATGCTTGCCCTCGAACCTGGGCAGTGGAACGGTATCGCCAAAGTGATGGGCGACCCCGAATGGATGCAGACGGAAATGTTTCAGGACATGTTCTCACGCGCCCAGAACGCCGACCTGATTTATCCGCTGATCGAAGAATGGACGATGAAGCACGGTAAGCACGAGATCATGGAACAATGCCAGGCTGCTGGCGCTCCGGTGTCCGCGGTCTTCACGGTGGGCGAAGCCGCCGAGCATCCGCATCTGAGCGTGCGCGGGTACATGCTCGAACTCGACCATGAAGCGTTGGGAAAGGTTCGCCTGCTGGGGGCACCGTTCAAACTTTCGGAAACCCCCGGTGGTCCTACGTCGTCGGCACCGCTTCTCGGTGCGGACACCCAAGAAGTCTTGGCCGGATTACGGGCCGAGACGCCCTCGGAGCCGGCGATTGCAAACAACGGAGCGCGTCCACTTCAAGGGCTTCGCGTTGCGAACTTTGGTTGGGTGTGGGCGGGACCGGTCGTGGGTCAGACGCTGAATTTCCTCGGCGCAGAGGTGTATAAGGTCGAGTCCAATGTTCGCGTCGACATGACACGAACCCTTCCGCCCTTTGGTGGCGGCGAGTCGGGACCGAACCGAAGCCTTTCGAATCATGCTTGCTGGGCAGGCAACGGAAGTGTGACGATCGACTTCAAGAGTGAAGAAGGGCTCGCGCTCGCGCGTCAGCTCATCATGGAATCCGACGTCGTGATCGAAAACTTCGGCCCGGGCGTGATGGACAAAATCGGCCTCGGCTACGAAGAGATGAAGACGCACAAGGCCGACCTCGTCATGCTCTCCATGCAGGGCGCGGGGGCATACGGCCCGCTGATGAACACGCGCACCTACGGCCTAAGCCTCACGTCGCTTACGGGGCTCGACAGTTTGAATGGTTACGCGGGCGGCCCGCCGCTCCCGGTGGAAAACGCGTACTCGGACCCATTCACGGGGATCTTCGGTGCCTTCGCGGTGGTCTCAGCGCTCAACCACCGCGACGAGACGGGCACAGGCCAGTACATCGACTTTTCGCAGCAAGAAGCCGTCATGCAAATGGTCGGGCCCGCCTTCATGGATTACGCGATGAACGGTCGCGTTGCCGGGCCGATCGGCAATAAACATCCGAGAGCGATCGCCGCTCCGCATGGCGTTTTCCCGTGTACCGGAGACGACCGCTGGATCTCAATCGCAGTCGAAGAAGAGAGCGAATGGCAAGCACTCGTCGCTGCGATGGGAAGTCCTCACTGGGCAGACTCCCCGGAGTTCAGTTCGCTTCAGGGCCGCCTCGACCATATCGAGATGCTCCACGAACAGATGGCGCTCTACACGCAGGGCCGCAACGACCGGGAGCTCACGACAAAGTTGCAGGCTGCAGGTGTTGCGGCGGCACCCGTACTCAACGTGGGCGACTTGCTGGACGATCCGCACTTCAAGGCGCGGAACACGTTCATCGAAGTGGATCATCCCCTTGGCTTCCGCGAAACGATTTATGGCTCGTACGTGAAGCTCAGCCATAGTCCCGTTACGGTGAAACCGGGTCCGGTCATCGGGCAGGACAACGAGCACGTCTTCAAAAACGTTCTTGGGCTCTCGATAGATCGCTACGACGAACTGGTCGAAAAGAAGGTGATCTACTAACAGCGAGGATTGCGATGTCCCCCGAAACGATCTTTACAGTCTGCAACTATGGTGTGCTTCCCGCATGGTTGTTGCTGGCCTTCGCGCCGGGGTGGTCGTTTACCCAGCGTCTCGTTCACCAGGTGTGGATCCCGATGCTATTGGGTGCGGTGTACCTCGGGATCTTGGTCTTCGGGCCCCCGCCTCCGGAAGGCGCAGACTTCTTTTCGCTTCACGGCGTAATGACGTTTTTCACAAGCCCGTGGGCCGTCGTCATGGGCTGGGTTCACTATCTCGTCTTTGACTTGTTCGTTGGCGCATGGGAAGTGCGTGATGCAAAGCGTCGCCAAATCTCTCATTGGCTCGTCGTTCCCTGTTTAGGCTTTACGCTGATGTTCGGGCCGGTTGGCCTACTCGCGTATCTCGCGCTTCGCCTTGGGGTGAAGGGCGCGGTGACACTCGAGGAATAGGGCAGATTGGTCGATCGACGTCGATCCGTTCAGCGCACGACCCTCGCAGGGGCGCGGTCGGGTAGCCGATGAACTGTACTTTCGTCGCCAGTCTGTCCAGTCAGCGCCGTATCGCGGACTCACTCGACAACACCCACTCCTCGAGATTTTCGGGAAGTTCCCATGCGAACTCGAGCGCCTGGGCGCGCTCCTCGCCCATGTTGATCGAGAACAGCTGACGGAAGTGACCTTCGATTCGTTCGCTGAAGAGTCCCAAAGCCTGGAGCGTCGGGATGACGAACCCGCGAATCGGACCGGCGGCGCCCCCTTCGGGCGGTACGTCCCTTGTCACCACTTCCTGCTCGTCGCGAATGGCGTTGATGGCGTCCATCGGGTCGAGGCCCACGCTTTGCCACACCGCAAACATGGAGTCGCGTGCAGAGTTGCCCGCGCGCGACGCGATGAGCAAGCGGGCCGCTTCGAACGCAAAGTCTTCAAGGTCGGCCTTTTCTTCGTCCGACAAGGTCGAGATGATAAAGCCCAAGTACTTCACGCCGTAAGCACAATGTCGAGCTTCATCTCGTGAGATGTAGGTCAGCATTTCTTTGAGCAGGGGTTCTTCGGTGGTGTTTCGCATGTCGCGGAAGGTGTAGAGAGCGAGCCCTTCGACCACGACCTGCATGCCCACGGCTTTGTGCATCCAACTTTCGCAGCCGATCGTTTTGTCGAGGATTTCTTTGAGAGAGGGCATGATGGGCTGCACTTCGTCGAGCAGATTGATGTACGCCGCAAAGGCTTCGACGTGCCGCGCTTCGTCCATCGTCTGCGTCGCAGCATAGAACTTGCCGTCCATGTGCGGGACGGCGGCCACCATCTCACTCGCAACCATCAATGCACCTTGCTCACCGTGCAAAAAATTTGAAAGCAGGAAGGCCGAAGTCTTGCTCGCAACTCTCCACTTCAAATCGGGGTCGAGACGCTTCCACCACTGCGTGTGTTGCAGGGGGATGCCGGCCACGGAGAATGTGCGAGAGAAAAGTTTGCGATCGATTCCCCGATCCCAGTTCAGATCCTTGAGGGCGATCCACTGCCGATCCAACGCGTTGGCGTAAAGGGTGCGGATCGAGTCGATCTCGCTGCCGTAGTTCCAGTTGTAAATCGCGTCCATGCTGACGCGAACGTGTTCGGTCGTCGGCTGTTTTTCGGGTAAAGCGTCACTCATGGTCGTCCCTCATCGGTTGCGGCGCGGCACCCAGCATACCAGTACGAGTGAGCGAAGCGTCATTCCCGGTGCGGGCCGCAGAACGGATTCTGTCTCGCAGACTCCTAGGCCGGGGGCATATCGAGGAGCTCGCGAATTTCCACTGCCGTAAAGTCGTGCGCTTTGGAACAGAATTCGCAGCGAACTTCTTGGGTCACATCAGCGTCGACCATTTGTTGAAGCTCGGCTTGACCCAGGAGTTCCATCGTGCGTAGAGCGCGCGCACGGGTGCAGGTGCAGCGAAAGACCGGATAACTCGTGTGGCGGTCTCGGGAGCCGAGGCCACGCAACAGCATGTCTATCAATTCATTGCAGTGGCTATCCGAAAGGGCGAGCTGCGAAAGAGGCGGCATCGCCTGCACGTTCTGTTCGACGATGGAGATTTCTTCGTCGGTCGCGTCGGGCAAAATTTGGACGAGGAAGCCGGCCGCCACCACGGCGCTCTCGTCGTCAGCCACCGCGACACCGAGTCCCATGGCCGAAGGCGTCTGTTCACTCTCCGTGAGATAGAGCGTGATGTCGGTCGCGATTTCGCCGCTAATCAGAGGGACCGCGCCAGAGTAGGGCTCGCGCCATTCGGGGCGATGGCGGACGACGCGAAGCGCACCGAGGCCAATTGCCCGGGCCACGTCGGGGGTGCCATCGCGAAGTCGCAGGTCAACGCCGGGGTGCTCGACCGTTCCACGCACGTGACCAAATTCGTTTGCGATGACGACGACATTGCCAAGTGGGCCGTCGCCGCGAAATTGAAGTTGCACCGTCTCGCATGCGTCGACGTCGTCGATTTCTTCTCCATTCGCGGAGTCGGTAGATGCTGGACCCACCGCGACGAGGACACCCCCCATGAGGGCGCGGCCGAGTGCGTTGGCTGCGGTGGGCGCCATGCTGCGGCGGTTCATCGCTTCGGCAATCAAGTTGCTACCGATGATGGTGCGTACCGCGATCCCACCTTGCTCGGAGATCGTGCGAACCAAAGTTGCGCGGCCTTCTGGTGCCGCGGGCTCAAATTTGTCCGTTGCGAGAGTCACGGGCGGAGAGTATCGCGGGTTGCGCTCGCGACCAGCTTCGCGACTCTAGTCGCCTGCGATCGACGCGCTTTGCGACTGGCGCCGCAGCGTCTATCAACGAATCCGAGGAATGAACTTTTATGACGCTCAAAGTGATTGGTGCCGGTTTTGGCCGTACTGGGACCCTGTCCCTCAAAATTGCTCTTGAGCAACTTGAGGTTGGTCCCTGTTACCACATGTCGGAAATCCACCAAGCGCCGCAGCGCGCAGCGAAGTGGCGTGAAGCCGCCGACGGCGGCAAGCCCGACTGGGATGGAATCTTCGACGGCTACGCCTCGACGGTCGACTGGCCCGCTGCGCACTATTGGCGCGAACTTGCGGACTACTACCCGGAGGCCAAGGTGCTGCTCTCGCATCGCGACGCCAAGGGCTGGTACAAGAGCATCTCGAACACGATTCACAAAGTCATGCAGGCAATCGAAGACGATGGCAGCAGTGCGTTCAAGTCTTCTCCCGCGGCCATGGCGGCGAAGATCGTCAAAGTTCAGACGTTTCAAGGTCGGTTGGGCGAAGAAAGCTACGCGATCGACGTGTTCGAAAAGCACAATCAGGCGGTACGCGACACGATCGCGCCGGAACGACTTCTCGTCTACCAGCCCGGCGATGGGTGGGAGCCGATCTGCAAGTTTTTAGGAGTTCCCGTTCCTAAGTCCGACTATCCGCGCACGAACTCGACCCAAGAATTTTACGAACAGTTTGTTGACTTCGGAGAGAAACGCGATGAGTGACGAAGAAGCAAGTGCGTTGATCCTACCGTTCGCGGACCGCGCCCCGCAGATCGATGCGAGCGCATGGGTCGCTCCCGGAGCTGTGGTCGTTGGCGATGTGACGCTCGGGCCGGGCGTAGGCATTTGGTACGGCTGCGTCTTGCGCGGCGACGTCAATACGATTCGCATCGGAGCACGCAGCAATATTCAGGACGGCTCGGTGTTGCATGTGACGCGCAACCGTTTCGAGACGATCGTTGGGGAAGAGGTCACAGTCGGACATCGTGCAGTCGTGCACGGTTGCACCGTTGGCGACGGCGCGTTAATCGGGATCGGCGCGATCGTGCTCGACGGTGCCGAGATCGGCGAAGGCGCGCTCGTGGGCGCAGGGGCCGTGGTCACGCCCGGGAAAGTGATTCCGCCACGAAGCCTCGTTGTCGGGACGCCAGCACGGGTGGTGCGAACCCTAAGCGACGAAGAAGTCGCACAACAGCGTGACCGGATGCTCCACTATGTGGCGCTTGCCCAGGAGCACGCAAACTCGCAGCGATAGCCTGCTAGTTGTCCATATGCTGAATTGACGCGCCCTCTAGCTCTCGCAGCACGGGCTGGAGCAAGGCTTCGTGTCGCAGCGTTCGGCGATGCAACAAGCGTATTAGGTCCGCGTCGCTCTCGGGACTCGCGCTCTCGATGAAGTCTTCGAGCGCGGCGTCCGCGTCGAACCAAGTTTCGAACGAACGGCCGAGTAGGGCGGAAATTTCGTCGAGATCATTCTGCTCGAACTCACCTCCGAAGCGTTCGGCGCGGCGCAGGTATTCGGCGCAGCGATAGGCGGCGTCCATTTCGTAAGCCGCAAAGTCGTCTCCCGACGCGGCGCGCTTCAGTCGTTTCGTGAGGTTGTCGTGGCCCGGCGTGAAGCGCGACGGTTTGGCTTCGGGTAGGTCGATGGTGTCAAGTTCCAAGCCCATACCGTGGGCAAGCACTTCGAGACAGGCGCGCGACCACACCCAATACCAGCCGAGATACTGCACGAGATCCACATCGGGGGTCGCATGGGCGATTACGGGTGCGATCGCCATCGGGGTGTAGAGGTTGAAGCGGACGGTGTGAAAATCGATCACCGAAGTTGGAATCGTTTCTCCCCGCAATTCGAAGTAGCGCTTGAAGGCGCGGGGTAAGTCGCCGAGGGGTTCGCTCAGGTCGCGACCGAGCATACCGCCTAGATCTGCGGCGGGGTCCCCGAGACACGCGAGTTCGAGGTCGACCAACGCGGTCAGCTGACTGTTTTCATAGACGAACTGGCCTGAGTCGGCGGACAAGAACGTGACCTGGCTGCGGCCTTCCGGGATATTGCGCTTTAACCAGCCGAGACAGAATTCGATGATCGGCTCGGGGCGAGACTTTGCCTTGCGGTAGTTCGCTTCCCATCGCGGTAAGTCGCAGAGGCCGAGTTCCTTCTCGCCGGAAGGCAAGTCCATCCCAAGTTCTTGGTAGGGCGCGATGTCGAGGGAATGCGTGCGTGCAAGGATGTCGATGTATTGGTTTAGCACTGCGACGCGCTCTTCTTCGCTTTCCGCGGTACCCAGGTTGCCGCGTCCGGGGCTTCGTTCCATCACAATGGCGGCGGGTTCGGGCACGTACCCGTAGATGTGAGGCACGGGGATGCCGTCGGCTTCGAGTTGCTGCAATACACGCATTTCGTAGTGGAGCGTGACGTCGCTGGTTTCGATTTCGGTGCGCGCACCGCGAATGTAGAGCGGGATGATCTCACCGTTGTCTTTTTCGAATTCCACGTAGAAGGCCGGGCGCCAACGAGGCTGTCGTTCGTAGCTCACGATGCGTCCACCGACGTTCTTCTCGATCCAGTCGAAAGCGCTTCCCCAGGGTTCGGCGGGGCGTTCGGTCGAAGGTTCGGACGCGGTCATTGGGAACTCCTGATCTGGAAAGCGATGGCATGCGGGGGCGCGTCGTACGTTACGCTGCTGCGGTAGCGTAGGTCGCTCTCAAGTGAGGAAAGCGATGTCGCTGTCGATACAAAGTGTGATGCATGTGAATGTAAACTGTTCCGATCTTGAGCAGTCACTCGCGTTTTATCGCGATGCTGTCGGGCTGGTTCCACAAGACCACACCAACCCGGTTCCTCAGGATGGCGCCGGCTTCGGCATGACGGGCTCGGTCCAGTGGGACGCCCATATTCTGCAAGACGCACGGGGCTACGCGGGGCCTGCGGTTGACCTTTTGCAATGGATGGTTCCTGTGCCGGTGGGCGCACCGGGACAAGTGCTCAGCCACATTGGCTTCAATCGACTGTGTGTCGTGGTCCCCGACGTCGACGCTGTTTATCGCCGTGTTGTGGCGGCGGGGCATCGCGTTGAAAATGATCTGTCCGGCGAAGGCGTCGTCTCCTCGAGACCTTTCGTTTGTCGCGACCCGGATGGCGTTGCGATCGAGTTTCGCGAAGACCGTGCGCTGACCGCTCCGCTCCTGCATCACGTCAACGTGAATTGCAGCGGCCTGGGACGATCGCTCGATTGGTACGAGCGTGTCATTGGGCTCGAAGCTCGGGCGCCGTCGCCGAAAGAAACGTTCCGTGCGGATGCCTATGGTTTGTCGGCGGACGCTGACTTGGATGGCCGCATGCTATGGCCACCCGAGCAGGACGCCTTTGCGATCGAACTCATCGAATGGAAGTCCCCAAAGCCGACGGGCACGTCCCCAGCGAGTGCGAATCAATTGGGGCTGTATCGGATGGCCTTCATGGTCGCGGACATTCAGCTGGCCTACGACGAAATTAAAACCCAGGGCGTCGAATGCAGACCCCCGGTGTTTCTGGATATGGGCCCCGAGATTCCGATCGACGGCGTGTGGGCACTCTTCTTCCCCGATCCGGACGGGACCTGCATGGAACTGATCGAGACGCCGACGCTCAATGTCGAAATTTGATGTGAGACTCAAGCCGCGGCGGTCGGGTCCGCTGCAGCTTCGCGGCGTCGACGAATCACAATGCTCACAGCAATCGCCGCTGCGATCGCAAGCCCAACCCCAACGATCATTCCGGTTGAGTTTGTATCGAACCAGCTCAGGATTCGTTCGCCAAAATACGACCACGCGATGATCCACGGCAAGAAGCCGATCGCGGTACCGAGCGCGGCCCGGGGGGCGCGAACCTGCGAAAGGCCTAGCGCCCAATGCGAAGCTGGGTTCAAGAAGAACATGGCGCGAAATATGATCACGACGCGCAGCCCTTCGTTTGAGAGACGCTTGTCCCATTTGCGTAGGCGTTCCGGCATGCGTCCCGAGACCCAGTCACGCGCGAAGTAACGCGCGAACGCGAAACCAAACATGCCGGCGCCGATCGCGCCCAGCCAGTTGACGATAAAGGCAAGCCAAAACGGGTAGAGCGCGCTCGCGGCGAGCATGAAGATTGCGCCCGGGACGGCGAACGGTTCAAGGACGGTAAACAAGACGACGATGATGACCGGTCCAAAGGCACCCGCGCTGTCGGCGATCTCACCGAGGTGGTCGGGTGTGAGGTGTTTGAATAACCCGACGTAGAACGCGAGCCCGGCGATGGTGACGATAATCGCGGCAAGAATGATTCGATTGCGCATAAGCGACTAGCAGCCTAACGCCCCTTCTCTCATCGTGCTGCCGAGGAATGTTTGGCCCGTGTAAAGTTTCGGTGTCCGGCTAAAGCGAGTTTGATGCATGGCGTGCCGACACGTCGCTTTTCTAAGCTCGTAGATCCACGAGGTTTCCGCCACACTCAAAACCACACACCGGGATGCAGCGCGCGCCATGCACCGGCCAGGAGAAAAGCATGTTGTATCAGAACATTTCGGTGACCCACGATGGCCCCGTTGCAATTGTCACCATCGAGCGTCCCAAGGTTCGCAACTGCGTCGATGGTCCCACGGCTCTCGAACTCGCGGACGCGTTTCGCAACTTTGACGAGAACGACGAACTCGCGGTCGCGGTTTTGACAGGTTCGGAAGGTGCGTTTTGTGCGGGTGCGGACCTCAAAGCAGCGTCGGAAAAACGAGGAAACAACGTGGAACTCGAGGGCGACGGTCCCATGGGGCCGACCCGGATGCTGCTCGGGAAGCCAGTGATTGCTGCGGTTGAAGGGCACGCTGTCGCGGGTGGCATCGAACTCGCCGTTTGGTGTGATCTACGGGTAGCCGCACGCGACGCGATCTTTGGTGTCTATTGCCGACGTTGGGGCGTTCCCCTCGTCGATGGCGGGACGATCCGGCTGACGCGATTGATCGGTCATAGCCACGCCCTCGACATGATTTTGACGGGACGTCCCGTGTCGGCCGAAGAAGCGCTTCGCATGGGCTTGGCGAACCGGCTCGTCGAACCGGGAACCGCGCTCGCAGAAGCGCTCGTGCTCGCGCATCGGCTGGCGAAATTCCCGCAGCGATGTCTGCGCAGCGATCGATTGAGTAGCTACCGGCAGTGGGATCTCGACCAGGCCGAGGCATTGAAGTTAGAAACGAAACTGGGACTCGAAACGATTCGAAGCGGCGAAACCCTGGAAGGGGCGCGTCGATTTGCATCCGGAGCCGGCCGACACGGATCGTTTGATTAGCCAACTTGGCTACGGGCGCGAACGCGCTACCAGCCGAACTCGATTAAGACGTTTTCGGCGAGTGAACGAATCTTGTCCCATTGCCGATCGTGGATAAACGCCGCGTTCGTCCAGAGTTCGGAATTTTCGGGACCAGAAATCGCATTCAGCGCCGAGTCGAGTTCTTGGAGCGAAAGCAGCGGCGCCGCTTCGGGCAAGCTCGTCATCCGGTCCATGTAGCGCGTGTACTGCTCGTCGAAGTTAAACGCCAAATGGTCCGCGCAGCTCTTGTCTTCTGGCTGCAGCTCAAGCGCTTCGCGCGCGGGTAACGCGAGGTTGCGAATCGCGGTGTAGAGTTCGGCTTCGTACGCTGATGCGTTTGCGTTGTTCATCACGATTTTGATCTTAACCCGCTGGCAGCGGGTGTCGATCGCAACCGGCTTGCAACCGAGCGGGCCAAGTTCCTGTGATGACCGATTGCACTGCGCATCGAGCGAATTCTCGGCGGCCTTTGAGCCCTATAGGGGGACACGCAATGTTCGATCTTGACAAATCTGGAATCGAAACTGAGTTCATCGAAGCCGGAGACCTTCGTTTCGAGGTGCTGACATGTGGCGATCAAAAATCTGACCGGCTGGCATTGCTCCTGCATGGTTTTCCCGAGCACGCCTATTCATGGCGCTATCAGATGCCCGTGCTTGCGAACCTGGGCTACAAGGTTTGGGCGCCGAACCAACGCGGATATGGGAATACCACCCGCCCCAAGGAACGAGACGCGTACCGACTCGACCGACTTCTCGAAGATGTCGTCGCACTCATCGACGCTTCGGGAGCACGCACCGTTACGCTAGTGAGCCACGACTGGGGCGGGATCGTCGGGTGGTTCTTCGCGCTCCGCCAAGTGCGTCCACTCGAACGCTTCATCGTGATGAACTTGCCGCACCCGCGGCGTTTCGCGGACGCCCTGAAACATAAGTCCCAGCGTAAACGCTCTCGTTATGCAGCCTTCTTTCAGTTGCCGTGGCTTCCGGAATTCCTATTTCGAATGCGCGGCGCAAAAATGATCGGCGACGCGTTCTACGGGATGGCGGTCGACAAGTCGCGCTTTCCCGACGAAGTGTTGGACGTTTATCGTCAAGCCGCGCTCGAACCTGGGGCGCTGACCGCGATGCTCAACTGGTACCGCGCGAATCTCTTCGGAGGAACGTTCGACGTAGATTTTCCCGTGCTCGAAACGCCGACCCTCATGGTGTGGGGTGAGGAAGACACCGCGCTTGGCGTCGAAATGACAGACTGCACCGACGAACTCGTACGCGACTTTACGTTGCGACGGATTCCCAACGTTTCTCATTGGGTCCAGCAAGAAGCCCCCGAGGCTGTAAATGAAATCGTAGAAGCGTGGCTAACCGGGCAGCCGGTTCCCGAATACCCCGACTACAAGGGAGTGACATCGTGAGCCGACTGCCTTCACCGGACCGAGGCGAGTGGACGGAACAACGCAAAGCGATGTTCGAAGGCAAACTCGAACCAGGGGACCCCGCCCAGGAAGAGGGCGGCCCTCCCAATATCCTGTGGACGGTCGCGCACCACCCTACATTGCTGGAACCGTTTCTAGCGTATAGCGCCACGCTTGCGCTTCGTGGTGTGTTGTCGCGACGCGATAGCGAGATCTTGGCGATGCGCGCCTCCTGGAATTGCCGGTCTGCTTTTGAGTGGGGCCATCACGCTGAATTCGCGCTTGCCGCTGGAATTTCAGAAGATGAAATCGCGAGACTGGCTGCGAGTGCCGAGGCCGAAGGCTGGAGCGATCGCGACCGACTCTTGGTTCGCGCCGCGGACCAACTGCACGACACCAAAACGATTGACGACGAAACGTGGTCGTCACTGTCCGCCAGTTTCGAAGCTGCGGCGCTCGTCGAAATTACGTTCGTCGTGGGGCACTACACCATGCTTTCGATGGTCGCGAACGCCACCGCGGTTCCCCTCGAGCGAAATTTAGTTCCGTTACCCCGAGGCTAGAATCTGGCTTCGGTTGTGGCGGCGAATCCATGCATCACGTTTTCTGCGTTGACGGGAACCTTAACGATCGTTGCGGGGCCCGTGCGCATTCGTGCACGCGGTTGCTTTGTTGTTTTCAACCCAGGTCGTGTCTCAGGCTTCTGACGATCCGGCCATTTCCGAATCGCAAGCCGACACGTCGGCGGACATCGCCCCGAGCTGTTGTCCAGAGGGCTACGCCTGCACTCCGGTTAGACAAACGCCCTAGCGAGTGAAGACGAACAAAGGGGCCCCGTCTATCACGGTGTCATGACTTGTACGTTTTGGGCGGGCGTACGCCTCATCGCATTGCCGTTTCGTTTGCGAAACGCCGTCTGTAAGATCGCGGTTCAGCTGCCGTTTTCGCGGGAAGGTTAGCCCTGCGACCGGTTCGCCATATACCCGGCGATGACGGTATAGGTCGATTCGAAAACCAGTGTTCCGTAGGTGTAGTCCGACCCGCTTTCGTCGAGGACGAAGCCGATAAAGCGGGCTGAGAAGAGGCCAGCGAGTAAGAAGCACAAGGCTGTTGCTGCGGTGTGTGCGTATTTAGGGCGCGCGAGACCGAGCGCGCACAACAGGCCAATGGATGTTTGGAGTCCGCCGTACATCGCGCGGATCTCAGTCGTTCCCGTTGCAGTCGTAGCCGCGACCCCCGCTGCCTCCGCGAGATACTCGGGCACTGCAATGCAGTACAGGCCGTACGGCAACCAAATGAACACCGAAAGTCCAAGAAAAATCTTCATTGCCATGGTCTGGTCTCCTTCGACGCTATGCGCCGGTTTGAAAAAACGCGTTTGTGATGGCCTGATGAACGAAAAAGCCAATGACCAACAGCCCGCATCCGGCGCCATAGCACTGCCAAAAGCCAAGCCCTAATCGGTTCGACAGCAGGAACGGTACAAAGAACGTCATCGACACGGGGATGGCGATGAAGATGCTCCGAGCCAGGAGAACTGTGTTTTCAGTACTCCCCGTATCCGCGTGCGACAACGGAAGCACGAGCATCGTGGTGATGGGCAGCGCGACGATGAACCCCGCGAGAACCGGCACCGAACGGGAGAGCCAAGCGGTGGTCGCGATGACAGACGCAGAGAGGATCAGGTTAAATACGAACTGCATTTGGGCCTCCGGGTGCGAAATTGTCGGGATGTTGAGAGTCGCAAGCGTTGCTCCTTTGGCAATCTCGGCGCGCGTTTTCAGAGCTGAAAGTGTGATTCCCGTTCGGGCTCACTCACGAAGAGCGAATACTTTTCGTAATAGCGCTCGCGGCCACGTTGTTGCGCCGCGACGTGCTCGGGGAGATCGCGCCAGGCTGCGATGTGCTCCCGGGTTTCGAATTCGATCACGCTGCAGCGCTCGCCTTCGGCCGTCTTGTAGACCTTGTACGAGATGAAGCCGGGCATCTTTTCGGCGATCTCGAGCATGCGGTCGCCGAGTGCGATGAATTCTTCTTCGATGCCCGGGCGAAGTGTGGAGCGAAATACGGCGATGACCATCGTGTGGATTCCTTTCGAACCTGATGCGGGCGCGACCTCCGCACCATATCACTCGGTTCGACATGTCGCCCTCTACTCGCATTAGAGAGGCGGTCGGGCTCGTTCCAGGCCTGCGTCCTATACTCGACATCGCTGTTGCCCGAACGCAAACCCGCTCGACGCGACGCTCAACTTGAAGTTCAACTCGATGACCAACATGAAAGGCCGCGACCCATGGAACCGATTCGCTTCATTGTCTGGTCCGACTATTTGTGACCTTGGTGTGTCAACGCGGCCGTTCGGCTGCGCGGGATCGAAGAAGAGTATGGCGACAAGGTCGAGTTCGAGTGGCGAAGTTTCTTGCTGCGCCCGGATCCGCAAAAAGGTCGTAGTCTCGAAAAGTTTGCGAAGTACACGCAGAGTTGGCTGCGACCTGCAGCTGAAGAAGATTCGGGCAATTTCAGAGTTTGGGAAACCCAGCACGGACCTCCGTCCCACAGTATTCCGCCGCACTTGCTCACAAAAGCAGCCCGACGCGTCGGCGGCGACGCGAAAGCCAAAGCGGTGAGCGAACGGCTCTTCGAGGCGTACTTCGCTGAGAACCTCGACATCACGACTACCGAAACCATGCAGGCCATCTGGAAGGAATGCGGTCTTGACGAGGCGGACTACGTCCACACTGCGGACGATGACCTTTTGCAAGAGGTACTCGAAGACCATCGCGAAGCGATGAAGTTCGGCGTGAACGGTGTGCCGGCCATCATGCTCGTAGGGACCGATGTTGCGATCACGGGCGCGCATCCCCGTGCTTTGTACCGGCGCTGGATTGATCGCACGATCGCCGAGCGCGAAGGGACGGTTTGAGCGTTGGCGAAAACGGAGCGAGGTAAGGGCAGAGCATGCGCGCGTTAGTCATTGGCGGCACCGGACCCACCGGACATTTTGTCGTCAACGGACTACTCGACCGTGGGTATGAGGTCGCGATCCTTCACACCGGCGCGCATGAGATCCCCGAGATCCCGCCCGAAGTCGAACATATCCACACCGACCCGTATTCCGAAGAAGCGTTCGCGACTGCAATCGGTTCGCGCACCTTCGATCTCTGCGTTGCGATGTATGGACGATTACGAAGTATCGCCGAGCAGATGGTGGGGAAGACCGATCGCTTTGTTTCGATCGGTGGTGTCCCGGCGTATCGCGGTTACATGAACCCCATGCTCTTTAAACCGGCGGGGATCCCGACTCCGGTTTTCGAAGACGCACCGCGCGTCGCGCTACCCGAAGAAGACGAGAAGGGTTGGCGCATCGTGCGTACCGAGGACGCGGTATTCGCATCGCATCCCACAGCGGTTCACTTTCGATACCCGTACGTCTACGGCAAATATCAACTGATGCCGCGGGAATGGTGCATCGTTCGCCGCATCCTCGAAAAGCGACCGCACATCATCGTGGCCGACGGCGGCCTTTCGCTTCACAGCTACGGGTATTCGGGCAACCTCGCCCACGCCGTGTTGCTTGGGGTTGATCATCCCGAGGCGGCCGCGGGGCAGATCTACAACTGTGCGGATGAAGAAATCCTGAGCGTTCGCCAAGTCATCGAGATTATCGCGACGGAACTGAATCACGATTGGGAAATCGTTTCGATGCCCTGGGAACTCGCACTTCCGGCGCGTCCCCTCGTGAGCCAGCCGTTGCCGACGCATCGCATGCTCGACCTCGGGAAGCTTCGACATGAATTGGGATACCGGGACGTCGTGCCCGCGCGTGAAGCCATCGCGCAGTATGCACGCCACTTGGCCGAGTCTCCGCTCGAGCGTGGAGGCACGGAGGAAATGGTTTTGCAGGACCCGTTCGACTACGCGGCCGAAGACAAACTCATTGCGGCTTGGAAGCAAATGCTCGCGGGGATGCCCGAGATCAAATACGAAGTCGAGCCGGGGTACACACTTTCGTACAGCGGGCCGGGCGGTCGTGCGCCGGGGAAAAACTTCGAAAAGTGACCGCTTCGACCATCCTTGGTTAACGTGTTCCCTGCGGACTGAACGAAGTGCCAGAGCAAGCCAAGAAGAAGAAAGAAAAAGTAGCGAGACGCTGCGCGGCATATTCGCCGCGACGAGATGGAGAACTGACGCATGAGCGAAGCTGTGAAATCCACGCCGGCTGCCGACGCCGCATTTCAGGACTGGCAAGAGCCGCACATCTACGAAACGCCGATGGAAATCGCTTGGCAGTTCAAATACATCATGGGTCAAGAGAAGCTCGAAAACCTGTACGCGAAGGCGAAGCAGAGCCAGTGGGACGCGGACGCGCAACTCGATTGGAGCATCGAAATTGATCCCTCCAAGCCATTGATCGATTCGCAGATTTCGGGCGTGATGAATCTGTCGGTCATCAAGAAACTTTCCCAGAGTCAGCGGGACGAATTCTCGGCGCATTTTGCCGCACAACTGCTTTCGCAGTTTCTGCACGGAGAGCAGGGCGCGCTCATGACGTCGGCTGCTGTCACCCACGCGGTCCCGGATCACGACGCCAAACTCTACGCCGCGACGCAGACGATGGACGAAGCCCGACACGTCGAAGTCTACGATCGCTACATTAAGAAGCTTGCCCTCGCGTATCCGATCTCGCCTTGGCTCAAAGACTTGATCGACGCCACGCTTTCGAGTGGCCACTACATCAAGATCATGATCGGCATGAACATGGTGGTCGAAGGCTTGGCACTCGCGGCGTTTCACAACATGCGCCGACAAACGACATGTCCGTTGCTGAGGGACCTCACCGAATACGTGCTCCGCGATGAAGCCAGGCACGTGGCCTTCGGCAACGTTTACCTTCAAAAGGCGATTGCGGGTCTGCATGCCGATGATCTCGAAGACGTCGCGCAATTCACCTTCGAAGCCGTGAAGGGGATGGCGGATTCGCAAGGCGGTGCGGACGGAAGCAAACCCCGTCGCGCGGACCCCGGCTTCTTGCGTGTACTCGAAAACTGCAGCATCGAACCGACTGACTTCATGGCCTCACTCAAGGAGGCTGGAGCCGGGGGCTTCAACGGCAAGCTCCCGCCGGGCCATATCCATTCGTTTAAGGATTTGATGATGCCGGCACTTGTACGCGTCGGGGCGATCACCGATCGCAGCCGCGAACTCTACGCCGCGGACGGAATCCCCATCTGGGATGATGCAAGTGTGCTCGAGTCGATGGAAGACGGCGCCACCGGCGACATCGTCTTTCCGGAAGCGTAGAGCGTAGTTTTATGAGCACGCGAACGTTCACTTGGCGAGACGCGGGTCTTCACTCTGCGCCCCTGCGCGCACTCAATCTCGCAACCGCGCCCCTTGCAGCGATGGGTGTGAAGTGGCCGTCACTTGCACCCGACGATCTGTTGGCCGCGGCTGCCAAAGAAACGGGGCTCGACGACTTCGGGGACGACACCCTGCGCGAACCCTTAAAGGCACTCCATCAATCGGGAGACCAAGAGGCCAACCTCACCGGCTTTGGCCGCATGGTGTTTCGACAGCTGATCGTTGGGGCACTGTCCGAGCGCCTCAAGGTGTTGGACTGGGCGAAGCGCCACCCCGAAGTACGCGACGAAAAAATCGAAAAGCCGTGGATCATTCTCGGCTTGCCTCGGACCGGGACCACCCTGCTTTCGATCTTGCTCGGGCTCGACCCCGTCTCGCGTCCTTTGGTGCAGTGGGAAGCCTCGCATCCGACGCCGCCCCCCGATCTAGCAACGCACCTGGAAGACCCCCGCATCGCGAAGGTCGCAAAACAGCTTGAGCAGCTCGAAAACTTGAACCCGCCCATTCGCGCCATGCACCCATTCGGTTCTACGCTGGCGACGGAATGCGTCACGCTCTTCGCTTTTGACCTGCGCGCGTTGTCCTTCGAAACGCAAGGCTTGCTTACGACCTACGGCGACTGGCTCGAGCACACCGACATGGCGAGCACCTATGCGATCCATAAGTTGAGCCTCCAAGTGTTGCAGTCGCGTTTGCCGACGCAGAGTTGGGTGCTCAAAACGCCGCATCACTTGTGGTGCATTGATGCCATGCGCGACGCGTATCCCGACGCCCGCTTGATCTGGACGCACCGGGACCCGGCGAAGGTCGTTCCATCGGTTGCGAGCCTCAATACGGCCATGCACAAGGCCAACTGTTCCAAGGTTGACCCCGTGGAAGTGGGGAGTGCTTGGGACAACAAACTACACCTCGCGGTAAGTCGCGGGATGGAGTTCGACGACAAGCAAGCCGGCGCAAGCTGGTGTAGCCACTTGCTTTACAGTGATCTCATGGCCGACCCGATCGGGGCCGTTGCCCGGATCTACGCAGACTACGATGCCGAGTTGCACCCGCTCCATGTACGCCGAATGGAGATCTGGATGAATGACCGAAGTCAAAGTGTCTTTGGCCGTCACGGCTACGATGTGGAGGACTTCGGGCTGAACCTCGACGGAATTCGGTCGCGCTACGCCCAGTACATCGACCGCTACAGGATCCCCGCCGAATAGCCTGCGCTCAGGGCAATTCGCCAGCGGCGCGAATTGAAACGGCGCGATACCCTGAATCTCTTCGGATTTGGGCGCGTCCGTCTACACGCCCCGTAATGACAACCCGTGACCCAAGCCCCATCGCAATCCCACCCTAGGAGTACACACACCATGAAGGCAGCTGTCTTAAACGGAATGGACCAGGAACTCGTCGTGCGCGACGACGTCACGCTTACGGACCTCGGCCCGGGAGAAGTTCACGTGAAGTTGGTGTCGAGTGGTGTCTGCCATTCAGACGTCTCTGCCCAGAACGGAACCATCCCGATGCCGCTTCCGCTGGTGCTCGGTCACGAAGGTGCCGGCGTTGTACTCGAAGTGGGGCCCGGGGTGACAGACGTTGTTGCCGGTGACCATGTGATTTTGAGCTTTGTGCCCGCGTGCCGGAAGTGCGGTCCGTGCGAACGTGGTCAATCCTATCTCTGCGCTCAGTCGGGTGCGGTCAGTGCGGCCCCGCACTTTGTTGTCGACGGAACACCGATTCCGGGCATGACGGGCTTGGGCACCTTTGCTGAAGAATTGATTACGGCGGAATCCTGCGTGGTCAAAGTGGAGAACGACATCCCGCTCGACATCGTTTCGTTGATTGGCTGCGGCGTGACCACTGGCGTGGGTGCGGCGATCAATACGGCGGGAGTGACCCCGGGTAGCTCAGTCGTGGTCTTTGGTTGTGGTGGTGTTGGCATCAGTGCGATTCAGGGTGCGCGCATCGCGGGAGCCGCGGAAATTCTCGCGGTGGACATGGTCGATTCCAAACTCGAACAAGCAAAGACGTTTGGCGCAACCCACGTTTGCAAGCCCGACGACTTGCCCCAGCTTCGGACCGAAATCACGGGCGGCGAGGGCTTCGACTTCGCACTCGAGTGCATCGGCAATCCCATTACGATCCGCGCCACGTTTGACGCGGCCCGCCGCGGCGGCACCGCATGCATCGTGGGCGTCGGCCGTTTGACGGAACAGGTGAGCTTCAGCGCTTTTGAGCTTTTCTATTCCGACAAGAACTTGCGCGGCTCGATGTATGGAAGCGCCAACGTTCGCACCTTCATGCCGAAGCTGCTTCGCCTTTGGAAGGCTGGGAAGCTTGATCTTGAGAGCATGATTACGCGACGGATACAGCTCGAAGACATCAACGACGCATTCACCGCCATGCAGGCGGGGCAGGTGATTCGCTCGGTCATCGACTACAAGTAGAGTTGGCGCACCGCTAACCAAAAGCCGGAGTGCAATGTCCTTCTCGCCGCAGCCGTTGTTGGACTTCCTCGAAGAGGAAGGGCTGCGTCCTACGGTCCAAGCGGGGCTGCGGAAAGTCGCGTCTGAATTTAATCGAGACGAGGTCGAATTTGCGGCTGCGGGGATCGCGGTGCTGGAGGGTTGGACCCTGCGCCCGAGTCGGGCGCTAACGCGTTACGGCTCGATTGTTCCGGGGACAAAAACCCTGCGCCTCACCGTGCTCGACTGTTCGCCCGAGGCACGTCGGGATACGATCCTGCATGAAGTCGCTCACATCTTGACCGGCGCCTTGATCGCCGAGGGTGAAAACCACGGCCCGCGTTGGCGCAAGGTTGCCCAGGCCCTCGGAGCTCAGCCCAACTATGCAGGACGCGACGCGCGGTTTCGTCGAGCTAGCGCTGCGCAACGAAGCGCACGCGAGAAGGTCGTTGCGCGATGCAAAGGGTGTGGGTTTGAGGTGAAGCGGTTACGGAGATCGTCTCGTGAATGGGGTCGCTTCCAGCACCGCGCGTGTGGTGCGCGGTTCGAGGCGGTAGAGCCCAATCGCTAAGCGCGGTTTTCGGTCCCGTCGAGGTCTCTATCCTCTGCACGCCGCCCGCTTGATTCTGTGTTTTCGTGGATGAATCGAACCATCGCTTCGAGTTGCGCGAGACGAAGCCCCGCGCGTCCCTTCGCAATGTGCGGGCCGACCGAAAGAGATTCTCGTTCGATCACGAGGTCGATCGACCCATCGATCGCGCATTCGCGGTCCCGTCTGCGGGCAAAGTTCTTATACGTCCCCTTCAAGTAGTCCGCAGCGTGAGCGCCCCCGATCGGACGCATGATGTCGAGAGTGCTCTTGTTCCAACTTACGAGCAGATCGTCTGGCTCTGTAAATTCGGCCCACTTCTCCCGCGCCTGTTCGAGAGAGATCCCTTGCTCCAAGTCATCTCCCGTGAGTCCCGTCGGACAAAGTCTGCGTTCGTTCGGGAGTGCGGTGGGACGAATGGTCGAGCCGAAGTGCTGATTGTCTCGCAGCCTGCGCGCGACCCAATGGATCAACTCTTTTGGCTGCTTGCGAAACACGTTGCGCGACATGGTTTCGCTGTCGTTGCCCGTAAAGGACGCCTCGCCGTATATGATCACCACACGGTCAAAGTCTTCGGTCAGATACGACGGCAGGCCATGGTCTCTGGGACGTTGTCGCTTTGGGAAGCGAGGTTTTCGCTCGTGAGTCTTCGCCGCGTTGATCTGAAGGTCGATCATGCCCGAAAACGCGGTCAACATTTTGCCGAGGCCCGGGGTGTCGGGTTCGAGTAGGCGCAGGGTGTGCACAATCGCTTCAATGGTCGAGACGCATTCGAGGCTCGGTTCTTTGCGGATCCGGTACTGGCTGGGTTGCTCAGGGTTGAAGCCGAATTTGGGCAACGCTTTCAAGGCGGGGATGTCGCGGTACAAGCTTCTCGCTTGGTGCCACGTGCCGTCGAGAACCACGAGGGCCTTCGGATGCTCGGCTTCCGAAATTGCGCCCAAGTCTTGAGCATCCGGGCCGGGATACAGAAGCCCCGCGCCTTCCGGGAAGTCGATCTGTCGTTCGCCGTCACGCAGGGTGCGGTTGTAGTCGACTTCGATGCGCACGTTCTTCAAGCAACGCTCGGCGATGCGCGCAGTGCCAAATGGATGGAAGCGCTCGTGGGGGTGCTGGACGATCAGCAGCGGCGTGCGATTTTCGACGCGCGAGAGAAGCGCGCAGTAGCAAAGACCTAAGGGACGGAAGCAGGTATGACAGACCGCGCGGTGTTCGGATGCGGTCTCCTGAATCATGGCTCAATTTCCGTGGGCTAGGGCTGCACTTCTGCGGGACAGCGGCTCGGTCGGGTCGCCATCACACGCTCGCACTGAAGTTTGAGCGTGTGATGGTCTGAAAGCTAGCCCGAGTCTCCACGAGCAGATTAAGCGCGGGGTGCGCGCTCGTGAACCAAAAGCTTGGTGTCTTCGCCAAATAGGACTTTGATCTTGCCGTCACCGGCCGATCCCTGGCAGACCCCGTCGCCGAGGGTCTTGTGCGTAATGCGATCGCCGACTTCGAATGAACCGCTGATGGCGTACGACTGCGGCGCCTTTTCCATATTGGGTTCGATGATCTCGACGACGTTCGCAACCTTCTTGCGCTTCGGTTTGAGTCGGCCCGCAGTTGATTCCCACGAATCCTTGGTCTTGATCGGTGCACTCAGAACCGGACCGTCTTCCGTGTATTCCCACGCCGGATCGGCTTCGACGTCGCTGTCGAGGGAGGCATAGAAGACTTCGTTGCCGATCTGCTCCGGAATTTCGCGCGCGAGTCGCTCGAGCTCGCGGATCCAGCCAGCTCCCTTCTGCGCTTCGCGCTTGCGACAGATTTCCCAGTATCGGTGTGCCGCGAGGAGGATGATGACCGGCGCTTCGGTCGACGTGGTTCGACCGGTCGCCTCGAGGACTTCTTCGCGAATCTGTTCTTGGTTGCCATCGATGAATGCCGCCTGGGCGAGTCCAGACAGCAGCAAGCGCAAAGGCGTGTCGCCTGCACCGCTGTGGGTGGCGTCCGGCTTCAAGTACTTCACAACGACGATCGCCAGGCGGTCGTCGGGCAGCAGGCCCAGCAAGCCAATGTCTTCGACGCCCTTGTTCGGATCGTCATCGCCCTTGGCCTTGTCCGGGGCCGCAGTGCGGAGCGGGACGAGGCCGTCGATGATCAGAAGCTCACTTCCGTTGGGAAGATTCGTGACGTTGTGGCCCGCCTTGGCCGCGTTCGCCGTGGCGAGGCAGAAGTGCTTGTCATCCTTGCCGTTCTGTCGTGCCGAAGGCGTGCGGATGGTCTTCTGGTTCAAATATTTCTTGCCCTGATCTTGTCGCTTGGGTGCTGCGGCCATTTCGGCCTTGTACATCGGCTCAAGCAAGAGACCGTTCAGCTCGGCGGCTGCGCCGCGGAATCCTTTGGCCTGCTTGACCTGACGTTCGCTCGCGAGTGCGATCAGCGGATGAATGCTCACCTGTGGTCCTTCCCCGTTCGAAGCAGCAGCGTGTTGGCTGTGGCTTTCGAATTTTGGTTTCTATGCTGTCTTCGTATCGCCCGAACGATTGTTTTGGGCCGACAGTCGTGATTAATCCGTATTTGGTTTGGCTTGGCGCGCGATAGCGGTGGGCTATTCGTGCGCCCTTCAGTCGGTATTTTTGGATGATTCAAGAGCTATTCATAGGTTGTCATGAATGGAGCTGCGTCACTGCGCGCGCATTCCGGTCCGGGTCCCCTCCCGGCGGCCGTCGACAGCAGCTGCTCGTTGCCCACAATACTAGCTTTGATTTCGATCCTTCGCGCGTTGCGGGTTGTTGCGCCTTCATCATTTTCGGCATGTTCGTGGGCACCGCGTCAAATTCGGAGTCGTGGGCGCAACGACACTCACGGCGAGAGGCCGCGGAATCGCCCGACTGGGTCCGAATCGGGGCTAGACCCGTGGGTTGCGCCGATTTATGATTCGAATCTCGGAGTTCTTCGTGCAATCATGAACCGCTCGGTCAGCAGGTCTCGAAGTTGTTGCATTTTCTGTGATTCTGAGACATGGGCCTTGTCTGTTCTTGATATCGTCCGAGCACCGCCCGAGACGCAACCAACCGACAGAGGAACGCATAACGAGAACCGACCGTCCAAATTAAAGCGAGAATCTCACCTAAGCAGCACAGGGAGAACCAAATGAAAGCGTCCGATGTGTTCGTGAATTGCCTTGAGAACGAAGGTGTGACCCGCATCTTTGGCGTGCCCGGCGAGGAAAATGCCGATTTCATGATTTCGCTCGAAGACTCAGAGCAAATCGATTTCATTCTCACCCGCCACGAACAAGGTGCCGCCTTCATGGCCGAGATTCACGGCCGACTCACAGGTGAACCTGGAATCTGCTTGGGGACGCTCGGCCCGGGTGCCACGAACCTCATCACAGGGGTGGCCGATTCCAACATGGACTGTGCACCCATGGTTGTGCTGACGGGCCAAGCGGATAGCAAGCGCCAGCACAAAGAGAGCCATCAGGCGATGGACGTCGTCAGCATGTTTCGCCCGGTCACCAAGTGGGCCCAGTCGATCTTGCACCCGGACAACATTCCCGAGGTGGTGCGGAAGGCTTTCAAACTCGCAGTCGCAGAGAAACCCGGGGCTTGTCACATTGAGCTTGCGGAAAACATCGCCGAATCGGATACCGACACATCCCCGATTCCGTTTCAAAAGGTTCGCCGGGCAGTGCCCGCGGACAAGATTGTGGACTCCGCGTTCGACCTGATCGCGAACGCCAAGCGCCCGATCATTCTTGCAGGCAATGGGACCATTCGAAAACGAGCGAGCGTTCAACTTCGAAAATTCGTCGAGAAAACGGGGATCGGCGTCGTCAGCACCTTTATGGCGAAGGGCTGCGTCGATATGGACTCCGAACAATGTCTGTATACGGTGGGCCTGCAGGCGAAGGATCATGCGACGTGCGCACTTGATGCAGCCGACGTCGTGATCTGCCTCGGCTACGACATCGTCGAGTACCACCCGTACCTGTGGAATCATGACAAGGACCACAAGCTCATTCACATCGACTTTACTCCGGCCGAGGTCGACGAAAACTACCGGGTGGACGTGGAAGTCGTCGGCGACCTCGCCCACACACTTTGGATGTTGAACGAACGCATCGATGCGCTTGATGTAGCGCCGAAGTTCGACGTCAAGTACCAAGCCGCGGCACGCCGAGACATGAAGGCTGATCTCGAAGAATATAAAGACGACGACGCGGTTGGCTCGATCAAACCACAAAAGGCGTTGTGGGACGCGCGACAAGTTATGGGGCCGAACGACATCGTGCTCAGCGATGTGGGTGCGCACAAAATGTGGATTGCTCGGCATTACCACAGCCACGAACCGAACACGTGCCTCATCCCGAACGGGTTCTGCTCGATGGGCTTCGCACTCCCAGGAGCGATTTCGGCGGCGATGGTATACCCGGACCGGCGCATTCTCGCGATTTGCGGAGATGCCGGCTTCTTGATGAACGTGCAGGACATGGAGACCGCACACCGTCACAACACGAATATCACCGTGATGGTTTGGGAAGACCACGCATACGGGCTGATCAAGTGGAAGCAAGAAAATCATTTCGGAAAGCACACCGATCTCGACTTCGGGAACCCCGACTTCATGAAACTCGCCGACGCTTTCGGTTGGCAGGGGGTTTACTGCGATAAGAGCAGCGAACTGGCGGCAGCGCTTGAGCGCTCGTTTCAAACCGAAGGGCCGAGCTTGGTCGTGATCCCGATCGATTATCGGGAGAACAACCTGCTGACTGCCCGGCTCGGAAATATCGCCTGTTCGATCTAGGGGCGAGTGCTACGCCCATTCGATCAACGTACACCTATTGGGGGTCATGATGCTCGAAGAGAGTTATCCGTACTACCTCGCGAATGTTTCCGAAAAACCGAACGCCGACTTGGAAGTGACAAACAAGTACACCGGCGAGGTCGCCACACGAGTTGCGATGGCGGACGCCACTGCGATCGAAAAAGGCATCGAGGCTGCGTCGGCTGCCGAAGACGCGATGCGCGATTACCCCGCCTATGCGCGCCAAGACGTATTGAATCACTGCGCCTCGCGCTTTCAGGAACGTGCCGAAGAACTCGCCCAGGCGCTCTGCATTGAAGCAGGCAAACCCATCAAAGACTCGCGTGGCGAAGTGACGCGCTTGATCGACACGTTTCGCATTGGTGCGGAAGAAGCCACGCGGATCTACGGCGAAGTGCTTCCAATGGACATCAACCCACGCGCAGTGAATTATTCCGGGATGTGGAAACGCGTGCCGGTGGGCGCGTCTTCCTTGATCAGTCCGTTCAACTTCCCGTTGAATCTTGCTGCACACAAAGTTGCGCCAGCGATCGCAGCGGGTTGCCCGTTTGTGATGAAGCCAGCCAGTGCCACGCCAATCGGTGCTTTGATTATTGGCGAAGTGCTCGCCGAAACCGATCTACCGAAGGGCGCGTTTTCGATCTTGCCCGCGCGTCGGGACGGTGCAGGGCTCTTTACGACGGACGACCGCTTGAAGCTTCTTTCCTTTACGGGCTCACCTGGCGTCGGATGGGATCTCAAGGCAAAGAGTGGCAAGAAAAAGGTGGTGCTTGAGCTGGGCGGCAACGCCGCGGTGATCGTGGACGCCGATGCAGACATCGACGACGCAGTCGAGCGCATTGTATTTGGCGCGTACTACCAAAGTGGGCAGAGTTGCATCAGCGTGCAGCGCATCATCGTCCACGAAGCAATTTACGACGTTGTGCGGGCGAAACTTACGAAGCGTGTTGGTGCCCTCGTGATGGGCGACCCCAAGAACGAAGACACCTTCATTGGCCCGATGATCTCCGAAAAGGAAGCGACACGGCTCCACGGCTGGATCAACGATGCCGTGGCGAAGGGGGCGAAGGTCCTCACTGGCGGTCACCGTGACGGTGTCATGTTGCAGGCGACTCTGCTCGAAGACGTACCGGCTGACGTCGAGCTGTCCTGCAAAGAAGCGTTCGGTCCCGTGGCGGTGCTGCAGAAGTTTTCGAACTTCGACGACGCGTTGGCCGTCGTCAACGACAGCGACTTCGGGTTGCAGGCGGGCATCTTCACCCGCGACATCTACAAAGCCCACAAAGCGTGGGACACCCTGCACGTGGGTGGCGTCGTCATTGGTGACGTCCCGAGTTGGCGAGTAGACCACATGCCTTACGGTGGGGTGAAAGACAGCGGGTTGGGGCGCGAAGGCCTACGCTTCGCAATCGAAGACATGACCGAGATTCGCTTGATGGTGATCCGCACGCCCTGAGCCCTGACCTCTTAGCGCTAGGCCCCGGGCTCGCTTAACGCACGGCTACTTCCCCGTAAAAGTCGGTCGCCGCTTCTCGGTGAACGCGAGGGGACCTTCTTTTGCGTCGGCCGAATTGAGCACGCGTTGTCCCAACGATTTTTCGAGCACGAACCCGGGCTCGAGGTCGAGGGCGCGGACGGCAATCTCTTTTGCCGTGCGCATCGCAAGCGGTCCGTTGCGGCACATCTTATCTGCAAGCGTCATCGCCGTCGGGAGCAGTTCGTCAAATGGAACGACCTGATTGATGAGGCCTACTTCGAATGCCCGCTGGGCGTCGATGTTCTTGCCTGTGAGCAGGAGTTCCATCGAGATGGCCCACGGGATCTGCCGCGGCATGCGAATATGCGTGCCACCCAGCGGAACCAGACCCATCTTTACTTCGCCGAGCCCGAATGTCGCGTGCTCTGCCGCGATGCGAATGTCGGTGCCGAGCAGCATTTCGAGGCCGCCGGCAATGCAGAAGCCGTTGACCGCGCAGATGATCGGCTTGTAGACGTCTGAAAACTGGCGTTTGGTGATGTCGGGGAAACCGAGCGGGTCACCGCTGGTGAGCAAGGGGGCGGCCACCTTAAGGTCGAGGCCCGAAGAAAACGCTTTGTCGCCGCTCGCGGTAAGCACGCCGATCCAGAGGTCGTCGTCGCTCTGGACTTCCATCATCGCGTCTTCGATGCCCAGGAGCATGTCCATGTCGAGAGAATTCATCTGCTCGGGGCGGTTAATCGTGACCACGCCGACGTGGTCCTTCTTTTCGAATTTAACAGTGGGCGGATAGGCCACGTTGATTCTCCTGTTTGTTTTTGCGCGCGCGGCGTGCGCTGCGCGTTAAAGCTTTTTGAACTTGGGCAGCGTCACTTCGTTGGTGACGTCGTCGTAGTGAACGGTGACTTCCATGTCGATCTTGAGGTCAGCTGGCGCCACGTCGGCCACTTCGCTGAGCAGGCGAACGCCTTCTTCCATTTCGATGACGACGGGGGCATAGGGGCACGCGTCGACGAATGCAGGATGCATCGGGCGTGCGACGACCGTCCAGGTGAAGACCCGGCCGCGGCCGCTCGACGCTTCCCAACGCCAATCCCAAGAGCCGCATTCCGGGCACATCTCACGAGGGACGTGTCGCCAGATTTGGCAATCGCTGCAGCGCTGGAAATGCAACGCGTGATTCTTGCAGTGGTCGTAGAACTCTTTGTGGAGTCCTTCGAGTTCGGGGAGCGGCAGGGTGTAGCTCGTTTCGGTCATTGTTTTGTCTCTCTATGTTCTTCGGTCGTAATGTGTTGAATGCGGTGGGTCTGTGGCTTGGCATCCGTACGCGCTTAGTTGCGAAGGATCGCGATACTGCCGTCGCCGAAATCACCCCAACCCGTCACGACACCGATTTCGGCATTGTCGATCTGTCGGCCCGCGGCGTTCCCGCGTAGCTGCTGGGTCGCTTCGACGATGTGTCCCATGCCCAGCGAGTGCGCCTCTGAAAGCAACCCGCCGTGGGTGTTGATCGGGAGATCTCCGCCAAGTTCGATACGCCCGCCTTCGACGAATGCGCCCCCTTCACCGCGTTCACAGAAACCGGCTTCTTCGATCTGCTGGAGCACTTCAAAGGTGAAGCAGTCGTAGATCATCGCGAAGTCCGCGTCCGAAGGTTTGATGCCGGCGGCCGCAAAGGCCTCGGGTGCTGCAATCGTAAGTCCTGTGCGAAACATGTCTTTGCGGTTCGTGATTTCGTCGGCGGGGTAGGGCTGACCCGCCGCGGCGCCCATGATCACCACGGGCTTGTTCTTGAGGTCGCGCGCACGTTCCACCGTGGTGACGACCACCGCGGCAGCACCGTCTGTTTCAATACAGCAGTCGAAGATGCGATAAGGGTCGGCGAGCATGGGCGACGCGAGATAGTCCTCGATCGCCATCTCTTTGCCGTGCATGACCGCGTTGGGATTGAGTTGGGCGTGCTTGCGCATGGCGACCGCAATGCAGCCGAGCTGCTCGGAAGTCGTCCCGTATTCGTGCATGTGCCGGCGCGCCATCAGGGAATACCATTGCGGCGGAACTGTGAGGCCAAACGGCAAGTAAAAGTCGCGCGCGATCGCACCGCCGGGAAGCGAAGCGGTGTCTTGGCTCACCGTTTGTTTGACGCGGGCGCCCGAGTAGCCGTTCCAGCCAGCAGGAATGAGCACGTAATTCGCCATGCCCGTATTCACTGCGGCTGCGGCGGCCTGCAAGGATGCAACCGGTGCGGCACCCCCCATGTGGATGATCGACGCGTAGCGCAGGTTTTCGCAGCCTAGATTCGCCGCGAAGGCTTCGGCGTGTCCAAGATTCGGAAACGGCATGATGCCGTCGATGTCTTTGCCCTTGAGCCCAGCGTCCGCGATCGCAGCGCTGGCTGCCTTCAACTGGATGCCAAGCGGGCTCATTCCCGAACCGGGTTTGCGGCAGTACTCCGTCTGGCCGATTCCAATGATGCAGGCTTGATCTGTCACGCGGTTATTTCCTGTGCTTCGCAGTTGTGTAGAGGGTGGTGTAGCGGGTTGTGTAGATGCTTGTCTTCATGATGTGACGCGGCGTTGATGGACACCGGGCTTACCGCTGGGCTCTCTCCACGGAAGCGGCGTCCACACCGTGGGGTGTAGACGCCGCCGTGGAGCCTTCACTTGCGCTTTGCGCAGGTTTTGATCATACGCGCTTGGTGGTGTCGATCTTCGCCAGTCGCGCGAGGTTCTCACCGAGGAACGCCTTGCGCATGTCCGAGGTGATCTCGAGGTAGCCGTACTGCTCGCGCATTTCTTCCGGGATCTGCAGGGTGCGGACCCAGTCGACGACGCGCTTCGTGTCGTCGAACGGCAGGTCGAGGCCCATCACGATCTTGCTCGGGTCGCACCACTGGAGCGCTGTGCCAATCGCGTGGTAACCGCGATACGGCGAGCGCTGGTACCAGCCGATGATGCCCGACATGCTCATGTACAGATTCTTGTGCTTGCCGCACAAGCCGATCAGCTCTTCTGTGTGGGGCCACGCCATGTGGTAACAGATGGCGCGGAGATCCGGGAAGTCGATCATCACCTGATCGAGGGTGTCCGGGTGGGTGTTCTTGCTCGGCTGGGGTACGACGTACGACATGCCCGTGTGGATCGTGAGCGTGACGTCGAGCTCCTGCACCTTTTCGTAAAAGGGCCACATGCGCGGATCGTCGAGTGGTCCGTCGTCCTCGGGCATGTAAACTTTGCAGAGCTTGGCGTTGCACTCCTTGACCATGTATTCGAGTTCCCAGATCGCGTGCTTGACGCCGCGCTTGATGATCGGGCCCACCATGCATTCGAGGTACATACGCTCGGGGTACGGTTCGATCTGGTTGATCATGAACTGGTTCGTCGAAAACGAAACCGTGCCGCCGCTGATGTCCATCATGCCTTCGCGCAGGGCGAAACAAACGTCGACCTTTGCTTCGTCCATATACTTGATCAGTTCTTCGGCGAGGGGATGAGGCCATTCACCGGTAAGGTCGCGGTTCGACCATGCGCGCATCACACCGTCGACGCTGTCCCACCACCTTTGGTTGTCGGGGTAGTAAGCGACTTCAGCCAAGGTGCCGGGGTTCATGAAGTGGCATTCGGAAAGGGCGACGAAATGGTTTTCGTCTTCGGGTTTGATATCAGTCATGATATTGAATCTCCTGGTGTGCTTGGTGCTGGTGTGGGTCCGTTCCAGTGACGGACTTACGACCTAGGTTCAATGAATAATGCGGAAACGAGGTCTAAGGCGTTGCTTAAGGCGACGAATCCGCGCCCTGAAGTAATTTCCAAACTCGCATCGGAGATGCGGGTACTTCCGTTGCTTGCACGCCCAGCGGAGCCAGGGCGTCGTTGATCGCGCACATGATCGTTGCGGGCGTGGTGTGAATGGCGCCCTCCCCACAACCCTTTGCACCCAGCGGAGTAAAAGGTGAAGGCGTGACAACTTCGCCCTTGACCGCCAGGGGCACGTCGCTCGCCGTCGGCATCAAGTACGTCATGTAGTTGGTGACCAGCGGCTGACCGTCTTCGTCGTACAAGTATTCTTCGAGTAGCGCCGCGCCGACACCCTGGGCAATGCTGCCCTGAAGCTGTCCCTCGACGGTGGCGGGATTCAGTCGTGTCCCACAATCATCTACGACCCAGTAGCCGGTGATTTGGGTTGCTCCCGTTTCGCGATCAATCTCGACCGCGACGACGTGAACCGCTTGGGCCGCCGTGAGATAACTCTTCGCGCGGCCTTGCTCGTCGGCTTCGGTTCGGCCCGGAGCGGTCCATGCGTATGTGGCTTCGGGTCGCGGGTCGATGTCCGGCGGCAAGAGATCACTGCGACCGAGCATCATGCCTGCGACCGCGGCGACCGGAAGTTGCGCTTGTTCGACACCGGGGATCCCGATGATGCCGTCGTAGAGTTGCAGCGCTTCGGGCGGTGATTGGAATACGCCGGCTGCCACTTTGACCATCTTTTCGCGGATGCGTTCGCAGGCGCCAAGCACTGCACCGGTGATCGCAACACCGAGCCGACTTCCGCCCGGGCCGTAAGCGGGCGGGGCGGTCTGGGTGTCGAGACACAGCACGTTGATCTGCGACATCTCAAGTCCAAAGAAGTCGGCAACCAGCTGGGTGATGAGGGTGTACTGTCCCTGACCTTCGAGGGAGAAACCGACGCGGACGTTGACATTGCCCAGCACGTCGAACGAAACTGTCGCACCTTCGGGCTGACCGATGCCGGGCATGCCGATGATCGCGTACGCGTTCGGGTCCATGACCCCGGGCTCAATCGCGGACGCCACGCCGATCCCGACGAGTCGTCCCTCCGCTCGCGCTTTCTCCTGCTGCTCGCGAAGCCCCCTGTAGTCCGACATTTCGAGCACCTTGTCGAGCACCGCTTCATACGAACCGCTGTCGTATTCGTTGCCGCTCGGGATGGTGTACGGAAACTGGTCGGGCTGGATGAAGTTCTTGCGCCGCAACTCTGCCGGGTCGATGCCCAACTTGCGCGCGGTCATGTCCACCAAGGATTCCAGCACGTAGTTGTGCGGCGGCGGACCCATGCCGCGATACGGATGTGCGGGCACCTTGTTCGTGCACGCGAGGGTCAGATCGTATTCCGCGGTGCCGATCGTGTAGGGCCCAGTGAAAGAGGTGAGCACCTTCGCGGCACTGATCGACCCATAGCCTTCGCCGTTCGCGCCGATGTCATCCATCAGCTTGACGCGAAAGCCCGTGAATGTGCCGTCGGCTTTCAAGGCAAGAGACGCTTCGTAGTGCCGGTCCCAAGCTTGGCTCGCACCGGCGGTCAGGTATTCGATGCGATCTTCGATCCACTTGACCGGCTTGCCTCCGGCCTTGCGCGACAAGATGGCGGCGATGTCGATGCCCCGGGGCAAACCCTTGCCGCCAAAACTTCCGCCGTGGGGATAGGTGATCAAACGAACTTTGCTCGAAGGCAGGCCAAGCACGCCACAGCGTGCGAGTGCGGTGAACATGGGCGCCTGGATGCTCGCGCGAATGACGAGATCGAGGCTGCGAGGGTTCCACTCGGTAATGCAACCAAACGTTTCGGTCGGGTTCGCCCCCATGCGATTCCAGCGGAAGGTCCCGTCGATCACGTGGTCGGCTTCGGCGAATGCGCCGTCGACGTCACCCCAGGTGAAGGTGCGCTGCATCATAATGTTGTTGCCGCGTTCTTCGAAGACCAACGGGCCGTCGTCGTTTTGCACCGCCTTGAAGGGATCCGAGACCACCTCGATTGGTTCATAGTCGACGTCGATCAACTCGAGCGCATCTTCGGCGATGTAGCGACTCGTCGCGGCAACGGCTGCGACGGGTTCGCCAACGAAGCGAACCTTGTGTGCTGCGAGCGGCAGGTCGCCCCAACCCTCGGGCATGGTCATGGGCGGGTGGCTCCACTTGACCGCGTCGTCGCCAGTGACAATGGCAATGACCCCTGGAAGCGCGAGCGCTTCTTCGATGTTGATACTCTGGATCTTGCCGTGGGCGATCGGACTGCGAAGAATCGCGCAGTGGAGCATGCCGGGGAGGCTTACGTTGTCGATGAACTCGACTTCGCCCGTGATCAGCGCCGGGTCTTCAACCCGAGGGACCGACTTTCCGATGAAACGCGCTTCGCGGGTCGGCAGGTCTTCGATCTTGTTCGGGATCACGGTCGCCATTGGCGTGGAAAGTCTCCGTATTCGTGCGGCTTTTGTTCGTTGGATGTTTGCTCGCGCAGAAGAGTTCTGCGTCGTTCTTGGTTTGAGCTACGCGCCTGCTCCCTGCGCTTGAAGTTTCTTGATGGCGGACGTCACTGCCCGGCGAATGCCTTCGTAACCCGTGCAGCGGCAAAGCACGCCACCGATGACGTCCATAATCTGTTCTTCCGTGGGCTTCGGGGTGTCGCGAAGTAGCTCGTAAATCGCCATCACGAAGCCCGGCGTACAAAAGCCGCATTGCAGCCCGTATTCCTCAATGAACGCCTGCTGTATGGGGTGCAGCTCGGCATCGTTCGAGATGCCTTCGATCGTGACGATTTCGTGGCCATCGGCTTGTACGGCGAGGGTGAGACAAGAGCGCACCGCCTTGCCGTCCATCAAAATCGTGCACACACCACACACACCGTGTTCGCACCCAACATGCACGCCGCCGAGAAAGATCTCGTGGCGCAAAAAGTCGGTGAGCAACATGCGGGGCTCAACGTTGGCCTCGTGGACTTGGCCGTTGATGGTCACGCGAATCTGTTTGGTCGTGCTCATAAACCTCGTTCTCCGAACCGTGCTTTCTGCGACTTACTGTGACGCTCGCGCGCGTTCAACGGCTTCGCCCAGAGCACGTGCGCCCAGAACCGATGCCAGCTCGCGGCGGTACTCAACGCTCGCATGAACGTCAGATGTTGGATCTTCGAGACCTTCTGCGACCGTCTTACTCGCGGCTGCAAAGAGGGCTTCGCTCGGCGTTTCGCCGTTGATCGCTGCTTCGAGAGCACGAGCGCGAATCGGCGTGGCACCCAGAGCAAATGCCACGACCCTCGTGTTTTCGCAGTGGCCGGAAGCGTCGAGATTCAACGTCACGCCAACTCCCGCCAACGCAAAGTCTCCGTGTCGGCGAGAAAATTCCTTGAAGGACCACCCGGTGTTTGGCGTCGCCGGGGGGAAGCGGACCTCGGTGAGAATCTCGCCTTCTTCAAGGGCCGTGGTGAAGTAGGTAATGAAGAAGTCGGAACTGGAAATCGTCCGCTCACCGCCGGGACCTTGGGCTTTAATCTCTGCGTCGAGGAGCATCGCGACGGCGGGGTATTCGGCCGCCGGGTCCGCGTGGGCGACCGAGCCGCCGACCGTGCCCCGATTACGAATTTGCGGGTGCGCGATCATGAGCGTCGCGGCATGAACCAGAGGTTGGGAACTCGCAACAATGGGCGAAAATTCCATGCTGCGCTTCGTCGTCATCGCACCGACGACGAGGCTGCCGTTGTCTTCACGGATGAAGTCGAGCTCGTCCAGTTTGCCGAGGTCAACGAGGAGCTCTGGGCGAGCCATCCGCATGTTCATCGCGGGGACGAGGCTTTGTCCCCCTGCGAGAACGTGGGATTCGATGTCTTCGTCTGCGAGGTAGCCCACGGCTTCGTCTAGGGTGCCCGGGACGACGTAGTCAAAAGGTGCCGGTTTCATCGCTGGTTGGTTTTACTCGACAGGTTCATCCGGCTTGCCCACCGATTTGCCTGTACCGAGTGATCCATTCACCGGTTGTGCCAGACGGGGAGGGGGGCCGAGGGGGGCTTAAAGTTCGACGTAAAGTGTGACACGAATTGCTTCCGAGCTGTTTCGATCCGATCTGACTTGATAATGAGAGTGACTGTCCAAACCGCAACAACGTCCATTAACCTCGTGCAAGTTAGGTATAGGTGCGAATTCGAGGCGGGGCAAGCAAATGAGAGCTTCAATGAGGGCTTCGTTGAATCGAGTTTCGACATTCATTTTTTGGTGTCGAACCCGCGCCTCGCCTTTGTGGCTCACCCACCTCGATGTCGTTACTCTGGCGCCGCCACAGCGCACCCGCGGACAGTTTCAAGTGTCTCGTGCGGGCGATCATTGGAGTGAGTCATGGATCTGTTTTTTATTCTGCGCGATGCGGACGCGGCGTCGATGATCTCGACGTTTATCGCCGCGCGCGACGCCAAAAATGCCGGGCACGAGACCGCGGTGCTCGTCACCCAAGGTGCGTTGTCAGCACTTGCGGGAGGGAGCGTCGGCTGGCCGCGCGCACTGTCCGGCCCACCCATGCGGCTCGCCCTCGCGAAAGCGGGCATCGGCCTCGGCCTACCCATTTCGGGAGGGGGCGCAGCCAAGGCCCTCGATCCCAAAGCGCTGTCTTTGCAGGTCAGCGAGGCGGGTGTCCGTTTGCTCGCATGTCCAACTTGGACCGCGCTGCTTGGGATCGAAGATGCGTTGCCCAAGGGAATCGAAACGACCAGCCCCGAAGCCGTCACAAAGTATTTGACTAACGCGGGGCAAGTGATCGGAAGTCTTTAAAAAGTGGCCGTCCAAGCGCGACTTTGGAGTACAGCATGAGTTTTAGTGAATGGCAGCGCGTCGAAGGTGAAGGTCTCGACTTCGAAGAAATCATTTTCGAAAAAAAGAAACACAGCGAACTCGGTGCTTCGATCGCACGGATTACGATCGACAAACCGGACGCGATGAACGTGATGACCGTCGGCACGGTGGAGGAAATGTTTCGCGCCTTTTACGACGCGAACCACGACACCAACGTCGGTGTGATCATCGTGGCGGGCAGCGGAAAGCACTTTGGCGCAGGCGGTGACGTAGAATGGGAAAAGTGGGGGCTGCGCGAAGCGTTTTATAATCGCTACCCGCACAACCGCTTGATCCGTCTGTCGCGCAAGCCCGTTGTCGCGCAGGTGCAGGGCTATTGCCTTGGTGGTCATAACCACATGGCTTACTGCTGCGACTTCACCATTGCTGCTGACGACGCGATTTTTGGCCAGGCGGGGCCCAAAGTTTCGAGCCCGGCCGACGGTTTCTTCGTTCCTTATCTAACGAAGGTCGTCGGTGCGAAGAAGGCGCGCGAAATGTGGATGATGTGTCGCCGCTATACCGCGCTCGAATGCGAGCAGATGGGCTTGGTGAACACCGTCGTGCCCCTCGATCGCCTCGAAGCGGAAGTCGACCAGTGGTGTTCCGAATTGTTGAGCGTGAGCCCCGGGTGTCTCGAGGTCTTGAAGGCCAGCTTTGACCAGGAAATGGACGGCTATCAGGAGATGGGCGTCATCTCGAGCAACTTCTACCCCGACTGGTTCGACATGCCAGAAGGCAAAGAAGGTGGGGCCGCCTTTGGCGAGCGTCGCACTCCGCGCTTTTGGGAGCTGCGCGAGCGCGAAGCGGGCAAGAAGCAGGAACTCATCGACGAGTACAAAAAGGATTCCGAAAAATAACGATTCGGATTTCCTTTCAGCCGCACGAATAGGCCGGTTGCCCTCCAGGCTGCAGCTGCTTGTCGAGTAAGGGCACCGCTGCGTCCGCCGGATCAGATGAGCGGGTTGGATCCATTTCTTTACTTGTCTACAGGGTATTTTGCACATAATAACTGATTCCGTTACGGTGTTTTTTCTGAGACGTGCCCGTGAGCTGAGGATTCAAGCAAGTGTTCAATGTCACAGGGCAATTGCGGGCGCAGGGCGCTCCCGGGTACAGTACCTCCGCTTCGAATGGGCGCAGTAAACCCAGGTACTCAGATGGGTTATTCGCGCGGCTTCGAACCAAACAGCCGAGTGCGCGATTTGAATGCGCCAGCCGGTGCGACGGCCAAGAAGACCGTGGTCGTCCATCCAAGCCAAATCAGCAGACGCGCTTTGCCGAACCGAGCCAGTCCCTCGAACCAACCGCACACCAGTAATCACTGAGTTGACCCGCTCTCTACGCCCCACTCTTTTTGACTAACAAGGAGCCCGCTTTCATGGGTGCCGATACATGGAAAGACATTCTTCACGAAAAAATTGACGCGAGCTGGGCCGAAGAGATCGACGACTTCGAAAGCCAGACGCGCCTGCGCAAGCAGGCCAAGCTCGCCGAAAAAGTTTTCGCCGAAACCCGCCTTCGCCGTGGGGTTTACGGCCAGCGTTACGACAATGGCAAGCGCCATGATGGTGTCGCGGAGCAAACCCTCGGGTTTGCCGACGTCCCCACGAAGGGGCCCGAGACCGTCTGGGACGCGCCCGGCATGTGCCGCATCAAGATCCCGTATGGCGGCGTTTCGCCTGAACAACTCGAAGTGCACGCGGATCTTTCGGAAGAATATTCCGACGCGATTCTTCACGTGACAACGCGACAGGATTTTCAGCTCCACTACGTCCACATCGAAGACACGCCGGACTTGATGCGTCGACTCGCCGCGGTGGGCATTACGACGCGCGAAGCCTGTGGCAACTCGGTTCGCAACGTCACCGGCTGCCCGCTGGCGGGTGTCTGCAAAACCGAAATCTTCGACATTTCTCCCTACGCCCAGGCGTTGATGACCTTCATGCTCGGTCATCCCGACGTGCAGGACTTCGGTCGCAAGTTCAAGCCGGCATTCTCGGGCTGCGAGCACGAAGCGTGCGGCCTCGTGCAGATGCACGACGGCGGCTACGTGGCCAAGATCGTCGACGGCAAGAAGGGCTTCAAAGTTGTGGTTGGCGGCGGCCTCGGCCCCGTGCCTCATCAGGCAGAAGTGCTTTCGGAGTTCACTCCGGTAGAAGAGTTCTTGCCGCTCATGCAGGCCACGGCACGCGTGTTTGCGCGTCTTGGTGAGAAGAAAAACCGCGGCCGCGCGCGCATCAAGTTCTTGGTCGCCAAGGTGGGCATCGAAGAATTTCGACGACTCGTCGAGGAAGAGCGCAAGACGCTTCCCCATGATCCGCGTTGGACCTCGCTGCTTGAGAATATGCCCGAAACCAGCGGCGAGCCCGTTGCGCCGGGCGCAGACCTTCCCGCTGGCAATCGTCCAGACGGATTCAACGAATGGTTCGACACCAACGTGCGCGCTCAGCGACAAGACGGCTATTCGGTCGTGACGCTTAACTTGCCGTTGGGTGACATCACGGCAGACCAGGCACGTAGCTTGGCCGATATTGCTCGCCGCTTCAGTGGCGACAACATGCGGACCACCGTCGAGCAGAACATGGTGCTTCGCTTCGTTCCGAACAAAGACCTCGTCGACATCTACCAGGCGCTTTCGGCAGCAGGTCTCGGCACTCCCGGCGGCGAAACCATCGTCGACGTGACCTCATGCCCCGGTACGGACACCTGTAAGCTAGGCATCGCGGCAAGCCGCGGTTTGGCGGGTGAGCTTCGACAGCGCCTCGCGGCGAAGTCGGCCAGCATGCCCGCAGCCGTGAAGGCTCTGAGGGTAAAGATCTCGGGCTGCTTCAATAGCTGCGGACAGCATCATCTCGCCGACATCGGCTTCTACGGCAACAGCCGCAAAGTCGACGGCCGCACCGTGCCACACTTCCAGGTCATCCTGGGTGGGCAATGGGGCGAGAATGCTGGCAACTACGGTATGGCGATGGGCTCAGTGCCGAGCAAGGCAGCGCCGGAAGTCGTTGAAGCCTTGACCGAGGCTTATGCCCAAGGGCGCGACGGCGATGAAACGTTCCGCGGGTTCGTTGAACGTCTCGGCAAGCGCAGCGTTCGCGAGATCATCAAGCCCTTCATGAAGGTCGCACCCTATGCCGAGGCGCCGGAGTTCTACAGCGACTGGGGCGACGTGCGCGAGTTCACCATTGGTGACCTCGGCATTGGCGAGTGCGCGGGGGAGATGGTGTCGCTGTTTGGCATCGAGGTCGTGAAGGCCGAGAGCCAGGGCTTCGACGCACAGATCGCACTGGAAGAGGGTGACTTCGAAGAAGCGGAAGACCTCGCCTACCGGGCGATGCTTTCAGCGGCACGCGCGTTGGTGCGGCTCGAATACATCGACGTCACCGAAGAGCCGACCGACATCGTGACCGAGTTCAAGACCCGCTACTTCGACAACGAACGCTTCTTCGATCGATTTGCGAAGGGCAAATTCGGGCAATACCTGCTCGACCGCCACGCGACTGTGCCGGACTCGATGAGCAAGGACATCGCGTCCCGGCGCATCGAAGAGTCGCAGCTGTTCATCGAAGCAGCCCACGCATGCGAGCTGCGCATGGTGCCCGAACCCCTCGCGGTGGAGGCATAAGCCATGATCCCGAAGCGAATCGCAGCCAAGTTTTTTGCCACCGACTCGAACGCCGATGTGGATTTCGACGCGTTCATTGGCGTCTTTCACGAGTTCGTCCGCGAAAAATCGGTTGAGGGTGTCTTAATCGACGTCGCCGACTACGGCCATGTGCCGGAAGGCCCGGGTGTTGTGTTGATTGGACACGACGTCGACTACAGCATCGACCTCAACGAAGGCCGAGCAGGGTTGCTCACAGTCGGCAAGCGTCTGGAAGGCGGCACTGTTGCCGAGCATCTCGACGACACGGTGCGCAAGTGTCTGCTCGCGGTAAAGGCCGTGCAAGCCAATGGCTCCTCGGGAACATCGTTCTCGACGGCCGGCGTAAAGGTTCAGGTTGTCGACCGACTTGCAGCACCAAACTCTGACGACGGATTTGCGGCGTGTAAGGGCGAGTTCGAAGCGTTGGCGACGCGCGTGTTTGGCGACGGAGCATCGGTGGAACGTGCCGATGCGGACGAAGCCCGCAAGCCGCTCGCAGCCATGATTACAGGTGCAAGCGCCGAAGACCTCAACACGTTGCTCGCTCGACTCGAACGATAAGTTGAGCCAAGCGTCGAACCACACGTCGAACCACAAACGCGCCGCTACAAGGAAAATCCATGCCTCAGCAGTGTGATTGGGATATCAGCGTCGAAGACTTGAAGGCATTGCTCGATCGCGATGCGAAGTTTGAGTTCATCGACGTGCGCGAAGAAGGCGAGTTTGCGGTGAGCAACCTCGGTGCGGAATTGGTGCCACTTTCGACGGTGCCCGAACGCATTACGACACTCGATCCCGACGCTCATATTGTCGTCCACTGCAAAAGCGGTGGGCGCAGTGCGCACGCGGTCAAGATCATGCGTGCGCACGGTTTCATGAACACGTGGAACGTGCAGGGCGGCATGATCGCTTGGATCGACCGTATCGATGGGAGCCTGCCACTCGGCTAGAGCGAGTGGTTCAAGTGCGAACGACGATCTCTTGGTACCGGTCCATCCGCCTCGGGTCCCGCCTCGGGTTTTCGGTGACGAGCTTGAGCTCCGCGTAGCGATCGAGCACGGCGGTGAAGGCCACTTCTCCGACCAGCCGTGCCAATGTCGCGCCGAGGCAGAAGTGGGCTCCCTTGCCGAATGCTAGATGTCGGTTGGGCGTGCGCGTGATGTCGAAGCTTTCGGGGATTTTGAATTGTTGGGGGTCGCGATTCGCTGCGCCGAGGCCGAAGCGCACTGTATCTCCGCGTGCGAGGGTCTTGCCGCCGAGTTCAACATCTTCGTTGACCCAGCGAGGTGTGCTGGTCGATTGGTCCGGGTGATGGAAGCGAAGAATTTCTTCGATCGCGGAGGGCATCAGGCTTCGGTCTTCACGCAGTCGCGCGAATGCGTCGCGATCCCGTAGTAACAGAAGTAGGCCACTCGAAACAAAGCGCTCGGTGGTCGTACCCGCTGCGGTGAAAATGGTGACGATCGCCGCGATGGTTTCTTCGCTGGTGAGTTGGCTGCCCGCTTCTTCGGCTTGCACGAGGGCGCTCAGCAAATCGTCCTTCGGTGTGTTTCGGCGGTCTTCCAGGAGGCCGCGCATGTACTCGACCTGCCAGCCAAGCGCGCGCAGTCCTTCCCGGTGTTGTGACTCACTGTGACGAGGCAGGCCCAGCACTGCGGCATCCTCGAAGGAGCGTCGAAACTCGTCCCGACTTTCTTTGGGAATCCCCAGCATCTCGCATGAAATTTGAATTGGGAGCGGGAAGCCAAAGTCCTTCACGAGATCAAACTCGCCGCCGACCGGGAGTAGATCGTGGGCGAGGGCTTCGATCCGTGAACGACTCCCTTCGAGCGTCGCTTTCGAAAAAGCCTGGTTGACGAGCCCGCGCACCCGTTGGTGTTCGTCGCCGTCACGCATGTTGAACGACGAAAGGATGAGGCTTCGGTTTGCGCGATCGGTTTCGGTCTCATCGAAGTCGCTCCGAATCGGCCCTCCGCTTCGTCGCTTCGCCCAGTCGCTGGTGAATCGCGCGTCCTTGAGCGCGTTTTTTACGTCTTCGTATCGCGTTAGGAACCAGTACCCGTGTTGGCTTCGGTGTACGGGGTCCTCCTCGCGAAGACGCGCGAGAACCGGTGCCGGGTCTTCTTGATAGCTGGGGCTGTGGAGGTCGGGACTGAATGGTTCTGAAGCGGCGTCCAAAATGGGGTTCCCCGAAATTGACGAAAGCTCTCCGTCTTGTCTCTGTGGCTTTGTACCGGGCGCCGACGAGGGTAGTGCATGTACTCGATCTGCGTCCTGCTTCTCGAACGTGAGTTGACACACTTTGGGCGTGGAGTGAATTTCAACCATGCTTCGTCGGACCGAACCCAGTTGGAGGCCAAACCCGTGAGCGCAGAACTCAACCTCGACACGCTCGATGTCACGGACACCAGCCTGTATGTGAGCCGCGGCTATCCCTACGCGGAATGGGACCATCTGCGCCGCGAAGCGCCGGTGTTCTGGTACGAACGGCCGGGCATCGACCCCTTTTGGGCGATCACGAAGCACAAGCACGTGCTCGCGATTTCGAAGAACTCAAACGTCTTCGTGAACAGTCGCCGTCTCAGGCTCGCCAGCACCCTCGAAGACCAGTACATGGAAATGAACTTGAAGTCGCGCGCCGAAACGCTCGGGTGGGATCCCGACGAGCCTCATGACTTCATCATGATGGACGACCCGCGCCACAAGAAGTTTCGACTGCTGACCGCGCGTGCCTTTACGCCCGCGGCCCTGCGCAAGCTCGAACGCCACATCGAAAGCATGGCCGTTGAATTTGCGGCCGAGTTTCGAGAGCGCCTGCGCGAAGACACCGCGAGCGAAGGCAGTTGTGACTTCGTGGAAAGCTTTGCGATCAAGCTGCCGCTCGCAACCATCGGTGAAATGATGGGCCTCCCGAGTGACGACTGGAAGCATCTCAAGGTGCTGACCAATGTGATGCTCAACGCCCATGAGCCCGACTACATTCGGCCCGGTGAAAACTTGGTGGAAGTCATCATGCGTGCGGCCAATGAGCTGCGGCAGTACATGGAAGACCTGATCGCAGATCGCCGGAAGAAGGGCGCAACCGGGGACGATCTTGCGAGCGTGCTCGTTCGTGCAAAGATCGATGGTGCGCCCCTCACCGAACAGCAGCTGCAAGGTTATCTCGTAGTGCTGCTTGCCGCGGGAAACGAAACCACCCGGAATGCCACCAGTGGTGGCGTTCAAGCCCTGCTCGAGCATCCCGACGAATGTGCAAAGCTTTGTGCCGATCCAAGCCTCGTGGTCTCCGCAGTGGAAGAAATGCTGCGTTGGACGTCGCCGGTGGTTCAGTTTGCGCGCACCGCCGTAGAAGACTTCGAGCTTGGTGGACAGAAAATTCGAGCGGGTGAGGACGTCGGCATGTTCTATCCGTCGGCGAATCGCGACGAAGACGTTTTCGACGAGCCCTATCGTTTCGACATCACACGCTCACCGAACCACCATCTCGCGTTCGGTGGCTACGGCGCGCACTTCTGCCTTGGTGCAAATCTTGCGCGGTGGGAGCTCCGCGCGGCGGTTCGGTCTCTGCTTCCCATTCTTCCCGACATGGAACTGGCAGGGCGCGAAGAGCGAGTTCCCCATCTGCATGTGCCGGCAATCCAGCGCTTGCCCGTTCGTTACACCGGGAACTGAAAATTCGTTAGGCGTTCTCTTGCCAATCGGCCACGAGCGTTTCGATCGTGACGTCGGCGATGACCTTCAGGTCTTCGTCGAGGAGCTGGTAGAGCCGACCGTTAGCGCAGTGGGCACCAAAGAAAGCGAGTCCGCCGGCTTCGCCGCCTCGTTCAAAGTGTGGGCGCTGATCGTCGCCAACGCTTAAGGCGTAGTCGCCGGCAGTCCGAACTTTGTGCTCGCCCGGAGATCCGTCCGCAAGCACGTCGGTCAGGTGTTGTTCGCCGTCGATGACGAGCACCGTGGTGGTGGCCGTGTGGCGATGCAGTGGACAATGCCCGCCGTCTCCCGCCCAGCGCACCATCATGTCGAGGGTGCCGGCCGCGACGTCATAGCCGAGAAGCGTGTAGTCGTGGCGCACCTTATAAGAAAGGTCGGGAGTTCCGACGACTTCGCGCCATTTGTACAGGCTTGGGTCGAATGCGTTTCGGTCCATGGGTGATCCTCGTGGTTTGGAAACATTTTCTGATGAGGATCGTGTAGCGCGAATTTGGCTCGCTGCAAAATCGGGCGATTCTCAACCGTCTCCGTAGCGCAGACGCCGAGTTCGCCCCTCGCCGGAAACGATTTCACGGACACAGCTTTCGAGCCACAACTACACGTGTTGCGGCGACCAGGTGATGCGCGACCGCGCCGCGAGAACCAGTGCGAGGTCTTCGTCCGCGCAGCGTTCGATCAAGTCTTCAAACAGGGTTTCGAGCGCGTGGCCCGGACGTCCCAATTTCTTTTCGAGAGACGCGCACATTCGCCATGCATCGCATTGAGTGGGGAGCATTCGCGGGGCTTCATAGAAGATTGAGAGCGCCCGGCGAGTTTTTCGCGCTGCGCTTCCGCGTGGAGTTGCCGGAGTTCGTTTCGCTGCTGATGAGACAATTCGTGCATTCGGTGAGTCTCCCGTCATCTCAAAGATCACCAACATTCACGGCAACAATTGTGTTCTGTGCCACGGTTTCCCTGGATCGAGGCGAGTGTCTGGGCCTTGGCGCGTCCCAAAGAATGGAACGCGCAGCTTTGGCGCAGAACCTGTGGTGAAGGAGTGCAGCCCGCGTGAGTTCGCGTGCGGTATAGTCCCGGCCTTCACCCGGGAGCGGTCCGGCTGGGTCGTGCGCCTGACTCGCAAACCGCATGGAAGCTATTCCAAGGAAGAGCGTGAGCACAACCCATTCCGACTCATCTCAGTCTCGTATTTCCGTCGACGAAGCCAAGCGGCTCGTTCAGCACGCGCTCGACGACGGAGCGATTGACCGCATTGCAGCGCGGCGTCTCGCCGCAAGCTTGGGCGACCCGGCAGTGTTCGAGGTCATCCTTGAAGGGGCCGCGGAAAGCAAACGTCGCGGCAAGGGTGACGTCGTCACGGTTTCGAAAAATATCTTCATTCCACTGACCAACCTTTGTCGCAATCGCTGCAACTACTGCACGTTTGCGAAGCAACCCGACAACCCAGACGTACATAACTTCGAACTCGACGAAGTTTCGATCACGGTCCAGGGTGGAGCCAAAACAGGTTGTATTGAGGCGCTCTTTTGTCTCGGTGACAAACCGGAAATCGCGTATCGCTATCATCGCGATTGGTTGGCTGAACGCAACTGGGGCACGACGACCGATTGGCTCGAAGAGTCGTGCGCCGTAGCGCTGGACAACGGCATGCTGCCCCACACCAACGCGGGCATCATGGATCAAGACGAGATGGCGAGGCTTCGCCCCTATAACGCGTCGCTCGGGTTGATGTTGGAATCGACTAGCCAGCGCCTGCGCGAAAAAGGCGGCCCGCACTTTCACGCGCCCGACAAAGAACCTTCTCGGCGTATTCGCATGCACGCCGAAGCGGGCGAACTCCGTATCCCGTTCACAAGTGGCTTGTTGCTCGGCATCGGCGAAACCGACGAAGAGCGCGTCGATACCTTGTTTGCGATCCACGAATTGCACGAGCAGTACGGCCACATCCAAGAAGTCATCGTTCAGCCGTTTCATCCCAAGCCGGACACCATGATGAAGGACGTACAATCGATCGACGATCGTGATGTTGCGGGCTGGGTCGCGATCGCGCGTTTGATCCTCGGCAGCGAGATGAACATTCAGGCGCCGCCAAACCTCGCGCCTGCGGTCCTCGAGATGTTGTTGCGCTCTGGTCTGAACGATTGGGGCGGTGTCTCACCCGTGACCGTCGATTTCATCAACCCGGAAGCACCGTGGCCTGCGCTTGCGCAACTTCGCGAACGCACCGAAGCTGCGGGGCAGGTGCTACGTGAGCGCCTTCCGGTTTATCCCAACTACATCGCCGCGGGCCGAGACTGGTTCGACGACAAGATTTGGGAGGCAATGCCAAAGTTCATGGATCCCAAAGGTTATGCCCAGAAGAATCTGGGTAGTGGCTTGGAGACTTTGTAATGCTCGAAAGACTGTCCGCGTCGCTAACCCCCGAGGTCGGGACCGTCCTCGATGCCGCGCTGTCGGGGCGCGAAATTTCTACCGCCGACGCCGTTACGTTGCTCAAAACCGATGGGCCGGACCTGCACGCGCTTCTCCAAGCAGCGGACTTGGCGCGCTACGAAGACGTGGGCGACGACATCACCTACGTCGTCTGTCGCAACATCAACTTCACGAACGTCTGCTACGTGGGCTGTTCCTTCTGCGGGTTCGCGCGTCACGCCGACGAAGCGGACGCCTACGACCGAACCGATGAAGAAATGCTGGCGAAGTGCGCGGACGCGGTTGCGCGCGGTGCGACCGAAGTGTGCATTCAGGGTGGGATCCATCCCCAGCGCGACCACAATCACTACCACCACATTCTGAAGACCATCAAGGCGGTTTATCCCGACCTTCACATCCACGCGTTTTCCCCCGAAGAAATGGACCACGGGCACAAGAAGAGTGGAATGCCACTCACCGAGTATCTGCAATGGCTCGTCGACGCAGGGCTTGGAACGATGCCCGGCACCGCTGCCGAAATTTTGGACGATGACGTTCGCAACGTGCTCTCGCCGAACAAACTCAAGACCGATCGCTGGGTCGAGATCGTGCGCGCCGCGCATTCAATCGGCCTGCGTTCGACCTCGACCTTGATGTACGGACACATCGAATCGCCGCAACACATTGCGAACCATCTCGACTTGTTGCGCGGGATCCAAAAGGACACCGGCGGCTTCACTGAGTTTGTTCCGTTGGGCTTCATCCACGAGAAAAACACCCTCTACAACTTCATGGGCGCGCGCGCCGGTGCGACGACGAACGAAGACCTGCGCATGGTTGCCGTCTCGCGGCTCTTCCTGCGACCGTGGATCACCAACATCCAAGTGTCTTGGGTGAAAATGGGAATCAAGCTCGGGCAACGTGCGCTTTGTAGCGGCGCGAACGATTTCGGCGGCACGTTGATGGAAGAATCAATCAGTCGAGAAAGCGGTTCCGATCACGGAGAGAACACGCCGGCGGAAGACTTCCGGCGCTATGTCCGGGAGATCGACCGCACGCCCGTCGAGCGGAGCACGGTGTACAAAGTGCTGCGACGCTTCAAAGACCCGAGCGACGATCCACCGTCCCTTGAACCGCAGACCCGCGTCGACATTGCGGGCCCCGAACGTTTTCGCGACGGGTCGCGGGTGCGCGAAGTCAACCTTCCGACTCCCGTGCTCACGAACCACTGAGCACGCTGACTCGGTGCTAGTCGATTAGGCCGATTTCTCTCAGCCGCTGGGTGAGGAATTCGGCCGCTGTGATGGTCGGGTACTTGGGCTGAGCTCCGGGCTCGACGAAGCTGTCGCGCACGCTCAAGTCGCAGGACGGAAATGGGTGTGCGAAGTAGGGCAGCGAGTAGCGATGCGCTTCAGCGGTGTGAGGCGCAGCGATCACTCGATGCGTCGCCGAAGGCACGACATCGTTCGTAATCCGCGACAACATGTCGCCGGCGTCGACGATGATTTCTCCTGGGTGCGCGGGAACCGCCAGCCATTCGTCTCCGCGCGTCAAGATTTCGAGTCCATCGCCCGTGGCTTCGCAGAGTAGCGTGATGAGGTTGATGTCTTCGTGGGGCGCGGCGCGCATTGCGGCTTCGCTTTGCAGCACGACAGGTGGATAGTGAAGGGCGCGCAAGATGCTGTTGCCGTCGGTGAGCATTCGCGCGAATGCGTCTTGGGGTAAGTCGAAGCTCAGCGCGAGACTTTCGAGGAGTGCGATCGCGCATCGATCCAGGGCGTCATGAAGGTCGAGGCACGCTCGTCGCAAGGCGTCCGCATCATTTGGCCACAGGTTGGGCGGGTACTCGGAAAAGTACGAGTGACTCGGGTCGAGTTCGCGCCCGATGTGAAAGAATTCCTTGAGGTCCGGGGTCGCTTGATCCTTCGCATGTTCGACGCCAACTGGCGTGAAGCCGCGTTGTCCCCCTACGACTCCGGAGTAGCCGGCCTTTTCTTCGTCATCCCGCGCGAAGAATTCTTCGAAGCCTTCGTACACGCGCCGAATGAGATTCGCATCAATCTCGTGGCCCGCGATGCGAACGAAACCAAATTCTGTGAGCGCGTGGCGCAGGCCCGCGTTGAATTGCTTGCGGCGCGCATCGTCCTTCGACCGAAAGTCTGCGAGGTCGAGGAGGGGGACGGCGCTCAAGCGGCCACGGGCTGTACGCTCGGTTCTTCGACGTAGGTCGACGAGAGCAGGGCGATCCATTCCGGGTCTCGCACCGGTTCCGCCGGAACGTCCGCCGCGATGCCTCTTCGCTTGAGGTCGCCGGCAAAACGACGCCAAACCTCATCGATCGACATGTCACTTTCGTGTTCGACGAAGCTGCGCTCTTCTGCGACGTCTTTGAAGGCATACGCCTTCCACGAAATGCTAATCCGCAGTTCTGCATAATCGAACTCGGCGCGGGTCCTGCCCTCGTCTTCGATGGTCCACGTCGAGCCGCTTTGGTGGGTGAGCTTGGCGTCGGGCGAAAGACCTGAGATCAGTCCTTTGTCGGTTTGTCCGGTCGGCCGCACGCGATGAAACATTCGATCGTTGTCGCCCACGACCGCCGTGTTGAAGATGTGGCCTTCGTGGCTCTTGGGCGCCGCGTCTTTGCCGTTGGGCCAGTAGTCAAAACCGCCGTCGCTACCTTGATAGAACCAAGCCACGGTCGTAGCGATTTGAATTCGCTCGGCCTCGAACAGGCGCGAATGATTCATCGTCGTGAGCAACCAGATCGGATATTCGGTTCGGTTGATGCCGCGAAACTCGGGGACGTCGATGTGTCCCGGGCCTTGAGAAAACGGAAGTTGCCACGTGAGATTGCTGTAAACCGAAAAGGGTCGAACGATGTCTGCGCCGAAAATTTCGCGGGCGGCTTGGGTGAAGCCTTCATGCTGAAGCAGGGGCTCGACGCCTTCGATCAGAGGCTTGTTGTAAGCCCAGTCGCCGCGAAACACCGGCGCGATGAACATGGGTTTGGCTCGACTCTCTTCGCCAGCGGTCGCTTGGAACTCTGCGTCGTCAGCGAAATAGCGCTGCACCGGTGCATAGGGCGCGTTCGTTTCGACAAGACGCTGCACCAACGAGGGGTCGTCGAGTACGGAATCGATCTGAATTGGCGGATAGCAGAGTTCGGCCATGGTCGTCTCCAAGTTCAAGGGGGCGGCGGTTGTTGAGAAGAATAACGCCGATTGAGCGGTGTGGCGCTATTTGCGAGTCCACTCTGGAACGTCTCGTTTTGTTGCAACCGCCCCTGATGCGATGAGTTCATTCGCTTCCTCGTCGCTGTAACCGCATGTCGCGAGGATCTCGGCCGTTTGTCTGCCCGCGACAGGCGCTGCCGTCTCCAAGTGGGTGGGGGTCTGGGAAAACGTGACGGGATGACGCAGGAGCGACACCTCGCCGTCGACTTCGTGTACGACCTTCTGTGCAAGCTCCAAGTGCTCAACTTGGGGGTCGGCAAAGACTTCGTCCATCGCGTAGATGGGGCCACACGGAAGATCGGCTTTGTTTAAAATTTCGATCCATTCGCGCGATGGGCGCGCAAATAGCTTCACTTCGATGGCGGCCTGAAGTGCCTCGCGATTGGCAAGCCGAGCCGCGTGATCCGCGAATCGTGGGTTGTCTTCAATGTCTTCCCCATCGATGGCGGTTAAAAACCGCTTCCAACCCAGCACCGCCGCAATGTTGATGTGTCCATCGCGCGTCTTGAACGCGCCCATCGGAAAGAGGGTGGGGTGATCATTGCCAGCTTGCTGTGGCACCTCGTCATCGATCAGCCATCGGGTCGCCTGGAAGTCCATGAAGTTGATCATGGATTCGAGCAAGGACGTATGCACCCACTGGCCGTGCCCGGTGCGTTCCCGGGCGAACAATGCCGCGAGGACGCCTTGGGTGAGAAACGTGCCGCTCGCCGTGTCGGAAACCGCAATGCCCGTTCGCCAGGGCCCACTTCCGGGTTGCCCCGTCACCGACATGAGGCCGCCCATGCCCTGCGCGACTTGATCGAGGCCGGGCCGATCGCGATACGGTCCTTCTTGTCCAAAACCCGAAATCGACGCGTAGATAATCTTCGGATTCCGTGCGCTGACTGCGGGATAGTCAATCCCAAGTCGTTCCTTCACCCGCGCTCGAAAATTTTCAACGATGACGTCCGCTGCGTCGACGAGTCGAAAGAAAACTTCCAGTCCCGCTTCGCTCTTGAGGTCGATCAAAATCGATCGCTTGTTGCGGTTCAAATTGTGGACGTCCGATCCGCCGAGATCTCCGCGCGCGGGGCTGCTGATCTGAATCACGTCGGCGCCCATGTCGGCGAGTTGTCGCGTGCAGGTGGGTCCCGCACGGGCGAGAGTCAAGTCGAGCACGCGAATGCCATCGAGGGCACCGGGAACGCCGGGGCGAGGCTTGTACATACTTTCGCGGGTCGGATCCGACATTGATGAGCGCCTGCTTGACTGGCGGTGAGGTTTGCCGCGCGTAGCGCTGCTTAGCTTCCCTTGAATTCCGGCGGTCGCTTTTCCATGAAGGCCCGCACCCCTTCAGAGAAATCGTCACTTTCGAAACATGCCGCGATTGCCAAGTCGACGCCTTCGCGATCGCGTTCGGCCTTGGGCTTGCCGAGTTCGCCCGATATGAGTTTGACGCTGCGAACTGTCAGCGGCGCGTTGCTCGCAATTTGGTGCGCCGTGCGTCGCACGTGGTCTTCGAGTTCGCCCTTGGGCAGCACGGCATTGACCAGGCCCATACGCAGTGCTTCTTCCGCGTTGTAGCGCCGGGCGGTGAAGAGAATTTCCTTTGCGTTGCAGAGGCCGACCAAGTCGGCGAGCGCTTCGATCCCGCCCATCGCGTAGCCCACGCCGAGACGCGCGGCGGGGATGCCAAAGGTCGCGTCTTCGGCGGCGTACCGAAGGTCTGCGCCGAGTGAAACGGCGACGCCGCCTCCGATGCAGAAGCCGTGGATCATCCCGATCACGGGCTTGCGAACGTTTGCCAGTTCGACGAACGCGTTGCCGCCTTGGGGGGCAACCATTTCGTCGGGACCGTCGTCGGCGGCCTTGCTGAATTGCGAAATGTCGGCGCCCGAGATAAATGCCTGATCGCCGGAGCCGCGCAGAACGACAACGCGAACCCCGGGGTCGTCATCAAGTTCGATGCAGGCGGCTGCTAGCTCGGCCCACATGTTGTCCGACAGCGCATTCCTGCGTGCGGGGTGATCAAAAATGATCCATCCGGTGGTGCCATCGCGTTCGAGCAAAACTTTTCCGGGCATAGGTGCGGAGTCTAACACCTCGGACGAGGCTCATTCTTGCCAGGTCGTCGCCGGTCCATCTCGTTCGACCGATGAAAGGCGCAATTTGGCAGGGCTGGTACGATGTCTCGCCCGCCGTGGTCACCATGTCTACCGCTGGGTTTGGCCGCGAGTGCTTCCCGTGGCCTGGGAGTTTTGAATTGCGATTGATCTTGTGTCTCGTCTCAGTGCCTTTGCTCCTCGGCGTTACCTCGCCCGCGTTTGCATGCGATTGCGAAGGCACCTTTTCAACGCAGTTCGAAGAAGCCGAAGCCGTTTTCTTTGGCGTTGTAAAGTCCGTGCACAACTCTGGTGAGTCCCAGGCGGAGCGAACCTATTGGTCAGTAACCGTACAAGGCGTTTGGAAGGGGCCGCAGCAACCAAGCATGCGAATCTACGCGTACGAACCCGATGGGTCCAAGGCCGCGTGTCACCTTCAGCTCAAAGTGGGGCAAAGCTACCTTGTGTTCGCCCGCACCATGAAGGCGCATCCTGGGCGGTTTCGAGTGTCGCAGTGTTCGGGAACCGTGATCGGGGATCTGTCTTTCCCGGCATTGCGCATCCTAGGTGCGCCCCCTTTTAAGGTGGATCGGTAGATGAAATGTCGACCGCGAACACCGACCTCGAGCAGTCCCCTCATGAATCGTGATCGCACCCAGCTCGGTCGGAGTATTTCAGCGGCCTTCTAGACGGCCAGCCATCCTGTGCGCTCACGGTTTTCTCGATCACGGTCGCGGGTTCGACGCCGTCGCGCCGGTCCTTGCGCAGCACTCGCGATGCTACTTCCAGGACGTGGGCTCGAAGGCGGCGGCGCGGTTCCCGATCGGGAGAACCGCAAGATCACAACGCTGCAAGAGTGGAAAACGGAGACGGCCCGAAGATCCGAGGCGTATTTTCCCGAAACCGACCCGGGCGTGTCCGAATGCGAAGCCGATATTCGGCCCGATGACTACGTGAATGCATTTGCGGAGGGCGCGCGCCGTCTGCTGCTCAGCGATACTGTCGCAAAGCAAGACCACGTGCCTTCGTGGTGGCGTCACGTGACTGCCGCCGCTGCCGGCGTGTCATCAACCGAAGGCCCCTACATGCAAGCCAATCTCGCAAGTGCACTCATTGCACTGCGCGACGTAACCACCGAGGAGAACGCAGCATGATCGAAAAGACAATTCAAAACTGGCACGACCATATGCGCGGAAATTACGAGCCCGGGCTCGACGGGCTGATCCACGACGATTGCGTCTTCTACTCGCCGGTCGTGTTTACGCCCCAGAAGGGCAAAGAGATCACCATGATGTATCTCAATGCCGCGGGAGCGACGTTGGGGAATGCCGCAGATGGCGACCCGAAAGAGCGCGATGAGAACCACATCCCGTTTCGTTACATCAAAGAAGTTGTCGCGGGCAACACGGCGATGCTCGAATTCGAGCGGACCAGCGGCGGGAAGTACATGAACGGCATCGACATCATCACGTGTGACGATGAAGGCAAGATCATCGAGTTCAAGGTGATGATCCGGCCGCTGCAAGCGGTCAACCTGCTGCACAAGCAGATGGGCGCGATGCTGGAGAAAATGAGCGACGGGAAGTAACCCATATAAAAAAAGCGCGCACGCCGAGGCGTGCGCGCTAGATCCATCATCGAACGCAAGTTGATCGAAGGCTCCGTCAGGAGCAGATCATGCGCCCCAAGGTGTGATCGCTTCCTTGAGCGCCTTATAACCTTCGATAAACCCGGGACGGTCGTTGCCGTACACCGAGTCGAAGGTATCGAGCGCCGCGTCGAGCCAAGCGTGTAGCGCTTTGTTGTCCGGGTTGGCGTCGCGGTAGGCGTCGCGGATCAGAACGAAGTGAATGCGCGGGTCGTAGGGCTTCTTGGTTCCGCCCATCGACTCGTCGCCGTCAAGCAAGCGCAAAAGCATCGCGTCGGCCGAGCCGAGGGTCTGTTCGTGGATCGGCGGGCCACTCATGCGGTGCATCACTGAAGTCATGTCGCGGCCATTGCCCGTGGTGTAGCCCATGGCGCCCCACAATTCGTTCATGGTTTCCTTGGCACCGACCTTCTGAAGCACCAAGTCACCGAACCTGCGCATTGGATCCGAAACGTCCGCCAACAGATCCGTCAACCGGTCGCCGTCGAGGTCGGTCGCGAGAATGATAACGTCTTGATGCTCGATCAAGTCCCAGAGCAACAAGCCGTAATTGGTGTCCGCGATGTGGAGTTCGATCTGGCCGCCCCATTCTTCCATGCCGTCTTTGAAGTCGTCCGGAAGCAGGGCCACGATGCTGTCGACACGCTCTCTGTGTTCGACGTAGCCATCGACCGCGTACCTGCGACCCACGTTGAACTTGGTGCCTTGCAACATCCACGAAAGCAGGCCGGCGTTGATGCCGTCTTCCATCGCTTGGGTAGGCTTCATGGCCACGCGACCGAGCCGGCCGGTTTCGTGAACCATTTGCAAGAAGCGTCGGTTCGCGTACGCCATCTGCACGCCCGGCGTGTTCATTTCCGAATGGACAATGCCGGTCTTCGGGTCGACGTTGAACTTGGCGCGGTCCTGGGAATAGGGCAGGCACGGCATGCAGCGCACAACCGTCACACAACCGTAAGGGCGCACATTGCAGTAGACGCCGGCTTGGGTGCGCAGCGGCGCATTGCCCGACTTGCCCATCACGACGACCTTGCCGCCGTGGCTGTCGTTCACGTAGGCATCACCCGCCGTCGACCACTTGATCGAGGTACAGGGCATGTTGCCGAACCAGCTCAGCGGTTCGAGCTTGAGGTCATGCCGGTACTGGGACCACATGGGGACCGCGTAGTAAGGAAGGCCGAGGACGTCGGCTGCGGCGATGGTGCCGAGCAGGGCGTAGGCGTCGGTGAGCGAATGCGCGACGGGCTTGGTGCTGCCGTCGTGGTTGCCCCCCTGCCAGATCACCGCGTCCGGGTAGCCGTCGGGGCGCACGTCGCTTTTTTCAAACAGGCCGCCGAGTAAACCGAGCAGGTCGCCGCCGGACGCTTCGGTTTGCGCAATTTTCATCAGATCGAGCATTTGTGGGTCTCCCTGGTTTTATGCGGGGGGATCGAATAGCACGCTCAGCGGGTTTATGTGGCCGTTTCGGGCAGATTCGGGGGCTCCGGACGCGCGGTTCGCGTCCATCGGCCGCTCGTGGCGGTCGGGCGTCGATCGGGGCAGCATCGCGGCCAAGCGCACGCTGGAAGGAAATATCCGAAATGATCCAACTGACCGGTCTCGATCACGTGGTTCTTCGCGTCGCCGACGCCGACACTGCAATTCGCTTTTACTGCGAAGTACTCGGTTGCAGCGTCGAACGCACGCTGCCCGCGGAACTTGGGCTGATCCAGCTACGCGCCGGTCATTCGCTGATCGACATCGTGCCCGTGAGCGGTGGCTTGGGCCAGCTCGGGGGTGCTGCTCCCGGTGAGGAAGGCCGCAACATGGATCACTTCTGCCTGGCGGTATCACCCTGGGACGAAGAAAAGATTCGCGCACATCTGGAAAGCTTTGGCGTTGAGGTTGGGCCCGTCGGCAATCGTTACGGCGCGGGTGGCAATGGTCCGTCTCTCTATCTCAAAGACCCGGACGGCAACACCGTCGAGCTAAAGGGGCCGGGCGACCTCGACGACGCCTGAACGCGCTCAGTCGCATGCTTACAAGTGAGCGCGCCTTTTCGTTGCGGCGTTACGGTGTCACCAATGGGTGTTCATCCGACTGCGGCTCTTACTGCGCCGCGCGCGCACTACACGGGCCCACGGGCCGAGGTTTAGGCGGCCTGGCGTCTGCGTCGTTGATGGATCGTGGCGATTGCAATGACCGCGATTGCAGTGAGCAGCGCCCGCGCCGGCTCTGGGACCAGGGTCACTTCTAGCTCGTAACGCTGAACATCGTCATCTCCGGCACCCACGACTCGAATGAAGCCACCAAGCTTCGACATGCGAATGTCCGTGACGCTTTCAGTTCCGCCGAGGCCGGTGGATTGAGAGGTCGCGACCGTCGTCTGATGGTCGAAGTCGATGATGTCGATGCGTAAGTCTTGAACGAGGGTCGGATCGAATGTCGCGGTTGACGCACCGGTGCACGATCCCCCGGCCGTAGGGTTGCCCACGATGTAGGGAGCGCCCGCCGGGTTTAGCGTGACGGAGAGTTCGGTCAGCGTTCCCGTCGGAAGCAAGAACCAATCCTCGTCACCGTCGTCGTCCAGGGCGAGGTCGTTGACGTTCACCGTTGTGTCGACGGCAAAGCCTTCGTCGGAGGCGTTCGAGAAGAGGCCGTTGTCTTCGTTGAGGTCCCCGTAGTTGCGATGGGCACCCAGTAGATCATCGATTTGCGGTCCATTAAACGACGTCGAGATCGCGGGTTCCATCAATTTGGTCTGGTTGATGGGGCAGACATGGCCCATTCCGATCGCATGTCCCGCCTCATGGGCGATGACATTGCGGAAGCGGAATAATGTAGTGCTGAAGAAGTCGGCGGTGTCGATTACAATGTCACCACCGTCAGGGAAGAACGCGTAGGCGACCACCTTGGAGTCGCCGCCGTCGTCGCCGTCGATGTCGTGTCCGCCAATGCGGATGTCTCCTCGCACCCCGAGCACGCCGGGGTTGGGGCCCAACAGCACGCCATCGTCGTTGGGCTCGTACACGAATGTAATGCCAGGCCCATTGCTCCAACCGTCGAGGGCCGTTTGGATCGTGTCTTGCCAGACGTTCTGGGGGCCGAGTTCCGCGGCTTCGTTCAAATAAGTGACGAGGTTGCTGTTGTCACTGCTTTCCCCCGAGATCTCGGCGGTGGCGTTGATCGGCGTGCCGTTCGGAACCACGCTCCAGGTGAGCGTAATGGGCATTCCACGAACAAGCCCCGAACCGTCGGTCGCGGTTTGATCCCAACCGCTAGAAACATTGGCAGCCTGGGGCGGACCCGCGTTTGCAGCCGCGACGATCTGCGAGGCGACACGCTCGGCCGATGTCCCATCGGCGTGACAGACAACGACTTGTGCACGGGCGCTTGCGGCGAATAGAAACGCCGTGGCGATGATCCCTGCAAATGTCCCTACCGGTGTCACTCGAATGACCCTCTACGACGACGTCGATTCTACTCTGGGATTCCCTGTTTCGACGACACAACCTTGCGACTCAATAGAAGACTCGATCGAAGAGCCTAGAACGCTGGGAGCAAGTTCGGAGGTCTAAACATCGAGTCCGACTGCACGCATGAGCTCCAGCGCGTTGCTCTTTTCGACGACGCCCGGGCGCATTTGGTAGTCGAAGGCCATTCTGCCCTCTTCGAGGTGATCCTGAAAGTGGACATTCGCGATGGCGGGCGCCATCTCGTCTGCGATCTTCGCGAGCGCCAAATCGTGGGTCGTGACGAGTCCCAGGGCCCCTCGTTCTACCAGGCCTTTGACAACCGCACTGGCGCCGATGCGTCGATCGTGCGAATTGGTGCCGTGCAAAATTTCGTCCAGCAAGAACAGCACGGTGACTCCCGCTTGGCTGAGTTCGACGATCTGCCGCAACCGTTTGATTTCGGCGTAAAAGTGTGACGTCCCGGTGAGCAGCGAGTCGTTGATCTGAATGGACGCGGCGATCGCGAGCGGTGTGAGAGACATGCTTTTGGCGCGCACCGGCGCGCCTGCGAGGGCGAGCACGACGTTGCAGCCGGCGGTGCGCAGGAAGGTGCTCTTGCCCGACATGTTCGACCCGCTGATGATCAACGCGCGCTCTTCGCCTCCGAGACTTAGGTCGTTCCGCACGCACGCATCGTTAGGCAGCAGCGGATGTCCCAATCCACGACCCATGAGGCTGGGCTCACCGTCGGTGATGTCGGGAAAAATGGAGTCGGGGTTTTCGTACGCGTAGCCGGATAGCGAAGCCAATGCCTCGTAGTCTCCCGCGGCCAACATCCATTCTTCGAGGACGTCCCCCCAAGCCACGCGCCAACGTTCGATCGCAAGTCCAAGCTGGGTTCCCCACAAGAACAAACCCGCGACAGGTGCAAAGAGTTGGTTGCGCCGCGCGTCGAGAAGGTCGGCAAGGCGCCGTAGTTCGGCGATGCGTGCCGAGGGCAAAAGTCCGTCGGATAAAAGCCGGGCATGTAAACTTTTAAGCAGCGGACTTTCAGCCGGCTCGCGCTCGAGTCGCGCCAGCAGGTCGCGAATCAGGAAAAGATCCCGAGTCGGCGTCTCGACGGCTTGTAACACCGGGCTGATTTTCTTTCGCAGCATGGCGGCAAAGATCAGCTGGGGGACGAGCGCAAAGAGAAAGGGCAGTGGGCCGACGCCGAAACCAAGCCATGCGACGAGCCCGCCGACGCTGAGTGCGGACAGTGCGGTGGCGACAATGTTGAGCGATTTCTTGGGTTCAAAGGCAGAGGGATGTTCGGCCCACGCGATCAATGCCTTCGGGCTGAATTGGCTTCGCAGGTTTTCACCCAACAGCGCGAGGTCTTCGCGCAACTCGAGTCGATCGGTTAGTTCCGCGACGGCAGCTTGGCGTTTCCGGGCGGTCGCCGCGTCGGCGGGAATCGTGAGCCAATTGGCGAGGGCTTGCTGTCCCGGAGGCGTGCGGCCTGTGCAGATGCGTTCGAACATTGAGCCTTCGCCGAACACGTCGAGGTCGTTCGCGTAGGGGTGTCCGGGTTCGTCGAATTCGACTCCTGAATGGCCTTCACCCATCCAACGGTCTTCGAGCCGGGCGATGCCCGCTTCGTAGTAGTCGGCCTTACGTCCCGTGTTCTTCTTTGATTGAATGACCCGGTCGTGGGCAATCAAGAGTGCCGAGAAGATGACGGCGGGCGGGAGTGCTGCGAGCCCCGGAATCGTGTGCGCCCCGAAAGCGAACCATCCCGCGATGAGGGTAACAACGAAGCTCAACAGTCGAAGGTTCGAAAGCATGCGATCCCAACGTTGCCATTTTTGATTCTCTTTCCGGTGCGTTGCGAGTCGGATGGCGTAAACGCCGGCGGGTCCAGTGCCGGGTCCAGTCGCGGGTGTCGTACTGGGCGCAGTGTCGCGTGGGTCGTTGGGCTCGGTCTTGGGCGCTGCGTCTTTGCTCATGAACTCGCCGGGTATCCAAGCAGTTGAGCGCCAGCCCCGATCGCTCGTGGCGTGGCGATCGCTCGCGCGACGTAATCGCGGGCGTCGTTCACTGCGACTTCGATCGCCTTCGCTTGAGCGAGCCCGGCTGCGATGGCCGATGACAGCGCACACCCGGTGCCGTGAATCGAAGCGTCACCGGTGTCGATTCGTTCGCCGGGAAGCCAGTCGTAGGCGGCGCCGTCTTCCTTTGCGACGGCAAGCAGGTCGTCCGGCGAACCGTCCCGGTGGCCGCCTTTGATCAGGACCGCGTTGCACTCATATTCATCGAGAAAAACCAACGCCGCGCGTTCGCAACCTTTGTGGGTGGAAACGTCCTGGCCAGAAAGGGCTTCGGCTTCGGGCAAGTTTGGCGTGACCAAGGTCGAGCGCGAAAAGAGCCCCTGCAGCGTCGGCCATGCGCGCCGTTCGAGCATGGACGTCCCGTCGCTTGCAAATAAAATCGGATCGACGACCAGTGGGGTTTCGAGGGGAACCAGCGCGAGCCCCAATGCCACGTTTCGAACCACATCGTCCGTCGCGAGCATCCCGATCTTCACGGCATCGGGCGTGATGTCGCGCACCAGAGTACGCAGTTGATCGAGCACCACAGAAGGGAAGACGGGTAGAACGCTGTGGACCTTCGTGGTGTCCTGAATCGTCAGTGCGGACAACACGCCCAGGCCGTGACAACCGAGTTGTCGAATCACTTGCAGATCTGCCTGAAGGCCCGCGCCCCCCGTCGGGTCCGACCCGGCAATCGCCAATACGGTTTTCATGATGTGTGATCTTACCCCGGATTCTTAAAACCGAATCGTGAAAGAGTTCGATATTGTCTGACCCCATGTTGCTCTCAGCTCTGTTCCCCCTCCGTTCTCACGCTTGGTCGCGACGCAGGTGGTGGGGAATGGGGTGGCTCGCGATTTGCGGCGTGGCGCTCGCAGGCCCGGGTGTCGCGGATGACAATCAAGGCCAAAGCGCACCGATAACGTCATCTGCGTCATCTAAGTCATCTGCGTCACCGACATCGCTAACCACACCGACACCACTGACATCATCGACGCCAACGACGGTGATCATGATTTCCCTAGACGGAACCCGACCGGTTGACGTTTCGTCCGACACGCTGCCGAGCCTCATCGCACTTGCGGAGCGCGGCACAAGTGCCCCGGGACTCGTGCCGTCGACCCCTTCGAATACGTTTCCCAGCCACGTCACCTTGGTCACCGGGGTCGAACCCAACGTGCATGGGATCGTAAACAATTTTTTTATCGACGAAGAGCGCGGCGGCTTCCACAAGCGAGACATCCCAAGTTGGATCGAAGTCGAACCGCTCTGGTCTTGGCTCGCAGGCCAAGGCGTGGTCAGTGCGTCGTATCATTGGGTCGGCTCCGAAGGGCCGTGGCGCAGCGGCCGCGGGCCCCGCCACTGGAAACCGTTCGCGAGCGCGACGCCTCCCAGAACGAAAGTGGAAACGATTCTTGGCTGGCTCGACCTCAAAGACCCGGCCGAGCGCCCGCGGCTGATCACGTCCTGGTTTCCCGGGGCAGACCATGCGGCCCATCTCTCCGGTCCAGGTTCCGGGAGCGCAATTCGACAACTCTCGAGTCAGGACGGTGCATTGGCGCAGTTGGTCGAAGGCATCACGGCGCGAGCGCTTTGGCCGTCGACCACGTTGATTGTGGTTTCGGACCATGGCATGACGGGGGCCGACAGCCTGCTCGACTTCGATGCGGTCTTGCAGGACGCCGGTGTGAAAGCCAGGGTCAGCGGCATGGGGGGCTTCGCGAACGTCTACCTCAGCGATCACTTAGACGAAGAGGCGAGGGCGAGCGCAGCCAAGCGCGTACAGGCTCTCGCGGCCGAAGCTGGCCTTGAAGCGGTGATCGTGGGGGGCGTTCTTGCTGACGCTGTGGGTGTCGCAGGTGAGGGCAGCGATGCGGGCGACATCGCGGACGCGGAAGCATCACCACGGTTTACACACTCACGCTTTGGCGACCTCGTACTCGTCGCGCCGGTCGGGACTGCGATTCATCGCCCCGGTCTTCCAGAAGGGGGTTTTCACGGATACCCGTCCCGCGAACCCGCCATGCACGGCATTTTTGTTGCTGCCGGTCGCGGAGTCACGCGCGGGAAGGCGCTTCCCCTCTTGCAGTCAACCGACATCGCCCCGACAGTACTGGCCCTGCTCGGAGTCGAGCGCCCGTCATGGATGAAGGGAAGTCCGGTCCTCTTGGAAAACGCGGAGACGCAGCAATGAAACTCGTAGCCCTCGTTCGCGCTGCGATCGGATTCATGGTTTGCCTGATCGTCGTGTCTGCAAACGCCGCTCTTGCGGCCCAAGCAGACGATGGATCGACCCCCTCCGCCAATCCCTCTTCGGGGAAGCCGCCGCCGGCGACCAAGAGTGAAACGGAAGCCAAGACGCCGTACTCAGGCCCCCCGACTTGGTACTCGCAAACTCGCGTGTCCACCGAATACGGAATCGTGTTGACCCACTACTGGTCCAAAGGGCCGAAGTTCCGAGTGCAGACCATGTTGGCGGGGCACCCGGTGACCACCATCGTCGATGGGCCGTTCTATTACATTTACGACGAGATCTTGGGGCGCGGAGCCGCGATCGAACGCAATACCACCGCGATCGCCGAAGACGCCACGCGGGGGCGTCCGTTTGGCCGCGAGCGCGAAGATCTCTTGGCGTCTGGCGGCGAACTCGTGCGCGACGGCGAGTCGACCGACGACCAGATCAGTTTTGATGTCTACCAGCTGACGAACGACAACGGCCGTCGTCGGGTCATCGTGACGGATTCAGTGCCCGCTTTGCCTGTTCGCATCGAAACCTTCGTGCGCGCCAGCGCGACAAAGGGCGTGCTCGAATATTCCGGCTGGCAACGGGATCTCACGATCGAGGACTCGTTCTTTAGCCCGCCGCAAACGATCAATTTCCAGCGACTCACGTATCGCGAATACACGCAACGCGCGGGTCACGAAGCGATCGGCCCCGCACCGGTGTACTACCGCGACTTGCTTCACGGCAAAAAACGCTTCGAAGAATAGGTCTAGACGAGTCAGTCTAGAAGAGCAGCCGCCTTGGTTGGCTACGCCGACTTGGCCGCAGCCTCGACTTTCGACAATTTGCGCGTCACCTGCGACGCGAGTTCGATAAACGACTGCGCTGCAATTGAATCGGGCTGGCTCAAGACGATCGGCTTGCCGAGGTCGCCATCGCTCACGACCTGAGGGTCGATCGGAATCTCCCCGAGGAAGTCAACGCCCAGATTTTCGGCGACTCGCTTTCCGCCGCCCTCGCCGAAGATGTAGTACTTGCGGTCCGGCAGATCAGGCGGAGTGAAGAACGACAAATTTTCAATGATGCCAAGCACCGGGATTTCGACCTTCTGAAACATGGCGAGGCCCTTGCGCGCGTCGATGAGCGAAAGGTCGTTGGCGGTCGTCACGATCACGGCGCCGGAAAGCGGTGCGTTCTGGGTCAGCGTCAATGCGGCATCGCCTGTGCCGGGCGGCATGTCGAGGATCAGGTAGTCGAGTTCGCCCCAAAGCACGTCAGTCAAGAACTGTTTGATCAGGCCGTGCACCATGGGCCCGCGCCAGATCACCGGTGAATCGTCGTCGGTAAAGAAGCCGATGGACATGAGTTTGAGGCCGTGGCCTTCGAGGGGGATGATCTTCTTGCCCTCGGTCTGCGGGCGACCGTGTGTGCCAGTCAAAAGCGGAAGCGACGGGCCATAGACATCGCAGTCCATTACGCCGACGCGTGCGCCTGCCTTCTGCAGCGCGAGTGCGAGGTTGATCGCGGTCGTGCTCTTCCCAACGCCACCCTTGCCCGAAGCCACCGCGATCACACGGTGCACGCCTGGCAAGACATCTTCCCTGGCGGTCTCAACACTGCCAGGGGCCGGGCGCTCTTGGGCTGTCATGTTGACCGCAACGTTTTCGACACCGGCGAGTGCACTCACCCGCGCATGGGCGTCGTTCTGAAATTCTTCTTTGACCGGGCACGCGGGGGTGGTGAGTTCGATCGAGAACGAAACGTCGCTGCCGTTGATCGCGATGTTCTTCACAAAACCCAAGTCGACGATGCTCTTGCGAAAGTCCGGGTCGACAATGGGATGCAGGGCATCGAGGATTTGTTGTTCAGTTATGATGGGCCGGGTCATGCGGTTTCCCTTGTGAGGCAAGGTTCGAGCGCGCCGCAGAGTAGCGAAAGCATCGCGACAAAATGCCCTTAAGCGAAGATCGTAGGGGGCACCGGCCCGCGGGGATCGTTAGGATGCGCATCCCGCAGCGCCCGCACCGTGCGGCAACCGCTCGCGGCAGGGAGTCGCCTTATGAACGAACTCGATATCGCGCTCGAACGCCTGCATCTTTGCGCTTTCGAAACGGCCGATGGCGTGTCGAATTGCGGCCCAATGGCGGCGTTGGCCCTCGAAAACCTAGGACACCCCGCGCTCACGAGCGGGCTGATGGATGTTTACGTGCCACGTTTCCCTGTCCTGCGAGACGGCTCGCGTTTGGATGGCCAAGAATGGTCAAGTGCTCGCGGCGACATGGCCAGAGCGCTCGACTGGCTAGCCACATTCGATGCTCTCCTGGCAGAGCGAGACTGGAAGGATGTGTTGATCGAAACGCTTGATGCATTCGCCCAAGAATCGGCGGGGCCGTCACTTGCCCCAGACGCGTTGCTTCGTCTCGCCTACGCGACCCGCGCGCTCGAAGGCCAAGATTCCGTGCCACGTCGCAGGGAACTCGCTTTCGCGCTCGCTTTTACTGCGGCGAAGTCAGCGTCATCACAGAACGATACGGAGAACCTGAACGCATGGGCCGCGCAGGTGCGAGATCTCGCAGAGGGTCCGGGGGGGAGTGCGGACGACATCGCGAAACTCGTTGGTGAGTTCTGCCTGGCTGGAGCAACGCAATACGTCGGCGTCGAAGGCGAACGAAGCCTGCGCACGGCTTCAGTTGTGCTGCCCAGCGCGTTTCGATTTTTGCTTCCCCGTCTGCCCACCCCTCTCGCTCGCGACATTTTTATTGCCATGCTTTCTGGCTGCGCGGTCGCGGATGCTGCGCAGAAAAGTTCGGGGTCGGCCGACAAAGGACCGGACACTGAAGTGGAACGTTGCGCCGAAAGCGTCATCGAAATTCGTTACCGCGCTGCATGCTCCGTTCACGAACACGCGATCTTGATGGCGGATGCGTGTTTGCGAGAAAACGAAATTCGACCCAATCCGATTTTTTGTCGCGCCGCAGCCGATGCGGCGTTGCGACTGAGTCCACCGGGGTATCAGGAATGGCGATAAGGGCGCTTGAGTTGCAACCCCGACGCATGCATTGATGTGACAAGCGTTCGCGGGGGGACGACATGTTGGACTGGACTGATTTCACAGTCTGGCTGAGGTTTGGTTTGATCGGCAACGCGATCTTTGCCTCTCGCTTGCCCTCCTCGTGTACGCGATTCACCTAGGAAATATTGTGTACACCCTCGCGTACCTCCCCACGGTTGCCATTTACGTGCGAAATCTGGTGCGGATCCGCAAGCACGACTGCGTCGCGGAGATGGTCAATGTCGGTGCCGTACGCGAACCGTAGAGTTGGGAAACGCCGGGTGTGCGTAGGTCGTGAAGCCGGCGTAAATTGTGATAGGCTGCTGCGCCTATGAGCCCCAAGGCAAAAGTCTTCTTGCTGTCCCTACTCGTCGTGTATCCGCTTGACCAGATTACGAAAGCCATGGTCAGCGCCAAAATTCACTACGCCGATCGCATTGAAGTGATCCCCGGTTTCTTCGATCTCACCCACGTGCGCAATGGCGGCGGTGCGTTCAGCTTCTTCGCGGACGGTCCCCTCGAACAGCGCATGGCCTTTTTTATCGGCACGACCATGATTGCGATCTGCTTGCTGCTGGTTTTCTACCGAAAACTTGAAGACCACGAAGTCTTGTCCGCGACGGCCTTGGGCGTGGTGCTCGGCGGCGCGATTGGCAATCTCACCGATCGCGTCCGCTTCGGCGAAGTCATCGACTTTCTCGACGTTCACCTGACCAACTCCTACACCTGGCCGACGTTCAATGTGGCCGACTCGGCAATCGTGATTGGGGTGATCCTGCTCGTGATCGAGATCTTTCTCGCAGAAGAGCCGGACGAAGACGGCGGTGCGGCTCAGTCGGTCGATGCGAAGGGTGTCGAGTCCGCGCCGGGCACCAACGTCAGGTAGGGGCCAGCTGGGCCAGCTCAGGGCCAGCTGAGTTTCGACAGGCTGGGATCCGGGATCAGGCAAACACCCGGAGTTGCTCAGTCGAACAGCTGTGGCGACCGTCGCCACCGCGGCAGCAGAGTATGGCCTTGCCCGGGATGAGCTCGAATCGCGACGCGCAGAGTTGAAACGGGAAGCGTAACGCCCCGCGAGTTTTGGGGAGCGGTGCCGTTTTACTCAGGTCGACAATTCGCTGCGGTCCGAGAAGTAAGCGAGTGCTTCCGGGTTGGCGAGGGCTCCGACGTTTTTGACTTCCCGGCCATGAAGCACGTCGCTCACGGCGAGTTCTGTGATCTTTCCACTGCGCGTCCGAGGGATGTCTGACACCTGGGCGATGCGAGCCGGGACGTGTCGTGGGCTCGCGTGGCTGCGTACGACTTTACGGATTTCGTTTCGCATGTCGTCGTCGAGTTCGAGTCCCGTTCGGAGCTTGACGAAGAGCACCACACGAACGTCGTCGTCCCAGGCCTGGCCGACCGCAATGGATTCGACAACCCAGTCTAGACGTTGGACTTGGCGGTAGATTTCTGCGGTTCCGATCCGCACGCCTCCCGGGTTGAGCACCGCATCCGAGCGACCCGATATCGTGAAGCCGCCGTGAGGTGATGAGCAGATCCAATCGCCGTGGCACCACACGTCCGGGTACCGGTCGAAGTACGCCGCCTTGTAGCGCGCACCGTCTGGGTCATTCCAAAACTGAACCGGGCGCGATGGGAAGGGGCGGGTGCAGACCAGTTCTCCCTCGGTGTCGTGCGTTGCAGTGCCGTCGTCGTCGAAGACGCTGACCGCCATCCCGAGCCCTGGGCATTGGATCTCGCCGCGGTAAACCGGAGCGTTGGGGTTTCCTAGGACGAAACACGAAACGATGTCTGTGCCGCCGGAAATCGAAGAAAGCTGAACGTCGGCTTTGACCGATCGATACACGTAGTCGAAGCTTTCGGAAACCAAGGGCGAGCCCGTGGATAGGATGGTGCGCAGGCTCGTGAGTTTCTGGTTGTCGATCGGTCGCAGGCCTTCTTTCGCTGCGGAGTCGATGAACTTCGCCGAGACCCCAAAGACTTGGATCTCTTCGCGGTCGATCAGCTCGAACAGGCGGTTTCCGTCGGGATGAAAGGGGGACCCGTCGTAGAGGACCAGGGTCGCTTCGCTTGCGAGGGCGGAAACGAGCCAGTTCCACATCATCCAGCCACACGTCGTGAAGTAGAACATGCGGTCGCCGGGGCGAAGGTCCGTGTGCAGCCGGTGTTCCTTCAAGTGCTGGAGCAACGTACCGCCCGCGCCGTGGACGATGCACTTGGGCTTGCCGGTCGTGCCCGATGAGTAGAGGATCGCGATCGGGTGATCAAAGGGTAGCCGCTCGAATGAGAGATCCGCATTGAGCGCGGCGCTCGCGAGGGTTTCGAAAGCATGCGCGTTTGTGAACGAAGCCAGGTCGGCGGGACCGCTTCCCGCGGATGCAACAATGGTGTGTTCGACACTGGGCAAGCCGGCAAGCACGTCGCCCAAGCGATCGATGGGTGCGAACGTCTTGCCCCCGTACACGTACTGGTCGATCGCGATTAAAACCTTGGGCTCGATTTGTCCGAAGCGATCGATGATGCCTTCGCTGCCAAAGTCGGGCGAGCACGAAGACCAGATCGCACCGAGGCTGGTCGTGGCCAACATGCCGATGACCGCTTCGGGGCCGTTGGGAAGAACTGCGGCAACGCGATCGCCAATGCTGACGCCAAGACCGCGCAAACCACTCGCCAGGCTCGCAACGGCTTGATGCAGAGCGTGATGGGAGATCTCTCGCCGATCGCCTGCTTCACCAACGCAGATCAGCGCAGGGCTTTCGTCTTGTCGACGCAGCAAATTTTCGGCGAAGTTGATTCTTGCATCGGGAAACCAGCGAGCGTCTCGAATGCCAACTCCGGCTTCGATCCCCACTTCACCGGGACCCTCTCCGCGCACGTCACAAAACGACCAGATGGCGCGCCAGAAGTCACTTGATGGGTCGATCGACCACCGATGCAGCTCGGCATAGTCGTCGGATGCCGGACCGCGTGCGTGGTCTCGCACATGGTTCGCAAACGCAGTCATGGTTGAGGCGGCAATGCGATCTGCGGACGGGCGCCAAAGTGGTTCGGTCATGGGGGCTTCTCCAAGCCTTGCAGGATCCACGCACCGCCAGCGTACCGATGCTTGGCAGCAATGCGCTGGCCGCGTTGCAGGAATTTACAGCAGCATCCCAGCGAGGCACGCGGTCATAAAGGTGGTGAGTGATCCCGAGAGAATCGAATACAACCCCAGACGCGCGACTTCTTGTCTGCGACCTGGCGCGACGCCCTCGATGCCGCCGAGCAAGATCGCAAGCGAGCCGAAGTTCGCAAACCCGCACAGGGCGTAAGACGCGATAATGACGGACCGCGGTTCAAGGGCGCCCTGGGCGGCAAGCTCGCCGAGCTGGTGATACGCCACGAACTCGTTGAGGATCGTCTTGACTCCAAGTAAGGAGCCTACTGCCTGAGCGTCCGCGAGAGGCACACCCATGAGCACCGCGATGGGAGTCATGATCACGCCGAACACGCCCTGAAAAGTGAGGTCGGGAAAACCCGCGAGGCCACCCGCTGTGCCAAGGATGTCATTGCCCATTTCGATCAACGCATAGAAGGCGATCAGGAGAGCGGCGACATAGGCGGCGAGTTTCAGGCCGCTGATCGCGCCTGTTGCCGCCGCGTCAATCACGTTGCTTGCCCGCGTCTCGGCGGCTTCACTCGTGGCGACGGTTCGTTCGCCTCCAAGTGTCGCAGGGGTTTCGCTTTCGGGCAGGATGATCTTTGCGATCAATAGGCCGGCCGGCGCCGAGAGCAAGCTTGCGATTACCAGGTGTCCGGCGAAGTCTCCGCCACCCAAGAACTGCACGTAAACAATCAACACTGAGCCCGCGACGGTTCCCATCCCAAGCGTCATCAGGCTAAACAGTTCCGAACGCGTCATGGCCGGGAGGTACGGTTTAATGACGAGCGTTGATTCCACCATGCCGACGAACACGTTGGCGACTGCGGCCAGAGCCTCGGCACCCGACACGCCCATCGTACGCTCGAGTGCCCACGAAAACATATTCACGATGCGTTGTAAGACGCCAACGTGGTAGAGCACCGCGGTTAAACTGCCCATGAAGATGATCACCGGCAAGACGTTCAACGCGAAGGAGGCCCCTGTGTCGAGCAGACTCCCGAAAACGAAACGCGCGCCCGCTTCGGAATAGACGATCAGCCGATTCACGAGTTGGTTGATGGCGACGAAGAACGCGGTGCCGATCGGTGACTTCAGCAAGACAACGGCCAGCGTAAACTGAAGACCAACACCCCAGCCCACAACGCGCCACGGGATGCGCGCGCGATTCATCGAAAAGCACCACGCGATTCCCATCATCGCAACGAAACCAAGCGCGGAGACAGCGCGGAGTCCCAAGTCACTCAATGTACTTCCCCCCGTTCGACCAACCCGGATGCTCGACCAATTGCCGTGTGGCCGCTGCCGGTTCATCGGCGGCGGCAACCGCGCCAATGATGGCGGCACCGCGAGCTCCGGTTTCTAGAAGTACATCGAGATTGTCGAAGTTGATTCCGCCAATCGCGACCACGGGCAAGTCCCCTGCGATCTCGACGATTTCTTTTAGGGCTTCGAGTCCTCGTGCCGAATACGGCGAGTCTTTCGACTGGGTGCCGAACACGGGACCGAAGGCGAGGTAGTCGACACCTTCGCCACAAACACGACGCGCTTGGTCTAGGTTGTGGGTCGATCGACCAACCGCGAGCCGTTTGCGTAACACTTCGGGAATGTCATCTGGATGGAGGTCGTCCTGGCCAAGGTGGACCGCGTCAGCGTCAGACGCAACCGCGAGGTCGAAGCGATCATTGACGACAAAGCGCGCATCGCATTCGCGGGTGAGGCGACGAATCGCCTCTGCCCACTCGAGGACTTCGCGATCCCCTGCGTGCTTCGCGCGAAGTTGAATGACCCGCGCACCCCCGGCCAATGCGGCGCGGGTCTGCTCTACGGGGTCGCGAGACCAACGCGGGTCGTCGTCGGCGAGGACGTGAAGGCCGCAGTAAAGCTGTGCTGTCAAGAATGTTCCCGTCCGGGAAGCGTGATGTCGAGGTCCGTGATCTTCTTGCGCAGCGTATTGCGATTGATCCCGAGGATCGCCGCCGCGCGGATCTGATTGCCCGCGGTATGGGCGAGCACCCTTTCGAGCAGGGGGCGCTCGAGGCGCTCGATTAGGTTGTGATAAAGGTCGCCGCTTTCATCGCCCGCAAGGGCGTCGGTGATCTCGTCGCGGATCGCCTGTTCGAACCGCCCCGCGCTACCGCGAGGGTCCGCCTTGAGAAACTCGAAGTCGTCCTCGATCAACAATTCGTTTGCGCTGAGCACGAGCGCCCGTTTAATGGAGTTTTCGAGCTCGCGCACATTGCCGGGCCAAGGGTGCGCGGCCAGGAAGTCGATCGCGCTTTCGGAAATGAATCGCGGCGCGCCAACGAGTTCGGCGCCATAGCGGGTGACAAAGTGCTCGGCGAGAATCGGAATGTCCTCACCTCGGTCGCGCAGCGGTGCAATCTCAATCGGCACGACGCGCAGCCTGTACAACAAGTCTTCGCGAAACGTTCCCTCCTGAACGGCATCGTCGAGGTTGCGATGGGTGGCCGCGAGAATGCGAACATCGACGATGTCCGCCTTTCGCCCGCCGACACTCATCACTTCGCCCGACTGCAGTACGCGCAGCAGTTTGACCTGTAGCTCGTGGGGCATGTCGCCAATTTCGTCGAGGAAGAGGGTGCCGCCGGAGGCTTCGCGAAAGCGGCCTGGCCGCGAATCGACGGCGCCCGTAAACGCGCCACGCTCGTGACCGAAGAGTTCACTTTCGAGTAGCTCACGGGGAATCGCCGCGGCGTTGACCGCGACGAACTCGTTGTCGCCGCGCGGGCTTGCTTGATGGATCGCCTTTGCGACCAATTCTTTGCCGGTGCCGCTCTCGCCCGTGATCAAAACCGGAACGTTGCGGTCAGCGATCTTGCCGACGGTCTTGAAGATTTCGAGAATTTCCGGGCTGCGTCCAATCAAACGTTCGCCGCTCGGCACTCGCGCGCGCACGACTTCCCTTCGCAGGTGGCGTACTTCGCGCTGGAGCTTTCGCGTCGCCAGGGACTTTTCGGTCAGGACCGTGACTTCGGCCAGCGAGAAGGGCTTCACGAGATAGTCGAGGGCGCCGCGCTTCATCGCCTCGACGGCGTTTTCCATCGTACTTTCCGCGGTGATCACGACCGCAGCCGTTTCGCTCTGGGTTGCGCGCAGTTGATCGAGCAGTTCAAGGCCGGTGAGTCCGGGCATGCGGATGTCGAGAAACGCGATGTCGAACTCACCGGTCGCCAGTTTTTCTAGGGCTTGATTGCCGTCTTCGACTTCTACAACCGTATGTCCGTGGGCTTCCAAGGCTTCTCGGAGTACGAAGCGAATGGAATATTCGTCGTCCGCGATCAGAATCTTGGCCGCGCGCGACTCGTCGTAGGCGTTGGGTTTTTTGGAGGATTCGTGGGGTGTCGTCATAAGTTTACTCAGGATTGGGGTCGAGCGGATGCCCGAACTTTTTCAGCTTCGAGAGGAAGATTGATTCGCACACTGGTGCCTTCGCCGGGGGGACTGTCTATGGAAAGGGTTCCGCGATGCAGCGTGACCCAGTGGCGCGACACGGCGAGACCGAGGCCGGTGCCTTTTTCTTTGGTCGTCACAAAGGGCGTTGCAAGGCGCGCAAGGAGTTCGGGTGAGATCCCGCCGCCGTTATCGCGGATAACGATTTGCACAGTGGGGACGCTGGTTTGGTCTCGGCTCGAAAGGCGTTGTTCCAGCGTCATGCGCGTTTCAATTTCGACGCGGCCATGGCCGGCGCTGGTCGCTTGAAGCGCATTGCGCAGCAGGTTCAAAAACACCTGGCGGAGCCGGTCGGCGTCTGCGGAGATTTCGGGAATCGACGGATCGTAAACTCGTCCGATCGAAATGCCGCCCGCGATGGGATCTAGTCTGCAAAGTTCGATGACAGAGTCGAGTATCTGATGAAGATTGACCGAAGTCCTAGAAAGTTCGTCGCCCCGGGCGAAGACCATGAGCTCTTCTACGAGTGCCGTGATCCGGTCGACTTCATCGACGATCAATGAAGCAGCGCGGGACCCGCGGTCGTCCACCGACCAACCTCCCAAGAGTTCGGCCGCACCGCGAATGCCACCGAGCGGGTTCTTTACTTCGTGGGCGATGCCAGCGGCGATCAAACCGTAGGAGACGAGTTGTTCTTGTTGGTTGACGATCTCGCGAAGCGACTGGGTGATGGTTCGGTCGCGAATCATCACCACGGCACCATCGAGCTGGCCCGAAAGTTCGGGGTCAAACATCGGAGACACCGAAATGTCGATCGTTACGTTGCCGCCGGTGCGCCGCTCGAAGACCACCTCATCCTGGACATAGGGTTGGCCCGTCTCAACGACGCGGTGGGCGAGGCTCACAATCGCGCGACCGGGGTCGATCAATCGGTCCATCGACACGCCTCGGATGTTGCCGGCCGACGTCCCAAAGATGCGGCAGGCCTCCGCGTTCAGATCCTCGACGTATCCGCCCCGGTCCATGAGCAGGATTCCATCGTGCACTGCGTCCAAAACACTTTTGAGTTCTCGGGACACGCTCGGGGCTCCGACTTTCAGGCAAGCCTTTGAAATTGTTTGAGTTTTACCCAACGAGGGCTGGTGGGAGTTGTTGGTCTCCCGATCGAGGCGAGACAGGTTGCCTAAGGATTAGGCAGGTTAGCGTGCTCGAACCTCGGCGCCAGCCAGCTGCGGGGTTGGGGCCCTGAGGCTAGAACGCACCTAGAACGCGACAAGACGGGGTAAGGTTGGCCCCCATGGAGCGAAATCTCACAGTTGCCCAGGCCCAGGACGCGATCCTAAACGAAGTGTCTCCGCTCGCCGCACAGACGGTTGCGGTTGCGGACGCCCAGGGACGGATCTTGGCGGAGGACGTCCTCTCGACCCGGATGCTCCCGCCCGCCGACTGTTCCGCAATGGACGGCTACGCGATCCACAGTGCGGCAAGCCAGAGCGCCAGTGCGGACGTGCCCGTTTCTATGCGTGTGGCTCTTGAAGTTGCAGCCGGGGGAAGTGCCGATTGTCCGCTTCAACCCGGAGACGCGGCACGTATCTTTACGGGTGCCCCGGTTCCGCCCGGTGCCGACTCGGTTGTGATGCAAGAGCACGTCGAAGCCGACGGCGAGTGGGTGCGTATTTTGAAACCCGCGCCGCGGGGAAACAACATCCGCAACGCCGGCGAAGAAATGCATGTCGGCGACCGCGTGCTTGCGCGGGGCGCATGCATCAGCGCCCCGGTGATCGGCTTGCTGGCGTCCCTAGGACGCACTTTGGTGTCGGTGGTTCGGCGCCCGCGCGTCGCGATTTTGTCGAGTGGAGACGAGCTGGTCGAACCGGACGGATCTGTCGAAGGCGGCCGCATTGTCGCGTCGAACTCGTACACCTTGTCCGCGCTTTGTCGAGAAGTGGGTGCCGAGCCGATCTACTTTGGAATTTCGAAGGACTGCCCCGAAGAACTTGAAGCGCACATGCGGTCGGGGCTTTCTGCCGATTGCATTGTGACCTCCGCCGGTGTCTCGGTTGGCGACCACGATCATGTGAAAGGCGTAATCGAGAAGCTCGGCTGTGAGATTCGATTCTGGGGCGTACAAATGAAACCCGGACATCCCATGGTTTTCGGGCGCTTCGATCGCGGCCCCGCGCCGGGCGCCGCAGGCCCCTTTGTGTTCGGCCTACCGGGGAACCCGGTGTCTGCGGCCGTGACCTTCGAACAGTTCGTACGTCCCGCGCTTCGTAAGATGAGCGGCTTCGTGACCCACTTTCGTCCGACGATCCAAGCGCGCCTGCGCACCGCGTTGCGCAAGCAGCCCGGTCGATTGAACTTCATACGCGTTTGTCTTGAAATTGAAGACGGCGAGATCTGGGCTTCGAGCACCGGCAATCAAAGTTCGGGTGTGTTTCGATCGATGTCCGAGGCCCAGGGCCTGCTCGTTTTTCCCGGCGCAGATTCCGAGCTTGCCGAAGGCAGTGACGTCACCGTGCAAGTGATCGACGAGGGCTTCTTCGCTGGCCACGAACGCGGCTTCGAAGGCGTGTAATGAGCGCTCCGCGAAAGTCCGCTGGCCAACTCGCAAATGTGTCCGCGATCTTCATCGTTGCGTCTGGCTGCGAAAGGTACGACCAGACGAAAAGCACCGCGGCACTTCTCGCGAGACTCTTTGAGGACCTAGTGATCGTCGGAGGCGACCCGTCTTGGGGGCAATACGGACGCTTGATCGAGTGCAGCGACTCGCACGGGTTCACCGCGGGACTTGAATGTGCGCGGGAAGAACGCGCTTTGATCGTGGTGGCGAGCGGTGATTCATCTTGGTTCCCCGCCGACTTGCTGCTCGGGCTGACTGCGTGGCCGGAACATGAATTCGTTGCGCCGAGCATCGATGGAGAGGGAAGTCCCTCGTGCGCACTGGTGCAGTGTGAAGCCGCTTTGGCCGTCCTGCGGGCCATAGGAGAAAAGGGTGTTAGCGCGCTTTCCTCGCTCGAAGCGCTGCGCTCGAAGTTAGACGCAAGCGTCATCGAAGGCGACGACCTTGCCGCACTCCTCGGCACGAGAACGTCAATCTCGTAGCCGATCGCTTGTCGCGGCGAGTCGGGTCGCTTGGCACCGAGTTGCTCTCGCCCGCCGTGCAACGGGACGATACGATGCGTCGATGAGAGTCTCGCGACTGCTTTCCTTCCAGCTGATGAAGGAAGTGGTGCAATACAGTGCCCTGAGCTTCCTTGCGCTCACGATGGTCTTGTTGACGCAGAACGGTTTGCGTCTTCTCGACGAATTGGTCGCGGTCGGGGCCACGCTTGACGACTGCATCGATGTCATTGCCTGCTTGCTCCCGCTCCTCACCGCTTACACCCTGCCAATCGCATTTCTGTTCGGCATGATCATCGCGGTCAGTCGCATGTCCGCCGAGGGGGAGATCCTTGCGTTGGGCGCGTCGGGACTTGGCCTTGCGTCTCTGCTTGTTCCAATGATGATTCTCGCGGCGGTGATCTCGGGAGTCTCCGCCTACATCATGATCGACGTCGAGTACCGCGCTCACCGAGAACTTCGTGCGGTGGTCGAAATCTTGGCGGCCCGAGGTGGCATGCTCGATCCGGGCAAGTTCCGAAGTCTCGTGGGTCGAACACTTTTCGTAAATGAGCGCGATCGCCAAAACAATCTTCGCGGCGTCATGATTTCCGACCGCACGGACCCGACCAACGCGTTCGTGATTTTTTCAGAACGAGGCCGCTTTTCCTACGATGACGTGCGGCAGACATTTACGCTGGGGCTAGAGGAGGGGGCGCTGCATCTTGACGCCGACCCCAACGTTCCCGATCGCGTTCGCACGATCGCGTTCGAATCCCTCGACTATTCGTTTGATGTGTCGGCGTTAATCCCAACCCTCACCGCGGCGGTTCGCCCGAGGCAGATGACCTTTGACGAACTTGAAGACGTGGTGCGCCGCGCCCGCGAAGGGAGCGACTTGGGCGACCTGCACCAACGTGACCCGATTGAATACGAGCTCGAAATTCATCGACGCTATGCACTTCCCGTGGCACCGATGGCGTTCGCGCTTATCGCCGTGCCACTGGGGCTGCGGCGTGCGGCGAGAACACGTTCACGAGGAGCGTTGATCAGTCTTACCCTCGCGTTCGCGTACTACGGCCTGTTCTCCCAGGCTCGCTTTCTAGCGCTCGATGGCTGGGTGGCCGCCCACTACGCACTTTGGATTCCGAACCTGACGTTCGGTGTGATCGCGGCGTTGCTGGCGTTGCGCGTGCGGCACGTTATCGCCGACTGACGCGGCAGACTATGCGTCAAGCCGGGGGAGCGGGTCTTTCCAGGGCCGCGCGGCTTCGATTTGACCGGCGAGCCCAGGCCATCGTAGTCTTCGTAGTTCGGCAGTGCGCTGATGATCGATCCCCCAAAAGTCGTGTTCGACTTCAGGGTCGCCCGAACCCGCTGCAGGTGTTGTGTCAGCGAACGACGAGAGTCCGACTGGTGATGACGGAGCCCATGTCGGCGAAAAAATGCTCGCGATTTTCGTCGACGAGGTCCGCGGTGAACAGGTAGGTCCCGGGTGTCTGCATGAGATAGGTGTTAGTCTCGATTTCGATCTGCTCGCCGGCGGCAAGTGACATGTTGGTTGCGCAGAATCGGCGCTCGCGGAGGTTGTGGGGATTGGAGTTGACCGCGCGAAGCCGCATCGAAAGCCGCACACCAGCCCCTGCTTCGCAGTGAAGAGGAATTGGCTGTGTGCTGCGATTGATGACGCGCACGCGCAGGGTAAAAGCTTCACCTACATCGACGCCTTGCTCGGGAGGGTCGAATTCGATTTCGGCTTCGTAGTAATAGGCGATGTAGTCGGTCGCCACCCAGTCGCGAAAACGCGAAGCCGAATGGGGCTCGTCCCGGGCGACAAGCCATGCGCGGTACGCGGTAAGAAAACCGGGCAGGTCCGAGCCGAGGGACTCGCCGGGATAGCCGTAACGCAAGGCGAACTGCGCTTCGGCGGCTGTAAGATCGTCTGTCCCCAGAAGTAGGGCGATCGCAGAAGCGAGTCCCGAGCGATCGGTTCCACCTTGGCAGTGAATCAAGAGCGGGCGCGGTGACGTGTCGATGGCGTCGATGAGCTGTTCGACTTCTTGGGGGCTCGGCCATCGGCGTGCACTGAGTCGTACGAAGCGAAGGTTTAGGTCGGCTTGCTTGGAGATTGCCAAGATTCCGGATTCTAGGTTGTCGTCCGGGGCGCTGCCTTTGAGATTGAGAACGGTGCGCAGGCCGATCGAGTCGATCGCGTGCTGCAGGCCCGCTGCCGTAGGTTGGGCGGAGCGATAGATTTGACCCTCGATCACCGGGTGCAGATTTTCGTAGAAAAGGAAATTACGAAAGTAGAATGCCGTCGCGATCAAGAGCACGGCCATGACCACCGCGACGATCGGTCGCCGATTGCGCGCGCCGAGGCCGTCAGTGGATAAGTCGTTCCCGGTTGGCATCGCTAGCGTCGCAAACGATCGATGAGTGTGGAGGTTCGGACGCCGGGAACTTCGCGCAGGCGCACCACGCGCCCGCCCCAACTCGTCACTTCCGGCCCGCCCACAATCGCGTCGAGTGCCCAGTCGCCGCCTTTGGCGAGGATGTCGGGTCGAAATTGTTTGATGAGCGGTAGCGGCGTTGCCGACCCGAATACGACCACCCAGTCGACACACGAAAGTGCCGCGATCATTTCTGCTCGCTGGCGTGCTGGGACGATGGGACGATTTGCACCCTTGAGTTTGCGAACACTCGCGTCTGAGTTCACCGCAACAACCAGTCGATCCCCGAGGTTGCGCGCCTGTTCGAAACTTCGCAGGTGGCCCACGTGCAATAGGTCGAAGCAGCCGTTTGTGAAGACGACGCTTTCTCCGGCCCGTTGTGCGGCGCGGATTTTCTTTACGACGACATCACGCGCCAGAACTTGCTTCCTGGCTGTTACGAGCGCGGGCTTGCGGTTCGCGTTGCTCAACCTCGATCTTCCTTTGCGTCGCTCGACCTTGATGCGTTGCAGTTTCGCGCGTACGAGCTGCGCGCATTTGTGTGGGCTTATGTGGGCTTATGCGGGCTTATGAATGACAGCTGGGCGAGCCGGCTTCTATTGCTTCTTGCTCTCGGACTGTAGCGCCTGTCGGATCGCGCTGAACGGCGCTTTAATAAGGTCGGGAAGGGGAATGCCATCCGTCAGAGATTTCATTGGCAACGCGGTGAGAACCGGTTCTTCAAGCGTGCCGTCGACGTCGAAAAAAACGCCGAACAGGCCGCGACCTTTCCCGCCCGGAATCAGATTGCCGAGCAGCGGGACACTTCCGAGCAGCTGATCAACTTGTCGAAATAGGAAGATTCCGATCTCACCGTCGATCGCGCGTTCGGGGCGGGCGAAGTCAAATGTCCCAGAAATGAATAGGCGCAGAGGTCCGTCCAGTTTGATTTCGTCGGTCGCGATACGACCGCGCTGAAACTCGATCACGGTATTGACCGTCTCGTACGCGAGGGCGTCGCTGGCGCGTGCCGGGCTTAACCCCTCGGCAGCGTGGGCCAGGGACGCGACCAGGGGAATACTTTGCCGCACCTCGCCGTTGCTTCCATTGATTTCAAGCTTTCCGGCCACAAGAGCGAATGCGGTTTCGTCGGGAAGGATCGGTCCACCGAAATCGCCGTCGATATCGAAGGTGCCGCTTGCGAATCCGTCCGGGAAGCCGACCGCTTCTAACAGCCGGCCTGCGTCGCCACCTCGAACTTTGAATTGGGTGTCGAATGCAAGTGCTTCGGGGCTTGCAAGGTCGACGGAAAGGTTGCCTTCGAGAGTTCCGATCGGAACCAGTCGCCCACGCACGTCGCCAAGTTTGAGTTCGTCGCCGAAAAACGCGAAGCGCGCAACAGTCTGCCCAACCGGCCAGTGTTTTCCGTGCATGCCGTCGATCACGAAATTCCCACTGGCCCAAGCCTGCTTCGCGTTGCTGTCGGCGGGCATCGGCGTCGCTTCCGGTTGAATGAATCCATCGTTTTCGGATGCGGGTGGAGCGAGCGAAATATTGAGCTGTGCGTCGAGGGTGGAATCGGGATCGTGGGTCAACAACAAGTCGCCCGTCACATGGGCTCCACCCCACGTGCCGCGAACAATACGAAAACTCTGTCCGCGCTTTTTGAACACGGCGTCAATCTCGGCGTCTCGCAGGGGCCAGATCAATGCGCTGTGTTGGACATAGTCGATGTCGAGTTGAACCTCGACAGGTTGGTCTGTGACGACGACGTTTTCGCCTTCAACTTCGGGAGACTGAGCGAAAACTTGGTTGAGCAGGGAAAGGCCGGGGAGTGAAGCGTTAGAGACGAGGCTTTGCTCGAACGTCTCGCTCTGATCAAAGAGAATGGGGAAGCCCTCGACGGTGATGTTGACCTGGGGCGTGAGCACGCCGTCGCGCAATGCACGCAGGCGTGTGATCCGCAGGCGATCGCGGGTCCAAACGGCCGTTGCCGACAACGCGCTGAGCCGTTCGTGCTCTCCAAGCGCAATGGTGACGCCGGAAACTTCGGCCAATATGGAAAGCCCCGTGGGCAGGTGGTCGAGCCGCTCGCCGCGGAGTACGGCTTGCCAGACCGACAGGCGTTCGGTGCCACTGCCGCCGACGCGGACGATCTTGCCGGTCTCAATGTTGGACAGCCCACGCAGCAATGCCTCGCGTCCTTGCTGGGGCAGAGCGCGTGCGATGCGGTTTAGTGCGCCAATGCCGACGTCGTGAAATTGGACCGCGAGGTTGGTCGGGGACGATTCGCGAAGGGGACGTTCGATGTCACCGGAAACTACGACTCGGATGTCCGGCCCGGTGAGTCCGGCTTCACTGATGCGGACTCGGCCAGGATGAACCTCCAGCCGAGTGCGGAGATTGAGTCGCGGGGCGTTGACCGAGAGCACTTCGTTGGCCCGTGGAACCCCGAGTGCGACATCGCGTCCCAGCCAATCGATTTCGAGTACTCCGTGTTCCGGCTCGGGGGTTTCGAATCTCACCACACCACTGAGGAGACCCTCGAAGGGGCGATCGAGTGCCGAGGGGGGGCCCGATGCCCTGGCGCGCCGGGCTTCCTCGGTTTGATTCTGGAAGTAGTCGCGGTAGCGCTCGAGTTCGAGCTTCGTGAATGCGACGCTCAGGTTCATCGAACCATCGGTTCTTCTCTCACCGGAAACTTCGATTGGGACGTCCTGTCGATTCGCATCGCTCAGGCTTCCGGCGAGTACGAGGTTGGCGCTATTGCCGATCCAGTCGTGGACGAGGCTTCCGTTGATCCCGTCGATCTGCACCATGAAAGGGGCTTCGCCCTGACCGCGCACGTAGCGATCGATCAACCGAACCCTTCCGCGACTCACTTTGATTCGCTGGGCGATGAACGGCGTTTCCAATAGCACGCGAGTGATTACATCGATGACGCGAAACGCACCGAGCTTTCGCTCGAGGTCGTCGTTGTCGCTGGGCCCACCGCGCTTGTCGATGGCATTGATTGGATACGGTCCCCAACGGTCCGCGACGCTTCGCTCGATGTCGAGTTGGATTCCGTCGAGAACGAGGTCTCGCACGTGAAAGCGTCCGGTCATCAACGCCAGAATGTCGATGCGCACGGAAACGTGGTCGCTCGACAAGCCGGGTCCACTGGGGCTTGGATAGACGCGCACATTGCGGCCTTCGATCCAGAATCCATCTCGAATCCGGAGGTCGGCGCGTTCAATCTTGACGCGTCCCTTCAACAAGCGTGCGAGCTGGGTTTCCGCTTCGCGTCGCACTGCACCTTGTCCAACGCTCGACGAAAGGGCGTAGCCACTGCTCAAAGCAGCGAGAAACAGCACGCAAATGAATCCCAGGCGGACGAATGCTGAGCGCAACGGATCTCCAGACGAAATGCAGTGACAATTAGCGGCACACATCGAGATGCGCCGAAGGGCCTTGTGATGTTGGACGTAACTCGAAGCGAATTATTGACCGCTTATGGATCGCAATTTGACCGCACTTCGACCGCACTTCGACCGCACTCCGACCGCACTTCGACTGTATTTCGACCGCACTTCGACGTTGTTTATTCCCTACGAATTACAGGTTGAAGAGGCGTTCGTGATGCGAAGTTAAGCTCCGTTAGAACGCGCCTTCGAGCGCCATCCCAGCGCAATGAAACGAGTTATTGAACCCGACGCCCTATTGCAACTCGAATGCTCCAACGCTTCCAACCGATTATTTTTCCTAAAGAAAATCCCCGTTCTTACGAAACTGGAATCTATTCAACAATGCCTGTACAGCGAAGTTACGGGCATAAAATTCCAGGGAGTGTAATTCGTGATGCAAGAGATGAGCGGTCTTTCTACTGTTGGTAATCGTGTTCGTGAAATGCGCGAAAATAAACTCATGACACAGTCACAGCTCGCTCGAAAGGCGCGCGTGGCATTGCGCACCATTCATAGTGTCGAAAAGGGCATGAACTGCCGGATGGACACCAAGCGCAAGATTTTGCTCGCGCTGGGGCTCAGGTTCGAAGACAAGGACCTGGTGTTTCCGTCGATGCGACGTTTGGTGCCGCAGATGCCGGAGGAGCCTCTCACGCACTAGCGTGCACGGCTGCTACCCTTGGCAGTTCTAAATCTGCGCATTGCGCAGAAGCAGGCTGCGGAGGCCGTTATTCCTGATCGGATTTCACTACTCGCCGATGTCTCAGAGATCGTGTCTCGTTCACACGATCTTGACGAGACGTTGGCCAACGTCATCGACCTGGTTGCGAAGCGACTCGACGCGGATGTTTGTTCCATCTACCTCTCCGACCTCGAACTCACGCGACTGACGCTGAGTGCCACAATTGGCCTAGAGCCGGGTTCGGTTCAGAAGGTGACACTTGCCTTCGGCGAGGGGCTGGTAGGGGCGTGCGCTCTCGCCGGCGAACCCCTCGCATACGAACACGCCAAAGAGAGCCCGAGCTACCGCTACTTCCCGGAGACCGGCGAAGAGCGATTCGAGTCACTGCTCGCGGCACCGCTGGTTGTGCAGGGCGCGACCACCGGCGTCCTTGTCATTCAGACCCTTGAATCCCGTGGCTTCGAGCAGAGTGATGTCGAGCTGATGCAGACCTGTGCGCAGTTGCTTGCGCCAGTCGTTGTCAATGCGCGCATGCTCGCCATGGCGGCTGCTGGGAGCGAGGATGGGGCGGGGCGCATCTCGAGTCACATCGCCATGGGCGCGCGAGCACGGAGCGCTGTGCAGCGCCAGGAAGCAAGCGCCGAGCTTCGCGGGATCCCGACGGCCCGCGGCGTTGCAATCGGGCCGGTTTATCGACTGGAGGCGCCGATCGACCTGGCGCATCTCGACTACGAACCCAATGAGAGTGTCGAAGCCGAAAAGCAGGAATTGATGAATGCGCTGGCGGAAGCGCGTCGAGAAATCGACGAAATGCGCCGGGACGTGGGCGAAAAATTTGGTCCCGAATTCGCCGCTGTGTTCCACGCGCAGATGCAGATTCTCGAAGACGCTGGCTTTGTGCAGCAGCTCGAAGAGGCGGTGCAAAACCGGGGCAGCGCGCTGCGGGCTCTGACCGAAGTACTCGACGCTTATCGCGCGACGTTCGAAGCCATAGAAGACCCGTACTTCGCCGAACGTGGCGCCGACGTGCAGGAAGTCGGAAGACGCGTGATGGCCCGCCTGCTCGGCGTACGGCATCACCACGCGCTGCTTTCCGAGGGTGCCGTGGTCGTGGTCGACCAGATTGTGCCAGAACTGTTTGCGCGCCTGGAAATGGACAAGGTCGCAGCGTTGGTTGCGGAACACGGCGGAGCCACTTCTCACGGTGCAATTTTTGCGCGCACCCTCGAGATCCCGGCGATTACCGGTGTCGGCGGAATTTTACGTGAGGCCCGAACGGGTGAACAGATCATCGTCGATGGCAGTGCGGGACGGATCTATCTCTCTCCCGACGAAGCGTTGTGCAACGAATATAAAAAGGCCCAGCGCCAATACGCGATCGCGGTTGAACACCTCGACGCCCTGCGCGAACGACCCGCAGAGACCCGGGACGGCCGTCGCATTGTCCTCAGTGCAAACGTCGGCTTGATCAATGATCTTCGGTTGATCAACCAACATGGCGCCGAAGGCGTTGGGTTGTTCCGCACGGAGCTCCTAGCCCTCGCGCATCGCGGCTTTCCCAGTGAGCAGGAACAAGAGCAGCTGTACGCTCGCGTTGTCGCACAGATGGCCCCACGTTCCGTCACAATTCGAACCTTGGACCTTGGCGGCGATAAGGGCATTCCGAACATCGGGCTCGAAGCCGAAGAGAACCCGCAGCTCGGTTGGCGTTCCACGCGTCTGATCCTCGACAACCCGGAGGCGTTCCGCACGCAGCTGCGCGCCATCTTCCGAGCCAGTGCGAGCAAGACAGTGAAGCTGTTGCTGCCAATGATTTCAGGTGTTGGCGAACTACGAGCGGCGCGCGCAGTGATCGATGACGTGCGCGATCAAATGTTGCGTCGCGGCGAAGCGATCGATCCAAACCTTCCGGTTGGAATCATGATCGAGGTGCCATCGGCAGCCTTGATCGCCCCGGCACTTGCGAGAGAATGCGATTTTTTCAGCATCGGGACGAACGACCTCACCCAATATGTTCTCGCTGCAGATCGGGGAAACGAACGGGTCGCGCATCTCTATAACTCGCTTCACCCCGCAGTGCTGTCGCTGATCAACATGAGTGTGCGCGCAGCCAATCGCGAAGGGATTCCAGTGTCGGTGTGCGGAGAAGTTGCGACGAACCCGCTGGCTGTCCCCATCTTGATCGGGCTCGGCATCGACGAACTTTCTGGTGCGCCCGGAGCGGTTCCAATCGTGAAAGAAATCGTACGCGCCCTCGATTCCCAGGGTGTGAGCGACGATGCCAGGCGTGCGCTCGCGGCCGAGAGCCCGGACGAAGTCGAACTGATCGCGGCGGCGCGTCTGCGGCAGGCGGGTCTGCTCGAGCATCCCGACCTCGGCGACTGGCTGCGTTCGATCATCGAAGACGGCTCCCGCACGTAAGGTCGGGAAGGGGGCCATATAACGTGGACCGTCTACTACTCGAGCCCAGGATCAGGAAGCAGGCGCGTTCGGGGCCGTGTCGGCGAGCACCTTTTTAAGAATCTGCTTCACGTTGACCCGGGCCTTGATCTTCGTGCACAGAAGAACGGTGCCATCGAGCTTGCGGTGCAGGAACATCGTATGCGCTGGCGGCGCGCGCATATGGCCGTGCTTGAAAGCGAGTTCCATTCCAAGTTCCTGGGTGCGGCTCATGATGTTCGCTTCGGCAAAGTCGAACTCGCCTTCGAAGCCCATCGGAGAGAAGACCAGCAGGAACAGGTCGATCAAGCATTCGCGCACCGCGGCCGAGTCGTCTGCCAGAAGGAACCCGATGTCCTTGATCGCCGCTTTGATCCGGTCGCGGTCTCGATCGATCAAGGCCAAAAAGAGCGCGCGGTACTGCACCGACAGATCGTTGTCGATCACGCTTGTCGAACCAAAGTCGAGCAGGCCGAGCTTGCCGTCTTGGACCAGCAGGTAGTTCGAGAAATTCGGGTCGGTCTGCATGAGGCCAAATTCGAATAGTTCACGGAACAGAAGTTCGACAAGTGTTGCTCCCATCTCGTCCCGGACGCGCTGGTCGTGACCGGCGCCGGCGAGGTCTTCGAGGGGAACGCCGAACAGACGTTCCATTGCGAGCATGCGCGGGGTGCACAATCGATCGTAGAGGTCGGGGATGCAGTAGCGCGGATCGTCGCCAAGCTGTTCTTTGTAGCGTCGCAGATAATCCGCCTCTAGGAGGTAGTCCGCCTCTTGTTGGAGCTGCCGCTGTGCTTCGTCCACGATGCCGTCAATATCGAGGCCGACCGGAAGAATTCGCGCTGCCTGCAAAGCGGTGGCGAGATTTCGAACGTCGCTTTCGATGCTCTCCGCCACGCCGGGATATTGGATCTTGATCGCGAGCTCTTTTCCGTCTTTGGTCATGCCGGTGTGAACTTGGCCGATCGATGCCGCCGCGATGGGTTCAAAGTCGAAGCTTTCGAATTTCTTCCACCACTGTGAGCCGTAGGCAGTCACGAGTGACTTGCGGACTTGAGACTCGGGCATCGTGTCCGCCGAATCGCGCAAGATGGCGAGGGCCTCCGCGAATTCTTTGGGCAAGAGCTCTTCGTCGAAGAGCGAGATCATTTGGCCGATCTTCATCGCCGCGCCGCGCATGCGCGCGAGTCGCTTGGCCAGACGTTCGGCGCCCTGGGTGTTGAAAAAGACGCTGTCGTCGGACGAGCTTCCACCGAATGCGCGCTTCACCGACTCGGCGGCACCACTGATCGCGAACTCGCCTGTCAGGAGGCCGATGCGCGCAAAGCGTTCGATGCGGCTCGTCGGGACCCGAGTGCGATTGCCCGTGGTCGTACGCTTTGTATCACGCCGCTGATGGTTGTCGTTTCCGTTGTCATCTTCGTCGTCATCGCGACCGCTCACGTCCACCCCCGGTGCGTGACGATATCACGCTCGCTCCACCCCCAACTCCGAAGTCTGCTCCAGCACCGCTCTAGTATCGGTCTGACGATCAAAGACGCACTCCGATCCGCGACGGTTCCCCCCTGCGCGTCTCTAATGGCGCTGAAGTTGATGTCCGTTGCGTCGATGGGAACGCCGTTGTCGCGAATGACGATCTCGTTTCCGTCAGCGGCTTCGACGCGAAAGAAGAGTCTCGCGACTTCATCATCACTGTTTGGAAAGACAACATCGTCTAGGTAGATGCGGCTACCGTGATCGACTTTTTGGGCGTCAGGAGCGGCTTGCGGTTCTGGACCCTCGCGTGGACTCGGCTGCGCGTGTAGCTGGGATATCGGAATCGACAGCATTGCCGCCGCGAGTCTTGCAAGGAGAAGGCCCTGGGTCGAACAACGCAACCGGCGATCGAGGTTGCGCTGCCTGCGCGTCACAGACCCGGAATGGTTCGAATGCGCAAGATGCTCGCACCGGAGTTGCCAAACTGAACCTTGTCGCCGTCAGCGAGGGCATGTGACGATGTGATCGGTTCCTCGTTGACAAGGATCGGATTGCGCTCGCTCCGCGGGGTGAGCGCAATGGTGTCGCCCTCGCAAAGAAGTGTCGCATGTTCGCGAGAGACTTTGGCGTCAAGCAGTTGCACGCCACAACCGTCTCCCCGTCCGATCGTCGTGGTTCCAAACGGAACTCGGAAAAGTTCGTTCTTGGCTTCACCGTAGATCCCTACGAGTACGGCCGCGAGTTCGAGCGTGTTGTCGGTGTTGGGGCTCTGGTAGAATGTGGCGTCGTCGCTCGACACCGGTGAACTCGGGCCAGGCTTGGCGGCGGGTGGGTCTGATGCCGGTGCGATGGGAGCCTGCGGCGTCGCGGGATTGGGGGACGGCGCCACCGGCCTTACCGAGGGGCGCACGCTCGGAGGCGGGTTGACGGGCGCGTGTGGCGACGGGCCGGCTTTGCGAATAGACGGAGGGGGTGACGCCCCGGTGACGACGGTCGCGTCCATGTGCGGGTCTTCGTTTGAAGTCTCGGACGATTTGACACCTAGAGCAGACGCTTGGGGTGCGACCGGGGTAGGACGTGCCTGAGGAGTGGGCCGATCGCTCGCCGGTGCGATCATCGTCGCACTTTCCTGGCTACTGCTGCGGGGTTGCGGACTCCCGCCGCCGATCGGGGCTTGGATCGTCTCTTCCCCGGTTTGTCGGCGGCTGAGATCTACCTTTTCAGCATCGTCCGAGTCTCGATTGGCCGACTTGCCCTTGATGCGATCGAAGACGTCTTTGATTCCCACTTGAGAGATCCCCGTTAGTAAAAGGCAGCTTGTTCAAGGCGACTGCGAAACACCGCGCGTCCGCCGTGGCGAAAGCGACTGGCATTCGACGAACCATGCTAGCCCAATGATCGATGGCCGTCGGCGCCGATCATTGGGCGACGGGCTCGGGAGGAGGGGGGCGGTGGTCATTTAGTGCTGCCGCGACCGGGATTAGCGCGACGACTCGCTCGAATAGACTTCGCCCCGCGTTACGGCGTGATGTCTCCGCGGAGATCTCCCACGATTCTCGCCCGGCTGCCGCTGCCGTAGATGTCAGCGATTTCCTGTTCTTCTCCGACGAGTCGCCCGCTCGCGCCCCGATAAATGCCGGGGGTCGCGGCTCCGGTCGCTCGACGATTGAAGGACTGGCTTGGGAAGCAGGGACATTTTGAACGGTCGCAGGAGCAACGTCCAAGGGGCCTGCACGGTTGCCTACTGTCGCTCGAATTTCGAAACGGAGTGGTTCGTTGCGAGCGAACAAGTTTCGAACGTGTACAGAGTACAAACCCGCTTCGAGGTGTTTCGTAATGTGTTGCGATGCGCGGCTGTCCGAATGGGATTCCGTATGCGGCGAGAGGTCGTGGCTCAATAGCGCGACCGCGTAGTCGACGTCGCTCGCGTCGGACAGCGGGGCGATCTTGATTGAAATCTTGTGGGGACGTGCGACGTTGAGCCGGTACAACGTCGAGCATCCAGCCTCTGTTTTCTTTTGCGTCTTGCTGGACGCGTTCGACTTAGGATTCGGGGGCGGCGGCAGAAGCAGGTGGAATGCCTTGGGTGGGCTCGATTGGCTCGACATTTACAAGGGGTGTCACCGGTTCGACGACGACTCCTTCCGCTAACGTGCTCGGCTCGCTGCTGTGAGCTTTAGGGG
>DUBZ01000054.1 GCA_012960035.1 Myxococcales bacterium | reverse complement strand
GGGCGGGCATCCTCTTGAATCGGCAGAAAGAAGGTGAACCGGCTTCCAAGCCCCACCTCCGTTTCGATTCTGAGCTGGCCTTCGTGGCTATCGAGGATGCCGCGAGTGGCCGCCAGCCCGAGCCCGCGTCCAGCGAACTTCGTGGTGAAGAAGGGATCGAAGATCTTCGTCAACGTTTCGGCGTCCATTCCTGCCCCATCGTCGCGAACTGTGACGTGGACAACCTCTCCCGAAATTTTCCCGTGCTCAATGAACGCACTAGTTCCACTCATCGGCGAGGGCCTGCCGATTCCCGTGCCGATCTCGATCTTTCCCCCAGCGGCGCCGATTGCGTCGGACGCGTTTTTCAGCAGGTTCATCAATACCTGACGAAGCTGCGCGGATCCGCCGCGAACGAGCGGAAGTTCCTTCTCTAGTCCGAAGTCAACTTCGATGTTCTTGGGAATCGTGACGGAGATCAAGCTGGCTACGTCACGCACCAGGACGGACATGTCCAGACTCTCGGTTATGAACGTGGTCTTGCCCGCATAGGCCAGAAGCTGGCCGGTGAGTTCTGCAGCGGTTGTGGCGGCAGTCTCGATATCGGTCAATCGCTCTTGAATCGGGGAATCGAGCTCGACACCATCGCGCGCGAGCTCGGCGTTGCCCAGGACCGTCATGAGCAGATTGTTGAAGTCGTGAGCGATGCCTCCCGCGAGGAGCCCTAGCCACTCCAGCTTCTGGGACTGAATCATGGCCTGCGACTCTTGCCGCGCCCGCGTGACATCCGTCATTCGCCACGCTCTTCCAAGGAACCCCTGCTCTGTCGTGATGGGTAGTATCTTTACCTCGAGGATCCTTCCGTCAAGCATCAAGATATCGAGCAAGTCAGTCCGGGAGGAATCGAAGTTCGCATCCTTGTGATTCCACATTCGTTGCACTGTTTTGGGGGGCGCCTCGCGAAGCATGGGCGCCAGATGTTCTTGCAGTCCCTGACCAATATCCAATATCTCTTCAGTCGACATCCCCCAGAGAGTCGCAAAGGCGTCGTTGACATAGCGGATCGTACCGCTCCGATCCTTAAAGAGAATGCCCTCTCCAATCGCCAGGTCGAGTGCCTGCAGCAATGAGAGGTGTTCCTCGGACTCATTCATGGCGGTGCGCAGCGCCGTCCGGTCTCTCAGCCGCAGACACAGCCCCGCTTCGACACCGCGGCTCTTCTCGACGACGGAGACTTCGATCAGGACGACACGCTGAACTCCCGATTGTGATGTGAATCGATGCTCTTTTCCGCGCCGCTCACTGTGGTCGGCGTCTGCGAGCGAAAAGCTCGGAACGGTAAGTTCGAGAAGTTCGCGAATCGGAGCTCCGGGGTTCAGCTTCCCCTGGTCGAAGAGTTGTTCTGCGTTGGGATTCGCGTAGAGGAGCTGGTGGTGGCGGCTGACTATCAGGATAGGGTCGGCGTCATGGTCGAGCACGCTGGGGAGAGAAATTCGCTCGAGCACAAACAGGTCGCGACGCTCTACCGCGAACAGGAAAAGGAGGCAGCTGAGGGCGTATCCGAGCGCCGTCGGATCATACGAGAGAGGAACTGGGCTGAACACGTAGGCCATGTTCATCGACATCGGAACAGCAACTGCCGCGACGAGGAATCGGCACTGCGAGCGTATCGTCGGGTCCTGTACGAAAAACCCCTCCCGTGCATGGACGAACATTGCCGCGCAAAGGGCGACGTAGTTGACGGCAGCAGTCACGTACCAGAGCAGTCCGTACTCGCTTCTCGCAAGGGGCCGTGTTTCGATGAACTGCCCGTGCCAGGGATTCGTGATCAGGCCGATCCAGAGCAGGGCATTGATGGTGACGAGTACGGGCAGGCCAGACCGAAAGGCGACCTTCCGATAGCCCACCATCTCTGAGAAACCTCTCGTAAAGAGCCACCAGCCCGGGGCGATCGTCAGGAGACCGGTGTAGACCAGGAGCGATCCGCTCCAGCGAATCGCTGAGTTGTTCGGCCAGACGTTGCCAAGCAGGTCTCCGATAGAGAAGATCAGCGCAGAGAAGAAGACAAGGGGGAGAGCCGGCCACAGCGCTGTTGGCGGACGCCGGTAAAAAACGTGCGTAGACAGCGCCACCAACAGGACGATGCCAAGCGAGGTAGCAATTTGTGCTTCAGCCATGGTTAAAAAAGGATAGCACGCACAAGCTGGTTTCTGGCACGACGTCCGAGTATGAGCGTTACGTTAAATTTCTAGGGGGAGCCCCGTCGCGGGCTTAGTGCCGATCCGCCACGGGGACCTCGGCTCCATCCTCGAAACCCAGTGGCCTTCGGGTAAAAAAGGCTACGTTGAGGGCTCTAGAGCGCCCACTCACTCAGCCCACCACCACGAAATCGCATCAACGAGTTCAGGCCATGTCCGAATTTGAGTACGTAGAGATAGTTCACCTCAACGCCGCGTATCTCGGAACCTCAGCGATGAACGTCTTTTCAATTTTCGTCGCTTACACCCTCGCTGCGCACTTCGTGGGAAAACAGCTATCCCGAAATGTTGCGGTATTCGTCAGTACTGTCTATTGCCTTTTTCTCCTAGGTCCCTTTGCCGGCATCGTCATTGCGACAACCGACCTAGAAAATCTAAAAGACGCGTACTTGATCGAATTTCCAGCGGGCACCCTACTGAGTCCGACCGGGCTGAGTCTTTCGGGGACAATTGCACTAACCCTTGCACCGGCCTTATGCGGGTGGCTAGGAAGCCTGGCGTACATGCACGCTGTAGTCAGAAAGAAGGACCGAAGAACGGAAGCCCCGGAGAAATCAGTCCAGTCATAAACTGTTTTCTCGCCGAGTTAATTCTGGGTAGGGGCAGTGTCCTTGTCACATGAAGCGCGATTGGCCGGTTGGCTACACTGATTCTAGCCAACCGGCTACCGACGGTCGTGGACTGGGCGGCCGTCCCCGAGGAAGAAGAATGCAGCTACGGAGCCGTCGCCTGTGGCGCCCATCGGGTAAACGTTCGAATACCCCAGCGAAGGACTTGCCATGACGATACGCAAGTTGGAAGAGCCATGGAGATTCTATGTGGAGCCATTCTGCGTCTACGGGAATTTGTACTCTGTTGGTAACCGAGGCGTCTGCAGCTGGCTGATCGATACGGGCGACGGCCTCATCCTCATCGACACCACGTTTCCGCAAACCGTGTATCAAACTGTTGATAGCATCTACCGTCTCGGATTCGCCCCAGCAGACATTCGTTACGTGCTGCACACTCATGGTCATTGCGACCATATGGGTGGATCACGATCGATGCGTGATCTGACACAAGCGACTTTCTGTATTGGTGCTGAGGACGTTGACGTCTGTGAACATCGCGGGGAGATGTCGGAGGCGGAATTGTACGATATGAATTTCACCGCCTATTTCACCGTCGACAAGGCCTTGCGCGATGGCGACACGCTCACGCTCGGCAATACCGAGGTGCTCTGTGTCCATACGCCTGGTCATACACCAGGGACGATGTCGTACTTCTTCGACATTACCGGCGAGCAGGGTAGCTTTCGTGTGGGAATGCAAGGCGGTCCTGGCATACATACCTTGGTCGACGACTATCTCGCGGCCCACGACTTGCCCAAATCCCTTCGCGCCTCTTACATCGAATCTGTTGCGCGGCTCCGCCAGGAGCGTGTGGACATCCACCTCACGGGTCATCCAGGGCAGAGCAGAATTTTTCCACGCAAGGCAACGCTCGATGAGGGTGACTCACTCGCCTTCGTCGATCCCGGCAGGTGGCCAAAGTATCTTGACTATCTCGAGTCATGCTTCCGCGATGAATACCCTGCTTGAGGTTGCTTGGTGGCCGTCCCGGTTCGCAAATCCGCTAGGGAAGTGCGTGCGATCACCGCAGTAGCTTCAACTTCCACCTGCAGCGGCTTCATCAGAAACGGCGACTTTTTGGCGACCCAAATGCGCGTCTTGGCCTGTCGGGCTTTGTCATCGCGCGACCGGTGCGCTCAACGCACGAACGTCAAGAAGTCAAACGGCTGCGGAGACTTATCGCGCCATTAGCCGATATAAGCGGGTGGCCCCGCGACGGGACTCCCCCTGCGATTCAACATAACGCCCTTACCCGGATGTTGTGCCAGAACCCAGTTTGAAAGTCGTATCCTCATATGGATCGGCGAGAGGTCGGGATGCCAGCAACTCCACAAAGCCCATCAGAGACAGCGCAAGCTGGCCGCCGGCCTTTGGCGAACGAGTTTTGCGAAGAGCTCAAGCGGGCCACCAGTCCTGCATGACGGCCGCGAAGAGTTCGTGGTAGCGCTCCGTTTTCGAGTCCGCG
>DUBZ01000053.1 GCA_012960035.1 Myxococcales bacterium | reverse complement strand
ACGGACTTGCCGCAGCCTGAAGATCTTCGCCCTTCCGAGTGGGGACCCATTCTTCTTATCCCGGCCAGCCTGCTCGCCACCATCGTCTCGCGATAGCCCGTCGCCGCAGGCGCGCAGATCCTAAAGCTGAGGCGATCATCCCTTGCAATATTCTGAATCGTATAATTACGCTTGGGAGGCCAGTATCGTGCAAGATTGGCGACTCGCAGAAACTGCGGGCGAGGGGAGTCTTTCCCCCATTTCGATTGATGCAACAACGCCGCGGTTCGGCGGGCACTGCCAGTCTCGCCGTTGACCTGTACGCGAAGCATGGGAGGATGATTGCAACCGGGCGGTCAACTCGTTGGGCAGACGACCGAGTGCAGCTCCTCGGCCTCCGGAAACCCGAGAACCTGGCCGACCAATTCCTGGTTATAAATCTCGGGTAGAGAAAGTTTTCCATGAAAGAAGCGGTCTTCTCTCGCGCTTTGTCCAATATAGGTTGGTGTATCTAGACGATGATCTGTCGGCATCGTTTGCGTGCTGTGCTTCAAGTCCACCTGACTTCCATTGACCAATAATCTGACGATTGGGATTCGCGGGCGCCGGCTCGCAATCGCGGACAGATGGCGACTGAAGAACGCCGTCACAACGATCGAGTGACAGCGGTCGGGCGCGATTTCTCCCGACCGAAGTGTCTGTCCGTCAATTTCTACGGTCAGTCTACGGGTTCGATCCATGGAGATGTTCAGTAGACCAGGCTGCTGCGCGACAATTTGCACGCTTGCGCCGGGATGGGGTTGGGACGACGGCGTGATTCCAATCGCAAACGTATAACCCGCAAGGCCGGGAGACCGTTGAAAGTTGTCCCCCGTCAGCATTCCTCGGCCATTGGGGCCCTGGCGCGAAAACGTGGTGTCTACCTTTCGAATCTCGCTTCGCCAATTTTCGTACTTGACGCGGAGCTCTTCGATGCGCGCGTCACGATCCTCCAACAACTCTGTATTGCCCGTTGGGTCGAGAGAGAGATCCAGCAGGTGGTCGTTTCCGTTAAATTCGTGAAACAGCCGCACGTTGTCGGCCGACAGTGTTCCGTATACGTGGAGGTGCCAGATGAAGCTTTCCCAGAACAAGTCACGCTGTTGGAACACATCGTTGTGTTTTGCATTCGCAAAGCTAATGCCGTCCAACGCTTCGTTCGTATTGTCAGCAGAGATCAAGTTCATCAATGTTGGATAGATATCGAAGATGGTCACCTTCGTATCATTGACTGAACCGGATCCGAACTGCTGCGGCCAGTGAATAACGAGTGGAACTCTGACCCCCCCTTCCCAATAGGTTCCCTTCTTTCCGTAATATGGAAAGTTGTTGTCGAAAGCCTGGTTGATCCCCCCATTGTCACTAGCAAGAATGACGATCGTGTTGTCGAATTGTCCAGTTCTTCGCAACGATTCGACGATTCGTCCCACGTTCGAATCGAGTTGATTGAGGAGTGCCTTGAACTTCCCAGCTGGGGTATCGGGAAATTCGCTCATGAAGCGGGCCGCCGGTTCGATTGGCGTGTGCGGTGCAAAGAACGCGTGATAGATGAACCAGGGCTCCGTGGCCTCTCCTTGTTCGATGAGCTCGATAGTTCGGTCCGCGAGCAGATCGGTCAGATGACCCTCGAAACGTTGACGGGGATGATTGTCAATCTTTAACCAGGGGTCGAAATAGCTCGGGTAGGAGTACGGCGCTTTGGCACTGGGGTCGTGTAGTGACCACTGATTCAGAAACCCGAAGGACGTGTCGAACCCTTGGGCCAGAGGCCAGGCCTCTTTTACTGTCGATCCGAGGTGCCACTTTCCAACGTGATGGGTGGCGTAGCCTTGCTTCCGCAAGGCCTCGGGCAACGTCACAACCTCAGGGGGGATCCCGCGAGCAATGGGTCGAAAGCCGGCGCGTGCAGCATATCGGCCCATCAGCAACGCGGCGCGACTCGGAGAGCAAGTGCTTTCGGTGTAGAAGCGTGTGAAGCGTGTTCCCGCAAGCGCGAGCCGGTCCATGTTGGGCGTTTGAACGGTTTCATCGACGTTGTTGATCCCGAGATCGTTGTGACCCAGGTCGTCGGCGAGGAGCAGCAAGATGTTGGGCTTGGTCGAAACACCCGCGGCTGGGGTCGTGGGTGTGGAGTGATTCGCATCGTCGCATGCGGAAAGAAGCCACACGCTCGAGAGCAGTCCAAGCCATACAATTCTAAGTGTGCGTTTGTCAGCGAAATGCATTGACCCGGATCCAATGAAGCTTGCAATGATCATCACAAGCAACGGGGATTGCGTCGACTCTTAAGTCGCTTGATCCTTCCGCGCGTCGAGAGGATCTTGTCCCGTCGGCCGCAATGGTTACGCTGCCTCTGCCAATTCTTCGTCGATCGCTATCGCAACGAGTGTAGGTGGGTTCAATCGAGCTTTGGTCTCCGTAAAGCTCGCGGCGCCGCGACTATTCGGCAGCAACTTCGACTGGCGCGTAGTATACGTTCACCGTATCGAATGCGAGATAGCGCTTGATCGCGCCGTAGCCATGTTCTGCAAAGTACGCCGCAACGTCTGGACGTCTCCCCTCGGTCACCACGAGGTCCGGCCGAAAACGCTCAATATCGAAACCATGCAGCGCCGTGAGTTCGTGTCCTTCGATGTCCATGGCGAGCAAGTCGATCTTTGTGATCCCCTCTCGATCCAATAAGTCATTGAGCGAAATCGACGGGATTGAAATTTCTTCGACGTTGAGCGCCCCCCCAAAGTGCACGCCATCGGCTCGCTCACGGGTTGCCGAAGAGAGGCCGACGTTCTCTGAGCGGTAAAAGACGGAATCATCCGATGATTTGTCGGCGACGAGATAGGCGAAAAACTTGGATGCCGGACGAGCCCGTTGCCATTGTTCGGCGTACTCCTCCAAAGCATCGATCGCGAACCCGTTCCAACCGAGATGCTTTTCGAGGTAGGCAGTGTTGTTGGCCATCACCGGCCACGCGCATCCCACATCGACAAAGAATCCGGAGCGCCGGTCTTGAAAGAAATCGCGAATGATCAGCTCTTCGTCGAAGAGCGAGTAACGCTTCTTCTCGGCAAGGATCCCGGTCCGACCGGGAACATTGCGTAACGCTTCCCGCTGCTTCGCGATCGTATCCCTCAAATTGAAGTATTTTGGAGTTTTGCCTGGGCGGGGCGCAGCCTTGACCGCAGGATCGGGAGCGACCCCCGCTGGCTTCGCGGGGTTCTCGGACGCGCTTTCGGTGACGATCTCCTCCGAACTGCAACCGAAAGAAATCAACACCGAGATGCCAAGTACGACCGCAAGCATATTTGCGCTGCGTCTAGGCTCAATTAATCGCGATTGCATGGGTACGCCATTCTCCAAGGGTGTGGATCCGAAGTCTAACCTCTTGGGCGCTATCGCGCGCATGGCGTTTGGCAGGCGGAGTGCGGTTGATGTGCAGAGTCACTTGCCCGAATTCGGCTGGGTGAGGGGCGAGTTCTCTGTTGGACATCAGGAAACTTTTTGGACGTTGATTTGTAGAGGCTATTTAGACATGTCGAGTTTCTCCAATTTATAATGTCGGGCTTTGGGCATCGTGTTTGGCCCGGAATCGACATGGACCCAACGGGCCCCCTGGCATTGAGCCGCAAGGATCTGAACCGGTTGGAGATCTTGGGCCTGCCAGTGACATGAATGAAACTCATCAGCCAGCGCAACGGTTTAAGCCACAAAACGTTTTCGCAGAAACGGCAGGCACCATTACTGTCCACTCAAGAAGCGCCATCAGGATACGTACCTTGATCCCGCGTTCGCGCAGCTTTTTGATCGCCTCAACACCGCGCTCGGCGACCACGAATTAGGCGGATTCGATGGTCAATTCCTGTTGCAGTGACTCCCGTTTCTTGAGGCAGGTCAACAAGCCAAAACCCTAACCTAGGGACTGGATTCGTTTGGTTGGGCTCGCCATTCCCGCCCTCACGCGCCGGGAACGAACTGGATCGGTGAGGTCCAGGCGCGCTCCTGAACCGTCGCCGCCATGTCGGAGCGCGGAGCCACGCCTTCGCGAATCGCATCCCAGGTGGACCAACGACACGTGGGGTTCTCGAGCACTCGGGCATAGTAGAAGGCGCGCTGGTCGGCGTTGAATTCGGGGTCGTGCCACAGCGTCCGCAATTGGGCCGCGCCGTCACCCGACACGGAACAATCGCTGAGATCGACGCTGGCCCCATTGTCGGGACAACGATGGGTCACAGAATCGATCGCGGCGCCGCCGGAACATGCGACATCGTAAACGGCTTCGTGGGTCTCGCCTTCGGAGTCGATCCAGCCCTTGA
>DUBZ01000052.1 GCA_012960035.1 Myxococcales bacterium | reverse complement strand
GATTCCGTCCCGATGGGCTCGTCGGTCAACCGCACGGCCATGCCGCGCTTTCGTGCCCGAGCCGCAGGTTCCTTCGAGCAGCAGCCCGGCTGCCCAGATTACGCAGAGTCAGCCTTGGGCCAAGAACGAATTGATCATATTTGCCAGGGAGAGTGTTACAACCCAGGTGACGTGCGTCGTCCGATCACCCGAATCGAAATTGTTCGCATCCGTCCGCAAGAAAGCGAAGATGAATCCATGGTCGGTCTCGTTGACGACCCGTGGCGTACGTTTCCGTGCCCGGCGGACGGCAACGGCTGCGTGATCGAATTTGCCGATCCCGAGTTTACGCGGGATCGCCGTGACACGGTCTACTATGCGCGGGCGATTGAAGCGCCCGATCAGCTGATTCACGGCAGCAACCCGCTTGGGTGCACGTATGATGACGAGGGCGGCTGCGTTGAGATCGACCCGTGCGGATCCGAATCACCCGCATCGGACGATTGTTTGTCGGAAGGCGAACCGCGTGCGTGGTCGTCTCCGATCTTCGTCGACTACGGGGCATAACCCCGGCGCGCGCACTCGCGTTTACCCGTAAATCCGACCGACAATGGCTAGCCAAGCTTTTTTCGATTACCAAGGCATCATCGGCACGCCAGCACATTCCAAAGGATGGTTCCTATGAGCGAAGTACCCCAGAACGCAGATCTCGAAAGCCTGGGCCTACCGCCGATTGATCAGGTTGGCTTCGTCGTAAAAAGTGTCGACGATGCCATCGATCGCTATGGCGCCATGTTTGGTCCCTTTACCCGCATGGACGGGTCCGTACAGGATGCGACGTTTCGTGGAAGACAAGAGGACGTACAACTCGACATCTTGTTCGGTCGCTCAGGTGACATCGAAATCGAATTCATCGAATGGAAGGGTGGCTGGAGCCCTCATCGCGAATTCATCGAACTCGGCCGGGAAGGGATGCACCACCTTCGCTACCGGGTTGAAGACACGGATGGTTGGATCAAAAAACTCGCGCCGTATGGCTACGACGCGATTTGGTATAAGAAGCTCAATAAGGACATTGTGTTCAGTTACCTCGAGCGGAAAGGCGATCCCCTGCTGATCGAATTTTTACAGATGCCGGGCTAAGGGGCAGCGCTTCGCGCTGCCAAACAGGGCAGTTCGTTTCGTCTTGAGAGTGATCGTACGGTTAGAAATGGAGAGTTTTTTGAGCCCCCCGGACAAGATTCGTATTGAAGATTTGCGTGACCCTGTTCTGACTGAAATTCAGAAGATCGGTTTGGCGCATGGAGAGACGAATCCAGTTGAACTGACCAAGGCCGCGGTGCTTGGCGCTGCCGTTGAAAGAACGGGCCTCGAAGACTTTGGATTGAACGACGGGGTTAACAACTTCGAAGAGCGCCTAGCACTCTGGCTTTCGGAAGTGGACGAAGATCCAGAGCGCACTGCAATCGGTCGATCGTCTATATACAATGACTGCGTTCGCTACGCGTCAAACCGACTTCTCATCAACGACCTCCTGAAGAGACATCCGGAAATCCACGATCAAGAGATCACCAAGCCCATCATCGTGATTGGGCTTCCGCGTTCTGGTACGACCCACCTGGTTAATCTAATCGCGGCGGACCAACGCCTTCGTTCGATGCCGTTGTGGGAAGGGCAGGAGCCTGTTCCCAACCCGCGTGACGAGGTGCGTGACGACGGCATCGACCCGCGTTGGGCGCGTTCCGACGCGGGCTGGCAGGCGATGAAGATGGGCTCGCCGCTAATCGCGTCGATGCACCCCATGATGCCCGATCACATTCACGAAGAGCTCGAACTGCAGCTTTCGGACTTCACGAGCTACAACCAAGAGTGGGTCGCGCGATCTCCGAAGTGGCGCGACTATTACCTAAACCACGATCAAACTCAGCACTACGAATACCTGAAGACGGTGCTCAAGGTGTTGCAGTGGTATAAGCCGCGTGAGCGCTGGATCCTGAAGTGCCCGCAACACCTCGAGCAGATCGGCCCGCTCATGGCGACGTTTCCGGACGCGACCATCGTGGTGACCCATCGCGATCCGGTGTCGGTCATTCAGTCTGCCATCACCATGCTGACGTATGGCGCCCGGATGACCTACACAAAACCGCGCCCCGAGTTCTATCTGGACTACTGGACCGATCGGATCCGGCGCTTACTCGATACGTCGGTTCGTGATCGCCATCTACTCCCCAGTGACCGTACGGTCGACGTTCTCTTTCATGAGCTGATGTCTGACGACATGGGAACCGTCGAGCGCATATACGAAGTCGCAGGGCTTGAAATGACCAATGAGGCGCGCGCCCAAATTGCGGGCTACATCACCGACCATCCGCGGGGCAAAGACGGACAAGTTGTTTACGACCTTCGCAAGGACTTCGACGCGGACCCCGCGGACGTACGCTCGGGTTTCGATTTCTATCTCGACAAGTTCGACATCCGAAAGGAAGTGAAATGAGCAACGCCACAGACATCCAGGTACAAGTCGACCGTCTGATCGACGAACGTCCTGGCCGCGAGCTGCTGCATCCCGACTTTGACGAGAAGGCGGTGCCGCTGAACGACTTCATCTATCGGTCACAGGGGTCAAGTGCTTCGACGATGTTGGTCACCAGCGCGGGGCGCGTGATCGTCAATACCGGCATGGGGTTCGAGGCGCCGCACCATAAGCATGTGTTTGACGAGGTCTGCCCGGGGCCGACGCCGTATATCATCACGACTCAGGGACACGTTGATCACGTGGGCGGGGTTGCAGTCTTTCGCGACGACACAACGTGTTACGTGGCCCAAGAATCAAACCCAGCGTGCCAGGCGGATGACGAACGGCTGCAGCAGTTCCGGGGCGGGACCGCACTGCGCTGGTTTCCGAAGCTGCCGGCGCAGATCCGAGAATTCAGCCAGCGTTACGCGAGCACAATGAAGGGGCAGGACAAACCGACCCCCGACAAGATGTTCGAAGAGCGGACGTCTTTCACGGTCGGCGGTCTCGAAATTGAGCTCATCGCGATGCCCGGAGGCGAAACCATCGACAGTCTCGCGGTCTGGCTCCCCCAGCATCGCGTCGCGATCTTGAGCAACCTATTCGGACCGTTGTTCCCGCACTTTCCAAACTTCAACACCCTGCGCGGAGACAAGTACAGGTTTGCGGTTCCGTATCTGGCCAACGTCAAGCGCATGCGCGAACTCAAGCCCACCATGCTGATTACTGGACGTGGCATGCCGATCGAAGGGGAAGAGTTGATCGACGCTTGCCTCGGGCGCCTGCATGACAGCGTCGACTACGTCCACGAGCAGACCGCCGCGGGGATCAACGCGGGCAAAGACATCTATATGATCATGAGGGAAGTGAAGCTGCCGCCCGAGCTTCGCGTGGGGCAGGGCTATGGCAAAGTCGAGTGGGGGGTGCGGACCTTCTTCGAGCAGTACACAGGCTGGTTCCAACGGCGCTCAACGGCTGAACTCTACCCGTCCGATCCCGCGGACGCGCTTTCAGAACTCGCGGCTTTGGCCGATGTCCCTTCCGTTCTTGAACGGGCGCGTGCACGCATGGAATCGGGCGACGTCGCCACGGCGATCCGTTTGCTCGAAGCCATCCTTTCGGTCAGGCCCGACCAACCCGAAGCCGCAAGTCTGATGGCGTTCGCGCACGAAAAGCTTTTGAAAGAAGGCGGTGACGTCAGCTTCTGGGAAAACGGTTGGCTCGAAAGCGAACGAGACCGATGGCAGCAGATCGCCGAAGACTAAATTGACAGTCGGCGATCTGCACTACGGCCCCGGCTCGCTACGTGGCGGGAGTCCGTGCACGATCGTCAAGAAGTTGAGCTTCGTGCCCGCGCGCCGATTTTCCGACAGCGCTTGGTAATCCGGGTCGTTGTACCAATTGCGTGCGGCTTCTTCGCTCGGGAACTGAAACAACACCACGCGGCCTTCCGGCGGTGCGTCGCCCTCAAGGTTCGCGTTGTTGTCGTCGTAGGTGTGGAACGTGCCGCCGTGCTTTTTCAGGATCGGAAAGAAACCCTTTTCGTAAATGCGGTACGTGTCCGCGTCGTGGATCGTGAAGTTTGCAATGACGAACGCGGTGGCTTCAGCCATGGATAGGGCTCCTGGGGTTGATGACCCGATGAATTCGGAATCTGCGTATGGCGTGCTGTGTCGTGTCGGCGCGAAGGCGCGCCCAAAGTGGCATTAAGTATGTCAAAAGGCATTCTGGGACGCAAAGTTGTCGCAGCCTCCAACCCGTGAAATCTTCCCCCTAGCCAATGTCGCAACGAGACCCACTGCTCCTCGCGAACTTCTTCAGCGATTGCGGCCGTGGCGATCTGGCGTTGAGCATTTCGATGACCATCACGTCCATGATCGCGGTGGTGGTGTTGATGCCGCGGGTTCTTTGGGGCTACGCCACGCCATTTGCGAACCACGAACTTGCGATTCCTGATTCCGACATTGTGATCACACTCGTTGCGGTTCTCAAGCCTATGGGATTTTGGGCATGCTGTTGCGACGCTTCAGCGAAGCGTGGGCCTCTCAAGCCGGATGCCTAGCCATTCATCAACAGGGATGCTGGGGAGCTGTTATGATGAGTGGACGATGAATCTCACTGTTTCGATGCTCTTGTTTCTTTCGCTTGCGATTTCCTGCGCGGGCGCGCCGCCCCCTGAGACCCTCGCCGAGTGTCCTCGTCCTAGTCCAGTGAGAAGCCACGCATACAACAACCCCGATGCCCAGCTCGATGCCCAGCCCGACGCCCAAGACATCGACATCAGCACAATGATCGGGGAACCCGAGCGTGGGGCCACGCTATTCGCAGCCCAATGTGCCAAGTGCCATTCGGCGCGAGTCGTCGATCGTTCGTCGCGCTTGTTTTGGGGCTATCCGCGTCTCGATTGCGCGAGCTACCACGAAGAGGTGAGCGACGGGTACCTGCGGCATGTGATCGCTCAGGGGGGGCCCGCGGTCGGTCTCGACAGCGCGATGAAGCCGTTTGCGATGGTACTTCGCGAGCAGGAGATCACGGACCTGATCGCGTATCTGCGAGGGCAGGCTCACTAGCCGGCGCGGCTACATTGGAGGGCTACGTCGGAACTGTCTAGTCTTCGAAGAGGTCGAACTCCGTTCGGAAGAGAAACCCAACGGATAGGGTCAGCAAGTGTTGTGACCCGTCGAAGCGTTGGTCATGCCCGACCGTTTCGAAGTACTCGCCGAAGTACATGAAGTTGTACGAAAACGAGGCGGTGGCAGACATCCGATCACTGAGGTGGTAGTTCACGCCGATCTCTGGGCCGCCACCTACCGAAACATCGACGATGTCGAGATGCGTAGCGGCGCCGTACCAGTCGACGTTGACGCGCATCGTGGGACCTATCCACACGCGGTACTCGGGACGGCGGATCAGTCCGAAGCCGACGGTCTGGTTAAACGTCAACCCTTGGACGGTCTCTGAGTCTTGCCTGAATGTTGCGGGTTCGTCGAGGGGGTCTTCTTGGTCTGTGCGCCGAGGGACAGTGACTGTTTGTTTTTTGTTCCAGTTTCTTTTACCGGCGCGGTACCCCACGCGTACGCGGTAATTGATCAGGGTGTCGGTCGCGACATTGGAGTCGTACAAAAAACCGACACCTCCCATGGAATCATCAAAGTCCCGATTGACCTTGAGGGGGCTGTTGAAGGGGAGATCGCCATCGACGGATGTCCATGCGTGCTCGAACTCTGTGTAGAGTCCGTAGCCACCAGCGTGTGCGGCGCTTGCGGTTAGCGATGCGACCCCGAGCAGGACCATCGTTAGCGCCAATCGTGTTATTGGTCGAACCAAGTGCATCTCCTTCGGAACCCGCGCGTAGCTTCTTCTCACAGCGATCGATGTTAGCCTGAATTTGCGCGAAGTTGTGTGCGAAATGATCGTCAGGTTGCGGGCCAACACACCGATCGGTCTCTATTTTCGACGAATTGCGGGTCCTACAACATGGACCGAACGTTTTGTCAGACTTCTCTCGTGAAAAGTTGCGCTACCGGTCCGGTGAAGCTGATCAATATCATGATCCCGACTGTCCCCTGGCCTATACAAAGGGAACGTGGGGATCAGACTGCATTGCGAGGTGGGCAAGTGGTTGTCGGGCAAACAGCGAATTCGGCGCAGCAGCGTTTCATCGCGACGCGAAATCACGGTTGGCCATTGCAGCGTCGGAGTGCCGACGGCAGCCACACAGGGTTGATCGTTCTGGGGGTTCTATGGGCGTACTCGACGAGGCTTTTAGGACGCTTTGGCTGCGACGAAAGCCGTATCACGGCGCTCACATGACTTCATCGGCAACGAATTTGAGTTCGCGCTTTACTTCGGGGCCAACGGACGAGATAATTTTCTGATGGCTGGTTCAGTTCCTTCCGCGCAGCGATGGTTATATGGGCCGACTCCCGATCTATTGTTCGGTTGTGGGTTGCTGTACGCCGTCTTGTTCGCGGTCTTCGCATTCGCGGGCCCTGCAGCGCGAGAATTTCACCCGGCTTACCTGATCCCGCTGTTGATGATCCTGCTCTCGACTCCCCACTACGGCGCCACTTTACTCCGGGTTTACGAGCACGGCGAAGACCGACGCGCCTATGCGTTCTTTACGGTGTGGCTCACGGTTGCACTCTGCGTTCTGTTCGTCGTTGCGGTCTACGTCAATTGGGTCGGCACGATGATGCTCACCTTATATCTGACATGGTCGCCGTGGCACTACACCGGACAGAACTACGGCGTTGCGGTGATGTTTTTGCGCCGCGGCGGGATCGCGTTGCCAGACGATACAAAGCGCTGGCTGTATGCGAGCTTCATCCTTTCTTACGTTCTGCTTTTCTTCGTGATGCACGGTCGCGAGCCGATATCTCCATCGGGCAATCCGTATTTTGTAAACGGCGGCGTTCATCTCACGTATCTCGGAATTCCCGATGCGATTTCGTCGGTCGCGATTCCGGTCGTCGGGGTCGCGTACCTCGTCGCGCTCGCCGTCACCTGGACCCGGTTGCTGAAGCTCGCTTCGTTTCGAGAACTTTTGCCCGTTGCGATGCTGTGCCTCACCCAGGCGCTTTGGTTCGCGATCCCTGAAGCTGCGCGGTACTGGCAGTTTCACGGAGGCCTTGACGTCATCAACTTCGACTACCGCACGTACTACTTCAGCTGGATCGTGTTCGGCCACGCGATCCAATACCTGTGGATCACGGCTTATTTCGCGAAAGCCGCCGACGACTGGAAGGGGCACGGTCGATTCTGGGGAAAGACGCTGCTCATCGGCAACGCCATGTGGATGCTTCCCGCCATGATCTTGACCCCCGACGGCGTGGGCAGCCTCACCTACGATTTGGGACTGGGGCTCCTGGTTGCTTCCTTCGTGAACCTGCACCACTTCATTCTCGACGGGGCGATCTGGAAGTTGCGCAGCAGTCGAATTGCAAAAGTGTTGATTCGGAGTTTGAAAGACGACCGCGAAGCTGGCACCGAAGGGTCGCAAGCCTCGCCGTGGACCCCGATGCTTATTTGGGGGTTCGCAGCCGTCCTGCTCTTGGGTACCGGGGTCGAATTCTACGAAAGCCAAGTTCGAATCCCAGCTGCGCTGGGCAGTGGGGCGTTTGAAGCGGCTGGCGAGAGCCTCGATCGCATGGCGTGGCTCGCCAAGGACAGTGCTCAAGCCAGAGTCGAACTGGGGCGCGAACTCATGCGGGCGAATCGCATCGAGGCCGCAGAGGTTCAATACCAGCGCAGCATTGACTTGCAGCCCGGGATGGAAGCCAATGCGGCCATCGGGGAGATCCGTGCGCGCAGCGGTCGCTGGCAAGACGCACTTGATGCTTACGCCGCGGCCCTCGCGATCGATCCTTCGCACGCGGGGATTATGTCCTTGGTTGCAGGAGCACACCTGTCGCTGGGCCAACTCGACAAAGCGCAAGCGCAATTCGAACACGCACTCCGACTCTCTCCCGGCCTCGAAACGGCCCGGAGCGGGCTGGCCCGTATCGCCCAAATGCGCTCTGCCCAATAGCGTCTGCGACGGAACTCCACTTCATTGGGGCGACGCGCATGACCCCCTGCATTCTCGTTGGTAGGGTTGCGGGCACGGAGGGCCATATGAGCCAGTTCTTTCTACGCGCGATCACGTTTGCCGTTCTCGCGTTATGCGCTGCAAGTTGTACGACGTCGCCGCTCGGCCGCCGCCAGGTCAGCTTCTACTCGAATCATGAGATGGAGCGCATCGGGGCGCTCTCCTTCGAAAAAATCAAAGCCGAGTCACCGCGCTCGAATGACGCTGCAAAGCTTGCGTACGTCAATTGCGTGACAGCCTCGATCGTGGGCGCCATGGACGGGGAGCGGGCAAGTGATTGGGAAGTCGTTGTGTTTGAAAACGCCGCCGCCAACGCATTCGCGTTGCCGGGTCGCAAGATCGGCGTACACACGGGGCTGTTAAACGTCGCGCGAAACCAAGATCAACTCGCGACGGTTGTAGGACACGAAGTGGGTCACGTGATCGCGAACCATTCGAACGAGCGAGTCTCCCAGGCGCAGCTTGCCCAGGCGGGCATGATTGCGACGCAGATTGTCGGACGGAGTCAGGGCTTGGATGCGGAGCAGCAGCAGTTGCTCGGTTTGCTCGGGGCGGGTGTGATCCAAGGAGGGTTCTTGCTTCCATTTAGTCGCACCCATGAAGCGGAGGCAGACCTCATTGGTCTCGACCTGATGGCCCGCGCCGGTTTCGATCCGGCGCAGAGTGTCGACCTATGGGAAAATATGAGTCAGGGTGGGGGGGGGCAGCCGCTCGAATTTTTCTCCACACATCCTTCTCACTCGACCCGGATTCGCGGCCTCAATCAGCGCATCCCGGCCGCACAGCAGTTGCGCGAAGAAGCCAGAACCCGGGGCGTGATCCCCCGTTGCGGTCCCTAGCAGGCGCAGGCATGAATCGCGGTTGGTGAACCGATCCCTCGGCACCAAGATCCTGTTCCAAGTCGAAGGGGCGAGAGCGCACGCATCCTGCGCGCTTCGCAAAACGATTTCCCTTCTGTCGCCACCACCCGGTGGATGGCAGAGGGGGTTCGTTCGTTAGGGACTTCGGCGTTCAGATCAGCGCCTTAGACAATGCGCAAAAGCATCGACGAAGCATTTGAAGTTTGGTTAGATTGCGCGCCATGACAACTGCTCGCGACTCACGTACCGCGTTTGGTCTGAAGATCCTGAACTCGACTCATCCGGACGTTCGTCGGCTCAAGCGCGATGGAAACATTCCGGAGATCCACGGGCACAAGTTCTGGAATTCGAGCTTCTTGATCATGAACTACCTCAAGAAGAATCCGCTTCCACCTCGCAGCCGGGTGATGGAAATGGGCTGCGGCTGGGGATTGTTGGGGATCTACTGCGCGAAAAATTTCGATGCGCGCGTGACGGGAACCGACGCGGATAAGAACGTCTTCCCCTTTCTCCATCTACACGCAGAGATCAACGGCGTCAAAGTCAAAACCGAAGCTGCGCGGTTTGAAAACTTGACGGTTGAGCGACTCAAGAAGGTCGACGTGCTCTTTGGGGCAGACGTCTGCTTTTGGGATGAATTGACGCCGGTTCTATTTAATTTGATCAAGCGCGCGCGCAAAGCCGGGGTCAAGAAGATCATCATTTCCGACCCCAGCCGCTCACCCTTCACCGAACTGGCGAAGCGCTGCAAGGACTCGTACGACGGCGCGAGCGTGATCGCCCGCTCGCTCGTACGCCCGGTTCGAGCGACTGGCGAACTCTTGATCATTGAGCCCTGATCTTCAGGCGTTGGCCTTCACGCTGTTCCTGGAACTGAATCTCGGGGCTGCGCGAGTTTGGGTTCGGGGGCCGGTTCGTTAGAACCCGATCGCTGCACCCAAGGTTAGGGTGTAGTTGTCAGCCATGTCGTCGCTCAAGCCGGTCGTAAACGTGACGCGCGGCTGAATGACGGGGGTCTTCAGGTCGACCCCAATGCTGAACGTCTGTTCGAAGGTATCGCCTTTGCTAATCAAACCTGCGTTTGCGATTTCGGCGGTTACCGTCGCGATTGCCGCGTTGACTCCTGCGCCGATGCTAGTCCGCAGCCCAACTTCGTCGGACTGGCTATTGGGGAAGAGGAAATCGAAACCAATGTCCCCCTGCATGAAGAGCGAGCCGAAATCGAGTCGAGGCGAAGTTGCGACACGGAGCGCCCACAATTCCGGGGTGCTGTTGATGTGCAGGTTGCGGATGACGCCGGTGCTGCCGGCGAACGCGACGGCGGATTTGCGCTTACTCTTGCTGCTGGTCGGAATTACCAAACCTACGTGGGACACGAGCGACATGGGTCCGTCCATCGAATAGCGATGGGCCACACCCGCTTCGAGATTGCCGATCGTGGCTTCACTGGGGCTGCCCGCCAACGTAAAGAACACCGGCAGCTCGCCGTAGAGCGAAAAGTCGACAAACCCGATTTCTGCGTAGAGGTCCGCGCGTCCGACGGAGTCAAGGTCCTCGCATTTCAACGGAATCGAGGTTAATGCGTCCTGACATTCCGAGTCCGATTGGTCCACAATAACCACGCTGAGGTTTACGCCCGCGCTGGTGGATACCTGCTGTGGGTCGAGGCTCGAGAACTGCGCGGATGCCTGGGCCGAAACGAGTAGCGCGCAAAGTGCGATGGCGATTTGAAGGGGTCGAGTGTTGAGCGTCATGGAGTCTCCCTCTTGATCGATCGCGGGGCCCAGCGGTAAACCGGTACCAAGGCGCGCGAAGCATGGTCAAGCATTCTGATTCGTGGTGGAGGGGGACTCAAGTAGAATCGCACACCGGTCGCAATTGCCAAGGCGGGTTTGCCACCACACTCGGCCGCTTTGACGGTGGCCGCGTCGCGGAAGCGCCCCGTGCTAAACTGCGCCGCTATGAACAGAATTCTCGTGGGCGTGCTGCTCGTCACCGCTCTTCTCGCCGCACTCGTATACACGACCCTGGATCAAACGGGCGTCGAATGTTCCGTATGTGTCACATACAACGGTCGCTCGGCGTGTGAGACGGTTGCGGGGCCCGATCGCCCGCTCGCCAAAATGCAAGCGACCACCACAGCATGCACCCACCTTTCGAGCGGCGTCACCGAGAGCATCCGCTGCGGCAATACCGTGCCGGACAAGGTGGAGTGCACGCAGTAGTCCGCGGAACTTTCGCTGGATTCAACCCGCGGCGCTGGACTAGACGCGTTCGAGAATCACGACCGGAATCTCGCGCTCCGTCTGTTGTTGGTACTTCGCGAAGGGCGGATTGAATTCAACGAGTGCGGGCCACAAGCGTTCGCGTTCTTCCTTTGACGCGAGCCGAGCATGCGCCGCGAACCGATCGCCCATGACTTGGATATGGGTCGACGATTGTTCGCACAAGTTCAACCACCAATGGGGGTCTCGGGGCAGACCATTGTTCGAACCCACGACGACGTAGCGCTGATCGTCCTGGTAGTAGGGCAGGGGGCTCGTGCGAACCTCGCCAGACTTTCGTCCTAGGCTCTCAAGCAAGAGCACAGGGAGCCCGGGCAGCTTCCCGCCCACGATTCCACCCGTCGCGCGATAAACGCGGGTGTGGAGTTTTCCGAACCATTGCCAGTTTGCCATTGTGCGGCTTCCTCATTCGACTGGAGGTGATTCTCGTGATCAAAATTTCCAGGATAGCGATGTTCCGATGCCCCAATCGCCAAAGTCTGCGAATGCGATCAAAATCTCGCCGAATGGATGGGGGACATGCGCGATCAATGTTACGTCGACCTTCTCCGAACCCACTCGCTTCGTCTTCGCCCGCGTTCATCATCGTCAGGTTCGGTCGCACCGTCGCGAGCGTCCGTGCGAACCGATTGCGCGTCATCGCGAGGGGCTAGATTGATTCCAAAATTTCGCGGATCGGGTATTCGCGACACACGCCACGACCTGCTTGGGCGTAGTCTTCAACGGTAAACGCGAGCGGGGCCCAGTCGTAAATGGCGGCGAGCGCCCGGCACCGACGTTGGGTGTTTGAGTAACTTGTGTCTACGAGAATGCCGGCTGCGATTCCCTGCGCCGTCTCATGGCCTTCGCTCATTGCAAGACCGCCTTCGTGTTCGGTGTCGAGGATCGCGAACCTGGAAGCCCCTTCAGTCCATGCCGCCCAGTGGGGCAGGCGGCCGTCGCGACCCTTGCCGGGATGGCCGCGTAGCGCGAACTCCGACCAGTACGAGCGAATGGTTGCGCTCAAGGCTTCGCGGCCGCTGCGGTTTGACTCATTGAACAGCATCGACGTGTCTGGGCCTAAGTCCCAGTGCCCGAAGACAAAGGGAATTTCAAACCCATGCGCGGCACCGATGATTTCTCCCAGATCGAGCCAGAGGATCTTCGGCTCTTCATCCCAATCGAAGCGATACGAAAACACTTCTCCCGGCATCGCGAGCGCTAAATCTTGTGCGAGTTCGTCCACAGCCATCACGCGCCAGATGCGGGTGATGGTATCTGCGTCGCGGAGGTAGCGATCCAAGTCGCGCACCAACGGGATGATGCCAAATAGCCGTCGGGTGTATTCCGGTTCAAACAACAGGAATAGCTTTTCTTCGTCTTTGTTCGACCCGAGCATGACGGGCACGCGGTTGAATGTCTTGCCAGCGCGAAACGCGTGAGCGAGAGGGCCGGTGGGAAGCACTGTGCCGTCTTCGAACATGCGTGGACACTCGAAGTTGCTGGTGCCTTCGGGGTCGTAGGCATCGAAGAGTTCCCGAACCGATTTGCCGCGCAAATACGAAGCGATGGCGGTGTCGTTCATCGAGGCAATGACTCTCTTCGCGCTCGCGCGATCGGATGCCGTGTCATCCTGCAGCATCAAATTGATAATCGTATCTCCCGAACTGAAGTCTTCGCCTGGGACTTCGGCGTCCGTGTAGTTTTCGGCGCGCGCATGCGTGCGGCTCCAAGTGAGACCGCTTTGTACGATTGCGCGATGAAATTTTCCGTTCGCGAGCGGAGACGCCAGCAAGCTCACAACGTTCCATCCACCCGCCGACTCGCCGAAGATCGTGACATTGCCCGAGTCTCCGCCAAAGGCGCCGACGTTTTCTTGTACCCATTCGAGCGCGCGTATGAGGTCGAGGGTGCCGAAGTTGCCGGAAGCTCCGGCCGCGGTTGCGTCCGCGCGCAGGGCAGGGTGCGCGAACCAACCCAAGAAGCCGAGGCGGTAGTTGACCGTCACCACCACGACACCCTGTTCCGCGGCGAGCCTGCTCCCATCATAGAAGGCAGTCGCGCCGTTGACGTTGCCGCCCCCGTGGATCCAAAACATCACTGGCAACGGGTTTTGCTTTCCCCCTGACGAAGTCGCACGCATCGCCGGGGCATACACGTCTAGAAAGAGGCAGTCTTCGCTCCCGGCGAGTTCGCCGTCAGGCGCGGTCGTGTCGCCCCCCGTCGACGATGCGAACTGAGGACAGGACGCCCCGAACGACAGCGCCTCATGTGTCCCTTCCCACGGATCGAGCGGCGCGGGCTCGCGATAACGACGATCTCCCTCCGGCGCCTGGGCATAGGGAATGCCGCGCCATTGATAGCCCCCGTACTGACCTTGGTTTCCAATCACACTCCCCGCTGGCAAGTGCCGCAAAGACGCGGCTTCCGCGTCGACCACGGGAGTCTGGCGATCGGTTGCACAACCAAGAGCGATCGCGACGGCGAGGCCCGCGCTGAGCGCTGTGATAAATCCTTGCATGGTTAGTTTCTCCGTAGATCAGCTTGGATCCGGGCCAGCTGTTGTTCCGCGTGATCGTAAACGGCGACTTCTTTAGGATTGATCCATTCACTCAACGCCAGGTTGCCCGCGAGCATCGCGAAGCTTGCGCTAGAAGCAAAGCCCAACACGTTCTTTAGGAAGCGACGGCGGTTTTGTGCTGCAAAGCGCGCCATATTGTACGTCGCGATCCCGACCGCGAGAGCCCCGCCGCTTGTGAGTCGCTGGTCAAACTGACGCTGGGTCGCAATTGCGCGCCCCGCGTCGAGCAGGCCGGCCGCAAGCGCAAGGGCAGCGTCATGGTCTGGGTGTATGACGGCGCGTGCGGGCACCGGGGCAAATTCTGCGACGAGACCCGCGTGGTCGGAGTAGCCGCCCGCGACGCCGTCAAAGTCCAATGCTTCCGCAAACTCGCGGGACATCTTGCGGGGCTCGATCCCCTGCTGGCGACCATCTCGGCAAAAAATGTAGTCGATGCGTTTGTCGCTCTGTCCGACAGTCTGATACGGACTCTCCGAGATCCAGGTGGGCTGGACAACGCCGAGATCCACCGCGGTGTCGCGCAGGCCACTTAGGCCGAGTAGGACCCGGTAACTCGTCTCGGTCTCTTCAAGGTTGAAATCGCCAAGCGCGATCAACGGCGTACGCAAGTTTGCGACGGAAGTGACGAGTTGGAGGACTTGAACGGCGCGAATGCCTTTGTACTCGTCAAGACCTTGTGCAGGGGCATAGTTCGCGTGCAGGTGGGTGTCGAGCAGCGTGACGGCACCGAACGGAGCTTCGACCGTGACAAGGGCGATCCCTTTGCCCGAGTAGTAATCGAAGTGGTTTAGGCGCTCTGAATGTCCCTTCGCTTCGAAGGCTTCGAAGTGCGTCTTCACGATGGGAAGTTTCGAAATGACGAGCAGGCCGCTACCGCTCGCGGGTTCGGGGTTGTGCCAGGTGTGCTCGAAACCCGCCCGCTTGGACCCCGCGACAAGGGCGTCGAGCGACTCTTGGGTCCAGACTTCCTGAAACGCGACGACGTCGAGGTTGAGCCCCGCGACACGTTCGTAGATAGCACGCATGCGCTGCGGCTTGTGCTTCGCGAGGCCAGCAGGAAGCGACCAGACATTGAGGGTTGCAACGCGAATCGACATCAAGTTGGCTAGCCTACCACATGGATCGCTGTGGACCTTTTCGGAAGTCGAGCGGCGGGGCGCTAACTACGCCATGACCTTCGTCGCAAAGGCGTGGATGCAGTGGTCGTAGTACGGTTCGGATTCATTTCGCACGTGGAAACCGACATGTCCACCGCTCGGTGTCAGCACTGGGTGCAGCTGCGGGTTGTCGGCGAACGGGTAGCTCGTATAGGCGTGGGCGGGAATCCAAGGGTCGTTTCGCGCCTGGATCAAGAGTGTTGGGGTTGTGATTTGCCCCAGGTACCGCCGGGCGTGGTTTTCGTGGTAGTAGTGCGCGGCGTCTCGGAAACCGTTGCGCGGTGCGACGATGCGCTCGTCGAACTCCAAAATGGAGCGACAGGAAAGAATGACTTCGCGTTCTTCGTCCGAAACGGCGACGGGCCCTCCGAAACATTCGTGCTTCATGTTTCGCAACAGATGTTGGTGGTAGACCCAGTTGCGCGCGTCTAGAAAACGGCGAGATGCGGCGGCGAGATCGATCGGTGCCGAAACTGATGCTGAAGCAACGATCGGAAAGTCGCCGCCGAATTCCGCCATGAACTTGAGCAGCATGTTGCCGCCAAGCGAATAGCCAACGAGGATGAGGCCGTTGACCAATTCATTTTCGGGAAGGCCGCGGAGGACGTCGCGTAAGTCCTGTGTCCGTCCAGCGTGGTACTGCTGTAAGCAATGTTCGCGAGAGGGACCCGCGCCGCGCAGGTTGAGCCGAAGCACCCGGTAGCCGCACCCGGACCAGAAGCGTGTGCTCGTCAACATGTACGAGCTGTCTTCAGAACCCGACAGGCCATGAATCAAGACGACGAGCGGAGTGCCGGCGACGACCCTTTGCAGGGGGGCGGTGAAGGCGGCAGCAAGTACATCACCGGTGTCGTCGGACATCGGGAACGACAGCCGCGCCTTCATCGAGACTTGGGGTTTTGCGCGCGAGCCGATGATCACATTGCGCAGGGTCTGTAGGTCTGCGCCCCACCACGGTGCCCGCGCACGAAAAGCGGGTGCGTCAAAGTCGAGCGGTTTCGACGTGGTCAAGCCTTGGGCGTGAGGTTGTGCTTCTGTCAAGCGGTCGCCTCAGTGAGCCTGTTCGATGCGGCGATGCTTGAACGCCTTTGACTGGCCTTCGCCCGTAGCTTCCCGAGCGGCACGCTGTTCGGAATAGACATCCCACGATCCCGTGCAGTATTCAATGCGCGAGTCGCCTTCGAACCCGAGGATATGCGTCGCGACGCGATCGAGAAAATAGCGATCATGGGTGATCACGATCGCGCAGCCGGGAAAGGCGCCAAGGGCTTCTTCGAGCACGCGCAACGTCATCAGGTCGAGATCATTGGTGGGCTCATCGAGGATGATGAAGTTGGAGCTTTGACGCAGGCTCTTTGCCAACTGAACCCGGGCGCGTTCACCACCCGAAAGGTTTGCCACCGGGGTCTGCTGAATCGCGCCGGTAAAGAGGAAGCGTGCGAGGTAGTGGCGAACCGACAGTTCTTTGTCGCCGTACTCAATGATCTCGGAACCACCGGATACTTCTTCGTACACCGTTTTTTCGGGGTCGAGTTCTTGTCGATTCTGATCCACGTAACAGAACTTGGTGTTCTGCCCGACGTCGATCTCGCCTTCGTCGGGTTGTTCGCGTCCAGTGATCATGTTGATGAGGGTCGTCTTGCCAAGACCGTTTGCACCCGTGATGCCGACGATGGCACCGGGGGGGACGTCCCAGTCCAGGTCTTTGATCAAGGTCTTGCCGTCGAAGCCCTTGGTGACGCCGCGCGTCGAAACGACCTTGCCTCCCAGCCGCGGTCCAAACGGGATGCGCAAGTCGAGTTCTTGAGCGGGGATGATCTTCGAAGCGTCTTCTACCAACCGGTCGTATGCCGCGATGCGGGCCTTCGACTTGGTGCGGCGCGCTTGCGGAGTCGAACGGATCCACTCCAACTCACGCGCGACGGCCTTCTTGAGGTTGGCGTCCGTGCGGTCCTGAACATCTTCCTGAATTTCCTTGGCCTCAAGGAAGCTCGAATAGTTGCCAACATACGACTTCACTTTGCCGTGCGCGACTTCGATCATGCGGTTCGCAACGCGATCGAGGAAGTAACGATCATGGGTCACCAGCATGTAGGTGCCGCTGTAATTCGCGAGATAATTTTCGAGCCAGGTTATGGTGTCGGCGTCGAGATGGTTTGTCGGTTCATCGAGAATCAATAAGTCGGGCTGAGCCAGGAGCTCCTTGCAGAGAGACACGCGGCGTTTTTCGCCGCCGGACAAGTTTCCGGTGGTCTTGTCGCCGGGAGGGAGCCTGAGCGCAGCCATCGCCATCTCGACCTTCGCGTCGAGCTTCGACGGGTCCATGGCGTCGCGGTGTTCGAGGGTGTCCTGCACTTCGCCTTGCTCTTCGAGCAGGGCGTTGGTCTTTTCTTCGCTCTCGAGGACTTCGGGGTCTTCCCAGAGCTTCAGGATCTCTTCGTATCTCAGGATCAGGTTACGCGTGTCTGTGACGGCGAGTTCGACGTTCTCGCGAACCGTCTTCTCAAGATCGAGGATGGGCTCTTGGGGCACGTAGCCAACCGTTGCACCCTTTGCTGGCGTACATACGCCTTCGAAGTCCGGGTCGTGTCCGGCGACGATGCGCATCATGGACGACTTGCCCGCGCCATTGACACCCAGCACGCCAACCCGGTCACCCGGCAGCAGGCTGAAGCTCACGTCTTCGAGAATTTTTCGGTCACCGAACTTCCGTTTGAGATGTGAAACGGTCAGGATCGGCTGACCCGGCTTGAGGCCCTTCATGTTGCTCTCCCCGGCGAGGCACACCGGTATTTCAATGGGTTTATTGGCGTGGGTCCCGGGATGGGGGTGCCGCACGTCGCGGGCGTTTTGATGCACGAGGCGCGGCGTCCCTGTTCGTCACCGGGCGCTTTCGCGGGCCACTAGATAGCGCGCATCCAGCCCCAATGCCGCTTCCGCGTGCATGCACCGGATCCGGTGTGCGATCCTTCTCACATGGGAAACCTATTGCTTCTATTCATTGTTTTGCCTGCCGTCGAACTCATGCTGCTGATCGAGGTCGGCAAGCGCATTGGGACGGTCGAGACGATCGGTCTTATTGTGCTGACCGGGATCGTGGGCGCATCGATGGCGCGAAATCAGGGATTACGCGTGCTTTCTCACGTGCAGCAGGAAGTGGCGGGCGGCAAGATGCCCACCGATTCCCTCGTCGATGGGATCATGATCCTGGTTGCATCGGCCCTGCTCGTGACGCCGGGGGTGCTCACCGATGCGTTCGGCTTTTTGTGCCTGGCCCCCGGGTTTCGCGCGCTGGTAAAGAACGAGATCGTGCGGCGCTTCGAAAAGGCGGTCGCCGAAAACCGCGTGCATGTCCAGTACACGGACATGTCGGGTGGCGCGGCTTTTGGCAGTGGCGTACCGCCGGGCGGGCCCATTGTCGACGTGACACCGGACCCACAAGTCGAACGGCCCGACGTCGAAGATCCGAATCGACCTCGCTAGCGGCGCTGGGTTGCGCGCAGTGCTGAGAACGACAGCGCGAAGTACGCCGCCAACGACACAGACAACGCCGCCGCCAACGCCGTCGCCAACGATGTCACCAACTCAATAATCAACTCAATAATCAACTACGCGAACTTCTGAATCCGCGGAACGATGTCTGCCCATTGGGCCGGATCGGGAGCCCGGTTATGCGTCAAGCTTACACCGTCCGCGATCCCGGCGAGTCGCTCGTGGATGCGGGCGGCGATGTCTTCGCGCGGTCCAACGACGGCGATCGTTTCGAGAATCTCATCGCTGATCAAGTGCGTCATGTCGTCCCACTTGCCTTCCTTTGACATACGATTGAGCTCGAGGTGCAAGTCGCCCCAACCGTGACAGTCGAGGGTCGGGCGGTACGCCGGCGTGGAGCCGTAGAAGGCCAGTTGCTTTCGTGCGGCAAGCTTCGAGGCTTCGAACGCTTGCTCGTCGCTACTCGGTGCGGTGACGGTGAGTGTCGCGGCAATGATCTCGATGTCTTCGCGCTTGCGACCGCTCTTGGCGAGCCCCGCTTCCAGGGCCGGCATCGTGTTTTCGAGCAACGCTTTGCGGCTGTTGAACGGGTGCGCGATGAAACCGTCGGCGGCTTCGCCTGCAACCTGCGTCATGAGCGGCCCGAAACCGCCGGTGACGATTGGAGGCGGACCGTAAGGGTTCGGACCGGGATTGAACGCCGGGATCATGATCGTGTGCCGGTAGAACTCACCGCGGAAGTCGAGTTTTGCTTTGCCTTCCCAGGCGTCGAAGATCGCGCGAATCGCGAGCACGATTTCGCGCATCCGCGCCGCGGGCTTCGACCAGGGCATGCTGAAACGCTTTTCGATATGGGGCTTGACCTGCGAGCCGAGGCCAAGAACAAAGCGCCCGCCGCTAATGCTCTGCATCCCGTAGGCGAGGTTCGCGAGGTTCATCGGGTTTCGCGCAAACGCAATGGCGATCGCGGTACCCAGGCGCAGGGTCGACGTGTTTTCCGACGCAAGGACGAGGGGAAGAAAGGGGTCGTGCTTGGCCTCAAAGCTGAATGCGCCGTCGTAGCCGATCTCTTCGAGACGGGTGTAGGCGGTGCGCGCATCGCGCGGGTCTTCGAGCGGGGCAGTCGTATAAACCTTCATCGGGGCATCCTGATCGTGTTGTTGGTGATGGCTAAAGTATGCGGCGAATGGCTGGCGCGCGGCGTTGGACGGCTGCAAGAAATAGCAAGAATGTTGTTACGATACGAACGCGCGAGCGGCTTGTTCCGCTCACCGATGACACCAACCAGACACGAACCAGACAAGAATTACGATCGGAGTTCCAATGTACGAACCGCTCATTCTCCCCAACAAACTGAGCTGCGGCATGGTGATGGCAGGCCAGGATCCGGCTGTCGTGCGCGAACTCGCACAAGCGATCGAAGCTGCCGGGTTCGATTCGGTTTGGGCAGGCGATCACATTTCCTTCCACATCCCGATCATGGAATCGCTCACGCTTCTCACCTACGTCGCCGCCGTGACCGAGCGTCTGCGGCTCTGCACGGGCGTATACCTCGTGCCGCTACGACACCCAACCACGAGTGCCAAAGTTGTGTCGACCCTCGACGTACTTTCGAATGGCCGGGTCACGCTGGGCGTGGGGGTCGGCGGTGAGTTTCCGCCCGAGTTCCAGGCGACCGGAGTGCCGGTGGAAGAACGGGGGCGCCGCACCGACGAAGGCATCGAGATTATGCGCAAACTCTTCAGCGAAGACGGAGTCGTTTACAAGGGCGACCACTTCGAATTCGGCCCCGTTTCATTGAACCCGAAGCCCGTACAGGCGGGCGGGCCGCCGATCATTGTCGGTGGCCGGAAGGCTCCGTCGTTTCGTCGCGCCGGCCAGCTCGGAGACGGTTACATCTCGCACATGTGTTCAGCGGGACAGTACAAGGACAACATGGGGCTGATCGCCGAACATGCGACGAAAGCGGGGCGCAAAGACGTGCCCTTCGAGTCCACCGCGTTTTTGTTTACAGTGCTCGACGACGACTACGAAGCCGCGCTCGACCGCGCGGCCTCTCTGCTGCAGATGATTTACAACCGCCCGTTTCGTGACGCCGCGCAGAAGTACTGCTTGCTCGGCAAGCCCGAAGATTGTCTCGAGCAGATGCAGAACTTTGCCCGTGCGGGTGCGCGCCATTTCGTCTTTTCGATGCTGAGCGACCCGAATGAATTCATTTCGCAGTTCGAAGCGGTGATCAAACCCGGGCTTTCGAGCATCGACTTTTAGCCAGGCGCCAAGCCCAGTTGCCGCGATGTCGACGCCGCTACGCCTACGCCGTGGTGTCTTCGGCCGGAGTGTCTTTGCGCAATAGCTTTGCGACGACGAGGCCAAGCACGAAAAAGACAAGCGCACTGCCAAACAGCACGAGCCGATTTTCGACGCCGGCCGCTCCCGCGCCGCCGAGCAGAACAAAGGTGACCAACGCCGGCATGATGCCGAAAAACGTGCCGACGAAATAGTCGCGTTGCCGCATCGAAGTCATGCCACAGCCATAGTTGACTGCGTCGAAGGGCAAGTAGATGAGTCGCATGATCAACACGGTCGTCATCGCGTTGTCCCGGAGCTTGGCATCCCACTCTTTCAGACGTCCGGTTTCGCGGTCGTTGATCCAATTGCCTCCCAACCATCGGGCGATCAGGAAGGCGATATTCGCGCTGGCGTTTTCGCCGATGATGGTAAAAAGAATGCCAAGCCATGGTCCAAAGATGAGACCCGATGCGACGGTCAATGCCGTTGCTGGGAACAGGATCAACGGACGGATGGTGTAGAGGATGACGTAGATCAGCGCGGCGCGAAAAAGTCCGAACTCCGATAGCCACGCGTGAAGTTGGTCCGGGATCTCCGCGATTTCGAGTCCGCTCTCGATCCACCACATGAACGCAGCCGCAATGCCCACGAGCCACGCTGCACTAAAGAAGAACTTGATGTTTCTTCCGGTCATGTCAGGCGCACGCCCAGCACTCCGCAATTTTATTCTTGCTGTGCTTGGTCACGCCGGGCTTCCTTAATTCGTTTCGCGCTGAAGCTTCACTACTTCTTTCGACTCTTCATCAAGGCGATGATGGGAGAAGGCTCGGCGGGATGCCATTTGGTTTCCTTGGGCTCTTCGTGCCAGCGATAGGGCAGGTGTTCGATGGAGCCCGGACCCTTCGCACTCTCGAAAACGGAAAGCGCCGAGCGCATGACGGATGTCTGGGTTTCGACATCGTCCACGTCTCCGTAGGGTCGGCCGAACGGATGTTCGACGGCGGCGATGCGGGGCATCCCGACGAGGTTCTGATACGGCCAGATCATGTTTAGGGTAACGGTCGGAATGCCTGCGGCTTCGACCACTCGCGCGACCAGTCCCACGGACCGGCAGCAATCCGGTCAGACCGGGGCGAGGAGGAATAGATCGACCTCCTCGCGGATCAACGCTTCGGCGATCGCCGGCGCGCTTTCGTTTTCGAGTTTGCTGGAGTCGTTGCCCTGAAAACCCATGATGGAGTAGTGGGTCTGCGCCGAAGCTCCGACTTCGCCCGCCGCGACGAGCGCGTCGAGACGGGCCAGGGGCAGCGCGACATTGAGGTCGCGTTCGATGTAGCCCGTGTCGATGTGGAGATGGTTGGCGTCGATGTCTTGCGAGGTGGCATCGCCGCGCAGTTTTCGAAAGCTCGAGTCGCCGCGGGTGGGGTTTTTGCGCTCGTAGTCCATGTCGAACGGTGCGTCGGTTTTCATCGAAACACCCGCAGTGGTGAGCAGGGCGACTTTGCACTCGCTGAGCGGTTTGCGGACAGGAGCCCAGGGGATTTCGGCGTGGGTGGGTTGGTCGGGAATGGACCCCGACAGCACGTTTTTGAGGAAGCCTCCGGCAAATCGCCAGGGATCGACTTTATTTTGGGCTGTGTCACTCATCGGTGCCTCCAGTCAGAGTTTAAAACTCGCTTCGGGCCTGCGAGCTGGCGCGAAGACGATAACTCAGCCCGTCGACTCGCGAAGAACGAAACATCGTCTGGGCGGTTCAAGGCTCAGAGGTTTTGAGCGCCCGGGGGAGTACTGCCATCAGTAAGAATGGAATGCAGCAGATCGCAGCCACAACGGGCAACGCCTGGTTGACGCTCAGCACGTCGAGGGTCCAGGCCAAGAAGATCACGGCGACCCCATAACACAAGCGGCAAGCCAGGGATTCGATGCTCAAGATCGTGGCGCGCTTTTGTGCCGATGGAACCAAGCGGTTGAGCATGGAGCGCACCGCCATCGGGTAGGCGCCCAAGACTGCACCTTGTACACAGAACAGCGCGACCGCGACGGGTGCGTTCGCGGGGACCATCAACACATACATTGCCACCATCGATGCAGGCATGAGGAACAAAAACAACTTCTCGCCAACAAGATCCATGATGCGATGGGATCGCCACGCCACCAATGCACCCGCGACGTTTACGATCGCGAGTGCCGTGCCGAACAATGCAACCGGCACGCCCTTGTCAGTCAACGTGGGGTTGAAGAACAGGATGATGGCCGCCCGCAACAGCATAAACACGCCGGCGCTATAGGCGAGCAATCTCAAGATGCCGGGGATACCAACGACATCGCGCAGCGCGCCGGTCGTAATTTCTCGCATGCCGAGACGCTTGTGCATTGGCGGCTCGATCATGGCCAGCGCACAACCCACTGAAATGAGCGACATCGCTGCCGTCGCAGCAAAGGCCAAGGTTGGGTCGTCACCGCGCACAAGGAAGTAGTCGGTGAGCGGCATCCCAATCGCCGTGACGGCGAGCCAAGACGATTGTACGAGACCTTCGTAGCGAGGGTATTCGTGACTTCGGCCGTCCGCGTCGAGGGAGTCGTAGAGCATGGCCGCGTCCGCGCCGCTTACAAGCGCAAGCGCTGTGGCGAACAGGATCTCGGCAATGGCGAAGACCCAAAAATCGAAGGCAAAGATCCGCAGGATGCTGCCTGAAACCGCAAGCATCGATCCCAACACGATCGTGTGCTTGCGCCCGAAACGATCGGCCACCACCCCCGATGGCACTTCGAGCGAAACGGCGACGAAGTAGTAGAGGCTCTGCAACATCCCGAACTCGAGCACCGTGAGGCCACGGGTCGCGGTCACAAAGTAAAACAGATACGGCGCGAACATCACGGCCCGGGATGTCGCGCGGAAGGCGATCATGAGTCGAACGTTGCGCCGGCTGAGTGCGTGCGATCTCTCGCCCGCGCTAGGGCTCGTCACAGACGACGATCTTTCCCGTTGCGCGTCGGTTTGCAATGTCTTCGAGGGCGGTGGGGACGTCTTCGAAGTTCACGCGCTTGGTTACGACAGAGCGGATCTTCTTGTCGCGCCAAAGTGCGACAAGGGCTTCGCTGACTTCGGACGTGTAAGGCTTTGAATACGCGCCGACATAAACGCCCACCATCGATGTGTTGTTCATGATGAGGTGTGCTGTGGGTGGGTCGTAGTAACTGCCACTGGCGTAGCCAATGATCAGGATGCGCCCGCCGCTCGCCATCGCAAGTGACGCGGCCTTACAAGCATCACCCCCAACGGGGTCATAAACCAAGTCGGCGCCCTGACCGTGGGTGGCTTCTTTGATGCCCTCGGTGATTTCGACTTGGGTGTGGTCGATCACCGTGTCGGCACCGAGCTCGCGGCATAGCGCCGCTTTCTCTTCTCCGGCCGCAACCGCGATCACACGCGCGCCGAGGGCGCACCCGAGTTGAATGGCTGCAGTTCCGGTTCCGCCCGCCGCACCCAACACGACTAGGTTTTCTTCGGGCTTGATCTCACCCCGGGTGACAAGCCCGATGTAAGCCGTCTGGTACGAGATCGAGAAACAAGCGGCTTCTGCGTGGTCCATTTCTTTGGGAGCGAGATGGGTTGCGATGTCGAGGGCGAGCGCCTGTTCCGCGAGGCCGCCATGTCCGCGGAAGAAGGACGTCACTGCCATCACGCGCTCGCCGACCGGTGTCTTTGCGTCTTTCCCCGCGGCGACCACGACGCCCGAAACTTCCTGGCCCGGTATAAATGGAAGCTCTGGCCGAAATGCGTACGTCCCCCGACACATGAACACGTCGGGTAGGCTGATCGCGGTGGCGTCGACCGCAATGCGGACCTCGGCGTCGGCGGGTTCGGGGACCGGGACGTCCGCGAGGGCGATCGCCTCTGCGGGCTCACCGAGCTGCTGGATTTGCCATGCTTTCATGTTCGTCGGGCCTTTGTCAAAGCTCTTCGAGGCCAGGGAGCCCGTCGATGCTGGCGCGGTTGGTCGCGATGCGTCTGGCGATATGTTCTTCTTGGGTGCGTTTGGCGTTGTGTTCCTTCAAACGACTGCGCTCTTCGAGAAATTCGAACTTCGGCACAGCGAATCCACAGGATCGCTGCACCTGCGTGACTTCCACTTCGATGATGCCTCGCACCGGCACGTCGATCTCCGGAAAGTGAGAACGCAACGCGTCGAACCCCGGTGTTCCGTATTGATGGCCCTGGCCTTTGCCATACAACCGAAGGATGAGTGGGCTGCCTTCGAAGGCGCAGAACATGATGCAGATGCGACCGTTCTCTCGCAGATGCGCGTGGGTTTCGATCCCGCTGCCACCCAAGTCGATGTAGGCCACTCGTGTCGAGTCGAGTTGCGCGAAGCTCGTATAACCCTTGGGCGACACGTTGACGTGGCCCTTGCCAGAAAGAGGCGCGGTTCCGATAAAGAACATCCGTTGTGCCGCGATGAACTTCGATTCTGATGGGCCGATCTCTTCGAGCATTTCCATTGAGGACTCCCGTGCGGTAGGCGCGCGTGGGTTAATGACTCGATAGCACAGGGGAGGAGAGGGCCGTTGGCCGGTCTTCGCTTTGCGATTCGTCTCGGCGCAATAAACGGGTGAGGCCCGGGCAACCGAGCGCTTCCTGAAAGTCGGGGTGCGTTTTTTCGTAATCCAGAATGAACCCGACGTTTTCGTAGGCACGCTGCGCCGAAATGTTGCCCGAGAGAATTCCGATCTGCGAAAGAGAATGGCCTCGTTCGCGCCCGCGCTCGAGGATCGCAAGCAGAAGTTCGCGAACCAGTCCCCGCCGTCGAAACTTATCGAGACACGCGACCCATTCGATGACCCAAGCTCCTTGCTCGTCGTCGCTGCTTACTTTGAGGAAGACGAGGCTGGCCTGAAATGCAGCGCCGATCTGTTCGTCCGTCATGTTGATCGCTTGGTAACCCGCAAGGAATGCCTTCTCCACCGCGAGCAAACTGTCGTCGTACGCCGCATAGCCTGAAAGTGCGGCGGCGGGCTCGCCGTCTACCGCCGCGACCAAGAAATTTTCGTAGTGGCACCACGAGCGTTGTTCTGTGCCGAGGGTCGCGCGAACGGCCTTGAGTCGATCTTCGTCGTTGGTGAGGATCGCAAGATCGAAGACGCCGGTCGGCAAGTGGGAGCGGGAGGCGAGCATCACCACGTCTGCGAGCATGGGAATGTCGTCGCGGGTGGCCTGGCGAATCTCGAGTTTCATAGGGCTGCCTTCTCGTTTGCGATTGATCGTTGGGCGCAACGCAGTGAGCGGGCACGCTAGCGCGAGCGTGACCCGCTTCGGCTCGCATCGTCGAGTCTTGCGGGTCGGGCGACTGGGGCCGAAATCCCAACAGGTGGGACGCCGTTCTATTTACCTGTCATCCCGGGGGATCGTCAAGCCGAATAAAGCATTCGGTGTGCTATCGATGCGCGGTTGCAGAGTTTTTTCGTCAACCGGTGCTGTAAGAGGGCTACTTATCCCAAGGACACCTTCGTAGAATGCGGCCAGTCCTGTTGTAACGAAGAAGGGAATCGAGCGTGCTGAATACAGTGAAGTTGGCGGGAATTCTAGTTGGAGTGGGTTGCATCTTTGGGGCAGGGCCGGCTTGGGCGCAGTGCGTTGAGTTCCCGC
>DUBZ01000051.1:548-4470 GCA_012960035.1 Myxococcales bacterium | reverse complement strand
TGCAGTCCTGCATCGATGGTTTGAGCGAGTGTGCAGGAGATTTGCTGAAGCGAGTGTCCAGTCTCGGAAGCCGAGACGTTTTTCAACACCGCCAGCGCCACGAATCGCCCTTGCGTCCGATAGGAAATCACGGACCACAAGGGCGATTGTGTGCGAGGCGAACCTTCCGCACTCCCGTGCTCTCCAGGAGCACTTGACGCCCGCTATTTCAGGGGCGTCGGCTTCTTGATCTGCTCGAGCAGATCGTTGTCCCACTCGCCCTCGACGTTGACGTGTGCTGCTGCGCCTTTGAGAACCGCGTCGATCAAGTTGTGATTCAAATAGACGTAGAGCCCTGGCTGTTGGAACGTGTAAAGCGCCGCACCCGCGGAACCGCCCGCGATGAACCAGGTTTCGAGATTCGTCTGCGGTGCGTCATCGAACGAGCCCGACTGCCACACGTAATCTCCGTGCCCGCCGATGAGATGCGGGCGCGTATCCCGGTTCGCCTGGGAGTGGATGAAGAGAACGGACTCGCCAACCTTCGATGTCAGCGCGGCCTCTCCCGTCAACGCACCTACGGAACCGTTGAAGACAACATGGCTGGGCTCGTTCGTCTTCATGACTTCCAGGGTGTCGGCCATCGCCTCGGCGGGTGATCCATAGCCTTTGTAGTTGCCGTCTTTGTCCTTTGCGACGTAGAAGTCCTGCTCGCCAATGTAGTAGGCCTTGTCGTAGGTGAGAGACTTCCCTCTACCGTCCTTCAGCCCTTCACGCGGCAGCACCATGATGGCGCCATTCATCCCCGCAACAACGTGGTACGGAATCATCGGGCCGCCCGGCGCGCAGTGGTAGACGAAGACGCCCGCCTTGGTGGCCTTGAAGCGGATCGTCGCTTCGGTTCCGGGTGACACCAACGTAAGACCTGCGCCTCCGAGTGCGCCGGTCACCGAATGCAAGTCGATATTGTGCGCCATGATGCTCGACTTTGGGTTTACCATTGTCAGCTCGACATAATCCCCTTCATGAACGACGATCAAGGGGCCCGGCACGCTGCCGTTGAACGTCAGCGCTTGAACCGTCGTGCCCGCTGGGTCGATCACGAGCGGTCTTTCATCGACTTCCAGGCGCACCACGACAATAACCGGCTTCTTGCCTGCCTTCTGACTGTGCTCAGGTAGGAACGGCGGCGTCACCATGACTTGCTCGACCCGTTTGAGACCATCTGCCTTCGACGGTTTGTCTGCACTTGCTTCGAATGCCATAACGGATATCAATAGCGACATCCCTATATAGAGTGTGCGTTTCATGTGTTTTCCCCCTTCTTGATGACTCTCTTATGGATGCACGCCTGCGAATGAGAGAGTTCCGAACATCCGCGCCGCGAAGTGCAAAGATTGAACTGCCAGAGCCGAGTTATTCGACTGCGACTAGTTCAATAACGAACGAACCGCCGTCTCCATTTCAGCGAGAGGCGATCCCGTGTAGAAAATCGCTCGAGTACGTCCCACGCCATCCAGCAGATAGATCTGTTGAGAGTGGGCAAACAGAAAACTCTGATCCGTGAATGTCTTGGCTTTGTGGTGTGCAGTTGTGACCTTGCCATCGTGGCTCGGATCGTGCTTCACCAGATAGCGCTCCGCGATGCTCGTGATCTCGGCGAGGGTCCCGGTGACCCCGACGAAACGGGAGTCGAAGCGCGCCAGGTATTCCTTGAGATGCTCTGCGGTGTCCGTCTCGGGGTCGACCGTCACGAAGAGGACCTGAACCTGATCAGATGCGGGTCCGAGCTTCGACATCAGCGATCGAAGGTGTCCCATCGTGGCCGGACAGATGTCCTGACAACTCGTGTAACCGAAAAATACGAGGACGGCTTTGTCGCGGTAATCCGAAAGGCTGATCGTCCTGTCAAGGGTGCTTCGGGCACTGAAATCGCCACCGATATCGTCGTACACCGGGAGCGTTTCAGCTGCTTGTGCAATAAGACTTAGCGTCGAAATCAGGCCAGCTGCGACGATGTTGCAGATGATGTTCTTGCGATTCATTTTTCTGTCCATTTCAGTCGGTGGTCGGTTCTACAAGCAGATGACTTTGGATCCAGTTCCCGGGTGTGGGACCTCGCGGAATTCTTGAGCGTCGAGCAGTAGAAGCTTGTGCTGATTGGTGACGCCGATTCGCCAAGTATGTCGAGTCCGCGAAACGTGAAGCAGGTCCGAGTCATCCCAGGCGCGTCGATCCACTTCGAACTCTGCGCGAACGACGTCGGGGCCATCCTCTGTGATTCGTATATCTCCGATATCGAACTCGATTCGAACGAATGGCTCTGCGTTTCGAGACGCAAAAGCGACCAGGTCCCGCTGGCCGTTAACGGTCTGATCACCTCGGCGAAACGCGAAGTCCTCATCACTCAAGAACGAGGCGAGCTCGCCTGGAAGTTCTACAGGCTTCGCAAAAAATGCGAACAAGCTTTGAACGTTCGCCGCGATGAGGTCCGCCAGTTCGGTGTGCGGCTGGAGCGCGGAAGTTGCGAGCGGAGGATTCAACGTGCAGCCGCTCGAAAAGAGGACGCAAGCCAGAACCGAAACGCAGCGGAAGTTGCAACGACTCCAGGAAACGAGCCGGCCGTCTAAAGTAGTACTTGTCGCTTGGTTGTTAGCAAATTTACGGGACTCTATCACTTTCCCGCGATACGGCCACAAACGGCCGTCTGCACTTCGGGCAGGCGATTTGAATTCGAGAGGATGTCCCATCAACACGATTCGTCTGCTCCTTGCGTTGTTGAATCAGCGTTGTGAAGTGATAATGCAATCCTTGGGCCATGTCCTGGAGCAAGCTGAACAGCACTGACCGAGTTCGGATGAGGCGCCGCGACTCAGCCTCCCCGCGTTGGACCCTTCGCCCGTGATTCCGAGCGATTTGTCATTCGGTTACTTATCGGCGGAATTAAAAAGCCCCGTTAAAATCCCTATCCCCAACACGATGGTCATCGTCATGGTTTCGTACTGCCTTGAGGCGATTCGCGCGCGGTTGAACGGGGGCGAGCGAGTTCGATATTTCGCACTTGCACCCGCTCCAACCCCCACAGCGTGACCGGTAGTTCACGTCGATGGCTCACGTCCCCAAGGCGCTGCTGCTCGATTGCCAGTCACCGCGGTTGACCTGCCATCAGTATTGCGTAGCGTCTACGCTTATCTCGATTCCCAGAACGAGGCCACCTATGATTCGCGCCGCCGCCGTCGTCGTTGTGCTCTTCACGACCTTCACGGCCTGCGCCAAGCCTCCCCCCGACGGCGTATACGCTGACCTTCCATTCTTGGATTCCACGGAAGGCGTGGACGTGAACCCCGAGCACATCGTGCTCGACATGGCGGCGGAGGGGCATCGAGCGTTGCCACTGATGATCGATACAGGTGCGAGCTTTTCGGTTTTGACGCCGGGGTTCGCAAAGCAAGTGGGCGTCTCCGTTCGGCGGACCAAGAATTCGCCGTATCGACGAAAGTCGGCGCTTGGACGAGATGTTCAGTTCTACGTAGACACAAGCTCTTCTGACACCGGGGCGCGTAGCGGCTGGGAGATCGGCGTGCTCGGTGGAAACGTTCTGGAGAAGTACACCGTCGAGTTCGACTACGTGGCGCGACGCGTACGCTTTCTTGATCCACGCAAGCATCCCGTCCCGAAGGAACCCGCGCACGCGGGCGAGATCGTCGTGCCGGTTCAGATTGTCGGTCGTCGACCCTACGTCGTCTTGAACCTTGGCAATGGCAAAGCTTCGTTTCTGGTCGACACGGGCGCGCCTTTCGACCTCGAGTTGTCGGAAAAAACGGCGGTTCGACTTGGCATCTCGCACGAAGAGAGGATAGGGATTTTAACGGGGCTTTTTCGTTCCGCCGATAAGTAGCCGAATGACAAATCGCTCGGAATCACGGGCGAAGGGTCCCAACGC
>DUBZ01000051.1:0-538 GCA_012960035.1 Myxococcales bacterium | reverse complement strand
AAACGGCGGTTCGACTTGGCATCTCGCACGAAGAAGGGGACATCGTTGAGGGCAGCAATGCGATCGGGGCCGATCGGGCGCTCGTGACCGAAGTCGATTCGGTTCGGATTGGCGACCGCGAAGTCGGCCCGAGCGAATTGAAGGTTACGCTCGCGGACGGATCGGGTTGGCGGCACACGAACAACGCAGGGCGTGACGAAGCCGTGCTCGCCGCTTCGTTCTTGAACCGCTTCCACGTGCGCATCGACTACGTCCACAGCCGCATGTCGCTCGTTCCTTTATCTGCCGAAGAGCGCGAGAAGGTCGTCGCTTCCCTGGAGGGTGGAGCGACCCAAGCGCGAAAAGTCATCGATTGGGTTCCCGCAACGGTTAGACTCGCCAAGGCGGGGCTCGACGTTACCGTGATCGAACTCGGACAGTTCCGCGTCGACAAAGCGAAGGCTTTCGGGCCCGGGTCGAAGATCGGGTTGCGCAAAGGTGACGTGATCACCAACGCGTCCGGCGAGAAGCTCTTGACTGCAGCTTCCATCGAAGCGCG
>DUBZ01000050.1 GCA_012960035.1 Myxococcales bacterium | reverse complement strand
GCGGGAGATGCGCGGGCCTGGGCGCTTTTCACGGGACTGATCTCGTATGGGCTTATCGGGGGGCTCTTCGCCGCGGAGTATCTGTATAGGCATTGGCGATTTCGGCGTTATGTTGGGGGCTTCGCTGATCCCTTGATGAAATTCTTTTTCCCTCCGCGCGAGGCGTGACTCGCTGGGCAGACGATCGAGAATTCGATTGCGAGAGGGCGCGGGTGATTGAGGCGATTGATCGTGTTCTGCACGCTAGGGTTTGCAGAAGCGCCGGACATTTCAAGTGGCCGATGGTTCAGTTCTCGACGCGAGTGTGAAGCCGTCATCGGGGTGCCTCGAAAACGAGATGTGGCGGTGGAAGCAAATGTTGGGGCAGAGGGAATCGAGTGACGGGATCGTCGGGCGCTGTGAAATGGGATGTGATCGTGGCGGGCGCGGGGCCAGGTGGGACCGCGACCGCGATTCCGCTGGCCAAGGCGGGCGTGCGGGTCCTGGTGTTGGAGCGAGACGAATTCCCGCGTTTTCATATTGGTGAATCGTTGCTGCCTTCTGCGGAACAGCTTGTGACGAAACTCGGAATCAAGCCAGACCCGAACGTCTTTCTGTACAAGCGTGGCGCGCAATTCGTCTGCGAAGAGACCGGTCGCCGGCAGTCGTTCGATTTCTCCGGGGCGCTGCCAGGACCTCAGCGTTATGCATGGCAGGTCGATCGTGCAAGGTTCGACACGATCCTGCGCGATCGAGCCGTCGATGTGGGGGCTGACGTTCGGCACGGCATTCAGGTTCTTGATGTGGAGTGTCAGGAAGACCGGGTTCGCGTCCGCACGAATCACGGCGATCAAATTGCCCGATATTTTGTGGACGCGACGGGCCTCGATCGACTACTCGCGCGCCAGCTGGGCTCCTCGAGAAGCTTCGATCGTTTCGGCAAGGCTGCCATCTTCACTCATTTCTCCGGCCTGGGCGAAGCCGCGCGAGCCGAATTCTCTCCGGGGAACGACATCCGAATCGTAATCATCCCCGATGGCTGGCTCTGGGCCATCCCGCTGACACAGGATCGACTCAGTGTTGGGCTCGTCAGTCGGTTATCCGGGTTGCGTCCTGCGAGACTCGACGAGTACCTCGAGACGAGCCTGCTTTTTACGCGATTGCTTGAGGGGACCACTCGCGGGGCGACCAAAATGATTGGGAACTTCAGCTTCGAAAATACGGCCTCGTCGGGGGCTCGGTATACGTGTGTCGGCGATTCCGCCTGCTTTATCGATCCAATTTTCTCGTCGGGAGTCTCTTTGGCGATCGCTCGTGGGCTCGCGGTCGCCGAACCCCTAGCCGCTGCGCTTGAGGCTGGAACCGAGGCGGACCCGCGGCTGATGACGTCGGTCGAGGAATCGATGAAGCGCGGGTACGACACGTTCGAGGCCTTGGTCTATCGCTTCGTAGATCACCTGATTTTCGGCGCGCCGGAGGAGGGTCGACTTCGAGCCGGCGTGACGAGTGTTCTGGCCGGAGATGTTTTCCGAAAGGACAATGATTTCCAGGACATACTCCTGCAGTCGCGTCGTCACTCGATCCGCACCAGCGCCGAATCGAATCGACAGGCTTCAGCCCTTCGAAGCCGGCAGGAGAGCTGAGGCCATGCCTAGTCCAAGCTATCCCATTACGGGTATCGCGATATGTAATTCGACTGGATCGAACTGCCAGAAGGTCCGTCAGTCGCTTTTCGAGGGTCGATCGGGATTAGGTCCGTCGCCGATCCCGCTTCCATTCGAGTCTGTCGTTGGTGCAGTCGACTTCGAGCTGCCGACGCTTCCTCCGGAACTCGAGGCCTGGACCACTCGGACAACGCAGATTGCATCACTTCTTTTGTCGGAGCTGGGCGCAAAACTCGATCAGCTCCGATCACGATGGCGGCCCGAGCGTATCGCGGTCCTACTCGGAACCAGTACGGGCGGGGCCGATACGACGGAGAATGCGTATCGCACCTTTCTCTCATCGGGCTCCTTTCCCGCTGAGTATGATCTTTTTCGTCAACACACGTTTGGATCCATTCTGCATGTCGTCAGTTCTCTTTCCGGGGCGATCGGACCGGCCTGGATGGTGTCGACCGCTTGCACTTCAAGCGCGAAACCCTTGGCCAGTGCTCGGAGGCTCATCGCGGCAGGCATCATCGACGCCGCCATTGTGGGTGGCATTGACACGCTCTGCAGTATGACGCTTCACGGATTCCGATCTCTGGATGCCTTGTCGAAGGGTGCTTGCCGGCCCTTCAGTGCGGAGCGCGACGGCCTCAATGTCGGCGAAGGGGGCGCGTTTCTACTCATCGAAAAAAGCGGGGAACCGATTGCGATGCTCGAGGGCGTCGGTGAAAGCTCCGACGCCTATCATATCTCGGCGCCACATCCCGAAGGCCTGGGCGCACGCCTTGCCATGGAACGCGCGCTGGAAGAGGCGGGTTGTTCGGCTGAGTCCGTCGATCATGTCAATGCGCACGGGACTGGAACGCGACTCAATGATCTGGCCGAGTCCGCGGCCATCGAGGCCATCCTGGGACTCGAGGTGCCCGTCGTTTCAACGAAGAGTTACACCGGACATCTGCTCGGTGCTGCCGGCGCAACGGAGGCCGTGCTGTCGGTGATGTCGATCATGGAAGGTTGGATTCCGGCGTCGCTGCGCGCGGGACCCATCGATGAGAAGATCGCGATCCGGGTGAACGAAACGCGACTCGACGGTCGGGTGGATCGAGTCCTCAGCAACTCCTTTGCATTTGGTGGGAACAACATCAGTGTCGTGATCGGGGCGCCACGGTGAGCGATGAAGTTGTGGTGTTGGGGTGCGGCGCCTTCGTCCCCGGATTCGCGGGTCTTGAAGGGTGGGCGGAGTCCGCGCGAAGCGACGATCATGAGGCGCCGACCGGCGAGATGATCCCATCTCGACAGCGTCGCCGAACAAGCCCGCTGACGAGGGCCTTCGCCGATGCGTTTTTCGAGGCGATCGGCGGAACGTCACTTGATGCCGCCACAATCGCATCGGTTTTTGGCTCGGCCATTGGTGAGGCCTCCACGATGGTCGGACTGCTCGATCAAATGTGGAGCGAGACAGCGAGTCTGTCGCCCATGAAGTTCGCGACGAGTGTGCATAACGCGGCTTCGGGCATCATCTCGATTGCCACCGCCAACCGTGGGATGACGACGGCCGTCGGCGCAGACTACGATACGCCGGCGATGGCGTTGCTCGAAGGCATCGGACTCGTCCGCGATCGCGGAGATTGCGTCGTGGTGTGTTGCGGCGATGAGGCACCTCCCCCAGATCTCATGCCGAAGGGCGTGGGGTGGTCCATGCTCGCGGCTGCAATCATACTCGGTCCGATGAGCCGTTCGCCGGCGGGAAATCTCTGTCTTTCGGACCTTGGGATCGCAGCGTCGACGCCCAGTCCGCGGAAGAGCAGTTCCCTAGTCGATGGCAATCCCAACATCGGCCTATTGGATCTCGTCGTGGCGGTTCATTCTGGTGCCGAAGGTGTCGTGAGACTCGATCGGGGTCCGGGCCGGGGCTATTCAGTCCGAGTGAAAAGGTCGAATGCATGACCGACTTTCCGCCCATCTCCGTACTCGTGCCCCATCAAGAGCCAATGGTGCTCCTCGATCGGGTACTCGTTTGGACGCCGGGTCGAGTCGAATGTGCGTTCGTCGTTCGAAACGGCGAGCGTTTCGTCGAAGACGGCCTACTCGCGGCTCCCCTCACCCTTGAGCACATGGCACAGGCGGTGGCTACTTGCGTTGGCTATGAGGCGTATCTTGATGGCCGAGGAATGCGGGTTGGCATGATCGTCGCCATTCGCAAATTCAGCGCATTTGGTTCGGCGAAAGCGGTCGGAGACGAACTCATCGTTCGCGCCGATCGCGATCGCGGCAATGATGTACTCAGCCATTTTCATTGCGAAGTCCGTGACGCGAGTGAATTGTTCACCTCCGCCACACTGACGCTCTTGCACTCCGAAGGACTCGTTCAGAAGATGTCCTCGCCCGATTGATTCACAGAGGCCCATCACTTGAGCAGACTCTTCGCAGCCGAGAGCACTTAATCAAGTGACGAGGTTCGCGGCGAGGTCGATCATTCGGTCGAGTGCAGTCCACCTGACTGGTTGTACATCGTTTAGAGCCTCGAATGGATAGCTGAGTCTCGAGAGAGAAATACCATCTCAGGATGTTCCCCGAAGACGGTCGTTAGGGAATCCAGCGTTGATCGAAGGAAGAGAACTCAGCTCAGGCTTTGGGCCTGGTGACGAGGAGTCGTGCGCCGCCGATGAGCGGGACGGCGCTCTCGAGCCGTAAATCGGCGGCTGCGATCAGGCGTCGCATTTCTGGCTTTCGGCGTTCGTGTCCGGGACCGCAGAGGACGAGCATTTCGAGGTCGAGAAGGTTCGTCAGGTCCCGCCGGGCACCCGGAACAAGTAGACCCTCGATAATTAGGATCGTTCCTTCGGCTCCGACAACGCTCGCACAACGACGCAGTAGATCGATGGCTGTCGCATCATCCCAACTATGAATGATATGCATGAGCACACAGACATCGACTTTGTCTGTCAGTTCCTTCAAA
>DUBZ01000049.1 GCA_012960035.1 Myxococcales bacterium | reverse complement strand
GCCGTCGCCGGCGTCGATGGGCGCATCGGCACGGACATCATGCCCGGCGTCTTCGCCCAGATCGGCATGGAGTACGGGCACAAATACGGCGGTGCCAACTTCGAGCTATTCGCAGAAATTTCGAGGAAGAACCACTCCCACTCCACGCTGAATCCCTTGGCGGCCTACAGCAAAGAGATGACTCTCGAAGAGATCATGGGCGACATCATGATCGCCTACCCAAACACGCGCCCCATGTGCTCGGCAAACTGCGACGGTGCCGCAGCGGCAGTCCTGGTGAGCGGATCCAAGCTCAAAACACTCTCCCTGGAGCAGCAGCGCCGGGCGGTCAAGGTCTCGGCGTCGATCTTGACGAGCGACCCCTACGAAGAGGCGTGCCAGGTGCTGCCGAACGTGAACACACTGACGCGCGCCGCCGCCAAGCAGGCCTACGAGCAGGCGGGTGTCGGGCCGGAAGACCTGGACTTGGTCGAGCTTCACGACTGCTTCGCCACGGCGGAGCTGGTCCACTACGACAACCTGATGCTTTGCGAAGAAGGCAACGCAGTCGACTTCTTCAAGTCCGGGGCGACCTGGCGCACGGGCGCGATGCCGGTGAACGTTTCGGGGGGGCTGCAGTCGAAGGGACATCCGATCGCGGCTACGGGCATCGCCAATGTGTGGGAGGTCTGCCACCACCTGCGCGGTGAGGCCGGACCTCGTCAGATCGAAGGCGCGAAGGTCGGCCTCGCCCACGTGATCGGCCTGGCCTCGGCCTGCGGCATCCACGTCCTCGAAAGCAACCGTGCCTAGCTGTTGACCCTCGATCCGGCGCCCCCCACCAGACCCGCCCGGGAAACAGGCGCCGCATAACCTGGGCGAGCTTCGTTTGGCTATAGGCGACGGACCCGTATCGAGAACACATAGGCATCGTGAGGGATCCATGACCGACGCAGCTCGCGCCGAGGAGTTCATCACCGGGTATCTGCTCGACGGTCGGGGCGGTTACCGTAAACTCGAACAACAGGCGATCGGGCAGTGGCAGCCCGACGACGGCCTTCTCTGGATTCATGTCGCCCGTTCCTCCAAGCGAGGTCGCGTCTGGCTGCGAGACGAATGCGGAATCCCCGCAGCCATCTGTGACGCGCTGCTCGACGACGAGGTGCGACCGCGCACCCTGGTCGCCAATGACAGCGCGATGATCGTACTGCGCGGGGTCAATCTGAACGCGGGTACAAAGCTCGAGGACATGGTCTCGCTGCGTCTGTGGGTCGAAGGAAATCGAGTCATCGACTTGCGCCATCGAAAATTGCGCAGGGTCACCAACGTCCGCAACCAACTCGCGCTTGGACATGGACCCACGAGTAGTGGGGACCTGCTGCTCGAGCTCGCAGACACCATGATCGAACGGATGGATCCAGTCGTCGATCATCTCGAAAGCGAAGTTGATCAGCTGGAGCTCGAGCTGGATCCCAACCGCCTGAACGAGATTCGCGAGACCCTGTCGTCGATCCGAAGCCGCACGATCCGGTTGCGGCGCTACCTAGCCCCTCAGCGTGACGCCCTCACCCGGTTGCGGTTAGAAAACCTGAGCTGGAAGACTTCTCGACAAGACGTGCGTTTGCGCGAACTCGTCGAACGAATCAACCATACGATCGAGGATCTCGACTGGGTCCGTGAGCACGCTGCGATCATCCAGGACGAACTCACGAGCCTCGAATCAGAGGCAGCTCGCGTCGCGATGTACCGGATCGCGATCATCACCGGCGTCTTGCTGCCGCCGAGCCTCATCGCGGGATTGATGGGCGCAAACATCAGTGGAATTCCCGGCGGAGACAGCAGTTTCGCGTTTGCGCTGCTGTGCGCGGGAACGTTCCTGCTGATCCTCGCCGAGATTCTGGTACTCCGTTTCTTTAAGTGGCTCTAGGCAACGCGCTTCACAACCACACACGACCGTTGGTTTGATTGGCGCCACGGTCCACCACGCCGCCCAGACCCCCGGTGCCTGGGCGAACCTGCGCGAAGCCCCCGAGTCGATCGCCGCCTTCATCGAGGAGGTGGTGCGGCTCGATGGCCCAGCGACGGGCAACCTCCGTCGAACCACCCGAGACACTGAACTCGCGGGTGTACGACTGCCGGAAGGCAGCACTGTCTCGCTTCTCTGGGGGTCGGCCAACCGAGACGAAGCGGAGTTTCCCGAGCCGGACCGCTTCGTGGTCGATCGACCGAACATCAAAGCCCACGTCGGCTTCGGACTGGGCAAACACTTTTGCCTGGGCGCCGCACTAGCCCGCATGGAGACACGGGTCGCAGTTGACGCACTCGTTCGTGCAACCGAACACGCGACGCTCGCTGTCGAGGCAAATACGCTGCGCCACAAGCCAAGCCTCATGATTCGACGGCTTCAATCTCTACCCATCACGCTGGACTGAGTCGTTGCCGACCGATCGGCGCGGGAGTCTCGATGCCTGATGCTTCACAATGCGTTGGGTACACCGATCGTGTCACTGTGCGTCCCGGTGAAACTGCCCGCTTTCGAGTTGGAGCTGGGACAGACCTGGAGCAATTGGCGCCCCCGAGGTTTAGGAAACTGTTGAGGTGCGTGCGTGGCGCTCTGTGTGCGTTCTGAGGTCCGACAACTTGGCAAAGCGTGTCTATACGAGTCCTGCGAGAAGCTTCAAAGAGAGTGTCACAGGTCTCGAAAACGCGGAAGCCGGATTCGAACCTGACAGTCGGTGTCGCTGCCGAGCTTCGGGTCGCCATCGATCAGATCCGAAGTCTATTGGCGAATTCCTCCGGGCGTGTCACTCAATCCAGGTCGCACCCGGAATCGCGAATTACAAGTGAGGATTGCGCTTGACCGCAGAGATCCGCTTGCGGCATCGTGGAGACTCCCGCTAGCCCACAATGGATCGCAGACAGTGGAGGGAAGCATGGCAGACACAACGTCCCTTCACGCTAGAGGACAAGTTCGCGACTACGTGGATCTCACGAAGCCGCGGCTACTCCCGCTGGTGTTGTTCACCAGCCTTCCCGTGATGGGAATGGCAGCAGGTGGCTGGCCAATGCTGTCGTTTGCGCTCCCCACCCTGGTCGGCATCGCGCTCGCGGCGGCAGCGGCGAACACGCTCAATGCCTACGTCGAACGTGAGACCGATAAGCTCATGGAACGAACGCGTTTGCGTCCGCTTCCGAGCGGAAAGCTGGCGCCGCATTCGGCTCTCATATTTGGATGGTTGCTTGGAATCGCATCGACGGTTCTCTTGTGGGTCGTCGCCGACCTCGCAACCGCGGGCGTCGCGGTCGCGAGCATCCTCTACTACGTGTATGTCTATACGATTTGGCTGAAGCCCCGCACGGCATGGAACGCGGTCGTGGGAGGCGCCGCCGGGGCCGCGGCTCCACTGATCGCAGACGTCGCGGTGAACGGCAGCCTCGGAATGCCTGGACTCATGCTCTTCGCCATCGTGTTCTTTTGGCAGCCCCCGCACGTCTGGGCGATCGCGCTCTATCGCAAGGCTGACTACGAGGCGGCGGGCATCCCGATGCTCCCCAACGTCATCGGGGACGAGCGAACGCGACGATGGATTCTCGCATGCACCCTCGGACTTGTGCCCGTAACCCTGGCGCCCGGGCTTTTGGGACCGCTTGGTTATGTGTACATGACCGTAGCCGTCGGCATGAACGCGTGGTTCGTGATTTCCTCAATCCGATTGGCCAGGCATCGAACCGATCAGGCGGCGCAGAGGATGTTCCAGGTCTCCCTCGTCTATCTGTTCTCGCTCTGCTTTGCGATGCTGATCGATCTAGCTGTCTGATTCGTTTCCGCGATCGGAACCGCGGAGTCCCGATGTCAATCGCCGTTCCTTTAACAAAGACCGCCTCGAACGATAGTTGCTCCAGCCGGCGGCGCCCGTCGCGTCAAGTCGATATCATCATTTCAGCGGCGACACTGCGAACGTGTAGGACCGCTTCGAGGTTTTGCGTGTAATGTCAGCGGTCGAATCGAACCCTGCGAAGGGAAATAGGCGGCGCGTCACCCCTGACCTGGACGTGGCGATTATCGGCGGTGGAATCTCAGGACTCGTGACCGCCTATCGACTGGCGAAGCGAAGTGATTCGCGGCGCCGCCGTGCGGCGGTGCATCTATTCGAGGCCAGCGATCGCCTTGGCGGCCTCGTGCAGACTGAAACGCGTGGAAACTGGCTCCTCGAAACCGGTCCCGACTCGATGCTGACGGCAAAGGAATCCGCGTTCGTTCTATGCCGAGAGCTCGGACTCGGCGACGATCTGATTGCTCCGGTATCCAACTCGACCTTCTCGCTGGTGCGCGATCAACGTCTCCATCCCCTGCCCGCGGGATTTCGCATGATCGCCCCAACCCAGACATGGCCTCTGCTGCGGTCCCCGCTCTTCTCCTTTCGGGGCAAGCTGCGACTTCTGTTGGAGCCCTGGATCCCTCGCCAAGTTTCGCGCGCGGTGGACAATCAATCGATCCCGGACGAGTCGGTAAAAAGTTTCGTCGTGCGACGGTTTGGCCAGGAGGCCTTCGACCGTGTCGCCGAACCGCTGTTGGGCGGCCTCTTCGTTGCGGATGCAGCGGAGCTCAGCGCCCGGCGCGCGCTCGGGCCCTTCGTCGAGCTCGAACATCGACACGGCAGCGTCTTACGAGGCCTTCGCGCCAACGCGAACTCTACTTCCGGTACGGCAGGCGAGTCGGGCCCACCCGCGCCAGCGCAACTGACACTGAAACGCGGGCTCGGTTCGCTGATCGGTCGTCTGGCCGAAGAGATCCCGCCATCGTGGATACAGCTTGGATGCGCGGTCAAGGCGATCAAACCAGAGCGCAAACAGAAGCGCTGGCAGATCGAAACGACTTCGGGAATCTGGACGGCGCGCGAGGTGGTTCTGGCCTGTCCCGCACCCCGCGGTCACGATCTCCTCAGAGACACAATCCCTGAAGTTGCCAGGACATTCAAAGAACTCCGCTTCACCTCGTGCGTCACCGTCAACATGGTCTACCGCCGCAGCGACTTATGCCATCTACCCAGCGACTTTGGCTTCTTTGTGCCACGCGATGAACCGTTTCGGATTCTGGCGGCAAGTTTCGCGAGCGAAAAATTTCCGGATCGAGCCCCCAGTGAACATGTGGTTGTGCGCACCTTTCAGGGCGGCGCCCTAGATCCTGACGCCCTGGACTTGGACGACGCAACACTGACCCTGCGATCTCACCACGACCTCACCCAGCTTGTGGGGGCAAGGGCTTTGCCCCTAACGAGCATGGTGAGTCGCTTCCGACAATCTATGCCACAGTTCGATATCGGCCATCTGACACGGGTCGCAGATCTGCAACGCAGAGTCGGCGAAGTGGGTGGCCTACACGTAGTGGGGAGTGGATTCGGCGCCTATGGCCTGCCCGCGTGTGTGGAGTCGGCTGAAGAAGTCGCGATGAAAATCGAGCTTCATCAGCACCCGCTAGGCCCATCTTCGCCGAGCGAGTCCCCGACAAGCAGCATCGGTGCCGGATAGAGCGTTTCAAACACGAATGTGTTGACACTGGGAGGAAGCCATCGTTGGCGACTCGAACTGAACACATCCCCTCGCTGGTTTCCTGGAACCTGACCAAAGCGTGCAATCTGCGTTGTCCACACTGCTACATGGACGGCGGTCGGAAAGCGGACAACGAACTTACGACGGACGAGTGTCTGGGGCTGATCGATGAGCTGAAATCACTCGGAACAGAAATGCTGATTCTCACCGGCGGCGAGCCCTTGCTGCGCAGGGACATATTTGAAATCGCTCAACACGCATCGAGTTTGGGGATCTGGGTGGTGATGGGTACCAACGGCGTTCTGGTCAACGAAGGCTCGGTCCAGAAGATGATCGAGTGCGGAGTGCAAGGCGTAGCGATCAGCATCGATTCGATCGATCCAGAGAAACACGACCAATTCCGCGGCGGGCCCAACGCGTGGGAGTATTCGGTGCGTGCACTGGACATCTGCCGAGCCAATGGACTTCAAGTGCTGGTTCAGACAACCGTGATGGACATGAACTACGCCGAGATTCACGAGCTGCTCGAGTTTGCGCGAAAAAAGGGAGCATGGTCGTTCAATTTGTATTTCTTGGTGCAAACCGGCCGTGGCCAGCAATTGAACGATCTTTCTCCGGAGCGCACCGAGAACATGCTTTCGAATCTGGTCGGCTGGCAGGAAGAACAGCGTCCCATGCTGGTGCGTTCCAAGTGCGCGCCACAGTTCAAGCAGATTGCCCATGAGCGAGGATTGGGCGGCTTGGAGAGCGGCGGATGCATGGCGGGCACCGAGTATTGCCGCATCACGCCCCAGGGAGATGTCACTCCGTGTCCCTATATGGACGTCGTTGCCGGCAACGTGCGCGAACAGAGTTTTGGTGAGATCTGGCGAACGTCGCCGGTGCTTCGAGAGCTGCGTGACGTGGGTCAGCTCAAGGGACGCTGCGGCGCGTGTGAATTCAACGAACTCTGTGGAGGCTGCCGTTGCCGCGCCTATGCGGCCTTTGGCGATTATTTACAAGAGGACCCGGCCTGTCGCTACCAGCCGACCGGGCAACCGTTGCGACAAGATGAAATTCTCTGGAACGCAGAAGCCCAGGTCCGACTCGAGCGCATCCCCTTGGCGTTCATCCGCGACAAGGTCAAGCTGGGGGTGGAAACCTATGCGCGCCGCCATGGAGCACCCGTCGTCACCTTGACGGTGATGGAGGAAGCCCTGGCGGGAGACCAGCGAACCAAGTTGCGCGGCAAAGCGGCGCCATTTCTGAAGCAGGCGTTTCAGCGAAGAAAAGAATCGGACTGACGTTTCGCACTCGATTACATCCCGAGAAAATCTCTGGCTCGATCGAGCACCTGCAAATCAACCTGTCCCAAACCGTGTTCTCGCGCGAACTTTTCGATCCCGGCCTTCGCCAAGGGGCGAGCGAACTCGGGCATGTTGTCCAACCGCGAGCTTGCCTCAGGACTCCATTCGAGTTTGGGACTCGAGTCTTCCGCCACAACCCCCGCTTCCTGCACCATGCTCGAAAAGGGGCATCGGGACTCGCCATCCGTTCCTTCGGATTCGGCGCCGATGTCGACGCCTAGCGAGCCTACGACTTGTGTCTCGAAGGGATTGGTCAGCATGGCAAATTCGTGGGCACACTTGGGACAGCGGTACACGACTGACAGTGAGCCTCGTTCTGGGGGAGCGACTTCCATCAGCTTCATGGCTTCATCGCAAGACACGCAGAGAAACTTCATCTTGTCTCCTCACAACTGGCAAGCTCGGTGATGCGTTCACAGATTTCCAGAGCAGTTCGCTGCACAAGGTTCCACGAAGCCGAAAGTGATGTATCCGCGAGCACGTGGCCATCATCGCACTGGGCCGCGAGTTCGGGGTCGAACGGGACGCTCCCCAGCTGCGGGAGATTCAATTCGACCGACGACCGCACGGGAAATAGTGGCTTGACCTGCCCGCAGTCCACGCAATAGTAACCATCCATGTTCTCGATGTAACCCAGAACCGTGTTGGATGTGCGGCCAAGCGCTTCGATCGAACGCGCGACGACCCCCTTCGACATATCCGAGGGGATCGTAACCAGTACGAATACGGCCGACGGACCCAACAATTCGGCATACTGAACGAACCGTTCCACGCCGGGAGGAAGATCGACCAACAGAAAGTCGAGCTTTCCCCAATCCGTGCCCGCCAATAGCTCCCGCAGAATTGTGAACTCCTTGGTTGCCCGCCAGGTGTGCGTCGAACCCGGAGCGACACTCTCGAAGTCGAGTGTGGATGGCTCGGGGATCAGCGTGCCCATCGATACCACGCCAATCCCGTTGCGCGTAGTGGGCACGCTTGCCCCGTTGTCGCCCGGAATCAGCATCTGGTCCCGCAAGCCCGCCAAGCGACTCTGGCAGGGGCCATTGAGGTCGGCGTCCAAGATCGATACGGCGTAACCCATCTCGCGCAGCGCGCACGCCAACTGCATCGTCATGGTGCTCTTTCCCACGCCCCCTTTGCCCGAGCCGATTGCCAGCACGTTTTGAACCTCGGCGAGGCTGCGGTCGAGACTCTGTTGCTGCGCGTCGACTTGCTCCAAGACGTTCGAACCCCCGTCGCCCACGATGTCGTAGTAGCCCTTCATGTCGTGCCCTCTCTGCGGCGTCCCGCGCCGTACGCGTCGCTCCCCGTGTGCCGATGCGATCAATGCATCCGGGAGCCGGGGAACTCCACGTAGCGAGTGTATGTCCGTTGCCTTTCGAAGCCCATTGACTCGAGCAAGGTCCAGGGAATCTCTTCGCAGGAGATTTTCGGAATCATCACTCGAAGGTTACCCGACTGACTGACGACCCCAATCAAGCGGTCGAAAAGACCTCGGGCGTTGGCGTCGGCTTGCTGATCGCCGGTGGGTCCACCCAGTGCAACGATTTCACGTCGACCGAGTTCTGGAATATCGCGAAACAGCGCATAGGCCAACACCCGTGTGTCCGAGGATATGGCGAGTCCTTCGAGCTGATCTTTTCGGTTCTGCAGGGTTGCAAACGCTCGCTCCCAGCTGCGTAACACGCTCGAATCCCATGCGCCGCTGCGCTGTAGATCGTCCAGTCCGATCTGCGCAAGCTCGCTCAACTCTGCGGAGGGAGAAAGCGGACCTGCCAGCACGAAGTCCGCATATGTTCCCTCCGCGCGATAGCCAACGGACTCGAAGAGATCCCCTGCCCCAATCTGGTCGTCGGATACTTCCGCGACGATTTTCTCGGGACCAAGGACAGAGAGCTTGTGGCTCAACGACTCGAGCAGGTGCTGCGCGTGTCCCCGCCGCTGGAAATCGGGATGAACTCCGATTCGATGGACCAGGGTTTCGTGTTCTCGCTTTGCCCCGGTGACGACGGCAATTGGCTTTCCATCTTCCCAGGCCGCCATACAGCTACTGGCCCACACGTTTAGTTCGCGAATCTCAGTTTTGAAGTCGGCGATCGAGAGAAGCTTGTGATCCGGAAAGTGAACGGCGTAACACGCGTTCAAAGCGTCGGCCAGAAACGGGATGTCATCTGTTCTGCAAAAGCGGTAAGCCGGCATGGTATCCCTTCGACGATTCGGCGTAGGCCGCGAAGGGCCAAGCGTCTAGTCTCGGCCTTTTTCCTTTGGCTGTGTGACCAGCATTCTCAGGGCGGCAAGTTCCGTCAACTCGCTCACTTCGTTGAGTGGCTGTGCTTGACTGTTCTGATTCGAACTGGTGTCGGTTCGCGCGATGGCGGGACACTTTGCTGCGAGTTCGGTCTGTTCGTTCGGCATCTCGTCGACACTCGAGCCGGTTTCTTCGCCCTCTTGAGCGACCAGTTCGGCCATCGTCTGCAACCCCAAGTCGATCCCCGACTCGACCCGCGCGAGGTCGACCTGCTGACTCCCCTCCTGTAGGGCCAGTTCCTCGATTCGCGACTGGGTTCGGTCCCGCATGAAGCCGGTCGGCACGCGCAGGATTCGCTCCACCGCGTCTTCGCTCCAGTCGAATGCGGAAATCAGGGGAACGCCCTTGGCATCCCGTGCGATCAGCCGTTTTTCAGGCGAATCCAACTCGTCATTCGGTTGCGTCGAAGTTCGGTTGTCATCCAGGTGCTGGGGCGCGGCGGCGGCGAGAGGCGTTCCGGTCTCCTCCTCGATCAATTCCTGCGCGAACTCGAGCGTTATGGTCTTGAGCTTGCGCAAGCGAATGGCCTTCTCAATACGCGCCTTCGTGCGTCTGCGCAGATAGGCGGAATCAATCGCGAGCAAAGCGCTGCGCGCTTCCCGGGTCCAGCTCAGTCTGCGACCGTCATAGCTTTGCTCGTCGATCACTCCGCCCTCATTCTTTACGAGCGTCTCGACCATCTCCGCCGTCAGCACGTCGAACTCGATGCCACCGCATACGGTGCACACTTCGGGGTCGGGCTGGCTGGCCGTCAAGCCGCAACTCTTGCAGACACTCACCGACTGGTCCTGAGCACGGCCGATAACGACTGCCTCGGCGAGCTTGTCCATGGGAGCCCGTTTGGGCATGAAGCGCTCCATGGCCTCGTCGAGTAGAGAGCTGGTGATCACGCTATGACCCTGCTCGAGCGCCAGGCGCAAGATTGCGGTGCGTGCGATCCCCGCCACCAGCTTGGGGACGCGAGTCATGCGTTCTTCAGCCTGCTCGCTCCAGCGAATGCTCTGCTCGGCGCGTACGTCGAGCCGCGGGCGCATTTCGGAGGTCGTCAGCAGAATGTCGCAGTCGACCAGCCGCATCAAGTTCTCAGAGTTGCTCCCCAGAGCTGTGTCTTCTGGATCCCCGTGCAATCCTATGCGACCCATCACCAGGAGCCACGGTTGGGTCTTGCTCACATGGTCATGAATCTTTTGGAAGGTCTTGCCGTCGAGCAGCGTCTTGCGGACCGGCATCTCCTGCTCGCTCGCCATCTGCTCAGCGACATCCAGGTGCGACTGGTAGATCTGGGCTAGGCCCGTGTCGATGATTTCCTCGTGGAGCTGGTTTTGTTCCTCAAAACGGAACACCTTTGCCGCCCTTTCGGTGAGGGTCCCCACCAGGCTGTTGAACACCATGTAGTGAAGGTAAGGGTCGTAGACTCCGATCAGTTCGACGCGCTTGTCGAATGCCCGGGCGAGTGCGATCGCGGTGTTGAGTGCCCCGAATGATTGGGGGCTGCCATCGATGCCCACCAAGATCGTGTCGCGCTCCGTCTCGTCCTTCTCCGGGATGTGTCTGACGATCCAGGCGTCCTGGCGGCAAGAACGCACCACGCGTTCGCACACCGATCCGATTTGGCTGGCGCGCTGCCGGCCCAGGCCCAGTGCGCCCAAAATAAGGAGATCACAGTCCGACTGCGCGAGGTCTTTGCGAATCTCGACGTGGTGCTGCCCGTCGATCATGCGGGCCTCGAAGGGCAGATCCTTTTCGGCACACTCCTTCTGCATGGCATCCAGGTAGCTGTCGGAGATCAGCTCGAGACCCATGGTGATCAAGCTGTCATGAATTTTGCGTTGCCGCTCGAGCTCGTTTTCCTCGAGGTACTCTTCGGGAAGCGAATACTCCATCTGCTTGAAACGATAGTCGTGCATCCTGGCCGCATAGATGTGAGAACCGACGAGTGCAGCATCGAAGGCCTTGCCCAGGCGCACGGCCGATTCGATCGCGAGGTTCGAGTGTGCTGAGTTGTCAACCGGTACGTAGATTTTCTTGTACATCAGTGTCTCCGTTCCATGCAGGTTAATGGGGCAGGTGAATCGGCTTCGATCACGACGTTGCAGCTCCCGGTCTTGTGGAGGACTCGGACTCCGCGGCCCAGCGTTGCCTTAGCCGACGCAGTCCGAACACCTCGCCTCCAGCGGCCAGCACGACAACGACGAACGGCCACAACCAAGTCGTCCACGGAGTCTCGGGCTTGAGCAGAAGATAGTACCAGCGCGAAATCGCTCGCCGCTTTCCGTCCTCCCCGGTTTCGCCATCCCACACATTGAAGGCGACGGGAATCATCTTGCCAGGGACGAAATCGACCTCGTCATCCTGGTTACTTCCGAGGCTACGGCGGAGGACGACGCGGTACTGGCCGTCGCCGTATGTCGAGTGACCCGAAACAGGCGACGCTCGCGACACGACATCGTCCATGCCGCGCCCGAGAAACGTTTCGATCCCCTGGCCGGCACTCCAACGCCAGGAGTCGACGGGATTTCTGCGGTCTCCCATCAGAAAATACGGCTTCTTCCCCCCCTCCATCTCCCGGGCGGGAAACAGCGCCGAAATCCGGTCGGAAGGTTTCTCGTCCTGACCGTTGTTTTCGAACTTGTCGGTCCAAGTCAGCCGGAGCGCCAAATCCCGTTCGTCGAACAGCGCCTGGACGCTGAGACTTTGGACCGAGGGGTTGAAGAGACGCGGGGCTTGGATGATCTGCCCAGCGAGCCGAATGTCGAGCGCAGGAGCCTGGTCCCAGTCCGGGTCGTTGGGGTCGTCGGGGATGGCTTGGGTCTTCGGCGCGCGAATAATCTCCCCCCAGTTCGGTTCGCGACCGAGGCTATGGAGGTAGTTGGCGAGGTGCCACAAATCCTCGGCATCCCAAGCGTCGGAAAAGGAGGGCATCGGCGTTCCGTTCACACCCGTCGTCACGGTGCGGAAGAAATCCTCTACCGATCCGCCTCCGCGCAGGTTCCACGGCTCGGTGATATCGGCCGGAAAAATGCGGAACTCCCATTCGTCTTCGAGGGTGGCCGCCGAGGGACCGTCCCCCCGGCCGAGTTTGCCGTGACACTTTGCGCACTCAGCCTTCTGGTAAATTTCGGCACCGCGAGCAACACTTTCAGGAGTCGCTTCGGGCTTGCCCTTGAGTTCGAACACCTGCTCCACCGGGTAGTCCTCGAAGTCCAGGCTAAAGCTCTTGAGGTAGTGCACGACCTGCCAGATCTCGGCGTCCGTCAGGCGGCCGCGCCACTCGGGCATTGAAGTCCCGGGCATCCCGTTTCCGATGATTCGGAACAGATCTTCATCGGCCGGCAATTCGCCCTGCGTGGTGCGCCGAATCTTGTAGATGCCCCGCCGAAAGTCGCGCGGGCGCGGACTCAGGAGTTCAGCCGCGACTCCCTGTCCGTCGCCCTTTTCGCCGTGACACTGGGAGCAGTGCTCTTCGTAGAGTGCCTTACCGGCCGCCAAATCCTCTTTGCTGGCTTCGCGCGCGGTATGGGGCGCGAGGTTGAAGCCCTTGGCAGCGAAATCTTGTCCCGCGGCCATGTCGGGCAGTAGCAACCATCCGGTGAGCAACAACAGGCACCCGCGCGAGAGCACCCTGTCCGCATGGGCATTCGCCATCAGTGCTCCTCCCAGGTGCGCGGGGTCGAGCCCGAGGCGTCGTAGATAAACGCGATGACCTGCCAGATCTCTTCTTCACTGAGGAAGTCCTGCCAGACGGGCATGGAAGAGTTCCAAGGCGTCGCCCCCTGTGGGAGCCCGGGTCCTCCAGTCGCCACGCGCCAGTACACGTAGCCCTCCTCGAGTTGGGAGATCGTTCCGCCGTCTCGGAAGTTGGCGGGCAGGGGATTGAGGGCCTCAGCGAAGTGGCCCTTTCCATCCAAGTAGTCACCGTGGCAGTACATGCAGTTGCGGAAGTAGATGCGCCGTCCCGCGGCGAGATTCTCTTCGTTCACTTCCATCTCGGGCGGACGACGCGCGGTGAGAACGTCGAAGTCGTCGCCGTGTAGTTTGAAAGAAGACGGAGGCTCGGGATGGATCGTGCGCGCTTCGAAGGGGGGGTCGAATTGTGGTCGCACACCGCTGAACGTCATCCAACCGAGCAATAGCGGCAGCGCCCACAGGACAGCGATTCGAGGAACCGCGAGCCGCTCTTCTCTCAACAAAGAGACGATGGGGGCGAGGAATGATTCGAGTCGTTCCGGGTCGGCAATCAGGTATACGAGAATCGCAACCGTCGTGATCGCTAGATAGAGGCCCATCACGGAACCAGGGATAGGGGGCTGCACACCAAACCTGAGCACCGCCCAGACCGTGAGCCAGGTTAGTATCGTCAGCTGGAACGTATATCTACGCATTGAAGTCCTCGGCCAGCTACTCGCTCAGCGAGCGAATGAACTTGACGATCGCCAGAATGTCATCGTCGCTGAGTGCCACGTTCAGTCCTTTCGGGGGCATGGCGACGCCGGTGGTATTCAGCGGGTCGTCGAGCGCCCTTCCCTTCTTAATGAACTCGACCAGCTCTTGATCACTCAACTTCTTGATGAACTCACTGGTCGTCATGTCCTTGCCGAGTCCCTGCATCCCCTTGGCGTCCTGTCCGTGACAGGCGGGACAGGTGACCTTGTAGAGCGCGGCCCCGTCTGGCTCTGCTGTGGCGAGCGGGGTCTCGGGAGTCACGCCAACCGTGGCACTCGTCGGATTCGCGGGTGGGGTCGGATCGATCGGCTCGGCGGCCGATGGCTCAGCGGCCAACGGCTCGGCGTCTCGGTCCTGGAGTGCGAGGTAAATGCCTCCAATCAGCACGCCCGCACCAAGAACAACAAGCCAACCGCTGCGGGACTTGGTCCCAGGGGATTCACCAGCGCCGGAGTCATCCCCAAGAGACTCGGCCTTTCGCGCCGCCCAGAGAACTCCTCCGTTGAACAGCAGAATCAAAAACAGCAGGTGGACTCCCGGGTGGGCGAGACGCTCGGTCAGCGAAACCTCTCCCGACAGATACGCGACGAGCTGGTCGAGTTCCTCGGGACGTAACGTCTCGCCGAAGTCCTTCAACATCAAACCCTTTTGGAATCCCACCGCAATGACCGCATCGGGGTCGATGATCGACTGACGAATCAGCGCGGCGGACAACCGCTCTCCAACCTGAGTCAGTGGAGGTCCGACCCGCCTCGTATCTCCAGTCACATCGTGGCAGGCCACGCAGGCCTTGGCGGTCAGCAGCGCAAAGCCGGGATGACTACTTGTGGGCGCCGGCTTCTTTTGCTTGCGAGCTGCCGCGGAAGTGACGTCTTGTTCTGTGACCCGGACCGTGACCTCACCGCTCAGCGACTGCAGAAAAGCCACGAGGGCCTTGAGTTCGGTCGCGCTCATGTCGGCGGGGGGGCGGTCAGCGGCCGGCATGATGCTCTCACCACCCGGAGTCGCGAACCCCTCTACGACGAACGCACCTGGATTGATGAGTGACTCCACCAGGTAGGCCTCGGCGCTCATGCCGGGCTTGCGTGTCGCGGCGCGCCCCCCGATGCCGCGCAGGTCTGGACCGCGGGTGTTTCCCACTTCCGCAAGTTTGTGGCAGAGCAGGCAGCCACCCTTGTTCTTGACCAGGGTCTCGCCCATTCCCACCAGGGTGTCGACATCGATGTCCGCAGTGATTTGCAGCTCGAGTGGAGGATGCTCTTCGGATTGCGTCAAGTACAAACGGCCGATGCTCATATAGAACAGATCGATCATGAGCACGAAACCCACGATTCGAAGGAAGACCTTTCTCACTGCTGCTCTCGATCTTGCAATTCGGAACGCATCGCCAGCGCGAAGACCATCGAGACGAACAAGAAGAAAATCAGCACGATGATCGAGATCACCATCGTCGCAAATCCGTGACTTGGAATGAACGCGTTCTCACTCGTATCTTTCATCACCTGGTAGACGTGCCAAAACTGTCGGATGCCCGATCGGATGTAGCCCATCAATCCCATCAGCCATGTAAACGTCACGGCTAGAAAGAACAAAACGTACTGTGATATCCGAGGGATCTGACCCCACTTGATTTCGCCCAGGGATTCCGAGCCGCGGTAAATCGGAACCTCGAGCGCCAGGAACAAGGCCATGAACGCCGCGACCATCAGCGGTTGGTAGACCGAGAGCCCGACGCGCACCGCGGCGGGGACGAAGTATCCATAGATCCCGATCCCGACGATGACACCCAGAGCGGCCAGCAGACCTACGATCTGGATCGAATTGCCGACCGTGACGAAGGACGACTTTGCCAACTTGTTGCCACGTCGATACAACATAAAGGTCACAAACGTGGCCAGGATCATCAGATTGACCGCGGTGTTCTTCGCAGACATGACCCCGAGCACACCGAGCTTCGGGTGGTGAGCAGAGCCCATGGCCTTCATCTCTGCAAAAGTGGCGATGATGCTGTGCGGCGTGGCCCAGACCGCGAGGCCGGTGGCGAGTACAAACAAGACCGGCGCTTGAAATTTTTTATAACGCTCCCCACCCGGAATGCGGGCCATGGCCAGCCACAGGTAGAGATTGATGGCGAGGAAGAGCGCACCGATGAGAATGGCCTGTAGAATCCAGAGCTGGGCGAAAGATCCGCCCATCATCGACACGCCCATCTGCTGACTGTAAGCGTAGATTTCTCGGCCCAGGTAGTAGCCCGCAAAGGGCAGTGGAATGAAGGCCGCGACTGCGATGAAGCTGCCGATGTATCCCATCCAATCGAAGCGGGCGCGCTCCTCATCGGTGGTCGCGGCCAAGAAGCGGAATCCCGCATAGGCGCCCACGATGGCTCCGCCGAAACAGACATTCGCAAGCAGGCGATGGATGTTCAGGGGGTTCCAGGAGTAGTTCATGAACGCTTCGATCCTGCTCGTGACCGTAATGGCGAGGTCGGTTCCCTCGACTCCGCCCGGCGTGGTCATGTAGCCCGTCCAGGCATTGGTGATCACCAGGATGCCGATCCCCAGCGCATTCACCACAACGCCGATCAGCAGGTGCCAATGCTTGCGCGAGCCTTGCAGCAGGTCCCAACTGTAGAAGTAGAGATACGAAAACAGGGCTTCGGAGAAGATGACGGCCACGTAGAACGCCCACGTGGGCTCGAATACCTTCTCCATATGAGCCGTGAATTTCGGGTAGAGGGTTACCAATGCGACCAGAAGAATTCCGCCGAGGATGGCGGTAATCGTGTAGCTCATGGCCAACAAGCGCATGAACTCCTTGGCGAGCCCATCGTACTCATCGTTCTTGAGGTACACCCCAAGCAGTTCGGCAATGAATACGAAAATCGGCACGCCCAGCACAAATGCGGCGAACATGAGGTGGGCCTCCGCCACCGACCACACGAGAACTCGGCTTCCGATTACCGGAAAGTTCCTGTAGTCCGCTGCCTCGAAGGCGCGCGGGAGCAGGTACGCCAGCACATAGACGACAACTAAGATGAGGGAGATCTTCAGGATCCCGCCGCGCACACCCCCCAGCGCTTTCGCCCAGCCGCTCCCTTCAGCCATGCACTCCTCCCGGAGGCGCGAACCCGTTCCTAGGCGGCGGGGCGGGAACCTCGGAGCATTGGCTTACAGAGTTTGGAGCGGAGCTTGGGCACTTCGCGGATGCATGCGAAGGCCTGGGATATTTTTCGTGCGTGCACGGACTTCTGGCCAATCGCACCGGACGGCTCCCAAGGTCACCGCTTCGCCTGAGCAGTTACACTCAAGCGCTCCGTCACGCGCATGGACCTGATCGGAGGGCGGGGCTGCATGCCTCAGTTGTTACCGTTGTAGGTTTGCTACTCGCGAACCGCCGCCACTCTAACATGCTTGGAGGTGCATCCCGTCGCATGCAACCAAACGCTGCACTGTCATCAGTCAAAAACTGTGCAGTATGACCTGCGGAGCGATCGGCCTCACTAGCTAGGGGATGTTTGAATTTGAACCGTTGAAGTTGCAGTCAGAAAGCTGAAGTCAATCGTTTTGCGTCCCACGTCAACCATCGAATTGTTGCGCTCCACCCAATCAGGTGCGCACACTGGGAGCCTTGTGGAAAATCGACTGATTCGAATTGCAACCTGCCTGGTGATCTTGGTCCCCGCCGTTGCTCAAGCGGGAGACGGCAAGCCGTGGGACCCAGCCATGGGCACCGCAAGCATCTCTGGAACCGTTAAGTTCGATGGGAAGCAACCGCGATCCAGGGGCATCGACATGGCGGGCGCGGACGAGAAATGCGCGGAGATGCACGGCGGCGTGAGACAAAAGCCCGAGTCCGTAATCGTTAATGAAAACGGTACTCTTCGCAACGTCTTCGTCTGGATCAAGTCCGGCGCAGAGGGCTGGGAGTTCCCGATGCCCAGCGGTGACGCCATGCTCGAGCAGGTTGGCTGCATGTACACGCCACACGTTCAGGGTATGCGAACCGGCCAAACCCTCGCGATCAAGACCAGCGACCCCACGGCCCACAACGTCCACGGATTTGGCAAGGTCAACAGGTCCTTTAATCGATCCCAACCTCCCGGTGCCGCTGACATTTCAGTCAGAATGAGGCGGGATGAGAGCCAACCGCCAATGAAGGTCAAGTGCGACATCCACCCTTGGATGAACGCGTATGTTGCCGTGGTGCCACATCCCTACTTTGCGGTCACCGGAGCTGAGGGCTCGTTCGAACTGCCGAATCTTAGTGCCGGTACCTACACGATCGAAGCGTGGCACGAAAAGTACGACATGATAGAGCAAACGGTCACCGTCGGTGACAGCGACGCCAAGACGGTCGACTTCACGTTCGCCAAGAAATAGGAGCCGGGAAGCTCAGTCCAACCAAGTTGAACCAGTAACAAAGGGGGGTCCTGTGAACGCGCCCGAATATGGATGGTGGCTACCGCCGAACGTCTCTGTGCACGGTGGCGAGATCGATGCCACGATCAACTTGCTCCACTGGTTCATGCTCGTTCTCTTCGTCGGCTGGATGGGCTTCATCGTGTACTGCCTGGTGCGCTTTCGCGAGCGCCCGGACCACGTAGCCGTTTATGAACCGATCTCCGGGACGCTTTACAAGTGGATCGTGGGGGGGGTTGCTGCCGCAGAAGCAGTTCTGCTGATCGCGATCGACGGACCGGCTTGGGCAAAGATCAAGACCGCGTTTCCGCAGCAGGACGCAATGGTTGTACGCGTCGTGGCCGAGCAGTTCAAATGGTTGTTCCACTACCCCGGCCAAGACGGAATATTTGGCAGGACGGGTGTGGAGTTTTACGCCGACGACAATCCGGCGGGTCTGGATTTCGACGACGACAACGGGATTGATGACATCACCGTCCGGGGGTTGCACTTTCCATACGGCAGGCCGGTGATCGCGCGTCTGACGACCAAGGACGTGATCCATAGTTTCAAGATTCCCGTCATGCGCGTGACCCAGGATCTGATCCCCGGGATGGAGATACCGATCTGGTTCGAGGCGAAATCCGGAGGCGTGTTTCAGCTGGGGTGCGCTCAGTTGTGCGGCTTGGGTCACTATGAGATGAAAGCCACGGTCACCATCGAATCTCAGGAGGACTTCCAGCTTTGGCTGGATGAAGAACACGCCTTATTGGGGTTGGACTGATCATTCGTAGAGAGCGAACCGTTCTGCCAAGAGGACACAGAGCATGAGCGAATCACACGCCGAACTGAGCTTCCTACGCAAGTACGTGTTTTCCACTGATCACAAGGTGATTGGAATCCAGTACGGAATCACCGCCTTGTTGTTCCTGTTCTTTGGCTTCTGCCTGATGATGATGATGCGTTGGCAGCTCGCCTATCCCGGGGAAGCCATCCCGATCGTGGGGGGACTGCTCGGCGAGGGTCAGGTGGATCGCGGCGCCATGCTGCCGACGTTTTACAATCAACTCGGCGCCATGCACGGAACCATCATGGTCTTCATGGGGATCGTGCCGCTTGCCGTGGGAGCATTCGGGAATTACGTCGTTCCGCTCCAGATCGGCGCCCCCGACATGGCCTTTCCCAGACTGAACATGGCGAGCTACCAGGCGTTCGTGATCGGCGGTGTCGTAATGCTCGCGAGCTTCTTCTTGCCCGGTGGCGCGGCCAGCTCGGGATGGACGTCCTACGCCCCTCTATCCGTGATCGCAACGACGGGACAGACGTATTGGCTGGTGGGCATGCTGTTCCTGATCGCTTCGTCGCTTTTGGGAGGACTCAACTTCATCGTCACGATCATTCATTTGCGCGCGCCCGGGCTCACGTTCTTTCGGCTGCCCTTCTTCGTTTGGGCCCAGCTCGTGACCGCGTTCTTGCTCGTGCTGGCATTTCCTCCTCTCCAGGCTGCGGGCGTCATGCAGCTGATGGACCGTCTGGCCGGAACGAGCTTCTTTCTGCCCAGCGGGTTGGTGGTCGGAGGCGAGCAGATCGCGGCGGTCGGCGGAGGCGCTGTCTTGCTCTGGCAGCATTTATTCTGGTTCCTCGGCCATCCCGAGGTGTACGTCCTTATCTTGCCTGGAATGGGAATCGTGGCCGAGGTTATCGCCAACAACACGCGGAAGCCTTTGTGGGGCTACAGAGCGATGGTGTACTCGATCCTGTTCCTCTTCTTCCTGTCCTTCTTCGTATGGGCCCACCATATGTACTTGACCGGCATGGGTACGACGATGGGTGCATTCTTCCAAGCCACCACGATGATCATCTCGATTCCTTCGGTGATCATTCTCACCTGCATGGTGATGAGCCTTTGGGGTGGCTCGATCCGATTCAACGTACCCATGCTTTTCGCGTTGGCGTTCCTGCCCATGTTCGGCATCGGCGGACTCACGGGACTGCCATTGGGTCTGGCCGCCCCGGATGTCTACCTGCACGATAGCTACTACGTGATCGGGCACTTCCACTATGTTGTCGCGCCCGGCACCATCTTCGCGATGTTCGCGGGCATCTATTACTGGTATCCCAAGGTTACCGGTCGCGCGCTGAACGAGACGCTAGGGAAGCTCCATTTCTGGAGTTCCCTGGTGTTCATGAACGGCATCTTCATGCCCATGCTCTTCGAAGGCATGGCGGGAGTCAGTCGCCGGTTGTTCGATCCCCGCGTCTACGAGATTGGTCAGGCGGCCCACGACCTGACCGTCCTGAGCTCCTGGTCGGCATGGTGCCTCGCCCTGGCTCAGATCCCCTTCGTGATCAACTTCTTCATGAGCATGCGAAAAGGAGAGCGCGTCGACGACAATCCGTGGCGGGCCACAACGCTCGAATGGGCGACACCGACACCGCCTCCGCACGGAAACTTTCTCGAGCCTCCCATGGTCTACAGCGATCCCTATGAATACAGCGTACCCGGCGCAGCGAGTGATTTCTCTCCGCAGCACATAAAGCAGGAGGTGTAGATCGTGTCATCGGCTATCGAACTTCCCTATCAGCTTGAACCGCATCCGATGACGGGCGTCACCAGTGGCAAACTCGGAATTTGGATCTTCCTGTCGTCCGAGATCATGCTGTTCGGTGCACTCTTCTCTTCCTATGTGCTGCTCCGCGTGAGTTCACCAGCCGAGTATTGGCCCACGGGTGTCGAAGCGGGATTGAGTGTGCCGATCGGCACGGTCAACACCCTGATCCTCATCACCTCGAGCGTGACCATGGTGATGTCGTGGGCCTCGCTAAAGATGGACAAGTTCGACGCGTTCAAGATGTACCTTGGAATCACGATTGGTCTGGGAACTTTATTCCTGGTCGTGAAGGGCTTTGAGTACAACGCAAAATTTGATCACCACATTTACCCAAGCGTCGGCTGGCCCGAGGCCACCAATCCGTCCACTTACTTCGCGCTGTACTTCACGCTGACCGGGCTGCACGCGTTACATATCTTCCTCGGTGTGCTGGTGAATCTGTGGCTGTTGCTGTTCGGGGCGAAAACGTGGAAGACCGACCGCGTGCGATTCGAAGGCCGGATCGAGATCTCTGGCCTCTACTGGCACTTCGTAGATCTTGTTTGGATTTTTCTCTTTCCTGTATTGTATCTACTGTAGGAGATCGCCATGAGCGGGTCCGATGCAGAACATGTAAAGCAGCACGTCAGGGTGTACCTGATGGTGTTCGCTGCTCTGGGCGTCCTGACTATCGTCACGGTTGCCCTCTCGTATCTCGATTTGCCGACGGGTCAAGCGATCACGTTGGCAGTTATTGTGGCCACGGTGAAGGCCAGCCTGGTGGCGGCCTACTTCATGCATTTGATCTCTGAAGAAAAGGTGATTCACTGGCTCCTGATCTTGTGTGCCGCCTTCGTCTTTTCAGTATTCGCCGGGCCGATTTTGACAGAGACGGGAATCGGCCCTCTGTGGCCACTCCCCAACTGACGTCAGTGAGAAAGATCAATGTCCCTAAAAGCCTTTCACATTTTCTTCATCGTGGTTTCAACATGGCTGGGTATCGGACTTGGCGTCTGGGCGATACATGACTTCACCCGATCCGGCAGCTGGATGTACCTCGCTCTCGGAATTGGCTCCCTTCTCGGCAGCGCCTTCTTGGTGTGGTACGGGCTTTGGTTCTTGCGCAAATTGAAGTACCAGAGTTATCTATGAGCGACAAGTTGACGGTCAGCACGAAGCTTCTGGTTCTGACCTGCATCGCATCAATGTTGAGCGCGCGCCCGGCAATCGCCTGCTCCGTCTGCTTTGGAGATCCGAACTCACCGATGAGCCAAGGGGTCGAGGCGGGGATACTCTTCCTGCTCGGAGTGCTCGTCATCATCCTGCTACTGATGAGTTCTGTGCTGGTCTTCTGGATACGAAGGGCGACCAGGCTCGCGGACCCGGCCGAGAGTCGGGAAACTGGCGGTGCCTGAGCGTCAAGATTTCGTGGACTCCTTGCATCGTTCAACGCCCGGCGAAATTCCCAGGATTTTGGGCCGCGGAGAATCGACGCTGCTGATCGTTGACGACGACGAGCATTTTGCCGACACACTTGTCGTCGAATTCATGGATCGCGGATACAGCGTGGAGTGGCTCGATGGACTGCAGGCCGTCCAGAACAAGTCCGACCTCAATTATCGCTTCGCAGTGATCGATCTTCGTCTCGGCCGGGACAGCGGCCTCGACGTAATCAAGGTCGTCAAAGCTCGATCCCCATCGACAGTCGTCGCAGTACTCACCGGCTACGGCAGCAGTGAGATTGCCGTGCAAGCCCTCGAAGTCGGAGCAAGCGCTTTTCTGACCAAGCCCATCGACATCGACCGTTAAGAGGATGCATTGTTGCGCGGTGATTTGGGGCAAAGAATCCCGGCCCAAAGCGAGGCCTAAGCCCTCGACGTACCTCACGTGCATCGAGGGCTTTCGACGCGATCAAACGCCGATCGTAGCGATCGGTGTTTCTTCCTCCTTGGACTCGTTTGGAGCACTCGTGACGGCCGAGCCGGGAACCTCGCTGTGAGACCAAACGAAGAAGCATGAAATCGCAGCTGCCCCCATCAGGTTCGCGCACAACATGCGGACGATTCCCACTCTCTCGATCACCCCGGGCGTCACTAGTGGGACCACGAGCAAGAAGCTCACTTCAACGATCACAAACATGACCAGCAGCACCTCGACGGGATGCCGCGAGCGCAGCTCGACGGCGTGAACCATCCAAGTGACGACGTAGCCCATCACGAGTGATGCCGCGAAGTGCAGCGGGATGATGAAGATCACCGCACTCGTCATCTTGGGGTTCACCACAGTCGCTGCGTCGGCCCCGAGAAAGAGCACGTGGCCGACGAGAGCGGGTGTAAAGAAGGGATGACCGTCCACGATGTCGAGCACGAAAAAAAACATGGCCACGGTCGTGCCACCAACCGCAGCTGAATAGAACGTATCGAAGACGAAGTCGGCGGTTACGTGCTCGAACATCCCCCTGGTCTTTGAGTGGTGTGTGATCACGAAGAAAGCCGTCAGCGCAGCGGCTGCCATCAGGTTCGCGACCCCGACCCGCGCGATGCCCAGACTCTGAATTACCCCAGGCATGGCCAGTGGGGCCACGACAAAGAAGGTCGCTTCAATGACCGCGAATAGCAGGAGGAGCAGGAGAGCAGGATGCCGTGATTGCAGCTCGACCTTGCGCACGACCAGCGAGATCAGGGCGCCCAGCAATGTGAATACCGTAATGTGCAAGACGCTGAACAACGCGACAGCATCCAAGCGCACGGTCACATCTTTTGCGTCGATGCCGAAAAAGAGCACGCTCCCAAGAAGCGTGGGCGTGTAAAGTGGCCGCCCGTCCATCGTATCGACCAACAAAAACAAGAGAGCTACCGCCGAGCCACCGAAGACTCCCGCATAAAGCGACTCGAGCAAAATCTCATTCTTGGATACAGGTAGAGAATTGTGTCTGAACTCCGTGGGTTTCTCCTTTGCTCCCTAACACAAGAAACTGATCAGGGAACCTGTGGGGCTGAACCTCCTACTCCGACATCTCGCAGTGAAATATGCTTCCAGCTGCAGATGCAAGACGCGGGGCGCCGCGTGCCGATGCTGACAACAAAATGTAGCGCCAATCGGGGCATGGGTCAGATTCCGACATCCAGTTTCGGCTTGCTCCCCAATTCGACCCCTGTGAACTCGTCCAAGAAGCTTCAAAGAAGTAACAGCCTCCAAAACGCCGTCACGCCCTTCTTCCCCCCAAGCCCTTGATCCAACGACCCAAGATGGCGCCCCCGAGAGGTTTGAAAGCATGCTTTCAAACAAACCTCTGACCTACGGTTTACGAAACTGTTTGGGGTGGGGCTGAGGGGCTCTGTGTGCATTCTGGGGCCCGGTAACTTGGCAAAGCGTGGCTGTACAACTCCTTCGGGAAGCTTCAAGAGAAGTAGCGCGAATCGATCGTCACCCCGTCTTTGAACTTGCCGTTGTCGCCCTTCGAACCCAAGGGACCTCAAAATGCGAGGCTCTCCTACGCCTCGAGCTTGATACCGTAGTAGTCGGTGTACGGGAGCATTTTCTCACGCAGCTTCGCTGGGTCAAAACCCCATTCTTCGGCCGAGTACTTGTGCTTGCCGAACTTGCCTTTGGGCTTCGCTTCGAGGTAGTGCCGGATGGCATCGGCGTGTTCACCGAGGAAGGGGCGCTGCATCTGGCCGTAGAGTTTGTCGATTGCTGCGACGGGGTCGGACATCAGGTCGCTAAAGTGCGAATCGATAATTTGGTCGGGTAGACCGCCGCCCGCTCGTCGTTGGGCTAGCAGCATCATCACGTCCCCCAGCCCCGCGCCGTTGGCTTCGGGCAGCTCGACTTCTTCACTGCGTTCCCAGCGCACTGTGGCGAGGGTGCTCAGACTCGAAGGTTCGGTTTTGAGCGGATCGCGGTGCGTGTGAATCACCCAGGCGTCGGGATAGGTTGCGAACACGAGGTCGATGAATACCAGGTAGAGCGGTGTCTTGACGATCCAGTTTTTCGGTGGGCCACCGTACTGAAGCGTCTGTAGCAACGCGCGGTGGTAATCCATCGTGGCAGGGTAGTCGGCCACCCAGTTGGGCATGTTGGCAATCATGCCCCAGTGGCCACCCGTGAAGCTTGGCAGCGTAAGCGTTACGCACTCAACGGGAAGATCCGCGCGAAGTTCGTGGATGGTTTCGAATTCGGGTTGCACGTCCGACCAGAATTCCTGCTCGCATTCGGCCATCGCGCGTAGGGCGTCGCCGCTTGCACCGCCGAATGGCACCGGATGCAGGACTTCCCACGCGAGCGGTGCGCGCGCGTTTGGATCGAGCGCCAGCAACTCGAACAGAATGGAGGTTCCGGAACGTGGTGGTCCGGTAATCACGAGCGGGGCTTCGATTTGTTCGTCTGCGATGGCCGGGTGTTCGGTGCGGACTTTGGTGAGCAAAAGACGCGTTCGCAAGCCACGCAGAATTTCTTGCCGCGTCATCAGCCGACCCAACGCGTGCAACCCCCCGGTTGCTTCGATTTCGCTGATGAGTGAAAGCAACCGCGCATGCCAATCGCCATCAAAATCGCCGAAATCCGAAAGGCCACCCGTTGAACGTGTGGCTGAACGAATGAGTGCGTCGGGGTCGAGTGGGACGAGGTTATGAGCGCCGCCCACTGAATCGCCCATCGCGTTGATGCGGCGAACCCAACTAGGACGGGTGTAGTGCTCAGAAAGATCTTTGATGCGAGGCATCGGGGAAGCGGCTCCTGTTCCTCTGTTTTATTCGCTCAACGTGTCAACGTCGACGACTTCGGCGATGATCGGAGGCGCAGGTTCCTCGGGCATCAAGAACCGCCAGAAAATCATCCCCGTCTCCTGCCCAGCCGTATCGATCCAGTTCGGCACACCTGGGTCGCGGTGGGCGATGACGATCTTAAAGCTGCCGTCGCGCTCATACTGAATCTGGTTTCGATTGATCGAGACGTCGCGATAGCGATAGGGTGGCGTTTGGAGTCGATGATTCCAAATGACGACGTTGGCGAAACGACAGCGTGGAAAGCGCCCGCGCATGACGAGCGCTTGATCCGGTCTCAGCTCATAGCGCGCTTGCAGGTAGGCATTGTCGACGGCCGCGTAGCCGATCTCGGCGTTACTTTCTTCATAAGCCGAGTTGTCGAATTCGTTGACAACATTTGAAACCCACGAGGGCATGACTTCGGGCGGGAGGTCGGGAAAGTCGATCGTGAGGCCGCGAATGAAATTGATCACCCGCTGAATGCCCGCCGCGATCGCATCGTCGTCCATCGGAGCGGCAGGGCCGGGATCTTCCACCGGTTCGATCCAGAGCGGAACCTCGAACGTCGGGTCGGCCGCAACGTTGCGACTCCACTCCCAGTAGTGACGGGTGGTGATGCTTCCCGCGTTGGGTTCGAGGCGAAGCCAGTTGCGCGGTTGCGGTTCGGGGCTGGCGATGAGCTCGTAGCTACCGTCGGCCGCAATGTCGAATTCGGTGTCGTTCAAGGTAGAGATCACGCCCTTCGAGATGTGGCCTTCCTGTGCGCCGGTCTCGACGCTGAACGACGTATAACAAGCCCCATGGACATTGCCGCGGATCCGAAAGGTACCTGCCGGGTCAACGATGGCGCCGTAGTAGACCGCATCGGGGTTGTCGCCGAGGAGCTTCTTCTTCACGCCCAACCAGCGTTGAAACATCGGGCGCGTCGGGTCGGAATCGAACCAGCACTGAAACCCGTGTTGAAGCGCGTTCGCCAACAAGTATCGACCCGCTGAACGTTCGGCGGAGGTGTTCATTCCGCGCTCGGGGCCTATGTACTTCTCCTCGATCTCGCGAATGACTTCGGCGAGATCAGCATAGGCTTGCGCGCCTTTATCGGTGCGGGAGGTGTCGCGACTCATCGGTGCTCCTATTAATTGCATTGGACCGGTTGGGGTGCCCGGTGTTCATCAACCTTGTGGCGACGATGATATGCTTTCGCTCCACCCCAGAAAAGTCCAAGGATGCAAGCTTGACCGCCAAAAACTCTGAAAGTCGTGAAGCCTTCAACGAATTGATCGACTTGCTGCGCGAATTGAGTGTTCGCTACGCTGGGTCCGAATGGCTGGTGCAAGAAGCCGACTTGTATCCCGTCAGCAGCATTCGGACATTTGGACGCTCTAAACTAAGAGACACTTTACGGGGCTTCGACCCCCGAGGAGAGTCTCGACATGAGCAAGGAACGCAAGCAATCCACCGAAGCTGCAGTGCGGGAGATCCGCCGCAAGACCCGCCGTAAGTTCTCCCCCGAAGAGAAGGTCCGCATTGTGCTCGAGGGCCTTCGAGGCGAGCAGAGTGTCTCGGAACTGTGTCGTCGTGAAGGCATCGCCGCGAACCTCTACTACCGCTGGAGCAAGGACTTTCTTGAAGCCGGCAAGAAGCAGTTGGCCGGCGATACCGTTCGCGAAGCAACCAGCGATGAAGTGAAGGGGCTTCGCTCGGAGAACCAGGAGCTCAAGGAAGTGGTCGCTGAGATCACGCTCAAGAACCGCGTGCTCAAAAAAAGTCTCGTGGGTTATGGCGAGGAGGAGTGCGGTGTTGGGTTCGGGGATTACCTGTAGGAGGCCCGTGCTGAGAAGACTGCTTGTGTTCCAGAAAAGCGGTCCCAGCAGCGCGGGCAGAGAGATCAAACTGAAACTTCCGGAGATGGACGACGCATCGAAGATATGGAACGAGTCGCCTGCACCGACCTCGAAGGAATCGATCACCGAAACCGCGAGCACACCTGCGATCATCAGATCGCCCGCAACTATGAGCTGGTCGTGTTCCGACCCTGCCGACGGCCCGGGCAATTCACCGGGCTTACCCGATTCTCTTTCAATTTGACTTGACGTCACAGGCCAATTGAACCTACTCAATGAGCCTGATTCCCAGAAAGAGGGCCGAACATTCAAGCTGGGCACTTTCAGCGCCAGGGCCAAAGCTGCCCTACCCCACTCAGGAGATTTGACCATGCTGCACTTGGATCTTGAAACGCGCACCGCGGTTGTCGGCACGCTCTAT
>DUBZ01000048.1 GCA_012960035.1 Myxococcales bacterium | reverse complement strand
TGGGGCCTGGAAACCGACATTTCTAATGGTGAGAAACCCGACATTTCTACATTGCGTCTACATCTACACCACCGATATTAGGCGTTCTGACAACTAAAGCCCCCTTCCGGGGCGATTGCGATGCGGGAGGGGCGCACGCCGGATGGCCGCCAGCTCGATTCGCCGTTCATGCCCTGGCCAGAATTTTCTGGATTGAACGACGTCGAGATCGGCCGCCCTTTGGGCCTATCTGGTGGAGTCTGTCGAGTCGGAATAGACTCAGTCCCCATAGGGACCGGAAAAGCTTCATCGAGAGGGCTCGAAACTGCAATCGACGATGGCATGACCCTCATCCGCGCGATCCGCGCGAACCCGGCGACGCAAACGAGCGGATTTGCGAGATTCCTGAGGCTGTCAGCGCAGGCGGCCCTTTAAGCGCTCGAATCGAAGGGCGAATACGCCGTGTACACTGAACAGGGGGCAAGTCCGATGAGGATTCGGGAACAGATGAGCGACGTGTAGGTATTCAAGAATCGTGCCTATTTCTATGCTATGCTTACAACTTCCGCCAAAAGTGCAGCGCTAGGCCGCCCAGATATCTTTCCTGACTAGGGACTGTGGCTATCTGGCCGCTCTTTGTTTGCGCGCCTGGCGACGGGAGATGGTCCCTTACAAAAATGCCAATCGATTGGACTTACTTTGGGTCTCAATGACGACAGCGCGTGAAGTCGACCAGGCGCTTCAGCCTTCAATTCTTTCGTTCGTGAGAGACGTTCCGAACCTGTGCTCGCTCGCCGGGCTGGCCTGTACGGTCTCGGCCATCTATTTCTGTTTTCTCGGCAACTTCTACGCAGCGATGATTGGCATGATCTGGGCCGTCGCTTTCGACTGGGCAGACGGTCTGATCGCACGGAGGATGAAAGGGCGAACCGGGAACGATCAGATCTTCGGCGCGCAACTCGACGTACTGATCGACATCGTCAGCTATGGCGTAACACCTGCCATCCTTCTACTGAGCTACGGACGCTTCGACCCGATGTTCCTGCCTGGGGCCTTTATCCTGCTCGCAGCCGCTGCGATTCGCCTGAGTTATTTCAGCACGTTCGGTCTATCCGGCAGTGCTGAATACACAGGTCTAGCCCTCGACAACAACAGCATCTTGCTCGTATTCGTTTTTGCATTCGAGAGTTTGTTGGGCGGCGAAGTATTCTTGCCCGTTCTATATGCCGTCTGCCTGGCGCTCGCAGCCCTGAACGTGTCTCCGATCAAAACACCGAAACTCTCCGGCAACCCCATTAACGTCAAGATCCTTGCACTCTATACCCTCGGAACCACCGCGCTCTATGGCTGGAAACTCATGTAGACGCGCCGCGATCAAACTTGTTTGCAAATACACCATCAACTATCGAGTTCATTAAAATGATTGTATATACGGTCGGCACATTCGACTTACTTCACGTAGGCCACCTCGCATTGCTGGAATATTGCAGCACGCTGGGTGACGTAGTGGCAGTCGGTGTCGCTTCCGACAGCGTGGTTCATTCTTATAAGCCCAACAAACCCGTGATCCCACTTGATCAACGGGTAGAGATGCTCGAAGCCTTACGCTGCGTGGATATCGTGCGGCCTTATTACGAGCTGGAGTATGTCTCGGCCTGTAAGGAACTGAGCGTCGACATCTTTGTCATCGGAGAGGATTGGGGAACCAACTCTCACAATATCGCGGTCGAGAAGTACCTACGGCAGACAGGAAAACGCGTCCGCCAAGTACGCTATGACCTGCGAACTTCCTCTACGGGAATAAAGCAATGTGCAATCGCACAATCCCACAGAGCTGAATTTCAGAACCACGCTCTCCACAACTAACGGGCGACCCTAGCCATGCGTACGCCGCCGTTTTCGGTGGGTTTTGTGATCGAGCCGAGACGTTAAGTCGAGTCGCGATAGAGTGGGGGGCATCGCGATAATTGATCCAGTCTCTGAGTTAGCCCTTTTCGCTGATCGGAGACGAGATGAAGCGGAAGCGATCCACATTTCGCAGTTGCCCGGACGGAGGGTATAGAAGCTTTGCATATGGCGTCTCCGAAGATGGATCCACCGTGGTTGGTGCTGGCTTTCGCTCAACGACTCAGTTTCCCGGCCTGGCGGAGCTTGAAGCCTTCATCTGGGACGCCACCAACGGCCTGCAGGTGCTAGGCGATCTCGCGGGCGGAAGTCTTAACAGCTCCGCAAGAGCCGTCTCCGCGGACGGATCCACCGTCGTTGGGTGGGGCGCCTCCGGCTCGGGCCAGGAGGCTTTCATCTGGGATGCCCGGAACGGGCCCCTTCGGGCCTACTGGCTTCTCGACGGCGTTGATTTGTTCCGACTGAGGCCTCATGAAGAGCTGACGTACAAGAGTGTTGCGTAGTCCGTTAACTCTCTTGTGATGTCAGTTGCATAACATCTTGCCTTCGGTATGGTGCGCGCATGGCGCGCACCGAGTTGCCTTCTTCCATCGAAGAACTTCGGGAATTGGTTCTTCAGCAACGTTCTTTGCTCGAAGAAAAGCAGTCTACGATCGAGGCCAACGAGTCCAAAATCGAAGAACAAGCGCGGTTGATCTCGATCTTCGAAGAGTGGAAGCGCCTCATCGACTCACAGCGCTTTGGTTCGCGAAGCGAGCGACAATCGATCGATCAGTTCCCACTCTTCAATGAGGCGGAAGTCGAAGCCACTGAGCTCGACGTGATCGAAAGCGAAGTCCTGGTTCCCGCCCATACACGTAAGAAGCGGGGCCGAAGGCCTCTTCCGGAATGCCTCCCGGTCCAGGAGATCCTTCACGATCTCTCGGACGAAGAAAAGGTCTGCACACACGATGCGAGTCACCGGTTGGTCGAGATCGGTCGAGAGAGCTCCGAGCAACTGCAGTTCATCCCGGCCACCTTCGAGATCCTGCGTCACGTCCGACCCAAATATGCGTGTCCGACGTGTAAGGAGGGCGTGAAGATCGCGCCGATGCCGAAGCTGCCCATCCCGAAGAGTCTGGCGACGCCATCGCTGCTGGCTCACGTGGCGACTTCAAAATATGTCGATGGCCTGCCCCTCTATCGCCAGGAAAAGATTTTTCAGAGACTCGGTGTCGATGTCTCGCGAGCAACCCTGGCGAGTTGGATGGTGAAGATGGGGGATCTGGTCGAGCCCTTGATGAGTCGTATCCGCGACGAAATCCGAAGCAACTCATTTGTTCAATGCGACGAGACGCCGTTCCAGGTGTTGAAGGAGCCGGGCAAGCGAGCACAGAGCCAATCCTATCTGTGGGTCCTTCGTGGTGGCGAACAGAATCATCCGCTCATCTACTACGAGTACGATCCTTCGAGAAGTAGTGAGGTTCCCAAACGACTGCTTCGCGGGTTCCAGGGCTTCCTGCAGACCGACGGATACGAAGGTTATGCGGCCATCGGCAAGGAACCGGGGATCTTTCATGTCGGCTGTTGGGCGCATACACGGAGAAAGTTCGACGAAGCCTTGCGTGGCCAGGGGAAGGTCAAGAAGAAGGGAACGAAGTCGACCGCCAAGGCGAGTAAGGCACGACAAGCGTTGTCGCAGATCCAGGCGATGTACCGGATCGAACGTGAGCTGAAAGAAGTCTCGATCGAAGAACGCTACCGAGTTCGCCAAGAGCGCACGAAGCCGATCATCGAAAAGCTGCGAGTCTGGCTCGATGCGTCGATCGACACGGTTCCACCGCAAAGTCTCACGGGAAAAGCCATGCACTACATGCATCGGCAATGGCCGAAGCTGGTTCGAGTGCTTGACGACGGACGAGTTCCCCTCGATACCAATCTCGTCGAAAACGCGATCCGTCCTTTTGTTGTAGGAAGAAAAGCTTGGCTCTTCGCCGACTCGATGGCGGGAGCACGGGCCAGCGCCAATCTCTACGGCTTGATCGAAACGGCGAAGGCGAATCGGATCGAACCCAGCCGATACCTTGCCCACCTCTTCGAGATCTTGCCGACGATTACAGAACTCGACCAAATCGACGATCTACTGCCCCAGAACATCGACCCCGCCGATCTTCGACGCTGACAAAAGTGGATGTGGTTCGTCGAGCGCTTACACTCCGACCGTGGATGAGCCTACGGCTGTGGTGGCTGGAGCGGTCGATGTACTGAGCGTTGGTCGCTGAAACTGCTGAATTAGCAGCGGGTCAAGTCGTCCTAACATCCCTGGATTGATCAACAGAGCCGGATCTCACCCGTGGGTCGCATTCGCAACCTTGATGGCAACCTTGAGAGGTCGCGATGAGCTTCCCGAGACGGTCCGCCGATGCCATCGAGATTTCCGCTCCGCTGATTGTCATCCAACCGTGACGCTTCACTTGGAGCGAGAGCGAACAGTCGCTGCAAAACAACCCGATTCGGAGTGTCCGCGAGAGCTTGAAGGTTGCGTGAAGGTGACTTTCGCGGCCGTCGCAAAGAAAGCCGTGAACCACGCTGAAGAGAACACCAGAAAGTTCAGTAGGTTGCGTGGCGCCCCGGGCAGGACTTGAACCTGCGACCCGCTGCTTAGAAGGCAGCCGCTCTATCCAGCTGAGCTACCGGGGCGAAGGCCGGAAAGTAACGGAAGTTCGGGGAGTCGTCAGTG
>DUBZ01000047.1 GCA_012960035.1 Myxococcales bacterium | reverse complement strand
TCCGAAGGTAAAATGAACCGGTCGCTGGGTCGTAGAGGCCGATTCCATCCGCTGCGCCGGCGCCCGTCCAATTTCCCGCAAGCGGAACGAGAGTCGAATTCTTCGGTCCGAAGCGCGTAACGATTTCGCCAATGCCCGGAGTAAGAGAATTTCGAAGGAGGAACCGACCACTCACGGATTCGTACAGGCCGATCGTATCGGTGCCTAATCCATCCCAGGTTCCGATCAGCGGAGTGAGAGTGCTGTTTCTTGGGCCGAATCGGACAGTCGTATCCGCGACACCTTCAACGTTGGTGTTGTTCAAATAGAAGGTTCCCGACGACGGAGAATAGACTCCAACCGCGTCACTTCCGCTGGCGTCGAAATCGCCGACTGCCGGAACCGAATCCGAGGGTCCGAAACTAACGGCCACTGCGGCGGCACCCGCAGCATTGGTATTCGTCAGAAAGAAATTTTCGTTCGCCGGATCGAAGACACCCACCGTGTCCTTTTCGACCGGGTCCATCCCTCCACCAGCATATGCCGCCCCTGCGACCAGCAAAAAGAGCGACGTCAGCGACATTGCGATTGCCGATCCCATGAAACGAGCGTTGTACGAAATCATCGAAACCTCCGGTTCGGGTTGACTAACGTGGACCAGTCAACACGGAAAAAATCTGAATCCAGCATCTAACAGAAGCCAGTAACGGATCGATTCATTCAATCGCGCCCCACGCCCCAATGGCAAAATTTGGGAAGGCGTTCCCCCAGCCTTTTCCTACTCCCCGAGTATTACGTGTTTTGCCTGATCTACCCAGGGGTCGAACCCATTCCTCGACATTCTCCTCCATTTGACGAAGTCTCAGCTCAGCGGCTGTCGGATCTGTACCGATCACATCCGTCTCGAGCCGAACGACCAATGCGACCTCCGACCCGCCGAAGAATTGACGGTCGAGCCCCAGCCAGCCAGAGAAAAGCTCCATGCCCCAGGGGGCATAGCCATATCGTCGGTGATGAACCATCACCAAACCGCTCGGGTATCGAATCAAGACTACTCCCCCATCGAACGCGGTCAGGCGCGAACTAGAAACAGCGCTTTGCCGGATAGATCTCCAGCCAGAGCGTGGAATGATCGTCTTAGGGGAATATCCGCTTCGCCCCTTCTCCACAACATCTTCCAGACCGACGAAGACGCGAATTGCAGCGCCGTCCTTTTCATACGATCGATAGATTCGATGTCGGAACCAGACGGAGCCGAGAAGTGAATCGTCGAAGCGAATTCCTTTCGCCACCCAGCCGTCGATTTCTCTGGGCAGGGTTTCGATGTTGATAACCCTTGCCCCAAGGGTATCGGTGCGACCGATCGGAAGGATCTGCAGAAATACACACGACGAGATGGCAATCAGCGCAAGAAATGCGAGCCGCCGAACAGGTTGTCCGTGTGTCGTCTCAAGCGGACCGCTCGCGATGTTGAACGCACTCCCCTGACGCCAGCGCGCGAAGAGTGTTCGCGACAGCATCCATTCGAACACCGCGAGAAGAACCACACCCATGACGATCATCAAAAGGCCATAGGCCGCATGCTCGACGGACTCGGCCGACACTTCACGCAGGACCAGAATCAGGACACGAAAACCATTCGCCAGGATTCCTACGAGCGGGGCGAACGCGATCAACACGACTTTTTCCCGCCAATCTCGTCCCGTTAGTTCGGCAAAGACGACGCCTGCCAAAGCAAGACTCATCATGGACTTCAGTCCACTACATCCCTCGATCACCTTGAATATGTTTCCATTCGTCATAATCAAGTCGCCCGCAACGACGTAGGAGCGGCCGACGATGCTCAACAGGAAGGATGTCATCGAAACGGTGACCATCTGCATGGGGAAGACCAGCAGATTGATCGCCATCGGGGAAAGAGGGATGGTGACGATGAGTGCGAGGAGTGGTACTGCGATCGCCCGAAGCAAGGCACCACCACCGAGAATCAAGGCGACCGAAATCAGTTGAAGCACCAGCGCTGGCATCAGCAGGTCGACCGCAGCGATCTGATGAGCCCAGCCCAGAAGCAAGGTGCCTACCACCAGCGTCATTAGACCCGACACCCAGGACCCGGCAGCGCCCCAGGCTGCGCGGATCGACTCGATTCGAAACCTCGAGAGTACGAGAAATACCAGGACGCCGATAAACGGGTATCCATCCGCTGGGTTGTAGATCGCTTGTTCGAGACTGTCTTTGAACTGGGAGGTGAATCGCGCAGAGTCGAGTAGCCCGCGATAGCTGACGAGAAAGCCCACGACGAGGACGCCCATGATCGATCGAACCGCAATGCGCCTACGCCCGTTTCTCTTTCCGACACCATCGCCTCACCCTCGACTAGACGCCGAACGCTAGACGATTGAACTGGGCTTGGTCATCCCAGAAATCGGACAGGATGCGGCCTCGAACGTATCGAAGCACGGACGAAAGCACTCGCGGTCACCCGAGCGTGGTAAGATACCGATGAGAGTCCCACCGACACCTCGCCACTCCCGTGGAGAAACCATCCTTGTCCACCGCGAACACGCCTCAAGGGGCAAACAAAGACCAGAAGCAAACGATCGAGTATTGGATACCCAAGGGAGGCCTCGACGTCCGGGTCTATGTCGAACACGAACACAAACAAGGCATCCATCATTTGGGTCGCTACACCTGGGCCATTCCTGTCGTCGAGGGCAGAAAGCGTATCATCGACATTGCTTGTGGTGCTGGATATGGCTCGAAACTCCTTGCAGACGCACATCCTGAGTCGGAAATCCTCGGTGTCGACTACGACGAACGCGCGATCGCATATGCGCGGAAGAATTATCGCGCGCCGAACCTTCGCTTTGAATCGGGAAATCTCGTCAAATGGGAAACGCGGGCGGGTGCACCGCTCGGCGAATTCGATTGCGTTCTTTCCTTCGACACCATCGAGCATCTTCTGCATCGAGAAATCGCTCTGATCAATTTCGCCGAGAACCTGACGGAGGAGGGGATCCTTCTACTCTCGACCCCGTGCGGAAAACCAACCAATCTACTCAATCCCGGTTGGGAGCATCACAAGATCGAGTACAGCTTCTTCTCGCTTCACAACCTCTTGCGACGTTTTTTCGGGACGGTACTGCACACTCAGGACAAGACCCTTCCTAATCAGGAGTTCTGGGACACGGTCATCAACGGCGACAAGCCGCGCTACCTCAATCGAATGAATCCGGTCGTCTGTGAGCGTCCGATTCAGTTGGACGCTGTCACCGGACAGCCCAAGCGTCGATAGAGATCATCGTAGAACGATCAAGCGGCTAGCTGCCCTTCGTACAATGCACGATTGAGCCTCGGCTCGACATCTGACAACTCTCGAGCAAGGCGGCTTCGGGCAGCGAACCAAAGACGAGGATCTCGAATCGGCTCTGAAGCATCTGGAGCCATTCGTCGAGACCGTAGTAGCGCTTGTGATGAGGGCTTTCGGGATTGTCGATCCGTGTCTTACGTAGCGGCGTATCGATCAGAAGCACGCCGCCCGGCTTGAGGAGCGCCACCAGATCGTCCAGGTATTTCTCGTCGTCATCGACGGACTCGATCGTCTGCATACTCACGATCGCGTCGAAGGACTCGCCCGCGAACGTGTCGCGCAGCTTCGCCACATCCATGCATTTCCATTCGATGTTGGGATGTGAATAGCGTTCAGTCGCCATCTCGATCGCTCGATCATAGATGTCGATCCCTTCCACACGTTCAAATATTTCCGCGAGCTTCCGACTCCCATAACCGACGCCGCAAGCGCAGTCGAGTACGGCATTCCGATTCGGCAATGGCGACAGGACGCGAACAGCCCACTCGTAGCGCCCAAGATGATGAAGGTTCTGCTTGTCACGGTAGTGGACCGTGCTCTCGAACCCGGCCATCGGAACATAACAGGCCCCGCTCAGCGTGACCGAGTCGAGCGACTCGCGGCGTTGAGTTTTGAACTCTTCCTCGCTGATCTGTCGCGGCCGTCCAAAGATACTGCCGAACCAGGCGAATATGGAACTCAGTAGTGCCATCACCCTGCCCTCCGTAAGCTGGCTTGTTGCATCGCTGTGATGACACCCGGATCTTCTAACCCGGTGCCCTCGCCTTGTTTCACATAGCTCTGCTCGTCGCCAAGAGCGAACTCCTCGGGGAGCCCAGAATCGAATCCGAGACTGGCGGCAAAGAGCTGGCTCGTCAATCGTGATTCCACATCACAGGAGAAACGCGAAACGGTTCGGTGCCCCTCCTCGATCAATCGGGATCGTAGTGCTTCGTCATCGACGAGACGAAGAATCGCATCGATCGATGCCGATTCGTCTGTGGGATCGACGGCGATCGCATTTTGGCCGTCGCGGATGTACTCGTTGATTCCGCCAAACTTCGTCAACACCGTGGCCGCACCGCACGCCATGCCTTCGAGTCCGATACGGCCAAGTGCCTGATAATCCGAAAGGTCGACGACGATCCTGCTCAAATTATAGATCTCACGAAGACGCTCGTTCGGCACCTCACCCAGATCCGTGTACTCGAACCCAAGCGAATAGTCGGGGAGATTGTCGCAACCAAAGAATGTAATCTCGACTTCGGGTCGCATCTGCTTGACTGCGCGCATCACCCGAACCGTTCGTTCGAAGCCACGCCGAGGCGTCTTGGGGCGGGCCATCGAAAGAATCCGCATCGGTCGTTCTTTGAGCGGAATA
>DUBZ01000046.1 GCA_012960035.1 Myxococcales bacterium | reverse complement strand
GGCATGACTGCGTTCGTCGTGTACAGATACACGAACATCTTCAGAGAATGGGCCTATTCCTATTCTCGATCGGAGTTCAGCAACGTGAATCAGACAAACGCGGCAATCTTGGGAATCTTGGCGGCGGGCGTTTTGGGCGGCTGTGTCTCTGGCCCGCTTGCGACGGAATGGAAAGACGCAACCGTGAAACGCTTCAGAGCTCCCGCGACCGATAGCTTGAGGCTCTATGTCTATCGAGCCTCTGCCGGCGGATTTAGCGGCGGCGCCCTCCTCGACATTGAGTTCGACGGCGACCGGAAAACCGCCGTTAGCTTGGGCGAGAAGTCGTTCGCCGTCGTAGAGCTCGAGCCCGGCCCCCACACTGTCGTCGTCTATCTCGGCGACCAGGCCAAGGCCCACGCCGTTAGAACCACGGCCGGCGAGTCCTTCTACTAAGCGTCGGGGTATTGATGGGATTCACCCAAGTCGCTGAAGACGCAGCCCGCGAAGCGATCAGCGGCTATCGCTTGGCCTGGTCGCCCAGCCTGGGGCCGGCCGCGCTCGAGCAATGAAGCATCCGGCACCACTACCCGAGCGCCTGCATTCGACCCTCGAGCAATTCACCTTCCACCCGGTCGAGTTCTGCCTACCCCACCGGGTGTCCGCGGCTAATTACTCCAGCCCACCGGCGGATCGCCGCCCGCGACCGGCCCAGCTCCCACTCCCCGCGTGGATTGAGCGCCGCGGATAGACCCCCGCTGGACGAAAAGGGGCGGCTGTTTGCGTTCTCCTGCCGCACGCAAAGAACGGTCACTTTCTGATCCGCGGGAAGAGCATCCCCACACGGGCACAATACGTCGCGTAGGCATCTCCGAAATGGAGCAGCATCATCTCCTCCTCAGCTCGGATGTAGATCAGATACCCCGGAACCACATAAAGGACTGCAACGAGCAGGACCGTCATATTGGAGAACGTGAAAGCGAGACTGAACCACACCAGAAAGGCCGCTAGGTAGAGGGGATGACGAACCCGTGCATAGGGGCCGGTGGAGATGATCTTCTGGTCCGTCAGAACGTAGTGCCCTGTCGACACAGAAGGAAAGGCCCAGACAGACGCGAGCATGAGCCCGGCCGCCGCGAGTGACAGCGCTAGGCCGAGTGAACCAAGGCCCAGCACGGCGGCGGACGGCTGAGCGGAAAAATCGTGAGAAAAGAGCAGCCAAAGGGCCACGGCACCGAGCAGGAAGGGTTCGGGTGCGGTGCAGAGATCTCGCCAAGTGCGCGGCACTGCCACGGCTTGCACACTGTAGCGAGCGAGCCGGAACTTCAGCGCCACGCTCACGCTGACGCGGATGAGTGCGGTGATCACGACAACAAGAAGTGCGATGTGGTAGGCGAGGAGCATCGCGTCTCTTTCTTGCGGACGTCTAACGGATCGCGCTTCAGCGGCCGGCGGCGATTTGCACGCGGTTCCGAAACGCCTTGGTGTTCATAAGACTACCAAAATTCGGGAGCGCCCACCTAAGAGCCGGTCGCCGCAACCGGCCCAGCTCCCACCCCCCGCGTGGATTGAGCGCTGCGGATAGACCACGTCTGGACGAAAAGGGCGGCTGTTTGCACGATCCTCCCCGGGCGGTCGACAACGTTTCCAACCGCCTCATCAGGGTTTGCGTTTCAGTATCCAATGATCGGCGTCCCCATTAATCATGCACTCCTGCAAGGATTAATCTGTCCATGATAAACGATCGCTCAGAAGTTTCGCGGCTGTCCAATTGGCGCATTGTTTCCAGACTACGGGGTTTCGGCGTCATCATTATTGAGCTTGAAAATTACTCCCGGACACGCAGCCACTCGCCACTCACGTGTCCAGTTTACTCCGCGGGTTCTCCAAAACGCAGCTTGAAGTTCCTATCCTCGATCGCTAGGAACCTGCACACCGGTTGGATTGAGCGCCGCGGATAGACCACGTCTGGACGAAAAGGGCGGCTGTTTGCACGATCCTCCGCGGGCGGCCGACAACGTTTCCAACCGCCTCATCAGGGTAGGCGCGTGCCTGCCCTGAGGCTGGTGGTCGCTACAGTACGCTGGACGTGGAAGAGCCTAAGGCGGTGGATGATTCAAATGGGCCACGCGAACTCCGTACTCCTCCCGCAGCTTTTTGAGTGGCACACTCAACTGATCATCGAATTGATTCCACGGCCATCGCCCGCGCTGACTCCGGCATTTCAGCATGGTTCGCGGAATGAGCACGACCGCTGCGAATGCAGTCTTGACGACTTCAACGATGCTGAGCTTCCTATAGATTTCGCCGGACTCGTGGAGTCGATAGCCCTTCAATATGCCGAAGCCGCCCGACGTTCCGAAGATGCTGTAGATCTTGACCATCGCTTCGTCGTTGAGAGAAATGTCACAGCCAAAGACGACGTGTGCCGTGTCATGGCACCGGAAGAATTCGCTGGCCTCTGCAGATAGTTTGCTTCGTGGCACGAGGTTCGCGTTCTCGCGGTAATACTCAGAAAGACCCTCTGCCAGGGTCTGTTCGGAATTCTGCTCTTCGTATCGATGCACCGTGTCACCTCGACGTGGGGTCTTTGGTTAATGGCGCCGGATCGGCATGGCCGAGGATAGGAAATTCTAGCTGCGTTTTAGAGAAGCGGTGGAGTAAACTGGACACGTGAGTGGCGAGTGGCTGTTTGTCCGGGAGCGCGCCTCGGGGAGTCGTCGATGAGAGACCGAGCGGAGTTTCTGTTAGGGCTCGGTGTGACCCTGGCGGGCGTCGCCATATGGATCGGGTTTTCGTTCTCAGGATGGCCCGGAGACCCGCACCCATGTGTCCAGCTGGGCGACTGCTACTGCGAGCTGCCACGTCCAGGCGCGATCGCGCAGCCTGCCAACACATGGTCGCTTCTCGGCTACATCCTGATTGGGCTCTGGATCGGATACGACGTTGGTGCGCGTAAGCGCGCATTTCCGCGAGCCGACAACCCGCTCCTCAGCGGTTGGATCTTTGGAGCGCTCTACGCAGTGACGACGATATTGCTCGGGTTCGCGTCGATTGCTTTTCATGCATCGCTTACGAACTGGGGCGGCATAGCGGACGGGCTCTCGATGTTCGGGTGGCTCGGCATGCTCTTTTGCTTCAACTTGCGAAGCTTGTTCCGCTTGCGCGATCGACAGTTCCTCGTGAGTTTCGTCTTGGTCTTGGCGGTTCTCATCGTGCCGCGCCTTACCATCGTGAACGACGTCGATGACTACTTCGGGTGGTTCATCTTGATCTACCTCGTAAGTGAAGTCCTCGTAGCGCGCCCAGGTTGGTTCGCGTTGGGCAACCGACTTCAGCTCACCCGAGATCGACGAGCTTTCTGGGCCGGCCTTGCCACGTTTTCCGTGTCACTCGTGATCTGGTCGGAAAGTCACGTTGGCGGGCAACTCTGCAATCCAGAATCGCTGCTGCAGGGGCACGCGGTCTGGCACGTGCTCAACGCGATCGTAAACGGGCTTGTGTATGTGTACCTGCTGTCGCAGCGCGAGGGCCGACAGGAACCAGCGGAAGTTCCTATCCGCCGACGAAGTCATCGATGAAAGATACAGAGTCGCTCGCATCCAGTGCATCGCTCAGAAATGCTCGCGTACGAACCAGCAACACCCATGCACAAGATCGAAGACCAAACCCGTAAACGGCCACGCCGTTAGCGGCGGACGGTGGATCCAAAGCAGCTCGCGACCTGCGACCCATCCGTGCAGCGAATGAGCGAGCCTCGCGTCCCGCGCGAAACCTACTCGTCCATTGCGTCTTCACGAAGGTGCAAGTCGCGAACTTCCACGCGCAGACACTGACCCCAAGAATGCGTATTCACGCGGAGAAGTGAGCTGCCCAGCGAACTTCCGAGACGATTCCACGAGAACATAAACCAGAAAAGTTTCGTCACCTTGATGATGAAGACGTCTACTCACCATTGCGTCGCGAAGATCTTTCGGATGGTCGCGACTCCTGAAATTACATAGTCCGGCATCTCGCAGGCACACCTCGAGTTCCCCGGAAAAGAGCGTGTACTCCCATGGAGGATTCGAAATGAGAGCGTCTTCACCCGACAAGATCACGAGACTCATCGTGATCTGCTACCTGCTGAGCGTTTCCGTCGCCAACGCGGAGACCTTTTCCAGCGTCACGGCCGACACCGTGATTGCGGGCAGTTTCATTACAGCTCCGCTGGCATACGTCACGTCGCTCAACGCGACCGACCTGAGCGTAGACGGAGACGGGGCCTCCCTCGACGTTGGGGACTCCGCGGCCAGCCTGTTGGTGGAAGACCAACTGGGAACCGGGAACAACGGAATCACCATATCGCCGACCCAGACCCTGATCACCGGCGGAACCGGCGACGCCTCTACACTGCCGGACGATGACGATGACGACATAGACGCGGAGAGCACCACTCTGACGATTGATGGAGACGGCGTCGATTTCGACAGCAGCGAGGATGACGCCTCACTCGACATGGGCCACCACACCATCAGCGAGCTTGGCGATGGCACTGAGCTGGACGATGCGGTGAACCTCGGCCAGCTGCTGCAATCCACGGCCGATGAGGCCGCTGAGCGGACGGCCGCCGATGCCGCTCTCGCCAGCGACAATGCCGACAACGCCGATGCAATCGCGGCCGAGACGCTGCGAGCAGGTAACGCCGAGACCGTCAATGCTGATTCCATCGCTGCGGAGACGCTGCGTGCTGGTAAC
>DUBZ01000045.1 GCA_012960035.1 Myxococcales bacterium | reverse complement strand
GAGTCGGCTCCACGCGCCGAAGGCCCATTCGTTGCGCCCGCGCTGACCGCATCAGGGGAACTCACCTTCGTCGCCCAACAACTGCCGGGCATTTCACCTGTTGGTCTTGTGCTTTTGGCCGGTGGGTTGCTGACGCTGGGTGTTCGGCACGGGCGGCGAATGTTGTGATCGTGCCTAGCCGGGAAGCAAACTGATGAAATCTCGGGGGTGTCACGCGTGTGACGCATGGATCTCTTCGGTTCAAGCGCCCCGGTCGAGGTGCCATATCGACATCGGGCCGACAGGTTGTCCCGCTCCATAGAGCGTAGTCGCGGCCTCGGCCAGAGGGCCCTTCGTTTCGAGCACGACCGTGTCGATGTCATAGGTCTCAACGATCTGCGCGATCCCTTGGGTGTCGCCGTTGCGACGCGTGGCGAACTCGACGGAATAGATCGGTTGTTTGAGACACACTGCGAGGTGGGTGCCAAGCCTCGTTGCCACTCTCGCGTCTGGTTCGAGAGCGCTTTCCAGCGCCGAGCACGACTGCGCCCATTGGGCATGGGCCTGCTCGGTTTCTCCCCAACCCGCGCGCGGGTTGAAGTCGACGACGAGCATCGCCACCACGACCGCAAGAGCAGCACCAACGCCATACTGCGCAAACCCTCGCTTTGCAGCGATGTCGCGGATGACCCACAGCAAGCAGGGCAGGGCGAGGACAAAGACCGGGAGCATCAACCGACTGCGAAAGCCGAAGTAGACGAGGGTCACGGGCAAGATCGCGAGACACAAGAGTTCGACGGGTTCGCCGCGGCGCCAGAGCGCGATGAGCAAACATGCGATGAGCGTTGCGGTCACCACGATCTCGACCGCGCTCGCGGGTCTGTCCGCATCGCGGTTCCCGAAACGATCCACCGTTAAGCGACTGCCCAGCACCGTCGCGATCTGGCCGCTGCGCAATGACACGCGTTCGAATATTTCGCTGGCCCCGATTGTGGGGGAGTTGGGGTTGCCCCAATCGGTGTGAAGCATCGCTGTCGCGTAGGAGTGAATGCCGATTTGGTCGTCGACGTCGGGACTGGGATTCATCTGGGTGAATAGGGACCACGGCGAAACGACGAGCACGGCGACGATCACCGGAGTCAAAAGAGAGGTCTTTGCCCACGCGCTGGTTTCGCGGTTGCCTTCGGGCGCCCGCCATCGTTGCAGCACACGTGACGTCACGATCGCAGCGACAAGCAACAAGTTCGCGGAACGCACGAGAACACCTAGCCCGAGCAAAAGACCCAGCAGCGCGTTCTGCTTTCCGCTGCCATCGTGACATCTTCGCTCGACGAGCAGACTCGCGACCACCAGCGTGAGCGACGGGATATCGGACATCGCCTGATTGCTCAAGTCACGAAACGCGGGGTTCAACCAGACCGCGGTCGAAGCCAATAGTGCGACTCCCCAGCCGAGCGAATCCCGCAGATAAACAAAAAACAGGATCACGCCGACAGCGCCAACGAAACTGGTCAGCAAATTAAGCGCAAAGAAGTCAACGCCCGCCGTCGCGACGACAGGCGCGAGTAGCAGCGGCGTGCCAGGAGGGCGCAGCGTGAAGGGGACCTCGAGGTAGTTGTAGCCTTCGCCCGCCACCAGCGACTTGGCAACGACGAGATACGTCGACGCGTCGCGCACCAACGCGTTCCAGGGGTGCGTAAGGACCACAAGGCTGGCGAGAAGCGCCAGCGCGAATAGCGCGAGCACAGCCTTTTCGAGTTGCGACCAAGGCGTTTGCGCCGAGGGTTGCAATGGCGCGCCTGTATCGTGAGACATCAGGCCGTCCGCACGTAAGTCTTCGGCAACGCGCCCGAGTCCGACATTCGAATCATGCCGAGAGGATAAACCATCTCGCGCGATTTTCGGAAAGTTGTCCGAGCCACCCCCGATTGAGCAAATCGGGCCCCGATCAATTTCTCCCGCGCAGGAGTATCGCAGGGGGCGGTGTCTGAGTACGATCCAGATCCTGAGCCAGCGGCTGAAGACGGCCGCTGCGCAATGCTGTGCTTTCGAAGGAGTTGAGTCGTTGAAGAGCTTCCGATGGACGAGCAGGGTTGCTCCGCCGCTTGCGTTTCCCCGGTCGATGCCGTTGCAGATGTCACTGCTGATGCTTGGAACTCTCGCATTCTCGAGCGTGGCCTGTACACCCGACGAAGTCGAGGACGCGCGTCCCACCCCCACCGGCGTCCCGGTCCAGGCCATCGATCACGCTGGGCCCAAGCCCCACAACATCTTGGTGATCGTGATCGATACGTTTCGAGCAGACCGCCTCGGTCGCGGCTTGACGCCAAAGATGGACGCGTTCGCGAGCGAGGCCACGGTTTTCAATCGCGCGGTCACCACGATCGCCACGACGATGCCCGCTCACGCGTCTATGTTCACCGGCCTGGCGCCCAACCGACACGGGGTTCGCTGGAATGGCGACGAACTCGCCGATTCGAATCTGACCGCCGTCGAAATCCTTCGCGACGCGGGTTACGAGACGGCCGCGTTTGTCAGCAAAACAAGGTTGTTGACCCAGGCGGGCTTTCATCAAGGCTTTTCGATCTTGAGTGATCCGCGTAACGGCAGGGCACCGCTCAATCGCAGTGGCGAAGAAATTACCGCGATGGCGCGCGACTGGATCTGCGGCGAGCCGCGGAAACCTTTTTTCGCGTGGGTGCACTATAACGACGTCCACTCTCCGTACGAACTCAACGACTTCGCAAAAGAACAGCGAGGCGATTACGCGGGCGTGCTTGCCGAGGGTGCGACCGGGAAAACCCTGCTCGCGAACAGCCAAGAGATCGCATCTTCCCCCGAAGACATGCGCATGCTCAACGCACTTTATGACGGCGCGGTCCTCGGCGTCGATCGTCAAATAGGCAACCTGCTCGACGAATGCCCCGGCGACCCCATACTCGAAGACACGATCGTGATTCTGACGTCAGACCATGGCCAGCTTCTCGGTGAGCATCGCGAGCTGCTCCACGGCGGCAAGCTGTGGGAACAAGCCCTGCGAATCCCCCTGATCATTCGCCACCCGACAGCGCGCCCCGGGCTTACAGCCGACGAACGGGTCGGGATCGCCGACATTGCCCCAACGTTGATCGATCTCGGTGGCCAGAACATTCCCGCTGGCCTGCAGGGGCGCTCGATTGCTCGCGCGATCTTCGGGGAGGAGATCGAAGAGCGGGTGTATGTGTCTGAAGTCAAGCGAGAGGGTGCCGACGAAGAAGCCGCGTTGGGCCCTGCGGATTTGGCCGTCTACGACGGTCACCACAAAGTCATTCGCAAGGCGGGTGAGGTGAAGATCTACGACATCGCGAATGACGCGGAAGAAGTCCAGCCGATCCCGACAAGTCAGAGCCAGCAGCTTATTGAACGCTCTCAGGTCTTGATGGACGCGTACTCGCAGGCGGACACCGGCGCAGTCTCGGTGAAGCGAGAGGAACTCGACCCGAGCACGATCGACGAGTTACGTGCGCTCGGGTACATCGAATGACTTCACGGAGGCAAGTTGATGAGAGCGTTCTTCTTTATTAGTACTGCATTAGTGTAGAAGAGGACGCAATGGACTTCCCCTAAAACCGTGGACACCTGGATGGCTAGCATGGAGCTATCTGAAGGAGTCCAACGTGCTAGCGAAAGAGATCTTCCGCAGCGTTTCGCAAGACGTCCTGAGTTGTGCCCCGGCTGTCTGCCGCAGGAACAAGACCTTCAACGAACACCGCGGGAACGCCCGCGTCTTTCACCATCAAAATACCGGCGCCCGCCGCGAGTTGATCGATCGTGGCCATTGCGGTGACAACGAGTTCGCGTCCTGCGCGATCGCGTGAGCCGCGATGGTCTGTGATGGGCTCGATGCCCGCGCTTCCGAGCGCCATGTCGACAAGTCCTTCGCGCCACGGCCTGCCGAAGGTATCGCTCATGACCACGCCAAGTTGTTTGCTGCCCAGGGCTACGAGACCCGCGTGCAGCGCTTTCGCCGAAGCGTCGCAGTCGACGGGAAGGAGAATCGCCACGTCCTCGCCGGGTGCGTTGGACAGATCGACCCCGGCATTCGCACAGACGAAGCCATGATGGGTTTGGCAGATCAAGACGCCGTGGGCACGACGAACAATGCGCGCCGTTTCGCCGAGGATAACTTCGATATGGCGCGGATCTTTTTCGTGCTCTTTCGCGATCGTCTGCGCCTGCTCGCTCGGAACGACGTCGGCGAGAGCGATCAAACGACCTTCCGCTTTCGAAATGATTTTTTGGCACAGCACGAGGACGCCGCGGCTTAGGTCGATGCCCGATTCCGCTGCGCTTCGCGCGATGATTTCGGCGAGGTCGTCGCCCGGTGAAATTTCGCCAATGCCCTTGAGCGGGCGAAAGCGCAAACCGTCCGCGCTCAACTCGCAACCCATCGTCGCTTTCTCAGTCATCTTGAAATTGTCATCCGAGAATCGTCATCAAAAAATTGCCATCTAAGAACCGACCGTCCAGCCCAGCGCTTCGAGGATGCGCCGTGTTTCTTTGCCGCCAGCTGTGCCCGCCACGAATTCGTCGACATCATCGGGGATATCGAGGTCGATCGAAAGTGACGGCAAGGTGACTTCGTGAAAGGGAAGGCTGGCTTCTTCCGCGAGCTTGCGATGGACCGAGCCGCTGTCGGGTCCAAACCGCGAGGGGATCGCGAACGCGGGCGCGCGCAATAGCGCTGCCGTCCCTCCGTCGCGCGAGGGGGCGAGAGCGATTTGTGCGCCGGTCGCGTCGGGGTCCAGAGCTCCGAAGAGTTGTTCGAGTTCAGTGGCGAGGGCGCCCGCGACGTCTCCAAGTATCACCAAGCTGCTTTCGCCGTCGGCCGCGAGTTCGCGTTGGGCCGCGTCGATCGACGCGTTGAGGCCCGGGTCGTCGCGTAACAAACCAATCGCGCCGGCGTGGTTCGCGCACTCCGCCACAGAAATATCGGGAGTGACGACTGCGATGCGATCGATTGATGGTGTCTGCTGGAGCGCGTCAACGATGTCTTTCAACATCGCGATCGAAAGCGTTTCGAGCTGGGTGCGATCGAGTCGCGAAGCGAGTCGTGTCTTTCCCTTGGACAAATGTTTTACCGGAACGATCGCGATCGTCATCGCAGGCTCATCGCCAATTCGACCGCCACCGTTGCGAGTCGCGTCGACGCTTCGACGTCGCGCATGAGCGAGGGTGTCGCGATCGCTCGCAAACCCATGGCTTCGATCTCCGAAAGCTGGTCTCGGTCGACTTCGTCGAATACAAAGCCCTGCGCCCAATCGTGGTACAGGTCGGCTACGCCCCGGGCCGAGACGTCGCATCCGATTGCGCGAAGCAGATGATCCGCGGGGCCCTTCACCGGCGCGCCGCCAATGATCGGCGAAATCGCGACGACAGGGGCGTTGCTTCGTTCGATGGCGTCGCGGACACCCTGCACAGCAAGGATCGGTGCAACGGATACGACGGGGTTGCTAGGACAAACAATGATGATCTCGGCGTCGTCGATCGCCTCGATCACACCTTCCGCAGGAGTCGCGCGCTCCGCGGCAGTGAGATCAACCGAACGAACGTTAGCCGGTGACTTCTCGCGCACGAGATATTCTTCAAAGTGGAGACTGCGTCCGTCGTCGAGTTCAACCCGCGTGGGCGCCTTGTCTTCGGTCATCGGCAGGATGCGGCAAGGCAAGTCGTGCGCGCGTCGGTGTTGGTCGCAGAGCGTCGCGAGAGATATTCCTTCGCGCAGGCGCAGGGTGCGGTGGAGGCAGTAAGCGAAGTCTCGGTCTCCGAGTCGGAACCACGTTTCGTGGCCAAAGCTCCCGAGCGCATCCATTAGCCCGTACGTGTCCCCTTTGAGGCCGAAGCCTTTCGCCAAGTCGACAACCTCGGCCAGGGTGTAGGTCACGATGTCGAGGTCGGGGCAAACGTAAGCGCCGTAGAACTCGCGATCGTCTCCGGTATTTACGATCGCGGTCAAGTTTGACGGGTCGGTTGCGTGGACGAGGCCGCGCAACAAACGAGACGCACCGACACCCCCCGCGAGCGCAACCACAGGGCCGTTGAACTTGGGCGTTTCGGGTAAGGGACGCGACGAGTCGGGGTTGTTTCCGGGAGGCAAAAGGATCCTGATTAAGGGGAGGCGGGTTCGCTTGTTGCTGGCTCTTTGGCTTCGAGCGTTTCGAGCGAAGCTTGCAAGCGTGTAAGTCGGTCTGCAATCGCGACGAGATCGTCGGAGGTGAGTGGCATCCTGGCAGAACCTTCTGCGGGTTGGCTCACGAAGTCTTTGAGCCTCGCGCGCTCGATTTTGATGGCGTCGCGAAGTGCTGGAATTGTAGCGGGCCACTCGCCAGATTTCGTCGGCTCGGTCGAGTTCAAAAGTGCACATGCGACTGGGCCCACGACAAACGCGAGCAGGGAAACTGCGACGAGCAGGGCAGACGTGGCTTTGGTGTGATTGAGGGTCATCGGGTCCGAGTTTTCTCGACGCCTCGTCGAGAGTCAAGCGCGGGCGGGCGAAGCACTTTGTTGTGATGGGAACCGTGCAGGGAATTGTGCCGGAAATTGTGCTCGCAATTGTGTTCGCGGGTTGGCGGGGCTGGGTCCGCACTTTCACCGGCGGTTGGGACTCGGGCGACTCCCCTGAAGCGAAACGCGAGTCTTGACGCGGAGATGGCGCGTTGTTTCGTGACGCTACTCGCTCGGCATGCGTCTTGCTGTAGCAAGAGACCCATGTTGATCGCGCCGCCAGTTTCAATGCGCGGTCACGACTCAGCCGAGGAGCCCAAGGCCGTGAGCAATGCAATCCAGAAAAACTCGATTCGCACATCGCGCAAACAAAGCCCGATCAACGGGGCCACTCGTTTGCGTGCCGTGTTCGCAACCTTCGAGACCGCCGTGCTGTCGATCATCGTTATTGTCATCGTCGCCGGCTTCTCGTCCGCGGCATTCGCGTTGGCGCAGCCGGGTCCATTGACCACATCCGTTGCGGTGCCTTCGGCGCCTATTCATGACCTTGCGGCTTTTGTCTGGAAACGAAGCGATCTGTTCGATGGACGAAGAGGTGCGTCAGCCCTCGCGGTTGCGACCGACCCACGACATGGATGGATCGCGGTAGGGGGTGATCAAGGGCTGCTCGTTACCCTGCCGGGAGACGGCGCCGCCCCGCTGAGGGTTTCGCTTCCTGCAGTTCACGATCTCAGCTTCGGGGCCTCGGGTGAGTTGTACGTCGCAACAATGCAGGGGCTTTGGGTCTTGCCGCGGCAGGGCGATGGCTTCGCCACGCAGCCCTTTGAGGCGACACCCGCGAATGGCGAACTCGCTCGCGCGGCGCGTCGGGTAGCAACGGGCCACGGTTTGATCGCGGTTGCAACCGATGCTGGGGCATACGTTGCGCGGGTGCTTGGGCATGAGCCGACCGATGGCGCGCACCTTGAATGGCGGCAGCTGAAGGCAAACTTTCCCGCAGGCCCGGTGCGCGCGATCGGGATCCACGAAGAAGACGGACGGGTCGAGGTGTGGGCGGTTGTGGGCAATGCGCTTTGGCGTGCGGGGTACGCAGAACCGCACGAACCGATGGATGTGTTTGAAGAGGCCGTTCCGGAGCGAGTGCATGCGGATGCGCCGGTCGACCTTGTGACGGGTTTGCCCGGGGGTGCGGTCGCGCTCGTCTATCCCGCGGCGATTCATCTTCGTGCGCGAAATACGGTGACAAGGAAATTTCAGTGGCGGCTTTATCGCCCGATTGTCCCACCCGGTGCCGTGATCGAACGTTTTGGTTTTGGCGTGGGTCAATACTGGTTGGCAACCGACCGCGGGCTTGTCTCTTCTCAGTCCGTGGTTGGCCCTTGGCGCCGCGCTGGGCCGCCGGCCGGCCGCGCCGCGGCTCATGCCATGGCGGCCCTCGGAGCGCGCTTCTACGTCGCGAGTGCGGGAGGCTTGTTGGTTGCCGACCGCACTCGTGGCGGCAGAGCGGCTCGCGAGCAAGTCTTTTCGTCCACGGTTCCGTCCGTGTCAGTCGTGCACCGCAAGGCACTGCGTGAACAAGGGCTCCAAGCCCGGGTGATTCGCGATGCATGGCGCGGAGTTCGCAGGCGCGCATGGCTCCCTGTGTTGGGGCTACGGCTCGATGCCGACCGAGACCGCGGCCGTGGCAGCGATTTGGACGAGGTCTTCGTTTCGGGTGAGTATCACGAACTGCGCGACAGCGATCGCGATCGGAGTCGCGATCTGGGTGCATCCATCACCATGACCTGGGACTTCCGCGACACCGCATACGAGCCCGAGCAGATCGATCTTTCGCGCGAAGCGCGGCTCGTCATTGGTCTGCGGGACGACGTACTCGACGAAGTCAATCAGATCTACTTCGAACGCCTGTCTGTCGACGCGCAGTTGGCGACGCCAGCTCGCCGCGGTTCGGGCGGCGACGAGAACGAAGCCCAGGTCGATCGGTTCAGGCTTGAACTACGGCGCGGTCAGCTCGACGCGGCGCTCGATGCGTGGACGGGGGGATGGTGGAGCCAGCAGCTTGAGAATACAGCCATACCGCGCGACTGAATGTGCGGTCTATTTCACCGCGCCGCCACCGCGAAGTCACCACAGGCCCAATGAATTGTTGCACGCGTGTCCCAGTGAACGACCCCGAGTCGAATGGATGCTAGATGAACCCAGTGAATTTGAGTGGAGCGTTGAATGAGTTGAATGAAGAACATGCGAAGCAGTGCGGTGGTAGATCGCTGTTGCCGAGCTGGCGTCATTGTGTGGGAAAGCAAATGACCGTACTCGCATTTGGATTCATGGCGCAGTTCATTGCGCCTAGTGCTTTCGCAACGCCGGTTATTTCAGAAGTGCTGTACGACGCGGTCGGGAGCGACAACGGCCAGTCGTTTGTCGAAATCTATGGCGTGTCAGGCACTGTGCTCGACGGGCTTACCCTCGAAGGGATTAACGGAGCGAACGGCGCGGTGGGGCCCATCGTCGCTTTGAGTGGCGTGATTCCGGTAGACGGGGTGTTTGTCGTCGCCGATACCGACGCAGGCGGTGCCACAATGGTCGCGAATGCTGATCTGCTCGTGAACTTCGACTTTCAGAACGGCCCCGACTCGATCACGTTGATGGACGGGGCAACGATCCTCGACGCTGTGGGATACGGTGTGTTTGGCATCGGTGAAATTTTCGCTGGAGAGGGTTCGAGTGCGTCGGACGTTCCCGCAGGTTCGAGCCTGGCTCGTTTGTTTGCGGACCTGGACCAGAATGACAACGCCATCGACTTCGCTGTGCTCTCGGCACCAACACCGGGCAGCGTGACATTGCTCGCGGTGCCGGAGCCAGGCAGCGGTTTCCTCGCCATGTTGGGGTTGGTCGGTCTAACCCTCAAGCGTCGGCGGATGCGAAAGCCATAGCGGGGTCGCGTCATGTCATCTGCGCGCCGTGTTGGGAGCCTGCCGTGCGGTGGGGCGGTCGCATAAACCGTTTGGCTGCTGGAAGTAGGGCGGTCAAGTCGAAGAAGAGCAGGAACAATTGCATCGCGCCGAGAACTTTTCGAACGGGCGTGGGTCTGACGTGCTGCGTGCCGCCGGTGCTTACTCGAGGTAACCCAAAGCACGAAGCCGATCGATGTCTTCGTCACTCAAGTTTTGAGCGTTGGAGTCGGTCGTCGAAATCTTGGCCACGATATCGTCGACGCGCTTGCGGTGGACTTCCAAGATGTCCGGTCGTTTCTTCGACAAGTCGATTGACTCGGTCGGATCCGCGGCGAGGTCGAACAACATTAACCTTTCGCCATCGCGCTTCCACATGCTCTTCCAGTTGTCCTTGCGGAAGGTCTGGTAGTAGCGCTCGGTGACAAGCAGCTCGTTCGTGCCGAGCGCGGAAGCGGTTTCGCCATCGAGCCCCGCGGCGCTTTTGACGAGACCACGGATGTCTTGACCGCGAATGAACGCGTCCGTGGGGCGGTCGAGGCCGGGTGTCACGATCAGTGGGACTTGCAACAGAGGCTCGAAAGAAGGGTTGCCGTAGTGGCGGGAGATCTCGAAGTCGAGGTGTTTGGCCTTCAACATCTCGCCGTGGTCCGACGTGAACACGACCGCGGCCCCTTCGAGAAGGTCTTCGCTTTCAAGCACGTCGAGCAAGTCGCCCAGCGCTTTGTCGAAGCGTCGGACACTTTCCTCGTAGGAGATGTCAAACAAGATCCAGTCGTGGACGTCGATGTAATGCACATACAAAAAGAAATTATCGGTGGGGCGGTTCTTGATCGTGTCAATTGCGAGTTTATTGACGTCCTTGGCGGTGCGAAGGCGGGCCGACTGACGGGCGTCGAGGTGTTGGCCGGCCGGCGGCCGCCCGACTTCAAGCCAGGTGTCGAAGCCTTGGTCATATCCGTATGGGCGAAAGAGCAGCTTGTTCGAGACGACACCCGCGGTCCAGTAGCCCTGGTCCTTTAAGTCTTCGGCAAGCGTCTGTACCGCGTTCGGGACGCACGCATTGTCGTGTTCGCCGGGAGAAAACCGCGACATGCCGCACGACGCGAAGGTGTTCCAGTCAAGGGCCGCCCGCGCGTTACCGAATTCGATGCTTGGGGTGTGGCCTGAAAACAGTGCTGCCATCGACATGGTCGTCGAGTGAAACGCGGAGCTTGCGTTCGTGTAGACCTGCCCCCTCGCTGCAATTCGTTCGATGTTGGGTGTCGGGACCTTGTCGGAGTAGAGCGAAACGTGGTCGCGCCGCAGCGTGTCGACCAGGATCAAGATGATGCGTTCCGGCGCGCCGTTCGGCACAGCACTTTTTTCGCAGCCGGGGAGTCCGGCGAAGCCAAACAGTGCGGTGCACAGAAGAAGTCCGGCTCGCCAACGAACGGATGCTCGAGAAAAAATGACTGCCGGGGTCTTGCTCGACAAACGCGTCTGCCACATGACGATTGATGCTCTCCAGCGGGGCTCGTGCCGTTACTTGCAGTTGTCTTTGTCTTGCGATGTCGAGCGAGCTGCCTGAACTTGCGTGCCTTGGATTGAAGTATTGGGTGGAGCTGCTTATGACTTACCGCAGACGTGGCTCGTGGCCCGCATGCTAGCCTGAAACGTTGCTCGTATCGAACGATTCGGTCGGGTACTCTCGCGCGCGGAGGGGAGAACACTGGACACCCTGGTTCCCAAAATGAGTGCGAGAGACGCCGTGAATGTGAGCGATCAGAGTTACGAAGTAGACGGTGCGTCGGGCTCCACGGTTCTGTGCCTCTTCGACTGTGATTGCCCCGACTCCGTTGCTGCCATGATCGAGGGCCTTTCGCTCTCGGTTTCGGCGCGCCTTTCGGAAGTGCTGGTCGTCCACGAAAGCGCCGTGGCTTGGCCGGGCGATCAAGAGTCAGCTCTCGCGAACGCGTCCTCGGTCCCCATCAAATTCCATCGCAATCCACGTGACTATGACTACGGCGACGCGCGCAAGGCGGCCTTCGAATACGTTCTCGCCCAAGGCTTCTCTCACGTGGTGTGCCTGCGGGCGGGGAAGCGGCATCCGGTCGAATTGCTCGGCGACTTGCTCGACGTGCGAGACGCCTATCCCCGGGACTTGATCATCGCAGCCAGGCCGCGCTCGGGTGCTTCCGGCGATTCAGGTACAGCGCCAGACGCCACCGCCCAGGACCGGCGCATGGGCACGAGGCTGCACGAGCGAATTTTGAAGTTGGGGATGACGGACTATCAGTCCAGCTATCGCATCTATCCGACCGCGGCCCTTGATTCGCTTCCCTATCAACTGAATGAGGACGACCGAAGGTTCGACACCGAGTTGTTGATCCAGTGCCGGGGGCTTGGCGTTGGGGTGCGCGAAGTCCCGCTGACTCGGGCGTGGAACGAATGGGATGACGCGGGAGAGCGTCGCACGGGCGTTCGACAGAGTGCAATGGCCGCGTTCGGGTATCGGTTGCACCAGCTACATGCGACTCGGCGTGGCAAGTACATGATCGATCACGGGATCCAGTACACGCTCAAGCACAGCGCCAGCGGTTCCCACATGCAGATCGTCGACGCGATCACCTCGGATACTCAAGTCCTAGACCTCGGATGTTCACAAGGCTTGCTCGCGCGACCCTTGGCCGCAAAGTCCGTTCGCGTAACTGGGGTCGACGTCGAACCGGGCGGCAACCTCGCAACCGAATTGACTGAATACTTTCAGCGCGATCTCGAAGAACCCTGCGAACTTCCGGTCGGGCGTGTGTTCGACTACGTCGTTGTGGCCGACGTGATCGAGCACGTGAAAAACCGCCAGCAGTTGATCCGAAGCGCGCGACGTTATTTGAAAGAGGGCGGGCGCCTGATCATTTCGACGGGGAATATCGCGCTTTGGTTTTACCGTTTGTCTCTGCTCGTGGGCCGCTTCGAATATGGTCCCCGCGGCATTCTCGACCGCACCCACGTCCACCTCTACACGCGCGACACCTTCCGCCGCGAAGTCGAACGCGCAGGGTTTCATATTCTCGACGAGAAGGTCACGAGCCTTCCCTTCGAAGTGGTGTTCGAGTCTACGGGGCGCAGTATCTGGGTGCAGCGCCTCACCGGGTTGTATCACTGGATGGCGCAGAAGTGGCCGGAGATGTTCGCCTACCAGTTCATCCTGCAGGCCGAGATCGAAACCCTCGACCACCAAGCGACCGATTCGCCACTAGATTCGCCAGAACAAGACGAGTAGGCGGCGGGGTCCCCCCGATCAGTAAATGATCCGGTCGACGATCTGATGCTGGAGCGGCACTTTGTCCCAGCGACGGTCGAGGTGGGCCTTTAGTTTTTCTAGCCGTCGCTTTTGGGTGAGATCCCGGTCGGTGGCTTCGCCTTTGTCCACGATTTCGCGCAGGGCGTTGACCCGGTTGCTTGTCGTCCAGCGAATGCCGGAAAGCACGGCGACGCGTTCGCCGAGCACGAGTTCGTCTACTTGGCCGAGGAACGGTTGCAGTTGTCCGTTTCCTTCGAAGCGATATTCGATTCCCCAGCCGATCCCCTGGAAGACTCGGAAGCGTTCTTTTAGGCGGGGAACCCGACGCGCTTGGTGGAACGCTTCTTCGAGGTCGAGTTCGAACTTGCGGTGAAGCAGGACGCCTCGAACGAGGCAGCCGCGATACACGTGTTCCATCACGTCTGCGCCGAGTAGACGCTCGTCCGGGACGCGCACGACGGCCCCGGCAGTTCCGACTGCGCACGAGAGATAGACCGCTGCAACGCCAGCGGCGGCAGCGTTGCGAGGGAGTCGCCCTGACTCGATAAAGCGAGCCAAGGATACGGCGACCGGAATGAACATCAACGTGACGAGCGGCAGGAACAAGCGATAGGCATGCGCGCCCTTCGAAGGCTCGACGGTAAAGCTAGTCGCGAGGTACGCAGCGACGAAGACGAAGCCGTACAAGTAAAAGACGAACTCGAGTCGCGCGCGGTTTCTCTCTAAGTCATCCGGAAGGTCTTTTGAGCGCGGGCCGCTGGCGAGCATGCGCAGGACACCTAGAAACCCTGCGCCAAGGGCGATCGTCACGGGGAGGTAGAGTGAAACCTCCAGCATGAGAGTCCATCCCGCTGAGCCGAGATCTAAGAACGGGTCCACGAGCCCAGTGGGCAGGTCGCGAGTAAAGAATGCAAAGAGCTTTTCAGTCGGAGTTTGAGGTGCCCAGGCGTCGATGGGATTGCCGGCTCCGAATATTTCGAGGAGTCGGACGAAACCAGAGAAGTCGCTCTGCACGTTGTAGATGAACCACGGCGTGAGTCCGGCGAGGGTGCCACCGACCGCGGCGATCAAGAATTGAAACTTGGGAACACCTTCGAGCACGAGCCACGCGAGACCACAGGCTGCGAGACTGATGCCGGACGTGTAACAGAACCACAGGCCGAGGCCGGTTACGGCGCCGAAGGCCGCCCACCCGGACGGTGTGTTCCACCGACCGGACAACAGCCCCAGGAAGATCCCGATCTGAACGAGGCTGAACAGCGCCGACTCCCCATGGCTTCCCATCGGAATCAACGCCGAAAACGCAAGCAGTGGTGGACCGATGAGGTAGCCGGTGCCAACCAACACGGCGGCGAGACGGCCGAACCCCATGCGCGCGATTGCATAGAGGACGACCAAGGTCGCCGCCGGGAAGGCGAGGGTGGCAAGCTTCAAACTCGCGAGGGACTCGCCAAAAAGAGCAAACGCACCCGTGATCATGGCGATCTGAACCAGGGACCCACCTTGGTAGTTGTCCGCCTGGTAGTCGAAGACAGGCTGACGAACCCCCGAAAGGATCTCTCGGGCGGCAACCCAGCGATAGTCTTCTTCCCAATACAGCGTCGAGTCGGGGTTGTAGGCCAGCCAAGCGAGGCGCGTCGCGTAAAGCGCGAGCAGCATAAAGCCGACGTTGCGCCAGTCGTCACGTTCCATTGCACCCGGCTCGCGCGGCGTGGACGGTGTTGGCGCTATCGCGGCATGCGCGTCGCGTTGGCTCACAATGTGCGCCGGGGAAGCCACAGCCTGAACTTCGCCGTTTCTTGGTCGGGCCGATAGCGCGCTTCCACCCACGCGACGACCAGTGGGGCAATGTCCCGGATCGACCGACTCTCCATATGGTCGAAAGGATGCAAGGGCCAGAGGATTGCGGTCGGCGGCGCGGCTTCGAGTCGCGCGATGAAGTCCCACTCGTCTGCTTCGTCCACAAAGGTGCCGGGCATCAAGATGTCCGCGCGACCGGGCCCCGGGCGTCCAGATAGAGAGTGGAACATCGGCGCGCTCGACAGATCGAGCACGATGTCGCCGGGCTTGGTGTTGGCTTGGATCAAGTCGACCCCGGACGTCACCTTGTAGGGCAGCCCGGTGCGTGCGAAACGATGGGGGAGCGGATACGTGTCGCTCGCGATCAAGAGCACCCATGCGACGAAGACAGCGGCAGCGGTCAGCGGGGATGCCATGCTGGATTCGCGAAGTGCTTTCACGTGGGGCGCGAGCCTTGCAAAGCCGCGGCTCGTAGCGTGGGCCACAAGTAGACAGATGGGGGGAAGCGTGGTGTCCATGTGGGCTTCGTCAGCGCGACCAAAGGATCGCAAGAAGAAGACGGCACCCCAGACCACAATGGCAACGAGCAGGGTCGATTCGTAGGGCGTGCCGTTCCGACGCGATCGAATGAACTCGAGGGTGAGCTTGATCGCGTACCCCGCGTAAAGAAAAACGAACAGTCGTAGCGACAAAACTCGCCATGCCTCGGCGATCGATTCTCGACTCGACCAGTCGGGCCAGAACATCACGGGAACGGGCAGCGGTTGCAGCATGCCCATCGGGTGCAGAATCACTTCGTCGAAGACCCGGGCGAGTCCAACCGTGTTCGCGAAGTAGATCAGGACCGGCACGATCACGAGCAGCAGCCCTGCGGCGTAGAGTAACCACGCTGGGAACCAAGCTCGGGGGCCGCCGGGGTGCGTGAGAACGGCAATCGCGATCGCGAGACTTACCGCCAGAGCCGGGGTGACGCGAAAGTAAAGGCAGACCCCACCCACCATGCCGGCCAGAAACATCTGCTTGAGACGGCCCGTTTCGAGATAGCTGGAATAGAGCAGCAGCACCCACACGGCCAACACCATGTACCGGTAGCCATAGAGCAGGTGCATCATGTGCGATCGCGGCGCGGCGATTGCGAGGATGGCTGCCCCCAACAGGGCATAGTGAGCCGGCATGACCTTGCGACCGAGTTGGTAAAGCGCCACGACCAGAATCACAGCGAAAAAGGCGTAGATGAGTCGCGGGATGAGCACGCCGGCTGGGTCGAGGACATAACCGAGCCAAGCGGGTAGCGCGTGTCCGGGCGGGAAGACCCAAGAAATGTCGGCGTAGAGTTGCCGACCCATGGCCAGCTGCATGCCGGCATAAAGAGCCCAGCCCTCGTCGAGCAGGTTGCTGCCCTTGAACAGGAAGAGGGACTCCCAGATGGTGCTGAGCACGATCAGCCCGGGGATATGCCAGCGCGTAGAATCTCGCATGGTCGAGGTTGCATCGGTCGCCAACGCAGCGTTCAAGAGACTGATCTTCTCCGAGTTGAATCCCCCGTCGAAAGGGGGCGTCGTCCATGTTTCCGTTCGCCGTCGGATGTTAGCAGCCCGTTTAAGAATCCTGACCGTGCCAGGGGCGGTCAGGGTTCTTAAACCGCTGCTCGTCGAACTGCTGGGCGTTCCACCGACAGTGAAATCGCTGCATCAAACCGTCTCGATCACCAGCAGGCAACCCCGGTGCAACCGGTCGAGTAAATCCGAATTTGCGGCTCCCCGGCTTTACTTGGGGCCCTGTCAACCCATATGATTACGGGGCAGCATTCGCGGGGCCGAAGTTTCGGTTCGCGCAGATTCGCGAAGAAAGGTAATCGCCGATCGTCAGATGCGTCGTCGAAAGCGGCGACGATCAGTTTCTGCTCAAAAAATTAGCTCCTGTTCTTCGGTCGATCCGTCGCAGTTCGGGCAAAGGAAAATCGAAAGTGTCCCGATCGATTCTGGATCTCGACCGTCTCTCCGAAGTCGCGCAGCGATGCCGCCCCGATTTCGAATCGGCCGATCCATTTCCCCACATCGCGATCGACGATTTTCTACCGATTGAGATCGCGGAATCAGTCGTCGCCGAATTTCGCGAAGGCCAGTCGGCTTGGGATCACTATCACCATTACAACCAACGCAAGTTGGCGATTACGCATCTCGATGGCATGGGGCCCAACAACCGTCGCTTGGTCGAAGCCCTTCAGTCGGACGAGTTTGTTCGCATCGTCGAACAGATCACCGGCTTAGAAGGCTTGTTTGCGGACCCCCATCTCGATGGTGCTGGCATGCACAAGACTTTGCCCGGTGGGCACCTCAACATGCACACCGACTTTCTGTCCCACCCCAAGCACGACGACTGGAGTCGGCGGGTAAACCTCTTGATCTATTTCAATCCGGGTTGGCAGGAAGAGTGGATGGGGAACCTCGAATTTTGGGACAAGGACGTGAAGAACCGCGCCCAAAGCATTGCCCCGATCTTCAACCGCGGCGTGTTCTTTCAGACGAGCGAGATTTCGTTCCATGGACATCCGCACTTGCTGACCTGTCCCGAGGGCACGTCCCGCAATTCAATTGCGCTCTACTACTTTCAGAAGAGCGCGGAAAAGCTTGATCTTAACCCGACGACGTATCGCTATACCCCGTCGGACTCGCGAGTGAAGCGATGGTTGATCGGGCTCGACACGTTCGCGGTTCGGCTCTACTCGATGCTTCGCCGTCGTGGCGGTCTTCAAGACAAAATGCTCGACCGCATTTTGAAGTACTTCTAATCGACGTTGGGCAGGCGACAGCGAGTGCCGTCGGTTGAAGCCGTCGCGTAGCCGTGCGCTACCAGCCAGCCGGCGGGTGCGTTCCCTTCCGGCCCATCAGAAAGTGTTTGCGTTCGAGTCCCCACATCGTGTAGTTCGCCTTCACCCAGGCAGCGAGCTTGGGCGACGTCAGCTCGACAGCCTTTTCAGGGTTGCGGTCGAATGGCTTCTTCGACCAAATCACGAGAGCCGGTGGGTTTCGCTTGACTCGGTTGATGAAGTCTTGCTCTTCTTCGGGCGACAGAAACGTACCGGGCATCACGATGTCCGGAGCGTTGTATCCGCGCCTGTCGGCGAGTACGAGATAGATGGGCGAAACGGTAAGGTCGAGGATCCTTGCGTTCGGAGGCGTCAGTTTCATTCGACGCACGATCAGGTCGGTGAGTAGCGCCTGACTTTTTTGCCCCACTTCAATGCGATCTTTGACCGCGTGCACCACGTTTCCACCGCGCCGTGCATGTGGGACGTAAGTGTCGACGCCTAGCAACACGATCCACAAGGCGACAGCGGCAAGGATGACGCCTCGATCAATCCAAGCGCGTTTCCCAGCGCCGGTCTCCGTCAGCGGTGCTACGCGCCGAACCACCATGTAAACGCCGTGGCTTGCGAGGAGTAGGACCGGTGGGATGACCGAGTCGAGATGAGGTTCATCGGAGCGCGTGAGCGAGCGAAGAAAAAAGGCAAGACCCCACAGCCAGACGGCGACGAGCAGGGGATGTCCAAACGGTTCTCGACTCCGAAACGCACGCAGCCAGCGAATGAACAAGGCAGCGAGGTACCCGCCGTACAACACCCAGATCACTCGGAACTGTGAAGCCACGAACCATTTACGGATGTCCACCCGGTTCCATTCTTCCGGGAATTCGATTGGGGGAAACGGAAGCGACTGAAGCAACAGCATGGTGGCGGGGCGTGTGACAAGTTCACGCCACAACGTTTCGAGACCCACTGAAGCGGCAGCCCAAACGAGAAGCGGCACGAAGACCGCCAGTACGCCGCCGCCAAGGGCGCGCCAATCGAGCAGCCATTCACGCGGGTCCCGGTGCATGGCCATGATGGCGACACCGATGCCGCAACCCGCCGCAAACTGCGGACCCAGACGAAAGAACGCCCCGCCTGCGAGCCACAGTCCGGCAATGAACAATAAGCGACGGTTGCGCGTGTCGATGTACCGCGCGAAAGCCAAGAGCCCCAGGATGCTGAAGATCATGTACCGGTAACCAAAGACCAAGTGCATCAAATGCGAATCAGGAGCGGCGACCGATGTCATCAGGGCGGCGAGCAGCGCGAAGCGCGCCGGCATGAGTCGTCGTCCAAGAACGTAGATCCCCAACGACACGGCGACGGCGAAGATCGCGTAGATGATCCGAGCACCGACAAGTCCCGGTGGCGCGAGGTGGTAACCGATCCAAGCGGGGATCAAATGGCCAGGCGGGAAAACCCAAAGCACGTCGTGAAACAGCGCCCCGCCTTTGTCCATGTTCCAAATTGCGTAGATGGGCCATGAATCATCGAGGGGGTTGATGCCGAACTGGGTGAAGAGCGCTTCGTAGCTGCAGCTCACGACCAGAATGATCAAGAGGTGCAGTCGCGACTGCGGGTCGCGCAGGGTGTGAGTCGCTTCGGTCGTTTGAGTTGCCGCCGCACTCATTGCAGTGCGTCACTGGTTTTGAGTCGTTTCATTTGAATCCAGTACGGGCTCGGATGGCCGCCAGTTACTGGGGGGTAGCGTTCAAAGACGCGCTCATCCAGTTCGTAGTTTGCGCGCAAGTAGTCGTTCAAGATCGGCGTGTAGTTCTGTAAATTTGGAAGACCCGGGAAGTTTAAGAAGCCTTGGATGATGACCTTGGGCGGCGCCTTCTTGAGCATGTCGGTCAGGGCTTGTCCGTCGTCCCCACCGTCTTGCCCGGGGTACAGCTGTGAAAACTTCCAGGACGAGAAACGCTGGGTCAGGAAGTAGTAATGCGCTTCGTGGCCATAGATAAAGAACGGCGTGTCTTCAGGGATCTCGTCGCGCACATACTTGACCACAGACGCGTAGTAGCCGTCTTGGGGAAGGACCATGAGGTCTGCCGTCGGCAGTACGATGTGGGTCGTCATGGCGGTGTGGTGCGCGTAGCTAAAGCCGAAGAAGGTCAACGCGAACACGGTCGCGACCGCGAGTTCGAACTTGCGATAGAAGCGGGTCTTGGACGTCGACTCGCCATCGAGGCCGGCGAGACGCCCGAGGCACGCGAACATCAGCAGCAAGACAATCGAGTAGATGCCAATGATGTGCGTGAAGTCAGCACGCGGAAACGCAGAAGCGGTGATGGCCGCTGCGATCAACGTCACCGCTACGAAGCGTAAGTTCGTGCGATCCGAGAGTTTTGACCCGCTGCGCGCACAAATGAACGCGGCGGCGCCAAAGATCAGCGGAAGAGACGTGTACACCCAGCGGATGAAGACTTCGCCGATCGCCCAGTAGGTCGTGAAGGCTTCGGGACTTCCCGGGATCAGCTGCTTGCTCAGCACGCGCCAATAGACGACCGGGTAGTAGAAGAAGAGCTTCTTGCCTTGCAGCTCGCCGAACTCCCACCAACGCAGCGGCTTGCTAAATGAAATCCCACTGGTGTCCGCGTAGTCGGTAAAGGGACGGATCAACCCGCTGTAGATCATCTGTCCGAGAAGTCCCTTGGCTGCGAAGTAGAGCAGCATGGGGACGACGACGGCACTGAACCCCAGAATCAAAGGTCCAAAGGGAGCGACAATTGCGCGCAGTCCCGAAGGCTCATCGGCGTCTTCGTTCTTAGCGTCGCGGGGTTCAGCAATATGACGAAGCACCAGCACCGCGGTGATCGCCATGCCGAGGTAGATCCCGATGCTCTGCTTGGAGATGAAAGCGAAACCCGTCGCAGCCCCCATGCCGAGCAACCGCGCGCGTTCACTTGACCCGGCACGGGTGATCTTCGGGTCGAGCAGGCCGAGGAGCAGGAGGGCGGCCACGCTCGCCGCGAGTAAAGAAACATCCCAGTAGAAGTACGAGGTATACGCAGGCCAAGCGAGCATCTTGCAGCCAAGCAGTGATACACCGAAGATCGCTGCGCGTTTTTCGTCGAGCAGCCGCAGCGAAGTGAAGTAGAGCGTGACTACGATGCCGACGTACACCATCCCGGCGAGAGATCGTGCCACTGTCATGTGTTCGCCGAAGATCGCCATCGCGAGGGCGAGTAAATAATTGGAGCCGGGAAACGGGTACGCGTCGATATCTTGATAGAAGACTGCGCCGCGTAAGATTCGGCTCGCCGACACCAGGATCTGGCCTTCGTCACTCCCGCCAAAGCCGTACAAGGCGTACCACCACGATTGCGTCGCAGCGAGGGCAAATAGAAGCCACCCGAAAATGCGGGGCTGCGCGAGCGTCGCGAACAGACCCTTTGAGCTCACGGCGTGTCTTCCGGCAGATACCCAAGTGCCTTCAAGTTTTCGAGGGTCTCGAGGTCGGGTTCGAGCGTTTCGCCTTGATTTACAAAGACGCCGAACGTGACGGGGAACGAAGCGGACCAATCATCCAGAGCCCGACGCAATTTACTGTTCATGTGCTTTCGGCCGCTCGTAATGTCCTTTTGTTCACCGGGGTCTTTGAAAAGATTGAACATGCGATAGCTCCTGCTCTCCATCCCGTAAACCATCTTGGTGCTTCCAATGATGACAGACTGCAGGGGTTCGGGGGGGGGCGGCAAACGCCCGGTGGCTTGCGAAAAGATGGGTTCGATCTTCATGTCAAACTTTGCCGCGCGAAGACTGCTCGCCCAACTCTTTCCGCGCCACTCTGCGTCCGCCGGAACATCGATCCATTCTGCAAGGGTGGGGGTAAAGTCGATCATCGACACCGGCTTGCTCACGGTCTGTACCGGGATTCCAGGACCCGTCATGATCAACGGGACGTGCAGGAGTTCGTTGTAGACCGAATGCCCATGTCCAAAGGCCCCGTGGTCCCAAAATTCTTCACCATGGTCCGAAGCGAAAATGACATAGGTGTTCTCTTCTAGGCCTGTCTCTTTCAAGGTCTCGAGCACGCGTCCGACCTCATGGTCGACATAGCGAATTTCGCCAGAGTAAAGGCTGCGCACGTAATCGTGTTCGCTGAGTTCGCCAGCTTTGGATCGAATCCCCAAAAATTCGAACGGCCCGGATCGTGTCCGATATTCGGGCGGCGGATCGTATGGCGTGTGGGGGTCGAAGTAGTGAACCCAAAAGAAGAAGCGTTCTGAATCGCGGTAGCGCAAGAGCGACATCGCGTATTCGGTGACGGCGCGTGTGTTGTCGAATGGACGCGCAAGGTAAAGGGAAGGGCTTAAGCCTCGCAGGGCAGTCGATAGAAACGGGCTGCGCTGGAAAGGGCCGTGGTAGGTCTCAAGAAGCGGGAGCAGGACGTAATAGGTGTTGAAGTCATCGAGTAGCCACTTTTCTTTGCGCATCGCGAAGTTGCCGATGATCGCGTTTGCGTCGTAGCCCTTGTCGCGCATGCGTCGCACGATCGATTTTTTGTCCTGCCCCAGCCAATACGACCCGATCTGGCCGTACAGTGTGAGTTGCTTGTCTCGGACTTCTAGCGGCAAGTTCGGGTCGACGCTCGGCGGGAACTTCGACGAGAACATTCCGTCAAATGCAGGCACGGTCCACGGAGCGAGGCTGATCGCCTTCTGGAACTTTGCACCCTTTGCGGCGAGGCCCTCGAGCACCGGAGTCTCGACGTCGCCGCCATAGACCGACAAGTAGTCGGCTCGCATCGTGTCCGCCGTAATCATCAGCACGTTGGGGCCGGCGATTTCGCGCTGAGAACTCTTGTGGTCCGCGTCCGTTTGCTTGTAGACCGGGTAAGCAATCGCAATCCAACACAGTGCGACTCCGGCTCTCGTTCCCCACGATGGCTTTCGGGATCCGACGACGGACGCAGCAACGGATAAGCCGAAAATGATCGCCAAAAATTGCAACGTCGAATCGAGCGCCGTCTCAAAGCCGAAGGTACGGACACCCAGGGTTAATGCATAAACCTGCATCAAGAGGGCGCTGCCCACGACCGCGCCGAGTGAGCCGATCACGGTTGCGGAAAACGAAAACGCGTCGAAGCGCTGAAGCGCCCACACGATCGCGACAATGACGAGGCTAGTGCGATGCGCCAGGTCGAGGTCGCCCTGGAGTTTCGGGAGCACGTCACCTTGCAAGAAGTAGTAGATGAGCGTGGAAGTCGCGAGCGTCGCGAGTAGGTGAAAAAGAGTCAGCCCCCCCTCGCGAATGCGCTCACTGTCCTTGGCGGTTTGCGGCTGTGTTGCGAGGGCCGCGTGAATGACGACGGTGGCGAATAAGGCAGTCGCATAATAAGCGAGCCCGGTCCACAGCATCCCGAGCCACTCGTTGAAATTAAGTCCGATCCAGTAGGGGGTGATCCGGGACTCGGCAATGAACTCTGCGAGCAAGAAGGGCAGGACCGCAAGAAGCACGAGGCTTGCGAGAGGACCCCAGGGAATGCTGTAACGATTTTGGCTCACGGCTTTTTAGATACTCCAGAACAATGCTGCTTGCGCGCAATCACTCGCGGGACTTTGCATCGGAGCTTTTCGATCCGGACTTCATTCCAAATGCATCGTCGGTCGTTTCGATGTAGCCGAGCGCGCGCAATCGTTCCCTGTCTTCGTCGCTGAGGGCGGGAGCCTGCGACGCGTGTGTTGCGAGCTGGCGACTCAGCTCGTCGATGCGGATGCGATGTGCGCGCAATGTCGCCGCGTGTTCTTGGCTGGGTTCGCGTGCGAGATCCGACTTTTCACCGGGGTCGTTCACAAGATCGTACAGGTGGGGAGCCCCTTGAGTCCGGGGCCACTGGCTCTTCCAGCGTCCGTCTCGGTAGGTCTGAAAGAACATCTCGGAAATAAATAGCTCGTCCGGTCCCAGTTCTTTCGGAACCGCTTGAGGAAGCCCTGCCATCTCTTGAATCATGCCACGAATATCTTGCGACCGCGTGAACTGATCCGAAGGGCGGTTGGTGGCGGGACTCACGATGAGCGGGATGTCCAGCACTGGCTGAAACGACGGGTTGCCGAAGTGCTTACCCGTATTTTGGTTTGGATACGTTTCGGCGAGTAGTTCTCCGTGGTCGGAAGTGATGATGACGGTTGCGCGGTCGAGGAGACCGTTCGCATCCAACATATCAAACATCTTGCCGAGCCAACGATCAAACTGTTCTACGCTCTTTGCATAGTCTCGCTCGAATAAATCGTAGTCATGCACGTCGAGATAGTGGGCATACAGAAAAAAATGGTCGGATGGACGAGAGGCGAGAGCCTGTTCGAGATCATGGTTTACATGCTTCGCCGTTCGCATCGGTGACGATTCAAATATGTTGCGCTCTTCGCCTGGTCCCGGAAGTCCGATCTCCACCCACTCGTCGAAGCCGCGGTCGTAACCGCTGGGGCGATAAAGAAGTTCATTGGCAACGACCCCTAGTGTCCAATACCCCGCACGCTTCATGTCCTCGGCGAGTGTCGGCACTGAACTCGGAATGCAGATCTTTTTGCCGCCGTCTTCGGAAAATCGGCTCATCCCACACGCGACGAATGTGTTCCACTTTACCGATTGGCGATTGCTCCCTGCTTCGATGCTCGGTGTGAGCCCAGTGAAAAGAGATGCCATCGACATCGTCGTGGCATGAAAAGCAGAGACTGCATTTGTGAACGTCTGACCCGTGGACGCGATGTGGTCGATGCTGGGTGTCTTTGCCTTAGCATTCGGATACGCCGACACGTGGTCGCGGCGGAGCGTGTCCACGACGATCAAGATGATCCGGTCGGCACTCTTGGGCGCCGGCTCTTCTGCACAGGAAACGACGCCAAAGGCGCAAGCCGCGATACACGCGAAACCAAGGGCAACCACTCGAAGGGCATGTCTTGCGCCTTTGGCGCTCTTCGAGGTGGGCGGCGTGGGCATATCGGGGGTAAGAGCCTGGGTTCGCAGTTAGAGGTGCAACGATTTGCGCTGTTGAAACCTTGGCGAAAAAACGATCACTTCACGCGTTTCAGGTAGCCGCGAACCGAGTTGGTGTCCGAATAGCGTTCGCGTTTTCGGTCGGCCACAAACGTGTCGGTGCCTGCCAAGAACTCATCGATGGCGGCCTTCGGGCCGAGCGGCGTGTCCTGAACAATGATGTAGCTGCCAACGCCAACGATGGACTTGTACGCTTCGATTTCTGCCGCGACATGTTCCTTCGAATGAAGGGAGTCGAGGAGCACGATGACCTTCTTGCCCTTGGCTCGGCGATGAACCTCAGCGACGATCTTCGGATCCGTCGAGCTTCCAAGCAGGAAAGTGACACGCTCCTTTGCGATCGGAAGCTCCTTGGCTCGGGGCTCACGCTTGTCTTCGATGTCGATGGTGATCACTTCGCTGTTCGGATTGATGTGCTCGAGAATAATCGCCCACAGGTTGGCACTGCCGCCGTGAAACGTGCCTGCTTCCACCAGGAGGTCGGGCTTCACTTCGTACAGGATTTCCATCACGATCCATGCGTCGCTCGGGTTCTGAACTGTCCAAACACCGAGGAACCGATTTCTGAAGATCGGGTCCTTCCGCATGTTCGCCTGCGTGGTTGCGACTTGCTTCGGCGTGAGTCCATGAGAGTCACCATTGGCTTGTTCGAAGATCGCGATGTCTTTTAATTCTTGCGCCGTAAGCCCGTTCAGCTCCGTCTCTGGCGGAGGTGCCGCTGCCTTGCTCGGCGCAGGGTCGCTGGCAGGAGGTTGCGCGTCGCTGCATCCAGCAACCATCGCTGCCAACGCAACGGCGCCGAGGACCGGAAGGATCTTCTTAGACAAGAATGACACGAGCATTGTGACCTCCGGCGAATTCGCCAAGTGAGCAGCCGACATTACATCAGTTTCGGATGTAGCGGGGGGGGGCAGCAGGGCCTCGCGCTGGCTTGACTATCCGATGGGCATTCGAGGTGACTCAAGTGCAACGATTGCCCATGAGTTACTCGCGCTTTGCGGCGCCGCGCTCGGTCACGGCGAGGCTGGCCGCGATCTTGTTCGCCAACGCGGTGGCGATCTCGCGGTTTCCTTCGAGGGTGGGATGGATCGTGTCTTCGAACCTCGACTTCGGAAGTAAGTCGTGAAAGTCCCAGAGCGTGATTCCGCGACGCGTCGTCTCGCCCCGCACCCAGTCGCGGTATTGGCGGTCAGCGCGTTTCGGAAAGCGTGCGTTGTAACAGTCGCCTTTCGGATCATGCTGAATCGGGAGGTCTAATACCGCGATCTCAACGCCGTGTATCTGCTCGAGTTGTTCTAGGTACGCGAAGACGTTCCACGCCGACCCGTTCGCCCCAAATTTCTTCTCGTGCTCGGCAATCACTTTCTCGCACCGGTAGTTTGGACCGCGGGTTGGGAACGATTCCGTTGGCGCCGGGACTTCGGCAACTTGGCCGTCGTTCGGACTGAGAAGCCATCGATTGGCGAAGGCGGGCGTGCGGTGGCGGAAGATCAACCTCAAGTAGCTTCCGGCCTCGCGAAGGTTCACCAATCGTTGGCCGAGCCAAGACGCACGTTCTTCTCGTTCGCGGTAAGTGCGGATGAGCTCTTCGAGCCCCGACGCACCCTCGTCGTTCACGCGGTCGAGTTGATCTTCATTGGCGGCGAAAAACGCGGGCAAGACTTCGGGCCACGGGATCGGCGCCATGTGGATGAAGTCCGAGAGGGAAACGCCGAACACGATGAGGTCCGGGGAATGGTCAATCGCTTTGCGTGCGATCAATACGTCCTTCAGGAGGTAACTCGTTACGAAACCCAAGTTGTACAGATGTAGAGGCTGTCCTTCGTTGCGCCACCGTTGGTTGACGAGGCCCGCCACGGTGTCGGCGGTTGGAGCGTCGAGGCCGAATATTGCGCTGTTGCCGAGCAGGGCGACTCGGTGTTTCAGAGATTCATCGGCGTGATGTCGGCAGATCTCGTGCTGCCGAAAGATGAAGTCGAGCGCGAAAAGGTTTGGGCCGTTTCGATCGTGGAGGCGCGTGCCGTTCTCGAACAATGAGGGAAGGCAGTTATTGTTCTCATCGGTGCTGCAGCTAGTGAGGGCGGCGGCGAGTAATAGCGTGACGAGAATGCGGTGCATCCTAGAGCCGCGCATGCCTAGAACGCCACGTAGATGAAATGCGGCGCATCGTTGCTCCACAGTGCGAGCACGATCACGAGTTGAATGAGGGTGAGCACGATGCCCGCCGCGACTTTTAACCTGCGAAGAGCCATCGAAACGCCTCTCGATTCATCTGTATCACAGTCGACATCGGATAAAAGAAGAGCAGCCAGCCATAACTGACGAACGAGTAGCACACGAACCAACGCGCGAAGCGCAGGCCGCGGCTGTCGCCAAAGAGCCCGGGCGCGCGTGTGCGTACCATCGACTCCAAGCCGAGCCCGAGTCCGTGATAGGCCCCCCACGCAACGAAGTTCCAAGCCGCACCGTGCCACAAACCACAGAGCGCCATCGCGGTGAGGATGTGGAGATGTCGTTGGCCCTGGTTACCACCGAGGGGGATGTAGACGTAGTCGCGGATCCAAGAACTGAGGCTCATGTGCCAACGTCGCCAAAAGTCTTGCAGGCTGGTGGACTGGTAAGGCCGGTCGAAATTTTCGGGGACTTTGAGGCCCAACATTTCGGCGAGGCCGATCGCCATGTCGGAATAACCCGCAAAGTCGAAGTAGATGCGAAAGCCTTGCAGCACGGCGAGGGTCGCGACGAGGTGAGGCGTGTGAGTGGGCGTGCGGTCGAGGACTTGAATGATCTCAACGGTGAGATCGGCAATGCAAATCTTCTTGAACAAGCCGAGGACAACGCGCTGTGCCCCCCCCCATGCGCGAGCCACCGAAGGGTTCTTGAGTTGCTCAAGCTGAGGGACGAAGTCGGCGTATCGCTTGATCGGGCCAGAGGCGAGGGTGGGGAAGAAGATGGCGAACAGCGTGAAGTGAAGCGGGTTGCGGATCGGTTCGCGTCCGTGCTTCCGCACTTCGTAGAGATAGTGGACGAACTCGAAGGTGAAGAACGAGATCGCGAGCGGGGCGACGGGGTTTTCCCAGTCCGCTAGCCAAGCGACGGATTCCTTGCCCGCGATGCCGCCGATCGCGTCGGTCAGGCCGTTTAGCAGGAATGCCGTGTACTTATAAAAGCCCAGCGCACCCGCCAGCATGACCATGGCCACGACGAAGAGCCTGGACTCGTTATCGCGCGAGATCCGAAGCCCCGCATAGTAGGTGAAGACACCGAGGGCGATGATCGGCGCCATGCCCGCCGGACCGGCGAAGTGAAAATGAAAGAAGGCGCTCGTCACAATGAGCCAGACGAGCTTCGCCGGCTTAGGAACGAGCCAAAAACCAACGACGGCAACCAGAGCAAAGCGCCAGAACCATGGATCGAGGAAGAGCATTGTGTTGTGACAACTCCTCGCGGTGGTGCTGTAGTGCAGCTGCAGTGCAATAGGGTTGGTGTGGCCGCGCTAGGGTAGCCGACCCGCACAACATGTGGGCGCGAGTTCTACTTCGACGCGTCCGCCGCAGCGGGGCCCATCTGAGCGTGGCGGTTGCCCACATTTGCCGCGCGATCGGAGACGACTTCTGTCAAGGTCTGGTTGAGAATCACGACCCGGTCAAGCGTGCCGTGAAAACGTCGTTCACCTTGACTGTTGCTTCCGATGGATGAAGATCACGACCGGTTCGTCGATACGCGCACCTGGCGAAGACGCTCCCGGCCAATGTATGACGCGGGGAACGCGCAGCCCCCCTCGAGGTTCGTGCGCTTCTTAACCGGGTAGGGCGCGTTGTTGTTTCGTGCCGCATTGACGCCGCAGTTGTCGCTCGCAAGGACAACGATGGTGTTCTGAAGCTGGCTCGTCTAACGCAGGGTTTCCATTGTACAACGAACACTTACATCGAGTTTCTTGAGCAACGCTTTGAACTTCTCTTCGGGCGTGT
>DUBZ01000044.1 GCA_012960035.1 Myxococcales bacterium | reverse complement strand
CAACTCCGGTCATTCCCGCCGCTCTGATCTTCGTATCCACAGGATTCATACCTCTGGGTGTAGGTATATCGAACCTGCTTTTGATCGTGTCGCCGTCGATTGCGCAGCGGGCAACGGCGGCTTCGCGCCCTAATGCCAGTCATTCCGCCGACCCGCACCTAATCTCGAAAGCCGCCGTTCGATCAGGTCGTGCCGGTCCAGAACCCGAGGGCTGCGGCGAACCCGTCCCTTAGATCTGCGCTGAGTACGGCTTGGTGGCTAACGGTCGCAGCGTTCGCGAAAGGTACGAAAATCGTCGTAAACAAAATGATAGGGTTTGCGTTTTAACAGGTCCTCAATGCTGTGTTCCGGACATCCTACCGCACTATCAGAAAGCGCTCGTTTGGCTGCTCTCGCCGATCTTGCGATCCTCGATACCGAGGCCGAGCGAGAGTTCGACGCGATCACCAGAGCTGCTGCTTCTTTGCTTGGCGTGGGCAGAGGCACAGTCAGCCTCATCGATCAGAACAGGCAATGGTTCAAGTCGCGCTTTCGCGTTGATTTGACCGAAACTCCGCGAGACGTCGCTTTCTGCGATCACGTCGTGACCGGGCGTGAAACTCTGATCATTCCCGATGCTCTTGAAGACGAGACATTTCGCGATAATCCGCTCGTTACCGGTGGCCCGCGCATTCGCTTCTATGCCGGTGCTCCGATTTACCTTCAATCGGGTCACTGCGTCGGCAGCTTGTGCGTCCTGGATGAGAGGCCGCACCTCGATTTCGATGATGAAAAGCTGCGCGTCCTAGAGGAACTTGCTTCCGTAGTAAGCGAACTTATTGAATCGAGAAGCGCTCGATCGCACGCGCATATAGCGGGGCAGGTCGTAGCATCGACGCCCGATGCCGTTCTAGCTACGAATCGTTCGGCAGAGATCGTCTACTGGAATGAGGCAGCCGAGCGCTTGTTTGGATGGTCGGCCGACGAAGCGCGCGGTCAGAACGTGAAGCTGATCATTCCGGTGAAGTTTCACAAAGGTCATCAGAATCGCGTCGAGGCTGCCGCGAACGGCGGCCCCACCCGGCTCGTTGGGAAGTTCATTGAGCTTGAAGCGCGGCGCAAGGATCATTCGATTTTTCCCGTCGAGCTTTCCTTGGCACCATGGGGTGATAAGGCACGCGGCGGGTTTGCGGCCGTGATACGGGATGTTACCGAACGCAAGGCGCCGCAGGCTGACCGGGACAGCAACAAGAAGTTCCTCGACGCGGTGGTGAAGAACCTTCCATCGATGCTGTTCGTCAAGGACACCCAGACGCACCGCTACCTTCTCGTCAACCGGAGGGCTGAAGAGCTTATTGGCCGCTCAGCCAAAAGCATGATCGGCCGGGACGATTTCGAGATTTTCCCCTCTCGCGGGCGTGTGTTCCGGCGTAACGATCTGAAGGTCATCAAGAGCGGCAAACCGGAACTAACGGAATCGGAGTTCGAACGGGACGATGGGCGGAGGGTGAACATCCGCACGACACGGGTTCTTCTCGACGGTCCCGATCGGCCCAACCAGTATCTGCTCGGCCTGTCGGAGGACGTGACCGAAATCCGCCAGTCAGAAGCTCAACGCTGGAAGCTGGCCCGCTACGACACGCTGACCGGCCTGCTGAACAGGGCCAGCTTTTTCGACATCACAGAGAAACTCATCGCCAAGAAGACCCGTTTCGCTATCCTCAATATCGATCTCGATCGGTTCAAATCGGTCAATGACCAATTCGGCCACGTGACCGGCGACGAGGTGCTCAAACTCATCGGGGACCGTCTTGCTAGCTTCACTGATGATCAGACCCATGTTGCGAGGATAGGTGGCGACGAATTCGTCGTTCTGCTGACGGGCCAGGGCTTGCGCGCTAGGAGCAGAGAAATCTCCGAGCAATTGATTGAAGAGATGAGCGCGCCAATACCGGTTGGGGGCATTTCAGCATATATCGGTGCGTCGATTGGCGGTGTCGTATACCCGGATGACGGTGATTGCGTCGAGACGCTGCGCCAGCATGCCGACCTAGCGATGTATCGTGCCAAGTTAGAGGGGAAACGCGAGGCGTGCTTCTTCGATGACCGTATGGACGCGGCTGAGCGTAGCCGTCGCAAGCTCGAAACCAGTCTGCGCTCCGCTGTGGAAGGAAATTTGATCGAGGTGGTCTACCAACCGATCATTCAGGTTTCGACAGGCGACATAACTAGCTTCGAGGCGCTGGCTCGATGGAACCAGCCCGAACGTGGACCAGTCCCGCCCGACGTTTTTATACCGCTCGCGGAAGACTGCGGACTGATCGACGAAATGGGCCAACAAGTCCTGCGCCGGGCATGCGCCGACGCGCTACAATGGCCCTCGCATATCAAGGTGGCAATCAACCTTTCGCCGCGGCAGTTCTTGTCCGGAAAGCTGGTCGAAACCGTCCAGACTGTCCTGGAAGACACGGGCCTTCCCGCCGATCGCCTCCACCTCGAAATTACCGAGAATCTGGTTATCCAGAATGCCGACGAGGCGTTTTCGCAGTTGGAGATGCTGAAACACAAAGGTATCCAGATATCGGTCGATGATTTTGGGGTCGGTTATTCGTCATTAGGCTATTTCCAGACCTTCGGGTTCAACAAGGTCAAGATCGACAAGTCGTTCATTGCCGAGATTGAAAGCTCGCAGGCTGCAAAGGCGATCGTAATGGCCGTCGTCGGGCTCGCCCGGCAACTATCCATTGCGGTTGTAGCAGAGGGCGTCGAAACGCCCCAGCAGTACCAAACCTTGTCCGAACTGGGTTGCAGCCAGCTCCAGGGCTATCTGTTCAGCCCGCCGATACCAGTCGACCGGATCGACAGTTTTTTGCGACGCCAGCAGAATGAATTGCCGACTGGTAACGTTTCCGAGAGCATACAGTGAGCGTGCACTAACGACCCGATGCCGGAAAACTTTCGCCTGCCACAATGCTGGTAAGGATCTCCTTCTGCACGGTCTAACAACGCTCAGCGTCCAAGGCGCCTTCTCGAGACAGCCCGAAGTCAACCGCTTTGTCGCTTAACAAATCGCGATGGCTACGGCAGCTTCTCCAATTTGGCCGTCGAAAGTAGACCGTCTGGAAACGGCCCAAAAGTTGACCTTTACCTGCCATCATGAACGTTGATCGAACGTCGTGTACATTTCGCAGTGCCGGTCTTGTCCGGGCGCCGGGCAAGCGGCAGCATGGTATGGATGCTCCGCCTGTCCAAGTTTGTCGCCCCTCTCCTTTTGGCCCCGCTTGCTGCATGCGCAACGGCCTCCACACCTGACGAGGCCCCGCCGCCGTGGCGCATTGCGGGCCCTTTGCAGGCGATCATTACAGCAGACGGCACCACAGATCCGGCAATTCGCGGTTTTTGGAAAAGCCGTGGTTATGGACGATTGCTTCGCATTGACGAAGCAGGCGTCACTCAGTTTGAAACCGGAGCGGCCTGTTATCGTCCGGCATCCTCGGGCGAGGCTCTGAGCGCAATGGACTCGGTTTCCTACCGCTATTTCCGTGCCCTGCCGGAGGGCAGGAGCGCGATCTTCCAACTGTTGCGAGGCGATACCAATGTGGTGTTCGACAGACTCGAAGCGCTTCCCGAGGAATGCACTGAAACCCCGGCAACTACTCCGCGAGCGGTGGCAGATGCCTTCCTCGACGCGTTCGACCGCCATTACGCCTTCTTCGACCGTCGACCGCCGAACCATTCGAAGCGCGCCGAACGAGTGAATTCGGCAATCCGGCCCGACATGAGCGACGCCCAACTGTGGGATGCGCTGGCCGGATACATGGATGGACTGTCGGACAGCCACACCAAGCTAATCGGCGAAGTCGGTGGTGAACGTCGCCGGGTGCAAGACGGCCAAGGCACAACCTTGCCCCGGATGCGCGCAGCAGAAGGCGGCGAGACTGCATGGCTGGTCGGCCTGATCGACACCACGATGAAGAAGCTCGGTGAAACCGCCCACCACACCGGCAACGACCGAATAGTGTGGGGCGTGATTGACGGGCGGGTTGGCTACCTGCAGATTTTCCAGATGGGCGGGTTCACGGCCCGAGAGGACTTCGGCAGCGAAGCCTGGGCAACAGCGGAAATGGCCGAGTTTGATCGCATCATGGATGAAGCCTTCGCTGCATTTGCCGAAGCTGGTGTGGAAGGGGTAATCGTTGACCTGTCGAACAACCGCGGTGGCTGGGACAAGATCGCAAAGGCGATCCCCGCGCGTTTCACGGACGAAGCCTATGTTGGCTTCACAACCGCCACCCGTGGGTCCGGCCTCCCTCCCTTTCCGCACGTAATAGAGCCTGCGTCAGGGCCGCGCTTTGCCGGCCCAGTTTACTTGCTCACCAGTGATGTCACGGTGAGCGGGGGAGAGCTTGCCACGCTGGCCCTGCGACAGAACCCTCGCGTAGTGCATGCCGGGGCTACAACCCGCGGTGCGTTCTCCACTCCTCTGGCCAAGCGACTGCCCAACGGCTGGTTGCTCGAGCTTTCGAACGAAGTCTTCGCCGCGCCCGACGGTAGGATTTTTGAGGAGACCGGGATCAAGCCGTCGACAGCGCTAGAGGTTTATCCTGATGGCGCTCCGGTCGAGGGACACTGGCGTGCAGTAGAAGCTTTGGCCGAGATGATCGCATCCGACTGATCGAATGGTCCAATTCCTCAACCCGCGGCCATGACCGCTTTGTGCCCTACATGATCCAGAAGCAGACAGTCCGCAGACGGCCCCGCAGCCGCCGTCGATAAGGCGTCCTGATTTTGGACGTTCACGGCTGCTTTCGGATCCCCTTT
>DUBZ01000043.1 GCA_012960035.1 Myxococcales bacterium | reverse complement strand
TTAAATTAGCTATGAAGAAAGCACTCGCACTGGGCGCATTTGCGCTCGTGATGGCGCTCCCTCTGGTCAGCTCGGCGACGTCTTTGTCTAGTAACTTTAAGACGTCCACGACTGGTACCTCGGCGATCGCAATCGGAGATACAATTCAGTTCGAAGTTACCCTCACGGTTGAACACGGTGTTAGCGTCGACACCGTGTTCTTTCAGGTGGGCGGCGATGTCACCGGCGCACTCGCTTCGGCTAACCCGGCATGGGCTGGCACGGCGCACGTGGCGTCGAACTGGGAATGGCACTACACCAACGCTAATAAGGTGAAGTTCGACACGAACGGCACCATCGCTCCGGCCCCGGCGGCAATTGCGGGTCCGAACGGCGTCCTTCCGGTTGTCGGTTCGTACGGCTTCTTCGGGACAAATAGGACAGGCAAGGGTGTCGGCTCGATGGTCGGTACGGTGACCATCACCGCGGACGCCAACGGCGTATACCAGGGTGGTGGTTTCATCTACCCGACGCTTGACGGCATCTTCGGTAGTGGCGGCGAGATCGCCACAACGGTTACGACCGCAGCATTCACGGTTGTTCCGGAGCCGGGTACTGCAGTTCTCATGCTTCTCGGCCTTGGTGGCCTTGGCGTGATGGGCCGCAAGAACCGATAGTCGCAAGATGTAGATCGCAAGTCTGATCTACTGAGTTTTGAGACGCCCCGAGCCATATGGCTCGGGGCGTTTCTCTTTGTACGGCACCCGTTATGCTAAGTAGACGCCTAGCGGCCGCATGGGCCGGCGATTCGTTCGCGAGTACAGGGAGAAATTAGAGTGATGATTAGCCGTCACCGTCATCTAAGGCTTCAGCCGTGGCGACGACCGCCCGAGGTCAGGCCCAGTTTTGCGTCCGGGGCGACGCGAATCGCAGCCTTGCTTCTCCTGTCCGCGGTCATCGGTTGCGGCCTCGACTCAGACGGTTCGCACAAGGCGTCAAATTCTGGAGCACAAGGACTCGGGGAAGGGGCGACTACGGTCGGACGCTTCCAGACCGAATCCGTACGGCTAGGCATTAGTCGTCCGCTCTTCTTGCTGATCGATACTGCGACGGGCGACGTGCTCCAGCGTCCGGCACGGAGTTCCCAGAAGTTTGAGCCCATCACGAACGAGCCGCCGCCCGGCGCGAACTTCGACCCGAAGGTGCCCGGCCGCTTCAACGTGAAGGTCGTACCTGGCCGCAGAGGCTCCGCACTACTGCGTCTAGACACTGCGACCGGAGACACCTGGTTTCATCAACTGGGCTCAAAACAAGCGACCTGGCAGGCCTTGCCAAGTGCTCTCGAAGTGAATACCCAAGCCAACTCGGGGTCGACGAAGCCAGCAGCCCGTGCCGGTAAGAGTCGCGTTGCCGATCGTGCTGCACCGTCTCAGGATGGGGCTAAAAAGCCGCAGGCAAAGCAGCCCTCGATCGCGTCTATGGTGGAAGTTCTAACAGAGCCCGGCCTCGATCCAGAGCTTCAAATCTGGACCGCGGGGTTGATGGCAGACATCTACCCCACAGAGGCAATCGAGCTGATTACGACAAGGCTTCGCGATTCCGACTCCAAACTGCATCTCACGATCGTCGAAAAAGTCCAACTCGACTCCGCAGGCCGAGTGCGCCGCGCGCTCCAAAAGATCAGCGGGCACGACGATCCCGCCGTCGCAGCGGCGTTGGCCAAGAAGTTGACACCCTAGGAGTGTGCGCGGCAGAAGGTGTGCGTGGGCTCAAGCTGTTGAGATGCCCTAACGGGCCTCGCGAAGAAGCCGGATCGAGTCTTCGTCTTCGAGCTTTTCGGCGAAGTCGAGAGGCGTGTCCCCGTTCTTGTCGGGGACTCCAGCCTTCGCACCAGATTTCACTAGCAGCGTGATCATTTCCGGTCCGCTCGTGACTGCGCGATGCAGTGGCGTAAGACCTGTCTTTCGGTTCACGGCGTTGACGTCGGCCCCGGCTTTGATGAGTAGGCCGACAATGTCTTCGTTTGGCAACGCGGCAGCGAAGATGACGGGTTCATTCGCCTGATCGTTGCCACGAACGCCGGCGCCAAGTTCGATCAGCGTCGAGACCATATCAGACGACTGCGAGCGGATGGCGATGAAGAGCGCTGTCCCTCCGGACGGCAGCCTTGCGTCAATGTCAACGCCCTTCCCGACGAGGTGAGCAACCATGCTCGGCTGACGGTGGGCAACTGCGGTCATTAACAACGTGAAGCCGTGATCGTCTTTTCGCGCGAGGAGAGCGCCGTGCCGCTCCAGAATGTCCAGAACTTCTGGTGAGCCGTGCTGTGCCGCGAGAAACACCGGTGACAGGCCACTGTTGTCGATCGCGTCGATCTCTGTGTCCGGTGCTGCGGCCACGACCTCAATCAGGTCGAACTCTTTGAAGTCGGAGTAATGCAAGCGGTTGACCGCGTAGTGGAGGGGGGTCCAGCCGAGCAAGTCAGGCTGGTTGGTCGGGGCTCCGCCCTCGATCAATGTCTGCACGCGGACAGCGCTTTCATACTTCGCTGCCTTGAAGATGGCGTCGACCAATTCCTTCTCGTCGGTTGGGACGCGTTCGCCAAAGCACCCAACCGCGTGGACGAGAAGCGCCAGTGAAGCGAACACGAACACACAACGAAGCCGCCTGGACGTCGACTTGGCATCGCGTAGACCGCCCAATTGAGACTGATAGTTTGTCATGTCCTCGTGATCCTCACGTCCTGCCGTCTCCGATCAGATGGCCCGCATACTATAAGGCTTTCGGCGCATAACTCTCCAGAATGAAAAGCCACCCATGGAAGCCGTCCGTGCGAGTTATTGCCCTGAAGCTGCGGACGAAATTTCGACCAGCCGCATGCCGGCCAAGTCGAAGACCGGCTTGCCCCGATCGCGCATGAAGGTTTCGATCTGCTCCATTGCGACAGCGAGCGGGGGCACTGGAATCTTCGTGTTCGTGAGGACCCAACGAAAGTACGCCGGGTTGTAGAGGATATGGGTAACGCCTTGTTCGCGCAGGGAGCGCGCGACTCGGTCTTGCGCATGATCCGCGCGTGCGAGCTCAACCGTCCAGCGTTGTAAGAACCAACTCAGATCCGGCAGAAAGTCGCACTGGAGCAACCGTCCTTTTCCCTCGCCCGCCATCAAAATAAGGCTCGAAGGCGCGATTGCCCCCGCTTCGATTTCGCGGTTGATTCGGGCGACAACGATCGGCATCGCCGGGGTGTAGTTGTATCCGACGCGTTCGAGCCAGGCGAGGGGGTTGGCGTCGCTCGAGGCGTAGAGCTCAGGTTGAAGCCGCTTGAGTTGCAGCGTCTCGGCCGGGTGATGGCTTGCCAGCACTGAGATTCCGCAGAAGAGCCAGAATACCTGCCAAGCCGGATGTCGAATCCGGTCGATTACGACCCCGGAGGCAACAGCGAAGAGCACAAGCATCGGAAGTACGTACCGCAAGAGGTTTGTCTGACTACCGAGCCCAACAAAGCAAACGGTCGCGAGAGACCAAAGGAAGACGGCTCCAAGTCTTTTGTCGCGCTCTTTGGGGAGACAGAACGGGAGCAGGGCAAACAGCAGGAGAAGCGGAGATGCAAAGTGATTTGGTTTCGTCGCGTACGCGCGCGGTCGCTCGTGGACGTCGACTAGGTTGAATAGATTGCTAGGGGCTTCGGCTTTGAACATGCCCTCGAGTGCGCGCGCTCGCTGTCGTTCGGGCGCGTAAGCGGGTAGCGCGGCGACATATTCATCGAGCGCGCCCGTCATCGCGATCCGCTCGCCGGGTCGCGATGCGTCTTCGTAATAGTCGCCGCGGAGCATCGGGAACAAGGGGTCGCCATGAAGTGCGACGTTCGACCCGTACCAGATCCCGTTCGGGACGAGGACCAGTGCCACGCACATTGCAAGCGCCCTGAGAGACGGACCATCGGATCGGCTGCGTCGCTGCCACAAGGTCCACACGGCGACCGCGGCTGCAAATGCGAACGCAATATAGAGACCGGTGTATTTGGCGCCAAGCGCCGCCCCGAGCGCAACCGCAGTCAAGTACAACGCATTCGGGTTCGCCGATGCGCGAAGCCAAGCCACGAACCCCAGCATCGCCATCGCAATGAAGAACGAGAGGAAGCCGTCGATACGGGGATCGACTCCCTGTTGCCAAAGAACGTGGATGCCGCTCGCGATTAAAACCGCCCACGCGCCCGTGCGCTTGTCGCCCAAGCGAGAACCCAACGCGTAAGCGGCTGCAAGATTGAGCAGCACGAACAAAAAATTGTACGGGATCACCGCAGACTCAAAGCCGATGCTCATGAGTGCGGCGTAGTGGAGGCTCACACCGCCGGGAAACGAGTTGGCAGAAAAGAGCGGGTCGCTGTTCCAAACCATTCCGGCGAGGTACCGCTCGGCAAGTGGGAGGTGGTAGAGCGCAGAATCCCAGTCTGAATTTGGAAGCGCAGTTTGTACCAACAGAGGCCAAAGCCAATAGCCAGCGCCGAGCAGGACGACGAGCCCCGACCCCCACACCACCATGGTGGGTATCGCATCCATGGGAAGGTCTTCCCGCTTGTCCCTCCGCAGACGAAACAACGGCGCCGGAGTCCCCCAGGCAGACGCGGCGGTTGCGAGCAGCAGCGTGATCGAAATGACGAGTGGGCTGAGGACGTCGAACACTGCGAACAGCATGAGGACGGCATCGCTTAAGACAAAGCCCGCAACGACTGCGAACAAAATCCGCTCAAGTTGCGGGGTGTCGCGGTGCGTCCACCCAAGTCGCTGTAAAACGCAGTCGCCGACAATGGCTTGAGCGGTGAGGAAGATCGCGGCCGCGAGGTGTCCCTCGAGTGCAAGCGAAGCAACGAGACCCATTCCGGTTTCAGCTGCGAACAACCCCGTTCCGCTGCCAATCACGACGCCGAGTGCTGCGGTGTAAAAGGCCACCAACGTCGGCAGCGCGAGCCTCCGCAGCCAAATTAATTCGAAATTTCCAGTCGATGGAAAGCGCAATTCGCACTCCATTTGCGTCGGCCGTGCGCGTGGCTGAAGCGTTTCGGTTTAGATCGACGTTCTTGCAGCGCCAACACAGAATAGCCTTTGATATGGTCCGTTGTTGGGATTAGACTGCTGCTGCTCCAAGTCCGGAGATCCCGGGCTTCCAGTTTTTGCCGCACGAGGATGTCTAAATTTATGAGCGACGGAGATAGGCCGGACCACGAAGAGGCCGCGGGTTCGCCCGAATTCGCGAACCACGACGACGCGACAGTCGAGTCTTCCGGAAACGGGAGTGAGGCCGAAGAGGCGTCCAGTTCCGGCCATGAGGAAGAGCCCGTCTGGAGAAACCCCGCTTACCGCTTCGTTTTTCTATTCCTCGTCTACCTCGGCGCAATTGCGTTCGGCTATCCGAAACTGCGCGAACGATACGAATGGGTGCTCGACGGGCTCGCGGTCTTCACGGCGAACGTTGAGTACTACGCGTTTTCTTTGTTTTCCGATGCGACGTCGGTGTCCGACAGAGTGGTCTCCTACAAGGGATTCGCAGTGCACATCATCGAAGAGTGCACGGGGGTCTACGAAGTCCTGATCTTTGCCGCCGCGGTGCTGGCATTCCCGACGATTTGGCCGAAGAAATGGGTTGGCCTCGGGCTCGGTTTACCCATGCTCTATTTTTTCAACGTACTTCGGATTGCCGTTCTCATGTTGGTTGGGAAGTACATGCCGCAGTACTTCGATTTTATGCATCTTTACTTTTGGCAAGCGACACTGATCTTGATGATCACGTCGGTGTGGCTGCTATGGATCACCCAGGTTGTAAACCGTGACTGGTCGCGTACTGCCTCAAGTCCTTAAGGCGGTGGGCATTTCGGTGCCCGTCACCTTGATTTGGCTCGAATGGGGGCGGGCAGCTTACGGCCGCCTGTTCGCCACGCTGTCGATCCCGATCTTCGGCTTCCTCGGCCAACCTGAGGTGTTGCCGCAGGGGACCCGCGACCGTTTTATCGGCTACCTGCCGTTTCTCATCATGATGGTCGTGACGCCGCGCATGTCCCATGTGCGCCGCTTCGCCGGTATCGTGATCGGGTTCGTCGCGATCTTCTTCTTGCAGATGTTCTTCGTCTACATGTCCCATCGTGCGGGCGTGATCGACGGACAAATGAACGCGCAGGAAGTGTACGTCGCAATGCTCCCCGTTCTGTTGCTCTGCGACGCGTTCCCGTTTGTGCTGTGGATCGTTTTTGCGAAGGACTTCGTGCGGGAGATCACGGCGAAGGTTTTCGAGAACGCTGGGCGGTAGCGCGCGGGCCATTGCAGGCGTACCTAGAGGCTGCCTGTAGAAGCCGCACTTAGAAATCGCACCTAGAAGCGGCACTTAGAAGTTAAGTGCGTGCGAGTCCGACCTTCACCGTCGCATCGCCGAAGCTCGCGGTGTGAGCAAAGAGCCCACTTGCGTTCGGGTCCCCATCGACGTCGAGTTGTTGTGCAAGGGTCTGTTCGGCGATGTAGCTGTGGAACGGCGCAACCGCCTTTTTCCATGCGTCGTCGAGGGACAGCACGAGCAGAATGGAATCCGACACGTCGAGGTCAGCTTCCTTGCGTGCCTGCTGTACCGCGCGCACCACATCGCGCGCGAAGCCCTCGCCAATCAGTTCATCCGTCAATTCGAGGTCGAGCACCGCGATCGCGTCGTTGGTCGAGAGCGATTCACACGCGACCCCTTCCGCGGGTTGAAGCAGCAAGTCGTATTCACCTTCGGCAAGGGCATGCCCCGCCACCGTCACGCCGCCGTCTTCGAGGGGGCTCCAGTCGCCTTGCTTCGATGCCTTGATGACGTTTTTGGTTTCGCCGCCGAGGCGCGGCCCAAGCGCGCGCGCGTTGACCTGCAGTCGAAACGTCGCGTACTGCCCGATCTCGTTGCTCAACCGTACGCTCTTGACGTTCACTTCGTCTGCGATCAAGTCAAGGTAAGGTTCGAGGTGCGCGATGTTGGAACCCGCGACCACAAGTTCTGCAAGCGGTTGCCGGACGCGCATGTTCTTGGCGGCGCGAAGGCTAAGCCCGGCCGAACAGATGTCTCGAATACGGTCCATCTCTGCAACGAGCTGGGTGTCCGCGCAGGCTTCGAGTTCATCGGGCCAGTCGGTGAGATGAACACTCGTCCCACGGGTCAGGCCGGAATAGATCTCTTCGCTGATGAGCGGCAAGAGCGGGCTGATCACCCGGCACAATGTGCTCAGTGCCGTGAACAGCGTGTTGTATGCGTCCGTCTTGCTTTGGTCGTGCTCGCTGCGCCAGAACCGCGGGCGGCTGCGGCGGATGTACCAGTTATTCAGGGCTTCGATGTACGTTACGACGCGATTGCACGCCGACGGGAAGTCGTAGCTGTCGAGCGCCGAAGCGAGTTCGGTCACCAACTCGTGGGTTTTTGCGAGCAAGTATCGGTCGAGCAAGTCGCGAGAATCGGTCGTGAACTCGGCCTTGATTCCGTCCGCGTTCGCGTAGAGCGTAAAGAAGTAATATGCGTTCCAAATCGGGTTCACGACGGTGCGCACCGCTTCGCGGATCTGTCGGTCGTCCCGCGCGAACTTCAAGTTTCCGCCGCTCATCAGCGGAGATGAGATCAAGAACCAGCGCAACGCATCCGAGCCCAACGTATCGAAGACTTCATTGGGGTCCGGATAATTTCGCAGACGCTTGCTCAGCTTCTTGGCATTTTCGTCGAGCACCGTGCCGTGTGCGATGCAGTTGCGGAATGGCGGGCGATCAAACAGCGCCGTCGAAAGCACCATCATCAAATAGAACCAGCCACGCGTCTGTGCCTGGTACTCGGTGATGAAGTCGGCGGGGAAGTGGTCGTCGAACCATTCTTTGTTCTCGAACGGGTAGTGGACCTGGGCAAAGGGCATGGAGCCCGAGTCGAACCAGCAGTCGAGCACTTCGGGGACACGGCGCATCATCGACTTGCCTGTCGGGTCGTCGGGGTTCGGGCGGACGAGGTGATCGATCGTCGGCCGGTGCAGATCCACCGGTCGCACGCCAAAGTCGGCCTCGAGTTCGTCGAGGCTCCCGTAAACGTCGATGCGCGGGTAGTTGGGGTCGTCGCTCTTCCAGACTGGGATCGGCGTGCCCCAGAACCGGTTGCGCGAAATAGACCAATCGCGCGCGCCTTCGAGCCATTTGCCGAAGAGCCCATCGCGCACGTGTCCGGGGATCCAGTTGATGTCCTGGTTGAGTTCCACCATGCGGTCGCGAATGTCGGTGACCTTCACGTACCACGAGTCGAGGGCCTTATAGATCAGCGGTTCGTCAGTGCGCCAGCAGTGCGGGTAGTTATGCAGGTACGTCTCGTGCTTCACCACCGCGCCGCGTTCTTTCAGCTCGCGGATGATCGGCTTGTTGGCGTCAAAGACCATGACGCCGTCCCACGGCGGCACTTGCTTGGTAAAGCAGCCCGCGTCATCGACGGGGCACACCACGGGGATGTCGGCCTCGCGGCATACCGCCATGTCGTCTTCACCAAAGCCGGGAGCCAAGTGAACGATGCCCGTACCTTCTTCGGTGTTGACGAACTCGGCCGACAAGATCTGGAATGCGTTGGTGGTGTTTTCGAAAAAGGGAAACAAGGGCTTGTAGGCCCGCCCAACCAATTCACTCCCCATGAAGGTTTCTACGGGCTCGGCATCACCGAGTTCGGTCGCGAGTTTTTCTCTCGTCGATAGCGCGAGCACGCTGCGCCGTCCGTCGAGTTCGAATACGCCGTATTCGATTTCGCTGCCGACGGCGAGGGCAAGGTTGCTTGGCAGGGTCCACGGCGTGGTGGTCCATGCGAGGACGTCCATTGCGGGTTCATCGTCACTTTTGGGAACAAGCTCGAAACGAACCGTCAGTGCGGGGTCTTGGCGCTCGCGGTAACTGTCGTCGAGGCGGGTCTCGTGATTCGAAAGCGGCGTCTGCGCGGCCCAGGAATAGGGCATCACGCGAAACCCTTCGTATAGAAGGCCTTTGTCCCAGAGCTGCTTCACCGCCCAAAGCACGCTTTCCATGTAGTCCGTGTCGAGGGTCTTGTAGTCGTTCTCGAAGTCGACCCAGCGCCCGGCACGGTCGATGTAGTTCTGCCAGACGTCGGTGTACTTCAGCACGGACTCGCGGCAGTGGTTGTTGAAGTTGTCGATGCCAAAGTCGATGATTTGTGCGCGACCCGCGACTCCGAGTTCTTTTTCGGCTTCCATCTCGGCCGGTAGGCCGTGGCAGTCCCATCCGAAGCGCCGGTCAACGCGACGTCCGCGAAGAGTCTGGTACCGGGGAACAACGTCTTTGATGTAACTCGTAACCAGGTGCCCGTAGTGGGGCAGGCCGTTGGCGAAGGGCGGGCCGTCATAGAAGACGAACTCGTTGTCGCCCTTGTCTCCCGAGGGTCGGTTTTCGACGGACGCGCGAAACGTCCCCTCGGTTTCCCAGCGTTCGAGCATCTTACGCTCGATCTCGGCAAAGTTGGGCGAGGGGTCGACTTCTCGGTAAGGCTTGCGGGTCGCGTCGCTGCTCATCAGGTTCCTGGGCTGGTTAGGCGGCTAGTGGTTCGATGGATTGTTCGGTGGATCGATCGATAGACTGCTGGAAAGGTCGATCGTGAGACCGGCGAAGTTCGCGACCTTCCACGCGATTCTCCGGGCGGGGAGAGTAACAACCTTGTCCCAAGCTGGCGCCGCTAATCAACCCCGGTCACGCTCGATTCGAGGGTTTCCACGCATTTGGCTTCGATGATCCGAGACGCGATGGCGTACGAAAAACCCGACCGTCCAAGCGCTGCCAGGTCCCGCTGCCGCCGCTCCTCTCGGACTTCGGGGTCGAGTCGAAACGGGCCGAGTCTGCGTCGACGCGCGTAGCGAAGCGCCGCTTCGAATTCCTCACCCTTGCCGGACACCTCTTCGACGGTCTCACGGGATATCTCCCAAGAAACACCCTTGCCACTCAGATGACTTTCGATCCGCCTCGCGGAAAGCCCGCGGTCGCGCATGCGCACTGCGCTCGCGCGCGCGTACTTCCGATCGTCCAAGTAGCCGCCCTTGATGAGGTCGGCGACGGTCGCAGCGATCCATGCGCTCGCCTCGGGAAAGCTCTCTTCCTGGGCCTGTTCAATTCGCCGTACCCTGCGCTTCAGCACCCATCCCAAATTGGATGCAGAAGACGAATGTCGACCGAGGTGTTGCACGGCCCAGCGCTCGAGGGACTGCGGATTGACGCGCTGTCTGCGGCGTTTCTTCGTGCGGCGTTTCGGGCGTGCCTCGTCGGCAAAGAGGTCATCGTCCGACTCGGAATAGGCCTCTTTCGCGTCTTCGCTCACGGTTCACCTCTACTGGATTCGTTCGAGCGCAACCCAGTCTGTGGCGGGTCCCGGGGAGTCGGGCTCAGGATCGCGCAATCCTGGGTGAATTCAACAGTTTCCAGGCGTCATGCCCCGAGCGGCAACCGGGGGGCGAGGACACTAGAGTGAGCCCCCGATGCCCGAACTCCCCGAAGTCGAAATTACGCGCCGAACCATCGAACCCCTCTTAGTGGGTCGCGAAATTGCGGACGTGAAGACCACGGCGCCGAGCTACTTCTTCATCACCCCGCCCGACGTCCTGAAAAAGCGTCTCCGCGGTGAGGCATTGGTCGGCTTGGAACGCAAGGGGAAGTATTTGGTCGCCGAAGGGAAGGACGGCTTTCGGCTGCTGCTTCACCTCGGCATGACGGGGCAACTGTTTTCCAGTCATGCCCGCAGTGTCAGGCTTCTTTCGTCGACCGCTCGTTCATCGCTCGCCCCAGAAGAGCAGGGCGCCTTTGAACCAGATCGACACACGCACCTCCAATTTAAATTCTGCGACGACGGACCCGATGTTTTCTTTCGAGACGTGCGCAAATTCGGAAAGGTGATGTTGCTAGCGCCCGGCGAGCAGAATGAGCGTCTCGATCGCCTTGGAGACGACGCACTCGACGTCACCGGCGAAAAACTCTTTGGCGCATCCCGAAAGCGAAAGACTGCGATCAAGGCTTTGCTCCTAGACCAGTCCGTGATCGCGGGGGTTGGCAACATCTACGCCGACGAAGCGCTCTTCTACGCTGGCGTCCGCCCGGGGCGGCGTGCACTTGGAATGACGCGCCGAGAGTGCGAAGGCATCGCAACAGAAATTCGGCGGGTGCTCAAGCGGTCGATCGAAACCGGGGGCTCGAGCATCAGCGACTACATTGCCCCCGATGGCACCGACGGCGCCTATCAGGACGAACGACGGGTGTACGCACGTACGGGCGAGGCCTGTTACGAATGCCATTCGCCGATACGACGCAAGCTGGTGGCGCAACGTGGAACTCATTACTGTCCGCAATGCCAGTCGTAAGTACGGCACGCCAGCAGCCGATATCCCGGAGGTCAGTGCACGCATGCTCAGTTTGAAAGAGCTTCGCCGTGCGTCGGAAATTATCGACACCGAGTTTCGGGGACACCGCGTTGAGCGCTGGGTGCAGCCCGACGCGCAGACCCTTGCATTTTCGGTGTATGGCCGCGACGCAGAAGAAGACGAGGGGCGGAAGCGCTTTCTTCGGTTGAGTTGTGCTCACCAGCTGTCGCGGATTTCGGAAACCGGACGGCTTCCGAAAGCACCGGATCGCCCGCCCGCTTTTTCCAGCTACTTGCGCGCGCACTTGTCGCGCGCCGTGATTCAGGGCGCTCGCTTGGTGGACGACGATCGCCAACTCGCGATCCGCCTGACCGCACGCGAGGGCGAATTCGAACTCCTGCTTTGCCTGATGGGCAACCGCAGCAACATGTACATCCTAGGAAGCAAGGGCGAAGTCGTGTCGACCTTGCGTTCGCTCCCGGACACCCGGCCCGAACTCAAAATGGGCCACCGGTACCTGAGCCCCGCGTCACAAAAGCCTGCGCCGGGTGAAGACCGCTTCCAGGACGCATCGTCGGCAAGTTTTCTGAAGGCAATCGAAACTCACTACGCGCCACTGGGCGGCGAGCGCGAACAGTCCGATCTCGCGCAACGACTCGGACAGGTCCTGAAGCGCGAAGTGAAGAACGCAAGGCGAAGGTTCGAAAAGATCGAAGCCGAACTTGCCGAGGCCGACTTCGCCGGCGAATACGCGCGCCAAGGTGAACTCCTAAAGAGCGTGCTCGGCCAAATCACGCCCGGCCAGACCGAAATCAAAGTGCGCGACTACGAAACGGGTGACGAAGTCACGATCCCGCTCGACCCCAAGAAGAACGCAAAGGGAAATCTCGAAGCCACTTTTAAGCGCTACCAAAAACTCTTGCGGCGCCTCGCCAAGGCGGGAGGCCAAGTTGACGAAGCACGCGATTGGCTGACTTTCATGGAAGCGCAAATCGCTCGAATGGCCGAGTTGGCCGCGGAGGGTGGGGACAGCCTGCCGGCCCTCGAAAAAATCGCCGCGCACCCGCAAATAAATCGGATGTTGCAAAGACGCGCGGCCGCCCAGGCGGGACCCTCGATCCCCCAGGACGAGAAAAACAAGCTGCCCGCGCGTCTTCGTGATGTACCGCCGAAGCTGATTCCACGACGGTATTTGAGCGCGGACGGTCTTGAGATCTGGGTAGGTCGAAGCGACGAGGGCAATGATCACCTCACCACTCGACTCGCTCGGGGCAAAGATTTGTTTTTTCATGTCGAAGGTGCACCCGGGAGCCACGTCATCCTACGCACCGACGGGCGAGACGATCCGCCCTCCGAGTCCCTGCTCGACGCGTGCGAACTCGCCGTGCGTTACTCGAAACAGAAGAACGCAGGCTCGGCCCAAGTCCACATCGTTCCGATCAAGAACGTGACCAAGCCGAAGGGCGCCAAGGTGGGGCTCGTCCATGTGACCGGCGGCAAGTCGGTTCTTCTGCGCCGGGAAGAAGCGCGGTTGACTCGCCTGGTGGCCGCGAAGATCGATTAGTCCGGGCGTCCGAGCCGAACCGTGGCTGCCTTTGGTAAGCTGCGGCCCTGGTTCCCTTGATGCCGACACCCACTCGAAACAATTCCGAACGACCCTTGCCGAAGCCTCCGTGGATTCGCGTAAAGCTTCGCTCGCGCCCGCACCCCGAAGCCGAGCGCACACGCGAAATCGTTCGTCGCAAAAAACTCAATACGGTGTGCGAAGAAGCCGCGTGTCCGAACCTTGGTGAGTGTTGGGCGAAGCGTCACGCAACCGTGATGATTTTGGGCGATGTCTGTACCCGGGCCTGTGCGTTTTGCAATGTGAAGACCGGCAAGCCCAACTTGGTCGACCCAGGGGAACCCGCGCATCTCGCAGAGGCCACGGCGGAACTCGGCTTGCGCCACATCGTGATTACGTCGGTCGACCGCGACGATCTCGCGGACGGCGGCGCATTGCAATTCGTCCAGTCCATCGAAGCGATTCGCGAGACGTCGCCCGAATCGACGATCGAGGTGCTCACGCCAGACTTTCGAAACAAAGACGGTGCGATCGAAGCCGTCACCCGCGCTCGACCCGATGTGTACAACCACAACCTCGAAACCGTTTCTCGCTTGTATCGCCAAGTGCGTCCGGGTGCGAACTACGCGCACTCCCTCGCCTTGCTCGCGCGCGTAAAAAAACAGGACCCAAATATCTTCACCAAGAGCGGCATCATGTTGGGCTTGGGTGAAGAGCAAGACGAAGTCGAGCAGGTGATGGACGACATGCGCGCTGCAGACATCGACTTCATTACAATCGGCCAGTATTTGCGACCTTCGCCGCGTCACGCGAAGGTCGAGCGCTATTGGACACCGAAAGAGTTTGAAGCCATTGCCGAGATCGCCCACACGAAAGGCTTCTTGATGGTTTCCTGCTCGCCGATGACACGCTCTTCTTATCATGCCGACGAAGATTTTGAGACGCTGCAGCGTCGAAGAAACGAAAGGACCTCCGCGTCGTGAATCGAAATTGGAAGCAATTGTCGCAGGCTCAAACAGGCGGCTCGAAATTGTCCGGCGCTGTGTTCGCGGTTGCACTTGGCACGTTGATTGCCACGGTGTTCGCGAGTGCGTCCTTGGCGACGGCGCAACCGCGCCGAAGCAATCAAATTGATCGCGCAGCCGAAGCGACACCTTCGAAACTCAGTGACCCGGACATTGCACCAGAGGCGAGTGAACTTCAGACGGAAGAAACCGCCGAGCCCGTTGAACCGGAAGTTGTTTTCGAATGGTCAAAGTTTCCAGCCGTGCACGAAGCGGACCTGCTTCGCCGGCGGAATAACCCGTTATACATCGAAGCAAGACGCACGATCGACGAAGAGGAACTTCGCGCGGCCAAACGAATCGACGCAGACCAGCAGTGGCAAGAACTCGAGGCCTACATCGGTTTGATCTCCGACAAAAAGCGCATGGTGCGGTACGAGTCCGCGAGCCAGATGGCCGACGCGCTACTTCGAATTGACGAAGGAACTTGGAACGCGCTTCGGGTCGGGGGTAAGGCGTACGACCTTGCGAAGTCGATTCAAACGGTACGACGCGAGCTGATGGGCAAATGGCGCGAATCCAGCGCGGGAGACCCGGGCGTGAAGGCGCTGCTCGACGCGGAAGACCGGCTTCCCGCTGTGAATACGGACTCTGCTGCAATTCGATTTATTGCGCTGATCCAGGCCGAAGAAAGTCCGATCCCCGCGCACGAGATGGGCACTGCACTCATGAGCGAGGGCGCGGGCGCGATCAGCAAAGTCTACAACTCACTTCGTGGCGAGTTGAAATCGAACATGAAAAAGCAGCTCAAAGTTTTGATGCAAGAAGTGGGACGCGACGAAATTGATTTCGAGGGCAAAGATCAGAAGGTTGCGATCGTGGCCAAGCTCTTGGAAGCCAGACCTTCAGACTTCGGGATCTAGCCGGCAGCTAATTGGGCGCGGTCGATTCACGTCGTAGCCAATCCGTTGGAAAGTCCGCGGGGAGTCGAATGACTTCGGGAAGCGTTGCGATGAATTCCGCCGCATCTCCGGCGCGGTTTGGGTTGTAGAACTGCCACACGATCTCGCCACTTGGCAGTACTTCGAAAGCACGTCCCGCGTCAGACTCCGTGATCAACGTGTTCCCGTTGGGAAGTCGCTCCGCGGTCCCGAGATACTTCGAATAGAAGGGCTGCGCTTCGGTTCCGCGATACGTCCAGACCAACGCTTTGCTAACCGGGTTGAATTCTTCGATTCGGGAATCCCCGGTGCCGTCGTTTCGCGCGTTCATGTTGTTTGTAAACAAAAGCATGTTGCCGTTTCCGAGGAGTTGGGGGTCATGCTGCCCAATGGGTTGGGTTTGTCGTACCCACACCACTTGGCCGAGGCGAATGTTGATGACTGCGACCACACCCATCCGGTTCATTGAGGTCAGAATGTTGCCCTCGCCAAAGATGCGGTTCTTCTTGTCGAAGCGACCGTCGAGCACAGTGATGGAATTGGTGTGGAAGAGATCCCCGTTCCCGCTCATCTGGTCTTTGCGAACCAAGCTCGCAAAGCGGGAGCCTTCGAACGCTTCGAGGAGCGACATTTCGGCTCGTAGTTTGCCGTGCTCGCTCAAAATGCTGACGAAGTCTTCGAGGACCGGCGCTTCGGGATCGATTCGCGGTACCCGATGCGCTTTGCGTGTCAGAACGTAGATGTCGCCGTTTGGTTGAACTTCGAGGTCATGGTGAGCATGCAGTGGACTCGACCAGATCAGGTTGGAGTCTTTGTCGACCTTGATGAGCCCAAGGCCTTCATAGATCGCGAGCAAGTCGCCATTCTCGAAAATGGCGACGCGTCTCCACCATTGGGTATTGCTGTTGGGTTTGTCGAGGAGGCCGTAGGCTTGTTCATATGGAAAGTGCCAGCGATGAACGAGCTTGCCGTTCATGTCCATCAAGATCGCTTCGGGGGCGTGGCCCGAGCTGTAAAGATTGAGTCCCGCATGGGCACGGGTTTGATCGTGGATCGTTACACCGCGGTCGCGGGTGTTGCGCGAGCCCTGCAAGTAGCCGATCGCGACGAGTTGATCGATGAGACCGCGCTCGGCCGCGGCTTCTACGTCGGCGGATGAACTTGCTTCGACCCACCGGCCTTCGCTCGTGTCCCCTTGTTGGGGCTGCGTATCTTGCTCGGTTGGCGGTGACGCTCCGTCGCTGCACGCAAACGCGAGCAGGGCGAACATCGCACCAAACCACTGTCTTCCAGGCATCTCGCTTATGCACTCCCGTCTGCGCATCGCTCCGCCGTGAGCGGGAAATGTACACTAGCGCGCGCCTCGACGATTCTCGCGTCGCGCGCTGAGAGAAAGGTCCCGAATGATCGACGCACGTAAACCAATTGCCGAACGAGCCGGCGAGCGCGAAATCAAGATCCGTTGGGACAATGTTCCTGCAGACGTTTCGGTGAATGTCTACGTGGGCACACAGCCCTATAAGATCGAAAAGACCAACAGCGTAGGCGTGCTTTCGGACGGAGAGTGCGTGGTCGGAAGCCTTGCACCAGGCACTCGCTACTTCTTTGAACTCGTCATCGGAGACGAGGCCGCAGGCCGTGTGATCGGTGAGAGACGAATCGCCTTCGAGGGGGCTCACAATTTTCGTGATCTTGGCGGCTACGAAACCCAAGACGGGCGGCACGTGCATTGGGGAAAAATCTATCGGTCAGACCATCTTTCGGAACTGACCGAAGGCGACCTTCGCTACATGGAGAATCTCGGCATTCGTCTTATTTGTGATTTCCGAGCGCAAGAAGAGATCGCAAAGCAGCCCAACCGGGTACCGGCCAATGACCCGCCGGTCCAAATTAACCCGGACATTATGGGGACCGCACTCATGCCCGGCGAGATCCAAGCCGCGATCATGAACGGCAACCCCGACGGTCTCGACTTTGGTCAGTTGCTCATCGACGGCAACCGCCACATGGCGACCCGGGCCCTCGATCAATACCGGGAGCTATTCGCTCGACTCGAACGCGAAGATTCGGTGCCGCTCTTGTTCCACTGCACCGCGGGCAAAGATCGCACGGGTGTGGGCTCGGCGTTGATCCTGCTTGCGTTGGGCGTGTCAGAAAAGACCGTCATGTGGGACTACATGCTGACGGGGTTCTATACCAGCGAGCGAGTCGAGCAGTGGGTTCGGAACTTCATGGAGACGACGACCCAGCCCATCGATCTCGAAGCCGTCAAGCCGATTTTGAGTGTGCGACGCGAATACCTCGGCGCTGCGTTCGAAGCAATTCGCGACGGATATGGAACGGTGGATCGCTACCTGGAGGACGCCATGTTGCTCACGAAGCCTCGGCTCGAAGCGTTGCGCGAGCGACTGCTTCGGTGAAACGTCGCAACTTCATCAAGGGCGCCGCGGCGGTTGCCGCAACACCGAACTTCTCGCCGGCTCCGACCTTTCTCCGACCTACATCTCGACCGCGTCTATCGATCCAGGCTGGTATAGAACGCGGGTGATCCTACATTCGTACCGCGTTACCTTCACCGCCCCTTGAAATTGCTGCCGAACGCGCCTCGCTATCGGTGGTCATGCCGAAACCCATCCGAGGAGTTGCACCCCCATGGCGTCCCCCATTCGTCCCCGCCGAATCCCGTTCACTTACCGACTGCAAGTCTGGGTACTTCGAGCGTTGATGTTCGTCTTCAAACTCAGCGTGCCGCTACGGTCGAAACCGCCGGCGCCCGGCCCGGTCACCCATCACAAGTACGGGAGCCACCCGGAAGAAACGCTCGAATTCACCCCGCGTAAACCGGGCAGCCCCGAACGCGACCCCGTCGTGTACATCCATGGCGGCGGTTGGATCGCTGGCAAGAAGGAACTTTATCGGGGGGATCTTTACTTTCTCGCCGACCAGGGTCATCCGGTCTTCAATGTCGAATATCCCATGGCGCCGGAGAACCCGCATCCGGGCATTCTGCGATCACTACTGCGCGCCCTGCAATGGATTCGGGACAACCATCCCGGATCCACTTCAGCTCATTTCATGGGTGACTCTGCGGGTGGCAATCTCGTCGCGATGCTTGGCGTTCTAAGTCGTAACCCCGAACTGGTTCGTGACGTAGACGAGGAAGCCGAGGTCGGAACCGCCGTTGCCTGTTCGAGCATCGTTTCGATTTATGGAGTGCTGGATAGGCTGTCTTGGATCAAGAACGAATTCCCCGGAGCCAAGGCAATGCTGCAATCGTATGGCGGAGAGGCGGCGTTTTTCGACGAAGTTTCGCCGAATCTCGCGATTACCCCGATGGATCTAGAGTTCAGCGCACTGCCGCCCTGCTATCTCTCCGCCGGCACCGCGGACCCGCTTTGTGAATCGACCGAGATTTTTTCGAAACGCATCGCGGACAGCAGCAACGAAGTGGTGACGGACATTTTCGAAGATCAGCCTCACGGTTTCTTCAACTTCACGTCGCGCCCCGCCTCTCAGGAAATGCGCGCCAACATACTCGCGTTCATTGCGCGAAACGATTCAAAGTCTTCATAGCCACACGCGCCGACCAGCACATCGACCAGCAGAACAGGAGCCAACGAAGATGGGTTCAATCTTTGACAAAATACTTTCGGGCGACATCCCGTCGTACAAAATCTACGAAGACGAACACGTCTACAGCTTCCTGGACATCAATCCGATTTCACGCGGCCACGCCTTGGTGATCCCTCGGGAAGCCAAGGCAAAGTTGCACGAGTTGAGCGACGAAAGTTCGGCCGCGATCGGAAGAGCGCTCCCGCGTCTATGCCGAGCCGTCATGGCGGCGAGCGGCGCGGACGATTACAACATTTTGCAGAACAACGGAGCGCCTGCTCATCAGGCGGTGTTCCACGTGCACTTCCACATCATCCCCAAATTTTCGGACAGCGGCTTAGGGGTAGGATGGAAGCAGGGCAGTCTTGCACCGGATATCGCGCAGGAACTGCTTGCTTCGATACATCAAAGCCTGGAGAGTCAGTCGTAGTCGGGAGCGCCGGCGAAGACGACGTAGCTCCGGAACGATGAGCGTACTACCCCGAGCAATCGATCAAGACCTTGAGCACTCCTGTTTCCCCCGCCTTCGCAAGCGCCTGCTCGCCCTCGGCAAGCGCGTAGCGCGCCGCGATCAAGGGCTCGACACTTACGGTTTCTCGCGCGAGCGCGTCGAGCGCCGGTGCAAACGGTCCGCAGCGCGAACCCACCACCGTAATTTCGTTGATCACCAGCGGCGCGAGGTCGATGGGCGGCGAGTCCGCCACCGTGCTCTTTAGGACGAGCGTTCCGCGCGGGCGCGTTGCCGACACAGCTCGGGCAAACCCCGACGCGCTTCCGGTGGCTTCAACAACAACGTCGCCTTGCCGGGGGCTCGCTTCCCAATTGGAAAGAAGTTGAGTTTCGATTCCCCGTGCCTCGAGCAACGCGAGCTTTTCCGAATGCTTGCCGATCGTCGTCACGTGAGCCCCGGTGGTGTGAAGCACTTGGCTAATCAAAAGACCGAGGCGGCCGTCCCCGAACACCACACAGTAGTCGTCCGGTTGAATGTCGACTTGTTCGAGGATCTCGAAGGCGGCGGCGAGTGGTTCCGTAAAGACCGCGGCCTCATTACTTATGCTGTCAGGTACGCGATGAAGATTTTCGACCGGTACCGCAATTCGTTCAGCGAAGGCTCCGTTGGCGTTGAGGATCCCGGTTACGCTTCGGTTTGGACAGTGGCGCTCAAGTCCGCGCAGGCATGAGTCGCATTTGAGGCATGCGTTGTTGATTTCGGCGACGACCCGCGCACCCCGCCAGTCTTCTGGCCCGGACTCCACGTGGCCAACGAATTCATGGCCCAGCACACCGCGGTAGTCCATGTAACCGCGGGTGATTTCGAGGTCGGTCGCGCATACGCCCGCAAGCGAAACCCGCACCACCGCGCGCTCCGATGCCTCGGGATCCGGTCGCTCGGTGACTCGTGCTTGCTTCCCGTTCCAGTAGAGCGCCTGCATGGTGAGTATCCTTCGAGCGGTTAGACGCTCTGGCCCCGGCTACGTCGGTAGTTGAGTAGGGCGGGAAGAATGATCAGGTTGGTGAAGACCGTGAGCACCATTCCGCCTGCCAATAGAACTCCGAGGCTCGAAAGCCCACGGTGTCCTGAAAAGGCGAGGGTGCCAAAGCTGATGGTGGTCGTGAAGGCGCTGAACAGCACTGCCCGTGCGGTTGTCGTTCCCATCAACTCGTCGGCGGCGTCTTTCAGGTTTTCGGCTCGATGCACGAGGTGGATGCCGCTGTCGACCCCGATGCCCAAGAGCAGCGGGATCACGATCACGTTGGCGAACTGAAACGGAAGGTCGAGGATCGCCATCATGGCGCATGTGAGCAGCGAACCGAGCAAAAGCGGCGCCGTGGCGAGCAGTACCGGGGCGGGCCGGCGCCAAAGGATCCAGAGCAGCAGCCAGATCACCACGATCGCGGAAACCAGCGCCTGCCGGAACGAATCGCGAATGGCTCCGGCGAACTGAACCAGGTTGATCGCTACGCCCGCTGCCTTGGGGTCGACTTCCATGACCGCACTTACGAATCGCGTAAACGATTCTTCGGTCTGCATCGTTTCCGCCGGGAAGACTTGGATGCGCGTCTTTCCCTCGTGGCTCGTCATGCGGTTAACCAAGCCCTTTGGCAGGTCCTTGGCTTCGATGCCCTGGGTGTTGATCGACTTTCGCAAACGCGAAATTTGGTCGGGCAGGTGCGAAAGCAAAATCGATTCGAGGCTCGACAGCGCGTCGTGAGGGCTTTCGTCCTGCTCGACTCTTGCAAGAAAGGTCTCCAATTGTTCGTCGAGCATGCCCATGCTTTTGGTGAGTGGCGTTGAAGCTTCGGTCGCGGCCACAGCCAGGAACGCATGAAGTTTTCGAATGGCTTCGACCTGCTCCTCGATTGGAACCGGCTCGTTCGGTGTTCCCGAGACCATGGGTGTTTCGAGCATGAAGGCGACATCTGCCAAGATCTCGAGCTTCTCTTCTTGCTCGGTGGGGATGAAGTCACTCAGGATCAGGGTCTGGCTTACCTCTTCGAGGGCGGAAAACTTTTTCGCCCGTTCGGCTGCAATGTCCAGGTTGTCCGCCACCGAATTGACGAACCATGGTGAAGCCGTGCCAGCTTGGGTGAGCAAGTCGTCAAACGCTTGCACCGACACCGTGTCCGGGTTTCGCATGTTGATCACGTTTGGGTCAAAGCGCAGATACGGAAACGCAAAGAGAGAAGCCGCGCCCATCGCGAGACCGAGGACCACGATCGCGCCGCTGTGTTTATCGAGGGGGCGCCACCATGCGTGTTTGAAACGGAACGACGCGTTTGCGACCGACTCTTGCGAAACCGTGAGCCAGGTGCTGAGCAGCGCAGGAAAAAGCGTCATGGTTTGAAACAGAATGATAAACATGCCGGCGCCGGCGATCAGCCCGAGCTCCGCGATGCCGAGGTACTGAGTCGGCACGAATACGAAGAATCCGATCGCGGTAGTAATCGAGCAAATCAGCAGTGAACTGCCGACGCCTTCCGCCGCCGTCAGCATGGCGTCTTCGTGATCGCGACCCAGGTGACGCAGGTCGCCGTAGTGCATGCCCAAGTGAATCCCGAAGTCGACGCCGAGGCCGATGAACAACACCGCGAACGCCATCGACACGATGTTGAGGTGACCGATTGCCGCGGCGGCAAATGCGCCAGTCCAGATCAAGCCGGTTAGCAGCGCGACCACGACACCGATCACAAGCGGTACCGAGCGCAGCCCGTAGTAGAGCACCACGGTGACGACGAAGAAGCAGAACACGCCACCGGCACCGATCTCCCACACGATGCCGATCATTTCTTCATAGTTGAGCGCGGGGTTGCCCGTGATGCGAACCAAGACGCCTTCTTCGGCCGTGAAATTCAACTCTTCTGACATCTCGTGAATCATCGCCATCGGGGCGGAGGCGGAGAAGACATTTTTGAAGTCGAGCACGGGGTGAACAACGATGACGCGACGGGTGACCGATTCGATCGTCGAACCCTGCAGCAACATCTCTTCCCATGAGATGGCGACCGGAAATTCAGTAAACACGGCAAGGGTTGCCGCGCCGAAGCGTTCTAGGACCGCGGGCCAGTTTTCGATACCGATCCCCTCTTCTTGCGCGACTTCAAGACCCGTGGTGATCAGCGTGGTGATGTTGGCGAGGCTCGGGTCCGCTTCGAGGGATGCGATCAGCGGCTGCACTTGCGCCATTTGGTCGGCGAAGATGTCAAGCTGATCCGGGCTTTGATAGAGCAGGCCGTTTTCTTCGAAGAAGCTGCCACCGCCAGGCATGTAGACGTCGGTGAAAAATTCGGGACGCCTTCGCATCTTGTGTGCAAGCTTGATCGCTGCCTGGCGAGAAAGTTCGGGTGTTTTGGCATCGACGACGACGAACAGTGCATTGTCGAGGTTCGGGAACTGCTTGGCGAATTCTTCGTGGTTGATGCGCGCCGGAAGTTCCTTCGAGATCAGACTGACGTTGTCAGAATTGATCTTGAGGTTTTCGATCGCGTAACCAAGCAGTGCAATGGTTGCGACAAGGATCAACAGTACGAACATGCGCGCATGTTTCATGACGAACTTCACCCAAGCCTTCATGTGCTGGGCGAGGAATGCGTCGATCTTGTCCTGGGTACTAACGAGTGGCGGCGCCGGATCGCTCAAGGCGTAACTCCGTGATTCGGTGACAATGGGGTCTCATGGGATAGGCGACCTCGCGGGCGCCCATGAGATAGCAAACCTCACCTTGGGTCGAAGAAGGATCGCTAGACGCCACGCAAACAGGCGTCTGACTGACGAGCCGTTTTAGACCGCCTGAACGGTCTTGGCATTCGCTTCGAATGCTCGAGTTCTCAAACGCAGCTCGTGCCACTCAAGCAAACTGTCCCTTCGTGAATCTGCCGACCGGTTGCGCCCAATCGATAGCGTCACTTTGCGGGATCCGACCGGCGTGTGAATGGAGATTCAATTCAGGTTGGAGTTTAAAGCCCACTCAATTGCAGCCAGACGTGCCGTGCGCAGCAGTTGTCCGCGCGTTGCATTCCACTCCACATGATCGATCGTCACTTTCCATGCCCCGCAGGGGATTGACGCCTGCTCTGTTGATCGCGCGAACAGCGCTGTGGCAAACTCGCCGACCTCATGCCGAACGACACCCCTGTTGTCTGCTTGGTCTGTGGCGACACGAGTCCGAGCCTGCGATATCAGATCACCCGGTTTCAGGTTCTCGAGTGCAGAGCCTGCAGGCAGATCTATCTCGACCCACTCGCGGACGAACAAGAGATTCACGATCTGTTCGCCGAACTCTACGCGACGGGCGGCGGGTCGGTGCCCGAACTCAAGAGTTACTACGGCTTCTGCTACGACGACAGCCCCAGCAACCCGCTCGTGCAGTTGTACGAAAGTTGGCTCGACAAGATCGAGGCCCGACATGAGACGGGCAGGATCCTCGACGTCGGTAGTGGCACGGGTCTCTTCCTCGCCATCGCAAAGCGTCGCGGCTGGGATGTCTACGGCATCGACGGCAGCGTCGAGGCAACCGACTACGCGCTAGAACACTTCGGTCTCGATCTTTGGATCGGAGAATTCGAAGACTTCAAAAGTCGTGGCGAACGTTTTGATGTCATCACGGGATGGGACATCATTGAGCATTCGAGAGATCCTGTGTCGCTACTCAAAGCGATGCGTGACTGTCTCTCACCGAATGGAAGTGTGGTGTTGTCGACGCCGGACCAACACAGCGTGCTCGATGTACTTGCGGGAGCGTTCTATCGTCTGACTGGCGGTCGTTCGACCCGCGCGCTCGAAAAGTTCTACATTGAACAGCACTTTCTTTATTTTACCGGGGCAACACTCGGCCAGGCGTTTGAGCGTGCCGGTCTTAGCGTTCATTCGATCGAACCCGAAGTGACTGACCTGCGGCGCCTTACGCTGAATCCGGTGATGCGTTTGATCCTTGTTGCCATGTTCGCTGTCGCGAAACAGACCGGGCTCGAAAATCGAATTCTCGCGATGGCGTCGCGGAATGACGCCGATCCGAGTCTCGACCGGATGGAGGCTTGATCTCATGACCGATTCGACCCTCCGAACTCTTGTCATCCTTCCCACGTATGACGAGAAGGACAACGTGACGCCATTGAGTGAAGAAATTTTGGGGTTGTCGTCCCGAATTGAGATCCTTGTGGTCGACGACGCGAGCCCTGATGGCACTGGAGACGTCGTAGAGGAGCTGGGAAAGCGAAATTCACGGATTCATCTGCTGCGGCGAAGTGGAAAGTTGGGCCTAGGCACCGCGTACCTCGCAGGTTTTCAGTACGGCCTCGACAACGGCTACGACCTCATCTTTACGATGGACGCGGATCGCAGTCACAATCCCAAATACTTGCCCGCCATGTTGGAAATGCTTGATGACATGGACATGGTGGTGGGGTCCAGGTATGTGCCGGGCGGTGGCATCGACAACTGGCAATTGCATCGTCGGTTGTTGTCGAACTTTGCAAACTTCTATACCCGCTCCGCGCTTCGCGTCACTGTGCACGACTGCACCGCCGGTTTTCGCGGGTACCGACGCGAAGTGCTCGAAACTGTGGACCCGTTCCGTGTCAAGTCATCGGGCTATTCGTTTTTGTACGAGATGGTATGGCGAGTGACGCGCGCCGGCTTTCGCATTGGCGAGGTCCCGATCGTGTTCGAACCGCGTTTCGCGGGAGCCTCGAAAATCAATTCATCGGAGATTTACATCGCCGCGTTTCGGGTGCTGATGATTGCAATCTTCCCGCCCAAGGTTCCGAAGCGGAAGGATCACTAGCGGCGGCTGGTTTACGGCTTGCGCCGCTTCATCCCCAACCAAGCTTCGCCACCGCCCTGTAATTTGTGCGTCGGTCGGTACTGGCGCTGCAGGTAGTCACTGACGTTTGGGAAGAGCACGGCGAAGGGTTCGAACTCTGGGTACATCACGGGATTATAGACGACGCATCGTGTCCCTGCGGCGTCGAGGCTTTCGATGATACGACTGCCGTCGACGTTGCCCGGGATCGTGAGGTCGTAGCGCGATGCGTTCGGGCGGTCGCTCAAGAAGTAAACGATCGGCATGTAGGGTGCGACGAAAATGGCTTCGTCCGGGCTGGCGCAGTTCTGCGCGAACGCGACGGCCTGCGGGTAAAGCTGCGCTTGTCCCGGTGTAACGTGCAGGCTTGCGCGAGGCAGATCGAGCGAAGTGTTGTTCCAACGCGCGACATCCATAGACGCGAGCACCGCGATTGCGAGCAAACATCCGACCGACGTTGCAGCGACGGCGCGAAAGGCCCGTGCTGCAGGAGCGCTGCGTGCGTGGAGTGCGTCGTCGAACCCCGCAGCCGCCAGGCTGATCAACAAGAACACCGGGGGTAGGACGAACGCGAGATGTGACCACACCGCGGACGGGAATATTCCCAAGAAGAACATGGGAGCAAAGATCACCCCGGCGCGAACACCCCGGCGCTGTGCAGCATCTTTGCTGCGGACGCCGAAAAACCAAACTGCGGGTGCGAGGAGTAGCGCGGCAACCGGGATGCCATACGAGAGCCGAATCGCAGCACCTTGAAGCGCCGCATTTACAGGACTTCCCAAGATGGCTTCGCCGTGAATCAGCTTGTTGAAAACGTAGGGTGGCGAATACAGGAAGGTGAAGCGTCCGTCGCCCTGCGGATGTGAACCCAAGATGGGCGGGATGGGGTTGTTGAACGACTCCATCTGATCGCCACCAATTTGAATCACGGTGGATTGGACGAAATCGCCGAGTGTCCCGGTGAATATGAAATAGGTCGCAACGCCGAGTGTTACTGCGAGCCCTGCGGCCGCAACGGGCAATAGAATGGTTGGCCAGGATTGAGCTGCCAACGTGCTGTCGCGACGGTTTGCGAGTAGGCCCAACAGCAACGCCGCAAAGGTGAAAGCGCCGAAGTTCTGTTTGCAGAACACGGTGAGTGCCAGGCTCGCGCCCAGCGCGATCGCCACATTGCGACTGCCTTCTTCGAGATACCGCAGAAGCAGATAGAAGGACGTCATTGCGAGCGCGAGGGCGAGGGACGAATAGTTGAACATCGCGAGCACGGGAAAACTGATGGGAACGACGGCGATGTAGAGCAGCGGCGGGGCGAGTGCCCAGCCGCGCAACATCATGCGCGCACCGGCCAACCACAAACACACCGCGATCGCCCCATTGGTCGCGACTTCGGCGTAGCGCGTGACGATCAAGTCGTTGCCGAAGACGTTGAAGAGCAGGGCCGTGAGGTGATAGATCCCGGGAAAGATGCCGGTGTGGAGGTCGCGGTAGAGAAGCTTGCCGTCTTGGAGCCCCATTGCGAGCGCGGCAAGATGCCCCTCGTCCATTGGGACGATCGAGCGGTCAAAGGTTGCAAGCTGACTCAAAACCGCGACCGCGAAAATGGCCAGGCCGACCACACCGGTCGTGTTGCCCGAGCGATCGTCGAGCACACTGGGTGGGTTTGATGTCGAGTCTTGCGAGCTGCTCTTGGTCAACGCGCTTCCCTTCGCAGAGGAGCTTAGCTGTAGGTTGGCAAGCTCCGCATCGAAGAGATGGTGTGGGGGTGGAACCAATGGCGTTTGGGCGGCCGCGAACTGATCGCGTAAACTCAGACGGTCGCGCGGAAACGATCGCGGCAAAGTTGGTTGGAGGTCGCCTCAACATGACCCTTGGGCGGGTGTCCTTAGCATTGATCGTGGCTACTTCCGTCGCCTGCGGGCTGATTGCGGGCTATTTGCTTGCGCCGTCGCCGCCGGTTGAAGCGCAGCGGGTGGCAGACGTGCAGGAGCGTCAACGCGAAGCGGTGGCACAAAACGAACCCAACTCCTCGGCTGGGACCCCGCCGGCCGACTATTTTGCACTCGAACGAAAGCTCGAGGAAGAGCGAGCGCTTCGCGAAGCCCTTGAAGCCAAGCTCGCGCGCGCGCTGGCAGGTCGATCGGGCCCGGTGGCGATCGATCGCCCTGCGGATCGCAGTCGTGGCGTGGTTGCGCGCGGTGAAAACGTTTTGACGCCCAAGCCTCAAACACCCATTGGTCGACACGCCAAGCAGCCGAAAAAACCCGAGGAATGGTTCAATCGCGCAGCCCTGGTTGAATCGGGCCTTTCGAGTTCCGAAATCCAAGAAATCGAAACGCGCTGGGAACAGTACGAAATGGAGAAGCTCTATCTCACCGACGAAGCGAGGAGGGACGGCACCGCACAGTCGAAGCAGTTCTACGAACAACTCGCAGAGATCAACCGACAGATTCGCGACGACTTGGGGAACGATTCCTATGACGCGTTCCTGTTCGCCACCGGGAAACACAATCGCGTGGTTTTGAAACAGGTGATCGCGAACTCGCCTGCAGGCTATGCGGGACTTCGGGCCGGAGACGTTGTGGTTCGTTACGGGGGCGAGCGCGTCTTTCATCCGGGCGACTTCAAGAACGCGACGAGTCGCGGTGACTCGGGCGCGGCTACGTCGCTAGACGTGTGGCGGGACGGCGAAGTCTTGCAGTTCAGTGTTGGGCGCGGACCTCTTGGGGTGCAGCTGCAGCCCAAGGTAGCTGCGCCAGACCGAAGCCTTTAGCAGCCTGCTACGGCATCACTCGCTCGTCGTTGCACTCTTGCGACAGATGGCGAGCAGGTCGATGTCGCTGGGGTCCGCCGAAGCGATCGGGAAATCTTGGATCGTTGCTTCGGGCATGCCCGCGTCACTGTCCTGGATGCCACGTCGCACGAGCAACGCCCCCTTGGCGAACAACCAAGTGATCCACGACGCCGGAAGCAGATTGCGCAGTCCTAAAGGATCGATGCGCATGATCTTGGCGATCCGCTCCAGGCGCGCGTCGAAGTAGGGCTTCACGTTTTCCGACATCCCGACGCCGTTCATTTCAACGGCGTCGAAGTAGGGCGCGAGGCATGCGCGCAATTCTTCTGCTTCGTATTCGTGCACGTGAAACGGGTTGATCTTGTCCGAGGTGTGCACGTTGGGCGTCGTGATGATCGCCATACCGCCAGGCGCGAGCAGCCTGTAAATCGATTCGAGATAGACGTGGGGATCTTCCAAATGTTCGATCACCTGAAAGCTGATGATCAAATGAAAGGAGTCCAACACCAAGGGGTTCCCTCGCAAGTCCGCGCGTACCCAGTCGATGTTGTCGCGAAGGTTTGCGGAATCCGGCGCAATGCGATCGAGGCCCACAACGCGCGGGAGCGAGTCGGCGAGTTCGGCTGTGCCGTAACCCGAGCCGCAGCCGAGGTCGAGCAAGCGCTTGGACGAGTCTGCACAGCTGAGCGCGTAGAGGTAGGGCGCGCGGTGCCGGGCAAGGTCGACGCCAAATAGCGAACTCCCGGCGTGGAGTCGTTCCCCTGTGAAGGTCACTTGACTCACGACTGCTCCCCCGACCGTCTTGCTGTGCCCCGTTGATTCATGTGCTCTCTTATCGGTCGTTCGTCGCGCAGTTTAAAGGTCTTCGTGATCGGATTGCGCCGCGTCACCCTTGGCTGCCGCGTAGGCTTCACGGGTGAACTCTCGCGCAAATGCCACCCCAATGAGAGACCGGACGATGATCATGCCACCTGCGAGGGTGATGCTACAAGCAAGCAAGGTTTCCGCGGAGCCGTAGGCGCCAAAGAATTCGACCATGGCGACTTGTCCGGGTCCGATCCCCGCCACCGCGGGCAGCATCGAAACCATCACCACCCCTGAAAAATTGACCAATAGGGCACCGAGTGGAACTTCAACTCCGAATGCATGAAACGCCGCCCATCCCATCATCTGGAAAACCAGCACGAAGGTGAAGCGGAGAACGGCGAGTTCGATGAGGTCGCGCGTGGGGGCTTGGCGCGGCGCGCGGAAAATTTCGAGATCCCGCAGGCGGTCGAAGGGACCGAGCGAAAACGGCGCACGGAGGAGCGCGAGCCCACCGACGATCACCGCGATCAACAGTACGATTATTCCGAACTGAAGTTCAACACCGGTTTCGGATACAAGCGCTGCGCCGATGGCGACCATCGCAAGCACCATACCGAGGTCGAACATCATGATCATCAT
>DUBZ01000042.1:2519-4957 GCA_012960035.1 Myxococcales bacterium | reverse complement strand
GCGTCGGCGTACCGCGGGTTGGGCACGCGGTTCTCCGATTGCCGTCTTCATCCTCGCATACTAGGAACCGCCAGGACGCGGGAGCCCCTTGGCTCACATCTACGCCGCTAGCTCCCAGCGCGGATGCCGAAGCGGCAACTCCCATTCCGCAGAGCTCTTCTACGAATTCACGTCGGTCTCCTTCAGCCGAGAAGTACATAGTCGTTGGCCTCAGTTGACCGCATTGGCCGGTAGCAGGAAGATTCCGTTGGATGCTCTTGAGCGACTCAAGGTGGTGCTGAGCACCGTCAATATGACCGCGGCTCACATTCAGAAGCATGGATGATACGACCGCTCTAAGATCCGATACGCAAGGATCGCCGCGAAGGCTGAACCCGAGACAGGTTGTGCTGTCTTAGTCCGGTGTCCCACTGCACTGTCTTATAGTTTGTCCGACTGGCGATTAAGCATCTCAGCAACCCACCGGACCGATTGACATTGCGCTCTAGGGCAGATTGACCTGTCGGGGCTCCGACACGAAGTGGCCGCCGCCATGTTAGTGTCGAATCTAGCCGAGATACGAAACTCGAGGTCTCGCTGGGGAATATGAAGCCGATTGAATGGGCAGGTGGATCGATCACATGGGGCTAATTCGAACTATAGCGCTTGGCCTCCTCGCGCTGTTTGCGCAATCCCAGATGGCCTACGCCGAAGACTCCCCCCTAATCAACCCCCACCAAATAGTCACCACAACCTTCAACAACCTCTATGGCTTCAGCTCCATCCAACAAGTCGAAGTCTCAACTGGCACCGCCGCACGCGGTGACACCTTCACCCGTTCCGCGCAGGTAATCCGTGTCGGCGCCGCGAACGGGCTCAACCGAATGCTCGTCCGCTTCAAAGGTCCAATGGATCTGCGTGGCGTAGGCATCCTGCTTAGTGAGCGCGACAACTTTCAGTACGACGCCTTCATGTACCAACCCACGCTAAAGAAGGTGCGCCGTGTCTCCGTCTACCAACGCCACGATCAGTTCTTCGGCACCGATCTGTCTTTCGAAGACCTGGAAGGCAAGCGTGCGTCGCAGTGGAATGCGCGTCTTCTTCGTTCCGAGGTCATGCTTGGCAGAAATACTTGGGTGATCGAACTAACGCCCATCGGATTTCCAAGCGGCTACGAAAAGATCGTCGGGTGGTTCGATCAGGAAGTTCCGGTGATCGTCCACTTCGAGTACATCTTGAAGGGGATGGGTGACACGGTTCACAAAGCTGTAGATATCGATCCGGGGTACGTGGTGGAAAAGGACGGTTACTTTATTCCCACGCATCTCAAGTTCTCTGGCTCACAAGGTACGGAGACCGTCGTCCGGATCTCGGACATCGAAGTCCACGAGTCGTTTCCGAAGAGTCTCTTCTCGCCTTCGTCGCTTGAGCGCGGTGGTGTTCGCAGCGACGCGTCGAAGTCGAGATCCGACTGACGGTTTTGCTCGAAGCGGGATGGCTCCGACTGCGAGATTAGTCGCTTACTCCAACCGCCCATCCACGATGCGAACTCTCCGCCCGGCGCCCGACGCGATCGCCTCGTCGTGCGTAACCACGACGATCGTCGTTCCCTCAGCGTTCAACTTGCGCAGAATCTCGATAACCATTTTGCCGTTGGCCTGGTCGAGACTTCCGGTGGGTTCGTCGGCAAGGATCACCAACGGTTCAATGACGAGCGCGCGCGCAACCGCAACTCGCAGCATCTCTCCACCCGACAGCTCTTCGGGAAGCCTGTCCGTAAGCGGCGCAATGCCAAGACGTTCGAACGTTTCTCCCACCCTTGTAGCAATGGTCTTGGGAGCGAGGCCATCGAGGTGGAGGGGAAGGGCGACATTCTGAGCTGCAGTTAGGTCCGGGAAGAGATTGTGAAGCTGATGGACGAATCCGATCGAAGTGCGTCGAAGGTCGGCAAGTTCGCCAGCCGACAAGGACGGCAATGATGCTCCGCCGACTTGAATTTCACCGCTCGTAGTCTCACACAACCCAGCGATCGCCCGGAGCAAGCTGCTCTTTCCCGACCCGCTTGGACCCTCGATGGAGACGAACTCGCCTGCGCGAATTTCAAGGGAAACGCCGCGGACGGCTTCGACACTTACGTCACCGCGGGTGTACGTAATGAAAACATCGTCTAGTCGAACTGCGCTTCGCCGATCCTCGTTCAATGTGATTGCCCTGGTCAGCTTGCACCCCGTGGGGTGCCGGCGGTTAGGTTCGGCGATCTCAAGACATCTTCGGAAAACAGTCTACCATCGAGGCCGGGTAGGTGCGCATGAACACTAAATTTTTGCGGCAGCAATGGTGGTTGCGTCCTCAGGTCCGGGTGGCTGGGCGATCGGTCTGCCTCGGGGGTGTTCATGCCTCGCGATAGCGATCAGCTCGAGGGTGTGGTCGAGCGCGAGCTTTCTCAGATGGAAACGAGG
>DUBZ01000042.1:0-2476 GCA_012960035.1 Myxococcales bacterium | reverse complement strand
CCTTCACGAAAGAGCGCTGGTTCAGGCCGGCAAACTCCTGCGTCCCCGCCTTCTATTTATATCTGCGCAGCACGCAGCAAACGCGTCTGGCGGAACTGTGGATTGGGAGCGAGCTGGCCAAGCGGCGCTGGCGATCGAGCTCGCGCATGTCGGAACGCTCTATCACGATGACGTCGTCGATCGCTCGGTGACGCGTCGTGGTCATCCCGCCGTGTATCGAGAACATGGGACCGTTGCTGCTTCATACGGTGGTGCACACCTGTTGGTTCTTGCAAACCGTCTCGCCGCCGAACTATCCGACCCCATGGTTCGCGCCTGGGCGCTCGCCGCGACGCGCGTCGCGGACGGGCAGACTAGAGAGCTGGACAACACGGGAGATTGCGCCGTTGAGCCCGAGGCCTACGTCAAGATCGCTCGAAAGAAGACGGGATCACTCTTCCAGCTGGCCGCTCAGCTCGGTAGCCATTGTGGGGGCCCGGGCAACGATTCTGAGTACGATGCATTGTCTCGGTTTGGTCTGTTCTTCGGAACTTCTTTTCAGTTGTTTGACGACCTCGCCGATTTTTCGCGACCGACCGATAGTCATCGTGAAGCAAGAACGGATCTGAGGAATCGGACCTATACGCTCCCCGTGCTCTACGGACTCCATCGAGATCGCGGTCGCGAGCTGCTTTCGCTACTACAGAACGACGGTTACACGCTTACCGATGAAACGGTTGAACTCGTTTGCGAACGGCTTCGCGACGGACGCGACTTTGAAAGGGCCGAAAAGCGCGCATACCTGGAATGCGATGCCGCTGAGTCCGCACTGCGAAAATTGACCTCGACTTCCGGGCGTGATTGCCTTCTCGAGATGGTTAAGGTGGCACGAAGCGAAGGTCGCCTTTCACGGAGGGCCGCATGACCGCTGACGTACTCATCGTCGGCGCCGGACCATCGGGCAGCGCTGCGGCCTTGGAATTGGCACGACAGGGCGCCCGCGTTGTCGTGGTCGAGAAGGCTGTGTTCCCGCGCGAAAAAACGTGTGGCGATGGTCTGACACCGCGTGCGATCGCCTCGCTTTCAGATCTCGGCATCGACATCGCTCGGGAACCCTCGATCCGTCACGTGGTGGTGACGCAGACGATGAATCGCAGCAACGGCTGCACGCTCGAATTGGTTGGCGACGGAATCGCGACGACGCTGCCACGTTCGGTGCTTGATGCGCGCGTGGCCGAAGGAGCAACTTCGGCGGGAGCTTCAATTCGCTTTGCGACGTCCGTAGAATCAATCATCGTCGACGGCGCTTCGGTGAAAGGTGTAGTGACTCGGAATCCAAACGGATCGGTCGAGCGTCTTACCGCACCCGTTACTCTCCTGGGGGAGGGCTCTGTTGGGAAGCTTCGCTCGCAAGCTCCGTTGCGCGAGATCAGCGGCGTGCACCGCTGCTTTGCTATTCGAAGATACTGGGAAGGTGTTGAGTTCGATTCGAGGGAATCCTCCTACGAAATTACGTTCCCGCTCGAGTCGAAAGGCTACCCGCTGGTTGGTTACGGCTGGGTGTTCCCGCTAGGTGATGGGATCGCGAACGTCGGTGTCGGCTACTTTACGCTTGGCGAAGTCGACACGCGACTTAATTCATTGCTTGACGAATTTGAAGCCTCCCTCGTCACGCTGGACTCGCGGTTTGCAAGTGCGGAACCCATTGGACGGCCAGCTGGTGCTCCGATTAGAATCGGCGGAAGTGGAGCATCGAGTCATTGCGACGGCTTGTTACTTGTTGGCGATGCAGCTGGACTCGCGAATCCACTTTCGGCAGAGGGAATCTCCCAGGCTCTTGAAAGTGGGCAGCTCGCCGCCCGCATTGCCGCCGAGCACCTCAATAGTGGGGTGTCACTAGCGTCGTATGGAGACGCCCTGAAGGCATGGGACCCGACATACGATCGTCTAGCAGCGAGTCTTCCTTCGGTTTATCGCAACGCGCAGAATCTATCTCGAGATGCAGTCGCCTTGTTCAATTCAAGCACCTCAACAGGTCGTGCAGTGTTCGGAATGTTGTACGCACAAATTCGCCCGAGAAAGCCTTCGACTGATTTTCAGAGGCAATCGGAGATCGATTGCGTCGCAGAAACAATTCAGCTGCGCGCGCGTGAACTCGCTACACGGGAGCGTCCGTTTTTTAGCGAATTCCTCGACCAACTCGAACGGTTGGAAGATTGTCCGCAGTCGCTGGCGCCCGTATATCTTTCAGCGCGCCCGCATGCCGCGTCAGCAACACTCGAATCTAAATCTGTCCGAACTGTTGGTGTATGTCTTGAGCTGCTGCGATTCGCTTCGTTCGTAATCGGCGACATCGATATTGAGATCGACGAGCCTCTGCCGGGAGGCGCTCGCGGTGGTGGTTGGTTGTCCGCGACTCTGGGGCTCGGTTTTGGCGACCGCATGCTCGCACGATCATTTACGTTGATGAGCCGGCTTGACCGAGATCTCCGGATCG
>DUBZ01000041.1:43753-126406 GCA_012960035.1 Myxococcales bacterium | reverse complement strand
GTGAGCATCAACGTCCAAACCAAAGAATCGGTGACAAGGGCGGACGTCACGAGCTGTCCAGCGCAGGGAAGATCTCGCTCGGAACCCGTCATGCCGAGCACGAGCGCGGGAACCCCGTACTACAAGATGTCGCCGGATGTCTCGATCGCGTGAGCATGAACAGGACACGAGCTCAAGGCAAAGATGAGATGGAGCAGGACCGCCATCGCAGAGATTCCACTCATGTTTGTTTCGCTCTCCCGCCCCACGGCATCTCAACTTGCCATCGCACCACCATGGCACGAAGCTGATAACCCGCGGCTGTGCGGGAGAAAGAGTCGCTTCGTGGGGTGGCCCGTACAGCGCGATCGCACTACAACCCCCTGCATGACCATCGATCTCAATGCCCATGCAGAAGTCGGCCCCAACGCCGTTGGCCTCAAGACCTTCGAATTGCGCAACGCCCAGACATCGGATCGAGCGCTGCCAGTCGACGTCTGGTATCCCGCCCAAGCCAGTTCGGACTACGACGCACACCCCGAAGCCGCTCACCCACTGAACGCGCCTCACCGAGCGCAGGAAGGCTTGCCCCCCGCACAGGGCTCATTCCCACTCATTGTTTTCTCGCACGGAAACTCGGGCTTTGGCCGCCAAACCACGTCGCTCATGACTCACCTTGCGAGTCATGGAATTGCCGTCGCGGCCCCCGACCATGTGGGAAACACGTTTCTCGATTCGTTGAAAATCAAGAATGAAGAGGACCGCAAGCGCGTGCACTTCGAAGCCCGGGACCATCGACCCCGAGATATCCACGCGGTGACAGACGCTGTGCTCGCGGGGATCGAAGGCGTCGCAAATCTTGACCCCGGCGCGGTTGCGGTCATGGGACACAGTTACGGGGGCTGGACCAGCTGCAAGATGCCCGGCATCGATTCACGAATCCGTGCGGTGTGCGGCCTCGCTCCGGCGAGCGAAGCCTTCGTCGGCCGCAAGGCATTCGACGAGGGCGAGCTTCCGTTTTCTGGCGGTCAGCCGACGCTGCTCATTGCGGGCACCGACGACGTCCTTGTCGACACCGAAACGAGCGTTGCAAAACTCTTTGATCGCCTTGGCACTCCGCGCGCACTCGTCGTCATCGACGGCGCAGACCACTTCCACTTTTGCGACGCCATCCCGATGCTGCACGGCTTGCACGAAGCCAACAAACGTCCGGCACAAACACGACCGACACGCCCCTATGAAGACCTGCTCGAAGAAGGTCGCATGCAGCGCGCGCTCGGCGCGATCGTGACGTCTTTCTTCAAAGGTGTATTCGACGCGGGGACTGACGATCCCACCGCTCACCTCACCGGTGAGTCGCTCGCAAGGCTAGATCCAGCGGCAGTCCGGCTGAAATAGCCTCGTCTTCGTCTTAAACTCGCTCGCAGCGCTAACGCCCTCGCGGCGCGCTACTCACGCGGACGAAGCGGTGTCGGGTGACCAAAGAGCCAACCCTGCCCGTAGTGGATCCCGAGTTTGCTCAACATCTCGAGTTCTTCGGGGCGATCCAGCCCCTCGCCAATGACCTTGGCACCCATCTTTTCGGCAACCGTGAGGAGCGCGGAGAGTAGATCCTGACGAGCGAAGTCTTCGTCGACGCCACTCACGAATGCACGGTCCATCTTGATGAAGTCCGGCGAAATTTCGAGAAGGGCTTCGAGCCCGGCATACCCCGAGCCCGTGTCATCAAGCGCGAACTGGAAGCCCAAGCTGCGGTAGTAGTCGCGGGACTCTTTGAAGACGCTGAAGTTTTCGATCGACTCTTGTTCGGAAATTTCAAAGACCACATCCGTGGGAAGCAGTTGACACTTTGCAAGGGTCTCAATCAAGCGTTCCGCGCGAAAATTTGGATCGTGGAACGCGGTCGGAAGAATGTTGAGGAAGAGCTTGGTTCCTTTCGGAAAATCGACCGCTCCGCGGAGCCCGCTCGCCCGGGACTGGCAGTCGAGTTCGAAGACCATGTCGTATTCATCCGCGGCACCGAACAGATGAATCGGTGAATGAAATTCGGAATTCTCCGGTCCGCGCACGAGCGATTCATATGCGAAGACCACGTGGGTGTCGACTTCCACGATGGGCTCGTACACCGAATACACGTTGCGATCGAGCACGATCTCCTGGAAACGCCGTCGACGCTCCCGGGCCCGCTGCGCAATATTGTGTTGAACGTCCTCGCGTGCCTGTTCGACAGCCCGATAAAGTTGAGTCTCTGCGCTGAATCGAGGGTTGCGGAAGCAGACTTCGAAACCCATCTCGACCTTGGGAGCCCGACGCAAGTGCGGATAAAATGCCTTGCCCGCGTTCTTGTGAATCAACTGAGCGAGCGCTTTTTCGAAACTGGGGATTTCGTGCCGCAGGATCGACGCGTCGTCGACCCAGTTCAGGAACGCCACCCAGATCTCATTGCGCCCGGCTTCGGCGGTCATGACCAAGTCGCATTCGTGGAGTTTGTCGGCGGCGACTTGTTGAACGAGACGCCCAAGCGCATTGAGCGCATCGCGTCTCGCTTCATGACCGTTCTTGCGCTCGATCGCGTCGATGAACGATCCATCGATCACCATCAAGCCAAGGCCACCCGCAGCATCGAAGCGCTGAGCGACCCGTTCGAGCGCCGCACTCGCTGTCATGAGCTCGCCGGAGTTCGGGCCTTTGCCGTCTGAGTCCGGCTCTGGATACGAAAGCGAAGAAGAAGTCATGCAGTGCCTATCGGCAGTTCCGCGTCCTGCGTTGAGCCCGCGTGGGGTTTGTGGGGGAATTACTTCCCGACACGTTCAAGGATCAGGACCTCGAGATCGACGAGGCTCGCCATAACTTCGTGTACCGCGGTGTCGGCCTCGGGAATCACGTCGAGGATCTTGCGAGCGCCGCAGCCGCGCGATTCGGTTCGTCGATTGCACACAGGGCTTCGAGAACCGAGCCTTTGAGATGCGTTGGGGCGTCACGTTCGATGTCAGGGTCGATTCGGGCATAAAACTCGAACCGGCCCTCTTCCCACTGCAGCATCCGTTCGAGCGCCTTGATGCCCATTACGCGTCCGACTCGCGTCGCAATCAAGACGCCTCCGCCAAAGGCGATGTAGCCCTCCTGGTTCCCGTGAATCGCCGTGATGGTGCCTTCCTGAGATGACGACGCAAAGGCCTGAAGCAAGGTCGCAAGCCCCAGTTCTTCAATGTCCCCATGAATCCCGCCGAACCGGCGCGTGTGCCGGTGATCGCAGGCGATTCATGAAATTCTTGGTTCTTTCGCGACATGCGGCGTCGGGCCGGAACTGAATGCCGATCGCGACAGCGTCACCCGCGACACTCAACACGTGCCGCACGACTTCGGAGGGAATCTCTAGGGACTCTTTGCGACTCGGATTCGTCAACACGACGACGACCGCCTGCCCGATGGACGGCGCATCACCGGTGAGCGAAAGCTGGATGCCCGACGTGCTGAGGTCGCGGGTCATGCCGTCAATACGAACGCCATCCAGATCGCGCACCAGGGCAGACACTCGTGCTGTTGCGCGCTTAGACTTTCGGCGGTCGACACCCGAGGATGGCTCGGCGACAGGGTTATCCGAAGCGGGCTCCGGAATCTCGCCAATCAAAGCCGTTACGGCGTCGCGAATTTCTTTGACCGTGTTGTCAAACTGAACAGCCAGCCCCGGCACCGCAGCCGCGCCCGCAAGTTCAGCCCGGACGCAGTGGACGACTTCGCCCTGGAGCGTCATGTGCCGCTTACAGAACTGCAGATCGATTCCGACTTCGACCCGGCTCCGCAGATCCACGGACCGATCCGTCGGGACAAAGATCCCGCCCTTCGAGAGGTTCTCGTGGAACTCTCGACAAAACGCATCCAAATCTGCGAAGGCCACAACGAGCATTGGATCCGGCACTCCTCGCAATCGGTCACTGTCCGACGACCCACCCTCGGCATAATCACCCGAAGGGATTTTCTAGAAACTCCCCACACCAGTACATCGGTCACAAGCTGTGACAACAAAACAATGTAAGTGCATTCAAACTCGGGGAAGGTGAAAAAAGTGCAATCGAATCAGCGCTTTAACTGCGTCAAGGCTCGCGGTAGACTCGCTCTCCGCCTTTCCTCAAATGACGCCGCAACTCGCGCGCATCGCACGAGCAACACACATGTGTGGCGCCGCCACACCGCCCAGGAACCCTCTCCGATATGTGCCCCGCAGACACCTCCAGCACACCCCCGTCCCCGAACGAAGAAGACATTCGCCGAGAAGTTCGCGAGCAACTGACCGGCGCAGGTGGCCCGTTCGCGGTCACGACGGAAACGGTTCTCGGCGAACAGATGGAAGTCTTCGCCGACCGCAAGCGCTGCTTGCGCGAGCTGCTCGAAATGTCGGCGCTCTACGGAGACAAGGAATACATCGTTCAGGACGATCGGCGAATCCGCTATGCCGAACACGTTCACCTGGTCGCGTCGGTAGCGCGGTCCCTCGCGGACGACTACGGAATTCAAAAAGGGGATCGCGTTGCGATCCTCGCCGCCAACTGTCCCGAATGGCTAATCACGTTTTGGGCCGCCACCAGTCTGGGCGCGATCGTAAGTGCCTTGAACGGTTGGTGGACTTCGGACGAAATCAAATTCGGAGTAGCCCACACAAGCTGCAAGCTACTCGTCGGCGACGCGAAGCGACTGGAGCGCGTTGCGGGGATCGACCTCGGTGTTCCTGTCCTGCAAATCGAGAACGACTTCGAAGCCCTGCTCCGTCACAGGGAAGCGAAACTACCCTCTATCGAAATCGACGAGGACGACGCCGCACTCATTCTGTTTACGAGCGGTACCACCGGGCGTCCCAAAGGGGCCGTGGTTTCGCATCGCGCACTCGTCGGGTTCGTCCAAACGAACACAATGCATGGCCTCGAACGCGTATTGCTCGCGGGCAAACTCGGCGATGCGCCGGCCGCAGACGCCACTGCGCCTCCCGCACCCGCCGCCTTGATCACGGCACCCCTGTTTCACCTTTCGGGGCTCTATACCGGTGGCATCATGATGCTCGCGACCGGCGTGAAGACGGTCTATCGGACGGGACGCTTCGACCCGGAAGACGTTCTCCGATTGATCGAAAAAGAGAACGTCACGATTTGGAGTGCGCTTGGCAGTATGGGGCCGCAAGTCGTGTCGCATCCGAGCCTCGACAAGTTCGACTTGTCGAGCATGCGAAATGTCGGGTTCGGTGGAGCGCCAACAAGTCCTGCGTTGCAGGAAAAGATGCGCAAGGCGTTCCCCAATTCTTCGAAGAACATGGGCCTGGGTTATGGGCTGAGCGAATCCGGCGGCCTGGGTTCGGGGATCGGAGGTCGTGAACTCAACTTGCGGCCGACCTCGGTGGGCCGAGCGTCTGTCACAAACGAAATCCAAATTCGCGACGAAGACGGCAAAGTAGTTCCGGATGGAACCTACGGCGAGATCCACCTGCGCAGCCCATACCTCATGATCGAATACTGGAACAACCCGAAGGCCACCGCCGAAACCATCAAGCCCGGGCGCTGGCTTGCGACGGGTGACGTGGGTCGCCTTGAAGACGGCTATTTGTTCATCAATTCTCGCGCGCGCGACATGATTTTACGCGCCGCAGAAAACGTCTATCCCATTGAGATCGAGCACCGCATTGACGCACACCCCGACGTCGCGGAGTCCGCCGTCATCGGCGTGGACCACGAAATTCTCGGCCAAGAAGTCAAAGCCGTCGTGGTGGTCCAAGCCGGAACATCACCGACCGAAGAAGTGTTGCACGCCTGGGTCGGCGAAAGCCTCGCGTCCTTCAAGGTCCCGAGCCTTTGGGATATTCGCAGCGAGCCCTTGCCCCGCAACGCGTCTGGCAAAGTTTTGAAAAAGGTTCTCACCGGCGAGTCCGAAGACGATTTGATCGACGAGTAGAACGCGGACGGCGTGTAGGACACGCAATACGACGTCGCTTGCGCGACGATCGCTACGGAGAGACGTCCCAGTCTTCGTTCGCGCTCCGCACCGGCCCGCCGTCTCGCCACATATAACAAGCGTTGTCACGACCGCAGACCCCCAGGAGTGACGGGGCCGCTTTGGCGGCCTTAGGCCACTGCTCGGATAGTGAAGCCAAGCACTGCACAAAGCCCGGGGCCATCATGAGCAATGCATCGCGCAAGGGATCATTGCCCGCCCCGCTCGGAAATGCGTCGAGCACTCTCTTGCTGATCCCGCGAATCATGCTCTGACCGTTCAGGAATGCGACCGCGTCAGATTGATCGACGAATTCAGCCTCTTCGAGTCCTGCGTAATCTCGTGTTCGAACATAGGCCGCCGGAGATGAGATCGTCATTTCGTCTTTGATGTCGGCAAGTGCGCTGATTCGAACTTCGGTCTCTGCACCGAAGGTTTGCATCGGAAACGCGACTTCGGGGGCCGCGGCGAAATGTACGTCAGTGAGTTGCACCACCACCTGAATCAGCCCGTCTTCTCGCTGGTAGCCATCAAGTTCGACGGCCCGCCGAAAAATTCGCTCGTCGGGGCGCCACGGGGTCGCATCTTTTGGCCGGGCGCCGTTCCAGTCGAGCGACGCCGAAACCGCGCCGTTGAATAGCTGTGCGAGGGTGACCAAGTGAGAACAACCCAGGGGCCCGCCGAAGGCCTGGCTCAGCGCAGCATTGAAACCATCTCCCAGCTGCGCGCCAGCCAGTGCTGCCAGCCGAGGGAGTGGATCGCTGCAGCACTCCCCGCGGGTTAGCTTGCTGGGTTCGAATGCGCGGGTGGGTTGCCCTCCAACGAAACGTTGAATGGTGCGGCTCGCCGGGTCGATCTCGGCGTCAATCGTCATATGGTGAACCGTGCCCGAAGGCTGCAAAAAACCTGCAACCGGCACGAACCCGCACTTACGCAAGTCAATGACTTCGGCCCAAGCGGCGTGGCGACCCGCGTCAGCAAGTTTTGTGGTGACGCTCAATGACCGGGTATGGAGGGGATGCCCTGAGACGGAAAGCTGCATGGCGGTCGAGTATAGGGAAGCTTCTCGTTTCGATTCATTTTCTTCAATTTCGGTTGAAGAAGTCGGCTGCGGGCTGCGTCATACTAGCTCCGCAGGACTTGCCGAACCGAACCTTTGCCGACCCCTAGCCTACATTTTAAGATCGGCCCCGTTGGAGGAAGACCATGACCCTCTCGAATCGCACGCGCACAACACGAATATTTTCGCGAAATTCACGAAACGCATTTGCGTGCTTGATGTTCCTCGTCGTGGCGCTTGGCTCGTCAGTCGGCATCGCTTCTACGGCGACCGCCGAAAATCGCATGAGCGCAACTCATCAGACCACCAACGAAGTGGTGCTGAACGCACCGACCGCAGAAGTCACGTCGGCCCTCGACATGCGCGACGACGAATACAACACCGACCTCATCTTCGGCATGACCAAGGGCGTCGCAGCCTCGACGATGATTCCCGCCATCAAGCCATTGTTCCTGTTGCTCACGATCCCGCTCGATCTCGCGTTCCTGCCCTTCGCAGCCATCGGCGGTTTTTTCTAACCGGCGAGCGCGGGCCGAGGGAGAGCCGACAATTCTTAGTGGAGCGGCATCACGACGATGAGGGCGTAGCCGCCTTCCGGAACGTCGACGGAAAACTGCTGTGCGCTCGCGAATGCGCCACCGAGTTCAACTTTGACCTCATGGGTTCCGGCTGGAACACGCGCTCGAGACACGTAGACCTTCTCGGGTAGCAACGTCCAAGAACGGGTGTCGGGCCTGTCCGCGGCGACAAGCACGCCTTCGGCGACGGCGCTAAGCACCCCCCCAATCAAGGCAGCGCCGCCGGCGTTCCCGGCCATTTTGCGTCCCGCTTGACGCGCTCCTTCCGCCGCGACTGCCCTAGAAATCATGCGCGTCACCGCGGCCGCAATGATCTTGGGTTTGGCTTCGGCGTATTCGCGGACAAGTTCCGCCCCAATGTTGGTCACCGCGTCAGTGACGATCGTCCCGTTGTCGACGCGGGATTGCACGCCGGCAAAGCTACCGCTCGCCGGAACGAGTTCGGGGAAGATCACAACCTTGAACGCACTTCGAGACAACACGTCGAGATCACCCGAGATATCGGCGGCGACAATTCCAATTGCCGCGCCAATCGGCATGCGCTTAGGAACCTTGTAAGGAACGCGTCCCAGTCCAACGACGACCAGGATGTCCCCGCCTTCATCGGGTTCGGGCGTTGTGCCCGCCTCGACGATCTTCTTCACGTTTGGACCCCGGTAAGAAGCACGACTGGCGAGGCGCGCAACCGTCCCCTCAAGTCCGAAAATGCGACCGCCGTCGAGCGCGTCGTTGTAGTGACGCAGGGCCGGCCCGGTTTCCCCGAGCTTCTCGTGCACGAAGCCAGCCAGATAGGAACCGATCGCACCATGGGCGTGAGCGGGGGCAGTGTCCTGCAAAAACTTTCGGATCACTCCGAAGCGCCTGGCTTCGACGCGCGCTCCCGACAAATCTCCAACCGCGAGGAAGTTGAGCATGTTGAGTGTGTTCAGGCTCAGGCGTTCTACCGGCGAGATCTTATAGGGACTGGAGCTGTCGCTGTATAAGTACCGGGCGATGTCCGTGGCAGCGGTATTGGTGAAGTCGATTAGTTCGAGTTGTTTGTCGGCGACCAACAGATCTTCTTGCGAGCCTTCGTAGTCGCCGCGCGCTTGATGGAGCATGGCGCGTTCGAGCAGAAGCAGCGCCCGGTCCGACTTGAACTGGTCCGGCTGGGCGTGCGGGTCATCCGCGTCTACACCGAGTAGCGGAGCAAGTTTCGCTACGGCTTCGTCGTATTGGCCGAGCGACGCGAGATCTCGCGCTGCTGCAGTGTTGTCGCTGTAGGTCGCACATCCCTGTAGTCCGACCAAGCAGATCGATACAAGCAGCAGAAGTTGCGATCGTGTGTTCAACAATTCCAGCAACCTCAACGCCTGCACATGCTTAATCTGATTTCGGCTCTGCCCAACGAGGGCAACCCCTATGGAGACCCACCGAGTAGCACCCCTATCGCTTGATCGCCTTACTCCTCGCAGTCTCGTTCTGGAATCGAATCATGCTCGTTTCCACTTCAATGACCTGCAGGAATAGGCTGTACTGCACGCGTCGGACCTTCTTCATTTTTTCGTCGACCGCGCCGACCTTGCCAGTGACGTAGTACTTCGCACCGAGCTGGCGGCCAACCCGAGCAGCGCTCGAGGCGTCAATGGCGTCGCCCTGCTGGTAGCCGACTTCACGCATCATATCCGCTTGGCGTTCGCGACTCACGACCCCGACCGAGCCGCTGTTCACGAGAAAGGTTTCGATCGACCCCAGCAACGTGGCGAGCTGGTCGTCGAGATGTTCGGACGTGTCGTTTCGGATGGGGAAGATGGTGATGAGCTGCTCTTCCTCGGGATGGTCGAGGATCCTCCGCTGCCAGAACTGCGAATCGAAGAGCGCGTTCAGGTTTTCTTCAACGAGGTAGTCGAGGTCGGCTTTGTCGAGACCGGTGCTCAGCGCTGCGTCGTTCAGGCCTGGATTCTTCGTGCCGGCTCCACCGCGGCTCACCGTCGGCGCACAGCCCGTCGTGCTCGCGAGTACAACCGCAAAGAGCGCGATCAGCGCGGCGGTCATCTGCATCGAATTTGAGGTGTGCCAGGTTCGTCCACTTTCTATCGTTGTCATCTGCTCTATGGATCCCATCGGTCCGTCTCCCGTCATATTCAGTCGTCTTCCAAAGCGCGCGCGACGCGCAGTTTGGCATGTTCGACGAGAGAGCGCCGCTAGAAATTCACTCGGCGCCGTGGTGCGTGTTTAACCACTCATCGAGCATCCAGTGACTAAACAATGCAGCCGATGGTCCGGTCTGCCAGCCCGATGTTCCCGATGTGGACGTTCAGGAAGGGCTCCGCATTATGGACCGCCCTCTTCTTCTGGCTGCAACTCAAATTGCCAATCGCGCTCGATGCGAGCACGAGGGTGGCCAAGATCGAAAGTCAGATTCGACCCAACGGGCAACATGTGGATCCCCTCATCAATCGAATGCGGGAAAGGGATGTAGCCGTGGGCGAAGTCCTTCTGAATCGCGAGACGTGTCGCGGCGCAGACGCAGACGGCAAACTCGTTTTGCGCGACGCGAAAGCGACCCCACACGTTCGTTGTGACCTCGGAACCTCCTGACCGCCAAGTAGAAATCGGTCTTCCGGCCCTCACTGTGTCCGTTACACTCCGCCACATGAGCAGGCCTTACCGAAGCTATACGACCACCCGTGGACGAAACATGTCCGGCGCACGCTCCCTTTGGCGCGCCACCGGCATGGAAGACGAGGACTTCAACAAACCCATCATCGCCATCGCGAACAGCTTCACCCAGTTCGTTCCCGGGCATGTCCACTTGTGGGACGTCGGCCAGCGGCTCAAGAAGGTCATCGACGCCAACGGCGGGTACGGGGTCGAGTTCAACTCCATCGCGGTCGACGACGGCATCGCGATGGGTCATGACGGCATGCTCTATTCGCTGCCGAGTCGCGACCTCATCGCCGACAGCGTCGAATACATGGTGAACGCCCACATGGCCGACGCCATGGTGTGCATTTCGAACTGCGACAAGATTACACCCGGCATGTTGATGGCCGCGATGCGGATCAACATCCCGACGATCTTCGTTTCGGGCGGGCCAATGGAAGCTGGCAAAGCAGTGGGGACGAAAGACCGCCACGGCAACGCTCTGCCTGAAGCCCTCGACCTGATCGACGCCATCGTTCAGTCCCAGAACGAAGACGTCGACGACGAGACCCTCGCCATCATCGAACGCTCGGCATGTCCGACGTGCGGCTCGTGCTCGGGCATGTTCACCGCGAACAGCATGAACTGCCTCACCGAGGCACTCGGCTTGTCGCTCCCCGGCAACGGCAGCCTGCTCGCCACGCACGCTATGCGCTGGGAACTCTTCGAAGCTGCGGGCAAGGGCATCGTCGATCTTGCGAAGCGCTACTACGACGATGAAGACGACAGCGTTTCGCCCCGGGGCATCGCGACCTTTGAAGCGTTCGAAAATGCGATGACGCTCGATATCTCGATGGGGGGCTCGACCAATACGGTCCTCCACCTATTGGCGATCGCCCACGAGGCCGGTGTTGATTTCACGATGTCGGACATGGATCGAATCTCACGAGACGTTCCGACGTTGTGCAAAGTCGCTCCCTCTTCCTCCTATCACATGGAAGACGTTGGACGTGCTGGCGGCATTTTCACGATCCTCGGCGCATTGCAGCGCGCGGGCCGACTTCACACCACGCCTCACACCGTCCACGAAGAGAACATCGGGGCCGCGATCGCGAAACACGATGTGCGAAGCGAGACCGCCGACAAGTCGGCCATGGCTCGCGCCCTTGCAGCGCCGGGTGGTGTTCGAACGATAAAAGCGTTCAGCCAGGACAAGTACTACGACGAAGCCGATCTCGACGCCGAGAATGGCTGCATCCGCGAAGCCGAACACGCGTACAGCGCCGACGGAGGCCTTGCGGTTTTGCACGGCAACATCGCCGAAGACGGCTGCATCGTGAAGACGGCGGGCGTCGACGAATCGATCCTCGTGTTTGAAGGACCTGCTCGCATCTTCGAGTCTCAAGATTCGGCCTGCGACGCGATTATCAAGGACGAGATCCGTGCCAGCGACGTGATCATCATTCGATACGAGGGCCCGAAGGGCGGACCGGGCATGCAAGAAATGCTCTACCCGACCTCGTACCTCAAGAGCAAGAAGCTCGGCAAAGACTGCGCGCTCGTAACCGACGGACGCTTCAGCGGGGGTTCCTCGGGGCTTTCGATCGGCCACATTTCACCCGAAGCCGCCGAGGGCGGGGCGATTGGCCTCCTGAAGAACGGCGATCGGATCTCGATCAACATCCCCAAGCGGACAATCGACGTTGTGCTCGAGGCCGGCGAGCTGGACGCTCGACGAACCGCAATGGAATCTCGCGGGGCCACAGCATGGAAGCCCGAAGAGAAACGAAAGCGCGCCGTGTCAAAGGCCTTACAGGCCTATGCACTACTCACGACCAGTGCGTCGAAGGGTGCTGTGCGCGACCCCAACCAAGTCGTCCCCAAGAAGCGCTAGGAGTCTGCGCGGCAGAAGGCGTGCGTGACCAAATGTGGAGACCCTGTCGATGGCAAGGCGCGAAAGCGCCGCTCTTAGCTGGCTACCGCTAGCTTTCTCAACGCAGGCAGCGGCGTTGGATCCGCGTTTGGGCGGGTGCGCCTTCTGCCGCGCAGACCCCTAGCCCCGGAGAACAAAGACCCTATGGCGAATGACAGCATCCGAGTGCTTCCGGTGACCGGCACCATTGGTGCCGACATCGAAGGTGTCGACTTTAGCCAGGACGTTTCCGACGAAGTCTTCACTCAAATTCGCGCAGCCCTCGTCGAGCACTTGGTGATCTTCTTTCGCGATCAGGACATCAGCCTCGATCAGCAGGCCGCCCTCACCCGCCGGTTTGGGCCGCCCGCCAACATCCCCTTCATCGAAACGATGAGTGAAAACTCGGAAGTCATCGAGATCGTCAAAGAAGCGGATGAAAAGACGCGCTTCGTTTTTGGTGGCGCCTGGCATTCAGATTTCAGTTTCCAGAAGGAACCGCCTTACGTCACGTTCCTACGAGCCAAAGAAGTGCCGGCCTTTGGGGGTGACACTCTCTACGCAAACATGATTAACGCATACGAGACCCTGCCCGATGCGTTGCGTGACAAAGTGGACAACATGGTGGGGCTTCACTCTGGCGATCGAGCCTATTCGCCCAAGATGCAGGGCTTGCAAGACTTGCTTGAGAACATGCAGGTGAACAACACCGAGGAAGCGCAGGTAGTGCAGCGGCATCCGCTGGTGCGTGTTCATCCGGAGTCTGGGCGACGGGGGTTGTTTGTGAACCCGGTTTACAGTGTTGGGATCGAGGGGATGTCGGCCGAGGAAGGTGAGGCGTTTATCGAGGGTCTTAATAAACATGCGTTGCACGAGGCGAATACTTGTCGGTTTCGATGGCGTCAGAATTCGATTGCGATTTGGGATAACCGGTTTACGCAGCATTATGCGTTGAACGATTACGCCGGGAAGCGGCGACATATGTATCGGACGACTGCTGCGGGTGAGGCGCCGGTTGGGATTGGGGCGTAGCGCGAACCCGTGCGTCGTTCTTGCGGTTCTAGTGCTTGAGTCGTGGGGCGTTCGGGGAAGACTTAGATGCCGCCGTCGTGTTCGTTTCCTCGGACTAAAAGATAGGGGCGGTGAGGAAAGTTGAGCATTTCGGGGAGGTAGGTGCATTCGGCACTTGCGTAGTGGCAGGAGATGGCGCGGCGGAAGCCTTGGCTTTTGTTGATCCCCGAGCCGTGGAGTAGGAGGGGGTGGAAGAAGACGGTGTCACCTGTGTCCATTTCCAGGTGGACGCGTCCTTCGTGTGCGCCGACTCCGTCGGCTCCGAAGTAGCCCATGTTCTGGTGTTCCCAGTTCATGTTGACGTGTTTCAAGAGTTCGCCTTTGTGGGTTCCGGGGACGACGACGAGGCAGCCGTTTTCTTTGTTGCAGGGTTCGAGGGCGGTCCAGGTGGCGACGACTTTGTCTGCAGGACGGAAGGGGAAGTAGAGCAGGTCTTGGTGGAGGGGGTGGCGGCCGTCGACGCCTGGGGGTTTGTTGATCAGCATGTTGTGGATCGACTTGATGTCGGGGCCGATAAAGCCTTCGACCCAGTCGAGCAGTGAAGGATGTTTTGCGTAGCCGTCGAACAAGACTTCGTCGTTGTGGAAGTCTTGAATCTTCGCGATGGCGGCGCTTGGAGTTTCGGGGTCGACCACCCCTTTTACGACCATGACGTCGCGCATGACGGTCATGTCTTTGGCCGGGGGAATGCGTTCTTCGACGATATCGAGGAAGCGTTCGCTCCAAGGGGCGAGGTCGGCAGGGTTGAACATGCCGCGGACGACCAGGAAGCCCTGATCTTCGTAGCTTTGCTGTTGTTCGGGAGCCAGCACGTGACGGGTCCTTCGTTTTTCGACCGTTGTTGAATGGCGGCGCGGCGCGTCTAGCTTGCCTTGCGTACGAGACTACGTGCAATGCTTGAGATGATGTCTCCAACGAGCACGATTGCGACGCCCAGCATGACGTAAAAGACGAGGACGTCCATGTGGCCTCGGGTTCGGGCGTCGTCGATCCAGAAGCCAAGCGACGCGATTCCCAAGAGTCCGAGCACAGTCGACTCGCGTACGCAGGTTTCCCAGCGGTAGAAGAAATAGAGTAACAGGCGCGGCAAGAGTTCGGGCAGAAACACCCAAGAGGCGATTCGCATGCGACCGGCGCCCAGGGCACGCAGCGATCGCGGAGCTTCGATTGGAATGTTTTCGATGCTTTCGGCGCCGAGTCGGCCGAGGATCCCGGCGTTGTGAATCGCGAGGGCGAGGATCGCGGTTACGGGCGTTGGGCCGAAGATGGCGAGCAAGAGAAATGCAGCAAGGTATTCGGGGATCGCGCGCATGAGCATCAGGATCATGCGGGTGCCATTACAAATGACGCGCCAACCCGCGCGCACCCAGAGCGGTGCGGGCTTCGCCAAAGTTAAGAAGGGTTCCGCCGATGCGAAGTTGCGCGCTGCGGGAAGCGAGAGCCCTAAGCTCACTCCACCCGCGATCAGGATCGCAGCCACCGAAATCGCGAGGGTCGTGAGCGCCGCTTGCGCGCCGCGATCGGAAAGCAACTCGGTCGCCCAGTTCCAAGCGACATTCCAATCCCAATCAACTCCTTGAAGTGGGAACGGGCGCACTTCGGTGAGAAATCGTGCAAGGTTTGCTTGTCGGCGCGGCGACAAGAGGTCGCCCCAATCGAAATCGCCGATCGCGTAGGAAAGTACGATCAAGGCGAAGCCCGCCCAAACACTCGCGCGCACGAACGCGTCGCGGGGTCGATCATGCCAGAGTCGATCGATGGCTTCGTCTCGACTCATGCGAGAACCCGCTTTCGAACTGCACCGCTCCAGGTATCGGCCAAGATCACGAGTGCGAAGAGTGCGTAGAGGAAGGTCCAGACCTCACCATAGTTCGTCGCGTTAAACGACTGGCGAATGTAGAGACCCAGCGTCGGAAACCCGAAGAACCCCAAGATGGCCGACGATCGCAAGACGCATTCAAAGCGATAGAACGCATACGCGACCAAATCCGGAAGTGCGCGCGGCAGCAATGCAACGCAATAGGTCTGGACTCCCGACGCTCCCAGACTGCGCAACGAATCCGCGCTCTCGCGCGGTGCTTCGTCGATGAGTTCGGAGAAAATTTTCGCCAACGTTCCCGCGTACGGAATCGCGATCGCGATCACCGCCGCGAGGTTATTGAGACCGATGGCGGCGAGAAAGAGCACGGCCCACATCAGTTCGTGAATCGAACGCATCAGAATGATCAACAACCGACTTGCAGCGCAGATCGCTGGCGCCACGCTGTGTCTCAGGGCACCATCCAACCCTGTCCCACCGTCGACCCCCGGGTTGCGCCACCAAGCCGACGACGCCGCAAAGCCAAGCACCAGGCCCATCACCAACGAAAGACCCATCGCGGCCGCCCCGGTGAGGAGCGTGTTCCATGCCGCGTCGAGGGCGATCATGATGAGCGGCGGAGCGTCTACTGGAACGAAGCGCGCTTCGGAAACGAACGCCGGACTGGCAGCCCGGGAAAGAAACTTCCACGCCGTCTCGATGCCGCCCGAGCTTGGCGTGAGGTCGCTCATCGCGACGCCAAGATATCCGAGGGATATGCCCCCGGCCGCGACCAAGCTCAACAGCACCGCCCCGCGCATGCCAAGCGGACCCTGGCGCGGGATCGCGTCAGGACCCATCGCGCCACATTTCGTTTTTTTCGAGGGTGTAGAGCGCATCGAATTGTTCGTCGCCGATTTCTTCGCTGGCGCGATCAAAGACCACCTTGCCGTCCCGCAACCCGATCAAGCGCGGCAAGTGTTCCCGTGCGAGTTCGAAATTGTGAAGGCTCATGCAAAGCGTGAGGCCCTCTTCGCGCGAAATCCGCGTCAGCAGCTCGATCGTGTCGCGTGCCCGCGCCGGATCAACACTCGACACCGGTTCGTCTGCGATCAATGCGACGGGCTTCTGAAAGAGCGCCCGGGCAAGTGCTACGCGCTGCTGTTGCCCGCCGGACAGCCGATCGGTGCGCTCGAAGAGTTTTTCGGGGATGCCGACCCGTTCGAGCAGCTCGTGCACTTCGCGCAGCATCGCGCGAGAAGGGAAGAGCAGCATTGAAAGCGATTTGGCGAAGCCCACCTGCCCCAGGCGTCCGGCGATGACGTTCTGCGAAACCCGCAAATTCGGAACCAGGTTCAAGCCTTGATCGATGAATCCAATCCGACTTCGCAGCTGCTTCAGGTCGCGGCGGCCGTAGTCGATGAGCCGCTTGCCCGACACGCTCGCCCACCCATCGGTCGGCTGCCCGCGTCCGTTAAACAGATGCAAGAGCGTGCTCTTGCCAGAACCACTCGGACCGACCAGCCCCACGGCTTCGCCGGGCGAAATGGTGAGCGTCACCTCGTCGAGGGCAAGCGTGTTCTGATACTGGACCGAAACCTGGTCGAGCAGAAAATCCGCACCCTTCGTCAAAGCCTCTCCCAGCTAGCGAATGAACTCGAGTTGAACCGCGAGTTCCCGGATCGCTTCAAAGTCAGCGTTCGTCGCGAAGATCATGGCGCTGCGCGGAAATGCGGAAAGAACTTCGGGATCTTTCATCGCGATCAATGCCCTTTGCAGCTTGTCGGTAAATCCCGCGCCATAGGTCGTTTCAAGGTCTGGGTGCGCGGTGAAGTTGTAGTCAGCATAGACCGGGGTCTTCCAAATCACCTTCACCACCGAACCATCGGTCTCGCCTTCTTTCACCCTTCGATCGTAGACAGTGTAGTTGACCGCGCCGACATCGAACTGACCGGACGCGACAAGTTCGACCGTTCGATCGTGACTCCCCGAAAAGCTCACCGCCGAAAAAAGGTCTTCGGGGCTCTTCCCCGTATTGTTCCGAATGAATGATTCTGGCATCAGGCGGCCCGAAGTGGAACCCATCGAACCAAACGTGAAGCGCTTGCCTGCGATCGCCGACGGGAAGTCTGCGCCCGCTTCGATGCCCGCGTCTTTGTGGGCAATGAAGTACGAATAAAACTCCGGGTCTTCGGCACCCTGCGCGATGGCACGCGCCCCGCTTACGGCGTGACGCGCCTGAACGCCTGATAACCCGCCGAACCACGCGAGTTGAATGTCACCGTTCTTGAAGAGATCCACGGAATCGGAATATTTCGTCGCGTGCACGTACTCAACGGGAACTCCGAGCGACTCACTGAGGTACGCGGAGACTGGAGCGAATTTTTCGCGAAGGCGGGTTTCGTCTTGATCTGGAATTGCAGAAAAGCGCAGGGGCCGAGGCATGGTTTCTTCCGCGTGCGCGACGCTTTGAAATGCAAAAAACGCTGCGGCGACCGCGACGATCCAACTCAGCTTTCGCTCCACCTTCAAACTCACAGCTTGCACGATTCCCCATTCACATCGTAAACGGACTCAGTCATCCCGAGTCCCGGCGGCCCAACCCGTTTTGAGAACACGCATCGCACCCGGATAAGCGCCCGAGAGAGTCGCGTGAAGTCCCGCCGATAGCAACCGTATTTCCATGTTCTATGATCGCGGCGCTCGTCGAGCTTCGGGGTACCCCACCGCGACGGCAAAGCCTTAGGAGCTGCACGGACCATGCTCAACTTACGCGCCTTGACCCCGACCCACTGGCTCGACTGTGTTCTTGGCGACTTTGACACTTTTTTGCTCGACCACGCCGCCGCGGAGCGCAAAGCTTCGGCGGTCGCGCTCTCCCTCATCAGCCACTACCCGGATCGCAGCCGGCTGGTCGCGGCCATGATGGACATCGCCCGGGAAGAACTCGAGCACTTTTACCAGGTGTATCGCCAGCTCGTTGCGCGCGATCTCATGCTCGCAAAAGATCAGAAAGATGAATACGTGGGCGCCATGCGCAAACAGATCCGCACCGGCAGCGATGCGTATTTCCTGGACCGGCTGCTCGTGTCGGGGATCGTCGAGGCTCGAGGCTGTGAACGCTTCGGAATGATCGCGGACCACCATCCAGACCCCACACTCAAGGACTTCTACAAAGAAATCGCAGCGTCCGAAGCCCGACACGACGATGTCTTTATTGGGCTCGCGCGAATGTACTTCGACGCGGAGTCGGTCGAACCGCGCATCGAAGCGCTGCTCAACATCGAAGCCGAGATCATGCTTGGCCTTGCCATCCGCCCCGCGCTTCACTGAGGGACCATGGCAAGCGAAGCTCGCCCGCCCAGCAAGGCCTTACGCAAATACCTCGAAGGGTACGCCGAACCCGAGGCGCGACTTGCGTCGCTCCTCGGAGAGCGCGGGCTCACGTACGCCGCTTTGGTCACGATCCCCGCGTACGGGGAGTGCGAATCGTTGCTCGATACGTTGGGCACGATCCCACTATGCCGTCGCGGGCGCGTGCTGGTTGTCGTCGTTGTAAACGAACGTGAAAACAGTCCCGACTGGGCCAAGAACGCCAACCGGGTTGTGCTCGGAGCGCTGCGCAGCGAGAAGAACTGGCAAGCTGGACCTTCGCTTGAACTCAGCGATGCCGGCACGTTTCTCTCCGGTACACACAACGACTTGGTTCTGATTGATCGAACCCAGTCCGCCCGATGCTTGCCAGCAAAACAAGGCGTGGGCCTGGCGCGAAAGATCGGCGCTGACTTGGCGACGGCACTCTTTGCGGCGGGAGTCCTTCGGTCTCCATGGATTCACTGCACCGACGCAGACGTCTCCCTACCCGTGGACTATTTCGATCGCACCGAGGCCGCAGGCCAGCCCCCCTTCCCCGCCGCGCTCGTCTATGACTTCACCCATACCCGACAAGGTGCGGACGGCTTAGGCAACGCCATCGACCAATACGAAGTGTTTCTTCGCTACCGGGTACTCGGCTTGCGCTACGCCGGTTCGCCCTACGCCTTCCACACGATCGGAAGCACCATCGCCCTACACGCCGACGCCTACGCGGCGGTGCGCGGGTTTCCGAAACGTGTCGCCGCCGAAGACTTTCATCTCCTGGCGAAACTCGCAAAGGTCGGCGCGATCATTCCACGGCGAGGTGAAGCAATCTTGCTCAGCGGCCGAGAATCTGAGCGAGTTCCGTTTGGGACCGGTCGCGCCATGATGCAGAGCCGCGGGCGAGAGGAAGACCTTCGCGTATACGACCCACGCTGCTTTCGTTGGCTCGCGACATGGATCTCAGCCCTCGCGAAGTCCGCTAGCCAACCCGAGCAATCGATCGACCACCACCTTGAGGTCGCCGCGATCCACACAGGGATCGAACTCGACCCGCTGCGTGCCATCCTTGATCGGTTGGGCGCGTTAGAAGCGTCGCGAAAACTCCTTTCTCGGAAGGGAGATCGTGCTCGCTCCCTCAACGAAAACTTTGACGCTCTCGCGACACTCAAATTCATTCACGCGGTTCGCGATGACGTTTTCCCCGACATCCCGATCCGCAGCGCGCTCGCCCGGGCATCGTTCATCGATGTCGACGTTGCCGATCCGAAACACCCATTCGCGCAGATCTGCCTCGAACTCGAGACAGCCGAACACGCATTCGACTAAACGATCTCATTTTATCAGGCCGAGAGTGCACGCTCCACGATCTCGAACACGTCCTTCGATAGCGACGCTTGGGAAGCAATGCGCTGCAACTCCCCCTGCATCAGTTCTCTCCGCGCCGGATCGAAGCGCTTCCATTGATTGAACTGGGAAACCATCCGGGCTGCAATCTGCGGGTTCATCTCATCAAGGTCGAGCACAATATCCGCAAGGAAGGCGTAACCGCGGCCGCTTCGGTCGTGAAACCGCACTTGATTCGCGGCGCAAAACATCCCGACGAGGGACCGAATACGGTTCGGGTTCTTCGTACTGAAGTCGGGATGGCGCGAAAGCGCGATCACCTGGTCGAGGGTCTCCGGTCGCTTCCCCATTGCCTGCACGGAAAACCATTTGTCGAGCACCAGGGGGTCCCTGCGCCAACGTTCATGGAACGCCGACAAGGCCTGCTCACACGCGTCACCGCCGAGATCGACGAGAAGCATGAGGGCGCTCTGCGAATCCGTCATGTTCGTGGCCTGATCAAACTGAGCGCGAACCAGCAAAGTCACTTCATCGTCTTTGAGACAGGCGAGATACGCAAGCACCGTGTTCTTGATGCGCCGCTCTGCGATCGAGGTCGCGTCGTTGCTGTATGGCCGCGGCGATGCGAGTGAGCGATAGAGCGACATCAGGGGTTCGCGATGGGCTTCGGCAAGGGCGCGCAGGGTAAACTCGCGCGCGGTGTGCAACGCGTCCACGTCGATCACGTCCATTTCCTGGCCCAGCACTTTTTCGCCGGGCAAGATCAGGGCGAGGGATCGGAGCGAATGATCGAGCCGAGGATCAACGAGAATCTTTCCAAAGCCTTCTCGCAACAAGGGGTCCAACAACAACGGGCGCCCTGCCGCGGCATCCACCGCGGCGTCGAGCAACAGCCCCATGGCGAGTTCCTGCCCTGCGTCCCAACGCGAAAACGAATCGCTGTCATGCGACATCAAGAACGCAAGCTCATCCCTTGACCTTTCCATGCGCAACCGAACCGGTGCCGAAAACTGGCGCAGCACCGACGGGACCGGTGCCTCGGCAACGCCACGAAACACAAACTCCTGCGACGTTTCTTTCAGTTCCAGAACGGCGCTTGAGCCTCGCATGCGGGTGTTTTCGGTACCGACATCGAGGGACAGATCGCTACCGTCGCGCCCCAACAACCCCACCAAGACTGGAATGTGGAGAGGCGCCGCGTCGCCCTTTGCTGCCGCATTTCCCTGGGTCAACGTCAATGTGTAGGTCTTTGCCGCAGCGTCGTATGTCCCGATCGCCTCGACCTCCGGTGTCCCCGGTTGCGCGTACCAACCCATGAAGGCTTCCAGATCTTCGTCGTTTGCTTTCGAGAGCGCGGCGACGAAATCATCGCAGGTGACCGCCTGCCCGTCGTGGCGTTCGAAGTAGAGATCCATCCCCTTTCGGAAGCCCTCGACGCCGAGCAGCGTATTGAGCATGCGAATCACTTCGGCACCCTTGCTGTAAACGGTGGCCGTATAGAAGTTATCCATCGAAATATAGGAATCGGGGCGAATCGGGTGCTTCATCGGCCCAGCATCTTCCGCGAACTGCGCCGCACGAAGTGCCTTGACGTCGTCGATCCGCTTGACGGATTCGGACGTCATGTCCGCCGTAAATTCTTGATCACGGAAAACGGTGAGCCCTTCCTTCAAGGTGAGCTGGAACCAGTCACGGCAGGTCACGCGATTGCCCGTCCAATTGTGAAAGTATTCGTGGCCGATCACGGCCTCGATCCCCAGGCAATCGTCGTCGGTCGCGGTCTCGGGCTTTGCAAGCACGTACTTCGCATTGAAGACGTTGAGGCCCTTGTTTTCCATGGCGCCCATATTGAAATCATTCACCGCGACGACCATGTAGATGTCGAGGTCGTATTCCCGGCCAAACCGTTCTTCGTCCCACTTCATCGCATTGCCGAGCGAGACGAGAGCGTGCTCGCACATGTCAATATTTTCGGGCTCGACCCAAATTTCGAGTTTCACCTCACGCCCAGAACACGTCGTGAACGTGCCGGCATGACATCGCAGATCGCCCCCCACCAATGCGAACAGATAGCTCGGCTTCGGGAAGGGATCTTCCCATCGCACGCGCCTGCGCCCGTCGTCGAGCGTTTCTTCCGCGACGAGGTTTCCGTTGGAAAGCAGAACCGGGTAACGTGTGTTGTGCGCGGTGATCGTGGTCGAATAGCGCGACATGATGTCTGGACGATCGGGGAAATAGGTAATGCGACGAAACCCCATCGCCTCGCATTGGGTACAGAACAAGCCGCCCGTGCAATACAAACCCGAAAGCGCCGTGTTGGCGGCGGGTTTGGTTGTGATCACGGTTTCGAAGGTGAAGCTTGCCGGTACCGAGAAGACTTTCAACGTCTCTTCGTTGTTATCGTATTCTTTTGGCTCGAGACGACGACCGTCGACCGACACGCTTTCGAGACTGAGGTCTTCGCCGTTCAAGACAAAGGGCGGCGGGTCACCCTGCAAGCTGTCGTTGCGCCGCACAGACAACGTGCTGCGCACTCGGGTGCAGTCTTCGTCGAGCACAAAGTCTAGATCGACCGTGTCGATCCAGTAGTCGGGGGGGGTGTAGTCGTGGCGATACGTTGTCTTCGGTTTTTCGGGACTCGACTCGCTCACGTACCCTCCTCGGTTGATGACTCGGCTCACTCGCTAGCCGTTAGGCAATAGCAAACCATTTCGCGACAGCCCACGATGGGGACAGTGCGAGTCGCTTTCCGAACTCAGGGGATGGATTGCTTGCCGTACGCGACGCTATCGAACTCGCCCGCCGCGACTTAGACAGTCGAACTTGCGGGTAAATTCGGTCCGACCTTCGGTCTCACACGTGATCACCACGTTGGCCGGGTCCGGAGCTTTCGCCATGGCTTCCTCTACCTTGACCGACAAGTCGCCGAGCGCATTCTGCCCTCGCTCACGCAGAGCGGCAAACGAAAGACCGCTGTCTGCCTCGACCTTCTCGCCTTGCTTCTTCGAAGGCGGCGAGTGTTTTTCCAACATCGCCATGCCCTTGTCAATTTCATCGAAGACGAAACAACCACTGTTCGCCAGCGCGAGCCCGACAATCGCCAAAGTAATGAGGTGTCGCATCCCCCTCTAATTCGGTCATGTGCGCCGCACTTGTGAGGGGAAACGGAGAAAATCCCGGGTCGTTTCGGGTGAGCAGCGACTCGGGTAGATTGTCAGCCCAACACGGCAGCCACTTTCAACCTCGGTTGCGCATTCCCCTTCGACACCCAACTTCAGCAAAACGTCTATCAGCAACAGGCAAGTCGTGCGACATTGCGTTGCGCAAGCCTCACGCCACCGACCCCACCCAAACGAGGAAACCACGCCAGCATGGAAGACAAGATGCGACCGAGTTTTGAAAGCATCTACATGGACTTGGCACGTACGCTGGCCAATCGATCGACCTGCGTGCGCTTGAACGTCGGTACGGTGATCACGAGCACCGACTACCGCAAAGTGCTCGCGGTCGGCTACAACGGCAACGCGACTGGACTCCCTAACCGATGCGACCGCGAGGAGCCCGGCAATTGCGGCTGTCTCCACTCGGAAGAAAACGCAGTCATCAACTGCGACGCACCTAGACATGTCGAAAAAATCGTATTTGTCACGCACCTGCCCTGCTCGGCGTGCGCGAAGCGCCTCATCAACCTCGGTAACGTTCGAGAGATTTTTTACGGCGAAGACTATCGAGTGCGCGACTCACTTGAATTACTGAAGACCGTCGGGATCAAGGTCGAACAGCTCGAAGCGTAAGCCGGAGCAAGTCGCTCGCTAGCGAATTTCAGCCAGACTCGTAACTTTCAATCATGAATCAGCCTTACCCGGCAGAGCTCTACGCAGCACTGCACCTCGGAAATCCCGGCGACCTCGACTTTTACCGCGCACGATGCCGCGGCGCGGACTCTGTGCTCGAACTTGGATGCGGATACGGACGCGTGCTCGAAGCACTCGCCACAGAGGGTCTTCAGATCACAGGACTCGACGCGAGCCGGGAGCTGCTCGCACTTGCAGAAGCTCGGCTCCAGCGTGTAGACGGAAACAAGGGCGCGCTCGTACTCGGCGACATGCGGCAATTCGCTTTCGACCAAAAGTTCGACCGCATCCTGATCCCTTACAGCGGGCTTTTCTGCCTTACCTCGCAGTCGGACGTCGAGGCATGTCTCCAAAATATTGCGTCACACCTGACGCCCGCCGGCCAGTTCATCTTTGACGCGTATAGCGCGGACAATTTCCATGACGATCCGGAGCAGGACGAAGACGCAGAGGACGACGCGCCGGAGGACATCGCCACGATTACCCACGAAGGCATCACGTATCACGTCACTGAACAAAGTCAGTGGTGGCGGGAAGAACAGCGCATGGACGTCGTCTATGTCCACGAGCCCAGGGAAGGTGGACATACCATCGCGGCCCCACTACAACACCGCTATCTACTCAGCCGACAGATCGAGCCGCTGCTAAACCGCGCCGGACTCGACCTCGTGAGCTTGGACGGCGACTACCAAGGGACGCCCTTCACACCGGAAGCCGACCTGATCGTGGTCGTCGCGAGGCTGGCCTGAGCGACGTCAGTATACGACGAGCTGGTTAGAGCCCGACCTCTTCGAGGTCGGCCCGCATCATCATCTCGACTAGCGCTTCGAACTTCACCTTGGGCTCCCAGCCCAAAACGTTCTTGGCCTTGCTGGGGTCGCCGAGGAGCAAGTCCACCTCGGCGGGCCGATAGAAGCGCGGATCGATGTCGACGATCACCTTGCCCGACTTCGCATCGCGGGCCACTTCATTGACGTCGCTGCCTTCCCATTCGATCTGATAGCCAGCGATGTCAGCGGCGTGCTCGATGAATTCGCGCACGGTGTGAGTTTCTCCGGTCGCGACCACGAAGTCGTCCGGGACCTCCTGCTGCAACATCAACCACATCATCTCAACGTAGTCGGCGGCATAGCCCCAGTCGCGCTTCGAATCGATGTTGCCCATCGAAATCGTTTCTTGCTGGCCGGCTTTGATGCGTGCGAGTCCGAGGGTGACTTTGCGTGTCACGAAGTTTTCGCCACGGCGCGGAGACTCGTGATTGAACAAGATGCCGTTGCTCGCATGCATGTCATACGCTTCGCGGTAGTTGCGCACGATCCAATAGCCATAGAGCTTTGCAACCGCATACGGTGAGCACGGATGAAACGGTGTGGTTTCGGTCTGCGGCACTTCTTCGACTTTGCCGTACAGCTCGGACGTCGAAGCCTGATAAAAGCGAGTCGGCAAGCCCAGGGATCGGATCCCTTCGAGAAAGCGCAGTACCCCGGTGGCGTCGACATCGGAGGTGTATTCCGGCTGATCAAACGAGACGCCCACGTGGGACTGCGCGGCGAGGTTGTACAGCTCCGACGGGCGAACCTGGCTCAAAATGCGGTTAATGCTGCTCGAGTCGCCCATGTCGCCGTAGTGAAGTTCGTAGACGTCCCCGTCACTGCGCGCCTTGCGGACTCGGTCTTCGACCCTTGCACGATTGAACAGCGACGTGCGCCGGGCGATGCCGTGAACGTCATAGCCCTTGTCGAGCAGGAATTCGGCGAGGTACGAGCCGTCCTGCCCCGTGACTCCAGTGATGAGTGCAACTTTTTTGCTCATTGCGATTTTGTCGACCTTCCGTCTTGAATGCGCGCGGAGTCTAGCAGCCCAAGGGCCAACCCCACGTCGGGAACCGTGACCTTAGCGGCCCGAGGAGGGCGGAGGTTGAACGCTTCGCGCATCCTCCTCACTTGCCCGACTCGCGGTAGCGCCGCTGAATCACACCGTGGCGATAACAAATCAGCGGAACGCCTCGAAACGGCCGCTTCGCGAGCCGGTACTGGGCCTCGTCCAACACCATCTGGGTCACGTCGACGCTGGCCGCTTCGCGCGCTTGATCGAAACTAAGCCAATTCATCTCGATCAATTCGCCATTGCTGCGCAGCTTGCCCGTGATGTGCTCTTCCCGAGTCATGAAAAACCGTGCGTGATAGCGAATAGGAGACTGTGCCGGCGTGATCGCCCGGGCGATGTACTCGAGCCCTTTCAGGTGGGGTCGCAATTCACCTGCGCGCTGTTCACCTACTACGAGGCCCGTCTCTTCGAACGTCTCACGAACCGCCGCCACCGCGAGCATGCGCGCCCGTCGCTCGGGCAAGGCCGGACCGAGTCTTTCGAGTTGACGACGTGGCAATGGGGTGCGGACCGGCACGTCTGCGTCGCTCGGGTCGACTCGCCCACCCGGGAAAACAAATACGTCGGGCATGAAGCGATCTTTGGACGAACGCTTGCCCATCAATACTTGATGTTGACCGCGGCGCTCGCGCACGATCAAGAGGCTCGCCGCGTCACGCGGTCGCACGGTATTCGGAGCATCGGACATCACTGGCCTGCTCCATCATGAGAAAACTGAAACGCTTCGTGTCGAGCCAGTTCGACGCGATTGCCGACGAAAACCCAGAATGCGATCGGTCCGGGCTCGAAAGCCTCGGGGAGAAGCTGGATCTCGAGCCGGCTTCCCGACCCGTCCCGTTCATGACGAACGACTTCAAGAGGATGCTCTTTCCCCCACTTTCTTTTTTTGAGGAACGCTTCAACCCGCCCGCTTGTGGCCACGTCCGTAAACAACCTCGCCGTTACAGGGTCGAACGAAACCCGCGACGAAAGCTCCCCGGGATCATTCAGCTGCATTCGAACGCGGGTGAGGCCGACGATCGAAAGCTGCTTTTTGGGGTGCGCGAGGTCGACCCAACCCTGGAGGCTGTAGTCGTCAAGGATCGGATGATCGCGAAGCCTGGGTTGGGGGTCGCTTGCCTTGAACGGCAGGTTGACCGTGTAGACCGTACTTCCGGCTGGAACCGACGCGACCAGTGGATCGATTGCGTCGACGATCTCACGAGTCAATTCTCCCATGGCACGCCATTCGTCAACGTACTGGCCCCGCAGCGCGGCAAGAAACATCGCACCGACAATTGCAAAACTGATCCCCATCAATCCCAAGCGCGAGAGCGTGCTTGCCAAGCCTCCGGCAGATCGTTTTCTGAAGTCTCGAAGCAGCGCGCCACTATCGACACACGCCCATGCGAGCAGGATACAGAGAAATGGAATGAGGGCGTACATCGTGCGCGTTAATGCAACCGTCCGCGTCGCCAGGTACAACACGAAGAACAATGAGAGGCACAACCAACCAAAGGCAACCCTTCGAGCTTCCGGCGCCGTGCGATCGGACAGGAGTCGCAGCGCGCTGAGCACAAAAAACGCGACCGTCACCAACGCGGTAAAGGGCGCGAAAGAAGACGTACACGAATCGAGTTGGCCCGGGATCGTGAATGCACAAAGCAACACCAGCGAACTCGTCTTGACGACCGACGTGAGCTCGACACCGAATGCGGTCTCGTATCCCCCCAATCCGCCGAGCACCAGACTGCGCGCGCCGATGTAAAGCGCGACCGCTACGAGCGGCACCCAACAAAGACGCACGCAGAAGAAAAGTCGTTCGCGGAACGAATCCGTCTCACAGAGACAAAAGCCAAACGCTCCCACGAGTGCGAGCACGATCACCGCGGAGTCTTTCGAAGCGAGCCCAAGCACACAGCAAACCGCGATCGCGAGCCGGTCTCGATTCGACTCGAAGCGAATAAAGCGCAGCGCAAAGTTGAGTGCGAGCAGCGCAAAGAAGCCGAACAGCAGGTCGGGACGGCGCGCAATGGCGCTCACGGTTTCAACCGCAACCGGATGGATCACAAAGAGTCCGCCGGCGACAAGTCCCTCTACGTCACCCCGACTGATCCCGTCGGGTGCATTGCCGACGCCCGTTTGAAAACGTGCGGTTCGCCGAACCAGCTGGAACAGGAGCAACGAGTTGGCGAGATGGATCAATAGATCGGTCAGGTGGTAGCCAAGGGGATTCATGCCCCAGATCAGTTCGTCGCCCCCCCAAGTCAAACTCGCAAATGGCCTAAAGAACAGCGCGTTCGGAAGGTGGCCCTTCATCATGGGCGAGGTGAAGATCGACATGAACTCGTCAAACGAATGGAGGCGGCTCGTTGCGATCAGCGAAAACGTGTCGACGTCGGTGAAGTAAAAGCCGAGCTGTTCGACGTAGACCACCAACCCAGCAGAGACGATCGCCAGAGCACCCGCCCAAAAGAACTGGCGCTCGATCACGAAGCCAGCCGCCCGCTGGTCACTGCCCCCCTCCGTCGGACGCCACGAATGCCAATTTGCTTCGTGGCCCCGATTCAGAGGCCCCATTCGACGCCAGCTTTTCCAGGACAAAGTCAGCCATATGCTGGGCGATGAACTCATTGCCGGGGACCGTCAGGTGACAGTAATCCGTAAACAGCTGGAAGTCCGAACTCAGCGCCTGGGATGCCCGCCCAAAATCGACGTATCGAAATCCAGCTTTCGTCACACGTGCTTCGAGCTGGTCGGACAGGTAGTCGTCGAAGAAATACCGGATGATCAAACGATAGTCGGGGTGCTCGTCTTTGAAGGACTGCACGTAACGCTGCCAGGCTGCCTCCGACTCCGTGAGGGCTTTGTTCTCCCCGCGGTCAACCATGGGCTGCAAGCCGAACATAAACTCGACGCCGTCCTGCCGCATGAGCGCGGTGTAGTGATCAACGATGTCGAGAAAACGCGCCGACGCCGCGACGAACTCCGGCTTCTTCTTCAGATACTCGCGATGCGGAACCGTCTCAGAGGGCGGCGCGTCTTCGACTCGAATACTGAGCCCGGTCGCGAAGGGCGTTACAAATAGCCGGCCCACGATCCGCTTCGCGACCTGATACGAACTCAACGTCTCTGGAAAACGAGGCGCTGCTTCGAGGTCTATGTAGGTCTGCAGTTCTTCGTGGAGGTCCGCGTAAGGGGTGCCCGAACTAAACGCATTCAGGTCGTTGTAGCCGTCCATGTTGATCACGAAGTCCGGCGACATGCGTGAAATTGTCGCGAGATAGTCGGGAATCGACTGGTGCATTTTCTTCGTATACGCAGCGGCGTTAATGACTTCGAAGTCGAGATCAGGCCGTTTCTCTTTCAAGATCGCCTTAAGCTTGCCCGCGATACTCAACGGATAGCTGTAGAGCCCACGCGGAAATTTCTTGGCCGGCTCGTACACCGCCGCCTGCCCCGCCCCAAACAGCGCCGACCCGCCGTTTAGAAATACTCGGATCGTCCCTTCGGGCTTCGCTTCGCTTAACGGGGTGTCATGAACGAAGCCGTGCGATTCGGTCGTGATGTCGGATTGAGAAGGGTCTGTCTTGTTCGTGATGAACGTAAAATTGGGCGTGGTGCGAAAAACCGAATAGCCCGAAGCGATCCGGTTGTACCGCGTGTTCATTTTCGCATCGAAAGCTCTGAGCAGCCCCCACGAGCCAAACTCGAAGACGACGGCAAATAACACCAGAGTCAACAGACTGAAGCCGGCGATCTTGACTGGGCTTAGCGGTGGGCGCGAACTCATGTTGAATCTCTCATCGCTCCCGAAGATCGGTCTCTCACTCGGCTAGAGGTTTGCAGGTCTTACGCTGGCTCGTACGATAGCGCGAGGCCAAACCAGCAGCCATCGCATGGCGCTCCCTTCCCTAGCCGACTCACCGCGATCTACCTCAACCCGGCTCAGGCAACTGGACGGAATACCGGCGCAACCACGGCGCCCTCGACCTCGTGAAACGAAAGTTCGCGATAGACAACTTCCATCGGCATCTCGATCACAAGTTCGCGCGTCGTACATTCGACGATCCGGGTCACATAGTGGACGCGTGGATCGACCTCCAGCGCCACGATCCCCGTGATGTAGGGAAGCTGGTTCTTATACGGGGGGTGCAGCGGGTGCCGCACTTCGGCCCATGAAAAAAGCAGGCCTCTTCCTTCGACTTGAACCCAAAGGACGTCGCCGGCGCCGCAGTGCGGGCATTGTTCTTCTGGATACCAGACGTAGCGCTCACAACCCGCGCAGCGCGGCATCACGAACTCATTCTCTTTCGCGGCTTGCCAAAATGCCCGGGTGAGATCCCAGTCTGTTTCGGGTAACGGTGATTGACTCATCGTTCGCTCCTCATCGCGTCGACCTCAACTGCCGGACTTCAAAATCAACGTGCTCGCCATGTGTCCGGTGTATCCACCGTAGACTCCAACGTTTGCATCGCTGACCTGGTTGGCAGCTTCGCCCCGCAGTTGTCGGACGATTTCATTGACGTGCGAGATACCGAGCACGTAGGCATGGGAGAGCAAGCCACCGTGGGTGTTGTACGCGAGGCCCGGGCTGTCGTATTGCAGGTTGGTTCCGGCAACAAACTCACTCGCCCCACCCTTCTCGCAGAACCCCATGTCTTCGATCTGCATCAACGCCACGATTGAAAACGGGTCGTATAGCGTCAGCACGTCGACATCACTCGGTACCAGCCCTGCCATCTCGAACGCCTTGGGTGCGGAATAGACTTGAGGCGAAGCAGTGAAATTGCCCTGCTGACTCCAGTAGGCGCCGCTATTCGAATAGCCGTCCGACACCCCTTCAACCACGACCAACGGTTTCGCGAGATCTCTGGCGCGTTCTACTGACGTCATGATGTACGCGCCACCGCCATCGGAAATAAGGCAGCAGTCTTCCATGCGCAGTGGGTCTACCATCATCGGGCGAGCCAGGTATTCGTCGAGGCTCAATGTTCGGTCCCGCGTAATTGCGTCAGGATGCCCGTTCGCGTGTCTGCGACAGGTGACCGCGAGCGCGCCTAAATCTTCTTCCCGGGTTCCGTACTGCCACATGTGTCGACGTGCGATCGTGGCGAAGTAAACAGGCTGCGGAAACCAACCGTGAGGCAATTCGAAGTTGGCCTTCATGCGTTCCTGGCCGTGAAACTTGCCAGGTCCTTCGTCGCTATCGCTTCCCTTCTGGCTAAACCAGTCGACTGCGAACAAGTTCAAGATCGCACTCGCCTTGCCCTCGCGAATCGCCGCCGCGGCGACGGCCGGTGCCGTCGCGGCCCACGTCATGGCACCGCCTTTGTTCGACATCCAGATTTCTTGCTCGGTACCGAAGTGAGCACGGTACGCATCGGCGTCGAGTTGAGCGCCCATGTACGGGGTTACCATAATTCCGTCGATATCACCCGGAGCGAGCCCGCTGTCCGCCAGCGCGCGCTCGGTCGCTTCGATCGCGAGTTCGAGTCCATTCTTTCCCGATGCTCGCTGGTAGATCGCATCTCCGACGCCCACGATCGCCACCTGGCCAGACACGTCTTCAATCGTCCCCGCAGTCCCCCAAGCCTCATCTTGATTCATTCAATCTTTTCCTTGAGTGCAGGTTGCTGAATCCAGTTTATTGCTCAGCGCAGCAACGTGTGAACAAAGCTCGGCCTTTGCAATTTTCCCACCCGCGGCCCGAGGCAAGGCGTCTAGTACAACCAAATGCTCCGGGAGGTATTCCTTCGACGTCCCGTGTTCCCGCAAGTAAGCGCAGAGCGTATTCAAATCAAGCGCGGACCTTCCGTCCAATTCAACGAATGCACAAACCCGCTCGCCGAACACGGGGTCTGGCATCGCAACGACTCCGACATGCGCGACCCGCGGATGGGTGCCAACTTGTTCTTCGACGGCAGCGGCGCTGATGTTTTTGCCGCCGCGGATAATGAAGTCATCCGTACGTCCAACCACGGTCAAGTAGCCTTCATCGTCGATGGTGACGATGTCCCCGAGCATCATCCAACCGTCGTCGCGATATAGCTTTGCGTTCGCCTGCGGGTCCCCGTAGTACCCTTGACTCAGCGTCGGGCCCAGACAGCCAGGCTGCCCACGGCCGGTATGCGTGACGTCCGCACCTTGTTCGTCAAACAAGCGCACTTTCATTTCTTTGATCACGCGCCCCGCCGTAGTCCAACGCCGGTCACTCGAATCGTCAAGCGTCGTACGGCTCACCGCACCCACTTCGTTCGAGCCGTAGAACTGCAACACCTTGGCCCCGGTCTTCTCTTCAAACACCGACGCGCGATCACGGGGAACAGCTTCGCCGCCGGTAAACAAGACCCGCAACGACGACAGGTCGCAAGAGTCGATTTTCGCGCTGTTCAACATCATGATGAATTGCGTCGATACGGCCGCGAGGACCGTAACCCGATGTTGTTCAATCAAGTCCAGGGCGGCATCTGCGTCGAAGCCTGTCATCAAGACCGTCGGAACGCCGAGCAAGACCGGAGTCACGTGGGCCGTCCAGATTCCGAAGCCGAACGGCGCCGGCACGACACTCATGAACACGTCGTTCTGATCGAGCTGGCCCGCTTCGACCGCAAAGTCGTGGAAGACAAACCAGCGCGACTGGTCATGCACGACGCACTTGGGCATCCCCGTCGTGCCCGAAGTCGAGTTCAAGAGCCAGATATCGTCGGGATCGTGACGCCTCGCCGCCGCGTCCTCTTCATCCATGCCCGCAGTCTCTGAAAGGGGCTCGGACTGACGGCCCGATTCAGAGTCGACGATCAAATGAAGGGTTAGCGAAACGTCCGCTTCAGCGAGCTCCGCTCGCAATGCAACTGCGCCAAGGCCCTGATGCTCGGCCGCGCTAATCAAGACCGTGCACTGGGTAAGTCCGAACAAGTGCACAAGCTCTTTGACACCCGAACGCGCGCCCGCTCCGACGATCACCGCCCCCGCGCGTTCGATCGCAAGGAAAGCGACATGCACACCGGGGCCGTCGGGGAGCAACACGCCAACGCGGTCTCCCACACCAACACCGAGGTGGACCAATGCGCGCGCAAGTTCATTCGCGGCCTCGTCATAAGCACGCCAGCTAACGGAGCCCTCGGAAGTCGAAAACGCGCGCGCATCGCCCTGGGTTACTGCCAGGTTCGAAACACATTGCGAAATCGTCGCCTTGTTGGACACCACTACCTCGGAGCACTCACTTAGACCACGAACACGGATTGCCTCGCGCGCCGGCGCCGCGTATTTCCGGCGCGTACAACATGCGAGGAATAAACGGCCCAGACCGACATGGTTTGCGGCGCGACCCGCGCACAAAAACGCGAGTCGATTGACCATACCGCAAAGCTTCTTGTTCGCAGGAACCTCAAGCGAACCGGAACCCAATGCCATAGGATGATTTGCCCCAAACTAGGAGGTTCCCATGAAAGTTGACGGCGCAGTGATGGTCGAAGACCCGCGCGATGCGGGCCCGGCAAGCGTTTCCCTCGAGAACCAAGGCTACGACGGCGCATTCATCTTCGAAGGTCGCCATGACCCCTTCCTTCCTATCTGCGTGATGGCCGAACGCAGCGAGCGCATCGAACTCATTACAGCAATCGCGGTCGCGTTCGCGCGCAACCCGATGACGCTTGCGAATCTCGGCTACGACCTTCAGCTTCACTCGAAGGGTCGCTTCATCCTCGGACTCGGCTCACAGATCAAGCCCCATATCGAACGTCGCTTCAGCATGCCGTGGTCGAAACCTGCAGCACGCATGAAGGAAATGATCAGCGCGATTCGCGCGATCTGGCACACCTTTGAAACCGGCGACAAGCTCGACCATCGCGGCGAATTCTATACCCACACGTTGATGGCGCCCTTCTTCAATCCAGGTCCGAACCCGCACGGCACGCCGCCCATCTTTCTCGCGGGTGTCGGGCCGATCATGACCCGGGTCGCGGGCGAAGTCGCGGACGGGTACTTCCTGCACCCGTTCCACACCGAAGAGTTTCTCGCCGAGACGACCATGCCGTCGCTCACTACGGGCATCGAAAGTTCGGGCCGTCCGCGAAGTGAGTTCGAAATTTCGGCCCAGGTCATTGTGGTGAGTGGTAAAGATGACGCTGCTATCAAACAAGCGAAGCGAGGCGCCAAGGCGCAGATTTCGTTTTACGGCTCGACCCCCGCATACCGCGGCGTTCTCGAAAGTGTGGGCCAAGGTGAACTGCAAACCGAACTCAATCGTCTGACGAAGCAAGGCGGATGGGCGGACATGCCGGCGCTGATCAACGACGACTTGCTCGAGCAGATCGCCCTCGTTGGCCCCGTCGAAGAGATCCCCGAAAAACTACGCCAACGCTACGGAACGTCCGTCGACCGAGTGAGCCTCGTGCCTTACGGCATTGACGCCCAAGAAATTGCCGACCTGATCCCTGCCATTCGTGAGATCTAGAGCGGCAGCAGCAATCAAAGGTTCTGCTGATTCCTAGTCACTCGATGTGTTGGTTGTCGGTTGTGTCTGCCGCAGCCGCTCACCCATCACGATCGCCATCGCGGCTTGCAAGTTGAACGACGGCAAAAAGCCATTCATCGGTACACGAACAACGTAATCTGCTTCGGCGAGCACGCTCTTCGGAATGCCCGCCTCCTCGCCACCGATCACGATGAGCAATGGGCCGGACAGATCAACCTGCCACGGTGCGTCGTTCCCGACATCTTCCACCGCGACCACGGTACGCCCAGCCGTCCGCGACAACGCCAACGACTCAGCCGCATCGGCAAAATGAACCGGAAAGAAACGATCGACCCGCATGCCGTAACGCAGACAATCCCGTCGTTCGGTGCGGTCGAAATCTGACGCGACGACGATCCCGGCGGCCCCGGAAACTTCGGCACTGCGAATCGCATACCCGACATTGCCTGGGTACCCGCATCCCACCAGCATCCACACCACCTCGGGGCGCTGCATGACTTCGGCCAGGCTCGCACCCGGCCCCGGCCCCTCGAGGGCGAGCACTTGGCTCTGGGTGCCGTGCGGCAACAACCTGCGCAACTGTCGTTCGGCCACGCGACGAACCGAGATTCCCATCTCGGCGGCACGTTCAACCACTCGTTCAACCGCCGGGTCACATGCCCCTTCGAGGCACAGCACGAAGTGAACCGGCGCACCACGATCAAGCGCGAGGCCGATTTCTTCTGCACTGCGCAACTGCTTGCGCGGGGTTTGCGGGGTTTTAGATGTTGTCGTGTCTACCGCCTTGGCCGTCATCGCGGCACAGGATAGCGGCACGTAACCGACTTCGGTCACGATTCAGGTAATCCCGGCTCTAGGCAGCACTGCGGGGTGCCGATGCTATTCGGGGGCACTCAACGCCCGGTGGGTGCTGAAAATGCGACAGCGGGTTTTATGGATCGGAATGGTGTGCACACTGCTCATTGCGCTGTGCCTCCCCGACTACGTCTCAACCCGCCGCGATCCCGCCGGCGGTCCGGATGATGCCGACCTTTCCGTGACTCATCAGAACGTCGCAGCACCAGAAGACGGACTCACACACTTGCTTGCTGCGGTGAAAGTCTGCGAGGTCGACGACGACGATCGATTGCTCGCCGAAGCCGTGTGGCGAGGTGGCGACATTTCGACGGGCGACATGGCGTCGTTGCTCGATGCGAATCGCGAAGCTCTCGCACGCTTGCGACGCGCGCTCGAGGCGCCCCACTTTCGACTCCCCGAACTGTCCGCCGACGAATTTGACGTCGTACCCGAGATTCCGATCGAAACGGAATCTCTCATCGAACTCCTGCGATTCGAGTCTCTCTACCTTGCACGAACTGGAGACTGGGACGGCGCCTTCAATAGCGCCGTCGACATCCTTCGCTTCGCGCAGCGGATCGAGGGAGCAAACCACGCCGCACTCACGACCACGATGTTAAGTGTGAGGTACCGGTCGATGGGGCTCGAAACCCTGCGCCGACTCGCGTCCTTCGCGCCGTTGGAAAACGAACAAGCCAAACATTGGGTCGAAACACTCCCCTCCTTTCGAAGTGACCCTTCGGCCTGGAAGCGAATGTGGGCCGTCGAATATCAGCAGTGGAAGGCGCTCTTGGGATGGATCGCCGAACGCGCCGAACATGATTTCCGCAACGGAGAAGGTTCCGTGAAGGCGCCCGAATTCACGCTGCTCGACATCGCCGCACTCCGTAGCGAAACCGCACGCACTCTTGAAGCCTTTGCAGCCGTGACGCGGACGTACCAACGCGCGAGTGAGCTCGACTGTTCTGACATGACGTCGATCCCGTTCCCGGAAGACCAAGGGGACACGTCGGCCCCCACGTTTGAAGGACCGGGCGCCGACGACTCGGAAGTCGCACTCGACATCGCGACCCCCGACTACCGCGATTTTTTCATCAAGCGTTGCGCCGAAGACACCGCCCTCGCCGCAACCCAGACCTTGATCGCACTTCGGGCCTATCAACAGGACAACAATCGCCTCCCCGAAGATCTGAACGATTTGGTTCCGGCCTACCTCGAATCGATTCCGACGGATTCATTCGGCGGTAAGCCGATCCGCTATTCCCGTGCACACAAGCTCGTCTATTCCACCGGTGCCAAAGGTACGATGGATGCGGGTTTCGAGATCGAGGGCGAAGCCGCCGCCGTGCACGAGCTTAGTTACCCGATCGAGTTCTAGCGGCGGAACCGCCGGGGTTCGACTTCTGCATCGGGAACTCGGCGACGAAGAACATACCTTCATCGCGAAACGTCGCACCGAGGCGTTGGTTGATGGGATGATGTGCTGGATCGGAATCGACAGCAGGCTGCAGGTGAGAGCGAATACGGGTGCTCGTGGGATGAAACACGTAGTTGGTGAAGAAAGCGTTCTTCCATTTCGCAGCGCGTGATCAGTCCACCAAAAGCTCCAAAGCAAATACGCGCTGTCGCCGTAGGCGTAGTGCGCATCACTGCCCTGTGTCATGGGAAAGATATGTAGCGCGAGCGCAAATGCCGCGACGGCGGTCTAGATCGCGACCGGCAGCCATTCCCGTCGAGTCACGCGTTATTGCTCGTGGCCCTGCGCCGACATCGCCTGCGCGGTTCGCCAAACGGCGAGGAAGAGAAACGCGAAGCCGATTGGAAGCAGGAAGATCCCGAGGCCTGGATCACCCCGGTGTATAAACAGGCCGCCCAAAAAGAAACCGCCGGGAATCAAGAACAGCGACAAGATCAAATTGCGCGACGCGTTGTCTCGGCGGCTTCCCGACCAGTTTGGTGCGAGCGAAAGCGTTGTGGCGAAACCAATGTGAATCATTGCCAGGAGCGATCCGTGGGCATGGGCGAGAGTCCAAAGAAGTCTTCGCGTATCGCTCGCAACGTCGACGTAAAATCCGAGCTTCAATCCATGAAGTATTTCGAGCCCGCCTCCCATGGTCAGAAATAGAAGCAAGCCCCACCACCCCACGCGCAAGTGCCGCCCTACCAAAGGATCGCCTGTCGAATTCATTGGATGCCTTTCACGCGGGCACGCCATCGAGGCGGCCCCGGTTATACGCGGCTATTCGCGGCTATTCGCGAATGACCCGCACTGAATTGTCGCGCTCTCGCAGCAAACGTTCGATCAGCGCTTCTTCGAGAGGGTCAAGCGGCGCGTTCTCCGGAGCTTGACCAATTGCCAGTACAGTTTGCACAGCACCCGCCTGCACTCTCGCTGGTCTTACGAAATCGTATTCGATGTCTTCGTATCCGCTGAACTTGCGAAGGGATCGCTCCGCGAGATAGCGAACGGCGGCATACGGATCGGCGAGACCTCGGGCCAACAGCGGTGGCTGAATATTGGCTTTTGACGCGGCGATCGCCGGGTCCCACCCTAAGTGCCAGGACGCGGTCGCGCGATCGACTGCGTCTCCTTTGAGTAGCCACAGGGCGCCGGTGGGCACCGTTCTACCGTCCTCGTCAAACTCAGCCTTTGGCTTGTCGTACCAGCGAGCGATCCGCGTGTCGGCCCATTCGAGGGTTTGATCGAGATGACAGAGATTGCACGCGTTGGGTCTGCCCGTCGTTGCCGTTCCCGCGGCGGTCGGGATGTCGATGCGGTGGCTCCGCGTCAGCTGCAGGATGCCATACGTCGTATTCGGCATGTGGCAGTTGTAACAGCGCGATCCCGGCGAATCTTCTACGTGGTTGGTGTGTTCTGAGATTCGCCCGACGTACTGGGGATGACACTGTAGGCACGCCTCGTCGCCAACGCGGTCGCGTGCAAGTTGATCGTTCGGGTCGCTGTCGTGCATCGAATGACAGGACGCGCAGGTGATTTCGCCCCGCGTATAACACGCGGAAGCGGACATGCCTGTAAACTCTCGCCCGGTTACCCGGGAAGTTCCGTCACCCCAAAAGTAGTCTGGCTTTAAATGATCCGGGACCAATTCGAATTTACGCAGCTTCATCGAGCCTTCGATCCGCTCACCGGGACGGAACTTGCCACCGGTATTGTTGTCCCAGCTCGTGTCTACGCGACCGGCGTGACACGCCGCGCACGCTTCTGCCGCAAGCTTCGAGTCGAGGTTCATGGGGTTGATGATCGTGTCGTCGGGTTCGCCACTCAGATGTAACGCGTAACGCCTTGCCGGGTTTCCGTTTGCTGCCACGTGCTCGTCGCCGGGACCATGGCAGGACTCACATGCGATCCCTAGCTCACCCACCCATGGATCTGCCGCGGGATGAGGTTCGCTTCCAAGTTCGCTTCGCGGCTGCCCACCCGTGCTGTGGCACTTGATGCAGTTGAGCGTCCAGGTCCCGGCAATGCCAGAGCCCCCGCTTGGCGGTTGGAGGTAAACGGTTTCTCCCGGCACCCAACGTTGATCCCGAATCAGCCAAGTCCAAGACATTTGAGTCAGCCCGTCGTCTTCGAGGGGGACCCAGTAGAGCTGCATGTGATGAGACCCGGTCGTCATCACGACCTCGCCTTGCTTGCGCGGGAAGTCCTTGGGCAAGATGCCGTTGTTCTTTCGAAACTTGACGAACGCCGGCCAAGGATCGACGTCGTCGATGATCATGGCACCCTCGTCGTCGAAGCGAACGTCAAAACGGCGACTGCCTCCGATCATTGACGCATTTTCGTGCGGGGCCATGATGGATTCGGGACTCGCAACCTGGGTCATCGTGCGGTGATAGCTGGCATACCAGCTTTCGTACTGTCCCGGGTGACACGCGCGACAGGTCTCGGAAGAAACGAAGCCCTGCTCGACGGTCTTTTCCGGCGTCTGTTGTTCGGGGACAGTGGGAGTCCGCGGGGTCCACATCGCAGCGAAAACGAGTCCGACCCCTAGAACCGCGAGGCTGACCGGCATGATCCCGCCTGCGGACCCACGCCAGTACATGCGTGTGGTTAGGAGCGTGACTCCCGCAAAGGCGAAGAAGAGCACGTACTCCAGAAGCCTGCCCGCTTCGAATTCAGTTCCAGACATTGACGATCACCGTCCACATTGGCGTCAGACTATCACATTGTCCATTTTCAAAGACGCTCGCGGCACTTCCCTCCCTGCGAGTCCGTCGGCCTGCCTTTCAGATCGGCTAGTGTCGCGCACTCGCGCCCTCACCCACCGCCATGATCAAGGAAGCTCGAACATGATTCTCTACACCGCGGGAACTCCGAACGGCCGCAAGATTTCGATCGCCCTCGAAGAACTCGGGCTCGACTACGACGTTTGTTGGGTTCACCTCGACAAAGAAGAACAGATGTCAGATGAATTTTTGGCAATGAACCCCAACCACAAAATTCCCGTCCTCGACGACGATGGACAAGTGATTTGGGAATCGGGTGCAATCTTGCTCCACCTCGGCGAAAGATATGACCCCAATGGGATCATCTTGCCGAAAGATCCGGTTCAGCGGATGGAGGCGATCCAATACGCGTTCTTCCAGACCGGTGGCATCGGTCCGAACCTCGGACGTCTCGGCGCAGCGCTTCGCAAAGACGGCGAAAAGAACGTCGAAATGATTCAGATCTTCAGCGGCGAAGTCATCCGACTCGTCGGCGTCATCGAAACCATCCTGAGCGACGGCCGCCAATACTTGGCCGGCCCCTACAGCATCGGCGACATCATGCACTTCCCATGGCTGCAGATCATGAAGAACCTCGGCAGCAAAGAACTCCTCGCAAGCAAGCGCGTATGCGAATGGCTTGAGCGCATCGAAGCCCGCCCCGCCGTCGCCCTGGGGATGGCAATTCCGGACTAGAAGACGCTACCCCGTGTCGATGGCGAACACGGATTCAGCAGCCAGCCTCAAATCAGCGCATCGCTCTACCGCGGGTCTGGAGACCAGCTTCCGTGGAAACCGAAGGGAACGCGCTGCGGCAACGCGACCCTTCCCAGCGCTGGCTTGCTGAAGTTCTGGGCGTCGAGCACGACAAACTCGCTCGCGTTGGTGTCTTCATGATAGACGTACGCCATCACGACACCCTCGTCTTCGGCAGCGTCTGGGCCGGCGGGCACGAACACGCACTCGCTCGGCGCGGCCCCGGGGCCGAAGTTGTGCACTTCGCTGGTCCCGCGTTCGAGGTCGTGCTTGACCAGGCCTTCGAAGCTCAATCCTTTGCCGCTGCCGTTTAGCACTGCATAGCCGTAGCGATTCTCGAGGCATTCCCGGCGCGGGTCGATGCGCGGAAATTCCGTGGCTCGATCGTCGAGCTTCTCTTCCTTTACGATGTGGGCGGCGAGATCAATCGTCCAACGCCACAGTTCACCGGCGTCCGTCGCGAACGGTCCTCCCGACATGAACTCGGGGTAGCGAACAACGTCCATCACGATCCTGCCATCGCGCTCGTATGCGTTCATCGGATGAAAAACGAAGCACGGCTCGATCTCCATCCAAACCACGTCGGCATTCGAACCGTTGCGGGGCATAACACCAAGCCGCGCACCATAGGACGCGTCCCACTGATACGGCATGCCGGACGTAACCTGCTCCGCTTTAAAGACAATTGGAAGGTCCATGAACACGACGTGGTTCTCGGTCACCGAAAAATCGTGCATCATGGTCGAACCGGGGACTTTGATTTCTTCGCTTTGCACCAGCGTGCCATCGGGACTGATGCGGTGATAGGTCAAGAACGGCGGCAGCGCGCTGTACCCGAACGCCAGCATCTCGCCCGTCTTGGCGCAGACCTTCGGGTGCGCGGTGAACGACGTCGTGAGTTTGCCGTCGAAATCAAGCGGCCCCACGGTATTGAGTTCGCGGTCCAGTTCTGCGGGATACGACGATTCGACCAAGGCCAAGATCTTGCCCGCGTGCGACACCACGTGGGTATTCGACACACCCACGGTATGGTCGAACTTCAAGTCTTCGGTCAGTTGCATGGCCGGTGCGCCGCGCCTCGAAGCCGTGTCGACGTAGCGGTTGCGATACCACGACGCGCGCCCTCCTTCGAGCCGGGTGGCGTGGATCATGCCGTCGCCGAAAAACCAATGTCCCGGGTCGCCACGGGTCGGGTTTGGGCCGTTGCGCAAGAACATCCCCTCGAGATACTCGGGGATCTCACCCTCGACTTTTAGATCGAAGGCTTCGACCTCGTCGTCAACCGGACCGAAATTGCCCTGCAGATAGAAGGGAGTTTTGTCCATGCTGTCTCCTATTTCTTTTTAGCGACTTTGGCCCACGTATCCCGAAGTGTGACGGTGCGATTAAACACCGGACGCCCGGCTTCGGAATCGGGATCGACGCAGTAATAGCCGAGCCGCTCGAACTGAACCGATGTTCCTTCTGGTGTATCCGCGAGGATCGGCTCAACGACGCAGTCGGTCAACGTCTCGAGAGAGTTCGGTCGAACATGATCGAGAAGTGTCTTGCCCTCTTCGAGGTCGGACGGATCTTCGAGGTCGAGCAACGTGTCGTAAAGGCGCACTTCGGCGGGAACGCCCGCAGCCGCGGATACCCAATGCAGCGTCCCTTTCACCTTGCGACCGTCCGGCGAGTTGCCACCGCGCGTCGCAGGGTCATAGGTGCAGTGAAGCTCGACGACATTCCCAGCGTCATCCTTGATGACATCATTGCAGGTCACGAAGTACGCGTAGCGAAGCCGCACTTCTCGTCCCTGTGAAAGACGGAAGAACTTCTTGGGTGCGTCCTCCATGAAGTCGTCCTGCTCGATGTAGATCTCCCGCGAAAACGGAACCTGCCGCGAACCTGCGCCCGGGTCTTCGGGGTTGTTGATGGCGTCGAGCTGTTCGATTTCGTCTTCGGGATAGTTCGTGATGACGACCTTGAGCGGCTTCAACACAGCCATGCGGCGGTCTGCGATGCGATTCAAATGTTCGCGAACGCTGAACTCGAGCCGGGCGACCTGAATCAAGTTCTCGCGCTTCGCGACGCCAACGCCCTTGCAGAAGTTGCGGATGGACTCTGGCGTGTACCCGCGGCGCCGCAGGCCAGCGAGGGTCGGCATACGCGGGTCGTCCCAGCCCGATACGAAACCTTCTTCGACAAAGCGCTTGAGGTTCCGCTTGGACGTCACCGTGTAGGCGACATTGAGACGGGCGAATTCGATCTGCTGTGGGTTCGACGGCACATCGAGCTGCGCCAGGAACCACTCGTAAAGCGGCCGTCGATCTATGAATTCAAGCGTGCACAGCGAGTGGGTGATCAATTCGAGAGAGTCCGACAGGCAGTGTGCGAAGTCGTACATCGGATACACACACCATTCGGTTCCGGTGCGGTGATGAGGGGTCTTCAGAATTCGGTAAATCGTCGGGTCGCGCAGGGGCAGCACCGACGAGCCAAGGTCGATCTTCGCCCGAACCACACAGGCACCCTCTTCGAATTCGCCCGCGCGCATGCGTGCGAAGAGATCGAGGTTCTCTTCGACCGAGCGAGAACGCCCCGGGCTCGCATTCGCCGGCTCGGTCAACGTGCCGCGGTTGGCCGCGATTTCTTCCGAACTCCAGTCGCACACATAGGCGCTGCCTTTGCCGATCAATTCTACCGCGAAGTCATATAGCCGCTCAAAATAGTCGGAGGCGTGGTAGAAATGCTCGCCCCAATCGAAGCCCAACCATTTGATGTCTCGATGAATGGACTGAACGTATTCGTCTTCTTCGACTTCGGGGTTGGTGTCGTCGAAGCGCAGGTGGCAACGACCCCCGAACTCGCTCGCGACCCCAAAGTCGAGGCAGATCGCCTTGGCGTGGCCGATGTGAAGTAGGCCGCTCGGTTCAGGCGGAAATCTCGTAACGACGCTGCCACCATGCTTGTTCGACGCGACATCATCGGCGATGATGGTGCGAACGAAGTCGTTCAGCTTTTCCGTATCAGTGGGTTCTTTAACGCTCAACGAACTTCTCCCCCGGCTAGATCGCCGTGCATTACGCGGCGCGTTACGCTAACCAAATCAGCAACTTAGATCAATCCAACCCCCCACCCCCCGCAAAATTCGATCGCGCCATTTTTCGCGGCAGCCACGACCCCCTCTCGGAGAACCCATGGAGAGTCACGACGACCTATTGAAGCGCGCGAAGGAGCAAATCCTCGCAGCGTCTACCCATGACTCACTCAAGGAGATCGAGCGAGAATTTCTGGGGAAAAAGGGCGCGGTCGCGGCACTCCTCGCGTCGATCCCGACCTTGCCGCCCGAAGAACGCCGGGACGTTGGCAAGAACGCCAATATCCTAAAGAAGGCGATCCAAGAAAGCCTCGACGCGCGCCAGGCCGAACTCGCACAGTCGACGCTCTCTGCCGAACGAAGTGGCGATGGTTTTGATGCCACGCTTCCGCCGAAGACGCTTCAGAGCGGCTCCCTGCATCCGATCACCCAGCTCACGCGCCAGCTCGAAGACCTGTTCCTTTCCATGGGATATACGGTGCTAGACGGCCCCGAAGTTGAACTCGATCATTATAACTTCGAAGCGCTGAACATTGGACGCGATCATCCCGCGCGGGATTCTCAAGACACCTTCTATTGCGACGACGCCGGCGACTTGTCTCTACGCCCGCACACGTCACCGGTGCAGGTGCGCGCGATGGAAAAGCTCGACCCGCCCTTTCGCATCGTGGCCCCCGGACGCTGTTTTCGGAACGAAACCACCGACGCGAGCCACGAACACACCTTCCATCAGATGGAAGGTATGGTGATCGGAAAAGACATCTCAGTCGGACACTTGATCGGCGCGATGAAGACGTTGCTCCGCGGCATCTTCCACCGCGACGTCGAAGTGCGACTGCGCCCGGGGCATTTCCCGTTCGTTGAACCAGGCTTCGAACTCGATGCGCGCTGCCCGTTCTGCGAAGGCGGTTGCAGTGTTTGCGGCCGCACAACTTGGATCGAACTTTTGCCTTGCGGCTTGGTACACCCGAACGTTTTGAAGATGAGCGGCATCGACCCTGAAGAATGGAGCGGCTTCGCATTTGGTCTCGGGCTCTCTCGCCTGGCTATGCTTCGTTACCGCATCGATGACGTGCGTCACTTGCTTGGCGGCGACATGCGCTTCTTGGAGCAGTTCTAATGTTGATTTCTTTTCGCTGGCTTGCACGCCACGTCAACCTCGAAGGGATTGATCCCGAGACCCTCGCCAACGACTTGACGCTCTCGACCGCAGAGGTCGAAGGCGTCGAAGCCTTTGCGCCGCATTTGCTCGACGTCGTGGTCGGCCATGTCATTTCCAAGGAACAACACCCGGACGCAGACAAGTTGTCACTGTGCAAGGTCGACGTTGGCGAAGACGAACCGGTGCAGATCGTTTGCGGCGCACCGAACGTTGACCGAGGTCAGAACGTCGCGGTCGCAACCGTGGGCACGGTGCTTCCCGGTGACTTCAAGATCAAGAAGTCGAAGATCCGTGGCGTCGAGTCGCGCGGCATGATCTGCTCGGAACGCGAACTCGAGCTCGGCGACAATCACGACGGCATCTGGGTTCTGCCAAGCGACTGCAAAGTCGGCACGCCGGTTTCTAAGGCTCTCGGAATCGACGACTGGATCATCGAGATCGACAACAAGTCGCTTACCCATCGTCCAGACCTCTGGGGCCACCGTGGCATCGCGGCCGAGGTCGGCGCGATTTACAAGCGACCGCTATTGCCGCTCGACGTTTCATTGCCCGCACTCGGGAACGGCACGCCGATCAATCTCCAAGTCGAGTCGGAAGCTTGCAGTCGCTACCTCGGTCTCAGTATCGAAAACGCGAAGCCCTTGCCTTCCCCTTCGTGGCTGCAGTTTCTCCTGCTCGCGGTCGGACAACGGCCGATCGATCAGATCGTCGACCTTTCGAACTTTGTCATGCTCGACATCGGCCAGCCGAATCACACCTTTGATGCGAAGCAGCTCTCGAAGGATGGCATCGTGGTGCGCGACGCCAAAGAAGGCGAAACCATCACCACCCTCGACGGCGAAGAACGCAAACTCCGACCGGCCGACTTGCTCATTTGTTCCGGAGATACGCCAATCGCGCTCGCAGGCGTCATGGGCGGTGAAACCTCCAAGGTCGGCGACGACACCAGCCAATTGCTCCTCGAAGTCGCGACTTTCCATCCAACGGTCGTCCGACGTACGTCAACGCATCTCGGCCTGCGCACAGAGTCGTCGTCTCGGTTCGAAAAGAGCTTGGACCCGACACTTCCCCTCAAAGCCGCGGGACATTTCGCGCAGCTGCTTCTTGGCCTTCAGCCCGATGTCACGTTTCCCGCGCAGCTCGCTGACGCAGGCGATTGGAGCGACCCGGCGAGCACGATTACGATGCGCCCGTCCCGGGTTCGCACGGCACTGGGCAAGGACATCCCGGACGCGGAACTCGAAGACATTCTCACGCGACTGGGCTTCGAGGTTGCGCCGAAGGGCGACGCATTCGACGTCGGCATTCCTTCGGCCCGTGCGACGAAGGACATCGCGATCGAGCAAGACCTTGTCGAAGAGATTGGCCGCGTTTACCGCTACGGAAATATTCCCGAGCAGCCACTCATGGCCGAGATCGCCCCGCCGGTCCGCGACACCCGCCGGCTGATGGTTCGCAAAATTCAGGACCGACTTTCAGGCTCGCCGTCGTTTCACGAGGTCATGAGTTATTCGTTCGTTCCCGATACCATGGTAAAGCGCCTGGGCGAGGACGAGCTGCCCCACATTCGCATCGTGAACCCGATGGACCAGTCAATCTCGCGCATGCGCCGAAGCATTGCGCCGTCACTGCTTCAAGTACTCGAACCGAACCGACGCCAACGCGGGGACGTGCGATTGTTCGAGATCGGTAAGGGCTACCACCCCGAGAATGCGAATGAAAAAGGCGAACCCCGAGAAGTCCACCGTCTCGCACTCGCATGGGCGACTACGCCTCCCGGCAAAAAGTCCGCTTTCGACGACAACGCGTTCGCGCGTCTGTACGGCGTCGTCGTCGACTTGATTCATCACTTGGGTTTGAAGGCTCCCGCGATCGACCAAGCCAGCGACGCGCCGGCCTGGGGACACGGCGCGCGAGCGCTGGTTGGAAAATTCGCCGGCCGCGACGAACCGGCGCTCTACATTGCGACACTCGAACCCGGCATCGCGCGCGACCTCGGTCTCGACGGTGACCTCACCAGTGACGTTGCGATCGCCGAAGTCTCGATCGACGAACTCCTCGCCGCCGCAGAACGTGGGCCGGACTATCGAGCGATTCCCCGCTTCCCGGGAATCAAGGTTGATGTCGCGGTCGACATGCCCGAACAAACCCAAGCGGCAGAGCTCGTCGCGGTCATTGAGACTGCGGGAAAGAAGCAAGTCACGAGCACCGAACTATTTGACGTCTATACAGGCGACAACGTCGGCGCCGGGCGCAAGAGCCTCGCCTACCACGTGGTTCTTCAGTCCGACACGAAGACCCTCACGGACAAAGACCAAGCGAAGTTCTTGAAGCGATTCGAAAAGGGCCTCGATGCGCTCGACGGACGACTGCGCAAGTAGTCGCTCAGCGACCTCTTGCAGCGTCCCGCCGATGGAAATCGTTCTCGTTCATCCAGAAATTCCTCCGAATACGGGGAGTACCGCGCGTCTTGCCGCGGCGATCGGCCTGCGACTCCACCTGGTGGAACCGATCGGCTTCAGTCTCGACAGCAAGCACCTAAAGCGCGCGGGCCTCGACTACTGGCCTGACGTCGACATGACGGTTCATTCCGATTGGCCTGCACTCACGAAGGCGCTCGAGGTGGACTCCGCAACTCCATTCAACGACCGACTGCGACTGTTCACCGCACGGGGAGGCGACTCGCTCTTCGAAGTCGACTTTCAACCCGATGACATCTTGGTCTTTGGTCGAGAATCAACAGGGCTCCCGAAAGAACTGCTCGAAACCCACCCCTCCCAACGAGTGCGCGTCCCAATCCGCGAGAACGTACGCAGCCTCAACCTCGCCAGCATCGTGTGCCTGAGTGCTTACACAGCCCTCAATCATACGGGTGGCCTTACGTCTCTCGAGTAGCGGCTCGCCTGGCCGCGAACCAAGAAATTGCAGACACCGGCGATGCCACGGCGTCCAGGGGTCGCGAAAACCTCGGGGCGGCCTCTTAGTTCGGGCGATACCAGATAGGCGACGTCCAGGCCATTTCCTGGATGGTCGACGGGTACGAGCCATCGCTGCACACCGCGGGGCGATCCGCTTCGGGGATTCGCATGCAGTCGTGCACGCTCCACCTTGCCGTCGGGTTTTCGACGACGCGAAGGTAGTAGTACGCCGCAAGCGCCGGGTCGAACGAGGCATCGCGATAAACCCGGCACAACGTGTCATGACCGTCGCCGCGAGACTCGGCCGAGGTGGAATCGACGTCCGCCCCATTGTTCGGCGTCCCCGCGATCGGCATCACTTCGTTGTACATCTTGCCTTCGGCATCGACCCAACCCTTGATGAGCTGCATCTGTTGCAATGGTCTCGAGCCTTCACCCGGATCGCGGGATGCGAACGCGAGGAACACGGGCGCCGTGTCGATCGGGGCTTGCTCAAAGTCGCCACCCATCGGCACGCCATCGCGATACGCCTGTTCGACGCGGTGTGGGTCATCGCAGAGATCGTCCGGGTAATTCCAACCCCCGAAGAAACGCGGCACGATGCGGGGGCCCGAAGTGCCGAACACTTCTCGGCGCTTCATGGCATCAAAGATCGAGTCACGAGAATTCTCTTCGGCCCAGACCCCAGCGAGACCGCCGGGGTTGCCCTTAATGCCACTGGTGAGCAGGCCGGGCTGCAGTCGTTCAAGCGGCGTCGACTCGCCGCTCACGGCACCACGCCAATCCGATTCCGAAACCGAGCCCGGGGTCGCGGCATGGGTGTCGGTGGCGGCAATGATGCCGAGCTTCATTGGATTGATGCCGATGTCGTTCTCTTCGTTGAGCCCCACAAGCAAGCCTGAACGAACGAAGTCCGTCTCGTCGATGCAGCCCGCACCCAACATTCCGCTGTCGCCTGTACCGTCCCCGCACTCATCGGTGACGCGACTGGTTTCGCCCAAAACAATTTTGTTGCCAACACGTTCGCGGGTCGCAAACGTTTCGTTGCGCCCCATCACCCGCACCGCCTCAACATCACACAGTTCGTCCGGCGGACCCAGGATCATCGACAAGCCATTCACACATTCAGATGCGCCCTTGTGCTGAAAGATTTCGATGATGGGCTCACGCTGCTGTCGCTTTTCCGCGTAAGCGATGCGGTTTGCCTTGGTGGGCTCGAGCTTCATGTAAGGACCCATGCGGCCATTCGCAAGGTTCGAATTGTGCGGGATCGTGATGTAGTCGCATCCCGCTTCGTCGGTGCAGACCTCGTCGAGGCGGGCCCATAGTTTGCTGTCGAGGGGCGCGTCGATGTAGGAGACCGGCAGGTCTGGAACATTGTTGTTGCGGAAGATGACGTTGCGGTGATAGTTCGACGTGCCCGGCGTGCCCGTGTATTCGTAAGCGATAAAGCTCGTAAACTCGCACGTCGAGCTTCGATCATAAGCCTCCTCCGACGCTTCGATGATCTTCTGCCACGGAGCCTTCGCAAAGTCGCGACAGAGCTGACCGTCCTCCCCGCATACCTCCGGCACCCGCGCAGGATCTTCTGTTGTGATCACCGCTGCGAACATCATCATGCTTTGACGTTCGCTCACCCGGGTCCCCTTGCAGAAGTCAGAATCGTAGCGAGGTGAGTTCACCTCGCGGCACAGCGAACGTTCGCCCAAGAATTCGCCGTGGTCCGTTACCGCGAGAAAGTCCAGCGGTCGGTCGATCTTGAACGTGCCGGCGGGTTTGCCGTCTTCGCCCATCGGCCAGAACGCGATCGACTCGCCCCGCGCAAAGCGGTTGGCGTCGACGGGCGTGGACCCGGTTGTGTTCGCAGCAGCATCGAACGAAAAGCTCGTATGCACGTGGGTATCCCCAAAGAGAGGTTGCCGCAGCGGCGTGTAGTCGTCGCAGGCTTCGCGCGTTTCGCTGTACTTCTCGGGGTGCTCGACGACGGCTTTTTCGGGAACGGGTGCTTCCGCTGCTGGCGACGGATCGGCAGGCTTGGCGGCTGGTTCTGAATCTCCGCATGCTCCCATGGTCAAGATCAACGTCATCGACGCGGCCCAAACGACGGCCATGCCAGGATTTGAAAGACGATTCACCAAAAGCCTCCTCACAATTTTTCTCCCCAGACGCCCATTCCTGGTACCGAAACTCGCGCGTAAAAATCACTTCCGACACGTGGCGATGGCCGCAACCTTAGTTCACTCGCCCTGCACTCGCGCGGGTCAAATGGACGTGACGGCTACCCGGCCTTCATGACCATGTAGTCTTCCCGCGGAAAATGCACCATGAGTTCGTCGGCCTGCTCCGATTGACGACGAATCGCGAACTCGTGCAACCCGGACGCGGCTAGCTCACCTGCGACCACGCCAGAGCCGTCGTCTTCGGGAAGTACAACCATCGCATCCCCGACCTTCAAGCCGCCGTCGGGAGGGGTGCATCGTCGATCGCGTCGGCCGGCCTCGCTTCGCGCGCAAACGCGATGGCGCCTTTCGCGTTGCTCTCGGACCTTTCGCCGTGTCCAACCGCCCCGTCGCGATCAAGCCAAGCCTGAAGACGGGTGTACGGCGTTCGCAATGCGACCGTAGCGGGATGCACGTCCAAGAAACAATGTGCGGGGGTAGGGCCACAAGGTCGGCGATGCAGAGCTAGTCGCCCAGCAGATACGCCCGTCCGTCTCGCAATTGTTCTTCAAGGTTTTCAAGATTCGAACGAAGCTGCATCAACTTGGCGGGCCCTGCCCTTCGCGCAGCCCCGACGTCAGTACCCGGCAGCATCTGCTTCCGATCTTCGATGAACTCTTCGTCGAAGATTTCCTCCGCTCCGAAGTAGACCGCGACGGCTTACGGATCCCGGCGAGCTTGCGCACGTACTGAAGGGCTGCGTCCTGAATCTTTTCGTCGCTGGCGCCAGGCTCGCCGTTATCAAGCGTTCGAATGTTTCTGCACATGGCGAAAGTCTACTCTTCCGCCTGTACAGCGTGCGCAGACTCCTAGCGCATGCCGCCTTTGCGCTTTTGACGGAAGCCGGGACGCGGCTGCCCGGGTGCGGTTTGGCGAAGAGACGCCGGCGGTTTTTCCAACTTGAGCGCATACCACCCCATCCCGAAGCGCTTCATGTTCATCTTCTTGCCGTTCTGCAGGCGGTTGAGATTGTCCTTGGTGGCCTCGCTGTCCTTGTCTGCTTTTTCGCAGCGGAGCAGGATTTCGGTCGCCTCTTTGCGATCGCCTTCCTTCAACAAGACCCAAGCCAAGACGTTGTAGAGCAGAACCTGCTTCTTGTTGAACGCAATGGCGTCTTCTAGGACTTTCTTGGTCTTGTCTATAGCCTTGTTCCGATAATGGAGCGCACCGAGAAAGAGCTGTGCCTCGGCACTGCGTCGCGCTGCCTTTTCCAAACTGACGAGCGCGTCCTTGTCGTCGCCAACCGTGTACTGCAAGCAGCCCATCTGCGCATAGATCTGGCCCTTCAACATGATCTGCCAGCGCGCCATCGGAAGCATCGCTTCGAGGGACTTCACTGCCGCGTTCGATGCGCCTGCCTGAATCTGCTTTTGGGCTGCAAGAAACTTCGGTTCCAGGCGACTGGCGAGTATCCGCGAGATGATGAAGAAGGAAAGAAAGAAGACGAGGAACAGGAGCACGATGCCCATCGCCCAACCCTTCCACAGGTCGAGGACAGTCCATGCGCCTCCGGCGGCGGCTCCGATTAACAACGATACCAATGCGGTGTACAAGGGATTTTCTTCTCCGTTCAAGCGGCGGGGCGTTTGCCGCGGCGGGCACTATACCGAAGCTCTGCGGTCGGCGACGGTCGACTTTTAACTCGGGACTCGTTCGCTACGCGGTCACGATGCCCGCCGCTTTGTAGCAGGCGAGCGACGCCGCGACTGCCACATTGAGGGATTCGACCGGCCCTGCGAGTGGAATTTCGAGGGTTTGGTCGAGGAGCCCCATCACATCGTCAGAAAGGCCCAGCGTTTCGCTGCCGACGACGAACACCGCGCGGTGGGGCAGCTCGTATTCGAACAGGTTGCCGTCCGCGGGGTGCGCGAGCCCAACCAGCTCGAATCCTTGGCGCTTTGTCGCGATCAACCCCTCTGACAGCGTGTCGCAGCACAGTACGTTGCAGCGATAGATCGCGGATGCCGACGCTTTGATGACCAGGCCATTGATCCAGGGGGACCCCTGGGCGGGCCAGATCAAGCCGTCGAGTTGGCAGCCCACGAGAGTCCGTACCGCCATGCCGATATTCTGCGAGTTCGTCACGCCGTCCAGGGCGAGCAACCGCATCGGGGCCCGAGCGTGCTTGCCTTTGCGGGCTTCGAGGAATGATTCTACTTCGGCGATCCTGCCGAGACGGATGCGCGCCGCCACGCCCTGGTCGTGCTTCGGTTCTCCCGAAAACGCGTTGACCTGGGCTAGGGACCCCGAGCGAAGCTCGAGCGCGCGCTTTCGACACGCGGCGGCAAGCTCACTTCGAAACGTCCCGGGCGTCGACTTCACGACCCAGACCTCGCAGACTTCAACATCGCTGTCTGGCTGTGCGAGCGCTTCGAGGACGGCGCGTCGTCCGAACACCACGAGTTCGCTGTGGCCCCGTTTTTTCATTCGCGATTCTGCGTTGCCCACTTCACCCCTCTGCTTTTGCGACGGGACCTTAGCCGAACCACCGCATGTGCGGTGAATTGCTACGCTGGCACTTCACCTGTTTTCTATCTGGAACTCTTCACGGAACTCTTTACGGTCCCCCGTCTATGATTCGTGTCTGCTTCGTTTGCCTCGGAAACATTTGCCGTTCCCCTACTGCCGAGGGCGTGATGCGCAGACTCGTCGCCGAGGCGGGCTACGAAGACAAAATTGAGATCGAGAGCGCGGGAACGGCGGCCTATCACGCGGGCGAACTTCCCGACCCGCGCAGCCGAGAAGAGTCATTGCGACGCGGTATCCGACTCGAAAGTCACGCGAGACAATTTCAGGCCGACGACTATGCTCGCTTCGACTATGTGCTCGCCATGGACTCGGAGAACATGGACAACCTTCAGTCGCTCTGCGACGGCACGCAGGATCGCGAACGACTTCACTGGCTCCGAAGCTTCGACCCGGCTAGCAAGCGAACTCTCGACGTTCCCGATCCGTACTACGGGGGGCCGAGTGGCTTCGCGGACGTCTTCGACATTTGCGAAGCGGGTTGCCGTGGTTTGCTCGCGCACATTGTCGATGAACATGACTTGCGCACGCGCAAGGAAAAATGACCTTCGCAAAGGCAGACTACGAAGCGCTGCTTGAACGTCGCATCGCTCGTGTGACGCCAGTCTCGGGCGGCGATATCGGGGAGAGCGTGCGCCTCGAATGCGAAGATGGCCCGTCGTACTTCGCGAAGCGGTATTGCGACGGCAATGCCCAGATGGCCGAAGCCGAGGCGGCGAGCCTTCGCTGGCTCGCCGCTGCGAAATCAGTTCGAGTGCCTCACGTCATTGCAGCGAATGCCGCGCCTTCGCCCGTGTTGGTACTCGAATGGATCGACCAGGGAACGCGCGCTCCTGGCTTCGACGAAGCGCTGGGGCGAGGACTCGCGCGACTTCACGGGGCCGGGGCACCCGGCTTCGGATACGAACGAAACAACTTCATCGGCACGCTTCCTCAGCGCAACACTCCCCAGCCCCGGTGGTCCGACTTCTACGCGCACGAACGCATCGCGCCCCAATTAAAAATGGCGACCCGCGCCGGACACATCGGAAATGAACTCGGCCGAGCCCTCATGCAACTCATCGAAACCATGGACCAACACTGCGGCCCCGAGGTTCGGCCCGCTCGGCTCCACGGCGACCTCTGGTCGGGAAACGTGATCGCGGACGAACGCGGGCAACCTTGCCTCGTCGACCCCGCGGCCTACGCAGGACACCCCGAAGTCGACCTCAGCATGATGCGGCTGTTCGGCGGCTTCGCGGAGCGTGTATTCGACGCATACCGAGAAGCGGCACCCTTGCCCGACGGAACCGAAGAGCGGGTCGGCCTATGGCAGCTCTACCCGCTGCTCGTGCACGTCAACCTGTTCGGCGGCGGGAGCTACGTGCACTCCGTCGCCCAGGTGGTTCGTAGGTTCGTCTAGCGCGGTCGGGGCTGGCTCGCGAACCAATCGGGCGCATACGCAAGAGCCACCAGGAAGACCGCAAAGCCTAGACCTGCTGCGATCGCGGCAACGTCCCGCAGGCGTTTGGGTCTACCCCAACGCAATGCGTCAAAAGGAAAGAATGTCGTCGTCGCTAGGGCTTCGCTCGGTCGTCTCATCACTACCTCGATGTCTGTCGTGAGGTAATGCAAGAAGCGTGCGAGCTGGCATTCAATGCGACGCAATCCTAAAAAGGATGCGTTACGGGCGATCTGCCGACCGAATTGCGCGAAGGCGAATTTTGTCACCCGGGCTGCGAGGGTGGTTTACTTCCTAATGAGCGTCGTATTTTTTGTCGCGACCCGCCCCAGGCGAATCAGACGAAGCGCCGCTCGCCGTCCTCGATCGGAGCAGCCTCATCACCGTACTGATACTGCGGGTCGACAAGTTCGTTGATCCGATCCATCACGACGTCGACGTAGCCCTGAAGCTTGTCTCGGTGTTCGGCTTCGTGCATCGCGTCAAAGGGCGTGAAGTCCGACGGCACATGGAAACGCCCCTTTTCTTTGTACGGGATCGGCTCTCCAACGCGATAAACGATCTTGCCCCGCTGACCGATTGGCGAGCCGCCTGGATAGACGAGATCGGCGCCATTACAGCCGACAGGCACCACGGTGGCTTGAAACTTCATCGCCAATTCCGCAAGACCAATGTGCCCCCGAATCAGGCGAATCGATCGGGTGCCCTGGGGAAAGACTAAAATGTCGAGTCCGAGGTCCCGCGCCTGTTGGTTCAGGGCGACGAACAATTCCATCATGATGCGGAAGATCGAATTGACGTAGACGGGATACGTCTCGCGGCTCGGATCGAACGGATGACCGAACACGTCTCGCGCTTGGCCAAAAAGCTTGTCTACAACTTCGGCGGCGAGTTCGGGCGTGTCCTCCCCCCGCCCTTGGGACGTGGCGTCGACCCAATTGCGCAGCGCCGCGTATTCGTCGTTGTTCGGCGCGCGCTTCATCACCGACAAGAAATCCCGCGTAATCAAATACCCGCGCGACACGGTGGGCAGGTTATTCGTGAGCTGCATGAATTTTCCGATTGCCGGGTTCTCGTAGTACTTGCCCTTCACCCAGGTGGACGTGAAGCGGCCGTACTGTTGCCACATCTGAAATTGAAAGGGCCAGTAGTTGTATCGGTCCGTGTGATTCATCGCGAAGATCACGGGTTCGTTGGGCACGCGGTCGAAGTTTTCGAAGCTGATCTCGACCTTGGGCGGGAAGCGAAAGTTCGGCCACAACGCGAGATAGCCCATGAGCTTCTGGGTAAACGGTGTCGCGCTGAGCGGGATGTTCCTGAGGCGGGGTATGTCGAGCACTCGCCGGATCTCCATGAAGGGACGTCGGTCGCGGAAGCGCGACCCCTCGTCGGCAAATTATTGCCCATGATTTTTGCACAAACCGGTTGCACCGGCATGCCAAGATCACGGAACTTTTTTCAGAAACACGGCGGTTAGTAATAGAGGACGAGGTACGTAAACAACATGATCGCGGCCCACATTGTGGTCACGCCGGTCGGCCACGGTTCACCCAACGTTCCGAAGGGTTGACACACGACGGCGATGCGGTGGAGCACCGCGCCGCGAACGCGCCTAAAACGGGCCACGGCGACATCGACGCTTTGGGTGTAAGCGTGGCCAAGCCCATCTCGCACCCACGGCAGCGCGCGGCGATAGATCCAGTCCGTGTCGAGCACGGTGCTGCGAAGCTCGGGGGGATACAAACCCGTCTTCATCAGGAACGTAAACGCCAAGGCAGAAAACAAGAGCAACTGGAGCATCGTCACAACGTGGGACGTCGTGTACGGCACATAATCAACGCTGTAAGGAAGCAACCCGTACAACACGCTCGGGAATATTCCGATCGCCAGACAAAGCGCCGACGCGAGCCCCATCGCGATAAGCATATTGATCGGCGCTTCTTTTACGCGCAACCCACGGTCGTGCGCGAAAAACGCGAAGAACGGAATCTTGATTCCCGAGTGATGGAAGACGCCTGCCGACGCGAACAGCAGAACCAGAAATGCGATGGTGTATTCGCCGTCCGCAGCTGCGGTCAAAATCATCGACTTCGTCACGAAGCCACTCGTCAGCGGGAACGCAGAAATGGAAGCTGCGCCGATAATGCAGAAGATTGTCGTCAGCGGCATCGACTTGTAGAGCCCGCCCAATTCCGAGCCCTTCATCGTTCCGACCCGGTAAAGCACGGCGCCCATGCTCATGAAGAGCAAGCCCTTGTAGATCACGTGGGCAAACACGTGGGCCACGGTACCGTTAAGCGCGAGTTCGGTTCCGATCCCGATGCCCACCACCATGTAGCCCAACTGGTTGTTCAAGCTGTAGGCGAGGACTTTGCGCAGGTCATTTTCAATGACGGCATAAAAGATTGGGAACGCGGTCATCGTTGCACCGATCGGAATCAAAATCGCCTCGCCCGCAAATCCTCGTGCCAGTGCATAGATCGCAAGCTTGGTGGTAAATGCAGAAAGAAAGACGGTGCCGGTCACAGTCGCGTTCGGGTAGGCGTCCTGTAGCCAGTTGTGCATGAACGGGAACGCGGCTTTGATGCCAAACGCCACGAAGATCAGGCTGGTGCCCACAGTCCCCAGCCCCAAGTGGCCGAATGCCAGGGACCCCGTCTCCGCGTAATGAATGATGGCGCCCGCCAAGAGCAAGACTCCCGAGCCCACCTGAATGATCAGGTACCGCATGCCTGACCGCAGCGCGGCTTCGGTCCCACTCGCCCAAACCAAAAAGACGGACGAAATCGCGGTGAGTTCCCAGCTCACAAAGAGCGTGATGAGATCGCCCGCGAATACCGCGGCAATCGCGCTGCCCGCGTAGACCAACGCCGCTGCAGACTCGAGCGCACTCTTCACCTTCATCGCGTAGATCACGCTGATAAACGTGGCGACGTAGAACACGATGCCGAATGCCCGGGCCAGCGCGTCCACCCGCACGAGTTCCAGGTCATAACCCATGAAGCTGTAAACAAGGCTCGTACCGAGCGGGATCGCGAGCAGTTGCCATAGGCCGAGCCCTGGTAAGACGAGCATGTAGGCCTGGCGCGCGGCGCCGCGAAGCACCGGCACGAGAAGTGCGCCGACGATCAACAGCCAGCCGGGAGGCAAAAGCGATGTGACGTCTGAGCCGCTCATTCCCCGAGCCACCTCATCGTCTTGGTTTGTCGATCAATCATAATAGTCTTCGTCGCGCATCAGAATCTTGCGCAGCTGTTTGGCGACGAGCACGAGGAGTACGCAGGAGACAAAACCGTAAAAGGCGTCGAAGCCTACGTATCCCTGGAAGTCGTAGTGGGTGTGCTTGTGATAGAAAAAGTCGGCGAGCACTGAAGCAGTACACATGGCGACCAACGCCCACACGATTTTGTTGACGTTGCTGGGTTTGTCGAACCAGCCGGGCTTCTCGTCGGCAGGGTTCACGATCACGACCTCGGGTTCTTCACTCATAGACGCCTCACTGACCTCCAACCACAGGGAGAAGGAGTTTTCTGATCGCGGGTGCAAAGAAGAACAGCGCCATACTTCCGATCGCAGTGAGCATCAGGGGTACAAGCATTGCGGGGGCGGCTTCTTTGAGCCCCTCCCCTTCTTCGCCCTCAGGCGGGGCATGAAAGAAGGCACGTACGACGACCGGTATGAGGTAGCCGATTGAAAGCAGGCTACTGAGCATCAACACCCCAATGAAGAAAAACTGGTGCCCTTCCGCGGCACCAAGCGCGAGATACCACTTGCTCCAGGCGCCGCCCATCGGCGGAAGACCGATGATCGAAAGCGACCCCAAGAAGAAGGCGGCGAAGGTCAGCGGCATCCGGCGACCCAGACCATCGAGTTCTTTGATTTCGGTCTTGTGAGCGGTGACGTAGATCGCGCCCGCACAGAAGAACAGCGTGATCTTGGCGACCGCATGCATCGCGATGTGCATCCCCGCACCCAAGACCGCCGACGACGTCGCGAGGGCGGCCCCCAGGGTGATGTAAGAAAGCTGGCTGATGGTCGAGTATGCGAGCCGAGCCTTCAAATTTTCCATCGTGATCGCGCGCACGGACGCGATCAGGATCGTCGCCGCGGCCGCATACATGAGCCAAACCGAGGAACCCGACTCACGCAGGTTTTCCATCCCGAAGATGTAAACCAAGATCTTCACCATCGAAAAGACACCGGCCTTCACGACGGCAACCGCGTGGAGCAATGCACTGACGGGGGTTGGCGCGACCATCGCAGCGGGCAGCCAGCGATGGAACGGCATCAGCGCCGCCTTGCCGAGGCCAAATGCGAACAGAGCCAACAGCAGCGCGAGGGGGCCCGGGTCTAGCTTGCCGGCGAGGATCCCCCCCTCGGTGAAATCGAGCGTGTCCGCGATCGCGTAGGTCCAGAGGATGCCGAACAAGAAGAACAACACCGACGTCGAAACCAGAATGCCAAGGTAAATGCGCCCGGCCGACTTTGCCGCTTCTGTCCCGTGGTGGGTGACGAGCGGATAGGTCGAAAACGTCATCAGTTCGTAGAAGAGAAAGAGCGTAAAGAGGTTGGCCGAAAACGCGATTCCAAGTGCCGCCGCAATCGCGACTGCAAAACAGACGAAGAAGCGAGTTTGATTCTCTTCGTGGTGGCCGCGCATGTACCCAAACGCGTAGATCGACGTCACGATCCAAAGCCCCGAAGACACCAGCGCAAACAACATGCCGAGGGGTTCGATGCGAAATGCGAGGTCAACGCCCGGTAGAACCGTAAGTAAGTTCAGTTCGGGACGTCCGCCCGCGAGGACATTCGGCGTAATGCTCGCAACGACTGCAAACGTCAAAATTGTGGTGACGAACGTGATGCCGTCGCGAATGTTCGCAGATCGTCCGGTCAACGAGACGAGCAACGCGCCGCAAAACGGCAGACTGATGGCGGTCGCGAGGGCGATGCTGGCTTCGTTCATCCGCCACCTCCCAACAATTGCCTTGCTGCCGCCGAGGCCACGCCCAGGGTTGAGTCTGTTGAGATCCCGAAGTAGATCGACGCTGCCACCAGAATCCACGCGGGCACCAGAAAAAGAAGCGGGGCTTCGTTTTTCTCCGCACCTTCGGGCGGCTCACTCAGATACATCACTTCGATCAAGCGCCAGACGTAGACCAAGGCAAGGAGCGAACTCAGCAAGATTAAGAGGGTGACACCGAAGTATTCCTGCTCGAGCGCCGCAGAGATCAGTACCCACTTGCTCACAAAGCCCGCAGTTCCAGGCACCCCGATCAAGCCGAGCCCGCCAACCACCAACGCCGCGGCGGTGAGCGGCATTCGCTTGCCAAGCCCCCGCATGTCCGCGATGGCGCTCGAGCCGAGCCGGGCAACGATGCAGCCCGCGACAAGGAAGAGCCCGCCCTTCATGAGCGCGTGGTTGAACAAATGAACAATGCCGGCAGTCACACCGAGTTCGGTGTTCAAGCTCAGCGCAAGGGTCATGTAACCAATTTGCGCGATGCTCGAATACGCGAGGAGTCGTTTGAAGTCTGTCTGATAAATGGCCGCGGTCGAGCCAATGAACATCGCAGCAATCGAAAGCGGAGTCAGGATCAAGTTCAAGTGCAGAGTTTCGAATACGTAGGCCGCCCCTAGGATCGTAAATACGAACCGCAGCATCAGGTAGTAGGCCACCTTGGTCGCGGTGGCGGAGAGAAACGCCGACACCACGGGCGGCGCGTAGGTGTACGAATTGGGCAACCATTGATGGAGCGGCAAGAGTGCGAGCTTGATGCTGATTCCGACCATCACGAAGCTGAACGCAACAACCACCGTGCGGGTTTCTTTGACGGCTTCGAGCCGAACCGCGAGATCGGCCATATTGAGTGTGCCGGTCATCTGGTAAAGCAGGCCGATGCCGATCAGCAAAAACGACGCGCCGATCGTGCCCACGACCAAATACGAGAAAGCGGCCATCAGTGCGCGGCGATCGCGGCCGAGCGCGATCAAGATATAGGTCGAGAGCGATGCGATCTCGAGGAAGACATAGGCGTTGAACACGTCGCCGGTGATCGTAACGCCGAGAAGTCCCGTCAAACACAAAAGGAAGGCGGCGTAGAAGAGGTACTCGCGCCCCTTCTCGACCTGGCTGTGCCCCGGACCGATCGGCAACACCACGGCCGCGATCATCGAAATGATCACCAGTACGAATGCATTGGTGATGTCGACTGCGTACTCGATCCCGAGAGGCCGAATCCAATTGCCAAATTCGTAAACGACGGTGCCGACGTCCTGAACCCGGACAAGTAGAGAAAGTGAAATCCCCAAGCCCACGAATGTCACGGCAATGGACATCGCGCGAACAACGGCGTGGTTTCGGATCAGCAGACACAGGGGCGCCGCCAAAAGCGGGATCACGACCTGCAGCGCGGGTAGATGTTCGCTCACTGCGCGTCCCGCTCAAGGTCCACGATCTCGTCCTCTTCAACGGTGCCGTATGCCTCTTTGATGCGGACAGTCAGCGCGAGCCCTACCGCGGTAGTGGCCACACCAACCACGATCGCAGTCAGCATCAGAACGTGGGGCAGAGGGTTCGAGAAGACGGTGTCGGTTACGCCTTCGATTAAAATGGGCGGCGTGCCCCCTTCGACCTTCCCCATCGAGACGTAAAGCATGATCACGGCCACTTGAAAGATGTTCATGCCCATGACTTTCTTCACGAGGTTGCCGCGAGAAATCATGGTGTAGAGCCCGATCATCATCAAAATAATGACTGCCCAGTAGTTCCACAGACCGGCGAAAGTATCCAAGCTCACTCGCGCCTTTTCCCCCGCCCCGCGAAGGCGTAGAACAAGCCGACCATCACCGATGCCACGGTGATTCCAACCCCCAACTCGACCCAGAAGATGCCGCGGTGTTGGCCGTGGATCGCGCTGTGATGATCGAGGGCGTTGAAGTCGAGGAATGCGCCGTGGTTGAACATCGCGTAGACCCCCACGCCGCCGTAAAGCAAGACGCCCAGGGCGCTACCGACTTCGACCCAGCGCGGAGGCAACGTGCGTTGCATGTCGGCCAAACCGAACACCAACCCGTAAAGGATAAAGCCCGCCGCCACAATCACGCCTGCCTGGAAGCCACCACCGGGACCAAAGTCGCCGTGAAATTGCACGTAAAGACCAAACAACAGGATGAAGGGAAACAGGGCCTTCGCAACAACGCGCAAGATTAGGTTGTCGCGTAACGGGCGCGGCGTCTTGACGGTCTCCATCACGAAGCCTCGGGCTCGTCGGTCATTTCGGGTGTTTCGTCTTCGCCCTTCCTAGAACCGCCGAGCAATAACATCGCGCCGACCAGAGCGGTCAACACGACGGTCGTTTCACCAAAGGTGTCGAAGCCTCTATAACTCGTCAACACAGACGTCACGATGTTGGGGATTTCGATATCCGTGCGCGAGCCTTCGATGTAGTCAGGCGCGACGTGATTATGAATCGGAGCTTCTGGGTCCCCGTAGTACGGCATGTCGAACGTTCCGAAGATCAACAACGCTCCAGTCGCCACAACGACGAGCTTCGCGGACCATTGATGATACGTTGACGTCTTTTCGGAAGAGTCCGTCAAGCTGAGGGCACCCAGAATCAGAACCGTTGAGATCCCTGCGCCGACGGCGGCTTCGGTAAATGAAACGTCAACCGCGTCCATCATCAACATCATGCCTGAGGACAGTAGGCTGAAGATGCCAAACAGCATCGCGGCCGCGAACAGGTCTCGAACAATCAAGACTGCGAGCGCGGTGGCGATCAGAAAGGCGAAGAGCACGAATTCAATTTGAATCATCGCGGTCCCCCTCCTTGCTCGCACGTTCCTCGTGCGCTTCGGCAGATCCATCCCACCGCACCCCTCCAGCGTATGCCGACTTGAAGAGTGCGTGCGTCGCCGTGGGGCTGGTGACGTAGAGAAAGAAGAACACCATCGCGAGTTTGACGACAACCAGGGTCAGCCCGGCTTGAAACATCAGGCCAATGAGAATCAGGCCCGCGCCGAGGGTGTCAGTCAACCCGGCCGCATGACCGCGGGTATAAAAGTCGGGCATGCGAAGGATGCCGATCCCGCCGATCATACAGAAGATCGAACCGCCCAAGATGAACAGCCAACTCAGGGTGTCGAGACCAAGCGCTACGAGTTCACTGTTCACGACTCCTCCTCACCGTCGCCCGCCAAGCTTCCAAACGCACTGAAGCGCAACAGCGCCAACATTCCGATGAAGTTCATCAGTGCGTAAAGGATCGCGAGATCGAGCCACTCGGGACGGCCGGCCGCGAAGCCAGTGACCGCGATCAGCAAGACCGTCTTGGTCCCCATCATGTTCACAGCCTGGACGCGATCGAACACACTTGGCCCACGAAACGCGCGCACCAGCGCCATCAGCATTGTCGCGAGAATTGCGGCGGTTGCAACAACGAACACTAAGCGCCGCCTTCCATGACGGCGACGCGACGGTCCATTTCACCGCTCTGAAGGTCGTCCGCGAAATCATCGGATAGCGTGTGCACGACGATCTCGCCTTGTCGGACCGCTAACGTGATCGTGCCTGGAGTGAGCGTGATCGAGTTCGCGTAGATCACGCGGCCCACATCAGTCTTCTGGGAATAGCCGACACGAATGATGTGCGGACGCATCGGAAGTTTTGGATTAAGGACGATCTTGGCAACGGCGATGTTCGACTTCACGATCTCGAGCAACAGCCAAGGCAAGTACGTCCAGGATCGAAATATCATGTGGAACGGGAGACTTTCTCGGTCGAGGGTGCGAGCCCGAGACGTCGCGAAAACGACGAGCGCGCATGAAATCGCGCCATAAGAGAGGAGAGCAAATTCGAAGTAGCCCGACCAGAGCATCCAAACGACGGCGAGATGTAAAAAGAGAATTAGCGCCTGCAACCCGCAACTCCTGCTGAACTCGCGCAGTGTCGTTCATCGAAAAAATGCAAAACCATTCGCGCCTTTGCCCCGTATCTTCCTCGAATGACTCGCGAAGTACCGGCCCTCGGAGGGCGTTAGTCTAGACAACTATTTCGTATAGGAGCCGAGAATCGGTTCAAGACTTGAAGATACGCTTCTATAATTTTCATGGCCAACACGCGCCACAAGCTGCGCAGCGTGCAACAATCGCGGGGAGAAACCCACTCGGCATGACAAACCACAATGACTGACAATTTTGAGAGCGCAGATGAAGCGCTGCGAATCGCACGCGAACTCGTCGCGGGTTCCGAACACATCATCCTTCTCACGGGTGCTGGAATTTCTACGGATTCGGGAATCCCCGACTTTCGCGGCCCGAAGGGAATCTGGACCCAGAACCCGGGCGCCGAAAAAATGGCGACCCTTCAGAACTATATGGCTGAGTCGGAGGTTCGCGCCGCTTCTTGGCAAATGAAACTCGAAAGTCAATTCGAACGGCGAGAACCGAATGCCGGACACCTCGCGTTGGTCGATCTCGAAAATCAAGAGCGACTCGAAATGCTAATCACGCAAAACGTCGATGGCTTGCACCACAAGGCGGGCAACTCTCCCGAGCGCATCGTCGAAATCCACGGGACGATCCGCGAAGTTGTCTGCATGGCGTGTGACGACCGAGGCCCGATGGAACCGACCCTCGAGCGGGTGCGAGCGGGAGAAGAAGACCCCGAATGCAACAAGTGTGGGGGGATCTTGAAATCGGCCACCATTTCCTTCGGGCAAGGCTTGGTTTCGGAAGATCTCGAACGCAGCGAGCAAGCGGCGCGGCGCTGCGATCTGGCGATTGCGGTCGGCTCAACGCTATCTGTCTATCCGATTGCGAACGTGATTCCCGTCGCGAAGAACGCGGGCGCACGGGTGATCATCATGAATGGCGGACCGACAGAAATGGATTCGCTCGCCGACGTCCTCTTGACCGGTAGCATTAGCGACTTGCTACCCAAATTGGTCTCGCAGCCCTGACCTCAACTTAATTTCACGAACCCCTTTCCCGATCTCTAATCGCTGGCCGGCGACACTCGCCTCGTTTCGATTCTGAGAGCCAACCCCCGGAGCCTCCTCTTGTCCGATCGCGTGTCTATCGATATTCAGAATGGCGTTGCAGATGTTCGGCTCAACCGTCCCGACAAAATGAACGCCCTCGACGGCGCCATGTTCCAAGCCATCTTCGAGGCGGGCCGCGCACTCAATGACGACCCGGATGTGCGCGCCGTGGTGTTGTCCGGAGCGGGCCGCTGCTTCTGCGCCGGGCTCGATGTGGGCAATTTCGCAGCGACCGCGAAGGGGGGCGGCGGTGGGACCGATGCAGGTTCCGCGCGCAATCTTTTCGACAAGCCGGAAGGCTCCATTGCAAATTACGCACAACTCCCCGGCTGGGTATGGCAAACCCTCAACGTCCCGGTGATCGCAGCCGTGCATGGCGTTGCGTACGGCGGCGGTTTGCAAATCGCGCTCGGCGCCGACATCCGCATCATTGCGCCCGACGCGCGCATGAGCGTGATGGAAATCAAGTGGGGCATGGTCCCCGATATGGCGGGCACCCAGCTCCTTCGCAACTTGACTCGTCTCGACGTCGCCAAAGAACTCACCTTTACCGGGCGCGTCGTGTCTGGCGTCGAGGCCGTTGAACTTGGCTTGGCTACCCGAGTGAGTGATCAGCCCCTTGAAGACGCTCGCGCGATTGCTGAGCAAATCGCGAGCAAATCTCCGAGCGCCGTCCAAGCGGGAAAGCGACTCCTCAACGACGCAGTCGTTGGCGAATACGCCGACGGGCTTTCCCTCGAAGCCCAACTGCAAAAGGCTCTGATCGGAAAGCCTGAACAGATCGAAACGGTGAAAGCCCAGGTCGAAGGCCGAGCGCCTTCCTACGCACCGAGCGCTAAGGCTGACAAGTAGGCCCTGCCCTCGCCGTCCCAACGCACACATCCCACTGCATCCAGGAGAAACATTCGTCATGGCACAAGAACTCAAACTCGGTCTTCAACTCGGATACTGGGGCGCGCAGCCCTCTGACAACGTCGTCGAAACGGCGCAGCGCGCGGAACAGCTTGGTTTCGATTCGATTTGGACCGCTGAAGCCTGGGGGTCTGACGCCTTTACGCCGCTTTCCTGGGTCGGCGCGCACACGTCGAAGATTCGTCTTGGCACTTCTGTCGTGCAGCTTTCTGCGCGAACCCCCACGGCGACCGCCATGGCCGCACTCACCCTCGACCACCTTTCCAAAGGGCGCATGATTTTGGGACTCGGTGTTTCCGGCCCCCAGGTCGTCGAAGGTTGGTACGGACAGCCTTTCTCGAAACCTCTTTCACGCACGCGCGAGTACATTGGCATCATTCGTCAGGTCCTCGCGCGCGAAGGACCGGTCACGAGTGACGGCCCCCACTACCCACTCCCGTACAAGGGTGAAGGCGCCTGGCAACTCGGCAAACCGCTTCGCTCGATTACCCATCCCCTACGCGCCGACCTCCCGATTTTCATGGGAGCCGAAGGCCCGAAGAACGTGGCGCTTGCCGCGGAAATTGCGGACGGCTGGCTGCCGCTTTACACGAACCCGTTTCGCCCTGAAATCTACGCAGACTCCCTCAAGGACATGAAGCCGGGTTTCGAGATTTCTCAGCTCGTGATGGTCAACATGGTCGACGACCTCGAGCAAGCGCTGATGCCAGTCAAAGCCATGCTCGGGTTTTACATCGGCGGCATGGGGGCAAAAAGCCGAAACTTCCACATGGAACTCATGGGTCGCATGGGATACGAGCAAGAAGCATTGAAGATTCAGGAGCTTTTTCTCGACGGCAAACGCGCCGAAGCCATCGCCGCCGTTCCGGATGCATTCGCCGACGAGATCTCACTTTGTGGTCCGAAGGAACGCATCAAGGAGCGCCTCGATGCATGGCGGGAAAGCCCGGTAACGAGCTTGCTCCTCGGCAGTACCGATCCGGATGCCATGCAGACCATGGCGGAGTTTGTGCTGTAACACCGAAACACCGAGCAACCCATTCCGCGACGGCGAAGGTTTCCCGTATCGCCCCACCCCCCGCTTCCCTGGGGAATTTCGCGCCGATTCCAAGCTGAAACCGGGGCATTCCTCACTCTCCTTTGAGAAAACGTACTTCTCTACATGACCCGCAATTCTCCGACCTAAAGGATGCAACTTCGACTTCCGATGCGCTTTGCAGAACTTGAATGGGCCCGGGCCTTCCACCCGAGCCAGCGCAGTGTGTCCGGAGGGGCAAATGACAAATCTAAGGCTGAAGCCAAGCTTTTTGATGACGGCGATTTGTTCGCTCTGCGTGCTGAATGGCGGTGTCGTCGCAGCGGAGGAGGACATCGATCTCGCGTCCTTCGACCTCGAAGATCTCATGTCGATGGAGCTGACGTCGGTCTCGAAAAAGGCTGAACGCGCTTTCGAAGCTCCGGCCGCGGCATACGTGATCACCAGCAAAGTCGCGGACGTATTCGGCGACAGCCTGGACGCGTACCCCAAGGTTGATATTCAAACGGCTTGGAACGCTGCGGAGAACGTGCCCCTTGCCTTCACCGTCGAGAACCTCCTCGACGCGGAGCACAAGGAATGGAACTCGGAGCAGTTCATTTCCGGCACGAAGATCCCGCGCATGTTTTACGGCAAGGTTACCCGCGACTTCTGAGGAGCGACGCCTAGCTCGGGCACCCCGCTTCCTACGGAGCGGGGTGCCACTCAGTATCGCTGGCGTCTTCCGCTAGCATGAACGGATGCCTGCGATCGACCCCGCCCTCCCAACTGCTACAACTCTCTTCGCCCTCGCCGCACTGCTGATCGCCAAGCGCCGCGGCTCGCACCTAGGCGTTTGGATCTCCAAGCCCATCGCGGCCGCCGGCTTCGTCGTCCTCGCATTGGTCACGGGTGCGCTCAACACCCCCTACGGCGCAGTTATTTTATTGGGCCTCGTGCTCTCCATGGCCGGCGACGTTCTTCTCATCCCAGAAAACAACGACAAGACCTTCAAGGCCGGACTTGTCAGTTTTTTGCTCGGACACGTCGCCTACGCCGCCGCCTTCCTCTCGATTGGCGTGGACTTCCAAGCCGCCGGGATCGCGCTCGTTGCCGTCGTCGTCATCGGCCGAGCGGTTTTGCGCTGGCTCACACCCAACGTAGATACGGACATGCGCGTTCCAGTGCTCGCATACACGATCGTCATCTCGAGCATGCTCGTGGCCGCAACGGGAGCCGCTTCGCTCCACGATCGACCCGACATCTTCGTGGGTGCCCTGCTCTTCTATCTTTCGGACTTTGCCGTCGCGCGCGACAAGTTTGTCGCTCCGGGATTCTGGAACGGCGCCTGGGGCTTGCCGTTCTACTTCGTGGCGCAATTGATCTTAGCCTTCGGGGCCCACATATGAGCGAGTCGGTCAATTCGGAAAGTGCACCGGGGAGCGCGCCAGTGACGTCCGGTCGCGACTCCATACTCGCGGTCCTGCTCGGAGCGGTCTTCGTGGTCAGCCTGTTCTCGATGCCGGCAGTGCGGTACGACGGCGACGTCATCGCATGGGAGATGGAAGCCGAGTCTCTGGTCTATCGAGGCACCCTCGAAGTGCGCGCGAGTGTCGCGGAAAGCTTGCCACCGGGTGCGCCGTACTTCGTATTCAACCCTAACTCGGGGAAATGGTATTCGAAATACGGCATCGCGAACACCTGGATCTACGCAATCCCGATCGCGGCCGAGCGCTTCATCTTCGGCGGCCGCCCTCCCGACTCACCCACTTCGATCTTCGGCAAGCCTACAGGTCCGTTCGAAATCACTCGGCGCGTCGAGCTGTTTAATGGCTTCAATTTGCTGCTGACGCTTCTGCTCGCGACGGTGCTCTATCAGCTCGCCAATCACTTCACACCCCGTCGTGAGACCGCCGCGGTCTTCGTGCTCGCTTGTCTCTACTCGACGTATCTTTGGCACTACTCCAGGGCGCAGTCGTCTCAGATCTATCAGGTGCTGTTGTTTTCGGCGGCCTTCCTGTATCTCGTCCGATGCGTCGAGGAAGCCAAAAAAGACGCGAAGGTGAAACCTCGAACGCTTCTCTGTTGCGTCATTTTCCTCGCCCTGCTCTGCGCCGTAAAAACGGCATTCCTTCCCTTCATCGCAATCTTCGGTGTCGCGATCGCGCTCGCGGATTGGGATGGAGCTGCCAACCCGATCTCCCACTTCACTTCTAACGTGCGCAACAATTTCACCACTTACGTGCGCTGCGGCGTCGTTCCGCTGCTCATCCTTCTGGCAGTGCTTCTTTGGATCAACAACTTGAAGTTCGGCTCTCCCACGAACATGGGCTACGAGCGCGAGACCAATCTCTTCGGCGGAAGTCTCGCCAATTCGCTGCCGGCTTACTTGTTCTCACCCCGGTTCAGCATCTTCATCCACTTCCCCATGCTCGCGATCGCTCTTCTCGGGATGCGCGCGTTCTGGAAGCGTCATCGCTTCGAACTCGTCGTGGCATGGGCCCTCTTTCTGACCATGTTCTTTATCTACGCCAACTACACCTACTGGACCGGCGAAGCGAGTTACGGCGCGCGCTATTTACTTTTTGGCCTTCCCGTGGTGTCGCTTCCAGCGCTGATCGTATTCGATCGACTTCGCACGCTAGAACCGGGTTGGCTTCGCATCATCGTGGCGGCGAGCGTCATCGCGGTGCTGCTCGCGGGCAGCGCAGCCCAAGTCATGGTCAACCGTTTGGAGTTTCACGCCTTCTTCCGGCTACGACATCAGTTTCGTTTGACCGACGACCGCGATCCTGAACTCTGGAACTACCTTCGCTCCACGAACACTGCGACCTTCAATCGCGAGTTCATTGCGTACGGCAATGGCGGCGCCGAGCCGCTCCCCATGCAACGGGTCAAGCGCGTTGCGAGCGCCGAGCGTTACGCGAACCTCGAAGCCGCGGTGCGCGCGCATTTGTCGAGTAATCACTACTTCTGGTAACGCGCGAACTCCGGGGCGGACTACTGCGGCGGATAACAAAGACCCGTCCCGCCAAGGCCGCAGTACCCATTCGGATTCTTCGCCAAGTACTGCTGGTGATAATCTTCGGCGTAGTAGAACGTCGGCGCGTCCAACACTTCGGTCGTAATTTCTGGCCCACCCGCTTCGCTCACGACCTTCTGGAACACGTCGCGGCTGTGCTCGGCTGCAGCGCGGTCCGTCGCACTCAACGCGTAGATCCCCGAGCGGTACTGCGTGCCGGCATCGTTGCCCTGACGCATCCCTTGGGTGGGGTCATGCGACTCCCAAAAGACAGCGAGCATGGCCTCGATATTGGTCAGCTTGGGGTCATAGACCACGAGCACCACTTCGTTGTGCCCGGTGCGTCCGGAACAGACTTCTTCATAGGTCGGGTTCGGCGTGGGGCCCGCCGCGTAACCCACCGCGGTCGAGAAGACACCGGGCGCTTCCCAAAATTTTCGTTCGGCCCCCCAAAAGCAACCCATCCCGACGATCAACTGTTCCATCCCCTCGAAGGGGGGCACGGTCGGGTTGCCGTTTACGGCGTGGACGCCGGCAACGGGCAAGGGTTCACTTCGGCCAGGAAGGGCCTCTTCGGCGGTCGGAATTTCAACGGGCTTTCGGGAAAACAACATGGACGCAATGCTGAACGATCCCGCTCAAACTTTCAAGCGAAGCTGCGGGTCACGAACCAAAACAGCCCGAGCCCGCACACCGCAGCCGAGCCCAGTTCGGTAGTCCAGCCGTGAACCCACGCCGTCGAAGGCCGCGCAAGCAACCGGAGCGCCGGCCAAACCAGAGCCACGACCGCCAACTGTCCTAGCTCGACGCCGACGTTGAAGCCGAACAAAGCGGCGATCAACCGGTCGGTCGGGAGCGACATCTCGACGAGAACGCCCGCAAAACCGAACCCATGAATCAAACCGAAAGCGAAGGCGACAGCCACGCGGAGATTTGCGGGCGATTGCACGGTTGCGAGCAGGCCAAAGTGACAGGCCGTGAAGAGCGCGATCCCGAACAGGATCATCCAGGGAATGAGACCCATGCCGGCGAGCGACAAGCCCATCATCGCGAGCAGTCCAAGAACCGCGACGGAAGGAATTGACCAACCGCGCCCCGCGATGAGCCAAGTATTTTCTGCGGCCACGAGCGCGATGGAGAATCCGATCAGCGCTTCGATCGGCGCGGGCTCGGGGTTCAGCACACCCAACACCGCGAGCGCCAAGGTGACGCTATGCGCCAGGGTGAAGCCCGTGACCAAGCGCGCAACCTCACGGGCGCTTCCCGCTAGAAGCAACAGCGCAAAAACGAACGCGAGGTGATCCCAACCGGAACCGATGTGTTCGACACCGATCCGCACGTAGCCGGCGACAGACGTACCCGCCTGCGCTTGCCCCGATGCATCGCCCGATTCGTCCTCAACCGACCAACTCGGTTCGCGCGCGCTGAGCACGCGCTCGCGCATCGGTGCGTCGCTGGCGTGCACCCGCGCAAAGTGAATGTGGCTCGGCGCCGCATCGAGCAGGATCGAGCTTTCGATTACCTGCTCGCCCGACACCGCACAGCTCGATTGCCATTCGAAGATCACCCAACCCTGGGGAGCACCGACCTGCTTTGCCGGGTTCGCCGCAGCGCAGCGCTCACCGCCCGAAAACAAACGCAGCCGATCCTCAAGGTAACCGCCGACTTGCTCGTCGTCGATTTCGCCGTTTATGACGACACCCAGTCGCGAAAGCTCGAGTAGCGAGACGCGCACGCGAACACTCGCGCCGTCTTCACTGAAGACCCAGCTCGAATACGAAATGCTCTTGGTGTGGGCGGCGGCGTGGGTCGCGAAGACGCAACCGGCGGCTGCGATCAGTGCAACGGCAAGGGACACAACGTTTCTTCGAGGGGTCATCTTCACGGCGGCAGAACATAGGACAACCGCAGCGAAGCTTGATGTCCGAGTTATTTCGGGTCGCGTCCCTCGCGCGATGCAGGAATCAGGGCTTCGCGTTCGATCCCCGCAGCGTCGGGGCGATCGGCCTTGATCTGGTCGTAACCACGAATGTTGCCCGGCGATCCAGCGATTCACCGCGCCAAGTCGGAGCCGGCTCGGGCCAGGTCGCGGGCCACTGCGACAATCGTCGCTTCGAATTCGTCCTCGTCCTGGTAAGCCATGAGCTTGTAGCCATGCGCGGCCACCGAACGCGAGGTGACGGCCTCACGTCGAAAGCGCCCGGGGCGCGACGCGATAGACTCGCCCGGGAAACCCGCCCACCCGCTTCGAGGTCACCGCTTGGCTCAACAAAGTTACGGGGCTCGATTGGAAGCCCTGGCAATCGCAGCCCCCGATGCGCCCGCGATCATCTGCGATGACGGTGCGCTGACGCGCGGCGACTTCGACAAATCCGCGAACCGGCTGGCGCGTGCGTACGCCGCTCGTGGTCTCGGCTTCGGGGATCGGGCGACGATCACACTCCCGAACTGTGTCGATTTTTTTGTCGCGTGCCTCGCGGTGTGGCGATTGGGCGCGGTTCCGAATCCAGTTTCAAATCGGCTTGCGGCCCCGGAGCGCCGCGCCATCGTCGCACGTGCTCAACCAAAGCTGATCATCGGCGCCGACAGCGACGACAGCGGTGTCTCCTGCATCCCGGTTGGCTTCGAGCCGAGCGACGATCTCTCCGATGCTCCGCTTCCGGATCAGATCCCGCCCAACGAACGTGCGATGGCGTCGGGTGGAAGTACGGGTCTTCCAAAACTGATCGTGGCGTCGAACCCAGCCGTCTATGACGAGAACTTCGCATCGGCCATATTCAAAGCCAAACGTGCAGTGTTGGTGCCCGGTCCCCTTTATCACGCGGCCCCGTGGAGTTCTGCTTGGCAGGCGTTATTCGCCGGCTGCATGGTGGTCAGCATGGAACGGTTCGACGCGCGTCGCACACTCGAACTCGTCGAAAAGCACAGTGTCGACCGCCTCGGTTTGGTGCCGACGATGATGCACCGCATCTGGCGCTTGCCCGCAGAAGAACGCCAAGCCTTCGACGTCTCATCGCTCGAATTCGTGATGACGGGCGGCGCGCCCTGCCCTGCATGGTTGATGCGAAATTGGATCGATTGGTTGGGAGCCGACGTCATGCACGAAGCCTTTGGTCCGAGCGAACGCATCGGCGGCACCTTCATCACCGGCCGTGAATGGCTTGAACATCCTGGCTCCGTCGGCACACCGGTGGGTGGGGCAAAGATCAAGATCTTGGATGACGACGGCCACGAGGCCCCGGCCGGAACCATGGGGGAGATCTACATGATGCCCGCAGGCGGCCCCGGCTCGACATACCAGTACGTCGGCGCACAGGCACAAACGACCGATGACGGATGGGAGTCGGTCGGAGACATGGGCTACCTCGACGCCGACGGTTACCTCTACCTGGGCGACCGTCGCAGCGACATGATCTTGTCCGCTGGACGGAACATCTACCCGGCCGAAATCGAAGCGGTACTCGACGCGTTTGTCGGCGTCGCGAGTAGCGCGATCATCGGCTTACCCGACGACGACCTCGGGCAGGCGATCCACGCGATCATCGAGTGCGCGAACGACTTGGAGCCGGCTGCGCTTCGCGATCACGTGGCTTCAAATCTTGTCCACTACAAGATCCCGAGCACATTCGAGTTCGTACGCGAGCGCCTGCGCGACGACGCCGGGAAGCTGCGGCGCGCGGCCCTTCGTAAGGCGCGGACGGAAACCGACAACCCGTAATAGCGTCGAAATAAAAATCAGGCGTGACTCGCGCGCCTCAGACAAAACAATCGCCCACAAGCTCCAGAAGTACGTTTGGGCACCGCGTTGGACTTAAACACCTGGAGCCAGCGGGCGATTCGGATGGATAATAATAATTATCCAATACGAATGCGAGGTTTTCTAAACGCGAGCCGCAATTATTTTGCCGGCAGGCATAATGGCGTCCAGGCCACGGTCGTCCCCTTTTGGCCGCGTCGAAGTGGAGCCCTATGGCAAAGTCAGCGCCCAATAACCGCATTCGCGAAGCGCGCCGCAAGATGTACCGGCAAGTCATCACCCAGGCCGCCGAGGCCGTCTTCGCGAAAAAAGGCTTTGCGGACGCGAGGATGGGCGAGGTCGCCCTCGAAGCGGGGATCTCGCTCAAGACCCTGTACGCAACATTTCCGGGCAAAGTCGAACTCTTTGCGGCGATTCGAAATCAGCGAATTGACGAGGTCATGGCCCTCTCCAGCGCCGTTTCAGAAGGGCCTCCGCTGAAGGTCATGATGAATCGAGTTCGGGTGACCGTCGAATACCTGCTCGCGAACCCAGACTTTCTGCGAATTCACCTGCGCGAAGGCAACGCCTGGGCGGTCGGATCCGGAGACATGCCGCAGCCGACCCCCGACCACTGGCACGCCAACGTGAGCGAGCAAGCCAAGACGATCCAGCGCGGCATCGACGAAGGTGTGTTCGAAGACGGTGATCCGGAACTCCTGGTCAAGATGGTGAGCGCCGTCTACCAGGTTCAGCTCGCGGACTGGCTCCATCGCGAAGTAGACGATTCTTCCGACATCCTCGTCGAACGAATCCAAGCCTTCGTTGCCCGAATGCTGCTCTGCGCGCCAGCACGCTAGCGCCCCAAATTCGCCGGCCCGGTTGCATTCAGTACCGACGATTCCGCGACACGCCCGCGCTCTCAAGTGGTAGGGTTAGGTGACTCTCAAGCCCGCCTGAGCGCGGGAACTACCGAAGGGGATCGGATGCGCGCGCTTCGAAGTCTGCTGCTGGCCACATGGGTTGCCATGCTCACCACGTTCGGGCTCGCCCTGACCGCGGCTGCGGAAGATCCGGACGACGAATCGAATTCCGACTTTTCTCGCACCGGAACCTATGTCTCGGTTTCGGGGGTCTACGTGGCAGAAGCCTGGCCCAGCAGCAATCGCAAGGCGGGCGCCGAGGACACGGCCGGGTTCAACTTCCGCGTCGGCCAACGGGTCAATCAGTGGGTATCCGCTGAGTTGGAGTTCGAATGGATCGACGATTTTTTTCCCGACGAACGACAGGACCTGCAGCTCATCAGCACCGGCGCAAATACCCGCATCTATCCATTGGGCGGGCGGGTTCAGCCCTTTGTGCTCGGGGGCCTCGGAATCGCGGCAACGATCGTGAAGCATCGCGACCGGAGTAGCTCGATCAGTCAGAGCAACGCAGACTGGCAGTTTCGCGGGGGCGGGGGCGTTGACTTCTACTACAACGATCACATTGCTGTGACCGCCGAGGCCACCTACGTGTGGACCGTCGGCGATGTGAAAGACCTTGACCACGTCTCGATTGGGCTCGGTGTGCTGTATCGGTTCTAGTGGCGTGCTGCGCGGGGCTCGTGTGCGAAGGACATCTGTTGTCGGACCGCGCCGACCCCGGGATCTTACTCCTCGCTGAACAACTGGAAGCCGATCTCATCGTGAAGGGGCAGAACCCTCCCCACTGACGCCGTGCGCAATCCCGGTCAAGCGATACACGGCAACAGAAGTGTTCACGAATTCGAGGTCGAGAATCGACGTCGTTCGCGGGCGACACGCCGACGCCCCTTCACTTCGGTCGATCAAGACATAGGGGTCTGCATCCCAAGCGAGCCCAATGTCACGCAAGGGGGCTAGGTCGGCTTCCTCGAGACGACAGCGTGATGTGGCACGCACCACGCGTTGTACCGCGTCGATCAGCGCTGCGTGATGCGTGATCGAGTGCGTGAATGGCGAGGCCAGCTGCGCGACAACGCGACGCTGGGCGACCACCGGAACGCGATCCACGTCTTTGGCGACCGGCTCAACCAACACCGCGGCGCGGGTCGGGGTCGAAGACCGCAACCATGTGTAAGCCGCGTCGAGTTCTTGGCTTCTAGGATCACTTTGATTCCCCAGTGAGGTCACTTCGCCTTCGAATCGAAACGGCTCTTCGCTGGCCCAGGGCGAAGCGACATACAGCAAGGCGATGATTGAAACTGGCAGCAGCGACATCACGACGAGAGCGGCGGTGAACGTGCGCCGCAGCGCGACCGCCCGCGCGCGTCCTTCTCCATAACGAGCCCACAGCAGGCGCCCAACTTCAACTGCAAGCAGCGAAGCTGGAAGCGCGCAGAGCAAGACAATCTTGTACTCATTCGGATCTTCACTCGGGGTCACGAGGCACAGGGCGGCCAACGCGTAAAACAGAACGCTCAGGGCATCGACTTTTGCGTGGGCACTCAACTCGCGGCGCAGCCAGAAGCCAAAGAGCATGACGATGATGCTCGGGACCAGCGCCCAACCGAGGGCGGCGGCATGACGAAAGAGCCCTGTTCCAGGACCGAGCACCACGAAGGAACCTTGATAGGCAGACGCCACGGGCAAAATGAATGGGAGCGCGCACACGACGCCAATCGCACTCCCCGCGGCCGGCCACAACACTGACGATGGAAAGCGGGGCTCCCCACCCGCCGGGCCGGCGAGTTTCGCGCCGGAAACAAGCAACATCGCGAAGACGGTCATTCCGAAGGCCGCGACCGGAAGCGGACTCACCAATGCCATGCACCCGGTCACAAAGCCAAGCGCAACGCCCCGAGCCACCGGGTTGCCGGCTCCGCGAAGCAGCCCATGCGCCGACGCAAACAGCGCGAGCGCAAGTGGAAAGCTGTTGAAGTTCAAAAACTTATTGATCAAGTGCCCCGGGCGATCACTGAGCTGCACAGATTCGAAAAAACCGACGCGCGGAAAAAGCGGCGCCAGGCCGTTGTCGGTCATCTGAAGCGACGAATGATGGCGCGCGATCGCAACCAGATGGTCGAAGAGCCCGGTTTCTACCGCGTTACTTCCGTTCAAAATTTCGGGGATCCAAACACTCGCAAGCCGAAGATCGAACTGGATCAAGCCGAGCGGATTCAAAATAAAGAAGGGCAAACCACAGGCGGCGAGGCGCAACCCCGGCCGCTTGATGACCGCCCCAAGCAACCACCACATGGCGCACAAAAACCCCGAGAGCCCGATGGCATTGCTCACCAAACTCATTTCAAACGGCGTCGCATCGAAGGTCGCCATGCAGGAGGCAAGCGCCGCGTGCCAGAGCCAATAAAAATTCGCCGGCATCTCGAGGCTCGACGGATTGGTGGGTGGCGTCAGCCCGTTCGCAATCTGGTAGACATAGGCGCTGTGATGCAGCCCGTGGTAACTCTGCATGACGCGACTCGACGCGCCGCCAACCGAAAAGACGAATGCCCAAGCAAAGACCACGAGCAGCGTGGGCGCGAGCAATGACATGGGTTTGCGGGCTAGATTGACCATGAACTCCTTGGGCGTCCGCGCAATACACTCGAACGCAATCGAGATGTCCGGATGGAGGCTATGATAAGCGCCCCGCGTATGCAGAACCAATTCACATCGACGACGAGTTTCGCTTTCGCACGCAGCGCACTCGCAATCTTCCTGTTCTTGCTTGCCGCCGCCTGCGACGGCAACACGAATGCGCCTGCGCCCCCGGCCGCAGGCACGTCGGCTACTGCAGCGCACACGGACGCCGAACCATCAGAAACGCCTCCCGCTCCAATCGAAGCTTCTCGCCCCGAGCCACAGCCAAGCGTAGAGCTCGCGAAGACCCCGAATATTTTATTGGTCAGCGTCGATACGCTGCGGGCCGATCACCTTTCGATCTACGGCTACGAACGCCCCACCAGCCCGGCGATCGACGCATACTTCGCGGACGCCACCGTATACAACAACGCCTATTCCGCCGAGGCGAACACCCCACCCAGCGTCATGAGCCTATTGTCGGGTCTGTACCCGAGCCGGCATCGCGTGCGCCAGTTCTACCAACGGATCCCGGCCGCCGTTCCGGTGCTTCCAGACTTCCTGGGTGCGGCGGGTTACGAAACCGCAGCCGTCGTTTCCAACGTTGTCCTTACCAATGAAGCCACGGGGCTAGGCACGCGCTTCGACATGTACGACGACTTTGTCGACGAACGCGAAGAGAATCTCAAAGTCTACGAACGCCGAGCATCGCGCACGACCGATGCGGGCCTCGCCTGGTTAAACGAACGAACTGACAGCGAGCGTCCCCACTTTCTTTGGTTGCACTACATCGACCCCCATGGCCCTTATGAACGACCGATCGACGCCAAGACCGCGACCTTTGACCACGACACGCCGCAACCGATCGACCTCAGACGTGTGATCGCATACCAGCGCAAGCCAGGGGTCACTGACGGCAAGACGTACATCGATCGTTACGACGAAGAAATCGCCTATGCGGACGGAGAAATCGGACGCTTCCTCGCGGCCTATGACGCTCTGGGTTACGGCGCGACCGCGATCGTCGTGCTGACCGCGGACCACGGCGAAACCATGATTGAACACGAGGTGTACTTCAACCATGGGCACCAAGTCTGGAACTCGGTCATGCGGGTACCGCTCTTGGTCCGCGTTCCGGGCGGGAACCGTGCCATCGTCGACCGGCCCGTGTCTCTAGCTGATGTTGCTCCCACGCTACTCGGCATGATCGATTATCCCCTCGCTCCTCGCTCAAAGTCGTTCGACGGAAAGCCCGTAGCATCGCGATCGGATACGGACTCCATTTCTCTCGAAGCGGGCGGGTTTAATCAAGCGGGTGTGGGGAAGTGGGTCTACCGACAGCACCGGGCGCTCGTCAGCGGTCAACACAAATGGTTCACCAGTGTCGACCGGGCAGGTGATGTCGTTGCCAGCGGAAGCTTCGACCTCGTTGCTGACCCAGGCGAAGTCAATCCAATCGAATGGAGACTCGGTGGCAAAGCCAACACGTTGCTCGGTTGGTTTGAAGCCGACCCCGACCCAGTCGGTCTACCGACGAGCGGATTGAAGGGCGAACGCTTCGAGGGTCCCAAAGTCGCACCGGGCCGGACTCCAGATCAGATCGAGGCACTACGCGCTCTAGGCTACGTAGAATAGGTGGCTCGGAACTTGGGCGGCCGTGGCTTTTTTAGAGGCTCGGACGTTGATCGTCGCTCACGAGCAATGCACCCAACTCCGCGAGCAATTGGCTCGGACCGCCGAGCTGTGACTTCAGATACTGCGCCCAGAGAAAGTAGCGATGGATCGGATAGTCAATGTCGGACCCGATCCCCCCGTGCAAGTGCTGTGCGCTGTGTACGACCCGGTCGCCGGCCCGAGAAGCCCACCATTTGGCTGCGCGAACTTCCGCCCCGGAACGAATGCCAGTATCAACACGCCAAACTGCCTGCCACAACGTAGATCGCATGCCCATGAGATCGATGTACGCGTCGGCACAGCGCATCTGTACGGCCTGGAAACTTCCGATCTGTCGACCGAACTGCTTTCGCTCCGACAGGTACATCGCCGTGCGCTTCAATGCTTCTTCGCCAACGCCAAGCAAAAGCGCGGCTTGCCCGAGGCGCGCATGATCGACGATCCAGTTGACGATGTCAGCGCCGGTGTCGGGATCGCCAAGTATGTCAGCGTCGGACACCGTCACGCCGTTGAACTTGACCAGCCCCTGCAACTGCCAATTGATCGAGCGCTGTTCTGCGATTTCAAGTCCGGCTGCATCGCCGGCCACGAGAAACACGCCGACCTTGCCACCTTCTATCGACGCAGGAACCAAGATGCAACTGGCTTTGCCCACGGCAGGTACCGAAAACTTCTCTCCGTCGAGTCGCCAACCATCGCCGTCTCGCGTTGCCTTAAGCTTGGGGCGCGAAGGGTCACTGCTCCCGTGTTCCGACAACGCAGCGGTGAGTACCGCGCCGGAATCGACGACGGGGCCGAGCCAGCGTTTTTGTTGTTCCGGATTGCCAAACTTCGCAATCGGCAAGCCACCCAGGACCAAGGTCTCGAACAGTGGCGCAGGGACACAGTGGCGCCCGGCTTCCACCAGCATGAGCGCGCACTCGGTAAGACCGAGGCCGCTGCCACCGCAACTCTCAGGCACGGTGACCGCTGTCAGGTTTGAGGTGGCGAGTTCGCTCCAAAGCTTGTCGTCCATCCACGCGCCGGCGTCTTCGAGCTCACGCGAACGTTCGTGATTGCAAGCGTCGGTGAAAATCTGACCGGCCAGATCGCGGACCGCCTCCTGGTCTTCGGTGAATGCAAAATCCATTTCAACTCCTGTCGTGTACGCGATAGCGGTAGCTGACGGCGTCACGACATCTAAATTCATTAAGAAGCGGACTTGTGCGCCCGACTCAAAAAACGGCTCGGTTAGCGCGGCGCTCTGGGCATCCGCAGACCAAGCATCGCGACAAGTTCGCGCTGCACTTCGTTGACACCACCGCCAAATGTATTGACGGTCGCAAGGCGCACCTCATGTTCGAGGTGACCGTGAAGTGCCGCTCCGGGGGAGCCCTCTTTCAGAGTGCCCGAACTGCCAAGCACTTCGATTAGCAAACGAAACACGTCGATCACCGATTCGGTGGCCAAGACCTTTGCCGCCGACGCGTGCGCGGGGTCGAGGTCACCCGTTTCCAAGCCAGCCGCAGTATTCCAGTTGGTCACCTTCATGGCTTCGAGCAACGAATACGCTTCGGCAAGGGCCATCTGCACCCAGGGCTTGTCTGCGACGCGTTCTCCGGTTTCGTCTTTGGTGTCCCGAGCCCAGTCGATCGTTTCGTGCAGCAGACGAATGGCGGCATTGGAAAAAGCCGCGAGTCCGACCCGCTCATGGTTCAACTGCAATGTGATGAGCTTCCACCCGAGGTTCACTTCGCCCACGACCATTTCTGCAGGCACGCGAACGTTTTCGTAGTAGGTCATATAGGTATGACCCCCGTTGATGATGTGAATCGGACTCGATGTAAAACCTTCGGCCTTCGTATCGACGATGAGGATCGAAATGCCCTTGTGCTTTGGCACTTCGGAGTCGGTCCGGCAAGCGAGCCAGATGTAGTCCGCATCGTCGGCGCCGCTGGTGAAACTCTTGGTGCCGTTTACGATGAAATCGCTGCCGTCCTGGACCGCCGTCGTGGTCAGGGTCGCAAGATCGGTCCCGGCGTCTGGCTCGGTGTAGCCAATGGCGAAGTGAAGGTCTCCACTCATAATGCCTGGCAAGAAGCGCTTCTTCTGCTCTTCGGTGCCCAGCTCCATTAGTGCCGGGCCCACGGTGTTGATCGTGACGAACGGGATCGGTGCCCCGGCGCGCATGGCTTCGTCGAACCAGATCTGCTGTTCAACCCACGTCTTGCCCAGCCCACCAAACTCTTCGGGCCAACCGACGCCAAGCCAGTTGTCTCCACCCATCTGTTTGATGATGTCGCGGTAGAGTTTGCCGCCTTCCATCGCGCCGAGTTCCGAGCGAACTTCCGGCGTAATCAGTTTGGCGAAATACTCGCGCAGTTCGTCACGAAGTTCGATTTGTTGATCGGTATAGGCGATTCGCATGGGAGCTAAGTCTATCGGAATTCACGACCGATGAAAGCGAACATCAGTCGAGCATGTCCACATTCGACCACTTGTTCGGCTGATTCCAATTTGTGTGGGCTAGTCGACCTTCGCTCTTGGTTTCCGTTCCGGTCGGTACGGAGATGCGGTTACTTCTTCTTTGTCCAGATTCCATTGGCATCGAGCAACATATCGCCCGTCTTCGCCATCGCAGCGAGTTTCTCGCCCGCCATCTCGAGCACGCTTTCAAGAGACGAGCCGCGCCTGAGCGCCACGTCTTCGTAGCGTGCTTTGCGGCGCTCGTTCGTATCGATGACCATTTTCTTGATCATTTCGGACGCCTTCTCATCGATGAGACCGAGGTACCCGTCGGGCTTTTCTCCAACCTGAGAATCCGCCTTCGCCTGTCCGAGCAAGTACACGCCCCGCTTCTTGCCATTGTACTTGCCTTTGGCCGAGGCACTCCCCGCGAAGCCCGCAAGCACTAGGCCCATCATGCAGGTCATTGCGACGGCGGCGCGCAAAAGCCCGCGCCGGGACGTTCTGGTTGCTCGTTGAATCTTGTTCTGAGACTGAATCGTTGCGGACATCAAAAATTTTCCTCTTCTTCTTTTGTTTCTATTGCTTCTTCTACTCGCAATATCAACATTCGTGGCCAAGCGTACATTTCCGGTTCTTGCGCGTCCAGCGCGAACGCCTTCCTCATTGTGACGACGTGCCTCGTCACTTGGTTCATCAACAGTCGCTCCAGCTACTTCGTCATTCTGCGCCCGATTCCTTTGGGGTTCCCAGCTTTCACCTGCGACGTTGCCAGCCGCCGATCCATTCGATACCGGCGCGAATCACCTGCGGCGAGAAGACCCATCGGGACCTCAACTTCAGGGTGCGTCCGAATGGCAAATCACGTGCAGATCATCGTCGCCTCGCGCCCCCTCAGCCGGTGCGCGGCGAGCCGAACATCGAGGTTCCAAGGCCAGGTCTATCTCGTTTGCACCTGCCCCGGCGCCAGCGGAGCGGGACTGATTCGCGGGGCTCAACCCCCCGCTCCGGTCATCTGAATTATGAGTCAGCAGCGCCGGTTCCCAGAGACCCGATGACCCTCATCCACTGCGAAAACCGCGCAAGTCTGTTCGCCCAACTGGAAGCGGAAATTCCCACCCGCCTCTCTTCGCCCACCGCAGATTCCGTGCGCGAGTTCACGCGCATCTTCTTCGCGGCTTTTCGACCGAAGAAATCGAATCGCACAACTTCACGATGTCTATCGGAGCAGGTTCTCAAGTAGGTCCCGACCGTCGTCGGCACTGGCGGGGATGCCGCTCTTCTTCTTTTTCTTTTTCTTTTTCTTCTTCTTAATCTTTTTCACGAACTTGCTCAAGGACCTCTTGACCCTGTCCCTCGTGGCACCACCGCCGAGCTTCTTCGCGATGGCACCCGTGTCGGGTCGGGCGCTGATCTCGGGGAACGCGCCGGTAATGGCGATCGGCAACTCGACGAGCCCCGTCTCACCACGCAAGTAGCTCAAGAGCTTTGCCTCGTCGATCAAGTCTTCTGAAAGCCGCTCGGCAAACACCAGCCGTGTATTCAAGTCAAACTCACCGTCGAGGGACACGCTCCCCCATCCGTTCATTCCAAAGTCCTTCGCATCGAACTCAACGCCGAGGATTTGAACACGCCCTTCCCGCACTTCGACTTTGCCCTGCATTGATTTGAAGTGCGTGTCTCCAGTGCTGAAGAGCGTCGGATACTTGTCAGCCAATTTCGACGAGAGCTGTCCTGAGAGGCCGGGGATACCCGTCAGTCCGCCAAGTACCTCTTCCACCAGATTGATGTCGTGCAGAACCCCGCCTTCAATTTTGGCGGTCCCGAGCCCTTCGAGGCCGGGCTTGATCTCTTCCCAGGTGGTGCCGTTGCCGGTCACCGTGAGGGCCATGCTGAGTTGACCGTCGAGCACCATCGCGGCTTCTTGCGCAAGCGCGGATGCCATCTCTCCGAGTTCAAGACCGTCGATATTCGCCGTTAGGTCGAGCACACCGTCCTGATTCCAGCCGCCGTCGATTTCGACCTGGCCGCCAAACACTTCGACCAGGAGATCAACGAACGGGTCGTCCACGTTTTGCACCGTGCCGCTTGCGCGAAGCTTCACCCCTTCGAGTCTGAATTCAGCGGAACTGATTTCAATGTCTTGGCCCTTCATCGCAACGTCAAAGTCGAGACCGAGCGGAACCCCACGATCTTTTCGTCCGTCTTCGGCGTAAGTCACGAGTGCGTCGGTTCCGTCGAATGAAAGCGCGACTTGCGGATTCTCGACGCTTCCACTTAGCGTGCCGCTGACTTTCATGGTGCCGTCGAGGGGGAAATTCGGATCGATCGCATCGGCCATTCCGGGCAGACTGCGCAGCTGTTCGACAACGATCGGGTTCAGGGAGAACGTCAGATCTACCGGTGTCTGGTCTCTGGGCGTTGCCGCGAAGGGCCCAACGCTCCCGACGATACGAACGTTGGCATCTTCTTCGCCCAGCCATTCGCCACTGAACTGAAAATCGAGCGGCTTGGTGAGCCCAAAATTTCGGGTCTCGAACTCGAGTTGCTCGACGACGACTTCCGCGGGCGGACTCACGGAACGGTCAATGAACTGCAGCCGACCGGAACGAATCTCTGCAAGCGCAACGTTGAAGCTGTTGACCGGACTCGATTCGGGTTGTTCGTTCAAGCCCGTGTCCGGCTCGCGGGTTGCAACGGGTTCGTCTGTGGGTTCTGAGGTGCCACCGACGCTGTCGGTGCTGAGCCCGCCCTCCGTCTGAATCACGACAAGCGACACATCGCGAAATGAGATCTTGTTGACCACGATGTCGCCGAAAAGCGCGGGCCATAACGCGACGCGAAGCTCGGCGGCCCCAACGTTAAGAAAGTCGCCATCGCCGAAGGCCTCGTCCTCACCGATGCGAAAGCCCCCAACGGTAACTGCGAGCCCACGGCTGAACGAAACACCGACAGAATCAAAATCAACCGGGCGTTCGACCGCGGCTTCGATCTGTTCCACGATCCACGCTTTGTTGTCGTTGAGCCACGAATCGAGATTGCTCATCGCAACCGCGACCACCACAGCCAAAATGACCGCGACGACAGCGATCGCACCGACCCATTTCCGCATTTCGCCCCCCCCCCCTCGCGGCCGCGCCGGGAGTGGGCGGTGGGCAGTGTTTTTATTTTGCGATCCAGATCGAAACTTTTTTGATAGA
>DUBZ01000041.1:0-43743 GCA_012960035.1 Myxococcales bacterium | reverse complement strand
TTCGCCCCCCCCTTCGCGGCCGCGCGAATTCGCCGCGGCCGACTGTCCGTTCATCCACCCGAACGAGGGCAGCACCCGCCCGTTCGGGTTTCAAGTTTCAATTCGCGCCTTGGCGCGTTCCCCAATGGCCCCAGGATCAGGATGTGTCAGGGCCCTTTCGATGGTGGATTGTAAGCTTTGGCGATCGTCGATCTCGCACAAGAACCCACTTTCCCTGTCGTCGATTCATTGTTCAAAACTGGCTCCGCGCGTCCCCTCTACAAGCTTGCCCCGCGCCATCGCTTCGAGACAAGCATTCGGAAAGCTGTCGCTGCGCGACGGTAACACGATCACAATCACGTGATCGATGATCGGGTAGAACGATTCGTGCGGCATCCGATCCAAACACACAACACGATGCTTCTCGTCGCCCAGCTGATCGTGAATCAGTTCGAGCATCGGTCGGCCCATTCGCTCCGAAGCGTGTCCGGCCACCAGGGCGCGTGGACAGATCAGGTCGTCCGCGCGCGCCAAAGAGAATCGCTCACACGCGGGACATCAACGTCGACTTCGCTTCGTTATGAAGCCCCATAGCAAGCCTCCGATCTGCGAGAGTTGGCGACGAAAGACCTCTACTTCGGTGTATTCGCTGTGTGCGCGTTCACAAACCGCCGTCGCGATTCGAATTCGCTCACTTTCATTGACGAGGTAAAAGCGAACGAGGTCCGGGACTTCTTCGATCTCGCTGCAGCCGATGACTTCTTTTCCGAGTTCAAAGATCTGGCCGAGAAAGCATTGGTTGTCACAGATCTGCATCACCCCATTGGCGGGCAACGCGAAGGTTCGGAAGTGAATGGAGCCGGTCGCGTTGTCGAGGTTGATGCCGATCTTCGCGCGCGATACCCGTCCAGAACTTCGGCATCGTCCACGCAGCCGAGTCGCCGCCCGCGACCGGCCCAGCTCCCACCCCCCCCGCTTGGATTGAGTGCCGCGGACAGACCACGTCTGGACTAAAAAGGGCGGCTGTTTGCACGATCCTCTTGAGGGTTCGGAGTCGCATCGGAACGGAATCGCGACGATTGAGCGACGGCGGCTCGCACACGATCCTGCCGGGTGAGACTGAACGAACCCTACTCAGCCGGCGGCACGCGATAAAGGCCGACCCACGAATCTCGCAAGTGATAGATCGGGCCTCGCAACATCTTCGTGCGATAGAGCTCTTCGATCGCGACACAGACCTCGTAGATCCAGTGATAGCTCCGGACCAGGGGAAAACTGAAGTCGTGCCACATGATCAAACTGCCCGGCTCGGCAATGGACAGTGCCTTGACCGTTTGGTCGTAGACGAATTCTGCGTCGTGACAACCGTCGATGAACGCAGCCCCGATCGGGCCGATGTCGCGCGGCCATTCGGCCGAGTTCGCGTAGATCTGCTCGATATTCTCACAGCCAAGCTCGCGGTAGTAGTCAGCGATTCCATCCTTGCTGAACGCTCCGGTTGTCAGGCTTCCAGCTTCACCACGTTCGAGATCCTCGGGCGGGATGTTCATGGTAAAGATCGTGGACTCCGGGGCGTTCTGCGCCATGAGCACAGCCATATGGCCCTCAGCCGTACTAATTTCGAGCGCGGTGGCCCCGGACAGATTCGCCATCACGCTGGCAACCGCCTCGGCATCATGCAGCCTTCGCAGGTTCAGTCCTTCGGGGTAGTCAAAGTCGTTGCGCTTCGGGTCGTAGGTGAGCGCTTCGTTTTTCCAACCGAAGAGTTTCCTCAATTCGCGGGTGTTCTCGACCTCGATCACCGATCGCTCGAGCATTGAGAACTCGAGCCCTAGAGCCTGTTTGATACGGGATTTCGTTGGATTCAACAAAGCTGCAAGATTCTCACTGGCTTGAACATTGGGCCTCACGCGCGCACCAACTTGGTTGCTGCACTGCGTTTCGGGCATGTTCAGCCAGATCTTTATCTTTAACGTGCAGTTTGGGAAAACAGCGCCCCGGAATCGCGGAGGAAAGCCGGAATCGACTTCCCTGCTACTCGAACCGGATCAGATCGCCTTGCAGAGTCAACGACCACTGCCCAACGCGCTTCGGCCCGCCAAACCGAAGCAGTGGGATCACCGGAGATTGGAATACCGACACTTCGAGCGACTCGCCGCCGTCGCCAGCCACAAGATCCACACGGCCGAAGCCCAGCTCGGGGGCTTCGAATACCCGCTTGGGATGGTCCCCAACGATGTCGCGCAAGCGCGCGCCGCTCCCCACCACGACGTGCAGGTCGGGGCCTAGCTCTCCGCCACCTTCGATAACTTGCAAACTGTGGTGATGCCCAGAGAGATACAGGTGTACGTGGACCCCGGCTTCACGGATGGCCCCCGCGACCCAAGCTTCAAAGTCGAGACTCCCGTCGAACTTCTCCGGCGCGTTCCCCTCTTTCCCGATCGCCATCGGACGGTGCCCCGCGATTATGCGCCAGGGTCCCTCGGAAGCTTCGAGCGCCCGCGCAAGTTCGTGGCGTCCCTTTGCGCGGAGTGGTCGCACTTCGGTGTTGACCATGATCAGGCTCACGCCCTGACCAAGCTCTCGCACAACCGCAACATCACCGCGAAGCGACCAATTCGACACGAACTCCGGCACGACGTCCTGTTGCAGCGCAGCGCTTTCAGGACTTCCAAGGTCATGATTTCCCAGCACCGCATAGATCGGCCGCTTCGGAAGAAACGCCTTGTCGACAGGGCATGCCTCGCTCACTTCAGCAGAGCGCGAACCGTCGAGTTGAACGAAGCGGCAATATGGATAAACCAAGTTCGTCGCCACCCGGTCAACGATCTCTTCGCGCCGCAGACCGTGCATGTAGAAGTTGTCTCCAAGCATCACGAGCGCATCAACCGGATGTGCGTGGTCTTCGGCGGCGAGGTCCCCACTCACGGCAAGCTGCCCCTCGAGGAGCGACGCAAAGACACGATGTTTCTTGCCCGTGTCCCCCACTGCCAAGAACGAAACCAATGAATCATGTGCGGCATGCGAAGCCGTTCGTCCAACGATCACCCCAAGCATGAGGTAGAACGCCAACGCGGCCATCAAGAGGCCGACGATGCGAAGGGCGAGGGTGAGCGCGTTGCGGGGGATCGTCAGAATGTGGCCTTTCGCAAAAACCCGGGGCTCGCCTTGGGATTGAGAACTACGCGAGAGGCACTCATCCAACAACCCGAAACTGCAGCCTTTTCCACTGCTCTACGGGGCTCCCTATGAGTCTCTGTTCGCGCGCCTTGGTTTTCCCTCGCGCACGGATCACGAGACGAAGTATGACGTCACAATGCCAGCTCTCCTGATCATTCGCACACGCCTACGCAAACTCATACTCGAACTCATGAAAGCCACGCGAATCCAACCACGGTTCACCGACAAGAGTATAGCGTTGTACAACGCAGATAAGATGATTACGTTCCGCAAAGTATCGAGCATGGAGAGGGAGCTCTAGCAGATGCAAGACGATGGACCGTCCAGCGCAGGCGCGATTACGACCGCAGCCCACGACGACCGCAACCAATGGACTAGCCGCGTCGGTGTCATCCTCGCGGTAGCGGGTTCGGCCGTAGGACTCGGCAACTTCTTGCGCTTCCCCGGCCAGGCCGCAGAAAACGGCGGCGGCGCCTTCATGATTCCGTACTTCATCGCGTTCCTATTCCTCGGCATTCCGATTTGCTGGGCGGAATGGACGATGGGGCGAATGGGCGGGAAGATGGGGCATCACTCGAGCCCCGCCATTTATGGCGCGGTCGCGGGTTCCCGCGGCTGGCGTTACATGGGATCGCTCGGTGTATTGATTCCGATCGTCATCTACATGTACTACGTCGTCATCGAGGCCTGGTGTCTCGGCTACGCCCTCGCCTACTTAACCGGCTCGATCGACCTCGGAAGCGACCCCGCCCTCTACAGCGAACAGAGCGCCGCGTTCTTCGGAAACTTCGTTGGCATCGAATCCAACGGCTTCACGTCGAACGGTTCGATCGACACCAGCTTCCTTCTGTGGGGCTTCGTCTTCGCGATCAACTTCTTTCTCATCTACCGAGGCGTCAGCAAAGGCATTGAAGCCTTCTGCAAAATCGCCGTTCCGTTGATGGCCGTGTGCGCGGTCATCGTCTTGGTGCGTGTCCTGACCCTGGGTACACCCAATCCCGAACTGCCAGATCAAAATGTGCTCAACGGCCTTGGCTTCATGTGGAACCCCAAGCCGATGAGCGGCAGTGAATCGTGGCTCGCGAGTCTCGCGGACCCAGACATCTGGCTTGCCGCAACGGGGCAGATCTTCTTCAGCATGTCAGTGGGCTTCGGCATCATCATCAACTACGCAAGCTACTTGAAGCGTGACAAAGACGTCGTCCTCACTGGGCTCACAGCGTCGACGACCAACGAATTCTTCGAGGTCTGCCTGGCAGGCCTCATCACGATCCCCGCAGCGTTCATCTTCTTGGGCGCAGCCGGGACCACGGGCGGCACGTTCGGCATTGGGTTCAACGCCTTACCCATCGTCTTCCTCCACATGCCCGGCGGATCGTTCTTTGGCTTCCTGTGGTTCTTCATGCTCTTCCTCGCGGCGATCACGAGTAGCCTCTCCATGTTGCAACCCGGCATCGCGTTTCTCGAAGAAGGACTAGACATCGACCGCAACAAGTCGGTCACCCTGCTCGGCCTACTCACTGCCGCGGGTTCGTTGTTCGTCGTCTACAACAGCAAGGGCCTCGCAGCCCTGGACACGATGGACTTCTGGGTCGGCACAGCCATGATTTTCGTGCTCGCAACCCTACAGGTCATCTTGTACGGCTGGGTCCTCGGGATCGAAAAAGGCGTCGAAGAAACAAAGCGAGGTGCCGAGCTTACGCTTCCTTCGATCTTTGGCTTCGTGATCAAATATGTTTCGCCCGTCTATCTGCTTTCGATCTTCGGCTTGTGGTGCTTCAACGCGATGCCTGGCTACGTAAAGGGGCTAGCCCAGGGCGGCGTCCCGCTTATGACAGTTGGCGTGATCGGCGCCGTCTTGATCCTATTTTTATTTCTCGTCCGCGTGGCGGGCAATCGCTGGGACGCGCAGGAAGCAGGAGGCCAACGATGACCAGTGCAGGTTGGATCTTTATGATCGGGTCCATCGGCGTGGTTCTGGCGCTGGTGATCTTTTGCTATTGGCGCGTGCTGAATTCACCGGACGATTGACCGCGCCCATCGCGAAGAATCGTTCGCGTTAGTCGCTGAGTTCTGCAGTCACGCGTGCAGCAAGGACTTTCGCACAGTGCTTTTCGTAGGGGTCTCGAGCCCGCTCGAGTTCGCGCAGTGCGACATCGCCGTCGCCGTGCAGGTCCAGCAGCCGACCCGCATGATCTTCGTGGGCGATCGGTGCCCTCGGCACGGACGCAGGGCGCTCCACCAGCATGACTCCGCAATGCATGCAAAATCGGACCTGTTCGGGGCTTTCGTCGCGGCATGCCGGACACTGCACCCTACGAACCTCCAGCGTCGACTTCACGCGTCCGGTCGTCGATCGCGGTCCGACCGGGTCCGGCGGGCCAAGACCAGCCGGTTTTCGTTCGCGCTGTTTACCGATTCGAACCGGGTCGAGTCAAGTTATCATCCGCGAACACTTTTTCAGCTCGTTCGCAGCGCTGGTCATTCGAGGAGTTAGGCAAACCCATGTCAAAAGCGTCGGCGACTGCGTCATCTGCGCCCAAGAAGATCCACTTCTGGTTCGAATTCGCGAGCACCTACTCCTATCTGTCGGCCGCACGTGTCGCAAAAGTGGGCAAAGCGGCCAATGTGGAGATCGTGTGGGAACCATTCTTGCTCGGCCCCATCTTCAAGCAGCAAGGTTGGGCGGACTCTCCATTTAATCTCTACGAGCAAAAGGGACGCTACATGTGGCGCGACATGGAGCGACTCTGCGACGGATACGGCCTGCCTTTTCGTCGGCCGGACAAGTTCCCAATGAATAGTCTTCTCGCCACCCGGGTCGCGATGCTCGGACGCGGTGAAGAATGGCTGCCGGATTTCGCCCGTGCCCTTTACCACGCAAACTTTGCCGACGGCCAGGACATCGCCGACTCCGCAACCCTTGAGCGGATCCTTGCCGCACTCGCCCTGCCCTCGGACGACCTCATTGCGCGCGCCGACTCGGACGAAAACAAGCGGCAATTGCGCGAACAGACGGAGCGCGCAGCACAGCTTAAGATCTTTGGTGCGCCGACGTTCAGCATCGAAGAAGAACTCTTCTGGGGCAATGACCGCTTGGGTGACGCAGTGGTCTGGGCACGCAGTGGAGGCTCTCTGTGAATCCGAACGAAGAACAAACCAGCGCGCGGTTCTGGCGGATCGTATTGGCCGCGGTCACGTTGGGTGCGGCGGCTGTGCTCGGCATCATTTTCATCGGTGCCCTCGACCGTTTTTCGGGCGCCGGTGGCATTCCGCGAGACATCGCATTGCAGTCGGTCTCGCTGTACTGGGTGATCGCATGCGCGTTGATCATGCTCGTCGCCCATTGGCCCGCACATCGATTGCAAATCATCCTGTCGATCGTCAGCTTCGCCTTCGCGCTCGGATTCTTTGAGGTTGCCGCGCGGGTTCTCGCGGTCCCGGCTGGCTTCCTGCACTGGGATGGCCTCGCGTCCCGAGAACTCCACCACGCCTACGCGCCGAACCGCAAAATGTACGCCGGCATTTATGAAAACGAACCCGTTTTCGTGGTCACAAACGAAGACGGGCTACGAACAGACTATTCGCGCTCCGAATTTCTCGAACACGCGAACCGGGTCGTCGTGCTCGGTGACTCATTCACCTTCGGCTTTGGCGTTCAACAAGAGAACTCCATGCCGACGTTTCTCGAAGCGACCCTGCGCGAGGTCACCGGGGAACAAGATATCGCCGTATTGAATGCGGGGATCGTGAGTTATGCCCCTCTTCTCGAAAAACTCTTATTCGAAAAAGTCGCAAGTCGCTACAAGCCAACATTGGTCGTCCAAGTTCTCGACCCCACCGATATCGGCGACGACTTCAAGTATGGGCAAGAAGCGGTGACCGACAGCGGGCGAACGGTCTTTCCCCGAGCCGGCCCCGAATGTGGTGAAGCGGGAACGGCGAATTACTACGGTGCGGTGGCAGAGATCCTCGCCCCCGTTGTCGCCCCCCTCGAAATCCCGCTGATGTACCCGCTGCAGGTGATCGGGCCCCGGCTTGGCTTCGCCGTCGGCAAGAACTGCGCATACGACTATTACAACTTCGATCTTGAAATCGGCGGCGTCACCGAAACCAATCGCTACTTCCACTACCGGCACCCGTTAGCGCTCACCAAGTCCTACTTCGATGAGAGCCTTGGCCATATCATCGAGACCGCCAAGGCCGTGCGCGAAAGCGGAGCCCAATACCTATTGGTGGTGTCTCCCCGCTTTCATCACTGGAACCCACTCGAGAGTCCAGACAACTGGGAAAAAGACGACTACGCGCTCGACGAGCCGTTCCAGTTCGAATACTTCCGCTATTTCGACGAAGCGCGCGGTCGCGTCGACTTTCCGATTTTCGACCTGTTGCCCGCCTTTCAGACAACCGATAAATCGCCACTGGTGTTTCGGGATGACCCCCACTGGAACCCGCATGGCAATGAATTTGCTGCAAATTCGCTTGCTGCGTACGTGATCAAGCACAGCATGTTGGAAGGGAAGTAGAGTGAGCTCGCTGCAAACAGTCGCCCTGAGAGACGCTGCGAAGGTTGGCGTCGCGGGTTTCGTTTGCACAGCGTTGGTGGCCGCGGGACTCGCCGGCATTCACGAGTTCGTGCCCGGCACGACCGGCAAACTCGCCAGGTATGGAATCCTTGCGTTGCTGTCGGGTCTACCTGCGCTGATCTATGGGATCCGCCAAGGTTCAAAGGCACAGCCCACAGTCGGTTTTATGTGGCTACTCGCGGGGGCGAGCTGTGCCGGGGTCGCGACCTACTTGTTTGGCGTGAGTTTTTACATCGCCTACCCCGCCGACTTTCTGATGTGGTCAGAAACTGACTTTGTGAACGATATTTTGAAGTTTCGCGCTGGCTATCCAATATTCAGCGCCGAAGCGAACAATGAGTCCTACACCTACACCCCGGGCTCCCAACTTGTGACATACCTGTTGGCGTCGCTCACCGGGCAAAGCACTTCGTTGCCCGCCATGCGGACCATCCAGCTTGTTTATACGCTCGCGGCGGTCGTCATCGCGATGCATACCACCAAGCGCTTGATCACCTTGGGCACGGGTCCCAACGACAACACATCGCCGCTGCAATTCAACATCAGCAAAGCCGCCGAAATCACGCTCTTTGGCTTGCTCTTCTTGTTCGCGACAAACAGCCTCACGAACCCATTCATATTCAATCTACACAACGACGCTTTGGCGCAGCTCGTTTCCATCGCCGCGTTCGCATTGCTCGTCGAATATGCCCATAGTCGCGACCGAAAGATTCTGATTGCCATGTTGTTCGTCCCGGCGGTTGGCTTCCTGGTCAAGCAAAACCTCGCGTTGTGGGGTGGGTACTACTGCGTCTACCTGCTGCTTCTTGACCGACCGCGCTCGCTTAAGCGCGTAATCCTATACGGAGGCATCGCCTTCGCGATGCTCTGCGCGGCAATTGGCGTCTGCTATCTCGCTTGGGGAGACGACTTCGCATATTGGACCTTCTATGTGCTGTCGAAGCACAAGTCGGTCCCCGCACGCAGTGTCCAGCACTTGATCGATGTTCGCGCGTATTTGGTTTTGGGTTTTGCGGGCGCGGTCATGCTCATGCGCCCCCGCAACTTCGATCGGATGTTCGGATTGTGGTTTGTGTGGCTCATCATCATGCTCCTCGCAATTTACACCGGTGGCATCAACTTCATGCGGCATCACATGGGCCCGGCGTCCCTCATTGCCGGGATCTGGTTCATGGCGGGGCTGCTGCACGCCTGGCCGGCAAGCGAAGTCGAGAACGCGGAGCGCTTCCAGCTTGAAGCATGGGTTCGTGGAGCGATCGCAGCGTCTGCCGCGCTTTTGTTGGCGGGCAGTGGACTCGGAATCTTGCGCACCCCAAAGCCACCCTTGCACGCGGATGCGTACCGCTACCTCGCCGCCATCGATGCCGAGTTCGCGGGCATGGACCCCGGTGACGTACTCCTCGATTTGGGAAGCTACGTCTACCTCGATTCGAATACGGTCATGAAGGACCGTGCGTCGCCGATCGGTGAACGCGGAAGTACGGACACTGGAGACTTGTCCGGCGTCATCGAACGCTTCGACCGCCAGGCTTATTCGAAGTTGCTGCTTCGCAACTACGGCAGCGACAACTTCTGGTACGACCATCCTAGCTGGCCGAAAGCGAGCGGCATCCAATCACTTCTCGATGCGCGCTACGAAGTCGTCGGCCGAATCCCGGCGGTCGCGGAGCCGCAATCGCTCTGGTCTAGAACTGCGCCATACGGTTTCGGCGAAATCTCAGTCCTCGTCCCGCGCACTGGTTTGGCGCCGACGCCGAGCAAAGAGTCGGCAACCGACTAGGCGTCAGTGACGAACTAAGCGTCAGCGACGAACCAAGAGTGACCAATCGCCCGTCCGAGTCTTTTCTTCGAAGTTCAAGAGCGAGTCGCGCATGTCGGCGGAGAGATCGCCGCGAACAACGAGGTAGTCGATGTCGTCGTATTCGCCGCTGTAGTCAGGGGTCATGTCGAAGCGCATCTTGGCTTCGGGGAGCCTGCCGTCCTCGAATTTCCGGCGAACGGTGCCGAAACGGAAGTCGACCATACGGCTCACGGCGATGCCTTGCTTGCGCACGATGTAGTAGTTCGAAAAGTGAAGGTACGAGAGCGTGCCGCGAAAGTGCGGTTCCAAGATCAAACCTGCGAGCCGGTTCCCCTCGGCTTCCGGGAGAATCTCATCGGTGAAACCGGCGGATTCGATCCCGAAATCACGAAAGTAATCGGCATACAGCACAGCGTGCATCACGCATGCGGCGGCGATGATCCCCACCACCCACTCGCGCGGCATGCGTTTGAGGTCGATCACGCTCGAAAGCACGATTAGCCCCAGAACCGAGTAGACCGAGAAGCGCTGATTGAGCGCCCATTGTCCCGGCAGCCCCTCCGGCAACAGCCAGAAGCAGCCCGCCGCTGCGCCCGCAAATATGAGTGCCGGCTGATGTTCAGGGTTCTTCACGGCCGCAACGATGGCCGCGTTCTCCATGATCAACGCCCAGCCGATGAACAACACGCTCACCAGGGCGATCAGACCACCAAATACCAATCCGGCGTATTGGCCCGCGAGATACGAGTTGTCGAAGATGAAGAAAAACGACCGGACATAAAGCGAGCCAACGTACAGATTGCTGTAGTAGTTCGACAAGAATTCGACCAGGGTCTGCTCACCGCTGTGTTCGGTCCCAAGCCACCACCAGCCGATCAGACTGATCAGCGGAAGCGTCAGCGCGACCGATGCAATGGTCCCGCGCACGGTGAGTCTCTTGTCGAAGAGACAGGTCAGCCAATAGGTCAGCAAGAAAAATACTGCGGCCAGGACATGGATGAAGAACAGCGCGAACGAACCGACCGCAATTGCTGCGCGGGTCTTCCAGCTAGGCGCTCGGAGATGGAGTACCAACGTCGTAAACAGAAAGAACACCGCGGGCATGGCACCGACGAAGCCGACGAACCCCCAGTGCGTATTGAAGTTGTAGATGTACAAAAACGACAGTACGGAAAACCAGGTGTTGCCACCCAAGGTCCGGATCAGTGCGAAGACCGAAAATGGCAGCATGAAGGTATAGAGTGCGAAGTACACTTTGTTGGCGAACTCGACACTCGGAAAGATCGGCGCGCTACAGAACCAGATGTAAAGAACGTTGGGTTGCCCCGCCATCTGGAGGCTGAAGTAGTCGCTGAATTGATTGCTCGATTCGCCGTAACCCCGAACCACCGTGGCCACGCTCAGGTGAAACGGCAAATCGACGAAGGGGAGCAGTTCGCTCAGCAGCAGCAGTGAGCAATACACCCCACCCAGAATAAGCAGCACGATGGGGACGAACTTTTCGTTCGTCCAGCTTGAATTGGCTCTGATTAACTCGGGCCCGCTGCTTGGGTCCATGTCCAAGGGGGACACACTCATGGATGAGTCTCTCCAGCTCCGCATTATCGCCAACTTCAGATTAGAAAGCACCGAGTCGGTCACGATCGACGGAGAGTCCGCTTTCGGGGTGACTTCAACATACCACCAATTCGCGCGGGATAGTGAAAACAAATCACGCTCGAGTTCACTTCTAAAGGGGCACTCATCTCGGATGTGCAGACAGGGTGATGAGCCGCGCACCGAGTCTTCACGCGTGTGCAGCATTCACCCCGCGGGATGATGTCCTATTCTCGGCGCCAACGTCGGCGCGACCGACATCATCAAATCGATGCTTCCGCCGAAGCCACCCGATCGAGTGGTACGTTGGCGTGTATCCAGACCATCGCCAAAGCTGAGCAATTCATGTCGAGCGACTCCACCTTCAAAACTTCAGCACGAACCACACGCGTCGTCGTGTTCGGCGCGCTGATGCTCTTGTCCAGTCTCAGCATCCAGTGGTACAGCCCCTACATCCGCCCCTACTCCCATGCAGGGGTCGGTCTGGTTCTGGCCCTCGGCGTGGCGTGGCTCATGAGTCGGTCGACCGGTTGGAGCACCCGCTTAGATCACCTATCCAAACGCGTTGCGAATCTCACAACGACGGAACGATACGCGCTCTATGGATGGGCGTTCGTGGCCCCCGTACTCCTTTCACAATTCGTCCTCGATCCGATTCCTCATATCCCCGACGGCTTCGCGTATTTGTATCAGGCCAAGCTTTTCGCAGCGGGACAGCTCTTTGCAGAAAGCCCCGCGGTCCCCGAAGCCTTTCCCGCACCATGGAGCGTCGACTTGGACGGTCGTGTCTTCACGGTGTTTCCGCCCGGTTGGTCAGGACTCCTCGCGATTGGCGTCGTCACGGGGTTGACCGCTTTCGCAAACCCCGCGATCGGTGCTCTATCCGTCGTGGTGATGTGGCACTTGTGGAGCGAGCTGTTCGATTCCAAGCGCGCGAATTTTGCCCTGGTTCTTTGCGTGTTGTCCCCGTTCTACCTCTTCATGTCCGCCGGCTTCATGTCCCACAACGCATCGCTGCTCGCATCCAGTGCATTCGCCCTCGCGTTCGTCAGAGGCTCGCGCAGCGGTTCTCTTATTTGGGGGGCCGTCGCGGCTCTTTCGATCGCGTTTCAGATCCTCGTGCGTCCGGTTTCCGCTTTATTCGTCTTCGCTGCGGTCGTCGGCTTCTTCGCGATCGCGCGCCGCTCGGCTGCTTCGTGGAAGCTGACGTTTTGCGCGGCAGTGGGCGGCGGCATCGGCACCGCGATCTACGGGATCTACAATCGAGCGTTGGTCGGAGAATGGGGAGTGCCGCCCCTCTATTTTCTGACCCCAGCAAACCGCTTCGGCTTCGGGGACGACATCGGCTTGCCGTGGGCGACGTCGTTTCCGACACCCGGACATGACGTCATTCGGGCCGCGCTCAATTTAAACTTCAATATGGCCGTGATGAATCATGACCTGTTCGGCTGGCCCCTCGTGTCACTCTTGTTCGTGTTCGTTGCGCTCTTGTTTACGCGTCTTTCATGGCAGCATTGGTTGTGTGCCGCGACGATCGCTGGGGCGGTGGTGATCTATGCCGGTTACTGGTACAACGGCGTCGCCTTTGGCGCGCGCTTCTACTACTGCCTGCTCCCCTACCTCGTGATGCTTACCGTGGAGGGGATTCGAGCGACTCCCGACGTTCTGCGATCCTTCTCGTCGGGACTCGACGTCGACAGAACGCGGGCGTTCACCGCGACCGCAGTCATCGCCTTCATGACTTACGGCATGTTCTTGTACATCCCCCGCACTGCATTGACGGCGCCGTACTGGAATCAACGCAAAATCAGTTTCGAACTCTACGAAGAACTCGACTCTGTTGTGCAGCCCGGCGATCTCGTTTTGGTCGATGCGGACTCAGACGAGCGCTACAACCCGGTATTTGTCAAAAACGCAATCAGGATCGACCAAAGCCCCGTGATTTACGCGTGGGATCGTAGTGACGCAGTGCGCGCTCAACTGTTGGCGCAGTTTCCCGACCGGCGCGTTGTTCGCTGGCGTTACCCAATCGAACGGCTTGCGGAACAAACCGCGAGTGCGCAGCTTCGCCGATGCCTCGGCGCAAGCGAGAGCCCCTCGCGCTAGCAGTCCCCTCGGCGCGCCGGTATATTGGCCTCGCCATGGACCCCACACATGTCTAGTCGCGAAGTCGACTCGCAACCGCTGCAAGGCGAAGCGCCAAACCCATCGACATCCGATGGCAAATGGTTTTCACGACTGTTGTTCGGGCTGGTACTTGGCGTTGCGGTGTGGGCCGGCCTGCTCTTTTATGGCGACGTTTCCGCGACCTTGGACGCAACGAAGCAGCTGTCACTGGGCGCGCTGTTCGCGGCCTTGTTTCTATCGACACTAAACTACTTCATTCGCGCGTACCGATGGCAGCGCTTGCTTCATACGGTCGACGTCCGGATCCCGATGGGCGAAAGCACCGTTGTCTTTCTTGCGGGCTTGTCGATGACGCTCACGCCGATGAAGGTTGGTGAAATTCTCAAGTCCGCGCTGCTCAAGCAGAGTCGCCAGATCCCCATCGCGACCACAGCGCCGGTGGTCATGGCGGAAAGAATCACGGATCTCGCGTCGATGGTATTGCTCGCATCGATCGGGAGCCTGAGCCTTGATCGCGGTTACTACGTCGCCGTCGCGGGTACCCTATTGGTCGGCGCCATCGTCGCAGTCTGCACGATCCGTCCGCTCGGCGAAGCGCTGCTTCGACTTTGTACGCAGCTGCCCGTTGTAAAACACAAAGCGTCGTCGTTGCGTGACGCTTATGACAACCTGGGCGTACTCGTTGCACCCACACCGCTTTTCCAGGCCACGGTGCTCGGCTTGCTGGCCTGGGGAACCCATTGTGTCGCGCTCCTCGTGCTGGTTCGCAGCTTCCCCGACGTCACGTTCAGTCTTGCGGAAAGCCTGTTCGCCTACTCGACGCCGCTCCTCGCCGGAACACTTTCGATGCTGCCGGGTGGCCTCGGCTTGACCGAAGCGTCCATGGCAGGTCTGCTGCAAGGCATGGGCGGTCCTGGGCTCACCGCAGCCATCGCTGCAGCGTCAACCATTCTGATTCGACTCGTGACGTTCTGGTGGGCCATCTTAGTGGGTGTCGCGTCCCTCGTCCTATGGCGCCGACGCTACTAACGTGCGCAGCCACGGCCGACCCCAGGAATGCACACCGACGTCGCGAGCCATAGCGACATGATCGCATTGGTCGCCGCAACCCTTGGGATGTGGGTGCTGTTGTCGCTGTGTTTCATCGGATTTGGCAGCGGAATCATCCGACTCGCGCTTGGACAAACGCCACAGTCACTCATGCGCGCATTTTGGCTCGGCTGGGCGGCATGGTTGGGCGTGCTTCAAGTCGTGCATTTCTTCGTCGGTCTTTCGGCCGCGTGGGTCACCGGCTTGCTTTGCGTCGTCGGGGGCATCGGTCTCTTCACCGCACGCCCAAGAGCCCTGGCTCTGATCTCCCAATTGCGCGGCGCGGCACCGCGAACTTGGCTCTGGCTCGCTTTCGCGTTTGTCTTTGCAACATGGCTCGCGAACCGCGCACACGGGCCGTTGTTGTCAGTGGATTCTGGGCTTTACCACTTGACCTCCATTAAGTGGGCCGCAGACTCGCCGTTGTTCGTCGGCCTTGGGAATCTGCACGGGCGACTCGCGTTCAACAACGCCACGTTTCTCTGGCTCGCGAGTCTCGACGCTTGGCCCACATGGTTCCGCGGTTTCAACGTCGGCCCTGCACTCTTGATGTTCACCGCGGTCGCGCAACTCACCCATCGCATTCGAGCGTCGGATTCGATGAGCACCCCCGAATCGATGTTTCGCGCGATCCTGATCCTTCCGCTCGTGTACGCGGCGATGGTCATGCACGTTTCGAGCACCGGACCCGACTGGGTCGTCCTGGTTCTAGGTGCCGTCTTGGCGACGGAGCTCTGGGACCTCCTCGCACAGCCAAACGACGACCAGGCGTCCGAACGCCTTGTCGCAATCGCCGCGATTTCGGCGGCCGGTATCGCGACCAAACTGAGCTTTGCAGCCTATGCCTTCGCGGCGATTGCCCTCGCAACAGCTTGGGTTTGGCGGGAGCGAAATTCCCCTCGCACCCTGCGTCCGTTTTGGGCCGCACTGAGTCTGACGCTGTTTTTACTCGTTCCGTGGTCGGCCCGAAGCATCGCGCTGAGCGGTTATCCCGCTTATCCCAGCACCTTTGCGGCCCAAGACGTTTCGTGGCGTGTCCCGACCGAGCGCGCGGTAGCCGAGATGCAGTGGATTCAAAGCTGGGCGCGCGCTCCGGGCAAAGATCCAGAAGACGTCCTCGGCAATCGCGACTGGGTCCGTCCGTGGATCCGTGCACGCTTGCGCAACGCGGATTCAGTCACGCTGTTCGTCATTCCCGGAGCCCTGTTCGTGCTTGCATTGGTCATGGGCGCGGTGCGTCGACACGCCCCCGCGCGGTCGGGGCTGATCGCGGCACTGCCCGCTGCTCTTTCGATCGCCACCTGGTTTGCCACAGCACCGGACCCTCGTTTTCTCGGGGCTGCGGTCTGGACTTGTGCAGCGGCCGCCATCGCCGCGGGTGCAAGCACGATGAAAAGTGACTCGCGTCGCCATCGCTTTACCGCAGCGGCCGGGGTCTGTGCGATTGCATCTTTGGCATTTACCGTTTACATGGGTTCCATCGTTGGAGGTCTCTTCGTCAAGCCAGGCCGCGACGCGGGGCGCTATCCAGTACGACCGGTGGCGACTACGCCGTTCACGACGGACAGTGGCCTCGTGCTCAACGTTCCGAAGGTCGGGCAGCAGTGTTGGGATGCTCCACTTCCGTGCACCCCCTACCCTGCGCCGCGTCTCGGGCTTCGTGATCCAAACACCCCCTCGAGCGGTTTCGAACTCAAGTAGCCTCGACGACGCGTGCCAGGGTGACGCTTCTCCGTAAGCTGAAAACCGTTCGAGAGCCACCCGACGACGAAGTTCCATCCCTTCCATACTTGGACTTTCTGCTCCGTCACGCGACTTCGCTCCGGTTCAAGACCCTTCCTCGAAGTCGTGTCAGCCCCGTCGAACTGCGGCGTGCCTGGTTCTAGCGACCTTGCGTTCGGCGATCTTGCTCTGCGTCGATGAGTTGCTTGCGCGTCGCTTCGTCGACCAACACACCGCGCCTCTCGGTCGCCTTCAAGAGCTCCGCGCTAAATGGAAGTTCGTTTTTCCAGTTGGGCTGCAGTTTGGCATTCGGGACCACCGCGTCCGCCCAATCATGTGGAGCAACCCAGCCGGGGTGCGCAACCAAGGTCCCTCGGGTGCCGGCCATCGGGTGCTGACTGCGCCACTCGCGAATGCGCGTTGCGAGCCGAGCCGCTTCTTCGGGGCGCGACTTGGCCAGATCTGTTTGTTCGTATGGGTCCGCGTCAAGATCAAACAAGTACGTTTGAACGCGGGTTTCGGTTTGGCCCTCGAAGATCCTCTGCACGAGTTTCATCTCGACATCGATCACGCCAACTTGGATGTAACCCGGCAGTGGAATCTCCGAAACGAAGTAGAGGGGCTTGGCGCGAGGAACCACCTCCCCGTCTCGCAGTGCCGACCACATATCCTGACCGTCGAGCGCACGTGTCGTTTTTACCGAAATCTGAGCCGCGGCTGCGAGCGTCGGCAGTAGGTCCATGCCGCTGGTGACTTGTTCGAACTTGTCCCCCGCTTTGAGCACCCCCGGCCAGCGCATAACCGCCGGAACGCGAATTCCACCCTCAAAGACCTCGCCCTTGTTGCCGCGCAACGGCTGATTTTGACCACCGAACGGGGTAGAGCCTCCGTTGTCGCTCAAGAAGATCACGATCGTGTCGTCCGACAACCCAGCCCGCTCAATTTCGGCGAGGATCTCACCGACGGCGACATCAACTTGATCGACCATCGCTGCATATTCGCGTCGGTACTTCCCGGCTGGAAGCGACGCGTACTTTTCGATCACTTCTGGCGGGGCCTGCATCGGACTATGGGGCGCGGTAAACGGCACATAGAGAAAGAACGGCTTGTCTTGGTCGCGCTCCCGAATAAACCGGACGGCTTCACGGGCTTCAATATGAGTTAGGTACTTGCCGGGCTCGAACACCGAGTTGCCGTTGTGCTGAAGATCGTGTGCACCCTCGCGCTTGTGGGTGAAAAAATCGGTGTTGGTATGCAGGTGACCGTAGAAGTGTTCGAAACCGTGCGCGTTGGGGAGCTGATGTTCTTGGGTATGACCGAGATGCCACTTGCCGACCATGCCCGTTTGATATCCACCTGCACGAAAAGTTTCGGCAATTGTGGTTTCGTCCGGTGCGAGCCCGGCGTTGTACCAGGGGTGGATCTGGTCGTAGCCGATGCCCAATTTGAGAGGGTCTCGCCCTGTCATGATTGCGGCTCGGGTGGGACTACATATCGGCGCGACGTAAAAGCGATCGAGTTGGACGCCGTCTCGCGCAAGGCTATCCACCGACGGAGTTTCGATTTGTCCGCCATGAAAACCGACGTCCGCCCAGCCGAGGTCGTCGGCAAGCATGATCACGACGTTGGGTTGCGTACGCGGTGTTGTTGGTGTTCTTGGTGTTGTTGGTGTTGTTGGTGTTGGCGGTGTTGTTGGTGTAGAAGACGCCGATGCGACACTGCACCACATCGTGAACAACGCGCTGAAGAGGACGCCCCACACAGCGATTGGTGAACTCGCCCGCTCGTGATGTCTCGTCATACAATCCTCGAAGTGACAATCAAAACTACGGTGCCTTACGAGCGCTCGTCGATCGTCACGTAGTCGGTTTTGATGGGTCCGGTGTAAATCTGCCTCGGTCGGGCGATCTTGAACGCCGGATCGTCGTGTAGCTCTGACCAATGCGCGATCCAACCCGGGAGCCGCCCCATCGCGGAAAGCACGGTAAACGTGTCGGAAGGAAAACCGACGGCGTTGAAAATGACGGCTGAATAGAACTCGATGTTTGGAAACAGGCCGTGTTCTTCGAAATACGGATCGCTCGCCACCTGCGCTTCGAGCTCCATCGCGATTTCAAGAAGCGGGCTTTGGACACCCGCGCGTTCCAACAAGGCGAGGCACGTCGGGCGAATGACGCGGGCGCGAGGATCGAACTTCTCGTAGATCCGGTGCCCAAAGCCCATCAACGCATCGTGATCGCCCTTTGCCTTTACTTGTTCGGCAAAATCTCGACCGCTGAGCCCCTGCTCGCGAATCCCTTCTAGCATCTGGAGCACGGCTCGGTTGTCTCCGCTGTGCTGCGGACCGGCAAGCGCGTTGATGCCCGCTGAGACCGCACCAAACAAGTTGACCATCGACGAACCCACGAGACGCACGCAACTCGTCGAACAGTTCTGGCCGTGGTCCGACTGCAAGATCAGCAGCAACTCGATGGCTTTCTCGACAATCGGGTCGGGCTCAAATTCTTCACACGGGTTCGCAAACATCATCTGCAGAAAATTGCCGACGTAGCCGAGTTCGTCGCGCGGGTACATGAAGGGCTGCCCGACCGAATGTTTGTACGCGTAGGACGCGATGGTCGGCATTTTGGCGATCAAACGATGGACCGAGACTTCGACGTGGGCGGGATCGCGCGGGTCGAGGGAATCCGTATAGAAAGTCGACAAGGCACCCGCCGCAGCGGAGCACGCCGCCATCGGGTGCGCGTCCTTGGGAAGCGCTCCGAAAAACTCTTTCATGTTTTCATGAAGCAGCGTGTGGTTCCGAATGGAACTGTCAAAGTGGGCAAGCTCGTCCCGCGTGGGCAGTTCACCGTGGATCAGCAGGTAGGCGACTTCAAGGAAGCTGCTGTGCTCCGCAAGCGCTTCGATGGGAATGCCTCGAAAGCGCAGTTCGCCTTTCCTTTCATCAATGAAGCTAATCGCACTTTTACAAGAGCCCGTGTTCGAATAACCGGGGTCGAGGGTGATGGCGCCAGTGGCTCCGCGAAGCTTGCTGATATCGATGCCGACCTCGCCGTGGGCGCCCATCACGACGGGCAGCTCAATCTCTTGGTCGCCGATTCGAAGGGTGGCCTTGTCGGTCATGTCGGTCATGTTCAGGAACTCCTCGGGAGGCCGTTGTTCGGCATGAACGTTGCGCCGCATGCCTGTGCCCTACGAGCACATTGCGACGGTGCTCTGGGTCAAGGGGTATACCAGATGGGTGACGTGTAGGCGCGATCCTGGGTCACCATCTTGACCTCGTCACCCATTTTGGTTTCGAAGTACTTCGCGTCGTACGCGGTCCATCGCGGCTTCGGGATCTCGATCACGCGTACGTAGTAGAACGCATGTTCTTTGCGGTCGAAGTCGGGGTCCTGCCACACCACGCTCAACGAAGTGGCACCGATCGAATTCACATAGCTTGCGTCGGCGATGTCTACGGTAGACCCAACGACCTCTCTCACGCGTCCATCGGCCCCGATTTTGCGACCGCCTGACACGGCCACGTCGTAGACCTGCTCCGTCAGATCGCCCTTCGCGTCCCGCACGCCTTTGATGACCTGCACCCGGTCGAGATTCGCGCCTTCTGGATCTTTCAACGCGGCGATCAACAATCTCGGACTCTGCCCTTTCGCAGCCCCGGTCAGATCGCCGCCCATCGGCACGCCGTCGGCATAGCCCTTGATCGCAAGGTCAGGGGTGTGTTCGTCCCCCGGCTCAAAGTCCCAGCCGGCGAAAACCCGGACCACGATGCGCGGCCCCGTTGTCGCGTACGTCTCCTTGCGAGACATCGCTTCAAAGATCGACGTACGCGTATTTTCGTGGGCCCAAACTGCGGCGTAGCCGCTTGCGGCCATTTGCCATTCGTAAACTTGGATGGGGAGCGGGGGACGATCTGGCCCAAGGCTTGGGAAGAAGGGTTTCTTCCAGCGATCTGCGCTGGCTTCGCTCGACGAGAACTTTCCCCAAAAGTTGTCTTCGGCCCCAGCCGCGAAACCCGTGTGCGAGTCGGTGCTGCCGATCATTCCGAATTTGAAGGGGTTGATGCCAATAGACGCTTCGAAGTCGATGCCCAGGCCGAGCGCGGAGCGCGCGTACGAATGGGCGAGCATCGAAGGTTTATTGGGTTGCCCGCCGAGGTTCGTATCGACCCATGTTTCGTAGTCCGCAAATTCATCGTCGGGTGAGAGAAACGGATGTGTTTCGCTGTCGCCTTTGTACTGGGTGACTTCGAGGAGTCGTTCGAAACGCATGCGCCGTTCCGCATAGTCCCGGTCGATTGGTTCTCCCGAGACTGTTTCCACGGCGAACATCTGCCCCCCGCTCGAGTTAGAATTGTGCGGGATCGCCATCACGCGCCCGCCGGTCTTCTCTTCGTAGTCGGAGAGGTACTGCCACAAGTCTTCCGGATCGAGGCTGTCGAACGAGCTGTACGGAACAACTTGCGCGGTACGCTCCGCACCGTCGGCAAAGATGACGTTTCGGTGACGATTGTTTCCGTTTGGAATCGCGGTCCACTCGAAACCGATGAACGCAGTAAACACGCCCGGGTCGTTGTAGCGCTCCGCGTTCGCGATCACGTCTTGCCAGACCGAAGCCTGAAGCGGCTTGTTGTCGATGACATCTTTGTTGTCGAGCATCGAAAACACAAACTCTTTGAAAATCTCGCGGTACTGCTTGTTCTTGCGAAACTCGTACCAGCGCTCGCCCGCCTCGGTCGACCGCGCGAGTTTGTCACCTTGATCGAGCCGGGGCATCACGCCCATGTATTCCGCATGATCGCTCAGCAAAAAGAAATCGAGCGGGCGTCGCAGCCGCACCTTCATTCCGTTGTGTGCCTCAACCTCTTCACCGCGCGCGAAACGAAATGCGTCGTCGGGTGTCACCTGGGTATTGCCCGAGTTGCCGGCGTCGACAGACCAACTGGAATGCACGTGGGTGTCACCCCAGAGAAGTTGGCGTGGAATCTCTTCGCCCGCGTAGGGGGAGTAGGAGGTTTCGCCCGCAACCCCAGACTGCGCGCAAAGTAAAACGAACAACATGACGGTGGCACGACTTAGACAGGGTCGCAGATGACCGACCCGCGCGTTTTCTCGACTCAATGGACTTCGCCTCCTGCCAGCTCAGAAAAATCATGATGCGTACTTTGAATGGACGTGCCGATGCAGGCAAAATTTATCACAGCCCATCACGACACCTCGCACTGAACTGACGACACTCGCGTATGCGGAACTGACCTGTCGGGTCACTCGGCTAGCGCTAGCCTTCGCCGGCACAATCTACCCCGAGCCATTGAGATACAGCCCCGAACACTGAAAGGGAAAGACAACATGTCAAATTCCACCCAAGAAGCAGCGCAAACTCTCGCGGGCAAGTCCGCGATCGTTACCGGCGCCGGGCAAGGCGTTGGCCAGGGCATCGCGTTTTCTCTCGCAAAGCACGGCGCCAAGGTTGCCGTCATGGGCCGAACCGTCGCAAAGGTCGAACAGACCGCGAAGCTGATTCAAGAACGCGGCGGCGTCGCGCTTCCGTTGGAAGGCGACGTCAAAGTTCTCGCAGACCTGCAACGATGCGTCGACGCGACCGTCGCCGAGTTCGGCGGATTGCAGATCGTGGTTAACAACGCCCAGCAGGTTCCCCTCGGAGCGCTGAATGCCGTCACCGAAGAAGCCCTCGACGATGGATGGACGTCTGGCCCTCTCGCGACGTTCCGTTTGATGAAAATCGCGTATCCGTACCTCAAGGGAGACGGAGCGATCATCAACCTCGCAAGCACCGCGGCAAGGCGATGGGATGCGACCAACTACAGCGCGTACGCCGCCATCAAGGAAGCGACGCGCGCGTTCACTCGTGGCGCAGCTTCGGAATGGGGCCCGGACAACATTCGCGCAAACGTCATCTTGCCCCACGCAAAATCACCCGGCCTCGAATGGTGGATCGAGAACAAGCCCGAAGAAGCGGCCGCATTCATCAAGACCATTCCGGCCGGCCGAGTGGGTGACTGTGAAGACGACATCGGCGAGGTCGTCGCATTTTTGTGTTCCAACGCTGCGTCGTATGTCAGCGGTCAGAGCATCGCGGTCGACGGCGGGCAGGCCTACATGCCGTAGCGGGCAGCTCGCTATGAGTCGCTTTGCTCGCGTCCGCGCGACTGAACGCCTTCGCGACGCTTGGAAATCTCCGTCGTCGAGACTTCTTTTGAAGACTCGATGCCCGCCTTGCGTTCGTATTCGAGCGCTTCGGGGAGCAACATTCCAAGCCCCGTGTCGATGAGTTTTTTGTAGCCCGTGAGCACATGAGGCACGCATGACGCCATGTCCTGGGCGAGTGCCTGGGCCGTCGCGACGAGTTCGGCGGGCGCAACGACGCGATTGACCAAACCCCACTCACAGGCGAGGTCCGCCGTCACAGTGTTACCCGAGAAGCTGATTTCCTTGGCACGCCCGACGCCAATCAATCGCGGGAGCTTCTGACTCAACCCCCAACCCGGCAAGATTCCAACCCGCGCATGGGTGTCGGCGAACTTGGCCTTCTCCGACGCGAGAATCATGTCACACGCCAACGCGAGTTCGAAACCTCCGGTCACCGCGTGTCCATTCACTGCTGCAATCACCGGCCCTTCAAAGGCCGCAATGCCGCCGGCCATCTCTTCCTGGCCCAGCACACTCATGTCGTGCCCGGTGGTTTCGTCGGTCCCCTGGGAAAGTTCAGCGAGATCCATCCCCGCGCAGAAAGCGCGCCCTGCCCCGGTCAACACCACCGCGCGAATTTCAGCGTCGTCCTGCAACGCATAGAACGCCTCGCCGATCGCCAAACGCAACGCGGCACTCAACGCGTTCATTTGATCGGGGCGATTCAACGTTACCGTCGCCACCGGTCCGTCGCGTTCGATCAACACCACTGACTCGGTCATCCCTCAACTCCTGTTTGCACGACTGCGGCTGTCATCGCGCCATCGTTAAAAGGCTGCCTTCCAACCCTTTTCTTCGAACGCTTCTTTGTCGCAGTGGCGAGACTGGGGAACATAGGGCGCAATGTCGGGCGCCACTTCCCCTGTATCAATCGCCGTCTTGAGCTTGCGCAGGTTGTCTTCGCGGGACAGCAACATGCGGAAGGTGAGCTGTCCGTCGAGATAGGTCCCCCAGTCGAGCCAGGTGACCCCGTTTTCGGCGGTCGCGTTGCTCGGCCGATCTTCCTTCGACGAGACCACGATCGTGTAGAACCCGTCTGCGTCGACTGGAACATCGCGGTCGACAACCGCGTCTTCGCAAATGCCCGCCCAAAAGTTGTAGGTCGTCACGGTGAAGCCGCGAATGTCGTTGCCCGGGGTATAGGCTGGTTCTTCCGGAGTATTCGGCGCTTTGAATTTTTTACCCCGCGTCACATGAACCTTTCCGAGGCGATCGGTATAGGGCGTCACGAGATAGAGGATGTCGGCACTGGCCAAGATGTCGTATGGCAGCCCCCAATTGGACTTCGTGCTGTACTTCTCAGGCCAGCAAAGACCACGATGATCCGGAATCGGAAGCGGAGCAAAACGCGTCGTTTCGTGCGGCGGCTCGGAACCTTCGGGATGCGGATCCATTTCGTCGAAGTGCGTCGTCTCGTTGCCATCGGCGTCGTACACCGTGACGGACGGCACCCAAACGCCACCAATGTTGGGCGGCATCGTTCCGAAGTCCGAGCCTGTCGTTCGGTAGATGCAGAACACCGCAGGATTGCGACCGCCATTTACTTTCACGCCGGCGTACGTCGTGTTGGGCTCCGGGTTGGTGGGCTTTTCCGTAAACACCAACTGCGCGGTAAAGCGTCGTCCCACGCCTTCAGGCTGCGCTTCGCGATACGGGTTCACGCTCCCCTCGTCGGGGTCGAGGTCCACGTCGACAATCGTGTCGAGGTTATTGGTGTCGAAGTCAGATGGATGGAACGCGAAGTAGCGTGCATGCGGGTATTCACCCTTGAACACGACCTTTCCGCCTTCGGGCACGGAAATGAAACCGGGCGGACAGCCGTCGCCCTGCCAAAAGCGATTACTGAAATAGTTCGAAGCCGACGTATCGATTAAATACGGAAAGCGATTGTTCGTCATCGGTGTCCCGACACCCGGCCACGCGGGGCAGCGCGATTCGCCGATCGTGCGGCCGACAACGTATTCGGGGTCGCCGTAGCGAATGCCGCAATGCTCTGCGATGTAGTCCGAGATACGGCCTTCGACACCCGCGAGTTCGGGGTTGGTGAGACGCGGAAAGATCCCCAGCACCGCAGACCCCGTCGTGTCCCGCGCATCGGCCATGAGTGTGTGAAGAAACGCGAGGTCGTCACGAATTTCGTCGGGCGCCACTTCGAGAAGTTGTCGCACCACGTCGGCGTGACCGACAAATTCGTTGAAGTCCCATTTCACCGGCAATTCGCCGGCGATCATTTTACGAAGCGTCTGTTCGAAAAGTTCGTGGTTGCTCATGTTGTCTCCGTAAGGTCGATTGCCTTTGGTGTCGGTGTGGGTGTTGGTGTGGGTGCGGTACGGGCGTGGGTGTTGCTTTGGAGTTGACCGCAGGACCTGCATCCCCGTGCGATCAATCGGGGGATTGGCCAGGGCTCAGTCGCTCATAGCCGAAGGCCTCGAACGCAAAGTCCCAGTTGTCGTTTACCGTGCTCACCACGTCTTCGGGGAACTCGAATTTGTTCTTCTCGTAGGTCCCGAGACTTTCGAGGTACCCCTCAAAAGTACTTCGCATACGTTCGAAATCACCGAGATCGAGCGCCTTATAAATGTCCTCGAGTTTCGACATGGGGCGCGCGTCGAGATCTTCGTAACGAATTTCGATCAAGTTTCCGGGCGGGATCATTGAGCGCTGCAAGAGATAGTTTTTCATTTGCACTTGGTAGGCGTGCACGATCCACGTATCGATGGCGTCCCAGTCGATCTCCTGCAATACCGCCCCAGGCATCGTCTTCCGGTACATGTTCCGCATCGATTGATAGACCGGATACGGATTGCGCACGATATTGACGAAGCGCGCATCGGGGAACATGTCGAGCAGCACACTGATCCGCCCCGTGTTCGGCGGAGTCTTCAGCGCGAGCCGCTTGCCGTCCGAAAGGATTGTCGCCTTCCGCAACACTTCCATGTACCCGCGCTGCCACCCGGCAAGGTCTTCTTCGTTCTCACCCAGACGGGTTACGTAGCGATCATAGAGCCCCGGCGCGGCCTTCGGAAAGTTCAACACATGTAGCGGTGAGCAGTCCGTCGCATTGATCATCGCCATCTCTTCTTCTTGCGGCCCTTCGAGAGAAATTGCGACGTTGTCCATTGGCCGCTTCGACGGCATCTTGCTCGCGAACATCTTCGGCAACCAGCTGCGCCCCATGAGGGCGATGGCGTGCATACTCGCCTGGTAGTTCGACACAACGCCGAACTGCGGGTCTTGATAAAACAAGTTGTGGAGGTGGGTGGTCCCGCTGCGACCGAAGCCGAGCAAGAAGACCGGGTCCCCATTGAGCTGCGTATTTCGAATCTGTCGACCGAAGCGGATATTTTCGATCCAGCGAAGCGGTTCGATCAACGTGCTGAAGATCACCCAACTTCGGGCGCGCTTCGCATAGCGGGGGTCGACCTTGTGTTGCTTCAACAAGCGACGAACCGCCGGAAGCGGAAGGAACTGCGACATCGAACTCATCGGGGGGGGGCTCTCCTGTGGATGTTCTGCTCTCGGTTCTGCTCTTGGTGTAAGACAACGCGAGCGAGCTGGACCTTTCGACTTCGCTACTCCGGAAGTTCCATCTGCCACGCCACGCCATTGATATGGCCACCGCCATCAACGTGGATCGTGTTCCCGGTGACATAGCGCGAATCTTCACTCGCCAGAAAGACCGCGACGGGGCCGATGTCCGTTTCGCAGTCGCCAATGTGTGGGATGGGATTACTCTGCTCGATGGTGCGAGCCGCTTCGGGGGCGAAGTGCTTGAAGCCTTCCCAAGAAGGAGTTTCCGCAAACGGACAGAGCACATTCGCAGTGATGCCGTACCGGCCCCATTCGGCCGCGGCCGTTCGGGTCACGGCGCGCACACCTTCTTTCGAGCCGTTATACATCGCCGAATAGCGGTGGGCGTTGACACCGTTGAGTGAGCACATGGTAATAATGCGTCCCCAGTCGTTTGCCTTCATGTGCGGGAAGCAAGCCTGCATGGCCCAGAACGAAGCGAAGTAGTTCACCTCCATGTGCTCGCGCATGGCGTCGTCGCTCATATTCTCTAGCCGCGAGGTTCCGCCTGTGGGCGTCGCGTTGTTGACCAGGATGTCAACGCGTCCGAACACAGCGACCGTCTGCTCCACCATCGCGAGCACACTGTCCTTATCAGACACGTCTGTCTCGATGTAAAGCGCGCGAGCACCCGTCGCTTTGAAGTCTGCCTCGATCGCAGAGACGGCGGCCTCGCCCTTTTCGGCTGAGCGATTTGCGACGACCACGGTCCCGCCTTCCGCCGCGAAAGCACGCGCGACGCCGAGGCCCACGCCCCGCCCGCCTCCGGTTACGATGGCAACTCGGTCGGTCAACTTATTGCACTTAGTCATGCTGAGGGTTGTTCCTTGTATCAATGCTCTTCGTAGTGGATCCGTTTCGAGCTCGGATCTGAGGATATACAGTTGTAAAGTCAATTTCCAATGATAAAATCACAGTCAGTGCAAATTGGACCTCCTCACGCTTCGGACCTGTAGATGAAGGCGCCTGCCCCCCAAAGACCGGCCGCAATAAGCGACGTCCCCGCCCCGATTCCGATTCGCCAGCGGCAACGTCAGCAAACCCGCGATGTCATTCTGGAAGTTGCGCTCGCCGAAATCGCGGAGTTCGGACTGTCGGGCATTCGGATCGAACACATTGCGCGCAAAAGTGGCGTCACCCGGCCGACCGTCTACGCCCACTACCCTAAGCGCGAAGACTTCTTGCGCGAACTTCAAGCCCGCACTACAAGGGGCGCCCTCGTCGCCCTCGAAAAACGCCTCGAATCGAATTCAGGGGCCGAATTCATCCATGCCCTGGCCGATGCCCTCTTCGACGCGGTGTCTTCGACCAACGTTACGCTGCGCCGGGAGTCGTTTGCCTTGATGCTGCGCGAACCCCAAACCGAGCGGTGGGTAGGCAACGACTTGTTCATCTATCTCTCTTCGCGCCTTGGCGAAGCGCAGCAAGCGGGCGAAATTCCCGAGTGCACGACGCCCGGCGAACTCACACGAATTTTGATGACCGCGATATTTGGGTTCATCGCCATTGAGGGCAACGAAGAAACTGCGCGCCGGGCAGATGCGCACAGCATGCTAGATCTACTGATCGGAACAAAAGGGAGCACACAAGCGTGAGTCAACGACTAGACGGAAAAGTTGCCATCGTCACCGGCGCAGGCCAGGGAGTGGGCCGCGGAATCGTTCTCGCATTTGCGGCCGAAGGTGCACACTGTGTCATCGCCGACTTCAACGAAGAAACGGGTCAGCAAGTCGTGCGTGAAGCCGAAGCGCTGGGCACAAAGGCGTCGTTCGTTCAGTGTGACGTCACCAATCGTGCAAGCGTCGACGCCACTGTCGCGCACGCGGTCGACACGTTTGGTGGGGTCGACGTGCTCGTCAACAACGCGCAACGTGCACCCTATCAGCCAACGCCGCTTCTCGACCACACAGACGAGATCGTCGATTTGTGTTTCGATACAGGCTTTCGCGGGACCTTCTACTTCATGCAAGCCGCTTACCCGCACCTAAAAGAAAGCAAGGGCCGCATCATTAACATTGGCTCCGCTTCTGGGCTCGAAGGAAGTCGTGGCATGGGGGCTTATGGTGCAGCCAAAGAAGCGATTCGCTCAATCTCCAAAACCGCAGCCCGTGAGTGGGGTCGTGACGGCATCAACGTCAACATTCTTTGCCCCCTCGCAAATTCGCCGGGCGTTGGAAAGCTGATGGAAGCCGACCCTGGGTTCGAGAAACGCGTGACATCGTCACAACCGATCGGCCGCATCGGCGATTGCGTCGATGACATCGGCCCCGTCGCCGTGTTCCTCGCGAGCGAAGACTCCCGCTACGTCACCGGGCACACGCTTCCCGCGGACGGCGGTTCTTACATCGTCCGCTAGGCCTCCGGCCCGCTCGTAATCCCGAGCCCCTCGACCGGCGCGAACTCGTAGGCAAACGGCGCCTGGTTGGCGAGGCACAGCCAGAGCTGCGACGTCGTGCCCTGGCGAATCGCGTTGATGACGCCGTCGGCGATTTCAGAAGCATCGATCATCGCGACGCCCATGTCCCGAGCCTGTTCGGCAAAACCGGGGGCAAGGATGTTCGTATCCACAGCACCGGGCAACACGGCATTGATCGTGATGTTTTGTTCCGCGAGGCTCGGCCCCATCGCGCGGACAAAGCCAACAACAGCGTGTTTCGTCATCGTGTAGACGGCGTCGGGAGCAAATGCGATGACGCCCGCCGCGGAGGCAGTCGCCACGATCGCGCCGCCGCCCTGGGCAGCGATCACAGATGCGACCGCTCGGGTACCCAGAACCACGCCGTCGACGTTTACCCCCACGATTCGGCGATAGGCAGCGTCAGTGACTTCGGAAATGTCGAACATCGACATGAACTCTTCGCCTGTCGCCGGAAACGTGGTGACGCCTGCGTTCAAGAAGGCAATGTCGAGGCCGCCGTGCCTCTGAACAACCCCAGACACAACCTCTTTCCACTGGGCTGAATCGGATACGTCGAGTCGTGCGAATTCGGCACCAATGGCTTCGGATTCGGATTTCCCTCTCGCTTCATCGACGTCGGCCACGACCACCGTCGCTCCGGCACCGCGAAGCTTCTTCGCCGTAGCGAGGCCAATGCCCGAGGCTCCGCCGGTAACCAACGCAACCTTTCCCGCGAACCCATCTGCAAAGTCTGACATGACGCACACTCCTTCCACTCTTGTGATTCGTTTTCTGAAATTTTTTGCTCAACACTTGAATCGACGCAAACGCTGTGTCCCGAACAACGCAACGCCGCCTCGACGACGCCACTGCGCAGGCCGTGCGCAGCAAAATTCCATTTGACCGGAGAGTAAGTCTCGAATCAGTGCATCGCCCAGGGGTCGGTCACTGAACTCCACGCTCCTGGCTCAAATGATCGACGACAACCGCGAAATCGCAGCGCAGTTTCCCTATGCTCACGCACCTTACGACTTGCACGCAAGCCGCGCGGCGGTTTCTGAGGAGCAGTTCCATGACCCGGGCGGCCGCCCTTGTACTGACGCTACTGACAGGCTTTACGGGTCTCGTCTATCAAGTTACTTGGCAGAAGTATCTGGCCACGCTGCTTGGCTCCCATAGCGAAGCCACCGCTGCAGTCCTCGGGATATTCCTTGGCGGCCTCTCGGTTGGGTACTCGCTTTTCGGCGTCGTGACGTCCAGGCTGGTCGCGCGGGCCGAAGCCAGCGGGAGCGCTCCACGGTTATTGCTCGCGTACGGAATCATCGAAGCGGTGATCGGCTGCTACGCGCTCCTGTTTCCATGGCTGTTCCGAGCCGCTCAGTCGGCGTCTTTCGTGTTGCCTCATACAAACGCAGGCGTTGGTTTCTTTATCGACGTCTGCCTGGCCGCCCTACTGATCGGACCGCCTGCGGTGATGATGGGGGCGACGATCCCCCTTCTCACCCAAGCGCTCTCACGCTCGCTGGAAGATGCCACCCGGTTTCACGCCTTCGTGTATGGCCTCAACACCGTTGGCGCATTCGCGGGGGCGTTGGCCGCAAGCTTCGTGGTGATCCCGAAGCTCGGCCTCGACGGCGCCCTCGTCGCCATGGGGACCATCAACCTGTTCGCCGGCTTCATCTACGGGCTACTCGGCATGCGAGACGATGCGCAACAAACCGCCGCCCCAGCCCTACCCGACGCGGAACCCGATGCCGAAGTGGATATCGGTGGGTCGTGGATGTACCTCGCCGTCGCACTCCTCGTCGGCTTCGCGATGATGACCCTCGAGACCACGTTGATTCGAATCGGCGCCCTCGCCTTCGGCTCGTCACACTTTACGTTTTCGATGGTCGTCGCGGCTTTTGTCCTCTGCATTGCCGTTGGCGGTCTGTCGGTTTCGAGTCTGACGCGAATCCCGAAGATGTACCTGGCAGTCAACCTGTGGGCGTTGGTTGCGCTGTTAGTTGGGCTCTACTTCCTGCTCCCCCAAGCAAATTACTGGGTATTCGTGCTCCGCACGGCGTTCATGAACCTCGACGTCGCGTTCTATCTCTATTACGGAGCAGGCTTCGCATTGTTGCTCGCTGTGATCGGCCTTCCGGTCTTGCTTTCGGGCGTCACGCTTCCGCTCATTTTTCATCATCTGCGCGAAGAATACGGAGAGCTCGGTTCTCTCGCAGGTAGGTTGTACAGCTGGAACACCGTGGGTTCGCTCCTCGGGGCGCTTATCGGCGGCTACGCACTGTTCTTCTGGTTTGATCTCCACCACATCTATCGCTTCGCCGTGGCGGCCATCATGCTGGCAGCCGTATTGATCACGGTGCGGCTGTTCAATTGGCGTGCATCGGCAGTGGCAGGCGTGCTGCCGCTTTTCATCGGCCTAGCCCTGCTGCCACCGTGGTACTCGATGATGATGCAGATCGGTCTTTTTCGAATGGAAGACCCTCCCCCCGACTTGTACACCGGCTACAAAACCTTCGTTGAACGCCAGATCACACCGTCTGAAGACACGTTGGTTTCATACGAAGACGATCCAACCGCAACCGTCTCGGTCCGCATCTTGAAGTCACCTACAGGGGGCGAGTCAATAAGCATTGTTGTGAACGGCAAGGTCGACGGGAACACCGCCGGCGACTTCGTCACGATGGGCTTCCTAAGCGTCCTGCCCGCCTTGATGGCGGACAGCATCGAACGGGCATTCATCATCGGCTTGGGCACCGGCGTAAGCGTTGGCGAATTGGCGGCGCTCGACGATTCGAAGGAAGTCATCGTTTCGGAGATCTCGCCCGGCGTGATTCGCGCAGACGAGTTCTTCGCCCCGTACAACCTGCACGCCTTATCGCGGCCCGGCGTTTCAGTGGTTCGCAGCGATGCGTATCGATCCCTCACCCGAAGCACTGAAAAATTCAACGTCATCGTGGCCGAGCCCTCCAACCCGTGGGTGACGGGCGTTGAGATGCTTTACAGCCGTGAGTTTTTACAGCTCGCGCACGACCGCCTGGCTGAGGGCGGCGTCTACGCGCAGTGGATCCACACATACGAGACGTCAGAAGAGACTGTCGCGCTCGTGCTGCGCACCTACGGAAGTGTGTTCAAACACATTTCCGTGTGGGAAGCGGGGCCCATGGACCTCATCATCCTCGGCTTCAAAGACAAGGGGCCTGCGATCGATTACCACCGCATGATCGAACGAAGCAAGCGCCCAGACTTCAAAGCGGCCCTCGAACGAATGGGGATCACGTCAACCGCCGCGCTACTCGCCAAGGAATTTCTGCCCGTTGGCACGTGGCACGCAGCCGACTTCGAGGGCCCCATCCATACGCTCTACCGCCCGATTCTCAGCGACATTGCCGGGCGCGCGTTTTTTCGGCGTGCGCAAGCGCGCGTTCCGTACACGGGCTTTGGCAAAGCCGCCGAGGTAGGAGCCCACAACTCGTTATTGCGCCAGTACATCGATTTTCGCGGCAAGCGGTTCACCGACGAAGACAGACTCGCCGCGATCGCACAGGCCTGCACTCAATCTCGCGGCTACTGCATCCCCCTTCTCGCCAAGTGGATAAGCGAGTCGCCCAATTCGGAAGCCATTGCGCTGGCCCGCGCGTCCGCACTCAATTGGTTTCGAGCCGTCAAACCGGAAGAGCGCCATCCCAAAAGGCTCATTGATGCCATGAGCGTGCTCTATTCGCGCGAAGCGGCGGCCGCCACTCCGCAGACGCCCGAGACCGCGAGCCGCCTCACCCAAGCCTACGCGGACTTCTACTACCACGCGGCACCGTTTTCAGAAGACGCCCTTTTGGCCGTTTGGTCGCAGTGTCGTGAGATCACGAAACCCATCGAAGTTTGCCGCGCCGAATGGGCCAACCGACCCAACGCGGCCTTTGATGACCTCGCCGGTACTGCCGAGGCGCAAAAGCGCTTTTTGACCGAGTGCATGGCGGAAACCTTCGCCGGCCCGAAGTGCAAAGATGGAAGTCGCGAAGCCAAAAAGCTCCTAACCGGCTACTCATCCAAGTTCAATTGATCCAGGGTCGCGCGCTCCGCCCCCCTCCATAGAGGTCCATCATGTCCGAAGACAATGCCACATCCTCCCTCGAGATCCGCTCGAAGATCAGCGCCGCCGGTACACTCGAGCTTTCTCTCGAAACCATCGCAATCCCCGAACCCGGAGACGACGAAGTCGTGGTTCGCGTAGAAGCGTCTCCCATCAACCCTTCTGACCTCGGCTTGTTTTTTGGCCCGGCCGACATGACGACTGCAAAGGCTTCGGGCAGCGCGGCTGCGCCGGTGATCACCGCTGACGTTCCAAGCGGCCTGCTAAAGATGGTTGCCGCACGACTCGACAAATCTCTCGCGGTGGGAAACGAAGGAGGGGGGGTCGTCGTAAAAGCGGGGGCCTCTGATGCCGCACAAGCGCTACTCGGTAAGACCGTGGGGCTGATTGGTGGCGGGATGTATAGCCAGCACCGCTTGATCAAGGTCCCCATGTGCCTGCCTTTGCACGACGGCACGACACCACGTGAGGGCGCTTCGTGTTTCGTCAACCCGCTCACCGCCTTGGGCATGACCGAAACCATGCGTATGGAAGGCCATACCGCGCTTGTCCACACGGCGGCGGCATCGAACCTTGGACAGATGTTGAACAAGATCTGCATCAACGACGGCATCGACTTGGTCAACATCGTGCGGAAGAAGGAACAGGCTGACTTGCTCGGTGAGATCGGTGCAAAGTACATCTGTGACTCTTCGTCCGATCGGTTCATGGATGATCTGACCGAAGCCCTCGTGGCAACCGGCGCGACACTCGCCTTCGACGCGACGGGCGGCGGAAAGCTCGCTGGACAGATCCTCACGTGCATGGAGATCGCCGCCAACCGAACCGCCACCGAATACAGCCGCTATGGATCCACGACCCACAAGCAGGTCTACATCTACGGCGGCCTCGATCGCTCACCCTCCGTGCTCAATCGAAACTTCGGCATGGCATGGGGTGTAGGCGGCTGGTTGCTGACGCCCTTCTTGCAGAAGGTCGGTTTCGAAAAAGGCCAGGCACTTCGCGCCCGAGTCGCAAACGAAATCAAGACCACGTTCGCGAGTCACTATTCGAGGGAAGTGTCTCTGGCGGGCGCGCTCCAACTCGACGCCATCGGGATCTACGGCAAGCAGGCGACGGGCGAGAAGTTCCTGATCAATCCGAGCAAGGACTTCTAAGCCCCCAGATCCACGGCTGCTTTCGCGGACGGCTTCGACCGACATCCAGGTCTGTCTTGCATGCCGCCAAAGTGGGTCTTATTGTCGAACTGAGTCGATTGTATGTCCTTTGATCCAGCGACCGTCGTTCAGCCGGCCTTTTCCAGAGCCGCGCGCCGAACGACCCCAATTGAAATAGGGAGCTTCGAGCATGACCCCGACCCCCCCTTCGAACACGAATGCGTGGAAGCACACCGCCTGTATTCTGTGCAGCGTCAACTGCGGTCTGCAGGTTAAGGTCGACGACGGCCACCTCGTCAAGATCAAAGGTGACAAAGACAACCCGCGCTCGAAGGGTTACACCTGCGAAAAGCAGGCAGGTCTCGATCACTATCAGAACCATGACGACCGCCTCGACACCCCGCTGCGACGACGCGAAGACGGAACCTTCGAAGCGATCGACTGGGACACGGCGATCCACGAAGTCGCTGCCAAGCTTGCTGCGATTCGCGACACCCACGGCGGCGAGAAGATCTTCTACTACGGCGGCGGCGGTCAAGGCAATCACCTTGGCGGCGCGTACAGCGGCGCCACCCGCCGTGCCCTCGGCATGCGTTACGCATCCAACGCATTGGCTCAAGAAAAGACAGGTGAGTTCTGGGTCGAACGGCAGATGTTTGGTGCACGCCCTGAGCCCGACTTCGAACGCGCCGAATGCTCGGTCTTCGTCGGCAAGAACCCATGGCAGTCACACGGTTTCGAGCGCGCACGGGTGATCCTGCGCGACATCTCGAAGGACCCGAAGCGCAGCATGATCGTGCTTGACCCGCGCCGCACCGAAACCGCAGACCTCGCAGACGTATTTTTGCAAGTGCGCCCGGGCACCGATGCATTTGTGTTGGCCGCGATGCTCGCGCTGCTCGTCGAGGGCGGGCACCTCGACGAAGCATTCCTTCGCGCGAACGCGAGCGATGGCGAGACTTTGTTCGACGTACTCGAAAATGTCCCGATCGCAGACTACTGCGAGCGCGCGGGGGTACCCGAAGAACAGGTCCGAAAGGCTGCGAACTTGATCGGTCAGTCGTCGAGTGTCTCGGTGCTTGAAGATCTCGGGATCGAGATGGCACCGCACAGCACCCTGAATTCATATCTGCAGAAATTGCTCTTCACGCTAACGGGCAATTTTGGCACGCCGGGCACGATGAACCTCGGCACCCATCTTGGTCAGTTGATCGGGTCGAGCAAAGACAACAAGCGGTCTCCGGTTGGCGGGCACCGCATTATTACCGGGTTGATTCCTTGTAACGCGGTCGCCGGGGAAATCCTCACCGACCACCCGGACCGCTTTCGCGCGATGATCATTGAGAGCGGCAACCCTGTGCACTCCCTCGCGGACAGCCCGCGGATGCGCGAAGCCCTGGATGCCCTCGAATTGGTCGTCGTAATCGACGTGGCCCACACCGAGACCACCGAATACGCGGACTACATCCTTCCGGGCGCGTCCCAGTTCGAAAAGGTCGAAGCGACCTTCTTCGGAGGCGGCTTCCCGGACAACGTCTTCCAGCTGCGACAACGGTTGTTCGAGCCGCGGGAAGGAACCTTGGTCGAACCCGAGATTCACAGTCGCTTGTGTCGCGCACTCGGGGCCTATACGGACGAAGACTTGGCACCCCTGCGTGAAGCCGCAGCCGAAAGCCGCGAAAAGTTCGGCATGGCGTTCTTGCAAACGTTGAGCACCAAGCCCCAGTTGGCCGACATTGTCCCGGTCGTGCTTTACGAAACCCTCGGCAAATCACTTCCCGAAGGCATGGCGTCGGCAGCGCTGCTCTGGGGTGCAACACAAAGCCTTGCCTCTACTGAAGCCGACTCGATACGGCGCGCGGGGTTCGAAGGGGAAGGCCCTGCCCTCGGTGACGCATTGTTCGACGCGATCATTAGCCGCCCCGAAGGCGTGGTGATCACATCGGATCCTTTCGACATCACGTTCGATCGGATTCACACCGAGGACGGCAAACTAGAACTCGTGATCCCGGAGTTGGTGCAGGAACTCGCCGACTTGATCGACGAAGCTCCGCCGAGCAAGAACGATGCGTTCCCGTTTATCCTTGCAGCAGGCGAGAGACGCACGAGCACCGCGAACACCATCTTCCGCGATCCGTCGTGGCGCAAGAAAGACAAGGACGGTGCGTTGCGGATGAGTCCCGCAGATGCCGCACGACTGGGCATCGATAGCGGCGGTCGGGTACGTGTCACAACCAAGCGCGGGTCCGTAGAGACGTTGATCGAAATCACGGACACTCTCCGCGATGGACACATCACCATGCCCAACGGCCTAGGTCTTCGGTACACCGACGAAAACGGGGAACGCCGGGTTCACGGTGCCGCACCCAACGAACTCACGTCGAGCGAAGACCGCGACTGGATCGCGGGCACGCCGTGGCACAAACACGTGCGCGCCCAAGTCGAGGCGATTGCGTAGCGATGCGACGTACGCGCTTCGACTCATCGGAATGTCCGATTGCCCGAACGACCGACCTCATCGGCGACTGGTGGACCCCGATCGTCATGCGGGAGGCATTCATTGGGCGCAGGCGCTTTGAGCAGTTCCAGACGGCCCTGGGTGTTTCCCGAGGCGTCTTAACGCAACGTCTCACGCGCTTGGTCGACGAGGGCTTGCTCGAAAAGCGCTGCTACGAAGAACGACCGCCTCGCTACGAATACCTTCTCACGGACAAGGGGCGCTCATTCTATTCGGTCCTGATGGCGATGTGGCGATGGGGCGACGACTGGCTTTGGGAAGACGGCGAGGAGTCCGCACTTGAACTGTACGATCGAGAGACCGGTGCGCGCGTGCGGCCGATTGTCATCGACGAAAACACCGGGAAACCGATCGACGTGCGCGGCATTATGGTGGGCGCACGCAAATAGCGCGCGCGAGCCATGGGCGCCGCGAATTCCAAAGAACAGCAAAGATCGACATCGAGCGACAATGAGCGATGAAGTCAGACCCGGCAACGTATGAACCGCTGCGCCGACTATCCGCCGAGTTGGTACATCTCCATGCGCGCACGATCTTGCCGTGCAGCGTCGGTCATCTGGCCGCGCTCTTCCGAATAGCGATCGGTGCGCGCGCTCCAAATGCCGGAAATCAGTTCGAACAACTCTTCGTCACTTGCACCGTCGCGCATCGGGCCGCGAAGATCCGTGCCCGAGTTTGCGAATAGGCACGTCACCAACGTCCCGTCGGTGGTGAGACGCGCACGCGAACAATCGCCGCAGAACGGTTTGCTCACCGACGTAATGATGCCGATCTCGCCCTGCCCATCCGCGTATTCCCAGCGCTTCGCCACTTCGCCGATGTGATTCGGCTCGAGCGGGATCAGCGGAAAGTCTTGCCCGATCGCATCGACGATCTCATCGAGGCTCATGACCTGCTCGAGGTTCCAATCGTTTCGCGTGCCGACGTCCATATATTCAATGAATCGAAGGATGTGTCCGCTGCCGCGAAAGTGGCGCGCCAAGTCGACAATCGTATGATCGTTGACACCCTTTTGTACGACGCAGTTGATCTTGAGCTGGGTAAAGCCAGCGGCTTCAGCCGCCACGATCCCCTCGAGGACTTCTGCGGGGGACAGCTTGTCGCCGTTCATCTTGCGAAACACCGCGTCGTCCAAACTGTCGAGGCTGACAGTGAGCCGCCCCAGGCCAGCCTTGCGCAGCTTGTCCGCCATGCGGGGCAAGAGCGTCGCGTTGGTTGTGAGTGCTGTGTCCGCGATGCCTTCGATGGATGAGAGCTGAAGGATCAGATCATCCACGTGACTTCGCAGCAGAGGTTCGCCGCCGCTAATGCGGAGTTTGCTCACGCCAAGTTCAGCGAAGACGCGTACAAGACGCTCGATCTCTTCGAAGGTGAGCAGATCCCTACGCGGCAAGAACTCGTACTTCTCGCTGAAGATTTCCGCCGGCATGCAGTAGGTGCAGCGGAAATTGCAGCGATCGGTCACGGAAATGCGCAGATCGCGCAGCGGGCGATTGCGGGTATCCACTGGAGTGTTCTTGGCGGGAAGGATTTTCATGGATTCGGGGTCGGCGCATGTGCCGGTTTCGGGTTCGGCACGTGCGGCGCACACTATAGCGGAGTGGTGATTTGAACGGGAGCAGGGGAGATCTCGTGTCTGTTTTGAGCACGCAAAACATGGCACCGATGCCCCCACAATCGCGTCAAGCAAGTGCCGAATCGTCGAACAAGTTGCCCCGGCCGAGCACATTGCGAGGATCGAGCGCCCGCTTGACCGCCAGCATGTCAACCAAGCCGGCTTCGCCGACTTGTTGCCGGAAAGCTGCTCGCTTGATCTTTCCAATTCCATGTTCAGCGGAAATACTGCCCCCCATCGCGATCACCTCGCTGGTGAGCGCCGCATACACAGCTCGCGTCAATCTCAGCTCGAGCGCATTTTTTGGCAGGAAGTTCATGTGCAGATGATTGTCACCGACATGCCCGAACGTCACCGCTTCGAGCTTTGACGGGAGCTGCGCGTCTGGCGCTTGCGACCTCAACGTCTCGACGGTGACAGCGGCGAGCAATGACAGCGGCTCTTGTGCTGCGCGGTGATAGAGGCCGACGATGCGCCGCAAATCCGCGTCCGCCACGGCGAGGTCTGTTCCGAGCTTCGGCATGCCGTTACGCGCCGCTCTTTCGTTGACGCCCGTAGGAACCGCATGCCGCACGCGCCTTAGTTCTTCGCGCTGCTCCTGGGTCTGCGCGACACGGACACCACCGGGGAGGTCGATGAGCGCCCCGCAGCCCTCCAGCAAGTCCAACCAACGTCCGGCGAGGTCGTCGTCGGGTTCGTCGTTCGTTAGCTGCTCTACAAAAATCGCGACTTCAGCGCGTTCTGGAACTTCGAACGCCGGCATCGCCCCACCGATCAAATCGAGTGACGCGCGATCAAACCATTCGAGACAGTCAGCGCGCACTAGACTCACCCCGGGATCGGCATCACGGGATGTTTCGATCATATCGAGCGCGTCCGATTCGTTTTCGAAACAGGCAAAAAAGTTGAATGAGCCAGCGGGGAGTGGCAGCAGCTCAACTTCAACTTCAACCACGACACCGAGCGTCCCCTCGGAGCCGATGAAAAGATCGATCAGATCAACTTCCTCGCCGCCGGAATAACCGACCGCGTTCTTGATCTCGCCAGATATGAAAAAGCTTGGCACGGGGATGTTCGAATAAATCGATTCGACGCCACCGGCCTGCTCCCCGCAAGCGTGCTCGATGTGAAATTGATCACCGCGACGCGCCAACCATTGCCCCCGTCGCAAGTCGAGGACTTCGCCACAGCAAAGCACCACCCGCATCCCACGTACCCAGTTTCGAGTGGCGCCGTAACGGTGGCTACGAGGCCCGGATGCATTGCACGCCACAGATCCACCGAGACTGCATTCGTATCGGCTCGTGGGGTCAGGCGGATATAAGAGCGCAGCTTCGGCGAGCAGATCCTGGAACGCACCCAGCACGTGGCCGGCGCCGCAGACGGCGCGCAAAGATTGAGCGGCGACGGTGGGTTCGTCGGCCAGGTTCTCCGTCGACAACACCCAGCCTTCCCGCGGCACCGAGCTCGCGGTCGTACTCGTCTGCATGGCCACGACGGTGACGCCGACGTCTTCGCGTCCCGCGCGCTTCAAGATCGCAGCGATATCCGCTTCGCATTGGGGACGAAACAGCGCGCTCGCCTGTCCGACTTCGCCGCTCGCGTCTCGCAGGTAGCCGTCCACAATCGCGGGGTCGAGACACGGCTCGGCGCCCGGGCCGACCGATCCCCGGGGCTGTGTCACCGGAACGCGGAGAAGAGACATAGGAATCGACGCCCTGTTTGCGCAGCCAAGGAGGGTTAACGTTGCCACAGCAGAGAATACCGATCGACGGCCTGAGAGTCTGCAGTGATGTGGGCGGCCGGGCGTGGTATCCCTTGGGCCGCATGAACGACCCCGACGACATCGACCGCATCGCCGAAATCGACGGCACCGATCCTAACATTGATCGCCAAGCAGAACTCGGAACAGACGATTCAGATCGTGCGTCCGCGGACGCTGCACATGCGACGGCCTCGCTTGAGAACGTGGAAGCGATCCTCGATTCCCTCGAAGTCATCGCCGGCGACCACAGCCTGCTGGCGCAGCTCGACTCTGAGACGCGAAAACGCTTGCAAACCGCGGCTGGCAAGATCTCACGCCCAAGCCGCGACGCACGACGTGCACTGCGTCGCGTGCGCGAAAAGATCGAACGCGATGAACGCAAAGAACAAGACAACGCGCTTCTGAACCAAACCGGTATTCGCGAAGGCACGGCTGCCGACGTTTTTGCAACGCCCGGCACCGGGGAGCGGCTCCCCTCGGGTCGGATGAAGCCTCGCGCACCGGGTCGCATCCCCCACCGCCCCGCTCCGATTCCGCCGTCCGAGTGGAACGCAACCGGGCAACTTCCGGAAGCACTCGGCACCCCCACGAACGAGCCCCCGGACGAGACGCAGCGCTTACTCGAAGCCCGCAACTGCTACGTGTGCAAGAACGACTTCTTCGAACTTCACCCGTTCTATGATTCGATGTGTTCCGACTGCGCCGATTTCAACTGGCTGAAGCGCGTTCAGACGGCAGACCTGAGAGGGCGCACTGCCCTCGTGACGGGGGGTCGCATCAAGATCGGTTACCAGAGTGCCATCAAGCTTCTTCGCGCGGGTGCGCACGTTATTGTCACGACGCGTTTCCCGCGAGACGCTGCCGCGCGCTTTGCCGCTGAAGACGACTTCGCCGACTTCGCCGACCGTCTCGAAATCCACGGGCTCGACCTTCGCCATACGCCAAGCGTCGAAACGTTTACCGCGCAGCTCATGGAGGTTCACGATCGGCTCGACTTCATTTTGAACAACGCGTGCCAGACCGTGCGCCGGCCGCCCGATTTCTACGCCCACATGATCGAACGCGAATCCGCGACCATCGATGACTTGCCCAGGCAAGAGCAGCAGCTCCTGCGCGGCGCCGCCGGAACCAAGCCCCTTCTCGCCGGCAGCGACAACACGTCCCCCCTGGCCGACTTGCTGCCAACCCAGGCGAATTGGCGCGAGGGGCTCGATCGTGCAGCGATGATGTCACAAGTCCCAATGACGGAAGAAGACCGCCGCACGGATCCAGCGATGTTTCCTGAAGGCGCTCTCGACGCCGACCTGCAACAGGTCGACCTGCGCAGCAAGAACAGCTGGCGCCTCGCGCTACATGAAGTGCCCTCGGTCGAGCTGCTGGAGGTCCACCTCGTCAATGCGGTGGCACCGTTCATTCTCAATGCGCGGCTCAAGCCACTCCTGTTGCGAACCCCTGGACGAGAAAAACACGTCGTGAATGTCTCGGCCATGGAGGGACAGTTCTATCGAACCTTCAAGACGGACAAGCATCCCCACACCAACATGGCCAAGGCGAGCCTCAACATGTTGACCCGCACCAGCGCACCGGACTATGCGCGGGACGGCATCCATATGAATAGCGTCGACACGGGGTGGATCACGGACGAGGACCCAGTCGAGATCACCGAGCGCAAGCAGCGCGAACACGGGTTTCACCCGCCCTTGGACATCGTCGACGCGGCCGCCCGAATCTGCGACCCGATTTTTTCCGGCGTGAATACCGGCGCCCACGTTTGGGGCCAGTTTCTCAAGGACTACATGCCGACCGACTGGTAGGTGGCTCGCGCGGTGTTCTATTCTACGCGGCTCCCGCGAACGACTCGCGATCAATGTTTCATGTCCGCCGACGCCCGCGCGTCCGGCACAGCCGAGGTCAACCCGTGGAAGTCCCTCTACTCGTCGACGATTTCTTGCGCCGGTCGGCGCAACTCTATGCAGGCAAGCTTGCAGTTGTCGATGGCAATGTCCGCCACACCTACGCCGACCTCGAACGTCGGGTCAACCAAATGTCCCACGCACTTCTCGCCGCGGGCATTTGCAAGGGCGATCGCGTCGGGATCCTCAGCCCAAACTCCCACTTCTTCCTCGAAAGTTTTTATGCCACGAGCCAGATCGGCGCGATTCTGGTGCCGCTGAATTTCCGACTTCAAGGTTCGGACATCGAGTACATCCTCAACCACGCAGGCATCGTTTGTATGCTGGCGGATCGCGAGCTTGCGGAAACATCCACGTCTCTGCACAAGAGCCTTCCGAAGGTCACCCTCTGGATCAGCGCGTGCGACGAAGGCAAAAAAGTCGAGGGATGGAACGACTGGGACGAGTTCATCAAGGACACATCAACAGAGCGACCTCCGCCGTCCGGTTGCGAGGAAAACGATCTCGTCTCGATCAACTACACGTCAGGCACCACCGCACGTCCCAAGGGCGTGATGATGACCCATCGCAACTGCTACTTGAACGCATACAACATGATGGCCCACCTGGAAGTACGTCATGAGGACATCGAGATCTGGACGCTTCCGATGTTCCACTGCAACGGCTGGGGGGGGGTGTATTCGCTCACCGGCGTCGGCGGTACCCACGTGGTGCTTCGCACGGTCGAAGCGAAGACGATCTTCCAGCTGATCGAAGACGAAGGCGTCACGTTTGGATGCATGGCGCCGACGGTCCTGCGCATGATCCTCGACTACCCCGACAGCAACAGCCACGACATCCAGCAGAAGGTTCGCTTTACGGTCGCCGGCGCACCGCCGCCGGCCGCGTTCATCGAGCGCCTTGAAAAGGAACTGGGCTTCGATTTTATTCAAATCTACGGCCTCACCGAAACCGCGCCGATCTTGACGGTTTCGCGCCCCGACCACACGACCGAGAAAGACGATTGGGCGCGACGAGCTCGTGCCGGTGTTGCTGCAGTGGGTGTTGAAATTCAAGTCGTCGACGACGATGGGAATCTTGTCCCCAAGGACAACGAACATGTCGGTGAATTGCGCGCACGCAGCAACGTCGTGTTCAAGGGCTACTGGAAACAACCGGATCAGACCGCCGAAGCCATTCGCGACGGTTGGTTTCACACGGGCGACCTCGCGGTCTGGGACGAACACGCGAACGTGCACATCGTCGATCGCAAAAAAGACGTGATCATTTCAGGGGGCGAGAACATCAGCTCTCCGGAGATCGAAGACGCCCTTTACCAGCACCCCGCCGTAATGGAGTGCGCCGTGATCGGCGTGCCGAGCGAAAAATGGGGAGAGACTCCGCTTGCAATCATCGTGCTCCGGGAAGGAGAGGCGATCAACGAAGCCGGGATCATCGCGTTTTGCCGCGAGAACCTCGCCCACTTCAAGTGCCCGACGAAGGTGAAGTTCGTCCCCGAGCTTCCGCGAACGGCGACCGGCAAGTTGCAGAAGTTCCACCTGCGCGACGCGTTTTGGAAAGAAAGCGACCGTCGCATCGGGTAGCTCATCTCGATCACGGCCGAGCGCACGGCCGAGCGTGCCCCCGAGCCCCAGACGCAAATCGACCCGGCAAGATAAACGGTTACCGGGCTGATTTGGGGCTTGGGATGTTGATGCTATTGAGCGAAGTCGCCCTGCAGATTTTTCGAGATTCAGATTTTTTCAAAATGAATCTTCGACTCTTGAACGACTCACACACCGCCGTGATCTCCCCAAAACAGAAAAACCCGACGGAACAAGTCCGCCGGGCTTCATCTGGGAATTGGGAAATGTGATGCTGTACTAGGAGTGGTCTCGAGCGGGCCTAAATGTCAAAAGAAATGCAACGCAGACGCATTTTCTTTGACTTTCTCTGCGACTCGGCTCTAAGCCCCTCACTTCCGCCTCAGCGGTTCTATCGGTCTCGATCGGGTCGTCGATTTTCGAATCGCCCCCTGAAAACAAACGACCCGAAGCAGCGAGAGTGCTGCTCCGGGTCTCCCTGGGAAGGGGATTGATGATGTACTTAGGAAGTGGTCGTTTTTCAAAACAGGTGTCATCTAATTCGCGCTTTTCTAATAAATTGATCGAAGATCTTCATGAGTGCGATCGGCCAGGTTCTCGTCTCGCACGTCAACTTGCGCATTGGCTGCGCACTCTCCTTCAACTCAATTCCAAATGATACCCGCCGTACTTTCGAACGTTCACCCCGCCGATGTCGAGGATCAAGTACTGGCCCTTGATGCCGTTCAGCGTGCCCTCGAAGACGGGCTTCTTGGCGAAGTTGTGGGATACGATTTTGCTTGGGTATTCGGCAACCGGATACTCGATTTCGACAGGGCTCTCCCCATCGAGCGCGT
>DUBZ01000040.1:808-29404 GCA_012960035.1 Myxococcales bacterium | reverse complement strand
CGGCAAACTCGACACTGTAAGTGACTGAAAACACAGCGGTATTTGTCAGTCGATTTGTGACGCGGCTACTGCACGTAACCGAGAGCCTCGAGTGCGCGTCGATCTTCGGGGGTGATTGCTTGCGCGGGTTCTGTGCGTTCGAAGTCGCGCGTGAAGTCGCTGAAGTTGGAAATGAGCTCACCGCGGTGGGCCTGCGCGCCGCGGGTGGGGTCGGGCTGCAAGCCCGATTCGTTTCCGCGGTGAATGACGCCGTTCTCATCAACAGCACCGAAGAGAAGACCTTCGATTGGATAGTCGATCCCGTCGAGTCGTTGCTCGATCTTGCCGGCATTCTGGAACGTTCGGCGGATCGCGAAAGCGCGGAAAGGGGATTCGGCGTCGTCATTGCGTGGCTGCGTGAGGTCGCGGCCTTCAAACGCTGCGCTCTCCATCTCGACACCGGCAAGGGAAAGGAGTGTTGGCGCAATGTCGATCGAAGCCACGACCTCGTGGTCGGACCCCGGCGATACACGTGGTGAAATGACAAATGCCGGAACGTGTAGCTCGGCGTCGGTGAGCCGGGCCCCGTGTCCTACAGAGTTATCTTCGCCAAGGCTTTCTCCGTGATCGGATACGACGATGATGTGCGTTTCGAATCGCGCTTCGTCTTGCTTCAGCCGCTCGAGGACGCGGTTGAGCGCATTGTCCATGAACGCAACGTCTTTGTCGTACAGCGCAACGGCTTCACCAAGGACGCGATCCACCGACGCACGGCCGTTTGGAATTTCGGCCATGATGTCTCGTTTGCGAACGGACCCAGCTCGACTTGCAGCGCCATACGGGGCGTGGGGATCAAAGTAGTGAAACCAGAAAAATTGTTTTGTCGCCGATGCTGCGTTGATTTCGTCGAGTGCAGACGCACTGATCGCGTCGCCAACTTCGAAGAACTCTCCCGACTCGATCTTCCAATGATCTTCCCAGAGACGTTTGTTGGACGACAGGTTGTGGCTGAAGTCTTCGATCCAACCGGCGAACCCGCGCGCAAAACCAAAGCGCTTGGTTAGTGGATACGAAGCCACGACGGCACGGGTCTCAAAGCCATTCGCTTTCATCGTCTCAGTGACCGTTGGAATCGACTTCGGTAAGACGATGCCGTTGCGCGTAATTCCGTGTTCCCATGGCTGCAAACCTGTGAACATCGTCGCATGGGCGGGTTGGGTTACGGACGACACGCTGTAGTAGCGATCGAAGATCATGCCGCGTTCCGCGTGTGCATAGGTGAGCGGCATGTTGCTCGCCTTGCCGGGTTGCGGTTCGAAGCGGTCGTGGCGCAAGGTGTCGAGGGTAATGAGAACCACGCGCACGCCTCGCGGCGCAGGTTCGCCGCCGCACGAACAAAGCATGGCCGCGGCTGCGAGCGAAGCGATAATGTTTGCGACCCGATTCATTCGATGTATCCCAGGGCGCGAAGCCTTTCGAGGTGTTCGGGGTCGACGATACCGGGTTCGAGCTCGGGCACGGCATCGCCGCTGCCTTCTGCAAGACGAGCGTTTAGCCGGTCGCTTAGCGTTATCGCAATGTCGGGGTGCGTGTCGGCAACGTTGTTCTGTTCGAGCGGGTCCTTCTCAAGATCGTAGAGTTCGACGCGCCCGGTGTCGGTGCTGCGAATGAACTTCCAGGGGTACTCGAACCAACTCTTGAGTGCGCGCTGTTCTGCGATGGCGATGCGGTCGCCCGTGTCACTTCCGTCAATGAGGCCCACGAGGCTCTCGCCCTCAAATGCGCTCGGCACCGGGAGCGCGAGGAGTTCGAGCAAAGTTGGGGACAGATCCATCAATGGGACGCGGTCCGCTATGCGTTTCGAATCGCGCTTCGGCGTGCGCAAGATCAGCGGAACGTGAAGCTGTTCTTGGTAGAGGGAATGAGAATGGATCGTCGTTCCGTGGTCCCAAAACTCTTCACCGTGATCGGAAAAGAATACGAACACGGTGTCGCGGTACAGGTCGAGTTCTTCGGCTAGGCGAAACAGGTGCGCAAGCTGATTGTCGGCGTAACGGATCCCGCCATCGTAGAGGGCGACAACACGTTCTCGGTCGTTGGTTTCAAGATCGAAGGACTTCCCCTCGAAGCCGTCGAGTTCTCGAACGCGTCGCAGCAGGCTCCGGGTTTTCGGACCCGTAACGACACCCTCGTAGTTCTCAGAGAACATGGAGGCGTAGGGTTCGGGTGGGTCGTAGGGGAGGTGGATGTCGTAGGTGTGCAAAAAAAGAAAGAAGCGTTCATCGCGATGCTCGCGCAGCCACGCCGCCGCCATCGGGAGCGTCCCGGCCAGCCCGGTGTCGCGTTCTTCGTAGCGTTCGAACCCCCGCGCAAAACCGAGACGGCTAGAAATGTTGCCACCGCCTGTAAACGCCGCAGTTCGAAAACCGTTCTCCAAAAGAACTTCGGCGAGTGCGAGGTAGTTCGCTGCGGCGGCGGATGGGGGGCGAGACTGGAACATCGACTGATGGGATGGGCGTGTGGAACTCGCTTGCGAGTAGGCACGCTCAAACACCACGGATGCCTCTGCGAAGCGGTCGAGGTTGGGGGTCGTCGGTCGCTCGTACCCATAAAGGCCAACGTGGTCAGCGCGAAGGGTGTCGAGGCCAATCATCACAAGGTTCATCGGCTGCGTGGAGGCCAGCGTCTCGGTCGCTTTCGGCTTCGATACTGGGCTTGATTCGCGCTCGCTCGTGCACGCCGTCGAAAGCGCGCCAAGCGCAAGCAGCGCGAACCCAAAACCGAGACTCATACGCACGCGGGGTCCGCTCATTGGGTCAAGCTAGCATGGCGCGAAACCCGCGACACTTGTTCAGCGGCCCCAGGTCAAGTCGGGTCGCGGTTTGTGGACGCTGCTAGAATTGTGGTTTCAAGTTGGGGGTGCGGGAGTTGGGCGTGCAACGAAAAACGATCGGCGATGAGGGGCAGCGTTTCGTCGATCATGAAGCCCAGTGTGACGCGCAGCCCTGGTCGCAGGCCGACTTCGCGGGCTTGGCGGTGCTGGTTGTGGCTTTGCTTGCGGCTCTCGTTTGGCTCGTTCACCCCTGGTATGACCCCATGATCGACGGGTCGATCTACGTTTCGACGGCACGATCACTCTTGGCGGGCGAGGGCTACACCTATCTCGGCACGCCATTCCATTTGCGTCCCCCGGGCTTCTCCCTCCTTCTTGCACCCGTGCTGCGGGTTGCCGGGACGAACTTTCATCTTATGAACTTGTTCGTCGCAAGCTTCGGCTGCGCATCACTCGTTCTTCTATATGTGTGGGTTCGTCCGCGTCTCGGCGGGGGGCTCGCACTCTTGGTCTGCGTGACGGTGGGAACCAACCCCGTTTTTCTGACGCTGTGCAATCAAGTGATGTCTGACATCCCGGGCGTGTTCTTCGTTCTGGCTTCGTTGTTGCTCGCTCGCAACAGCGCGCGGAACCCGAGCTTGGCGAACGAGATTGCATTGGGAGTTTGCATCGCCGCATCGGCGTACGTGCGGGTGTTGGGTGCGATGGTCATTCCCGCGATCCTGATCGAGCGCGCGCTGCGCCACGTTCGAAATCCCAGTTCAAAAACCAGCCACGCGCAGTTCGCGTGGAAGCAAGTGGCGCCCTTGTTGATCACGACCCTTGTACTGCTTGCGCCATGGGGCATTCGCAACCAAGTGGCCGCCGCAGCCCCACCGGCAGACCAGCTACTCAACTATTCCTACTCGACGGCTTTGTTCCACTACGACTTTGGCGACCCAAGCAGTCCGTTCGTCAGCGCTAGCGATTGGGGGACGCGGATTCTTACGCGCTGCAACGAGATCATCGCTGCCGTTGCGACACGCTTGCAAGAGAAGACACCGACCTTGGGCAACATCGCGATCAGTACAGTGGTGTTTGCACTGTTTCTCTACGGGTTGATCGCATCGCCTTCTGTGGCGGGTTTCTTTATTTTGTTCTCTCTCGTCATCACCGGTTCGTATTTCGCGTTCCAGGACCGGCTGCTGCTTCCCGTCTTTGTGGTGCTGGTGCCGTTGGTCGCAATTGCCACGCATCGTCTGTTGAGCGCGATACTCGGCAAAGCGGGTGCGTCCGTTTCGGTGGCGGTCGTGCTTGTCGCGATCTGCGTCGCCGACTTTGCGCCTCGTGCACAATGGAATGAAATCGAAGCGCGACACCAAAGATCTTCGCGAATCGCCGACAGTCTCCGTGCGGCACTTCCCGCCGACAGCCGACTCGCAACGGTTCGCGGGTTTCATCTCCACGCCATGCTTGACCAACCGGTGTACAGCCTTCGGTGGGGATACCGACTGGGTGCTGGGATGGCGGGGATCGACGCGGTAATCGATCGCTATGGGGTGAATACTCTGGTGTTCGACTCACAGAGCAAGCTCGACAGCGAATACGAACCGGCACTTGTCGCGAAGTACGGTGCGCCAACCGCAGTTGGCGAAGTGCGCGTCTTGCGGGTGCGCGACTAGCAGCTTGCTAGCGAAGGTCTTTTTGGAGCAGCTCGCCTGCTCGTAAGCCGAGAAGCATGTCGCCCTCAAAGCCAAGACCCGCGACCCACGATCGGTCGAGCATGTAGATCGGCAGTTTTGAGTCCGCGCGGAGGTCGAGTTCTCCGGGCCAGCATGCGTTGTTGGCTGGATCTTCGAGTAAGTGGTCGTCGTCCCAAACGGGCGTTTTGATCGGGATGCGTTCGACATCGTCGCCATGAAAAGGCATCAATGCAAGCGCGCGATCGACGAGCTGCTGTTCCTGCACCGCGTGCTCAATTCCATTATTTTCGATCCCGCGCACGAGGACGTCGACAAACTTCGGATCATGATCGCGCGGGAAGATCGATAGCGTCGCGACGCCTGACTCGTCCATCATCACAACTCGGTTCGACATGGCTTCGGGCACAATGCGTCGTTTCACCCGCAGATGAACACATAGGCGCCGACGGGTCGTACGGCTCAGCTGCAAGAAGTCGGGGCGATCTCCAGGCTCGATCATTTGTGCGAGAGCCGTGGGAGGCGAAGCGACGATCAACATGCGCCCGGCCCAAATTTCGAAATTGCCGTGGATCGCGATGCCGGGTTGGTTCATGACGGAGACCAAGCGAAAGTTTCGAGACAGGGTCCGAAATTCGCCGAACACGGACTCGACGCGCTGGCGCAGAATTTCGTGCAGCCAGGGCGGGCCTCCCGCAAAGCCCGCGCCGCCGCGCAGCACGCAGCCGAGCAGCCGAGCCTGAGATTCGGGGCCGGGTTTCGCCGTCGCGAGATTCGACAGGGCGCGGACCTGTGCATCGAGGAGACGCGCGACGGTGGGTTCAGCTTTGGCGGCTTCGGCGGGAAGCCCGCGGCGGTGGCTTCCTTCGATGGCCGGCTTGCCGCGGCCAATGCGCCGTCCGACCCGCACCAATGAATTGCCGAGCATGGCTTTGCGTTCGGCTTCCGAAGCTTCGAAAACTGAGCGCACGAGCTGGTGTGCGACTTCGGGCTTGCAGACCCCCCACGAGACGAATTCTTCGGCAGTCAGCTCTGCAGCGCCGATGTCAACACGCAGGTTTTTGCCGACCAGCTGGAGGGCGACGTCTTCTTCTTTGATCCGCCGCCGGTCGATGAGCGAGAGCGTTAGCTCTCGCAGGCTCTTGTCGAGCAGGCCTTGATCTCGGGAGCCGGACAGGAAAAACGGCTCACGCAGACCCGGGAACCCAGTGCGGGCGGACTCTTCTTCGACGACGAGAACCCGGTGGCCCGCCATCCCGAGCCGCGCCGCGAGGACCAGCGCTGAAACATTGCTGCCAACGATCACAGCGTCCCAGTGTCGTGCGCGGGCTCCGTCCTGCTTTGCCACCACGGGGAGGGGCATGGCCGATTCCTCGTTTTAGACGCGCTAGACGTCTTCGCTTGGCTCCGAGCTTGGGGGGGTTCTTGATTTCGTTCGAGGTTCGAGACTCACTTCTGAGCGAGATAGCCCGGGTCGATGATCAACGAGGGGCCGTCAGGTTCGCGGCGTTCGATCTCGCCGATCCGATAAGACCGTTCACCAAGCCCTTCGAGGCGCTGCGAAATTTCGTCGGCCTGGTCGCGCGGAACCACAAGCACCATGCCGATTCCGCAATTAAAAACGCGCAGCAGCTCTTCCTCGGACAACTCGCCTTGGCGCGTGATCCAGTCGTAGACGCCGGGCCGGGGCCAAGAGTCTGTGTCGAGCCGGGCCTGAACGCCGCTGGGCAAGATCCGCGGGATATTGCCGTCGAAGCCGCCGCCGGTGATATGGATGATGCCGTTGATCTTGAAGTCGCGAATCAAATTCAGAATCGGCTTCACGTAGATTCGGGTGGGGGCGATCAGCGCGCTTGCCAGGGTCGTATTGAGCTCTTCGTTGGCGGCGAAGAGGTCGACCGTGCCCGCCTGAATTCCCTGGTCGACCACATGGCGAACGAGGGAATAACCGTTGCTGTGGAACCCGTTCGACGCCATGCCGAGGAGCACGTCGCCTTCGCTGATCGACGAGCCGTCGATCATGTTGTCGCGATCGACCACACCGACACTGAAGCCGACGACTTCGAGGTCACCGTCTCGGTAGACACCGGGCATGGTGGCGGTTTCGCCGCCGAGGAGCGCGCAGCCGGCGCGGCGGCAGCCTTCGGCGAGGCCGCGCAGTGCGTCCGAGGCGATCTTGCGGTCGAGCTTGCTCATCGCGAGGTAGTCGAGGAAGACGACCGGTTCGGCACCCTGGACCACGAGGTCGTTGACCACCATGGCGACGCAGTCGATGCCGATCGTGTCATAGCGGCCAATTTGCCGCGCGAGACTGAGTTTGGTTCCAACCCCATCGGTTGCCGCAACCCAGATCGGGTCCTTGTATCGCTCGGGCGTCTTGAACATCCCGGCGAACCCACCGATCGAAGACAGCACTTCGGGGCGGGTTGTGCCGCGTACGATCTCTTTCACGTCGTCGATGAACGACTCGTCGTGGTCGAGGTCTACGCCTGCTTTCGCGTATGTGGGAGCGGAGTTGGCGTCGTCGCCTGCCGGACTGCTGATATCGACAGTGACTTCGCTCGGTGGGGTTTTGGAGGGTTTGGAATTGTCCACGCGCCATAGGTAGTGAACCGCACCGCGGCGGTCAATCGAAACCCGCGATGGACGTCCCCGGCCACCAAAGTTGGTCCCAGAGCGGGCACGGTGTCGATAGTTTCGGAATGCGCGCCGATCGACATGCTAGTCTGCCCCGGTGAATATCGCGGTGGTGATACCCGCGCTCAACGAGGCCAGCACGATCGAACGTGTGGTGGCGAGCGCAATGGGGCCTGAGGGGGGTGCGACCGCTCATTTGGTCAACGTCGTCGATGTGGTCGTCGTAGACGGCGGCAGCGAAGACGAAACCCAAACTCGGGCAAGCAGCGCCGGAGCACGAATACTGAACACCCAACGCAGCCGCGCCCGGCAGCTTCAGGTTGGGATCGAAGCAACCAAGAGCGACGTCGTTCTATTCCTGCACGCGGACACGTGCCTGCCCACGGGCTGGGCGATGGCGGTCCTCGGAGCATTGGACGACCCCAGGGTAGTTGGAGGCGCGTTCCGCTTGAAATATGAAGAACGAAGCACGCGGATCCGTCTCGTTGAGTGGATGGCCCGCATGCGTATCGCGGCGTTGGATTTTCCGTTTGGCGACCAGGCGATCTTTGTCCGCCGTGCGGTGCTCGATGCGGTCGGCGGGATCGCAGACGTTCCGGTGATGGAAGACGTCGACCTCGTGCACGCGATGAAGCAGCACGGGCGGCTCGCTTTGCTCCCCGATTGCGCGACGACTTCTGCGCGTCGCTATCTCGATCGCGGCGTGCTTCGCACCAGCGTCACGCACTTTTTTGCATTTACCGCTTGGGGGCTCGGCATCGATCGTACGCGCTTGGCGGGATGGCTTCGCAGATGACCGCGCCGGTTGTTCATGCGTCGGGAGACGGATCGGTTCGCCATGCGCTCCGACGGCTTTCTATCTATGTCCTGCGTAGCTGGCGCTATTACGCGCTGTGGGCGGTTACCACGATGGGATACATCGCCGGCTTCGTGGCGGTCCCGATGCTCACGGGTGACGCAGTTCAGGCTGCAGTCGACAAGGCACCGCGAGAAGAACTGACCTTTCTTTGTGCGTCTCTATTTGGCGTCGTTCTGTTCCGTATGGTGTTTCGTTACTACTCGCGGACGATGGTGTTCAACGCCGCGCGCGAAGTCGAATATGAAATGCGCAACGACTTGTTCGCGCACATGCAACGGCTCCCGCAGTCGTTTTACTTCAAGTGGCGCACGGGCGACTTGATGAGTCGTTGCGTAAATGACCTAAACGCCATTCGCCTGCTGCTCGGGCCCGGCATGTTGTCTGTGTTGCAGACCCCGGTGCTCTTCATTTCGGTTTTTATCGCGATGGCGGCGATCAACCTGAAGCTGGCGCTGCTCGTGATGGTCCCGTTCCCGCTGTTCGTCTTGGTCGCCCGGGTGTTCGGAACCCAGCTCCATGCGCGATCCCTCGCGACGCAAGTCGCCCTTGGCGACATGTCGAACCAAGTGCAGGAAGCGATCGCGGGCATCTCCGTCGTGAAGGCGTACGCGATGGAAGAAGAACAGCAGCTTCGCTTCAACAAATCGGCGGAAGATCTGCTCAATCACCAACTGCGCTTGGTGCGGGTCAACGCTGGGATGCCGATGATCGTAGGCCTCCTGCCCGCCGCCGCGATGTGCATCTTGTTGGTCGTGGGTGGTTCCCATTACAAAGCGGGCGAGATCAACGTCGGAGATTTCTTCACCTTCGCTGTTTTTATTTTTCAGTTGATCTTCCCAACATTCATCATGGGTTGGGTGTTTGCTTTGGTTCAGCGTGGCGCCGCTGCGATGCAGCGCATTGACGAAGTGTTGTCGGTTGCGCCGACGATCGCGGATGACCCGAATGCAAATCCGGTGGATGCGCTTGGTGGTGAGATCGAATTCAAAAATCTTTCCTTCCGCTACGGCCTCGATGCAGCGGAAAATGCGCTCGAAGACATTTCGCTCCATGTGCCCCCCGGCACAAGCGTCGGGGTGGTGGGGCCAATGGGGTCGGGGAAGAGCACACTGGCTTCATTAATCCCGCGTCTTTACGAAGTCGAGCCCGGCGATCTCTTTCTCGACGGCGTCGACGTCAACCAGATTCCGCTCGCTGCTTTGCGCTCATCAATTGCAATGGTCCCTCAGGATTCGTTTCTGTTTTCGATGTCGCTTGCCGACAACATCGCGTACGGCCTCGCTGAGACCGATCCAGACCATGTCCGCATCGCGGCGGGACGCGCTCAGCTCGAGGGTGACGTTCGTGACCTTCCAAACGGGTACAACACGTTGGTGGGCGAACGCGGAGTGATGCTTTCGGGCGGACAACGCCAGCGCACCGCACTCGCCCGCGCTCTCGCATTGAATCCAAGTATCTTGATTCTCGACGACACGCTCTCGAGCGTCGACGCGCAGACCGAGTCGGCCATCCAGGAGCAACTGAGGCGTGTTTTCGTCGGCCTCACGGTCGTGGTGGTTGCCAGCCGAATCAGCACCGTGGCCGAATGTGACCAGATCATCGTGCTCGATCGCGGCAAAATCGTCGAGCGCGGCACCCACGAAGAGCTAACCGCCTTAGGCGGGCTCTACGTACTGCTTAAAGAACAAGAAGTCGAAGACGAGCGCGGCGCCGAAGCGCCCGACGGCGAGACGGCCGGGGCGCCCGCATGAACGACATCCAAGACGACAGCCAGGAAGAAGCACTTGGCAAAGCGTACGACAGCCAATTGATCGGTTGGCTGTGGCAGTACATAAAGCCGTACATCGGGATGGTGCTGCTCAGCATTTCGATTGTGGTTCCGATCTTCGTTCTCGAGCTCGCACCGGCGTGGATCGTCAAGCATGGACTCGACGGCATCGTGGCGGAGCGAGAGGCGATCACGCAGAAGCCCGAGGGTGTGGACATCCTCGATCAAATGGTCGACCCGAGTTTTATCGAGACGTTGCTGACTGCGCCTGAGGGCACGGACAACTGGGTTTGGCTGGCCTTGATGTACGCGCTCGCTTCATTGTTTCAGGCGGCGCTTCAGTTCATCAACATGGTCGTGATGGCGACGACGGGTCAGCGCGCAATGCGCGACCTGCGGGTCAAAATCTTTTCGCATCTTGAACGCTTGCACCTTGGGTACTTCGACCGTATTCCGGTTGGCCGTTTGGTGACGCGCGTGACCAACGATGTCGAAAATGTTGCCGAGATGTTTTCGGCCGGCATCGTCGCGCTTGTGACCGACATTGGGAAGATGGTCGGCTTCGGTGCGATGCTCTTTATTCTCGACGCAAAGCTCGCCCTCGCGACCTTTACGGTCGTACCGATCTTCATGGTGGCGGCGTTCGTATTTCGTCTCCGGATCCGCGAAGCGTTTCGCGAGGTGCGGGTGAAGATTGCGCACATTAATGCGGTTATTCAGGAAAGCATCACCGGCATCAAAGTCGTGCAGTTGTTCACCCGCGAAAAGCGAAACTTCGACGACTTCGACGAAGTCAACGGGTCGCACCGAGACGCGTGGAAGCGATCGATCCATTACGACTCAATGCTCTTCGCCGCCGTCGAAGCCGCGGAAGGGCTGACCGTGGCGATCATCGTCTGGCAGGGCACCGGCATGGCGGAAGCGGGCACGCTCTACGTCTTTGTGGCCTGGATGCGGCGCTTCTTTTTGCCTCTGCGCGACTTGTCGGCGAAGTATTCCGTGATGCAGTCGTCGATGGCTTCGACCGAGCGCTTGCGAGCGCTAATGGACACCGAGCCTGCCGTGCTGGACCCCGAAACGAGTGTGTGGGAAGCCAAGCGTGCCGCGGCGCCGGCCAGCGAAAAAGGTTCGGTCGTCTTCGAAAACGTCTGGTTCGCGTACCAGGGAGACGATTGGATCCTGAAAGACGTCTCCTTCCGCGTGGAGCCCAACGGCAAAGTGGCGTTTGTCGGCGCGACGGGCGCGGGCAAGACCACGATCATCAAGCTGCTGACCCGTCTCTACGACGTGAAACGTGGGCGCATCCTCGTCGACGGCGTCGATGTACGCGAGATGCCCCAGCAGGTGCTCCGGCGCCGGATCGCCACGGTGCTGCAGGATGTCGTGCTCTTTAGCGGCTCGGTCGCGGACAACATTGACCTCGGTCGGCCAGACGTGGACCTCGATCAAGTTCAGGAGGCTGCGGTTGCCGTTGAAGCGGCGGGGTTCATCGAGCGACTGCCGCGCGGATATCAAACAGAGGTTCGGGAAAGAGGCAGCAATTTTTCAACTGGCCAACGACAGCTGCTTTCATTCTCCCGTGCGCTCGCCCACGGTTCCCGGATCTTGATCCTCGACGAAGCGACCAGCTCGGTTGATTCAGAAACTGAGCGACTGATTCAGCGTGGCATCCATACTTTGATGCAGGACCGAACCGCGATTGCGATCGCGCATCGCTTGTCCACGATTCGCGACGTCGACACGATTTATGTGTTGAGCAGCGGCGAGGTTGTCGAGTCCGGCACTCACGACGAATTGCTGACGCTCCGGGGTGTCTATTCGGAACTCCATCGGCTGCAGTCCGAAGGGATCGAGCCGACCGGGATCATCCCCGATCTCCCCGCTCCGGTGAACGCCTGAGATCAACACGCTGTCTCAATTTCAGCGTCGCAATCGATACATAGATCGCCCCAGAACGGCCATTTTCTTGGCGTTTTGAGAACTCAGGTGGTATCAAGGGGATCCCCCCTGTCCTTTCGTTCGGCTCTTTATTCTCCAGATTTCGCAACATCTTCTATTGCGCAGAACGCGTGATTTGTTTTGAAATCGAGCCCGGCAGGAGGTTGATGTGTGGATCGCGAATCGACGAGATTCTCTACACTCTTGGTTGGGTCAAGGCTTGGACCTGGGGCGATTAGGCCCCGTGTATATTCCCGCCACAGCGTTTTTGTCGTTCCTTCTTTTTGTTTTGAATTGGTCACTTTCTTTAGCGACACAAACGGGCCCTAAGCCCGGTTGTATGGCGCTAGTACGGGGCAACGGTTGAGAATCAAGTCTCTTCAGGTTCATGGTTTCAAATCCTTCGTCGACAAGGTCGTGTTTTCCTTTGACGACGGCGTGACCGCGGTCGTCGGTCCCAACGGCTGCGGCAAATCAAACGTCGTCGACGCGGTGCGCTGGGTGATGGGCGAACAGTCTCCCAAGCGGCTTCGTGGCAAGGGGATGGAAGACGTCATCTTTGCGGGCTCCGAAACCCGTCCGCCGATCGGCATGGCCGAGGTCGTGCTGACTTTTGATTGTTCTGACGGCGATGCACCTGCTGGCTACTCCAACTACAGCGAGATCGAAGTCACCCGCCGGCTTTATCGTTCTGGCGAGTCCGAATACACCTTGAATAAGACGCCTTGCCGCATGCGCGACGTGCACGACTTCTTCCGCGACAGCGGGATCGGTCAGCGCGGCTATACGATTGTGGAGCAGGGCCGCATCGCCGAAATCGTCTCCGCGAAGGCAGACGAGCGGCGGGTTTTGATCGAAGAAGCCGCGGGCATCAGCAAGTACAAGGCGCGACGCCGAGAAGCCGAAAGCAAGATCGCTTCGACCGAGACGAACCTCAACCGAGTGAACGACGTGCTCGGAGAGATCAAGCGACAAATCTCGTCCCTCGAGCGACAGGCTCGCAAGGCCGCACGCTTCAAGCGCCTGCGCGAAACCCAAAAGGTGCTCGATCTTTCGATCGCGTCGGATGAGCGCAAAGAAATGCTCACCGTCGTTGAAGAAGCCCTCGGAAAGCTCGGGGTGTTGCGTGACGAAGTCACTGCCCTCGAAACGAAGGTCGGTGAACGAGAACTCCACGCCGAAGAGCAGCGCATTACGCTGACCGAGTCGGAAAAGAGCGTCAATCGCGGCGCAGAAGCCCTTTACGCACTGCGCAGCGAGATCAAGGGAATCGAAGGCCAGATCGAACTCTACCGCCGCGAAGCTGAAAGCCTCGACGAGAGCAACCGCGGCCGCAATGAAGAAATCACACAACTCCAAGACCAACTCGCGTCGACGCAACGTGAGGCCGAGGAAGCCCAGGCCGAACTGCTCCAGCTCGAAGAGTCCCTTGCCAATGAAAGCGAGACGGTTCGCGTCGCCGAAGAAGAAGCGCGCACCGCCGTAGAGGCGATGCGTGAATTCGAACGCGGCCGGGAAACGGACAACGAAGCGTTCGTTGGTGTCCTTACATCACTGGCTCGCGCCGAAGATCGAGTTTCGGCTGTTGAAGATCGCCGCGCCGAAGTCGAGCAGCGCATGCGAACGGCCGACCGCGAACTCGAGCTTCACCAAACCGAAGCCCAGCGCGCCGGTCAAGAAGAGACCAGCCTCGAAGAAGGTTTGCGAAACCTCCTCGCCGACCGCGATCAACTCCAAGAACAACTCAAGGCTGCGATCTCGACTCACGAGCGTGCGGGTGAAGGGCTGAAGGGCGCCCGCCTAGAAGTCGACGAAATGCGCGAGCATCACGAAACGCGCAAAGCTCGCTTGTCGTCCTTGCAAGAAGTGCTCGAACGTCGAGAAGACGTCGGCGAAGCGACACGGAATTTGATCGAAGGCGGAGACGAGGTTCGCGAGCGTTACGGCCTCCGCGGCTTGGTGCGTGATTTCCTCGAAGTAGAGGCGCAAGCGGAACGCGCAGTTGAAGCGGTGCTTGCGGAGCGCGCTGAAGCGATTGTGGTCGACAACCCGGGGGGTGCCGTCGGGGCGATCGAGCGGTTGCGAGAGTTTGGTGCTGGACGCGGTGTGTTTGTTGTCGCGCCTCGCGGTGATTCGCCCGCGCGTGGGACCGTTCCCCTTGGCGAAGCGCTTCTCAAATACGTGCGGCCAAAGGAGAACTACGCAGCGATTGCTCAGAACCTCTTGGGTGACGTTTATCTGGTGAACAATCTCGCTGAAGCGCTTGGCGTTTACGGTGAAGGCGAGATCCCGGCGACGTTCGTGACACGCGAAGGCGACGTGCTTTCGCCCGACGGTGTGATCCGCGGCGGGGGCGACTCTGCCGGCACCGGCATGCTGAGCCGGGTGCGCGAAGTGCGTGAGCTGACCGATGAAGTTGCAGGCATTGGGACCAAGCTGGCAACGCGAGAACAGGCCTTCCAGGCAGCTGAGGCGGCACTACAGCGTGCGACCGAAGAACTCGACAACTTTCGCAACCGACATCACACCGCGGCAATCGCCCTGGCGAACCACGAAAAAGATCTCGATCGCACGCGCGAAATGGTGAAGTTCCTCGGCGAAGCCCAAGAGGGTCGCGTTGCAGAGCGCAGTGGTCTTTTGAGTGAAAGCGAGTCTTTGGGCGGCGAAGGCCAGGAGATCGCGACGCAGGTCGAAACGCTGCGCGAAGACCGTTCAACCAAGCAGCGCGCGCTCGATGCCCTGGGGTTGCAGATCAGCTCGGCGACCCGCGAAGTTTCTAAGCTCGATACCCGGGTGACCGAGCTTCGCGTGAAGCACAGCGGCCGCGTCGAGACGCGGAACAGGTTGATGGAAACCGTGAGCCGAGCGAATCAGACGGTTCAGGAAACAGGCGAATGGATCGAGCGCCGGCAGCGAGAGATCGCGACCGCCGACGAGCGCAAGGTTGGGCTGGTCGAACAGACCGCGTCATCCGAAGAAGGCCTTGCGACGAAACTGTTGAACGAAGAAGAAGCGCGCGTCACAAGCGAAGGCGAGCGAGCGCGATACGAAGAGCAGTCGGTTCAGGTCCGCGCAGTCGAGGACGAAGTGCGTGAAGTGCGGCGCGGCCTCGAAAAGCTGCGCGAGGGGGCGAGTTCTGCCGACTTGGCCGCGCGTGAAAACAGCATGCGCCTTGAGCACCAGGACGAAGCGATCCGCGAAAAGTGGAACATCGACATTTCGACCTGGACACCGCCGAGCCTTGAGCCCGAAGAAGCGGTGGTAGAAGAAGCGCCAGTGACGGAAGCCCCGGAAATTGTGGTCGCCGGTAAACCTGTTGAAGATCCGAACGCTGCACAGAGCGAGGCCACGGAAGAAGCTGAGCCCGCAACCCAGACCGCGGCCGTACAAGGTGATGAAGGCGGGGGGAACGCCAGGCGCGATGCGCGTCGCAACGCCGAAATGACGATGCTCCCCCTCGAAGAGCGCCGTGAGCATCTCGAAAAACTCCGCCAGCAGATTCAGTCCCTGGGCGACGTGAACCTTGGCGCAATCGAAGAACACGAAGAACTCGCCGAACGCTTCCGCTTCTTGTCCGAACAGAAGGACGACCTTGATCGCACGATCCAGTCGCTCCGCGAGGCGATCTCGCGCATCAATCGGACGAGCCGACGTCAGTTCCGCGAAACCTTCGACGCCGTGGCCAAGCGCTTCTCAGAAAATTTTCCGCGGCTGTTCGGGGGTGGCACGGCAAGGCTCACGCTGACGGAGAGCGAGGACATCCTCGACGCCGGTGTAGAAATCATGGCGATGCCACCCGGAAAGCGGAACCAGAACGTGAACCTGCTCTCCGGTGGCGAGAAGACGATGACGGCCTTGGCGCTGCTGATGGCGGTGTTCCAGGTGCGCCCGTCGCCGTTCTTCTTGCTGGACGAAGTCGACGCCGCGCTGGATGACGCCAACGTTGGACGTTTTAACACCCTGATCACCGACCTTGCGGCCCACTCGCAGTTCTTGGTCATCACCCATAACAAACGGACGATCGAGGTTGCTGACGTCTTGTATGGGGTGACTATGGAGCAGAAGGGGGTGAGTAAGTTGGTTTCGGTTTCGTTGACTTAGCGCGAGAGGCTTCCGGCGAATGGCTCGCCTGTGGGGGGTGCCGGTTCGCTGGATGCTCCGTTCTTGCGGGAGTGGGGCTTCGCGACGGGCGCGGCTTGGCTGCGCCTTCGCCTTTTGCGCCCCACGTGGTGATTCACGCTGATCGCTTCGCGCCGGGTTTGGGGGTGGGGCGTTCGTGAGATTGTCGGATTTGGGTTGATGTGGCTGAGGGGGCTTCTTTCTTTGGGGGTTGGGTGTTGGGGGTGGAGGGCGCTGGTATCCTCGGCGCCCCATGAATGAGATCTTGCTGCTTCTTGAGCCGACGTTGGTCTGGCTGACGGGTCATGCCTCGGTGGTGGTGGCCGCAGGGTCGTCACTGCTTGCGCTTATTTTGTTGGTTGTGGATGCGCGGCTTGCGTCGCGTGAAGCGGTTGCGGATGAGCCGGCGAGTGAGCTTGCTTCCGGGGTGCCGGATGAGCTTGTTGCTGAGGTTGTCGCGGAAGCGCCGCCGGTTTTGGTTGAGCCGATTGTGGTTCCGGAGCGGGTTGTCGTGGCTGCGCCTATCCCGGAGCCTGTTTCCGAACCCGAACCCGAACCCGAACCCGAACCCGAACCCGAACCCGAACCCGAACCCGTTCGGGTTAGCTTGCGGGAGCGGCTTGCCAAGACGAGCCAGAACTTGGTCGGTCGGCTCGGTCGCGTGCTTGGGACGGGCACGCTCGACAAGGACGTCCTCGAAGATCTCGAGGCCATGCTCTTTACCGCAGACCTCGGTGTCGCAACGGCAGAGGACCTGCTCGAGACCGTTCGACGAAACGCGATGGGGGAGAGCGCCGGTCGCGTTCGGGAGGTATTGCGCGAAGCGATCGTCGAGAAGCTCGCGAAAGTCGAAGCTGACGGAGCCCAAGCGCTTAGCGAACCCGGCCCGCACGTCATTTTGGTGCTTGGCGTAAACGGCTCTGGCAAGACGACGACGATCGGCAAGCTGGCGGCGCAGTACACCCGTGCTGGCAAAAAGGTCGTCCTTGGCGCGGGAGACACGTTCCGTGCTGCTGCTGCCGAGCAGCTTCAAATTTGGGGCAAGCGCGCCGGCGCGGAAGTGATCGTGGGCAAAGCGGGGGGCGATCCGGCCGCAGTGGCGTTCGACACGGTGAAGGCGGCGATCGCGAAGGAGGCGGACGTCTGCATTATCGACACCGCGGGCCGGTTGCAGACTCAGAAGCCGCTGATGGAAGAACTCGCGAAGATCAATCGCATCATTAGCCGCGACTTGCCGGATGCACCGCACGAGTGCTTACTCGTGCTTGACTCGAACACCGGGCAGAACGCAATTTCCCAGGCGAAGCTGTTTACCGAGGTGGCGAACGTGACCGGGCTCGTCCTCACGAAGCTCGACGGCACTGCCAAAGGTGGCGTCATCGTGGGGCTCGCGGACGAGTTTGCGATCCCAGTTCGTTACGTAGGTGTGGGCGAAGGTGTTGAAGACCTTCGTGAGTTCCATGCAGCGGAGTTCGTCGACGCGCTGTTTTAGGCCGATCCGTTAGAGACTACGCACGCGACGGCCGAAATTGGAGGGCATAGCTTTGAGTGACAAGCGGTTCGTCATGGCTTTGGACCAGGGCACGACTTCTTCTCGAGCGATCTTGTTCGACGCGAGCGGTCATTCCGCCGCAGTCGATCAGTACGAGTTCACCCAGCATTTCCCAAAGCCCGGTTGGGTGGAGCACGATGCGAACGAGATCTGGGACACCCAGCTGCGCGCGGCGCGCGGCGCCCTCGAAGCCTCGGGCGCGAGTGCGACCGACATTGCGGGGATCGGAATCACGAACCAGCGCGAGACTGCCGTGGTGTGGGAGCGCGCGACGGGACATCCGATTCATCCGGCGATCGTTTGGCAGTCTCGTCAAACAGTCGGGATCTGTGACGACTTGCGGTCGCGCGGGCTCGACGACGAAGTTCGCGCACGCACCGGCTTGCTCATCGACGCATACTTTTCGGGCACCAAGGTCCGTTTCATTCTCGACGCGGTCGAGGGTGCCCAGCAGCGGGCCGAAGCTGGCGAGTTGTGTTTCGGCACTGTCGATTCGTGGCTGCTCTTCAAGCTTACGAAGGGGCGTGTCCACGCGACCGAGTACTCGAACGCGTCGCGCACGCTGCTCTACAACATCCACGAACTCGACTGGGACGACTTCCTGCTCGACGCACTCAATGTTCCTCGCGCGATGCTCCCGGAGGTTCGAGATTCGGGGGGCGTCTTTGGTGAGATCGACGCGGAGTGGCTGGGCGCGGAGATCCCGGTCGCGGGCATCGTGGGCGATCAACAAGCGTCGCTCTTCGGCCAGGCCTGCGTCGAGCCCGGTTTAGCCAAGAACACGTATGGCACCGGCTGCTTCGCCCTGATGAACACGGGAGACAAAGCTCCGGCCTCGAAAAACGGGCTGGTGACGACCCTTGCCTGGGGACTCGACGGCAAAGTCGACTACGCGCTTGAAGGAAGCATCTTCGTTGCAGGTGCCGCGGTGCAGTGGTTGCGCGACGGGCTTGGCTTGATCAAGAGCGCCGCCGAATCTGAAACGCTTGCAACGTCGGTCGAAGACACGGGCGGGGTTTACCTGGTCCCCGCATTCGTTGGGCTTGGCGCGCCCTATTGGGACGAACGCGCCCGCGGCGCACTCGTTGGGATCACGCGTGGGACGGAGCGCGGGCACCTGGTGCGCGCCACGTTGGAATCGATCGCCTATCAAACCCGCGACGTCATGGACTGCATGGCGCTCGACTCAGGGATCGCATCCAAGACGCTTCGCGTCGACGGCGGGGCGTGCCAGAACGATTTTTTGATGCAGTTTCAAGCGGACATTCTCGGAGTCGAGGTTGAGCGACCTCATGTCCTCGAAGTGACCGCATTGGGTGCTGCAGCGCTAGCGGGACTTTCAGTCGGCTTCTGGCGCAACCACGCAGACCTCGAAGGCGCGACCGGCAAACGCACCCCGTTCTCGCCGACGATGAGCGCTGATCAACGCGAGGCCCTCTATGCGGGATGGAAAAACGCAGTGGAACGTTCCAAAGACTGGGCCGAGGAATAGAACGTGAGCCGACCGCTTCCATCGCAGCTCGGAAGGCCGCTGGTGATCGCCCATCGCGGCGCAAAGGCGTACAAGCCGGAGAACACCCTGGCTGCATTCGCGTTGGCGGTGGAGCAGGGCGCGGACATGATCGAAACCGACCTCCATCTTGCGTCGGACCAGACCGTGCCGATTTCCCACGACGCGTCGCTCGAACGGTTCGACCGCGAAGGAGAGATTTCCCAATTCTCCCTCGAAGAACTGCGCGCAATCGCGCTGCAGGCCCACGCGAGTAGCGGCGAGGCCGGCCCCCACGAAGGCATTCCCACCCTGGCCGAGATGCTCGACGCTTTTGGTTCGGCGCTTCCCTTCAACCTCGAGATCAAGACCGACACCCGGCACCGGCCGTACCCGGGCCTGCAAAAAATGGCGCTCGACCACGTACGGGAGCGGGGAATCCTCGAGCAGACTTTTTTTTCTTCGTTCTCCGACGAGGCGCTCGCTGAGATTCGAACCCTCGAGCCCACTGCGCGGCTGGGAGTATTAGAAGACGCAATGGATCCCGGGGGGATTTTCGAGCGGGCGGCGTCTGTTGGGGCCGAATCGGTGAACCCTCATTTCATTAACGCGACTAAGAATTTAGTCGACGAGGCCCACGACCTTGGGCTCGCTGTTTTCGTCTACACCGTGGATGAAGAAGACCGAATGCGCTCGCTGTTCGACATCGGAGTGGATGGGATCTTCAGCAATACTCCGGACCGGCTTCGAGCAGTTGTCGACTCTCTCTAACGCAGGGGGCCGTGGTTCCAACTCGATGCCACCTCTAGTCGATGCTCAACATCCTTGACACAAAAACACCAATACCTTATGGTGCCGCTTCTAAAAACTTAACACTCTCGGTAACTTAGCGGGTCTTTGATCCAGTGTCCCCACACTGTATTCGCACTGACCACAAGACCGGACCCACTGCGGTCCAAATTTGGTAAGCAGTCCTGCCCCAGACGAGTGAACCCTCGGTGTTCGAAGCACGTTGGTCGCGGCTCCGCAGATCAACACACAACGGACGTTTCGAGACAGACAGCAGAGCGACTTATGAAGCACTTTGGCCTGCCCTCGAAAGAGGGATTATACGACCCCCGTTTCGAACACGATGCGTGCGGAATCGGCTTTGTTGCGAACCTGCACAAAGCGTCTCACAAGATTGTGCGCGACGGGATTCATATTCTCGAACGCCTAACCCACCGCGGCGCGGCAGGTGCGGATCCCGAAAGTGGCGACGGCGCCGGCATTTTGATGCAGAGCCCGCACGGGTTCCTCGCAAAGGTTGCCGACGAAGCCGGCTTTGGCGTTCCGGACGTGGGTCTTTACGCGTCGGGGCTCGTCTTCTTTTCGGAGCACGCAAGCGAGGCCAAGTGGCAGCGAACCGTCATTGACGAAACGATCCTAGCCGAAGGGCAGACGCTTCTCGGCTGGCGCGAAGTCCCGATCGATCCGTCGAAGATCGGGGTCACGGCTCGTTCGACGCTGCCGGGCATCTGGCAGGTCTTCATTGGTCGTGCAGACGGGATCGATCAAGACACATTCGAGCGCAAGCTCTATGTCATTCGGCGCATCATCGAGAACACGATCTCGAAGCGCGACCAGTGCTTCGCGATCCCGAGCCTCTCGTCACGCACCCTGCTCTACAAGGGCCTGATGATGGCCCACCAAGTCGCGGGCTTTTATCCCGATTTGGCCGACGAGAGCATGGAGTCGCAGGTCGCCCTCGTGCACCAGCGCTACAGCACCAACACCTTCCCGACCTGGGATCTCGCCCAGCCTTTCCGCTACGTGGCGCACAATGGTGAGATCAACACCTTGCGCGGCAACGTGAACTGGATGCGAGCCCGCCAGGGCACCGTGGTGTCCGAGCTCTATGGCGACGACCTCAAGAAGCTCTTCCCGATCATCGTCGAAGGCGCTTCCGACTCGGCCCAGTTCGATAACTGCCTCGAGTTCCTGACCCTTGGCGGCCGAGATCTGTCGCATTCCCTTCTCATGATGGTTCCCGAGGCTTGGGAAAACCAGCCTGAGATGAGCGACGAGCGTCGCGCGTTTTACGAGTACTACTCGTGCTTGATGGAGCCGTGGGATGGCCCGGCTTCGATGGTCTACACGGACGGACGCGGTGTCGGTGGCAACCTCGATCGCAACGGCTTGCGACCCTCTCGCTTCACGCTCACCAAGGACGGCACGGTCGTCATGGGTTCCGAAGTTGGGACGCTTCCGATCAAGCCCGAGGACATCGTGCGCAACGGTCGCCTCGAGCCGGGCCGCACGTTCTACATCGACCTCGAAGAAGGACGCATTATCGAGGACGAAGAACTCAAAGACCGCTACATCCAGCAGCACCCATACAAGACTTGGGTTGATCAGCAGCGCGTGACGTTGAACGATCTCCCGGTTGCGCAATCCCAAGAAATCGTGGCCAATCCGGAGGCACGTCTTCGCCTCCAGCAGGCCTTTGGATACACCCTCGAAGAAATTCGCTTTTTGATGGCGGCCATGATCGACAACGGCCAAGAAGCCACGGGCTCCATGGGCGACGACTCTGCGCTGGCCGTGCTTTCGGACCGGCCGCGCCCGCTCTTCCACTACTTCAAGCAGTTGTTCGCCCAGGTGACGAACCCCGCGATCGACTCGATTCTCGAGCGCCCGGTGATGAGCCTCAACACCCTGCTCGGGAGCTCGCAGAACCTGCTCGTCGAAGACGAACAGCACGCTCGCAAATTGAGGCTTGAGCACCCAGTTATTACGGACGACCAGTTGGCGCGCATCCGTGGGATCGACGCGGATGGGTTCGAGTTGGCGACGGTCCCCATGCTCTTCAAGGCGGCAGACGCGGGTACCGCCATGAAGGCTGCGGTCACGCAGTTATGCGCGGACGTGGAAGCGGCCGTCGATGGCGGCGCGAACATCGTCGTGATTAGTGACCGGGGTGTGTCTCCGGACCTCGCACCGATTCCTTCATTGCTCGCCATGGGCGCGGTGCATCATCACTTGATCCAGGCAGGCAAGCGAACTCGCTGCGGCATCATCGTCGAAACCGGCGAAGCCCGCGAAGTGGGTCACTTTGCACTGCTGATCGGTTACGGCGCCAATGCGATCAATCCCTACCTCGGCTTCGAAACGGTGAGCGACATGGTAGAGGACGGTGCGTTCATCAAGTCGGACCTCAGCGACGAGCAAGCCATTGCGAACTACATCTACGCAGTCGACAAGGGCCTGCTTAAGATCTTCGCGAAGATGGGCATTTCGACGCTCGCGAGTTACCAGGGTGCACAGATCTACGAAGCCGTCGGCTTGAACGACGAAGTGATCGACTTGGCGTTCAACGGCACGTACTCGCGCATTTCGGGCATCGGCCTCGACATGATCGCGACCGAAGCCTTGATGCGACACGCACATGCTTTCCCCGGCACCGACTTCGAATATCCGGAGCTCGATGCGGGCGGCTTGTATCAGTGGCGATCACGCGGCGAGCGACACACGTTCAACCCCGAGTCCGTTGCCAAGCTGCAGGACGCGGTGCGCGAAGAAAGTTGGGAGAGCTACGAAGCCTTCCGTGATGCTGCGGATTCGAGTCCAGCCGCGCTTTCGACGCTGCGTGGTTTGCTCGACTTTGATTTTGCAGAAACGCCGATCCCGATCGAAGAAGTCGAACCGGCTGCGGAGATCGTGAAGCGTTTCCGAACTGGTGCAATGTCCTACGGCTCGATTTCAGCCGAGGCGCACGAAACCCTTGCGGTCGCGATGAACCGACTCGGCGGAAAGAGCAATACCGGTGAAGGTGGCGAGAATCCCGAGCGATTCACGCCCGACGACAACGGCGACTTGCGACGCAGTTCAATCAAGCAGGTGGCGTCGGGTCGTTTCGGTGTGACGAGTCACTACCTCGTCAACTCGGACGAAATGCAGATCAAAATCAGCCAGGGTGCAAAGCCCGGTGAAGGTGGTCAGCTGCCGGGGCACAAGGTCGACAAGACGATCGCGGCAACGCGGCATTCGACACCGGGCGTGGGGTTGATTTCGCCGCCGCCACACCATGACATCTACTCAATAGAAGATCTCGCCCAGCTCATTCACGACTTGAAGAACGCCAACCGCTACGGCGATGTGAGCGTGAAGCTTGTTTCGGAGTCTGGCGTCGGCACGGTTGCCGCGGGCGTGGCCAAGGGGAAGGGCGATCACGTTCTGATCAGTGGACATGATGGTGGCACCGGCGCTTCGCCGCAGACTTCGATCAAGTACGCGGGTGTGCCGTGGGAGATCGGCCTGGCCGAGACCCAGCAAACGCTTGTAAAAAACGATTTGCGTGGTCGCATTCGAGTCGAAGTCGACGGTGGCTTCAAAACGGGACGCGACGTGGTTATTGGCGCGCTGCTTGGCGCAGACGCCTACGGCTTTGCGACCGCACCGCTGGTCGCGATGGGCTGCATCCTGATGCGCGTCTGTCACCTCAATACTTGCCCGGTTGGCATCGCCACCCAGGACAAAGAATTGCGCAAGCGCTTCGCAGGCAAGCCGGAGCACGTCGAGCGATACCTGATCTATGTCGCCGAGGACGCGCGACAGATCATGGCGAAGCTCGGCTTCCGCACCGTGGACGAAATGATCGGCCGTGTCGACAAGGTCAAGATGAAGGGCAACATCAACCACTGGAAGGCCAAGGGGATTAACGTCGAAGCTTTGCTGGTGAGGCCTGACGTGCCCTACGACATCAGACACACGGGTTTACAGGACCACGGTCTCGAAAATGCCCTGGACATGAAGTTGCTTGAACTCGCCAAGGCGGCTCTCGACCGCGCCGAGCCCGTCGAGATCAACTTGCCGATCGAGAACATCAACCGAACGGTGGGCACGATCCTGGGCTCAGAGGTCTCGCTCAAGTACGGCGCTGAAGGTTTGCCGGACGATACGATCGTGCTCAACTTCAAAGGTTCTGCGGGCCAGAGCCTTGGCGCGTGGATCCCGCGCGGGATCACGATCAACGTCAGTGGCGACGCCAATGACTACGTGGGCAAGGGTTTGTCGGGTGGTAAGGTGATCGTGCGCGTTCCCGAAGAAGCGACCTTCGCCCCGGGGACCAACATTATTGCCGGCAACGTGCTGCTCTACGGTGCGACGGGCGGTGAAGCGTACTTCCAGGGAATCGTGGGCGAACGCTTCTGCGTGCGAAACAGTGGCGCGTTAACGGTCGCGGAAGGCGTCGGAGATCACGGTTGTGAATACATGACCGGCGGCACGGCGATCATCATCGGGCCTACCGGGCGAAACTTTGCCGCGGGTATGAGTGGTGGCACCGCCTACGTCCTCGACGAAGTCGGCGACTTTGCGTCAAAGGTGAGGAACGAAGCAGTGGACTTCGACCCGCTCGAAGCAAGCGACGTCGAGCTCCTCCAACGCAGCTTGCGAAAGCACTTCCAATACACGCGGAGCGAAAAGGCCGACGAGATCCTGCGCAAGTGGGACAAGTACGCGCCGCAGTTCGTGAAGCTCGTCCCCCAAGACTACAAACGCGCTCTTGCAGAGCTTGCGAAAGAAGAAGCCGGCAATGGCTAAGCCCACAGGATTTATGGAAGTAGATCGCAAGGGCGCCCCCTACCGCGATCGCGACGAACGGGTCGGCGACTGGAAGCTCGCGCAGTCGAGCTTGAGTGTTGGCGAACTCAAAGAGCAGGCCTCGCGCTGCATGGACTGCGGCATTCCGTTTTGTACAAGTGACGCGGGTTGTCCGGTCGGCAACATCTGTCCCGACTGGAACGACTTGGTCTACCGGGACAAGTGGGAAGAAGCGCTTCACAGTCTGCATTCGACGAACAACTTCCCCGAGTTCACCGGTCTGATCTGCCCCGCACCGTGCGAAAGCGCGTGTGTGCTCGGCATGAACGGGCAGGGCGTGACGAACAAGCAGATTGAATACGAGATCATTCGGAAAGGCTTTGACGAAGGCTGGGTGCACCCCATCAAGCCCGAGGTTCGCTCAGGTCGCAGCGTTGCTGTGATCGGTTCGGGGCCTGCGGGTCTTGCCGCGGCACAACAGCTCAGCCGTGCGGGCCATACCGTCACTGTCTTCGAGAAGGCCGACCGAATCGGCGGTCTTCTTCGCTACGGGATTCCGGACTTCAAGCTCGAAAAGGACTTGATCGACCGACGCGTAGATCAAATGCGCGAAGAGGGCGTTGCGTTCCAGACGGGCGTCCATGTCGGCAAGGACCTTACCGCCGCAGACCTGCGAAAGAACTTTGACGCGGTCTTGATCACCACGGGCTCCGAGCATCCTCGCGACCTAACCGTCCCGGGGCGCGAGTTGGAAGGCGTGCACTTCGCGATGGACTTTTTGCCCCAGCAGAACAAACGCGTGGCGGGAGACACGGTTCCGGCTGAGGGCGAGATCATGGCCACGGGCAAGCATGTCATCGTACTCGGCGGTGGTGACACCGGCTCTGACTGCGTCGGCACTTCGCTTCGTCACGGGGCAAAGAGCGTGACCTCGATCGAACTGTTGGACCGACCGCCGGATGAGCGCATCGCGGCAAATCCCTGGCCCGATTGGCCGCGCACGTTCCGCAGCTCGAGTTCCCATGACGAAGGGGGCAACACCGAGTACGCCGAAATGACCAAGGCGCTCGTGGGCAGCAATGGCAAGGTTGAGAAGCTGCTCGGCGTGAAGGTGCGCTTTGGTGCACCCGACGCTTCGGGGCGACCCACGATGCAAGAGGTTCCCGGCAGCGAATTCGAAAAGCCCGCCGACCTGGTTCTGCTCGCCATGGGTTTCGTCCATCCCGTCCAAGAGGGTCTGCTCAACGACCTCGGTTTCAACTATGACGGCCGCGGCAACATTGCGGCGCCGCTACAGGGCCCGAACGCTTACGCGACGAGCGAGCCCGGTATCTTCGCCGCGGGCGATTGTCGAAGAGGCCAGTCGTTGGTTGTTTGGGCGATCTCTGAAGGTCGAGAAGCCGCTCGTGCGGTTGACGCCTACTTGGTTGGCCAGACTCGACTGCAGTCCAAGGGTTCGACGTTCGACGTCGCCAGCTAGTCGGTACGCTTTCACACAGCGTTTCGATTGCGTGTGAACGATTAATCTGAGGCGCATTACTCACGCGAAGATGTGCTGGTTTGCGATGGCCTCGATCTCGCTTAGCCGTCTTTCTGCAAACTTGTCTTGACGCGAGTCATGCTCGCTTCCTACGATGAATACGTCCGTGCAGTCACGGACGCGATTCTTGTTTGGGGGGCCGTGCATGGTTGCGCAGGAAGTAGACAGCGAAGTATTCGACTTTGACAGGCTAGAGAGTGTTGTTGACGCGGTGCTGGTCGAACAACGCAAGCTTGCGAGCGAGAACGAATCGCTGCGGCGTCAACTCGCGGATCGCAACGAAACGCTTGAAGAGCTGGGGCAACGGTTCTCGCAGCAAGAGCTGCGACGTTGCGACGCCTTGAAACGCATTGACGATCTCGTTGCGCAGGTCGAAGGCTTTTCGACCCTCGCATCGCAGACGGCCGGGAGCTAGGTGATGAAGCCTGCTCCCGCCGAAACCGGACATGATCCTATTGCCAAGCCGCCGGTCGATACGGGCAGTGTGGAGGCGTCTACCGAAGACGTTGACCCCAAGCCATCGACTCGAAATAGTGTCACCATCAAGTTGGCGGGCAGAGAATATCGGCTGCGAAGTGAAGCGAGCGAAGAAGAACTGCAGCGCGTCGCGGTGTACGTCGATCAGGCGATGCAGCGCATTCGGGAGCGGACGGACACGGTTGACTCCCAGGACACCGCCTTGCTGACCGCCCTCAATCTGGCGCGTGAGGTACTACACCTGCGCGAAAAAGGTGAAGTCGTTCAAGAGTTTTCAGAGGCGGATGCCGACAATCGAATCCGGGGCATGATCGAGAAGATCGAAGCCGTACTCCCGAAGACCGATTCGGAGCCTTCGTAGCGCATGCCCGTGCGTCCCGGCGCGCACCCCATTCTCACTCGCCATTCGAAATCCCCGTGACCCTCGAAGACGACAAGGCTCGGCTGCGGCGAAACGTTCACTTTGTGCAAAGCACGATGGGGCCGGAGCAAGTCACCAGGGCTTCGGTGAAAATCGCGGAACGGGTGATTGCGTGTCCAGAATTTGCTTCCGCGGAGAGGGTGGCCCTCTACGCCGCGACTGAAGGCGAGATCGATGTTCGCGCTGTCTTCGAAGCCGGCGTTGCGGCGGGCAAGTGTTGCGTTTTTCCCCGTTGCCGCGAGGGCAACCAGCTTGAGTTTTCCCAGATCGAGCAATGGGACGAGCTCGTTCCGGGTCGATACGGGATTTACGAGCCCCCCGAAAGTCGACTTCCGATCGCGCTCTCCAAGGTCAGCCTGGCCCTGGTTCCCGGTTTGGCTTTCGATCGACACGGCGGACGATTGGGGCGGGGCGGAGGCTATTACGATCGCACGTTTTTAAAACTGTCGTCCTCGAATCCAAAGCTCATGGGAGTTGCACATTCCATTCAGGTGTTTGACGCCATTCCAGTAGGGGAGCACGATCGTCGGGTCGATCTGCTCGTGACCGAGGCGACTCTGATCCAAATCGCGGCAGCCAACCTAAGTTGAGCGCCGATCATAATGAGGGTCGGGATTCACGCCGCCCCCCGTCATTTCGTCTACATATCAAGTTCGACTCATCCGAAAGGATCCTCTCGCCCGAGACGGGGACGGGAGCCTGCCGGTCAACACGCGACAAATCGGTCGAAATCTTTGAAAACAATGCCTTATTCCCTTGACCGCAGAGGGACGGTCTCGTAAGTTGCGGCCCCCGACAAAGAGCCCCACAACACGGCGCTCCACTTGGCGGAGGCTGACACAGCAAGCCCGGTTGGACTGAATCGAACCAGATTTGAACAACCGAGCGAAAGCAGATTCAGCCCACTGCACGCAAGTCGTTCTAAGTACAAGCAACATGACAGAGCGGCAACAAGCGCGAGCAGCATCAAGAACATTTACGGATCGCATCTCAAGCGTCCTCTACAGACGCCGGCAGATTTCGTCCGATCTTTGAAAACTGAATAGTGTGTGGTCAAGTCGAGTGTTAAGGACATTCGATTTGGCGGAAATAATTGGGCAAACATATTCAATTCCTTGAATAACCAGCACACACCCGATCCCACCCTGTAATCTCACGATTGCCGGGTTTTGGAACGTTCTTCTTCTTTTCTAACCGCTTTGAAGTTTGAACGCGAAGATTCAGGGAGCCATCGAGTGGGTGCTGTAGAAATAAACGGGACGCTTTGATCCATGATCATCGTGTCTCGCTAGGTTTAAACTGGAGAGTTTGATCCTGGCTCAGAACGAACGCTGGCGGAGTGCTTAAGACATGCAAGTCGAACGAGAAAGTCGCCTTCGGGTGACGAGTAAAGTGGCGCACGGGTGAGTAACGCGTGGACAATCTGCCCTTTGGTTTGGGATAACCCCGGGAAACTGGAGCTAATACCGAATAAGCCCACGCCGTCTTCGGACGAAGTGGGAAAAGATGGCCTCTCCTTGGAAGCTGTCGCCAATTGATGAGTCCGCGTACCATTAGCTAGTTGGTGAGGTAACGGCCCACCAAGGCTACGATGGTTAGCTGGTCTGAGAGGATGATCAGCCACACTGGAACTGAGACACGGTCCAGACTCCTACGGGAGGCAGCAGTCGGGAATCTTGGGCAATGGGGGAAACCCTGACCCAGCAACTCCGCGTGAGGGAT
>DUBZ01000039.1 GCA_012960035.1 Myxococcales bacterium | reverse complement strand
GTCTTACCATGATCTACGTGCCCAATCGTTCCCACGTTTACGTGCGGCTTCGATCGATCGAACTTCTCTTTCGCCATGACTGAATCGTCCTCGTTCTCATCGCCGAGAAATCGGCGGCTGTTTATCGTTATCTTCTAGTTGATGGCTCGCGTCAATTACTTGCTGCGGCTCGCGCCGCTTGCCTCTCGTTGCCTTCGTCGTTTTCTTCGTCTTGCAGCTTGATCTGGAGCTCACGAGCGGGGTTGAACCGCTGACCTCGTCCTTACCAAGGACGCGCTCTACCACCTGAGCTACGTGAGCGCTTTAAGTTTGGCCTCTCTCGTGTGTGCTGCCGTTTTGCGTCTCGACACCTTTTGCTTTCCGTCGATTAAATTTCTTGTTCCAGATTTCTTGTTCTTTACTTTCCCAGTCGCGCTATGTCTCAGCCGTGCCGTGGGTGTCGAAGGCCCTGGAGCGGGAAACGGGATTCGAACCCGCGACCCCGAGCTTGGAAGGCTCGTGCTCTAGCCAGCTGAGCTATTCCCGCCTGATCCAGTCTGTTTCCTAACTCCTGCGTTTTGTTCGCTGCGCATGCTCGTGTTCGTCGTTCGCGTTTGCGCTTCTTACGACGTATGCCCTTGCGTTCATGCTCTTCATCTCATGGTGGAGAGGGGAGGATTCGAACCTCCGTAGGCCAGAGGCCAGCAGATTTACAGTCTGCCCCGTTTAGCCACTTCGGTACCTCTCCGCTCAGCGTCCCACTTGTTCTCGGACGCTTGTGTCTGTTTTATTTTTTGTAGCAACCGGACACTGTATGACGGGCTGCGATATTTGATTTTCGTTTGCTGCAAAACTTTCAGTTGAGTGTCATTCGAACGCGAAGATGAGATGTGAAGCGGGAGAAATTGTGTTGATGCGACTGGCCGGACAAACTGAACAAAAGCGTAAAGCTACCCGTCGGCGTCTACGATCCGCGTTCACCTCTTGCACGACTGTCACGACTGTCACGACTTTGGACCTTCAACTCTCTAGTCTTTAGTCGCTAGCCAGTCACTCAAGTGCAATTGGTGAAAAGTGAAACGTTCGAACCTTGGATAGTTTGGGATTCTCTGTTTTTTGCTGTTGCTTGCCGACTTCGTGCAGACCGGTTGGGATCTTTGTAACGGATCTACCGGTCCCAGTCCCTGGTGCTGTCAGCACCACTTGCTTTCTTAAACCGCTCTAATGAACCTTGCGCCTAGTTGACCCGATTACTGATTGATCTCGTTACGTTGCCCGTTCAATTTTAATTTTTATTTTACGCAAACGCGCCGAACTGATTTCAATTCTTAAAGGATCTTGTCTCCAACTTACGATGCCAGCTCGTCCCTACAATCGTGCCCGAGAGAAACGTCTCTCCTGCTTTGTTACAGCCTTTTTGACGGTGATTGAAGATCGGAGCTGACGAGGGGACTTGAACCCTTAACCTTCTGATTACAAATCAGATGCTCTACCAATTGAGCTACGTCAGCGTTGATTTGGACCGCTCGAACTATACCCAACGGGCGCTTCCCAGCAACGGATTTCGCAGAAATTCCTGCGATGAGAAGCGAAGTTAGGCAACTTGGTCGCGGGTGCCAGCCCGTCCCAATTTCCAGCGACGACGCGCGATTTCCTCGCGGCGAACCATTACGAGAACCGGCACTCCAACCCGCCGCCGCTCGACGGATCGCTAACTCGGACTGTCTCCAGCGTCGGCGTTGAGTCCCGCCCGCCTCAGTAACTCAAACAAAAGCACCGCCCCGGCGGCCGACACGTTGAGAGACTGAATTCGTCCCTGCATTTCGATTCGCACCGGGTGGTCTACCAATTTCTGAATGTCGGGCCGAAGGCCCTTCCCCTCCGCCCCCAAGACCACGGCGAGATCTCCTTGGAATACGTGATCTGGGATCTCGTATAGCGAGTCGCGCGCCGCAAGGTCGGCTCCGACCACCCAGAAACCCTGCGATTTCAGATACTTGATGGCTCTCGTCAGGTTGGTCACCCGCGCGACTGGCAGCCATTCAATGGCCCCGGCACTCGCGCGCGCAAGCGCCGGACTCAGCGGCGGCGCTCGCCTCTTGGACAGCACCATGCCCCGAGCCCCAGCGCCCTCGGCCACTCGCGCCAGTGCACCAACATTTTGAGGGTCTTCCACTCCATCCAGGATGACCAGGCGACGCGGCCCTGCCGACGGTGCCGCCAGCTGCTCGAGCTCGACTTCCGGAAGTGGCCCTACCTCAAGGGCAACCCCTTGGGGATTCGTGAATTCGCCTCGATCGACAGGGTCGGTGGTGAGGGGACGAACACTCAGCCCCTGCGCCTGGGCTTCGGCGATTAAATCGCGGACCTCGTCGCGTCGCTCGGCGCCGGGCTTCACAAGCAGTCCCAAAATGGGCCGACGCTTCGCGCGCAGCGCTTCAACGCAGCAGTGAACCCCGTGCAGGGTTTCTGGGGCAGGCGATTTCGATTCGGTTGCGCGTCGGGTTCGCGACGACTGTTTCACGTTCTTCGCTCGATCGGCGACGGCTAGCGGGTGGTTGAGTCCAGCCGCAGAAACGCGTCGCAGCGTTATAGATCGAGCTTAGCGCGCAAGTCCTCGACGGCATCGAGATACATTTCGGGATCTTCCATGCGCGGGAGATTTCGGAGTTCGAATTCGAGGGATGTCACCATTTCGCCGAGGGCACGGCGTGCAACGCTCTCTCGGTCCCCGGTGATCTTTCGTGCGCGCTCCTCGAGCTGGGCATGATCGAGAGTTCCTCCGAAGCCCAATCGAACTCCACCCCGTAAATCGGGGTAACGCGCGGCGGTGTCCTCAAGCAAAACCGTCATCCTGCTGAAAACTTCATCCCGGCCAAGCTCTTCACGCAACTCGTCACAGACACTCAAGGGTCTATGGAAATCCTTTGTCTGCGACTCGTTCAATTTGCTTCCCTCTCGGCTTGGCGTGTTCTGCGCGACACGAATCAACCGTCAGGAAATTCACCGGGATTCGACAGGTTGTGTGCCTCCCTGTGCATTCGGCACTTTTCGACGCCACCGGACGAAGCTTTGAGAGCTTCGACTCTTCCATTGAGCAGCGACTCGTACTGCGGCCGAACTGCATGTGCGCACCGGGTGCGTGCCGCATGATTTCAGTATTCATTCAACTGAAAAGCGAATGTCCCACATTTTTCTCTTCCGGTCGGTTTCGCTTTCGACTTCTCGTATCAAAGTGCGAGAAGTTCGTTTCGTTCACGCTAAGGAAACGCTTGATCCCGTGGCCTCCGAGCAGGTATCGTAATCGCTTCATGCAACCACCCGGCAGCTTCAAATTAGCGGGCTTTCACGAAGGCAGACGCGGACACACGGGTCCGAGTGACAGCCTGCTGGACCCGACCGCGCTCGGAATGGGACGCGAAATGCGTATCGTCGAATCGCTGCGTCACCAGATCGTTCAGGGCGGCGACAACCAGTTTCTGCGCATCCGACGCGTCTTCGATGGTCCCAAAGAGATTTATCGCATCGAAATCGAAGTCCCAGAACTCGGCTACCAGCGCACCACGCTGCTCGACGGCGACGCGCTCGAAGAACTGTTGGCATACGACGAAGTGCGAGACGCCGTCGACGCCCGCTTGCCCTAGCGCCACTGTGCGGATGCTGACCGCTCGGGTCTCTACCCGTTGCGAAGTGACGCCCTGACCCGCAATGCCAACCCGCTCGATCCGCAAGGCAGACCGAAGAACGGAATTAGCGCGAGCCAACCCGTCTGCCCCACCGCGCGGAACCACACGATGTCGATCGCGTGCCGGTCGACCAAGCCCTTCGCAAAGACGTGGCTCGTGAACTGCCACCCTGAGATCGGTGGATCGTGAATCAGCGCGAAGCTCCCCTCGGTCGAAGCGATCTTTCCGCCGTGGCCCGCGAACAAGTTTTTCAGCACGCCTGGCGCCGCGCATGCGATCCCCAATAACAGAAGTGTCCACGATAAAATCCTGCGCGTTCGCTCATCCAGCGCGGCGGCCCCAATTGCGGCAGCAACCGCTAGAAGTGGCAACGCGCTGACCATGAAGCGCTGGCATCATTCACACAGCGGCCGTCGCATAACGACGGTCGCAGCCGGGTGTGGTGCGCTGGCAGCTAAAGAGGGTGCCCGGGGCAGGACTCGAACCTGCACGGCCTAGGGCCAGACGATTTTAAGTCGTCCGCGTTTACCATTTCGCCACCCGGGCACACCAAATCACGCGGCCCAGTTTAGACGGTTCCGTTGCAAATTTCTGCGGCGGACGGAGGGTTTACGCGAATGAGGCGATCAATTGAGCGACCTTGGAAGACCCTTCTGCGTACAAACTGCGAATCGGGGCCTCAGGCTATTGCCTGGGCTCCGATTTTGACGTATCGCGCACCGCAGTCGATCGCGGCGAGGTCCGATGAGCGACTTCGCGCCGGCGCTTGCGTGCGTAGCCCGCGATGCCCGCGATTCCGAAGCCGAACATCAGTACAGTATTGGGCTCAGGGATCGGCGCGAAGCCGTCCTTTGCTTTAAATCGTCGATTCAACTTCCAGTGCTTCCCTTTCCTCGAAGGATCGATCGTGATCACCTCGGTGACGCGTGCAGAGGCCACGAGTTCTGAGAAGTAGTGGTACTCGCGATGAAAAATGTTCCTGTCCTCAAGTCGCGTTCCGCTTGCGATCACTTGGCCTTCGCTGCCGAAGACTTCAATCGAAGCCGAATTGCCGCCGCCGTGCGTATTCCATTTGTAAAAAGAAAGGCCAACCGCGATCAAGCGATGATCGAGCCGGAGGGTCTCAACGTTGTAGGTCAAACGGATGTCAATCGTCTCGGTTTGTTTATCAATGTCGTCACCATAGATCGTGAAGCCTTTGAAACTGCCTTTGAGTTCGTAGTCCGAAATGTCGGCGTCTCCACCAGAAATTTCGACGGCAAAGTCCGAAAAGCGAAGGCTGCCGCCGTAAGACAGGAGGACGTCCCCCCCATTCACAAGGTCTTCGAGAGAGACCCGCGTGGATACGGTCCCCGCACTCGCAGTCGAGGCGACCAGCAATGCG
>DUBZ01000038.1 GCA_012960035.1 Myxococcales bacterium | reverse complement strand
CAAGCAATCGGGATGCAGCGTATCGTCCTGCGGCGGGATCTTGAGATAACGACCCCGGGCTCGCTCGATGCAGCGATTGAAGCTGATCCCGATTCCACCATGCTCGAACTGCTCGACGCGCATGCGATCATCGCGAATGCTCTCGACGACTTCGAGCGACTGATCATCGGACCCATCATCGAGCACAATGACTTCGAAATCTTGAAATGATTGCGAAAAGACGGATTCGAGCGTCTGGGAAATCGTGTCCGCACCGTTGTAGATCGGAATCGCAACCGTGAATTCAGGACCCGTCATCGGCCCGTATGCTAGGAATACCCGCGTCTGTAGTCCAGTCGCCACAACAGTGATTGCTGTCAGGTTCGGCAACGATTCTGTGGGCGAATGACCGTTGCCCACTGAAGTACGGCGAGCAGTCCCTGAACCGGTACGACCCAGCACGCTCCGCGAGCCTGGCGAGTTAGCGCAACCGCTGCGCGATCAACAACCCCTGCTTGGTGCTGTCGTCACAGAACACCATTCGCCAATCCGGATCCGCCAGCAGTGCTGCGCAGGGAATAATGTTCTTGATGGATTTGGGGAAGAAGATGTCGTGGAAGGCCGCGTAGCCCCCAACGGTGATTCGGCTCTTCAGTTTTGTCCACTCGATGATCGACGCCAGTTCACCGGAGTCGAAGAAGATCAGGTCCCAGGAAATTCCGTCGGCAATCAGCTTGTCGATCACTCCGCCTTTGCCCCGGGAATCGAGATCCTTCAAAAAGTTGATCTCATTGGCGAAATCTCTGCCCGACGAATACATGTCCAGCAGTGGGGGCGGCAACACCAGCGAAGAATCGCGAGTCAACAGATCCCGAGCGGTCCAATCCCAACGCCCCGCGATGTCGCTGACTCGTTGCCAACGCCCGGCCGAACAATGTCGGCTCTGGAACTTGTCGATGTTGTCCAGAAATGAGACGACATCAACACCGCCATACACCGTGGGCAAGTCGTTCGAATAAAATTCGACCATTTCGTCGCAACAGATCGTCGCGCCTTCGATGAGCTGCACGTTGCTCGATACTTCCTCTTCATGACGAGTGCCGCGAATGAAGGCCTTCAGTGGCGCAAAGCTCGCATCCACCGTGCGGATCTCAGCACCCGTTCGTTCGGCGAAGCTTGCCCACACGGCCGTAGACAGCCCGGCACCGATCTCGAGAACGCTCTTGCAGCCCGATTGCTCGGCAAAATCGACCATGCAGGTGTAGGAGGGGAACGCCCTGCCTTGTTTCTTGTCTGAGCTGTCGAGTTCGGCGAAGCATTGTTCTTGAACCGATCTCGCCTTCTTCATCGCAGCATCGTTGTCGAAATCGGCCGTCAGCACCGACGGCTCTCGCGACCGATAATGCGCGATCTTCTTGTGAAGGTTCTTCAGCATTCTGTGACGGTCACTTTTCTACGAATTGGCCACCGCAACGAGTTCGCAACAAGTGGCGTTCGCTTCGCGCGACCTCAAAGATGAGATCAGGCGATTTCATGGGTTCGCGCTGCGTTGCTCCAAGTCCGAACTGGGATCATGCAGCAAGTCGCAATGGCTCTGATCAGCAGGCGCAGGTGCCACGGCGCCGGGTTCACGATCCATATCTCAGAAATTTGTTTATCCCGGCGGAGCACGTGCCGCAGCGGGAATCGCAGTATCGTTGAAACCAGATTCTTCTCGACGGCGCGCATCTGGAGCGCTGGAAGTCGCACCTCGGGTCCGGTGCCGAGCCAATCGACTCGCGCTCCTCTATCGAGCGTGTCGTCGATCAGGTCGCGGGCTTCGGCGGGGAAATCGTCCAAGTCGCACCTGTCGGAGAGAATGAACACATTGCGTTTCGCGTTCGGGTGGCGCGAATAGTACAGATCGCGGTTGCGCTTCAGGAGCATCCTCTGAGAGAAACCGCGGCCGAAGGACGCGCCCTCCTTGTGAGAAATACCACCTTTCTGATGCACCCCCATGCGCCAAGCGTGTTCGTCCAGGCGCCGACCCAGATCGACGTCTTCGTAGTAGCCCCGACCGAACGCACTGTCGAAGCCACCGAGTTCTTCGAAGGCCTGCCTCCGGATCAAGAAAGCGTGGCCTCGCAAGCGGTAAGTCCGCACGCATCCCGGCGGGTTGGTGAAATATCGATCGAGATCGAAGTTTTCGTAGGGCTGTCCACCCGGGCTGATGACCGCCAGGGCCGGATCGGCTTCGAGTGCTGCAACCAACGGGGGCAGGAAGTTTTCGAGTACCTCGACATCCGAGTTCAGGACCAGGATGAGAGGTGCGTCCGAACGTTTGATCGCCTCGTTGACCGAACGCCCAAAACCCTGGTTCACATTCGCGTGATGGACGTGCAACTTCGGGTAATCCAGGCCATCGAGCATCTCACGGGTTTTGGTATCCGAGGCATCGTCCTGGATGTAGACCCGATTGATCGACTCGTCTAGAAACGCCATCATCGACGCTACACATCTGCGTGTGAGTTCGGGTGCGTTGTACACCGGCATCACGACGTCGATAGGCTTGGTATCGAGAGGTCTCGTGGTCAGCATCTTTTGGGCTCCCGATTCGACGGCCGAAATCGTCAGGTGGCGACCTTAGCCCTAAGCGGGCGAGATACCTATAAAGCGGAAGAATTTTCGTGCTGGCTTCCCAATAGAAAGGCGTTCGACAGCGCGCAAGTCCGAGTCCATTCGATAGATGATGGGCTGGCCGGTGACGATTTGCAAATGGACGGCGTCCCGGTCGGAAAGCCCCTCGATGTGCTTGATTAGCGCCCGCAGACTGTTCTTGTGCGCTGCGATCAGAATGCGGCGACCCTCCCGAAGCTCGGGGCCAATGGCCGACTCCCAGTAGGGGATGACCCTCGCGTACGTGTCCTCGAGGCTCTCGCCTAGGGGTAAATCCTTGCCCGCGACGGGGATCTGCGTGTAGAGAGGATCGACCCGGGGCGAGCGTGGATCGTCTTCGTCTAGCGCTGGGGGGGCGATCGTGTAGGACCTCTGCAACCGCCAGATCTTCAACAGGCCAAACTTCCGCACCCCCTGGCTGCGATTGAGGCCCTGGAGTGCGCCAAAATGCCGCTCGTTCAAGCGCCAGCTCCGGGTCAGCGGAAGCTCCGATTGCCCCATGGCGTCGAGGACATGGCGCCCCGCATCGACGCTGCGGGCCAGCACAGACGTAAAGCAGGTGTCGAACTCGTAGCCGGCCCCGGCTAGCAAACGGCCGCACTGGCGGCTTTCTTCCGCGCCCTTCTCTGTCAGGCCGAGGTCCGTCCAGCCGCTGAATCGGTGTTCGTTGTTGCCAACGCTCTGTCCATGTCGAACCAGCACGAGGCGAGTCATCGCCAGGCCTTTCGCGCCCAGTCTCCGGACAACACCCGGGCATCCAGCGAAGAGTCGACGCGCAGAACCACCTTCAGCGCCTCCCCACTGCGAGCCATCTGCCAGGCCTGCTGGTATTCGCTCATGGGTAGCACCTTCTCGATCAAAGTCGAGGTATCTATATGCTGCAGGAGTTCGATCGCCTGCTCGAAGTCGTCGTGACCACTGCCGACTGACCCGACGATCGTTTTGTCGTATCCGACCACCTGTTCGAAGTCGAAAGTCGAAGCACCGTACGACATCCCGAGCAGCAGGATCGTGGCCGAGGCGGCCGAATCATGCAGCACGGCGCGAAGCGCTTCCTGCGCTCCGGTCGCCTCGACGACGGCGTCGAAAGTATCGAGTTGGGCCAGGCTTTCCTCGGTCTCGAGGCCAGCCTTCGCAGAGCACTCGAGTCGTTGTGGGTTTCGATCGAATACCGTGACCTGATGACCGCGGTGCATCAACACTCGCGCGCAGAGCTGGCCGATCAAGCCCGCCCCGACCACCGCACATTTGCGCGGCGCATCCCCCGGCCCGCCCGTTCGTGCTTACTGGAAGTCAGATCGCCTGCCCGCCAAAGCCTTTGGTCGCCTGGGTGATCTCGTCGTCGCAGGTGGCGATGTACACGGCGTCCAGGCTCTTGGAGCGAAGGCAGTTGCGATAGACGTGCTCGATCATCGATGCACCGTTGATCTGGGCCAGCGGCTTGCCGGGAAATCGTGTGGAACCCATTCTTGCCGGAATGATTCCGATCGCGCTCATCTCGAGTGACTCCGGTTCTGAGGGGATGTGGAGGCCTGCTTCAGGCACGTCGATGCCGGCTCGCCAGCCGCGGGGACAGGGCGAACGCAGCAAAGTTCTTCCGCGAGGCGCCCTTCGCCAATCGCTCGGGCGTCCACGGCGGCGGCAGTCTACGCGAACTGATCCCCGGGCGAAACCTCGACCCGGCCCTGGCTGAGGAAGCGACGGAAACTTCAGGAGCCACGGCGAACTACCGGACAGGGACCCTAAGCCGCGAAGGTTCGCTCTTTCGCGGCGGCGCAAAAAGCCGTTTCGTGTTGAGTCGGGCTCGGTGGGCTATGATTTTTCGCCCTCCCGCGTTTCAGCCAACCCCGATTCGACTCCTGATGAATATGATGAATAGTAGATCGACGATTGGCTAGTAGATGCCAAGGCGGGCAAGCCGCCTCAATTCCTGCCGAATGCAGACCCCGAAACGCCAGCGAGAGATCATGAAGGCACTCTTCTTCCTACGGCACTACAACGACATCGATCACGTCACCCCGGTCGTTTCCAAATGGATCGACAGTGGTCACTCCTGTGACGTCGTTCTGATCGGGAATGCGAAGTTCCGCAGCGACTACCGGGTCGAGTATCTGAGCCGGCTTCCTCGGGCGCGGGTCGCCCATATTCGGGAGGTCCTGCCCCGGGTCGAGTACCTGCGCTGGCGGTTCCAGATGCTGCTCCTGGTCCGCAGCCTGCGAGCCTTGTTCATAGGCCCGCTCGTGGTGGCCTTGGCGAACTTCTACAACGCCAAGCGACGTCAGCCGATATGGCAGCGCACGGCGCAGCGACTGCTAGAGCGCACGTTCAAGGATGCGGAGGGCACCGACCCAGCCGACGGCGGCGTCGTCGTGTTCGACTGGATCGAGCGAAACTCGGTCATCTGTGTGGAGTGGGTCGAATTCGTGGTGGCGTTGGCGCGCGAGATGGGCCTCGGGACCGTCTCCCTGCCCCACGGCGACAGCCCCCACGCAAATCAACTGATTCGCCGGGGTGAACGACGGGTCGAACCCGACGCCACTTTCGC
>DUBZ01000037.1:116867-128909 GCA_012960035.1 Myxococcales bacterium | reverse complement strand
ACACGAAGGTGCCCAGATAGCCACCGGGCTTCTCTCCCCAGCCCCTGATTTGACATCGCGTCCCTGATCAACACGTTTGGCCAAAAGGCGGTTTGTTTTTTCTATGCGCGTTAACTGCGCTGTACTTCGATAAGAGGCTTTGAACTTCCTATCCTCTCTGCTTTGGGAGCTTGTAGTTCTCCAACGCGACCTTTTCGAGGAGGCAAATCCCATGGGTCTGAGATGCGTCGGTTGCGGACATTGTGGGTCACAGTTGCGCTGTCCCATCCCACGAGACCCCCCGCGTTTTGGACCCTTGGCCCGTGATTCCGAGCGATTTGTCATTCGGCTACTTACCGGCGGAATTAAAAAGCCCCGTTAAAATCCCGATCCCCAACTAAACCTCTCGATCGTCGAAAAAGTTCAACTCGATTCCGCGGGCCGAGTGCGCCGCGCGCTGCAAAAGATCAGCGGACACGACGACCCTGTCGTCGCAGCGGCGTTGGCTATCCGCTTTGTCCGGCAATCGGGGGCGGGTGTTTCTCAGGTGGCGTGCCCGCGAGCGATTCGTCTCGCGAGTTCTGCGCAACTTTTGGCATCGGTTACGGCTGATCTCACTGCCGCGGGGACGATGTGACGACGCACCTGACTCAACACCTCATCACAAAATGACTGCGCCAATTCGAAATGAAAGTCTCCATGGGCGTCGACCTCGACACGCGTCGCTCCGGCGAGATCCGTCAATTGAAGGGCCCCAGATCCATCAAGGGTAAAGCGATCCCATCGAGCATCAGGGAGCTGGACGCCGACGGCGGCGAGGGCATTCAATATGCCCACAGCTTCCTGACAAACTCGAAAGTTAGCGGCGAGTTCGAGCCCTGAGTCTTCGCGCAATGCTTGGTCGAGAGGTTTGCCAAGAGCGGATACGGCGAAATAGGGTTGACCAGCCTGAGTGGTACCGGATTCCAGCAAAGAGGCCACGCCCGGGATGCAGAGATCTTTGATGATCTCGACTTCTGCCTGATGGCTTGCAAGTGAACTGGCTTCAGCAATCTGGACCCAAACCGGACGCATTCTGTCGAGCCAGATGCCGGCGCGGCGACTGCCCTGGCCGAGTCCATCTTTTTGATCATCAGGCAATTCGAGTAAAGCGATGCGCCCGAGCCGCTCGGCATCAAGCCAGGTGAGCCAGCGGGATGGCGCGCTCGAGTCTGAGCGGTCGCGAATCAGGGATTGGAGAAGTTGACGAGCGTCGGCGTCCGAGTCTGCAGCGATGAGATGGCGAGCAAGGGACAACCCACGATCGCGGGACTTGGAATCTGATTTTGGAAAGTTACGCAACAACATCTTCAAGCGATCGTGCAGTCGATGATGGGGCGCCGAGCACGCTTGTAGACCAAAGTGGAAGAGGCGATCCCGCGCTCCTGCAGACAGGCGCAATAGGATTTTGGATTCCATCGCAAGGAGCAGCTTTACACCATCGCTCAGCGCTTCGGAATCAAAGGTATTGGTCTTGCCATGCAAAACGACAGCCTGGGCCGCGCGCAGTGGAACCACGAGGTGGGCAAGCGCCTCGGGCAGATCCCGCATCGATTGGTCGAAGGCTTCCCGAAAGCTTGAACTCTCCAGCAGGCCAAGCAGGAGCGCCGCCCTTTCTTTGGCATCGAAGAGCTCGGTGATCAGTTGCAAGACGCGGCGCATCTGTGCACTCGAAACCTTGTCGAACTCAATGCGCTGGAAGCCCTGGAATAGAGCGGCTGTCGCCTCGGCGGACGAAGAACTCTGGTTGACCTTTTCAAGAAAGAGCAGCACGTATTCGATGTCAGAAGAAAAACGAATGATCCCCGTCAGAAAGGCGGCAGCTTTGGCGGGCTCTAAACGTTCTGCGGTTGCAAGAACATGTTTGCGTTCGACCTTGCCAAGCAGGTGATGACAGACGCCGCGATGAATCGGGGCGCGCACTCCATTGAGCAGGAGGTCCTCGTTGGCGTTGATCTTCAAGCGCAGGTCACGTCGGTGAATCAGCAAGAAGCGAAAGTGTTCGCGAAAGGCTGCGACCTCCTGCTCGCTAAGTGGCTCTTCGACATTTTTGCTCAGGTCAAGGCTTTGAGACTGCTTGGAAAGTGCCGCCGCAGCGCGCGAAGAGGAAGGGCGCTTGCTACGGCCGCGCCGCTTACCGGGCTTTCGGTCGCCAGCAGGTTTCTGCGCGCTTGCTTTGCCAGATGCCTGCTGCGCAGAAGCGTTCTGGTCCGAATCGTTTTTCTCAGAAGACTCAGCCGAAGTTTTCGGGCCGCGTCTCCTGCGCCGCCGTCGTTTCGGGGCGCTGGCGTCCGGCGGCTTTGTTCCTTCCGGTGAATCCATGGTCTGTCCTTGCCGATGAGGGTTGATGTCCTGCGAGCGACAAAGATTCACCAATTGGCGGCAAAATTTCACCCCGAAACGATATCGATGGCACACTTGCTGAGCAGGGCCTTCGGAGAGCGAAAATCAAGAATCAGGTCCGACCCCAATCGAGTTTGAACAACCGCACGCGTTGGACCCTTCGCCCGTGATTCCGAGCGATTCGTCATTCGGTTACTGATCGGCGGAATCACGGGCGAAGGGTCCAACGCGGGCTGGAACGCGTCGCCGACCAGTGGCAACATCGAAGCCCATGTGAACTTTGTCATGAGCATCGAGGCACCCGTTCAGTGAGTTTCGCATCCCTGGAGTTTGGGCTCTTCTTTGCCCTCGTGTTCGCGATCTACTGCGCGTTGTCGCATCGCGGACAGAATGGGTTCCTGCTCGGGGCAAGCTACGTCTTCTACGCGGCGTGGGACTGGCGCTTCGTGTTTCTGCTCCTGCTGTCGACTGTGGTGGATTTCTCGGTTGGCCGGGCGCTTTCGCAAACAAACAACGAACGCCGCCGTCGTCATCTCGCAGCGCTGAGCCTGGTCTCGAACCTCGGCATCCTCGGTTTCTTCAAGTACGTGGGTTTCTTCAGCGAAGGGTTTCGCGATCTTGCGGGGCTCGCAGGTGTGCAGGTTTCCCCGTTCGTCCTCGACATCGTCCTGCCGGCGGGAATCTCGTTCTATACGTTTCAGACACTCAGCTACACCCTCGACATCTATCGACGACGTCTCGAGCCCACCCAGAACTTCTTCGACTTTGCGCTCTTCGTCGCCTTCTTTCCCCAACTCGTTGCCGGACCAATCGAACGTGCGCGGCGCCTCCTGCCGCAGATCGTCGCGCGGCGCGAAATCAGCTTGGAACGAATCAACGCAGGAGCGTGGCTGATCCTGTGGGGTCTCTACAAGAAGGTTGCCATCGCGGACAACCTCGCGGCAGTGGTCGACGCCGTGTATCGCCCCGGCTCGAACGCGACATCGGGCGAACTCATCCTCGCCACCTACGCGTTCGCTTGGCAGATCTATTGCGACTTCTCCGGCTATACCGATATCGCTCGCGGGACCGCGCGAATGATGGGTTTCGACCTGATGCTCAACTTCCGGGTCCCCTACGCGGCGGCGAATCCCACTGAATTCTGGCGCCGCTGGCATATCAGCCTTTCGGAGTGGCTGCGCGACTACCTCTACATTTCACTCGGCGGCAACCGGCTCGGCGCCTGGTTTACCTACCGCAACTTGTTTCTCACGATGGTGATCGGTGGTTTGTGGCACGGTGCGGCGTGGCCCTTCGTGCTTTGGGGGGCCTACCACGGCGCGCTGTTGATGGGGCATCGATTCCTGCGAAGAACAGCGGACGGAAGCGAAGGCGCCTCGGACCTTGTAAGCGGAGTGAGACGGATGTTGCATTGCTTCGTCTTGTTTCAGTTCGTTTCGTTGGGTTGGCTGATCTTTCGCGCAGAAAGCCTTGCGCACATCGGCGAACTGCTGGGGGTCTTGACGGGACCCTTCGAAGCGGGGCTCGCCGGTGACTGGATCTTCCCATTCTGCTTCATCCTGGCGCCGCTCGTCGCCATGCAGATCGCACAGGAAAGAACAAAGGCCCTCGATGTCGTGTTGCGGCTTCCACTAGCCGCTCGGGCTCTGGTATACGCAAGCCTCGCAACAGGCATCCTGCTGATTGGAGAACAGGTTGGACAACCGTTCATCTATTTCCAATTCTGATCGCGGCGGTGTGCTTCCCGTCGAAGCGGATTCGCTCGCTGCGTGGCGTGGCGTTCCCCTGGCGGGGATGATTGCGCTAATTGCCCTGGTGCTGATCGATGCGTCGTTGGGCAGCGGATCGTTTCCGTGGTCCGAAGTCGTTCCGCGCGTAAAGCCGGTTCAAAGTGTCTACTGGGGTGTTGCGCGAGATCGCGCTGAATTGGCACGGCTCGACTCGGCGCCCACCAGCGCACGACGGGTCGTCGTCATGGGCTCGAGTCGCGGCCACACCGGGTTTCGCGAAGAGATTGCCGAAACCGCGATGCCCGACGTGGTCTTTACAAAGCTCGCCCACGCACTTCAGGACCCGGTGACGATCCATGCGCTGATGCCCGAAGTGATTGCCGCCGGCATCGACGTGCTCGTCCTTCCCATGTCGCACATGGACACCCATCGACCCATCCGCCTGGAGCCACTGCCCGCGAAGTCGACGTCTCGAATGGCGACGATGCTGGATCTCATCGATGCGACGGGTGTCGACTTTGCGGTGGAGAACCGCGAGCCGATGTACCGCGTCGCGCTCGCAGGCGTTTCGAACCTGTATCGCTTTCGGGACAGCCTCGGACGTTCTGGAATCAACGCAGCCAGGGAGTTTACGCTGGATGCCCGACTCGAGGGAAAGCGCGGCGTGCTCTTGCGTGGGCCGCCCGTGCTCGGCAAGCCCAGTCCGACGCGCCTGCGTCCCGAACTCGAGCAGGGACTGCTATCGCCTCTGCCCGAACGCCAGCGGAGTTGGGTGTACCAACTCGCGTGGTTCGTGGAAGCCCGGAAGGGACTCCACGCGGACATCCAGATGAACTTGCTGCGGGACATCGTGCGCGACGTTCGCGAAGCCGGCGCGTCGGTCTTGCTCGTCGAGTGCCCCGTTCATCCGATCGGAAAGGTTCTCGAAGGGCAGGGCGCGGAAGCCCAGTTTCACCAACTCGCCCGCGAGCTCGCAAATGACCGAGGGGTCTGGTTCCACCCGCTCAGCGCATCACCGCGCTATTGGCTCGACGACTTCGACGATCTCTTTCATCTGAATGACGTCGGGGGCACGCGTTTCACGCAGACGATCCTCGAGCTTCTCCCCGCGGCGCTATCCCCCGAAGCTTCGGACTAGCAAATTTCTTCAACGCTCCATAAGGTGTTTCGCTGTGAAGCGAATCGTGCGCGATGCTCAACTTCAATCCGTTCCGGCGCGTTCCGAAGTTCTAGCAAGAAGGCCACCATTTTCTCGTCAGGCGGTCTTGCACTGCACGAGTTGAAAGAAGTTGCATTGCGTTATGCGCATCATGCCAACGATGTACACGACAGCCACCGTCCCATCGAAGGCGACGAGTGCGTATTCCCAGGTTTCTGAAAGACCCGCCGGAACCGCGTATACGACCGAGCCGGCGGCAACGAGTCGAACGAGGCCCTGCCAGAAGATGACCGGCGCCCGGTTCTTCATGTCCTTCGATGCCCAGACGAGACACGCCGCGGCCATCATGAGGAACATCCCAAGCGTCATGAGCGAAACGAACTGACCGGGCTGTGGGTTCGAGAGGGCACCCGCCCAGGCTCCCGCACCCACGAGATAGTCGAACGCACCGGTGACGTAGACGAACTTCTGAAGCATCAGCCCCTCCTGCGTTGCGCGGAACTGGACCGCGTGAAAGTTGACCGGCATGCTAGGACAACTCGGGCGCGCGGAATCTTCTCCGAGGAAGCCCGACGGTTCTCCCGCGTTGGACCCTTGGCCCGTGATTCCGAGCGATTCGTCATTCGGTTACTGATCGGCGGAACTGAAAAGCCCCGTTAAATTCCCTATCCCCCCCGCCATGGTGGCCGACTACGAAAAGGGTTGGGCGAAACGGCTTCCTGAAGGCGCGCCGGGCTCGGGGTGAGTTCGGAGTTCGGCCTGGGGCCGGGAACTACACGAAGACCGTCTGTCTCCGCGCTCCCTCAAGCGTCACCTTCATTGAAAGCCGCCACCAATCGCTGCCAAGTTTCTGGATCACCCTTTTCCGGCTCTCCAAAATAGATGAGCACTTCATCGAGCATATCTCCGTACTTCTCCTCGAGGAGCCGGGGGATTTCTTCGTAGGTTCCCGTTACCGCGAACTCGTCGAGCATCTCATCGGTGATTTCGTCCGCCATGGAATCCCACTCGTTGTTGCGTGATTTATTTCTCAGGCGGATGAACGTTTCGTCCCAATCGTGGGCTTCGAACATGTCCTTGTAGAAGCTCGTGGAACCATAGAATCCGATCATGCCCCGCACCCGCTCGCGCATGGCGTCGAGTTCCTCGTCGGTGTCTCCCATTACGGCCATCACGGGCGCTGTGATCGTGAAGTCCGAACGCTTCCTCCCCGACATATCGAGCCCCTGCTGAATGTTATCGATCACCTTCTCCCGCAGGGTCCTGCCCGTGTGGAAGCCATGGCAATGAAAGCCGTCGGCCACCTCGCCGGCCATCCGGCAATTCCACGGGTTGACGGCGCCGACAAAGATGGGCGGTGGCGGCACCTCGAGAGGGCCCGGGTTGAACATGGGCGTCATCAGGTTGAAGCGAAAGAAATCGCCCTCGAAGTCGAGACGTGTATCGTTCTGGAAGCAATCCCAGATGGCGCGAATCGCCAGGATATATTCCTTCAACTTCGGTCCAGGCGAGTTCCATTCGAGGCCAAAACGGCGCTCATTATGCGCCTTGACCTGGGTTCCCAGACCGAGCACGAAGCGCCCGTTGGTGGCGTGCTGCAAATCCCAGGAGCTATAGGCCAGAACCATGGGGTTCCGTGGAAAGGCCAGTGCCACCTCGGGACCCAGCTTGATTCGGCTGGTGGCCGTGGCAGCGACCGAAAGCTGCATGAAGGGGTTGTGCTTGCGTTCCGAGATATAGAGCGCCTCGAAACCCAGATCTTCGATGCGCTTTGCCGGCTCAGCAACGTCTTGCAGGGAGTCTACGACCAGATTGGTGACCAATTTCAAATCGCATCTCCTGCAGCTGTAAAAAAGTATTGCAGCCGGGTGTGAGAGATTCGGTTTCGACTATCAGCCGACCATTATGGCCCAGGCGGCGGTGAGGGAGAACTGGCAGACTCTCGCCCTACAAACCGGAAAGGGCATTTCAAATGTTTCGTGTCAATCGGGTATCTGCGGCCACTCTCCTCCTTCTCTTCGTTCTTTCGTGCGCCGAGGCCGAAAAAAGCTTCACGCCCACGAGCCTAAAGGCAGCGCCCACGCGGATCTCAGATCGAGGAGTCCAGGAGCACGGCAAGGTGTGGCCGCGCAGTATCGAGTCGGCCTACATGGGTACGTGGGGGGACAACCGAAACTCGGGCTCGACCCTGGTGACAAGCTTCGAGCAGCGCCGCCTGGCCGGCCAGAGCGAATACCTCAGCTGGACGCAGCCGAATTCACCCCCGGTATCGGCGCTGATGACCAACGGGAGCACCGAAGCCCCCAATGGGCTCATCATCGCTGTTTCGCCGCGGGGCGGTGGCACGTCCACGGTCGTGGCCCTCGACCTGAACGGCAAGGTGGTTTGGCGCACCGAGGAGTGGACCGGCGAAGACAAGGACGGCGACGGAATTCCCGACCAGGCAGGGCAGCGTAATGCCGTGGCTTCCAGCGCCGGCATCCAGGCCGCGATGGTCGACGAAGAAGGCGCGATCTATGTGGGCGACAATTACGGGGTCTGGAAACTGGACCAGGATACGGGGGAGCGTATCTGGTTCTCGCGCTTCTCCGACTATAGTGGCAACACACTCGCTTCCAACGACCTGCGTCTCTTCAATGAAGGCGAAGACGGCGTGGTGGGGAACGTGTTCGCATCGGGTTGGCATATTTGGCTCGACCGCCGGGATGGGTCGCCTCTGATCGTCAAGGAACCCGACCCCTTCTCGGCGAACGATTGCCCGTTGCGTGCTCGGCTCTACGTCACCGCAAGCGGCGGCGAGTTGGACAAGTCGGGCGAACTTGATGAGCTGACCTGCCTCGCCTATAGCGCCAACAACACCGTCCCCCAGCCGAACAACCTGGCGGTGCGGCCTGCGATTCCCGGCGTCTCAGAGCGCGCGCGCTACATGTTCACCTATGCGGGCCCGGTGGGCCAACCCGATAAGGCTCGGCTCATCGCCTACGACTTCACCTACAGCAAAGACGAGGGATGGGGCCTCCGTAAAGCTTGGGAAAGAGTCATCGATGGGCTGACGGGTGCCACGCCCACGCTCAACCCCGACTACACGATCGTGAACGCCTCGGACGCCGAAGGCAACGTCAACTTCACATACGTCGAGAACGGCGAAGCGATCCCCAACCCCGATGTGGATTTCAATAGCTTCGGTTCGCCCGCCAATACCATCGATGGGCTCTACTGCGACTGGTGGACCTTGACCTGTATCTCGCCCGACGGGAAGACAGTCATCCAGGCCGATCACTCCGCGACGGAAGAGATCGCCGCACAGCTTCTGCCCGAACTCGACGACTACGCAATTCCCTTTCTCTGGGGAACGACGCCCGATGCGGACTATATCGGGGGAGGCATCGTGGATCCCGTGCGATGGACTGCCACTGCGAGCGTGGGCTACCCCTATTTCCTCGGTAGCGTGCTCGGCGCTACCACGCGCCTCGGCTCACTGACACCGACCACCATGGTGCCCGTGACCTTTGACGCAAAAACCGGCAAGCTCATGCCAGGCCAAACCTTCACGCCTGAACTCACTCGGCCGGGCATCTCCCAGGCCAACGGCCTAGTAACCACCCGCGGCCGCTACGTCGTGCAGAAGGCCGAGTTGCTGACGCTCTTCTATTACTACCTCTTCCAGGGCAACTACAACTTCTTCAACACGAATGAGGTCAGCTACGACGACGTGAGCCCCGAGGGCATGGCCGAACTCCAGGGGATGAGCGAGAAGCTGTATTTCTTCGGCCTCTTCGGCCCGATTGGCGAAGAAGGCATCGTTCCCGACCCATGGAAAGTGGCGCAACCCGAGGCCGGCATCACGATCTACGAACCGACTTCTTTCGTCACCGGGGTGCGAAACCAGCTCGAAATGGACCTTGGCCTGGTGAAATTCGCGCTCGCGAACCTCTGCACCATCGCGGGCTGCGAGATCGAAGAAGCAGCGGCTCGGCTCGGGTACGCGGCCTGGAATCTCGACCACTCCGTGCCCCACCAACTGGCGGAAGCCGAGACCAGGAAAGAGATCGCGGGCGATCAGCAGCGGATTCTCCAGCGGGCCACTTCGGCGGCGGCCAAGCTCTGCCGCCGCGCGCGTACGCGCCTTCTCGCCAGGCAGCCGAGGCTTCCCGACGCGTCAGATCTGGCACAGGCCAAGAAAGATGGAGCGGGGTGCCGGGCCGACCTGAATGCCCTCCTTGCGCAACTATGAGAGCGAATATGAAAAAGCAGATTCGAACCTTTCTCCCGATCTTCGCGGCCGCACTGGTTGTCATTGGGAGCTTCTACACCGTCTTGGCGAGCGACGGGGCCGGCCAGGAACGGGCCGAAACCGAGATCATGACGCTCTCTTCCCGCTGGGTATCGGCAGTCGCGAATCGCGACCCAGGGTTCGTTGACCTGCTCGGCGTAGGCGCAATAGAACACTATGAACGCCTCCGGGGCGTGGCGCTCCACGGCGATGTATCCGCGCTCAATGCCCTCGGGCCCACAGACCAACTCCAGGCGCTGTTCCTGCGCTTGACGATCGAGCCGGGCAAGCTGCAGGCGATGTCCGGTCGCGAGATCCTCTTGCTCGCAGTCGATCAGCGCTGGATCGGACAGGACCTTCGCCGCAGCGACGAATTGCGGGAGATTGTCGTCGCCAATGACACCGCAACCGGTCGGCTCTACAAATTCGGGCGATACGATCGCCCGGATCGCGGCCTGCAATATTTTCTTCGCGAGAACGGAGCTTGGCGGGTCGATCTTCGCGGTGAAAACGAGCGACTCCGACTGGACTTCGAAGCGTTCACGGCGCGGTCCGGGTTGCCGCCTTCGGAAGCGGCCTTTTTCATCCTCGAGACGCGGCTTCTCCGGAAGGTGACTCCCGCGGACTTCGTCCCGCCGGCCTCCGAGCAGGGCTCCGGGATCGGTGTCGTCTCCAAAACGAAAGTCCGGACTGACCCCGCTCACCTCCGGGTGGTCGCGGTGCGCGAATCGCCGGACGATTCCACCCTGACCGCGATCACGATCGAAGACCGCAGGGAATCTTTGCGTTCGGTGCTCTCGGTTGGCGACTCGTTCGGTGACGATGAGGGGTATCGCCTGATCCGCATCGCCGATGATCGGGCGTGGCTCGAACGCAATGGAGCTGGCCCTGTTTTGCGCCTTGAGTTTGGCGGGCCGCCCCTCGATCAACGTCTTCGCGGCGACGAGCCACCCGGAGCGGGCTTGTCACTTCTGGGCCAGGCGAAGCTCGGCGAAACGCGCCAGGGATTGATGGCCCAGTGGCGAAACGTAGGTTTACGCAGCCGACCCCAGCTGCTGCAACAGGCGTGGCTCGTCCCGGAACTCACGCCGGGCCGCGATGCCATGAAGGGCCTTCGCGTACGAAAACTCGTCGAGGGAAGTTTCTGGCACCAGATCGGGTTGGCCGAGGGAGACCTGCTCGAAAAGGCGCAAGGCTCCGCCATCGATTCCATGGAACGCTGGCGGGAACTCCTGCGTATCGCCGAAACAGACCAGGAAATTTCCATCGTCGTGCAGAGAGGCGGGCGAACGCTCACGTTCGATACCCGAACTGTGCGCCCTCGCGGGTCGGCGAAGCCCGCGTAGCCACCCAGGTCGGTTCGCTCCGCGACGGGCTCCCGCTATCGGGGCGTCGCTGACCCGCCGCCCCGAAGCAAACCACCCGCGTTGGGACCCTTCGTCCGTGATTCCGAGCGATTTGTCATTCGGTTACTTATCGGCGGAATTAAAAAGCCCCGTTAGAATCCCTATCCCCCGGGCGTCGCGTTCTTTGCAGATCTGGCGCGCAGTACCTTCTTCCAGGGCATCATCGACGACAAGTCGCTCGGCGACACCCAGACCAACCTGACCGTGCCGATCCTCGACCACCTTTAGTACGAGGCCGGGATACGTCTCAGGATATTCTGGTGGGTAGGAAAAACTCGAAACGCGCTAGGCGCTGGGGCTCGAGGCATGCGGCGATTCTTCAAGGTCAGCGGTTTTTTCGTTCTCGCTCTAGTCGTGCTGGGCGCATTGCCCGCGTACACAATTTTCGGAGAGTTACGCAAGGCAGCGAGCGACGATCCCAATGTTTACGAAGAGGATATCGCAGCGCTCGTTTCCAATTCGAATGGCGCGACGGGTAGGGTCGTATTCGTCGGGAGTTCGAGCATTCGGTATTGGTCGACGCTCGAGCAGGATATGCAGCCGTTGCGCGTTTTGCGCCATGGTTTTGGTGGCGCCAAGTTGGCCGATATCGAGTACTACGCCAAACGACTCGTTGGGGACTTCGATCCTCGCGCCGTCGTCGTCTTCGCCGGCACCAACGACATTCATCCACGCTCCAGCAGGTCGCCGGCCGAGCTACTCGAGGTCTATCAAGCATTTGTCGAGCGCGTGCGGGCAGGCTCGGAGAATGTGCCGATCTACTATATTGGCATCACGCCAACACGTCTACGTTGGGCTGTCTGGCCGGTAGTGCAGCAGACCAATGCGCTGATTCGCAACTACTGCGAATCGAACTCCGGGCTCTTCTATATCGAGACGGGTCCCGCTCTGCTAGGGACGGATGGCACGCCCGACTCGAAGAACTACCGCTTCGATGGACTTCACCTCAGCGATGCGGGCTATGCCATCTGGACGAGGATCATCCGCAGTCGACTCATTGCGGACCTTGGCGAGAAGTAGTCACGTCCGGCAACACGCGCAAGCGCTCGCGTTTTGGACCCTTCGCCCGTGATTCCGAGCGATTTGTCATTCGGCTACTTACCGGCGGAACTG
>DUBZ01000037.1:0-116829 GCA_012960035.1 Myxococcales bacterium | reverse complement strand
CGATCCTGGATGCAGAACCGGCCACCACGGATCGGATCAACTTTCGCGGCGATGGCGGACGCTCAATCCGAGTAGGCCCAAGTCCCGGTTCGGGGCTGAGGGTGCGGTATGACTGCGTTCGTCGTGTACAGATACACGAACATCTTTAGACAATGGGCCTTATCATTCCTATTCTCGGACATTGTGCAAACCGAGCCATTCCTCATGTGCAGGCGACGGAGTGATCTAACAGATGCGGTTGATACGGAAGCTAGGACGAATTCATCGCGGCATCCTTGTGTCCGTGTCGACCGCTCTCTGCCTTGCGTTTGCGGCGCCTGTCGGCGCACAGTCGATCGCACGCGAGTGGAACGAGGCCCTCCTCGACGCGATTCGCGGCGATCTGGCCCGGCCAACAATCCACGCGAGAAATCTCTGGCATGTCTCGGTGGCGATGTGGGATGCGTGGGCGGCGTATGATCCAAGCGCGGTGAACTATCTCCACCAGGAAAAGATGTCCGTGGTGGACGTCGCCGCGGCAAGGGCGGAAACCCTGAGCTTTGCCTGTTATCGCATCCTCCAAGAGCGGTTCTTACTGTCTCCGGGAGAAACGGAAGCGATGCTGGCCTTCGACCTCCTGATGCTGTCCTACGGATACGACATCAATGAATTCGACACCTTTGGAAACACCCCCGCTGCCCTGGGCAACCGGATCGCGGAGACCGTGCTCGCTTTCGGAAGCCTCGACAATTCGAACGAGGCGGGAGGGTATGAAAACCTCTACTACGTCCCCGTCAACGCCCCCCTGATTCCCACGCTTCCTGGAAATCCGGATATCACCGATCCGAACCGCTGGCAGCCGCTGGCTCTCGATTTTTTCGTAGACCAGGCGGGCAACCCCATCGCCACGGGGTTTCCCCCTTTCCTGAGTCCCGAGTGGGGCCAGGTGTCTGCATTTGCGCTCAGCGAAACCGATCGCACGATCAATCAACGCGGGGGCTTCGATTATTGGGTCTACCACGATCCCGGTTCACCGCCCCTGATCGGCACGGCAACGGATGCGGATTACAAGTGGGGCTTCGAAATGGTGTCCGTCTGGTCGAGCCATCTCGATCCGACCGACGGGGTCACCATCGACATCTCACCAGGCGCCATCGGCAACGCCGCGCTCCCCCCCGCCCATGACTTCCAGAGCTTCTACGACTTTTCGAACGGCGGCGACTGGGGAACCGGGCACTCGCTCAACCCCATTACGGGCCTGCCCTACACCCCGCAGGTGGTTCCCCGAGGCGACTACGCCCGAGTACTCGCTGAGTTCTGGGCAGACGGGCCCGATTCCGAGACCCCGCCCGGGCACTGGTTCGTGATCGCCAACTACGTCTCCGATCACCCGCTGACCGAAAAGAAATTCCAGGGCCAGGGCGAGGTTCTCGACGACCTCGAATGGGATGTAAAGCTCTACTTCGCCCTCGGAGGTGCGATGCACGACAGCGCCGTGGCCGCCTGGGGAATCAAGGGCTGGTACGACTACACGCGCCCGATCTCGGCACTTCGTTACATGGCTGACCGCGGACAATCATCTGACCCGTTCGAGGTTTCTTACCATGCCGAGGGCATCTCCTTGTACCCGGGCCTGATCGAATTGGTGACGGCTGCGACCACCGCACCGGGAGAACGCCACGAGGACCTGGCCGGGTCGGAAGGAAAGATCGCATTCTACGCCTGGCGCGGGCCCGATGAAATCGCCGACCCGGAGGTCGACCAAGCAGGTGTCGGCTGGATCCTGGCCGAGAACTGGTGGCCCTACCAGCGACCCAGTTTCGTCACACCACCTTTCGCGGGCTACGTGTCCGGGCATAGCACCTACAGCCGCGCCGGCGCGGTCATCCTGACCAACATCACCGGGTCGCCCTACTTCCCCGGCGGACTGGGTGAGTTCCTCTGCCCAGCCAACGAGTTCCTGGTCTTCGAGGATGGGCCGAGCGTAGACATCACGCTGCAGTGGGCAACCTATAACGATGCATCGGACCAGACGAGTCTGTCTCGTATCTGGGGGGGGATCCATCCCGCCGCGGACGACATCCCCGGGCGTTATATCGGACAGCAAGTCGGGGAAGATGCCTTTGCCAAGGCACTCGGTTATTTCGAATCCTACCCGGTTCCCACCCTGCCGGGTTTTGGATCCTTCGCTCTAGTGCTCAGCTTGATGGGTGCGGGGGCCTGGTCGAGGACGAAAACCCTGCGCTAGAACTCGCGCGTCAGCGGGGGCGCATAGGAAAAACAAGCCCCCGTTTCCCCAAATGTGCTGATAACGGACGATATGTCAAACCAAGGGCCGGGGAGAGAGAAGCCCGGTGGCGGGTCGCGGGCATCTTCTTCAGCTGAGCTCATCTTCCGCCTGGGTCCTCGCAAACATAGGCCCGGTTCGGGGCTGAGGGTGCGGTATGACTGCGTTCGTCGTGTAGAGATACACGAACATCTCCAGAGAATGGGCCTTATCATTCCTATTCTCCGCGTTGCTGGCGCGGATTCTATCGCAGTATCTTCGCAGTCATGGCCGAGCGTGTCGGGAGACCCGGGTGAAGTGACCAATCAGCCTCGATGGAGCGAAGAAGCCGTGCGCACGGCGTTGGTCGAGCAGGGATTCGACTGCACCGAAGCGTTGCCGCCCGTCGGGTGGTTCGGCGACTCGGCCGAACTCGCGAGCGAACTGGGAGAACTCGTTCGCCAGGGTCGCAAGAGCGCGACGGCCGGCTTGCTGTGGGCGTGGGAGGCCGACGGCGACCCGCTGCCGGCTGTGGGCGATCGCGAAGTCATCGTCGGTTGGGCGGGGGCACCTCTTGCCGTGATCGAACTGACGCAAGTGAGGGTCGTTCCGTTTCTGGAAGTCGATGCCGAATTTGCCAGCGACGAGGGAGAAGGAGACGGCAGCCTGGCCTACTGGCGCGCGGCGCACCGTGCCTTCTTCGTTCGCGAATGCGAGCGCATCGGAAGAGAGCTGCCTCCGGACCCGCCCGTCGTCTGCATGCGCTTTCGGGTGGTGCACGCTGCACCCGCACCGGCGGCCTGAGGTCTGCAGAACCCGGCGCAAGCGCTCGCGTTTTGGACCCTTCGCCCGTGATTCCGAGCGATTTGTCATTCGGCTACTTACCGGCGGAACTGAAAAGCCCCGTTAAAATCCCTATCCCTATCCCTATCCCTATCCCTATCCCTATCCCTATCCCTATCCCTTGCCCATCTCACCGCATCGATATTGGGCCCGCTCTTCCGGGTCGTATGCACATGTGCATGCAAAATCGTCGGACCCGAAGCTAGGTCTTTAGGCGCTCTTCTTACGCAAGATCAAACTGCCGATCGAATATCCCGCCCCGAACGAGCAGAGAACCGCGTGGTCGCCGACGCCGAGGCCGTCGCGATGTTTGTGAAATGCGATGACCGACCCCGCCGAACTCGTGTTGGCGTATTCGTCGAGGATCACTGGAGCCTCCTCGGGCTGAACTTCGCGTCCAAGGAGTGTCTTCGCGATCAACTTGTTCATGCCGAGGTTCGCCTGGTGGAGCCACATCCGCTTCACACTTTCGATTGGGATGTCGAGCTCAGCCAAGTGATTGCGAATGTGCTCGGCAACCATGGGGCAGACTTCTTTGAAGACACGACGCCCGTTTTGTCGGAACACAAGTTCGTGCGGGTCTCGTTCGCCGTCTTCGCTGCGGTTGAGAAAGCCTGCGTCGTTGCGAATGTTGTTGGAGAACTTGGTGACCAAGCGCGTCCCAAGGACTTCCCATGTATCACTGCCGGTCGCGTTGTCTTCCGCTTCAAGCACCGTCGCGGTGCACGCGTCGCCGAAGATAAAGTGATACTCGCGCAATTCGAAGTTGTTGTGGCCGGAAGTGATCTCGGGGTTGATCACGAGCACGCATTTTGCGCTGCCCGAGCGAATCGCATCGACCGCGTTCTGCATTGCGAAGGTGGCCGTCGAACAAGCCACGTTCATGTCGTACGCGTAACCTCCGGCACCGAGTGCATTTTGAACTTCAATGGCGATCGCGGGGTAGGCGCGTTGAATGTTCGAGCAGCCGACAATGATGGCGTCGACATCCGCTCCGGTTCTGCCCGCCTGGGCTAGCGCCTCTTGGGCGGCTGCCACGCAAATTTCTGCCTGGATCGAGAGTTCGTCTTCGCTGCGAACCGGTAGGCGCGGATGCAGTCGGTCTGGGTCGAGGACGCCGGTCTTGTCCATCACGTAGCGGTGTCCCACCCCGGAAGCCTTTTCGATAAAGCGCTCCGAGGGCATGTCACGCTCAAGCACATCGCCACGCTCGATCGCGTCGTGGTTCTCTGCGTTCCAGCGTTCGTTCGCCTTTGTGAGTGACGCGACGAGTTCTTCGTTCGTGACGGAATCGCGCGGGGTAAATAACCCTGTCCCTGTGATCACTGTCCGGCTCAACTGAATTTCTCCTGACATTCGAGTACAACACGCGTGAGCTTTGCGACGTCGTGGTGCTGACTTCGCGCCGGGATGGTCGCGAACCGGCATGCTGGGAGCAAGCCGGTGGCGTCGATGGGGTCGCAGCTTTGCTTCGGTTCAGGCGATTATTGTGGGTTCAGCTGAAACTTTCGCAAAAGTCCGCAATCGCGGACGCGGTGTCTCGACTGATCTCGGGGCAAGTCACCGCGAAGATCTCGGTGCCGTGGATCGTCCCCATGACTTGCCGACAACGAGCCGGAACTCCGGCGCGGAGCAGCATGCGATAGAACTCGATGCCTTCGTCTCGAAGCGGATCGCATTCGTTCACGCTGATGATTGTGGGCGGAAACCCTTGGACATCGTCTTCGGTCGCAAAGCTCGGCCATGCGAGCGGGTTTTGCTTTTCGAGTTGTTCGATCCCGTACCCTATCGCGCCGTTGTTGTTGTGCAGGTCGAGCAGGTAGCCGTTGTTTTCCGTCGACGACGGGAACCGTTCCTGGGGCCACGCGCCGGCGATGTAGGGACACATTGCGAACAGTCCGCGAATGCTGTCGAGCTTGCCGTCTTGCTTGAGTTTCAGGCCCGTTGCGAGAGTGAGGTTGCCACCGCCACTTTCGCCCGCCACGATGATTTTATTGGCATCCACACCAAGCCGCGCGGCGTTCTCGCGCAACCAGTCGATGCCTGAAACGCAGTCGTTGAGTCCTGCGGGAAAGGGAGCGACTTCGGGTGCCGACGAAGCCGTCAGACAGTTTCGGAAGTCGACCATCGCGACCGCGACGCCTTGGTTCGCGATGATGCGACCCCACGAGCGATACATCCCATCAAAACAGGAGAGGACTTGCATGCCTCCACCGTGGATGTAGTAGACGCACGGGAGCGGCTCGTCTGATTCAGGTCGTATGAACTGGACTTTGATCGTGTTGCCATCGGGTTGGGAAGTGAACGTGTGGGTTTCGATCGTCAAGCCCGCAGAGGGTGCGATGTCTTCGTTGTCGCACATGTCCATGAACCCCTTCATGGCCTCCAAACCTGCGCGTCCTTGCTCGCTGTTCGCGCGCGCGAGAAGTTCTTCGCGGTTCGCAACATCTTGGGAGCTTTCGGCCGGTATCAAGCCGAGGGTTGATTTGATTCGAGGGTCAATGCGGGGGTCGTCCTGGAGATTCGCAGTCATCGTGGGGCTCCGAGATGGTGTGAAGTGAGTTGAGTCTCTGGTGCACTATATGGGCCCGGTCGAGACGACGAAGCTCGCATTCCGATGTTCGCTCGTGAAGGGCCCTTTGCTCGGCAACATCAAGGAATACGAACCTGTTCGTTCCCAGCTCCACGAAGCATCGGGCTGCAGTTCTTGATCGTGACCTTGCCCTGCAACAAGTTCCCCTTTGAATATTCGTTGAAGTGGCACGTGTTCGTCGCGGGGTCGTCATTTTCGACCCAAAGGTTGTCGTCCTTCCACGTTGCCGCGAGATGCACATGCCCATTCGGAACGGAGATGGTCATCACGCCGCCCCAGCGTTTCACAAAGATCTGCTGAAAGTGAAAGGAATAGGATGCCCAACCCACGAGCAGCACAGTGATCGCGAGGATCGATGCCGGACGCCAACTTCCCATCTTTGCACCGACGATGGCCAGCGCGAGCACCGCCGCGCCGGAGTTCGGGAGCCCATGGGGAACCCGGCCCGGGGTAACAATAAGAGCGTCTGAATTACGGAGCGTCGATGACCAAGCGAACCCGACCCCACGGCGTTCCGTAGTGGACGTTGCCGGCGTCATCGATTTCGGTTCCAGAAAACAGCGGGTTGTAACGCTGGCCGCCGATCACGCTGTGGTAAGCGTTCGAACCATCGCCCCACTCGATGGCTTCAAGGGTCCACTTGTTGTTGCGAGCACCGATCAAATAGACACGGTCACTCGGATAGCTCACCACGGGAACGCAGCTCGGTGAACTCACTTCGTTGTTCACCCATGCCATGCGGAGGCTCTTGCTTTCGGGGTCCCAGGCAAACTTCTGGGCACCGAAGGGTTGGTAGCTGGGGTTGCTGCCAAGGAAGCTGATCAACAGGCTGCGGGCACGCTCGGGCAAGTACCACGGCGCATTGCGCGGGACGTTGTTCACGACGAGTGCCCCGTATCCCGCGACCACGACCGACTGTTCTGACTGTATCGCTTCGAGATCCGGGTTCCCCATGTTGGCTGGGAGCATCCCGGCAATTCGCGGGTCCGGCGCACCTTCCGGTGCAGTCCAACCGGCGGGGATGTCGTCGCGCCAGAACAACACGACGTTCATGAGATATTCGCCGTCGGTAATGACGACGAACCGGTCTTCGTCGCCGAAGCCCATGAGACTCGGTGTCGCACCGGAACCATGAGTCCAACTGTTGAGATAGACGGAGGACCATGCGCCGTCTTTTGGATCAACCGAAAGCGAACTTCCGGTCCAAACCACCTTGTGCATGTGATCTTGGGAAGCGACGTAAATACCGCCCGCTTCGTCTAACGCGATGCCGTTGCGAACCCAGCCATAACCGGTTTTCTGGGTTGCCTTTTCTTCGGCGCCTTCGCTGTGTTGTAGCCGGACGACGTGATGACTTTTGAAGTCACGGGTGACGGCCACGATGTAGCCGTGCTCGGTAGGGATGATGATCCAACCATCGAAGGTCATGTTCATCCCCACGGTCAAGCCGGTGGCTTCGACGGGAAGCTGAAACGTCGCCTTCTTTACAATCGCCGAGGCGGGGTCGTTCGGGTCTGCATCACCGTAGGCGGTGATGAGCCCGGACTTGTCGGCGACATAGTAAGTGTTGTCGACGTCAAGAACGGTGTAGACGCTAGAAAGGTCGCGTAGCTTCGACGCTTGCTGAAACGACTCGTAGATCGCGAATAACCCGCTGTTGGATTTGTTGAAGCTCGCGATCGCGGGTTCGGAATCTTCTTCGGTCCAGCGGCGCGCGCCGTCAATCCAGTGCGTCGCGAGTGTTTCAAAGGTGTCGAAGTCGACCTTTACGATGCGATCGAGCCCGTTGCTCCAAATGACCCGACGTCCGTTGGCGTAGGGGCCCGACGTGTATGCGCCGAATTGTGCGGGGCCCGTGTGGTTGTATTGAATCTCGTTCGCGTTTAGGGCTCGGCCCGGATCGTCGGGGCCTTTGACCGGAAGCGCATCTTGCTGCCCCGAGTCGCCGTGACCGAGGGGATAGACCGAATCCGCAAGGAAGGGGTTCTTGGGAGGCAGGTTGGCGGCGGTTGCTGCCGTGGCAGTGAGCAGCGCAGAGAACAGGACCAGCGCAACGATTTGAAATCGAGCAGAGGTGTGGAACTTCATTTGACTTTCCTTCAAAGAAAATTGGGCGATTGCCCGTTGGCGTAATGCTTCGTTGCAATGGCGACGTTCTGCCGACGCAGTCGTCGCATGAATGACGTGTCGTCTACTTGCACGGACCGCTGCGCGGCGGCACGGCGTCCGGTGCGCAGTTGTAAATGACGCGGCCTTGCTCGCCGTGCTGTTTGTCGAGCATGTGTCTCAGGGCGGGGGGAGCCATCCCGGGAGCGGGGACGTCGAGTAGGTCACGGATTGGGATCGGATACGACGTCCAGTCTTTGGGTGCGCGCCATCCGGGTGGCGGCACGATCCCACGAGGCGTTCCGCCGACAGGGTGGAGCGACCGCCAGCGGACGATGTCGTTGGAGAGGCTGGCGACAATGCCGGGATGTGTGGCGGCAAGGTTGTTCCTTTCCTCCGGGTCGTCGGCAATGCGAAACAGGTGGTTTGTCACTTCAGTCGTCAGCTGCTTCTGAACGATCCGTTGGACGAGTTTCCATTCTTGATCGAACGCCGTCGTCATCATCGTGCCGGGCACCGTCATTTCTGCGCCAAAGAAGAGCTTGCGATCGAGGGGGATGGGTTGGCTGTTCGACAATGCCGGCCAAAGATTGCGTCCGTCCAAAGCGAATGTGTCGCCGGTCTCCACGTTTGAGGCGCCTGCGAGTGTGGGAAACACGTCCATCACCGACACGATGTCCGGAACCGTCGACCCCGCTTTGATCTCGGCCGGCCAACGCATCATGGCGACGACACGGATCCCGCCTTCGAACGTCTCGCCTTTGCCACCGCGAAGCGGTGCGTTGTTGGCGCCGCCACTCGCATAGGCCGCGCCTCCGTTGTCGCTGAGGAACAACACGATCGTATTCTCGCGAATGCCCTGGTCATCGATCGTCTTGAGGACGCGACCGATGCCTTGGTCCATCGCATCCACAACCGCGGCGAAAACCGGCCGCGCGCTTGGACGCTTCGCCATGCGACTCATTCGGCGCGATTCATCGGTGAATTTGCTGCGGGCCGGAGGGCGGTCGTCTACTAGGTCTTTGTACTTGTTCTTGAGATCATCCGGTGCTTCGAGAGGCGTATGCGGGGCAATGAAGGGGATATATAAAAAGAACGGGCGCGTCTCGTCTCGCTCTCGAATGAAGCGGCTCGCTTCGTCGGCGAGCATGAAGGTCTCGTAGTCCTTGCCTTCAAGTGGCTCGCCGTTGCGTTGGAAATCCCTGCCGCCCTGCACTGCGAAGGGTGGGAAGTAACCGACCTCAGTGTGGAGGTGTCCGTAAAAGTGTTCGTAGCCCCGGGCGTTGGGGTGGTAGGTCTGCTGGGCATGGCCGAGATGCCACTTGCCCACCATCGCGGTCTGGTAGCCCGCGTCGCGAAACGCTTCGGGCATGAAGCGTTCGTCGGGATGCACGCCGTTGTTGTGCCACGACATGATCGTGTTGTACGCGATGCCGAGTCTCATGGGGTCGCGGCCGGTGTGAAGGGCGGCGCGGGTCGGTGAGCAGATCGGCGTGGTGTAGAAGCGATCGAATACCATCCCGTCTCGTGCGAGTGAGTCGAGAGATGGCGTGTCGATCTTACTTCCGCGAAAGCCCGGGTCCGACCATCCCAAATCGTCGGCGACGAAGATCACGACATTGGGCTTCGCAGCATTCGCGGTTGAAGCGAGTGCCGCAAGGAGGCCGGCGACCAGGATGGCGCAAACACTCAATCTCATTTCGATTGTCCTTCGTGAGTCAGGGCAGGCATGCTGGCTACTTGCAGAGACCGCCGCCCAAGATCGAGTAGGGCTCGCAGTCATAGATAAGTCGGCCCGCTTCGCCGTGTTGGAAGTCGAGCACTGGAATGGCGAACGCAGGAGCCATCCCAGGCGCGGTGTCATCCTGAAGGTCTTTAAGAGGAATCGGATAAGTGCTCCAATCCTTCGGGGCTCTCCACCCCGGCGGCGGGACTAGGGTATGGCGCGTGCCCGATACCGGGTAGAGGGTCCGCCATTCGAGGATGGCGTCGGACATGTCCGCGGCAATCTTGGGGTACTCCGCCGCGAGGTTATTGCGTTCGTATGGGTCGTCGCCGATCCGGAACAAGTGCGTGGTCACTTCGGCGGAGAGCCAACCTTGGTCGATCTCCTGAACCAACTTCCACTCATCATTGAACGCCGTGACGTTGAAGTGTCCTTTGATCGGCGTTTCGGAGGCAAAGAAAAGATAATCGCGCCGCGCCGCGCGTTTGCCTTCGACGAGTGCGGGCCACAGGTTACGACCGTTGAGGTCAAACTTGGATTCAACCGGAACATCGGCCGCAGCAGCCAGCGTCGGCAAAACATCCATCGCAGACATGATGCTTGTATTGACACCACCGGCTTTGAGCTTCGCGGGCCAACGCATGACCGACACCACGCGAATCCCACCCTCGAAGGTGTCTCCCTTACCCCCGCGCAACGGCACGTTGTCCGCGCCCCCGGTCGCGTACGCTGCGCCCCCGTTGTCGCTGAAGAAGAGGACGATGGTGTCGTTGGCAACGCCTTCGTCATCAAGTGCCTTGAGTACGTTGCCAACGGCTTGGTCCATCGCATCGACGACTGCGGCGTAAATAGGGCGCGAGCTCTCCTGGCCGATCAAACGCGCAATACGACGCGAATCGTCTGTTTGCTTACTCCGCGTGGTTTTGCGGTCGTCGTCCATGTCCTGGTATTTTTTGAGCAGATCGTCCGGAGCTTCGAGCGGGGTGTGGGGGGCGATAAACGGCATATATAGAAGAAAGGGTTTGTCCTTGTCGCGCTCTCGAATCCAGCGCGAACCTTCTGCGGCGAGGAGAAACGTCTCATAGTCTTGATCGTCGATTGTCTTCCCGTTGCGTTGAAAGTCCTTTCCGCCTTGGTTTGCGAAAGGCGGGAAGTAGCCGACTTCGGTGTGAAGGTGTCCGTAAAAGTGCTCGAAACCCCGTTCATTGGGGTGATACGTCTGCTGCGCGTGACCGAGGTGCCATTTGCCAACCATTGCGGTCTGGTAGCCCGCGCGTCGAAATGCTTCGGGCAGAAAGAGTTCGTCCGGGTGAATGCCAACGGTGCTCCAAGGCATAATGACGCCGTACGCCACACCCAGACGCATCGGGTCGCGCCCCGTCATCAGGGCCGCTCGCGTCGGGGAGCAAATGGGCGTTGAGTAGAAGCGATCGAGTTGAATTCCCTCGGCCGCAAGCCTGTCGATAGATGGAGTCTCGATGACTTCTTCACCGTGATAGCCAACGTCGGCCCAGCCCAGGTCGTCGGCGAGAAAGATCACAACGTTGGGTCGCGTGTTTTCAGCAGCCCCCGTGTTCGCCATGAGCGTGGCCACCGCAATGAAAAGACAGCATCCAATGTGTCGTGAGAAATGGATCATGGTGTCTCTCCAGGGGCGGCGGCGAGAAAACCGCCGGTAAGGAAATCGAGAAGCGAAGCGACGTGGGATTCGAAGTCTTCTCCCGCCGGCGGTGCGCCATGGGCGAGGCTCTGCAACATCAATTCGATGGCGAGGCTTAAGCGAAATTCAACGATGGCTTTTGGCAGTGACGGATTGGCCGCCCTCAACAAGGGGACGAGTTGCGCGACGCCTCCGGGCCATCGATCAATCACGAATTGCGGATCGAGATTGCGGTCCGCCTGCAGGCGGTGAATCAAGCGCAAATAGCGCCGGCCGTTTTCGCCCCCCTCGGCGACGAGGTCGACCAGGGGAATGACAAGTGTCGCCAGCACATCTCGAGTGGCGGGGCCTTGTTCGCGCGCTGCCAGTTCGTCAAGCAGCCGGCCGCGACGCTCCATCAATGCCGGCATACGCCGCTCGAGCAACGCTTCGACGAGCATTTCCTTACTGCCAAAGTGGTAATGGAGGGCGGCGGGCGACAAGCCGGCTTCGGCGTTGATCGTGCGCAAGGAAACGCCCTCCAGGCCATGCCGGCCAAAAAGGTCTTCCGCGCAGTCGAGTAGCTTGTCCCGGGTCGAGGGGCGTCCCATGGCTCGCATTCTAACTTATCAGTTGATCTAATCAATTGATAAGTTAGCTTTTTGACCAGTCGAGGTAAGCTCCGCCCCAATTCACCAAGAATCGCAAGAGGACGCATGGCAGAAACGGACGCAATCATTATTGGTGCTGGTCACAACGGCCTCGCAGCGGGTGCCGTGCTCGCAAAGGCCGGCCATTCGGTCATCGTTCTCGAGAAGAACGGCTACGTGGGTGGGATGACGGGGACCCGCGAGATCTTGAAGGGTTGCCGAAATGAAGTCGGCGCGAGCTGCCTGTTCCCGTTGGCAAAAGAGGTCACCGACGCCCTCGACTTTGAAGGCAATGGCGCCGAATTCATCTCCTTGCCCGTGATGGCGATCAACCTCCCGAACTCGGGGGCAAAACCTCTTCTCTTTTATACGAACCCACTCAAGCAGCTCACCCACCTCCTCTTCGACCACGGTCCGGCTGCGATGCTCGGCTTCATTCGCTTGATGCGATTTTGCAAGTACCCCGCGGCTGTGATGGATCGATTCACGGCGGGACGCTTGCCGAAGACGATGGACGAACTCATCGCAGAGGCACCGAGCGAAGCGGCGCGCGAACAACTCGAGCTTGTATTCAAGGGCTCGGCGATGGACCTGATCAATCGATTCTTTCCCGACCCGGTGAAGCACCAAACGTTCCGAGCGCTGCTTTCATTTGCAGCGATTCAGTCGACCTACAAGGGTCCGCTTTCGCCGGGCTCGGCTTTTTGTCTTGTCTATACCATGGCGCTCAACGGCAATGGCGGCTTGATGCGCCGAGTCAAAGGCGGGATGGGGGCACTTCCAGAAGCCCTCGAGCGATCGATCATTGCGAAGGGAGGTGAGGTTCGGCTCAAGCAACAGGTCAACCGCATCGTCGTCGAAGGTGGCCGTGCAGTTGGGGTTGAACTCCGGGGTGGCGAAGTGTTGCGCGCGCGCGTCGTGCTTTCGAACCTAGACAAGCCGGCAACGTTCACGCGTTTGCTCGACGAAGAACAGCTTCCCGCACAGTTCTTGAAGGACGTGCGCGCGATCGAACACAAGGGTGCCTGGGTCCATCTCTTGTTCAAGCTCAACGATCTCCCCGAATACGGTGGGGAATGGGCATTCTTAAACAAGGACATCTACGCGCGCTTTGGCGGGGCGATGGTGCCCGACCCCGAACAGATGCAGGAAAGCTACGAAGCCTGCGGGCGTGGTGAGCTTCCCGCCCATGTCCCGATCGCATTCCAGATCCCGACCATCGTCGACCCCACGCTCGCACCCGAGGGCTTTCACATTGCGAGCGCGTACGGCTTTTTCTTCCCATGCGACGCACCCAACTCCGAACGCGGAAAGCTTCGCGATGAGATGGCGGAACAGGTGATCGATCGCATTTGTCAGTACATGCCCAACTTTCGAAACTGCATTGTCGAAAAAGCGGTGTTTTCTTCCGACCACTTTGCCGCGATGCATGGCGCGACGAATGGTGACTTCACCCATGGGCTGATCCATCCCGATCAGATGTTGGCCGCCCGGTCTGCCGTCGAAGGCTCGGCACACGCAACGCCGATTGCGGGGCTCTACCTTTGCGGCGCGGCTTGTCACCCCGGCCCGGGTGTGACGTTCTTGCCTGGTTATGGCTGCGCGAACGAAGTGATGAAGACCGAGCTTGGCTAGCAGGCTGATGCTGACATCTGAACGACAGGGGCAGCTTGCCCTAGGGCTTCGACTTTCCAGCGCGACGGTTCGGGTTTTCGCCGATGGCGTGGAAGAGATGCTGGGGCGTGCGCTCCCACGCACCCCGGAACAACTCGCCAAGCCAGAAGTGGTGAATCAGTTGATTCGCGACTACGCACCCGCCGGCAGCATCCCGCTGCCGCAGCTCGAAAACGTGTCTCTCCCTGGCGTCGGCTTCGAGAGCAGCAACTGCACCAATTTTTTGATCGATCTCGATTTCGGAAGCGACCTTGGTGCGAACAGCGGCTTGCCACGTACGGCGTACGTAAAGATCCCCTGTCCCGAACTTGCAACGCGCGTTTTTGCCAACGCGGTGGGTTTTTGGGAAGTCGAAGAGGCTTTCTGTGAGCGCATCGCCCCGCACGTGCCCATTCGAGTTCCCCAGGTTTATGCCGTCGCGCGTAAAGGTGCGCGGTTCGTGTTGCTTCTCGAAAACCTGAACGAATCACCCGGCACGCGCATGTTCATCAACCGCGACATGGCCGCCGGTACCACGATCGATCGCGCGAAAATGTGTCTCAGCACGTTTGCTGAGCTGCACGCGAAATTTTGGGGTTGGACGCATGAGCAACGCGAAAGCCTTCTTCCCAGCCGGTTACATGTTTTCTTGGGACCAGGAGGCCGAGCGAAGACACGCGCATTAAACGCGGCGTCGATCGACCCCGCACATCGGACCGCTCCGGATCTCTTTACCGCCAAGCATGCGGCCGTATGTCACCGGGCGATCGACAAGTGGGATGCGCTGGTGGACTTTTGGTACGACGGCCTGCTCACGCTGATCCACGGCGACAGTCACCTCGCAAATCTCTTTGAATATCGAACACCCTCCGGACCCCAGATGGGCATGATCGATTTTCAGGGGATGCAGTGGTGCAAGGGCATCCGAGACGTGCAGTATTTTCTAATCAACTCGATCGAGCCCGAACTGCTCGCGACCCACGAACATGATTTGATCGATTTCTACATTCAAGAGCTTGCCCTTCGCGGTGTGCGCCTCGACCCAGAGGATGCGCGCAACCAGTACCGCGGTTATTCCTTTCAAACGCTGATGGTGGCCCTGACATCGATTGGTCTCGGTGGGCTGACTGAACGAGACGAGACGGTGCTCACGATCTTGCGCCGTAGCGTGGCCGCGATGGAGCGTCTCGATTTTGAAGGCTGGCTGGACCGGCTGTGACCCCCAACGGAGAGTCATCATGAGTGAACGTGTTCCTGTGGAAGTCGACGACGGAGTCGCCCATGTCCGCATGAACCGGCCCGAAAAAATGAATGCGCTGGATACCGATATGTTCGATGGCATTTTGGCTGCTGCGGACCGCATTCGAGCAGACTTGTCGGTGCGTGCCGTTGTGCTGTCTGGTGAAGGGGTGGCCTTTAGCGCTGGACTGGACGTCGCGAGTCTCGGTCAAATCGCCACGGGCGAGCTCAACCCCGAAAGTGATTCTATCCAAGCTGCGACCCGCGACCTGAGCCGCGACGGAGCGAACCGCGCACAACAGCTTGCTTGGGCGTGGCACGAATTGCCCGTTCCGGTGATCGCCGCTGTCCATGGCGCGGCCTACGGAGCCGGACTCCACATCGCACTCGGTGCCGACATCCGTTTCGTTGCGCCGGACGCCCGTCTCGCGTTTGTCGAAGTGACGTGGGGTCTCGTTCCCGATCTATCCGGAACCCAGTCATTGCGAAGGTTGGTTTCCCTCGACGTCGCAAAAAAGATGATCTTCAGCGGAGAAGTGGTGGAGGGGATCAAGGCGGTGGCGATGGGGCTCGGGACTGAACTCAGCGACAACCCCGTCGAAGACGCACTCGCGTACGCACGCGTCGTCGCGCAACGCAGTCCAGACGCGGTGCGCGCTGCAAAGGCACTACTCAATGATTCCGTGCTCGTTCCGTTGGCCGAAGGACTCGCAGCCGAAATGAGCGCGTCGGCTGGCCTGATGGGCAAGCCGAATCAAATCGAATCCGTGATGTCAAAACTGCAGAAGCGGCCCGCGGACTTTGCGGACCCTGAACTTTGAGCTCGCCCGCTTAGTTCGACCAATAAATGTATTCGTCGTCCGGTGCGTCGGGCAGGCTCAAGTCTTTGTCGATATTGATGGCGAAAGAGCCACCGGTCGGCCAACGGCTGGGCATCTGTTCGTCGCGATGCGCTGCGAGGGCCGCTTGAAGTTCGGCCAGTTTTTCCGGGCGCTGCTGCGACAAGTCGACTTGTTCGGTCGGGTCAGCATTGAAGTCGAATAGCCACGAACGCCCGGGCGGGTTGCTGATGTTCAACTTCCAACCGTTAACGAGCGCGGACTTGGAACTGCCACTACTCCAGAAGAGCGCGTCGTGTGGGACCCCATCGGCCTCGCCACGTGCAAAGGAGACAAGATCCACTCCGTCCATCTTGCGATCGGTGGGAAGTGACGCGCCGCCAGCTGCAGCCGCGGTTGCATACATGTCAAAGTGATGAACAGGGTCGGTGCTCTTGATGCCTTTCGGGATCTTCGCGGGCCACTTCATCATGTAGGGCACGTGGATCCCGCCTTCGAATAGGCTGATTTTCCAACCTCGAAACGGTGCGTTGACGTCCGGAAGCCCGATGTAGCCCGCACCCCCGTTGTCGGAGGTAAACATCACGAGTGTGTTCTCGTCCAGACCGTTGTCTTTGAGGGCGTCGAGAACCTGGCCGACACCGCGGTCGAGCGCGCGAATCATCGCTGCATAAACCCGCTCGCGGTGGAGTTTGATGTGCCCCAATGCGTCGTAGTCCGCCTTGGAGGCTTGTAGGGGAGTGTGGGGTGCCCAGTGCGCGAGGTATAGGAAGAAGGGGCGGTCCTTGTTTGCCTCGATGACTTCGACGGCTTCCTCTGTGTAGTAGTCGGTCAAATACCCACCCGGCTCAAAGACTTCCGAGTCGTTGAACGAGGCGGCGTAGTTCATCGCGGACCAAAGAAAACGATCGATCGGGTCGAAGTCTTGTTTTGCATTGACCACGTTCGGATCGTCTTCGGGCAAGTACAACCCACTCGCCATCAACAGGCTTTCATGAAAGCCCTGGTCAATCGCCGTCATGCCTTCGGCGCGCCCGACGTGCCATTTGCCGATGTGCACGTTGTGGTAGCCACGTTCGCCTAACAGTTCGGCAATCGTGATTTCAGAGCTTGGCATTCCCATTTCTTCGTACGGGACTGCTTCACCACCCTCTCCCGGAATTGTGGGACGGAGTCGGTCCGGGCTTGCGCTCAGGAGACCCACCATCGTCTGCATCCCCGGTGGAGTTGGCGTGTATTCGAAACCAAATCGCGTGCCATAGCGACCTGAAAGAAGGGCGGCGCGTGAAGGCGCGCAGGTTCCGTTGGCCGCGTAGCCATTCACGAAGGAAATGCCTTCGGCAGCAATCGAGTCGATGTTGGGGGTTGGGACTGTGCCGCCCGCGACACCCCCGCCATTGAACGTAAGGTCATTCCAGCCAAGGTCATCGGCCAAGATGAGAACGATGTTGGGTGGGCGGTCTGCTTGGGCTCGGCCTTCGGGGTCGGTACCCGTTGACCATGTGACTTCCTGCTCGGGGCCGGCGGATGTTCGCATGTCGGACATGATGCGGATCGCGCCCAACATCACGCTTGAGAGGTTAAGCCAAACAAGTAGACCCATGACAATGAGAATACTCGCAGTGACCATTGCGAACTTTTTGATTCCGCTCATGGTGGTTGGCTCCTGGCGTTGGGTCGCATGACTGCGCGGGTCGCTCGGTTGGATGCCGACCGCGTCACTGTGGCGAATTGATTTTGTGTGGATTGATCACTCGGGATTGAAATGTAGGGACGATGAATCGCCGCTCAGAACTATTGTCACAAAGAGTGACATTTAGCGCTTGGAACGACATTGCGCTGGTTTCATCATGGAAATTACGTTGGGGCTTCGGGTGAGCGAGGGGGCGATGGCTTATCGGGGGACTGTCGACGACCAACCTGAGTTTGGTTCTCAACGGACACCTACACGGGCTCAGCGCTGAAATCTCTCGGTTTCGAAGCTCGAATCTCGGATTTAGCCCACCGAAGGTCCCAAAGCGGTCCAATATCAGCGCGAAAAAAATGCCCTGGCGATTTGGTAGTCGCACGGCATTCGCTATAAATTCGACTCTTCGCCGGGCAGGGTTCGATTCCCGCCAACTCCACCTCGTCTTACCGCGACGCCGTGTGTTTTTACTTTGTGTCGTCAAAATGACGGGGGGTGCATGACCTCCCACCGCGTGTTGGAAGCGGAGTAGAACCATCTAGTGGGTTAGACGTTTTTACGTCACACCTATTTTTGTGGCTGGCACTGGCGACCCCCATTCAGATCGGGGCGTTTCCATACCGGCGAGTGAGGGCGAGTCCGTTGACCGCACGCGTTAAGAAGGCAGCCGTTATGAAGGCTCCCGCTAAGAAATCCCCCGCCAAGAAGGCGGCGGTGAAGAAGAAGGCTGCCGCAAAGAAGGCACCTGCCAAGAAGGCGGCAGTCAAAAAGGCCGCGAGCAAGAAAGCAGCTGCGCCGAAAAAAGCAGCTTCAAAGAAGAAGGCGGCCCCCAAGAAGGCCGCGGTGAAAAAGGCTGCGACGAAGAAAGCGGCTGCCCCAAAGAAGGAAGCCGCGCCCAAAAAAGAAGCGGCGATCGCGTCGACCACGACGAAGATCGCATCGAAAAAGAAGGCCGCGGCGAAGCGACCCGCCGCGGATACTCCTCGCGCGACCGAAGCCGCCACCTCGACGGCGACCGCGGGGGAGGGTTCATCTCCTCGTGAAAACCAACGTCGCCCGTCTTCTTCAGGCGCGAGCACTCAGCGCGATGCTTCGGCGACCGACAACCGCGCCAACGCTTCCTCGAACTCCGGTGGCGCATCGGGTTCGAATCGCAATCCGCACGCCCAAGCCAACGCGGGTGGACAACCCAATCGTGGCGAAGGTGGACGCCCCACTAACCCCGACGGCAGTCCCCGGCGGCCACGCAGGCGACGTCGGCGCAGACGCGGTCGCGGCGGCAGTGCAGCGGGCGGCGATGGCTCCAATCCCGCCAATGGTGGAGAGCGAACTGCGAATCCAAACCAAGGCACGAACGGATCCAGCAGCGACCCGCGCAAGAACAATGAAAACGAGTCAGAAGGCGGTGCGCGGGCTGAAGGGCAGCAACCGGGTGGACAGTCCCAGCAGTCGGGCTCGAACGACCCCGACAACCCGCGTCGCGGTCGATCGAGACGTCGTCGCGGGCGTCGCAGACGTCGCGGTGGCAGTGGCGGTAACGCCGACGCCAATGGCCAAAACCAGCCGAATCAACCGAACCCACAGGACCGACCGAATCAACAGAAACGTGCCGAAGGCCAACCGGCTGCGGCCGTAAAGCCGCGCCCGAAGGCGCCGCCGAAACCGCCCGAGCCGCCGCCGGAATACGTTCCGCCGACCACGGTCGAAGAAGCGGCCGCAATTCTTGGCATCAAGAAACTGCACCCGGAACAGACGGCGGCCATCGCTCATGTCATGACCGGCGGCGATGGTCTCATCGTTCTTCCCACGGGCTTTGGCAAGTCGGCGTGTTACCAGATCCCCGGTATGTTGTTGCCGAAGCCGGTGGTCGTGATTTCGCCGCTATTGGCGTTGATCGAAGACCAGGTCGGCAACCTCGAAAAACGTGGTATCCCGGTGGTTCGCTTTGACGGGACGATTCGGGGCAAGGCGCGCGAACGCGCGTTGGCTCGGGTGGAGGAGGGCGGGTCGCTCATTGTGATGACCACGCCCGAAACCCTTGCCGGCGACGACCTGCTGCCCGTGCTCTACAAAAGTGGAATTTCACTCTTTACCGTCGACGAAGCCCACTGTGCTTCCGAATGGGGACACGACTTCCGGCCAGCCTATCTGCGGCTCGGGACACTGCTGGAACGCTATGGCCGACCGCCAGTTCTGGCCGTGACCGCGACTGCGACGAAACCCGTACGCGAAGATCTCGTCAAAATTCTGGATCTACGCAGCCCGTTGGAAATCGTTGCGTCACCGCATCGTGCGAATCTCGGCTTCGAAGTCATCGAATGTGGCGGAGAGTCGCGCTTGCGCGCGCTCGGTCGCTTGGTGCTTCGGTTGCGACGCCCAGGCATCGTCTACTGCTCAACGACGCGCGACGTTGACAACGTGCACGGCGCGCTCAAGCAGATGGGGATCCCCGTAAATCGCTACCACGGTGGAATGAACGGGACCGATCGTCGGACCGAGCAAGAACTCTTCATGAAGCACGGCAAGCGCAACGTAATGATCGCGACCAGTGCATTCGGTCTGGGGATCGACAAACAAGACTTTCGCTACGTGGTTCACTTTCAAACCCCCGCTTCGATGGAGCAGTACGTACAAGAAGCGGGCCGGGTTGGGCGCGACGGGAAGAGGGCGCACTGCATCCTGCTCCACAACGAGATGGATCGAGACATCCATGAGTTTTTGTTGAGTCAGAGCCGGGTGAACCCCGCTCAGCTGTTCAATGTTGCAACTGCGTTGGCAGCGTACGTTGAAGAGAAGCGCGACCCGGATGTGGTCGATCTCGCTGCATCGTCACGTGTTTCGCAGCGGGTGACGGCGGCAACAGTTGCCATGTTCGAGACCGCGGGACTGGTCCACATTTCGAGTGGGAAAACGATCGAACTCCTTGTACCGCTCCCCGAGCTCATTCAATACGCCCGGCGCCTGCGCGAACAACTTCGAACTCTGCGCAACCAGGACGCGACCCGCCTCGATGCGATCGACGCGTATTCGATCGCCGAACGTTGCCGAGGCGAGCTGCTCGGCGAGTACTTCGGAATTCCGATCGAAGAGGAGTGCGGCATCTGCGACGTGTGTCGTCGCGCGCCGTCTCGACCGGTGTCGTTCTTCGACCCCATCCGCAAAAAGAAGGCCGCTCGTAAGAAGCGGGCTTCGCGAAAGAAGACTGCGCGCAAGAAGGGCGGCCGCCGTCGTCGCCGGCGCAAGCCGAAGGCTCCAGCAACCTAAGCACAGTTCGCTGTCATTTGCGGATTGGAACTCGCCGGGGTTTGCGAACAGCGCGTTGCCCGAATTGTCGTGGTGACCCAGAGAACGACCGTGTTGGTTGTTTGTTGATGGCAGATTCGTAAGAATTGACATTCTCTGTGTCAGAACTATCGACCCCGCCCCTTCGCAAAAGGAACAACGATGGCCGCAAATCACCTCGACTTTCTCGTGAACCGAGACGACTGGCATACCACCAAATTTGTTGAAGGAGTCGAGCCCGCCGAGCTTGCACCCGGGCAGGTGTTGTTTCGAATCGACCGCTTCGCATTCACCGCGAACAATATTTCGTACGCGCTTTCGGGCGACATGATTGGCTATTGGCGCTTCTTCCCTACGGAAGAAGGTTGGGGGAGGATTCCCGTCATGGGCTTTGCCGACGTTGTCGCATCTACCCATCCCGAAGTCGAAGTGGGCACGCGCTGTTTCGGCTTTTATCCCATGTCGCGTTATCTCGTGATCGAACCCGGCAAAGTAAATGCCGCGAACATCACCGATGGTGTCGCGCACCGGGCAGATATCGCCGCGGTCTACAACCAGTATTCTCCCGTTCAGAACGACGCGATGTACTCGGCGGATCATGAAGACCAGACCATGCTGCTTCGCGGGCTCTTTATGACTTCGTTTCTCTGCGACGACTTTCTGCGAGACAACGATCTCTATGGCGCGAAGTCTGTGATCATTACGAGCGCTTCGAGTAAAACGTCCATTGCGCTTGGCCACACCGTGACAAGCGGTGGACACGCGAAGGCGATCGGCTTGACGTCGGACCGCAACCTGGAGTTCGTGAAGAGTCTGGGATGCTACGACCACGTGGTTCCCTACGACGAAGTGAAGTCACTCCCCGCGAGCGAGCCGATCGTCATGGTCGACATGGCAGGCAACGCGAAGCTGAAAAGCACCTTGCATCACCACTTCGGCGATCAGATGAAGTACAGCTGCTCGGTTGGCGCCACGCATTGGGATGCGTCAGCCGGAAGCGCGGAAGAATTGCCGGGGGCCAAGCCCGAGTTCTTCTTTGCACCGGGACAGATCGCCAAACGCTCGCAAGACTGGGGGCCCGCAGGTTTGCAAGAACGGCTTGGCTCGGCTTGGGTTTCTTTCCGGGATTCGACGGACACATGGCTCTCGGTGAATCGAGAGTATGGCCGTGACGCGGTTGAGGACGTTTTTCAGAAAACCCTCGACGCAAAGACGCAGCCTGCAGACGGCCAGATCATTTCGCTCTGGGACAGCGCCGAAGAGGCTGCTGGATAGTCTCAGCGAGATGCCATACCCAAGCAGGTACTCCTTTAATGTTTTGGGGTGACCACGCCAACTCATCTGCGAATGCTCAATGAGGCGCAGGCCGATCTGGCGCGCTTCGAAAACTCGGATGGGAAGCTGCTCATCGATGATGCATTTTCTGGCGGATACTTGTTGACTGCGATGCGACCGGCAACCACTTCGATTTGGCTTCTCGATTGGCCCGGGTTTCGATCGACTTACGCAGAAGGCTATGTGCGCAACGCCAATCCCAGCAACGTTGTGCTTCGAATGAACCGGCGTTGCCAGTTGCGCGAGAAAGACGCGCCTCTTCACAATCTTGTGCAAAGTCAACACGCGCTCGCGCTCGATAAGCCCGGCTACCCGATCTTCACCGGGAAACCGGAACCTGAGTGCGAGGTGCGTCTTCGCATCGTGACTTGGTTCCGCGGCTGGGGCTGAGCTGAACCGAGGTTGCTTCTATACGTTGAGCTGCCCAGGGGCCGATGCGTGAGAGGCTGGCTGACCTATCATGTGATTCAGGGCGACACGGTTCGGTTCATTGTAGGACTACGTTTTATGGCTCGCGGAGACCACATATTTGTGCGCCGGTTCGGCGGCGTCTATTCGCACCACGGGATCGATTGCGGCGCGGGCAAGGTTATCCACTACACGGGCTACACCCCGCTGCAGTCCGAGGTGCGAGAGACGTCGATCGAGAAGTTCATGAACGGCGGTGAAGTTGAGACTCGCGACTACCAAGAGTTTGAGCAGCTACTTCTTGCGAGAGAAGGCCTGACGTCTAGTGTGAGTTCGCGGTTTCACAAGAACCTCGACCGATGGAAGGGCCTGCCAGAGGCCGATGGAGATCGCTCGGCCGACGCGGTGGTTGAGCGTGCGTCAACTCGGCTTGGCGAGGCCACCTTCGATTTTGCGATGAACAACTGCGAGCACTTTGCAACGTGGTGCAAGACGGGTCTTAGTGGAAGCGCACAGATTGAGTCGATGTGGCGCACCATACTGACCCCACCTGATTACTTTCGTTACGCGACTTCCAAGCGAATGGTTTCGTTTTTCCAGACACTTGGATGGAATCGCTAGCGCGCATTTCTGCAAAATGACCCACACCCCATCGAGACAGGAGTGACCTCATGGCTGCGACCACCGCACCCCTCGAATTCGACGCGACACGCCCGATTAAAATGTCGAGTGCCGACTTCAGTACCCACAAATACGATTGGTACCGCTGGATGCTTGAAGAGGCGCCGGTGATGCCTGCGAAGATCAGCGTGATGAAGTTGAGTGTCGTCTCTCGTTATGACGATTGTCGCATGGTGCTGACCGACGACCGCTTCATTCGCAACCGGGGGAAAGCCACGGGGAAGGGCACAAGTCCGCTTCCGTTTTTCGTGCCCAAGGGCATCGCGGCCATCGCGCGCAGCATGATCCTCGAGGATGACCCCGAGCATCGTCGGCTGCGCAATCTCGTGAATAAGGCATTCACGCCGCGTGCCATCGCTAGTTTGAGCGATCGCATCGAAAGTCTATCGGGCGACCTGTTGGATGGCGTCGTCAAGAAAAGCGCGATCGATCTTCTGCCTGAGTATGCGTTGCCGATCCCGTCGCGCGTGATCGCAGAAATGGTAGGTGTTTCGGACGATGAAATGCACGAATTCCAGAACAGTGTCCGAATCCTTTCTACGGGGCTGACCGGCTTATCAATCGCGAAGACCTTGGTATGGGATCTTCGCATCGCTTCGAAATTTATGCGCAAGATGATCGAGGCAAAACGCCAGAACCCAGGCGACGACATTCTTTCCGCCTTGATTCACGCTGAAGAGGATGGTGATCGCCTGAAGGATCAAGAGCTGCTCGCCATGGTCTTCTTGCTGATCCTCGCGGGTTTCGAGACGACAACGCATCTGGTCTCGAATAGCGTGCGCACCTTGCTCGAACATCCGGAGCAACTCGAACGTCTGCGAGCCCAGCCGGAGCTTTGGGACTCAGCCGTCGAAGAACTCGTGCGATTTCGCGGGCCCGTCCATGGGACGAAGCTCCAGTACGCAACGGAAGACGTGGAGATTCACGGCGTCATCATCAAAAAGGGCTCGCCCGTGATGCCGATTCTCGGCGCTGCCAATCACGATCCACGTGCGTTCGACAAGCCCGAAGTGTTCGACATTTCGCGCACGCCCAACCATCATCTCGGTTTTGGCTTCGGGAATCACTTTTGTCTAGGAAGGCAACTTGCCCTGATGGAAACGAAGGTTGCGCTTAAGAACTTGTTCGATCGCTACCCGAACGTTCGCCTCGCAGTTCCACCCGATGAACTAAAAATCATGGCGATGCCGGGCTGGCATCGCCATGTGAGCATGCCTGTTCTGCTGGATTAGTTCTGGACTGGCGCCAGAGCGGCGTCCGAAACAACTGCGCGCCGCAAGGAAGTCTTCCCTGCGACGCGCTCGGTCACGTTTGATTGTTTCTCAGCCTGATCTAGAACCGATACTGAACGCCGAACTTCACCTCCATGATGTCGTTGTCAACGATGTCGCCCGCGGTAAAGAGGTAGCCGAGACCGCCAACCAAGGCGATCCGGTCGTTCAGGTAGACATCGACACCGGCGCCTACACGCATCACGCCCCCCGTGTCCGAAAGCGTGTAGCCGTCGGGCTCTTCGAGTTCAAAGCGCCCGATACCCGCTCCAGCCAGAAAGTAAGGCTGGATCTTTCCGTCAAGGGGATAGAGCTTTAGGTTCGCTGTGCCGTTCAAGTGATTGAAGTCAATGCCAGTGCCGGCGAGCTCGAAGCCTTCGATGTAGGAAAGCTGTCCTTCGACGCCAACGTGGCGGTGAATGCGAGAGCCGACCCAGATGTCAAACCCGAACCCCTCGTCGTAGTCGTCTCCTGCAGCGACGTCATTGAACTGCTCGACGCCAATCGCAAGGGATCCGCCGACGTAGGGTCCATAGCTCGGTTTCTCCGCCTGTCTTTCGATTCGTTGTTCCGTTCGGCTTTCGCGCCGCGTGTGCCCGGGGCGTTGTTCCTTCGATCGATGATCCGCTTCAGCAACACTTGTAACCAACATCATGGCAGCGACGAACATGGCAAGTTTTTGCAAACGCATTGGATTCGCTCCTTTCCTGTGACGTCCTGGAAGACTGATGTCTTCACTTTTACGAGGGCGTCACGGTCAACGTTCGGGTTGCGTATTCCCGATAGACGGAGCCCTCGCCGCGCAATTCAATTGTGAGACGCGATTGTTGAAAAAAAACGTTTTGCGAATAATCGGACCGAATGTGACGTCTTAACCAGGCCCTGTGGAGTCCGGGCGCAGGGGGGGGGCGACTGAACCGCTCGCCGCTCCACGGACTCCGTGCATCACGCATCCGCGGAACACAAGATCCGCTTCCACCGCGGCGCTGCCCACGACGCAAGTCATTGGTAGGACTCGGAATCGGGCTCCGATCGCGTGCTTGAACGAATCCGCTCGGACTACGACAGCATCGTCTGAACACCACGCGATGCCCGACATGTTTGCTTTGCACGGGCATCCCGTGAGGTTTTCGGTCGACTCTCTAGCCGCCCGGGGCCGGAGTTCTGTAGAGTGAGCTTCCGCGGGAGACACGCTCTCGTTCTACAACCATCGATTGACTGATACGTCCGCCGGGCGTATCGCGGACTTCGGAGAACCTAGATATGGCAAACGAACAATTTGGACCGCTCGCCGGTTTGATCGGCACGTGGGAAGGAGACCAGGGCCTCGACGTCTCGTTTTCGTACAAAGCGGGCAAGGTGATCGAAACCCCTTACCGCGAAAAGGCCACCTTCAACATCGTGGGCGACGTTCAGAACGGCGACCAGACGCTTTGGGTGATCGACTACACCACGGCCGCCATTCGGATCGGTGAAGACGACATCTTTCATACCGAACTCGGTTACTGGCTCTGGGACGCAGACCGTCAAGAAGTGATGCGATGCTTCATGGTGCCCCGTGGTTCTACGATCCTCGCCGGTGGCAACAGCACCGCGGACGCAACGAGCTTTCAGATGACCGCCCAGCAGGGCAACCCCGCGTTTGGCGTCTTGTCGAACCCGTACCTCATCGAACGCGCGCAGTGTACCGAGTACACGCTTTCGACTACGGTCGAAGGAGACACCTGGTCGTACGAAGAAGATACGGTGATGACGATAACCGCCACTGGCGGCGTCTTGCACCACACGGACAAGAACACCCTGCAACGGGTTAAGTAGTTCGTATCTTCTGCGTGAAGCAGGCTCGATTCGAATAAAGAACGAGAGCGCCGCGCCGAATTCAGCTTCGGCGCGGCGTTGTTCGTCTCGTGCACGTCAGACCCTGTCGCGACGTGCAAGCTCATCCTTCCCACTCGATTCAAGAAAAGGAATTCTCACCATGGCAATCCAAGAAGGCGACACAATCCCCGCAGTCAGCGCTTCGCATTGATCGCCGAAAACGGCGTCGTGACCAAGCTCGCCGTCGAAGAGCCGATGAAGTTCGACGTCAGCAGCGCCGACGCGATTCTCGCCGCCCTATAACGAGCGCAAAATCGAGCGCGATTCGTTTTGCAATTGAACCGAATCGTGAACCTCACGCGCGCGTGCCGGACTTCGCGACCCAAGTCGCAGGCTCGGTTCGCGCGCGTCGTTCGTTGGCGTCCGAACTACGCCTCGCGCATGGTCTTCGTCACATGCGCCCACTTTTCACGAGCTTCGGGGTCCTTCCAATTGTCCGCTGCGGTGTAGGACGTCACGCGAACGTTCGGCGCCAAATCCTTGTAGCGATCGACAAGAGTCGTTCCGAGATCGTTCCAGTTGGAAGTAACGGTGTAGTGCGAAAGGATCTCGTCCGTGACCAGCGACGTCATCCCCTTGATGTCGCCCTTCTTTTGGCACGCATAGATCTCGTCCGAAAGTCCTGTGTACCCGTGGTGCTCGAACATCGGAGCGTATGCCCGGGTCGACCCATAGAACGCAATCATCATACGCGAATGCTCGCGCGTCTTTTCGAGTTCTTGGTCGGTGTCGCCTACCGCTGTCATGATCGGGCACGAAAACGTGATGTCATCGAGCGTTCGGCCTGAACGCACAAGGCCTTCTTCGATGGAGACTTTTTGTACATCGCGCACGAATTCCACAGAGTGGAAGGGGTGTACGTGAATTCCGTCTGCGATCTCGCCTACGAGCCGACTCATATAGGGAAGCACCGCGGAGATATAGACCGGCGGATCTGCGACATCGATCGGCCCCGGACTCCAAGCCGCGGGTAGCAGTGAGAAGTTGTAGTACTTGCCTTCGTAGTGAAGTTTCTCTTCGCCTCGAAACGCCCGGAAGATCGCCTTCACGCTTTCGACGTACTCTTTCATGCGCGGACCGGGAGGCGTGTACTCGGCGCTGTAACGGCGCTCGATGTGGCCTTTCACCTGGCTGCCTAGCCCCAAGACAAAGCGGCCGCCGGTCGCCGCAGCAAGTTCCCACGCGATGCCGGCAGTCACCATTGGGCTGCGCCCAAAGGCGACCGCGATTCCAGTTCCGATCTGGAGCTGATCTGTTGCGAGGGCGCTCGCGGTACATGCGAGATAGGCCGACTTTCCGCTGTCCGTCCACCAAACGCCTCCGAAGCCCGCGGCTTCGACTTGGCGAGCATGGTCTTGGGAGCCAGCGAGGGTTGAGGGATGAGCGATGATGTCGAGTTCCATGTTCAGGCCTTTGCATCTGTGATCGCGGTGGAGCCAGCGCGGCTACGGCAATGCTGCCAACGCGGCTCGAGTCGATTGGGTGGATTGTTGGGAAGTACAGAAGTGGGGCGAGGCGAGACGCTATCGCGGCTGCGACGGTTCGCCAGCGATCGATTCCGTCGTGGGCAAGAGGGACGCGGTTACGTGGCGTGTAACGTCGAGTGCGTCCCCCCTCTTCGTTTTTGCCGTTCTGCCGGCGACGGTTCGCGTTCGGCGGCGGTAAACGCTGCGCGCATCCCGGTGCCATCGTGTTCGCCGAGTGCTTTGAGCAAACCGAGCTTGGATTCGAATTGGGGGTACAGCGTGCCTTCGGCCACGTCGGCGTTCGCTGTAACGCGAGCGAAACGCGCCTTGGGAAAGCCCAGCGGTTCGAATTCTCGCGTGGCGGCATCGTCGGACCGGCTTTCACGCTACGTCATGATCAAACGATTTGGAGAGAGAATCGAAAATGTATGAAGGATCACGTAGCGAAAACTAGAATACGTTGAATCGACCGTGAGGCCAGTGGCGCTACAGTGCCGGCTCCCGATCACGTCCTGAACAAGCATTTACTGCGTTCACGAATCACGCGCTTCGCCATGAGGAGTCAAATCGTGCGTGCCCCATTCATGCCAGGCTCGCTGGATGAGTTTTTTGATCGTCATGCGATTGAGTATCCCGATCGATTGTACGAAGTGTTGCGAAGCGAGTCGCCCGTGGCCCGGGTTGGCGACACCGGGGTGCACCTCGTCGCAACGTGGGACCTCATCGACGAAGTGCTGCAACGTGAAAGCGATTTTTCCGCGAACCTGACGGGCGTACTTGTACGCGCCGATGACGGAACCCCGAGCATTTTTCCGTTGCCGGATCTCGGGGGCAATCATGTGATTGCAACGGCAGATGAACCCGACCACGGAGTCCACCGCGCCATTGCGCAGCCGCGACTGGCTCCGAAGGTCGTTGCCGCACTCGAAGAAAGAATTGTTGGTTGGACCCACGATGCCTTCGGCCCATGGGTCGCAGCCGGGGGAGGCGACTTTGCTGCGATCGCCGAGTTGATTCCCGCGCTCGCCGTCGCACACGTGCTGGGCCTGCCCGCTGGCGACGTTTCGCGACATCGCACATGGGCCATGATGGGCGGCGATATCCTGGCGGGCACAATGGGTCCAGCGCAACTTGTGAAACTCGCAACCGAGTCGGGTCAAATGGCCGAGTATTTGGGCGAGCATCTCGACGCACATGCGGGGCGCGCGGGCGCAAACGGCGCGCCCCCCAGCGATGCACCGATGTTGGCTTCACTCGCATTCGCGGTCGAGCAAGGATCGATCTCTCGCATACAGGCGATCGGGATTGCGGTGGTGATGTTCGGGGCCGCGGGAGAATCCACCGCGGCGTTAATCGGCTCGTGCGGACTTCGACTCGCAGAAAGCCCGGACCTCGCCGCAACTCTGCGTGCAGAACCTGAATTGATCCCGCGCTTCATCGAAGAAGTCGTGCGGTTGGAGAGTCCGTTCAAATTTCACTATCGCGTGGTGAAGCTGCCATGCACGCTCGCGGGTTACGAACTCGAAGCGGGGGATCGCTTGTTGCTGCTTTGGGCTTCGGCGAACCGGGACCCGGCGCACTTCGAGGAACCGGACGTTCTTCGTCTCGACCGACGGCACCCAAAACAACACATGGGCTTTGGACGCGGTGGGCACTTCTGCATTGGCGCGCCGCTCGCTCGACTTGAAGCGCGGGTCGTCGTCGAGCAGTTGTTGTCTCGAACGCAATCGCTCTCGCTCGACCGTTCGAATCCCCCGAGCTACGCGAACAGCATTTTTGTCCGCAGGCTCGAGAGCGTTTCTATTCTCGTTGCGCCGGCTTGAGGTTGCGCCCGATCACACGTCACGACTTCTTTTTACGCTGGCTGTAGTCGCCGAATGGGCCATCGCGTTCGGCAACCGCTGCGGGAACCCCTTGGCTAACCGCCGTGTTGATGAAGTCCTTGGCCTCCGGCGTATTTCGCATCGCGCCATCCAAGAGAGACCCCATCACCTGGGTCGTTCGCAGGCCCATGTTTTCATAAGCCTGATTGACCACAAGCTTCATCGCGGCAAGCTGTGAAGAGGGCATGTGGGCAAGCTGCCGAGCGAGCTTGAGCGCTTCTGCGTCGAGATCCTCGGCCGGAACAGCTGAGGGTGATGGTCGCGATGCGATCCGCGGTTTCATAGAGTACGAGTCCGCTCGACATGACGCTCCGATGCTGGGAATGAAGGATGAGGTGATACGGCTGATTCGCAAACGCGAGTATAAGGCTTCGAATTCGTCTGGGAGTATTGAATACAACTTGCGAAGTTGTGGAGCGGATGACTGGGTTCTCACGGACCTTGGGTCTTGGCAGACCGGGATTTCACCAATGAAAGGAGAGGGCGATGTTTGATCTCACGGGTAGGACCGCATTCATTAGCGGTGGTGGTCAGGGCGTTGGTTCGGGAATCGCAAAGGCCCTCGCCGCCCAGGGCGCGAGCGTTGCCGTCAACGATCTCTTCGAAGAGCGCGCAGCCGAGACAGTCGAAGCCATCGCTAGCGCGGGAGGCAAAGCGGTTGCAGTCGGGTTCGACGTTTGTGACTACGACGCCGTGAAGTCTGGCATCGCGAAAGCGGAGTCCTCACTTGGCCCCATCGATATTCTCGTGAACAACGCGGGCGTTCCGCCGGGCATGGGGGTTACACAGTTCCTCGAGACAGCCCCCGAAGAATGGCGAAAGTTCATCGACCTCAATACCTACGCCGTCATGAACTGTGCCCACGTGTTAGTTCCGGGGATGAGCGAACGCGGTCACGGCCGAGTGATCACAATTTCATCTGGAGCGGGGACGGTTGGGATCCCGCTCGGGGTCGCGGCTTACGGTGCGGGGAAGGGCGGCGGCCTTTCCTTTATGCGCCACCTCGCGATGGAGACGGCGCGCAGCGGCGTCACAGCCAACACCGTTGCGATTGGTCTGATCGACAATCATGCGGATCCCAAGATCACCGAACATATGGCAAAGGGCGTGCCCGTCGGTGCGTTGGGGCAACCCAAGGACATCGCAGCGCTCGTCGTTTATCTCGCTTCCAACGAGGCCTCTTGGATGACGGGGCAGACGCTCGAGTTGAACGGCGGAAGCGTCACCACCTAGGAGTCTACGCGGCGCGCTTTCAAGATCAAAACGAAAACGGCCCACGTAGGAAATCGATTCCTACGTGGGCCGTTTCTTATTCAGGATCGGCAATTCGCCTCGCGCGCTAGCCCATCTTCATTTCGAAGAAGCAGAGTTTGTTGCCGTCCAGATCTCGCACATAGCCGCCATAAAAAACAGGAAGACGTTCTCCGGGCGGACCTTCGTCGGTCGCGCCGAGTTCAATGGCCTTCGCGTAGAGCTTGTCGACACCTTCCCGCGAACCGCCCGGGATTGCGATCATGTTGCCGTTGCCGTGATCGTGGGCTTCCTCGTTGTACGGGATGCAGACCGCAAGCATCGCCTGGTCGAGAGCCGTGCCGTAGAACTTGATTCGATCCATTCCGAAAAGCTGCTTTGCACCAACTTCTGCGAGCAGCGCGTCGTAAAATTCGGTGGCGCGGTCCATGTCACTGGTTCCGATCGTGGTGTAGCCGAGCATGTTGCTTCTCCTCGTTTCTTTGGGGTGCCCCGGTAGTTGGGGCTTGGGCGCGTGAGTGGCACTCGCGTTAGTGGCGCAGCAGAGCGCCCGGTGGTGTCATAGACTATGCCAGATTTCTGGCGATTGACTCACCTCGACTCACCCGTCCCACGCCCCCTTCACATATCGGAGATCTCGATGCTCGATACCAAAATCCAAGGCGCAAACATCGTGGACGGAACCGGTGCTCCGGCACAGACCGGCGATATCGGGATTCGCGACGGTCGCATCGTGGCGACGGGTAAGGTGAGTGAAGACGCCAAGCAGGTGGTGAATGCTGACGGCGCGCTGATGACGCCGGGTTGGGTCGACGTTCACACGCACTACGACGGTCAGGTGACTTGGGACGACCAGATCGATCCGTCTGCCTCGCACGGTGTGACGACGGTCATCATGGGCAACTGCGGTGTCGGCTTCGCACCGGTTCATAAAGGTGCGGAACACGAGCTGATCGAATTGATGGAAGGCGTCGAAGACATCCCGGGCACCGCCCTCCACGAAGGCATGCCCTGGGGCGAATGGGAAACTTTCCCCGAATACCTCGACTTTCTTGCAACGCGAGAGTATGCCCTCGACATCGGCGCCCAGCTCGCACACGGCGCCCTGCGTAATTACGTGATGGGCCAGCGCGGTCGCGACAACGAAGACCCGCGAGGGGACGACTTGGCACGCATGAGCGCGATGGTTGAAGAGGCCATGCGGGCTGGTGCAGTTGGTTTTTCCACGTCGCGCACCGTGGGGCATCGATCCATCAGCGGCGCCCCGGTTCCCGGCACGTTTGCTGAAGTCGATGAACTGTTGGCGCTCGCCGAAGCCATGCAGCGCGCGGGCTCGGGTGTTTTTGAACTCATTCCCGCAAGCACTGTGGGCAAGCTCGAAGCGATTGGCGGCGAAAGATTTTCGCTCGAAGAAGAATTCGAGATGATCAAACAGATCGGTCGCGTTGGGCGTCCCGTGACATTCACAACAGTGCAGGTTCCAGACTTCCCCGATTCATGGCAAGGCTATTTGAAGGGTGCCGCAGAAGAAAACGCAAAGGGTTCGATTCTTCGGCCGCAGGTCGCATCACGTCCGATCGGGTTCGTGACGAGCCTCCAGACGTATCACATGTTCCAGCGCCGAGAGACCTACCTGAAACTTCTGGATCTCCCGTTCGAGCAGCGCATCAAGGAAATGCAAAAGCCCGAAGTTCGTGCAGCAATCTTGAACGACGCCGACATTCGGGTCGAAGAAGAGGGCTCGATGGCGAACATCCATGGTTTGCTCGGCGAGGTTGCGGGGGCGCTCTTCCCGATGGAGATGCCGCTGAACTACGAACCCGAACCGGGCGACATGCTCGGCGCGCGCGCCGCCGCGACCAACACGCCGATCCACGAGGTCGTGTACGACTACCTCCTCGAAAACGACGGCAACTCGTTCGCGATCTTGCTCGGCGCAAACTACGTCGGATTTAATCACGACGCGATTCACACCATGTTGATGGATCCGAATACGGTGACGGGTTTGTCGGACGCGGGCGCCCATGTGAACTTGATCTTCGACGCGGTTGCACCGACCTACCAGTTGACGCACTGGGTGCGTGACCGCGCCCGTGGAGAGCGCCTGCCGATCGAATGGATCGTGCGCAAGCAAACCCAGACCAACGCCGAGCTCTACGGGTTGCACGACCGTGGCTCGCTCGAAGTTGGTAAGCGAGCAGATTTCAACTTGATCGACTTCGACCGCTTGAGCCTTGGAGAACTCGAAGTGCACCATGATCTTCCGGCAGGCGGGAGCCGCATTTTGCAACGGGCGAGTGGCTACCTCGCAACGTACGTAAACGGCGTGCAGACGCGAGACAAAGACTGCGACACCGGCGCACGCCCGGGGCGACTCGCGCGTCCCACAGCGCTCTAGGGCTGAGTGCCAACGACCGAGATCGAAACCCAAGCCAAAGATTGGAAACGTGATGACCTCGAATATTGAAGTCCAGCCGATCGCTGGATGCCTTGGTGCCGAGCTGCGCGGTTTGGATCTCTCGCAGAAACTCGACGGCGTTGCGGTCGAAGCGGTGCTCGAAAACTTGTACGCCCACAAAGTGATCTTCTTTAGGGGGCAGAGTCTTTCGCCTGATCAGCACGTGGACTTCAGCGCCCAGCTCGCACCCGTCTTTACGGATCACCCGGCGTACCTCCCGACCTTAGAGGGACATCGCGAAGTGGTGGAACTGAAAGGCCAGGAAGGGGGACGGGCGAATCTCTGGCACACCGACGTATCCATCTCGCCAAAACCGCCGATGGGCTCGGTGCTGTACATGAAGGAATGCCCCGACCACGGGGGCGACACCATGTGGGCCAACATGACGGCGGCATACGACGCGCTTTCAGATCGCATGAAAGAATATCTCGAAGGGCTTACGGCGCTGCACGATCTGGCGGGGACGGTTCGCAATGCAGTGCGCGAACGTTCAGACGCTGCAAAAGCGCCACGCGGGCAGCTGCCCGACATGTCTTCGCTGCCGTCGGCATCCCATCCCATCGTGAGGACCCATCCCGCCACGGGACGCAAGATCCTCTACGTGAATCCAACATTCACAGCCGACATCGAGGGCGTTCCCCCGGCCGAAGGCGACGCAGTGTTGAATTTCTTGTTCGCCCACCAGGCCAAGCCCGAATTCCAATGCCGCTGGCGTTGGCAGCAAGGCGACGTTGCGATCTGGGACAACCGCGCAACCCACCACTACGCAATCGCCGACTACGGCAACGCGAACCGTGTGATTCACCGCGTCACCCTCGAAGGTGAAGCGCCGGTTTAGTTTTTGGGTTCGACGTTCCGCATCCGGATGCGAGCGTGCCTGAGCTGACGACGCATAAGCGCAATGACTGCGTTGGGGCTCACACGCATCAGCACCCAGAGAACCCACGCCATGCCGGTGATCGGGATGATGGCTTTGTTGCGTTCGACGCCACGAAGAATCCGTTTCGCGCATTCGTCTGGCGTGATCCCAAGCCACGCCGGCACGTTGTCGATTTCGTCCTGGACGTCCATGCCCACAAACTTCGAGTCCTCAAAGATCCGGGTCTTGATGTAACCCGGGCAAACCGCGCTGACCTTGACGCCGAGGTCCGCGCCTTCGACGCGAAGCGATGTCGAAAGCCCGACGACTGCATGCTTGCTTGCGACGTATGACACCGTGGACGGGAACGGTGCGAGTCCCTCGATGGAGGCGGTGTTAATAATATGTCCGAAGCCTTGATCGACCATGATGGGATAGGCGGCGACGACGCCGTGCACGACACCATCGAGGTTGACCTTCAAAACCTTTTGCCAGTCTTCAAGTTCAACGTCACGAACTTCGCCACCGACCGCGATCCCTGCGTTGTTGAAGATGTAGTCGATGCGACCATGCCGCTCATGGGTGTCGCGAACCACTGCGGCAACGGCATCCGCATCTGTGACGTCGAGGGTGACCCCGACGGCCTTGCCGCCTGCGGCTTCAATTTCTTTCTGCGTGGCTTCGATGCGTTCCGGGTTGATGTCGCACGCCACCACGGTGACACCTCGAGATGCGAGGGCGTGCGAGAGCCCGTGGCCGATGCCGGAGCCTGCGCCGGTCACAATGGCAACTTGCTCGTTCCACTGGGTCATGCCGTGTGTCTCCCTTGTAGGCGCGGCCGCAAATTTAGCGTGTGTTCGTCTCGATCGTCTTCAAGGTTCGAGCGATCTGAGCGTTGCCGGGGTCGCTCGCGAGTGCGCGTTTAAGTCGTTCGCGGGCGGCATTGTTTTGACCCATGGCGGCGAGGTTCTTGCCGTGGCGAACCAATGCCTCGGTGAAACCCGGTTCGAGTTGCGTCGCCGCTTCGAGGAAGGTGTTGGATTGTTCAAACTGTTTCGAGCGGGCGAGCCTCGCCCCTAACAGGAAATTTGCGGCCGGGGACGCGGGGTCCGCATCGACCGCCTTTTGAAATTCAGCCAGGGCAGCGGCTTGGTCACCACCTTCGGCGAGGGTTCCGGCCAACGTAAAGAATTCATAAGCGCCGTGTTGATCAGCGACAGGGACCCGTCGCGCGTTGGATGCGATCAAAAGTAGAACGAGGGCGATCGCCGGGAGAACCAAGGCAGAACGTTGGCCTGCGCGCCACGTCCTCACGCCATACAAGACCCCGTAACTCGCGAACATCGCGATGATCGGAAGCATCGGGACGCGAAAGCGCGCGGCGACGAAGAACAACAATACGAAGACGACCCGGGGCAACAGAAAAGCCAGCAACAGGGAATGCTTCTGCGATTGCCTCCGGCTGAAGTAGAGGCCTACCAGTCCGAGGGGAATCAACAGGCCAGTCGGAAAAGCGAGTGGGCCACTCCAGACGAGGGCACTCAACAAATTCGAATATTGCCTGTCGGCATAGAGGTTTGAGTTACGTGGGATCTCGACGCCGTTCCCAAGTTGAAGTGCTTTCAGCCCCATCAAGCGAAACCAATCACCCGGCGCGTTCGCGATCGTTTCGGTGGCTCGCGTCATCAACGATTGCTGCTGCCCCGAAGCTGAGACCGCGCCCGTTTCGCGATAGGGATACTTCATGACGTGATTGGTATGGATCCAACATCGGGGATGGTTGGGGTCGTTCAGCTCATACTCGTCATATGAATTTCCAAGCAAAAAGTTCATTCCGGTACGAGACGTAAGCAGCACGTACTTGCGATTCAATAGTCGATCGATGGCAGAACTTTTTGGTGTTTCCTCGAACCCGGCCTTCACGTTGTTCGGAACTGACCTCGAATGGTCGAAACTGAAGTTGTGAAGAGTGATGGGTGCAATGAAGAGTGCAACCGGAATGATGACAGCGGCAGCGGCTTTCACCCCGTCGCGTCTATAAGCCCAGACCAGCAAGAAGGGAATGCACAAAAGCACGCCCCCGCGATTGATTGCAGAAAGCCCGACAATTGCCCCAGCACCAAGCCACCAACCGATGCTTTTATTCTCTTCTGCTTTTAGGAAGAACCACAGCGCGGCGCATTGCAGGAACATCTCAAGGTTGGCCGAAACGATTTGACCGTCGAAGTAGATCAACGTGCCATTGACGACGCACATCAGTGCGGCCAAGAGGGCTACGGAAAAATCTCTGAACGCTTTTTGCGCGATGAAGTAGACGAGCACGCAGCACATCGCACCGAGCACCGCCTGAGAAAGCTTCAGGGCCATGATGTTCTCGCCGAACACTTGCGAAACGGTGGCGATCCATGCGGGATAGAGCGGAGGTTGGTCGAAGGCAAAGGGCCCCGGCCACGTCCCAGCAAGGAGACTCGCGGCGCGCTTGAGGTAGGTCGGGGAATCGACGCCGCCCACAGCGAAGAACGGGCTAGCCGTGTCCTCCCACAAATAAAATGCACGAAGCAGAAGGGCCGAGATGAAGATGCCGAAGGGGATCAGCTTTTGGTGCGTCGTTCGCGCGCGGGCCCAGTGCGGGATCTGATCCCAGGCGGTTTTCGTCTGCCCCATGAGGCGGAGTCTAACGTGAATCTCGATCAGCGACGGGTCTTGTTTCAAGAGAAGACCCGCTCGTTACGCGATGGCTGGTTGAGCCGGGTACCACGCTTCAACACCGTACTTCCCTCATGGAAGCCGCGAAGCCAACGATCGCTTGGCGCGACCTTCCACCTGTCGTCTGTGGCCACAATGACTACTGGGAATGGGTTCTCGACCGTCTTTCGGGGACGGTTATCGTGGTGCGTTTCTCGCAAGAAGAGCTAGTGGTTTGGTTTGAGTCCGTGAAACGCGTTGATACGATTTCGTGTGAATGGTGCATGCCGGGTCAAAATGACGCGCCCGTGCAAAACGCGCGAAGACTTCGCGCTCCGGCGAAAATTTTCTGGCGAGACATCGAGCGCTTTCAGTAGGTCAGTAATTCGAACAAAGGAACTTTTGTGATGGCGAGTGTCTGGAAAAACACGATCTGCCGAGTCTGTCATGCGGGCTGCGGAGTCTTGGTCGAAGTCGACGAGGGACGCCCAGTTTCGGTTAAAGGCGACGTCAACAATCCTCTGTACAAAGGGTTCTGCTGTATCAAGGGCCAGAACATGGCGGCGGTGTGGGGTAGTGAAAAACGGTTGCTGCATTCCCAAAAACGGCAGCCGGACGGAAGCTATGTCGATATCCCCGTCGAGCAAGCGATGGATGAGATCGCGCAGCAATTGCGTTCGACTCTCGAAACGCGAGGGCCGCGGGCCGTGGCGACGTACTCGGGCACGATGGCGACCAATGCGGGCGCGGCCAACGGTGCGGTGACGTCTGCGTTCCTCAAAGCGATCCGCTCCCGCATGGGCTTCAATTCAAATACGATCGATCAACCCGGGAAGATGGTTGCGGCAGCGCTGTTCGGAAATTGGATGGCACCGCCGACGCCCTTCGATAAAGCGAAGGTGTTGATGCTGGTTGGCTGCAACCCGCTTGTGGCCATGTCGGGAGGCGTGCCCCATACGAACCCGGGGCGCACGCTGACGGACGCGATGACAGCAGGGCTCAAGCTCATCGTTGTGGACCCGCGTCGCAGCGAAACCGCCCGTCGTGCGACGTTGCATTTACAGACCAAGCCGGGCGAAGACGTTGCCCTGCTCGCAGGAATGCTTCGCGTGATCCTCACCGAAGCATTGGCGGACGATGAGTTCCTGTCGGAACACGTAGAAGGTCTCGACGCCCTTCGTGCCGCTGTCGAACCCTTTACCCCGGACGTCGTTTCTGCGCGAGTCGACATCAGTGCAGACGATGTTGTGTCCGCGGCCAGAACCTTTGCCAGCCAGGGTCCCGGTGTTGCGGTTGCGGGCACGGGTCCCAATATGTCGGGCAATACGACGCTGCTCGAATATCTGCTGCGCTGTCTCAACACAGTGTGTGGACGCTGGCAGCGGGCGGGTGAAGCCATCGCGGAGCCCGCGTGCTTGGGGCAACCTAGCCAGCCCAAAGCACAGGCCGCAGCGCCCATGGCGCAGTACGCATACGGATTTGGGGAACGCATGCGCGTGCGCGATCTCGCCAACACCGCGGCCGGCATGCCCACCGCTGCACTGGCCGAAGAAATTCTCCTGCCCGGGGAGGAACAAGTACGCGTGTTGATCAGTCACGGAGGCAACCCCGTTGCAGCGTGGCCCGATCAGTTGACGACCCTGGCGGCCATGAAGGACTTGGACATGTTGGTCCAGATCGACACCACCATGTCGGCCACCGCAAGGGTCGCAGATTATGTGATTGCGGTGAAGCACGCGCTCGAAATGCCGGGGATGACGCTCACACAAGAATACTTGAGTGCATACGCGGCGGGGTTTGGCACGACCGCGCCCTATGCCCAATATTCGCCCGCGCTGGTCGAACCTCCAGAAGGGGCAGACGTGATCGACGACTGGGAATTCTTTTACGGCATTGCCCAGCGCCTCGGTGTACAGCTCACAGTGAAGCCGGTTTCGTTCACCGGCACCGTGCGCATTGCCGGGCAGGCGATGGACATGGTCGACAAGCCCTCCACGGATGAGCTGTTTGACATGGTGACGAAGGGATCGCGGATCTCGCTCGACGAAGTTCGCAAGCATCCAGCGGGTGCAATCTTTCCGGATCCGAACGCGATCGTCGCGGAGAAGGACGAGGGCTGGACGGGGCGCCTCGACCTGGGAAACGACGTCATGATGTCAGATCTGACAGAGGTCGCCGGAACCATGCCAGGAGCGGACGAAGCCGAGCATCCAGATCATCCCTACCGCTTGATTTCACGTCGGCAGATGAACGTGCTCAATTCGGTCGGACGTGAAGAGCCTGGTCAAACGCGCGGGGTAACGACGAACCCCGCCTACATGCATCCCGACGACCTTCACACGCTCGGTCTCGCCAACGGAGATCTTGCAGAAATTCGCTCCGTGCGCGCGACGATTCTTGCCGTCGTGGCAAGCGATCGCCACCTACGCCGCGGGTTGATCTCCATGAGCCATAGTTGGGGCGATGGACCCGAACGTGACGGCGAAGTTCGAACCATCGGTGCAAACACCGGGCGCTTGACTGCTGTTGACGTAGATTACGAGCGCTACACCGGCTTGCCGCGAATGAGCAATATCCCTGTAGCGGTGCATCGTGCTTCCGAGTCGCACGAGTAGAGCGCGTTCGTGCGAAAGCCAACCGAGCCATAATCGCGGAGAGAGAATATGTCGAACCACGTTGAAGGAAAAGTCGTCGTGATCACCGGGGCGGCGGGAGGCTTTGGCCGGCTTGTCGCGCAAAAAGCCGCGGCGCTTGGCGCGCGAGTCGTTGCGGCGGATGTAAAGCAAGCGGAGCTCAAGGCGACCGTCGAATTGATCGCGGGAAAAAATGGTGAAGCGCACGCGGTAATCGCCGACGTCACCGACCGATCTCAAATGGCGAGCCTCGCCGCGGAAGCGATCCTCACATACGGAGCCATCGACGTGATGGTGAACAACGCCGGCGTGATGCCCCTGGCATTTTATGCCGACCACGCCAAGGCGGCAGAGCCTTGGGATCGATGTATCGACATCAATCTAAAGGGGGTGCTCAACGGAATCACCGCGGTCCATGATCAGATGATCGAGCAAGGGCGCGGGCACGTGATCAACATTTCGTCGATCTATGGCAACTACCCGGTGGCGGGAGCAGCGGTGTACGGGGCGACGAAAGCCGCAGTCAATTTCCTCTCCGAAGCGCTCCGCCAGGAATCCCAAGGCAAGATCAAAGTGACGACGATCAAGCCCACCGGCGTCCCGGCAACAGGTTTGGGCGAAGGTGTGATCAATCCCGCCGCACTCTTGGGGATCTTGGGCGCGGGCGAGGCGAAGTTTATGGAAAACATCGGCGCGGTTTTCGGTGAAAACCCACCTGCCGAACTCACGGATCCCAATAGCATGGGCTACTTCGCACTTTCTCCGGACCTGCTCGCAGATCAGATCGTCTACGCGATGAATCAGCCATGGGGTGTTTCGCTCGGAGAGATTACGGTGCGTGCCGCTGGCGATGGCTACGTGATTTAGTCAATGGGGCGCATTTATGACTTCGGAAGCTGCTTGTCCAACCCTAGCTTGGTGGTAAGTCAATGAGAACGCTCGCAACATGGCTCGGCTATGGCGCAATGATATTCATTGCGATGGGGGTCGCGTTCGTTGTTTACGAGGTCGCGATTTTCGCGACCTACGAACAGCGCGAAGACGCCGAATCCCTCGACCGCAAGCAGCGCGAACTCGATCGCATGGCGAGCCACGTCGATCGCGCCGCGGTTCGACCGAACGTGGTGTTGATCCTATTTGATGACCTGGGCTTCGGAGACCTCGGCAGTTACGGCAACACGTCGCTTGAGACGCCGCGCCTCGACGCGTTGGCAGCGGAAGGCATCGCGTTCGATCACTACTACGCCCCCGCCACGGTCTGCTCTCCTTCTCGCGCCGGCCTTTTGACGGGCAGGTGGCCGATCCGCACCACACTCACCCGGGTTGTATTTCCGACCGGTTCGCCTCTTGATGCCACCCTTCGCGTGGCAGGAGCGCCGGTTCGCTTGCCGGCTGACGAAATCACGATCGCAGAGGGGCTTCGTGCGGGGGGGTATGCGACCGGCTTCGTTGGCAAGTGGCATCTGGGAGACCACGAGCCATCACTGCCCCACAACTTCGGATTCGATCGTTGGATGGGCTTGCTTTACTCCAACGACATGGAGCCGTTGTCGCTATGGCGGGACAACGAAAGCATCGAAGCCGACCCGGTCGATCAAACGGCTTTGACCAAGCGCTACACCGACGAGGCGATCGATTTTATCGAGGAGCAAAAGGACGGCCCGTTCTTCCTCTATCTCGCGCATACCTTTCCCCATATCCCGCTTTATTCTTCGGATGAGCAGAGTGGAAAGAGTGATGCCGGATTGTATGGCGACGTGATGGCGGACCTCGATGCGAGCACTGGAGCCATCGTAGACGCGCTCGATCGTCTGTCTCTCGCAGACAACACGATCGTCATCGTGACCAGTGACAATGGCCCGTGGTTTCAGGGGAGTGCAGGCAACGTACGCGGTCGAAAGGGCGAAACATTCGAGGGCGGCATGCGGGTACCGTTCTTTGTTCGTTGGCCCACCCACATCGCACCCGGACAACGAAGCAGCGACGTTGCAGCGGGGATCGACGTCTTTCCGACACTCCTTCGGTTAGCGGGGGTGCCGATCCCGGGTGACCGAATCGTCGATGGCGTCGACCTCATGCCACTCTTTACAGGAGGCGTTCCAGTCGAAGATCGTCCGATCTTCTATTTTGCATGGAACACCCTCGAGGCCATGCGCGTAGGACGCTTTAAGTGGCAAGCCCGCCGAGGCATCGTCTATCCCGAAATTCAGCTCGGTTACTTCGCCATTCGTATTCCAAAGGGGCCGTGGTTGTTCGACCTGGAAAACGATCCCGACGAGTCTTTCGACGTCCACGAACGTCACCCGGAAGTGTTCGCACGCCTCGCGCAACAGGCTGAAGAGTTTCGGGGTGAAATTACGGAGAATCAACGTGGATGGCGATACTGAACCTGAAGCGTGTCGAAACAGGGCCCTACGAGGAGAAGACGCCGCACGAGTTCGGGCTTCATGCGAATATCAGAGAGTCGAAGCATCGGATTCTCTCGGCCGTTGTGGCCGATGATATTTCTGGTTTTGAGAATGCTTCGGCGATGCACAGAGCGTGTTAAATAGAAATGAGAAGTTGCCACCCCGACTGGACCATTACGGGGTGACTTCCGGTGGATCTTGATAGGGGCACCGGCTGGATGTTGGGGATTGCGAATGGATGCCGGGCATTAAGCGCTTGCTGGGGCTGATCTAGGCACACATCACGTGGCTAGAAATGGAGGGCGTACCGGGTGTAGACTGAATCGATACGAGCGCGACACCCAAACAGGAGATCACCATGGACGCCAGGACCTTCGGACGAGATATCGCTCACATCAACCTGACCGCCGGTACCGTCGAGATGCGGCCCGCACCCGAAGAGTGGATTCGAAAATACATCGGCGGCAGAGGCTTGGGCGTGCGCTACGTGCTCGAGAACGGTGCCGACGTCGATCCGCTGTCGCCCGAGAACATCCTCTGCTTCATGAACGGTCCTCTGAGCGGGAGCGAAACCAGTATGAGCGGTCGCTGGGCCGCAGTCACGAAGTCGCCGCTAACCGGCACGGTGACCGATAGCCATCAAGGTGGCTGGTCCGCCGCACGCGTACGTTGGGCAGGTTTTGATGGGCTCGTCTTCGAAGGCAAAGCCGACCACCCCGTCTATGTGTTCATCGAAGACGGTCAGATCGAAATTCGTGACGCGAGTGATGCCTGGGGCCTCGGCATTCACGAAACGATTGACCTTTATAAAGAACGATATGGCGCGAAGAATCTCTCGGTCAACGCGATTGGGCAAGCGGGCGAACGCCTGTCGCGATTCGCGGTCTGGGTAAACGAAGACGACCGCGCCTTTGGTCGGGGCGGCACCGGAGCGATCGGCGGCAGCAAAAACTTGAAGGCCATCATCGTACGCGCCGGGAACAAGAAGAGCGTTGTGCCGGACAAGGATGCCTTCCGCGCTTCTCGTAAGATTGCCCTCGACACCATTCGCGACGAAAAGAATATCACGAGCCCCAAGAAGGGCGGACTTTCGGTGTATGGCACCAACGTGTTGATGAACGTCACCAACAGCATCGGTGCCCTCGGTGTGCGCAACAGCAAGTTGACGTCATTTGGCGAACGAGCCGAATTGTTGTCTGGCGAATACGTCGAGCAAAACATCTTGTCTGGGAACCCGACCTGCCACGCATGTCCAGTTGCCTGCAAGAAAGAAGTTGAGATCAAAGACGGTGCCTACAAGGGGCTCAAGATGGAGAGCGTCGAATACGAGCCGGCATGGGCTCTCGGCGCGAACTGTGATGTTGATGACATCCGCTCCATCGCCAAATTGATCGATCAATGCAACGACTACGGGCTCGACCCGATCGAACTCGGAAACGTCTATTCCGTCTTTATGGAATGCAGCGAGCTAGGCGCAACCAACGGTGAGACGCTCAGCTGGGGAGACGATGCCGCGATGGTGGCGCTGACCGAGCGGTTGGCGATGCGCGAGGAGGGGCTGGGCGACGCGCTTGCCGACGGTGCGGTTCGCGCGGCCGAACACTTCGGCCACCCCGAACTCGCGATGGCGGTGAAGGGGCAGTCTGTTCCCGCGTACGATCCTCGCGGCTTGAAGGGCATGGGGCTGGGCTATGCCACCAGCAATCGGGGCGCATGCCATCTCCGCGCTTACGTGGCGGCCGCGGAACTTGGCGTGATCGGCATCGAGGCGGATCCTCTTGAATGGAAGGGGAAGGGCGAGCTTGTGATGACCTTCCAGGACCTCGCCGCGTTTTCCGACAGTCTCGACCTGTGCAAGTTCAGCGCGTTCGCCCAAGGTGCGGACGAATACGCCGTTCAGTGGGCGTCCGCAACTGGAGAAGCGTGCACGCCGGAAGACGTCATGCTGACGGGCGAACGGGTTTACAACCTCGAGCGCTACTACAACAACTTGGCGGGCTTTCGCGAAGGAAGTGACAGCTTGCCCAAGCGCTTCACTGAAGAACCTTCGACTCTTTCTGGTTCCAATGGACATGTCTCGGAACTCGACCTGATGCTCGAGGAATACTACGCAGTCCGAGGTTGGAAGGACGGCGTCGTTCCCAAGGAGAAGCTCGAAGCGCTCGAGATTCCTTAACGACTTGAAGGCGACGCTAGCCTCCGGCAACTGCCGGAAAAAATTCGATCACCTGGTTGCCATCGACGCGGGTCTTCATCCCGTCGGGCAGCCATTTCGAGCTGCGTCCATCGACAAATAGATGGATGTGTTTCGAGAGGCCGCCGGTTTTGTCGAGCAACTCTTCAGTCAATGCGGGGTAAGCCTCGAGCACGGCACTTAAGATCTCATTCAAGTCTGGTGTGGCTGAGACATCGAAGTCGACGTGTTTCGTGCCGACGATTTTACGCAGGGTTGCGTAGAAGCTAATTCGCATGGACGCAGTGTAGGCGAAGTCGGGACTACGGCTTGTCGCGCTTTTCGATCTCGACGCTCGTCCGGGTCGAGCCCCCAATCGTCAAGCATTTCGGCCAGTTCGACGCTGTCTTCCTTCGCGATGATCGTCATGCCCGGGGCGTACAAGAAGCCCTGGATGTTCCAGTGGCTGTACCCTGCGCGTCAGGTGCGGACGCGAGTGAACGGAAGAGATGAATGACGTACGCTGCAAGCCGCCTAAGAACGGTGAGCCCCATGCGGAGGACGAAATGAGCAACGAAGAGCACGACGAAGTTCGCGCTTCTCTCGAAGACACCATTGGCAAGCCCCTTGGCCCGTCGGGCCCAGCCGTGGCTCCCGACGACGTCAACGTGCCGATGATTCGGCATTGGGTGGACGCGCTGGACGATCAGAACCCGATCTACCTCGACGAAGAGGCCGGAGCAGCGTCTCGCCATGGTGGCATCGTCGCCCCTCCGGCAATGCTCCAGGCGTGGACGATGCCCCGCCCGATGATCGAAGGCATTGCCGAGCGGGGCGGGTCGCCGGTCGAAATCGACGAAGACAGCCCGCTAAAAACTCTCGATCGCGCTGGCTACGTAGGAACCCTCGCGACGAACTCGGAACTCGAGTTTGATCGGTACCTGCGCCCGGGGGATCGACTCGAATCGGAAACGCTGATGGAATCGATTTCGAATCGGAAGCGAACTGGCCTCGGGCTTGGCTACTTCGTGACTTGGGTGACGACGTATCGGGTCGACGGCGAAATTGTGGGGACGCAACTATTTCGGATCTTCAAGTTCGATCCGAGCACCATCGGAGGTGCGCCGTCATGAGCGAAGCACTGAAGTCGAAACAAGCCGGTGACATATCGGTCGGTGACCCGCTCCCAGAGTTTTCGTTGAATGTGACGCCGGCAGTGATCGTCGCCGGCGCGATTGCTTCGCGTGACTTCATGCCGGCTCATCATGACCCCGCCTACGCGAAGGGGCAGGGTGCACCCGACGTCTTCATGAATATCTTGACGACCAATGGCTACGTCTCTCGCTTTGTCACAGATTGGGCGGGACCCGAGTCCATGATTCGCAAGATCGCGATCCGACTTGGGGCCCCGGCAATTCCGGGTCAGCCCTTGCGATTCAACGGACAGGTCGTGAGCAAGAACGAAGAGTCTGACGAGTGTGTGCTGGAACTTGAAGTGCGCGCAGCGAATGATCTTGGAGATCACGCAACCGGGACGGTGGTCGTGACAATCCCGCTGGGTTGAGGCCATCGGCTCGATCGCTCGGTGGGTCAGCCCACCGAACGGAACCGGTGCCCAATGGCTCAGGGCTCTAGGACGAACATCAACGTCACGTGTTCGCTGCGAAGGTGCGCTTTCGGGCCGCGCCGCGCCGATTCACGAGCGCTTTGCGCAGTCGCCTAGCCGAGCGCCTTCAGCGAGATCTGGCCGAGCAGTTCAATGCGCTCCGGATTGTGGCCGTTGACTGGGAGGTCGACTGTAATTCCGTCGAGTCCCATCGAGACCGCCTCGGAGATTCGTTCGCCGACGGTGTCTGCGTCTCCGAAGATCAGCGCTTTGCGAATCATGTCCATGATGGCGTCGTTCCATCCCTTGACCGTGGCGATCGCAGCGAGGTCCGCTTCGGCTTCTTCCATCGTCGGAGCGACCATGACCATCAAAAGCTTCGTGACTTTGATCTCCGAACGATCTCGGCCAAGGCGTTCGCAGTGTGCCGCGAGCGCTTCGAGTTTTCGCGGGATGTCCTTGATCTCCCCGGTGAGGTTCGATTCGTCTGCGTACTGAGCGACCATTCGGAGTGTCTTCTTTTCTCCTTGGCCGCCGATCATGATCGGGATCTTCGATAACGGAGCGGGCTGGTTGACCGCGTCGGTCGCGGAGTAGTACTTGCCATGGAGTGTCGGTGCCTCGCCACGCAACATGGGGCCGATGATCTGGAGGGCTTCTTCAAGGCGTTCAAAACGATCGCCGAAGCTTCCGTACGGGAAACCCAAGTCGAGATGTTCTTTTTCGAACCAGCCAGCGCCGATGCCCAGCGTTGCACGACCGCCCGAAACGTGGTCGAGGGTGGTGATCGTTTTCGCGAGCAGCGTGGGGTTGCGATAGGTGTTGCCCGTGACCAAGGCCGACAGGCGAACGCGCTTCGTGTGTTGGGCCAGCGCCGAGAGCATCGTGTAACACTCAAACATCGGTTCGTCGTGGGCACCAATGCCGGGGAGCTGATAAAAGTGGTCCATCACCATGACGCGGTCGTATCCCGAAGCCTCCGCGGCTTTCGCCTGGGCGACCACGTTTGCAAAAATTTGGCTCGGCGTGGTGTCGGGGTATGTGAAGTTGGGGATCTGGTAGCCCAATCGAGTCATGGTGGTTTCTCCGGTGGGGGTGGGGAGCGGGGCGACGGGACCGTGCGCCTCCTGCATTTTCGCACGACAGGCCCGGGCTGTCGACGCGCACACCGCACCGATCCGCCCTGCGATTGCAGGCTCAACGTCTTATCATGCACCGTTTCGACGAGCCCAACTGGATCGAGAACGCTTTGTTGGACGCGCTGTAAAGAAAAGTACAACGGTTTTGATTTTAAGGTTATTGGTTTCTGACGTTCGCGCCTAGGGAGAACGAAAATGAGTGCTGAGTCAAGTCACGTGATCATCATTGGGGCCGGTCCAGCGGGCGCGGTGCTCGCAAACTTCTTGGCAACCCGCGGCATTCGCGTCACATTGCTCGAGCGTCAAAGCGATTTTGCGCGAGAGTTTCGTGGCGAAGCCATCGCTCCAGCGGGGCGCGCAGTCCTGAGTGCTCTCGACATGGATGACGTCCTGGATCGTGTTCCCCATGCAGACCCGAGTGTGTTTGAACTCTTTCTAAAGCGAAAGCGGCTGGTGCATGTCACCTTACAGGACTTTGGCGCAGACTTGGAATTGCCGCGGATCTATTCTCAACCTGCGCTTCTCGAGGCGATCGTCGGCGAAACGACGAAACGCACGAACTTGGTATTCGAGCGGGGCGCATCCGTCAAAGAGCTGCTGCGCGAAAACGGTCGCGTGGTTGGGGTACGGGTCCGCAACACGGAGGGAGAACGACGGCTTTTTGCCGACCTCGTGATCGGCTGCGATGGGCGGGCTTCGGTCGTCCGACGCCAGGCTCCGCTGGAAGTCGCGAGCGAAGACCTGCCCATGGACGTTGCTTGGTTCAAGATTGCGGCGCCCGAAGACTGGAAGGGCGAGTGTCGCCTTCGCGCTTGCGTGGAAAACGGGCATTTGATGATCGGTTACATCACGTACGACGGCATGTTGCAACTCGCCTGGGTGATTCCAAAAGGAAGCTTCGGCGAAATTCGCTCTCGCGGAATTGAGGCTTTGGTAGGCGACATGGCAGACCACGCACCCGCAGACCTTGCGGATCATTTGCGGCGTCACGTACAAGAGCTGGCACGGCCGTTCTTGTTGAGTACGGCCGCAGACTGTGTTCGCAATTGGTCGGTCCCGGGCGCGCTCGTGATCGGCGATGCCGCACACACGATGTCACCGGTCGGGGGGCAGGGAATCAACATCGCCTTGCGCGACGCTGTTGTGGCCGCAAACCATCTTGTGCCCGTGTTGCAAGATGGGGCTGACCCCGTCGCAATCGACGCTGCTGCCGCGTTGATCGGGGGCGAACGCATGTCGGAAATTACCCAGGTGCAAACGCTTCAGGCGCGTCCGCCAAAGATCATTTTCGGATCACCACGGCGAGCCAACATCTTGTTCAGCCTTGCGCGCGTCATTCGCTTCGCACCCGTGCGAGCAATAGTAGGGCGGTTCGTGCGCCCCATGTTTGAGGGCGTGAGTGACGTCGAACTTCGAGTTTGATGAAAGAGGCACATCGAGTGTCGATTGATCTACTCTCCGGAGCCACAATGAAAATAACGCTGCGGAGGAAAGAAGCATGCGGAAGCTGTTGATCGCCAATCGGGCTGAGATCGCCATTCGGATCGCACGAGCGGCCGCCGAGATGGAGATTGAGACCGTGATGGTCGCTCCCGCCGACGATGAAGCTTGTTTGCACACGCAGCGCGGCGACACGTTTTTCAAGCTTGAGGGTCAAGGGGCGGCGGCGTACCTCGACATCGCTCAGCTTGTCGCCGTCGCGAAGCGCGAGTCGTGTGATGCGGTGCATCCCGGCTATGGGTTTCTGAGTGAGAGTGCTGCATTCGCAACCGCATGTGCGGAGGCCGACCTCAAATTCATAGGGCCTACTGTCAAACAGCTCGACCTTCTCGGGGATAAACTGGCCGCGCGAAAGATCGCCTTTGATCTCGGTGTTCCCATTCTTCGCGGGACGACCGCAGTCGCGACTCCGACCGAGGCAAAGGCGTTGCTCGCGGACCTTCCCGCTGGAACCCAGCTGATGGTGAAGGCCGTCGCGGGTGGCGGGGGTCGAGGGATGCGAACGATTGATGCAGCGAGTGACATCGATCAGACCTTCGAACGCTGCGCAAAAGAGGCCGAAGCGTTTTTTGGTTCCCCTGACCTTTACCTCGAAACCCGAGTTGAACACGCGCGGCACCTCGAAGTTCAAATTGTGGGAGACGGGACGGGGGCGGTCATCGATCTTGGCGAGCGCGAATGCACCTTGCAGCGACAAAATCAAAAAATCGTCGAGCAGGCACCTTCGTGGGGTCTTGCCCCTGAAACTCGCGCGGCCCTGCTTGACGCAGCCCGACGCATGGCGGCTTCGGTTTCGTACCAAAGCCTCGGAACATTCGAATTCTTGCTCGATGATAAGACCGGAGCGTTTTCATTCATCGAAGCGAATCCCCGACTTCAAGTCGAGCACACCGTCACCGAATGTGTGACGGGGCTCGATCTCGTGCAGATTCAATTGCGAATCGCGGCGGGCGAGACCCTTGCCAGCATGGAACTCGAAGAGTCCCCCGCGAGCCGCGGCCATGCGATCCAACTGCGCATCAATACAGAAAAGATGACTGACAAAGGCACGGCACTTCCCGCCGGCGGAACCTTGAGCGAATTTACCGCGCCGACCGGTCCAGGCGTGCGCGTCGACTCGCACGCGTATGCGGGATACAAGACGAGCCCCAATTACGATTCGCTACTCGCGAAGGTGATTGTCCACAGCCCACGTGACTATGCGGCGGCGACCGCCAAGGCCTGCCGCGCGCTAGACGAACTCACGATCGAAGGCGTGAAGACGAACGCGAGTTTCTTGAACGCGCTCCTGCGAGACGACGAGGTGCGCACGAATCAGATCACCACCGCTTATATCGCTGACAACGCAGCACGGCTAAACGCTTCGCTTGTCGAGCGAGAAGCAACCTCGGCCGACGCAACGCGAGCCGGTGCCAAGGTCGATGCCGCGGACCCCCTCGCCGTTTTGAAGCACGGTGTCGCGGGGGTGGTGGCAGCGTCACCCGCAACTGAAACGCCGACGGAAGGGGCCATCGCCGCGCCAATCCAAGGAACCGTCGTCAGCATCGATGTCCGGCCCGGAGATCGGATTGCGGTCGGCGCTCCAGTGCTGGTCATGGAAGCGATGAAGATGGAGCACGTGATATACGCCCAGGAGAGCGGCACCGTGCGAGAAATTCGCGTCGCGGTTGGGGATGCCGTCTATGAGGGGGCAGCACTCTTGGTCATTGAAGCCGGGGAGGTGAGCGCGTCTGCGGCCCTCGTTGACGACATGCGTGAGCTTGACGCGATCCGTCCCGATTTGCAGGAAGTGTTCGATGCCCACGCGCACGGCCAGGACGCAGTTCGCGTCGCCGCCTTAGAGCGTCGCCACGCAAAGGGGCATCGCAGCGTGCGGGAAAACGTGGCCGACCTGGTCGACGAGGGATCGCTTCGGGAATATGGGGCGCTCACAGTCGCTGCCCAACGGCGTCGCCGCACCCTCGAAGACCTCAAGGCCAACACGCCGGGCGACGGAATGGTTGCAGGCATTGCCACGATCAATGGCGATCTCTTCTCAGGGCATGCCGCAAGTGCCGTCGTCATGGCATACGACTACAGCGTTCTTGCTGGAACTCAAGGCCTGTACAACCACCTGAAGAAAGACCGCATGCTCGAAGTTGCGAAAGATCAGAGACTGCCAGTCGTTCTTTACGGTGAAGGGGGCGGGGGACGTCCGGGCGACACCGACTCACCCGGTGGTGCGGGGCTCAACTGCAAAGCCTTTCAGTATATGGCGGAACTGAGTGGACTCGTTCCTCTCGTCGGCATCACCAACGGGTACTGTTTTGCGGGTAACGCAGTGCTGCTTGCCACGTGTGACGTCGTGATCGCCACCGAAGGTTCGAACATTGGGATCGGCGGACCGGCCATGATCGAAGGCGGTGGGCTGGGCGTCTTCCATCCATCAGAGGTGGGGCCCATGGACGTGCAGGTTCCGAATGGGGTCGTCGACATTGCAGTCAAAGACGAAGCCGAAGCCACCGCGGTCGCAAAGAAGTATCTCGCCTTCTTCCAGGGGCGAACCGAGCCCGCGGGCGTTCCCGACCAGCGATTGCTCCGAGCCGTGATTCCTGAAAACCGTCTGCGCATCTACGACGTGCGCGAAGTGATCGACACGCTAGTCGACGTAGATAGTGTGCTTGAGATTCGTAGGCACTTTGGCCTGGGGATCGTGACTTCGCTGGCACGCATCGACGGCCGCCCGATCGGTATTATCGCGAACAATCCGCATCACCTCGCGGGCGCGGTCGACAGCGATGGTGCAGACAAGGCGACGCGCTTCATGCAGCTATGTGACGCCTTTGATATCCCGCTGCTGTTCTTGTGTGATACGCCGGGCATCATGGTCGGGCCCGAGGCTGAAAAAGAAGCCACGGTGCGCCACGCTGCGCGCATGTTCGTGACATCGACAAGCCTGACGGTGCCCTTCTTCATGATCGTCATGCGCAAGGGCTACGGGCTCGGCGCGCAGGCGATGGCAGGCGGCAGCTTCGGCAATCCGATGTTTTCGGTTTCGTGGCCAACCGGAGAATTCGGAGGCATGGGACTCGAAGGTGCGGTCAAGCTCGGCTTCCGCAAAGAACTCGAAGCCGAGGAAGACGCGGAAGAACGAAAGGCGCTCTACGAAAAAATGGTCGGGCGCATGTACGAAGTTGGCAAAGCGGTGAACTACGCATCGTTCTTCGAAATTGACGACGTCATTGACCCGGCCGCGAGTCGCGATTGGATCTTGGCGGGACTCGAAGGTGCGCCTGAGCCCGCGTCGCGTAGTGGGAAGAAGCGCCCCTGCGTCGATACCTGGTAGTTGAACCTTGGTCATGAACGCTTCGCAGGTCTAACCCTTCCGCGCTTCGTTACGGAACCACGGTGGTGTCTTCGTTCTGGCGTACTCGAATGTTCGAAAAGCTGCACGATCCCTGCTGTCGCATGAAGATGCTGTTTGCGATCAGCCAGATGGCAACGACGTGCAAGGGCGTATCGCCCAAGTCCTTCATATGGGCCTCGTAGTCGCCGCGCAATCGCGTTGTCAAACCGCGCGCTGCCAATTTTGCTGCGACGCGAAGATCGACCAAGAAGTTCGTCATGCTGTGCCCGCGATCAGGTGAAGGAGACCGGAAGCGTAGAGGGTCGGCGCATCAATCCGATCGTTTCCCATTCGATCTCGTCGCTTCGCAGCCTTGTGCTCGCGGGAAGGAAGTCGAGTGCGGCTTCAAGGATAAAGGTGATCTCCTGGAGCGCCAGGTTGGAGCCGATGCAGTAGTGCGCGCCGTGACCGAAGGCGAGGCTTTCCCCCGGTTCGCGGGTGATATCGAATTGATTGGGGTTCGGGAAACGTTCGGGATCTCGGTGCGCCGCTGCCGAACTCAGCATGACCATGTCCCCTTTGCGAATCACCTTGCCGCGCAGTGGGACGTCTTCACTTGCGAACCGCGCAATGCCTCCTGTCGCCGCACCAAAGTCGAAGCGCAAGGTTTCGTGGACCGCGTTTCGTGCAAGCTTGGGGTTCGCGCGCAAGCGGTCGAATTGCTCGGGGTTTTCGAAGAGCAAGCGAAGTGCTGTTGTCGCGCCGAGGGTCGTCGTTTCACTTCCCGCGGCAACAAGGCTGGCGACGAGCATGACGATTTCGTCGTTCGTCATCCCGGTTGCTTCTTCATCGGTATGGATCAAGTCGGAAACAAGATCTTCTTGCCGCTGATGTCGCCGCTCATCGGCGAGCTTCCCCACCCATTCCGCGAGTTCATCTAGGGCCCGTTCGCCGCGCTCTCGGGTTTCGCTGTCCGCGAACCAGACGAAGCGACGAATCACGTCTTGAGCGAGATCACAAAACCGCTCTTCGTCGCCAGGGTATGGAGGGATGCCGGTGATGCGCCCGATCACTGTGTTGGGGATCGGGCTCGTAAACGCAGATACCAAGTCGACGCGATCGGTTTGCCCGCGCAAGGGAGCTGCGAACTGTTCGACGACATCGCGGACTTGCTGTTCCATGCGCGCTACCGCCTTGGGCTTGAATCCGGCGGCGATGTTGTTGCGCAGTCGACGGTGTTCTTGCGGGTCCATGTTCGCGAACGATTCGCTGTCAAAACGATGAGCCCAGGTTCCAGGCTTTGGCGGGGTGTAGAGCTTGGACAGCTTGCGATCTCGCGACATGCGCGGGTCCGAAAAGAGTTGCCGCACGTCTTCGAACCGCGTGACGATCCAAGTGTCGAGGGTAGGGCTCCAATGCACGGGGTCGTGCTCGCGCATTTCGGCGAGCTTCGGAAACGGGTCGGCCAAGTAGGCCTCGCTGATTTCAAGCGGCTTAACGTTCGGCATAGATGCTTCCTCTTCGCGTGAGAAGCGAGGCGACGACGCTGTCACGCGCTTCAGTTGATCAACTTCAAGAGCTTGGCCGCGTTCTCGCGGAGGAACTTGGGCCAGACATGGTCTCGAAAGGGTACGGAGGGCATGTCGGCGAAGATCCGTTCGAGGGATAGCCCCATCGGGAAGTAGCCCGCGTACATGATCTTGTCCGCGCCTCGGGTATTCGCGTAGTCGACGATCGCCTTCGGATAATAACGCGGAGCGAACGCGGACGTCGAGTAGTAGAGGTTGGGCCATTTGAGCATCAACTTGACCGCGAGATCTTCCCAGGGCTCGGCACCGTGGCGCATCACGAACTTCAGGTCGGGGAAGAACCACATGACTTCGTCGATGAGTTCGACTTTTTGGGACGCCATCGGAAGGCGCGGCCCGGGAACACCTACGCAGGTGAAGATCGGGACATCGAGTTCGACGCACTTCGCATACACGGGGTAGAAGCGTTTGTCGTCGATCGGCACCTGGGGAACACAGCCCGCCGGAAACGACGACACCGCGCGGATGTCGTAAGCCTCGTGGAGCCGCACGAGTTCGCGGATGCCTTCCATGCCCGCATTCGGGTCGGCGTTGGCAGAAGCGATAAAGCGGTCGGGGTGATCGCGCAAAGCTTGTTGGGCTACGTCGTCGGTTGCAGACACGCCGATCAATGCGCGTTCAATTCGATACTTGTCCATCTCGTCGAGGGTGTACTTGATGCGGTCATCTAGAGCCGAAAAGACCGGAACATCCTTGAACATGTACTCGACGGGGAAGTCGAAGCTCTTCAGGCTTTCGGCGTCTCGAAATAGCGGGCGCATGAAGTCATAGGAGCGCTTGGCTTCTTCGCTCGGGATGCCCAGCATCAGGTCGATGATCGGGACGTCGGTGGGCATACCCATCGAGTGTTCTCCTTCGAGAGGCGCAGAGGGGAGCACCGCTCGGCTGACGCGCAATGAACTCGGGTTCTGGGCTCACGTACTGACAAGAAGCTTGAATTTAGTCCATAAGGTGGTTCTATTTCGACTCGCGTTCATTTAGAGCAAAGCCTTACTCAAGGTTGCAGGAGCAAAAGCTATGTCAGGCCCTCTCGAACTTCCGTACCAAGCCTTCGACTCCGACCATCACTACTACGAAGCGGAAGATGCCTTTACGCGGCACGTGCATCGCGGCATGCAGGGGCGCTGTATGCAATGGGCCGAAGTCAACGGGCGAAAGCGTTTGCTGGTGGCCGGCAAAGTGAATCGCTTTATTCCGAACGCCACCTTCGATCCCGTTGCGAAGCCCGGTTGCCTCGACGAATTCTTTCGAGGCCGGAACCCAGAAGGCAAGAACATTGGCGAGCTCTTTGGTTCGCTTGAGCCGATCAATCCCGCGTATCGCAACCGCGACGCACGGATCAAATTGCTCGACACCCAGGGCATCGAAGGCGCCTTCTTGTTTCCAACGCTCGGCGTCGGCATGCAGGAAAGTCTGCGCGCCGACCCGGAGGCCGCGTGCGCAGCGTTCGAAGGTTTCAACCGTTGGCTCGAAGACGACTGGGGTTACGCCTATATGGGCCGGCTCTTTGCCGCGCCGATGATCACATTGGTCGACCCCATACGCGCCGAAGCGGAGGCGAAGCGTGTCATCGAAGCGGGCGCGAAGTTGGTGTGCATGGTCCCAGGGCCGGTCCCGACCGCGGATAGCGGCATCTCTCCAGGCGACAAACGCTTCGACGGTTTTTGGGGACGAATCGCCGAAGCCGGCATCCCCGTTGCTTTTCACAACGGCGACGCGGGCTATCGCGCGATTACTGAATTGTGGAGTGGCGACCGGGAGTTTCGGGCTTTTGCGTTCAACCCACTTCAAGGTTGTTTGAGCGCCGAAGCGATCCATGACACGTTTGCTGCGCTGGTCTGTCACGGCGTGTTCGAGCGGCATCCAGGGGTACGGGTTGCGGCGATCGAATGTGGAAGCGATTGGGTCGAGTCTCTCATCCGTAAACTCAAGAAGGCATACGGACAGATGCCCATGGAGTTTCAGCGCGACCCGGTCGAGCAATTGCGTGAGCACTGCTACGTCGCCCCGTATTACGAAGACGACGTCGCAAGCTTGCGCGATTTGATCGGCGTCGAGCGCATGCTCTTCGGCTCGGACTTCCCCCACGCAGAGGGGCTCACCGAGCCGCTTGAATACCTGCAAGAGTTGGAAGAGTTTTCACCGGCCGAAGTGCAGCAGGTGATGCGCGACAACGGGTTGTCTCTCGTCGCGTAGCGGCGCGGAGATCGTGCGCGAAGACTTACTTGACGAAGCCCGCACCCGTCACGATCGGGATGTCGGCATAGGTCCGGATGCCCGGCGCCGCATCGCATATGGCAGGGATCGCGTTGACGGCGGGTAGCGACGTGATGATCATTCCGAGTTGCATGTAGTCTTCGAAGCTCGTGGCCTTGAAGTCTTTGGGCGGGCGGATCTCAAGGCGCGTTTTCACGCAAGGTTGGCCCTCGACTTCGACCAGGTATCCGTGTTCAAGCGGCCAGTCAGGCTCAAGGGCTTGGCCCTTGCGCCAGCGAACTCGCAGATCGATCACCGTGCGCCCCTGCTTGCGTCCTTGCCAACTCGCTTCGATGCCTGCGACGCAACCTTCTTCGATCGTCATGTAGCCGAGTTCAAGTTTTTCAGTGGCTACCGCGAAGTTCGATTCGCAGACGACGTCGTCAATATCGACCTTCAACGCATCGGCCATCATGTAGACCGCGTCGCCGAAGACCGCAGTTCCGCTGCGCACCATCTCGGGCAGTGCAGGGTCGTTGGGCGGTCGGGTGAAGCCGATCGGGAGTTCGGTTTCGGGAGAGTTGTATCCCGTGGAGTCCACGCTTTCGAGGATGCTGATCGAGTCGACGCGGTCGCAAATTCCTGCCGACACAAGACCGAGCAAGTTTGCGAAGCCAGGGTTCATCCCGGAGCCGATGATCGAACTGCTGCCGCGCTTGCAGGCGTCTTCGATGCGCGCGCGATCCTCATTTCCAAACGCATGGCCTGTGATAAACGCCGCAGTGGTGGTCACGTTGATTCCCGCTTCGAGGATACGAACGAGTTCATCGACGTCGGGCCACATCGGGTTGTAGTTCACGCAGTCTGGAGAAAGAGACAACAGGGCGGATGCATCGCGGGTTGCCTTGATGCCCACTGGGTCGATTCCAGCGAGTTCGCCCGCGTCTTTTCCGTCCTTGTCTTCGCTAAAGACGTAACACCCCACCAAGTCGAGCGTTGGGTTCGCCGCGATCGCTCGGATCGATCGTCGTCCCACATTGCCCGTCGTCCATTGCACCACACGAAGCGTCATGTCTGGTCTCCCTACTTGGCTGGGGAGACAATATCTCCCAGAAACGTCGTCGGATCGACTCGCATCCCAGCGTCTTGCATAACGCCGAGCGCCTCGACACGACACCACGTTGCAAAGTAGTGGGAGAGCTTCCCGCCGCCCGCGTATTTCCAGGTCGAACACGAATGCAGCAGGGCGGGTTCGCGTTGCTTTGTGCGCAGCGGGAACTGCGACCAACGCATCGCAACGCGGTCCTCGCTGAAGCACTCCCACGAGAAAACAGGCTTGCTCCAGTAAATGTCTTGCAGGAGGAACGCACGAACTTCGTCTTTTCCGGTCGCGCGCATCATTGGGTTTTGCATGACCACGTCGTCAGACAATAGAGCGAGCTGACGTTCGACGTCCGCGGCGGTGTGGGTTTCAATCGCCTTGAACGCGTGCCACGCGTCCCTAATTTCCGAGACTGGATGCTGAGCTAGGGGCATCTAATTTCCTCATCGGTGTTGTCGGTCGCGGGCGGCTGCGCGTGAAGGAGCATATGGAACTGAGCGCGCCGCGTCTGGTCGCGTTGTGACGTTGCGTATTGAGCCGATACATCTCCGCAGAGGGATCTCGGACGACGCGTGCTAACAACACCGCATGTCATTATTGCCTCCCGACGAAGACCTCGATCTGCTCCACACCCGCAACTACGAAGTTCGCGTCTACCAACACTCGGACGACGAGCTGCTGGTGCGCGGTGCCGTATCCGATCTGAAGCCTCCCGGCTTGTACGTGAAGGACGACGCTGCGCCGCTTGAAATGCATCAGATGCAGATCGAACTCCGTGTGGGGCTGCCGAAGCTCACGATCACCGCCGCCCAGGTTCTATTCGAAACTCATCCGCATTCGTCGTGTCCGCGCATCGCCGACGACTACACCAGACTTGTAGGCCTTTCGATTGCACGCGGCTTCAACCATAAGATCCGTGATCTCTTCGGCGGACCTCGGGGCTGCACGCACACCAACGCGCTGCTTCAGGCGATCGCGCCGGCCGTCGTGCAATCGACGTGGTCCGTTTCGATTCGCAAGGCGCGTTCGGCCGATGCGCCTCTGGGCGCAGCGACTCAACCCGAACGCGAACGCCGTATCGGTGCGAATGCGAATACTTGTCACATCTGGGACGAAGAAGGCGAGCACGTTGCGGCGCTTCGCCGGGGCGAGCGATCCGGATACCCGCCGCTTTCGGTGAAGGAACGCCTGGAAGAACTCGGAACCAAAGACGAGCAGTGGGACTAAACGCCAGGGTTAGTCGGAGAGCAGGGCGGCAACCGTTCCGCACAACGTCATTGCAAACAAGAACCATTTGAGGGTTGAGGGCTTCGCGGTGATCGCGAAGCGCACCGCGGCATCTGCGCCGGCCATCGTCCCCACGGCCAAGACGAGCCCCGGAACCCAGAGCACGAGTCCTTGGGCGATGAAGACCGCCAGCGCCATGGCGGTAAACGCGCAAACACAAACCATCTTGAGTGCGTTGGTTCTGACCAGGTCGTAACGCAGGCTTCCGGCGATCGCGGTGATGAGAATGAAGCCGACGCCTGCCTGAACGAAGCCGCCATAGAACCCTGCGAGCCAGAGCCAGAACCACGAGGCAGGCCGGTCACGAACTCGGAACGGAACCGTGTCAGGCGGTGGTGCGATCACGTCAGGCTTCACCAGGATGATCGTCGTCATGCTGAGCATCGCGCCGAGCAGGAGGGGCTTGAGAAGTACTGAGGGTGCGTAGGCTGCCGCGATCGCACCGAATACCCCGCCCACAATCGTCGGAAGTAAGATGGGTCCGACATCGTCTGCGGGCAAGCGGTCGAGCTTTCGAAACCTAAACAACGCGACGATACTTTGAAGCAACACGCCTACGCGGTTGGTCGCGTTCGCAAACTCGGCGGGAATTCCCATGACCATCAAAGCCGGGAGCGTGAGGTTCGTGCCACCGCCCGCGAGCGTGTTGATGATGCCCGCGACAAACCCGGTGCCGATCAAGAGCGCGACGTAGCCGAGACTGAGATCGAAGTCGGTCATTGTTTGATGTGGAATCCGGGTAGGGGGTGGGCCTTGTACGCGCGGCCGCATCATCGCACACGCTCAGGTGGTACGATACCGGTCGCGCCGCGACCTCTTTGCCGCACACCCACCGTTGGAGTTTTGATGGCGAATCTAAGTCACGACCTCACTCAGGTTCGACACCCGATGTGCGGGACGCGCGGCATGGTCGCGACGACGGAACCTCTGGCGACTTCAGCGGGCATTGAGATTCTTCGGGCAGGTGGCAATGCCGCGGACGCCGCGATTGCAACCACAGCCGCTCTGGCTGTGGTCGAACCTAACAACACCGGGCTCGGCGGCGATTGCTTTGCACTCTATTTCGATGCAGCGACTAAAGAGATCACTGCGCTTAACGGTTCGGGGCGAAGTCCAGCGGCGCTCTCGATCAATCGGCTCAAAGAAGATGGGCTCGGCGACGGCTGGACCTCCGATCATGCCCACACCGTCACCGTGCCCGGTGCGTGCGCGGGTTGGTTCGACATGCGAGAGCGTCACGGTTCAATGGAGATGAGCGCGTTGCTCGCCCCCGCCGTACGTCTCGCAGATGAAGGCTTTCCGGTCGCGCCCTTCAACAGCCGGCTTTGGGACATCGGGGTGCGGGGGCAACTCGGTCGTTCGCGAGGCGGGAAGGAATTGATGATCGAGGGTCGGGCGCCGCGTGCGGGCGAGCGATTTCGAAACCCCACCATGGCGGACTCGTTGCGCATGATTGCGGGCGGCGGTCGCGATGCGTTTTATCGCGGAGCCATCGGCGAAAAGATCGTCGCGGCAGTGCAGGAGCACGGTGGTGCACTTGCGATGGATGATCTGGCGAGCCACACCAGCACCTGGGACGAACCTATTTCAGTCGAGTACCGCGGCCTGCGCGTGTGGGAATGTCCGCCGAATGGACAGGGCATTGCGAGCTTGCTCGCACTCAACTTGCTACGGGAGCTCGACCTCAAGGGGCAAGACCCCATGGGGCCAGATCGTTTTCATCTCATGATCGAAGCGATGCGCCTGGCGTTTGCCGACGCGCGCTTTCACGTCGCCGACCCTGCGAGGCAGCGCGTTCCGATCGCTGAGCTTCTATCGTCAAGTTACGCCGCAACACGCTTGCGCGAGCTCGACCCGAGTCGCGCAAGCCTCGACATTGAACATGGAAGCCCACTTGCGAGTTCGGACACAGTTTACTTTTGTTGTGTCGACGCTGCGGGCAACGCTTGTTCGTTCATCAATAGTAACTATCAAGCCTTTGGAACGGGGATCGTGGCTGAAGGCACCGGCTTCTCGCTTCAAAATCGTGGTTTCGGTTTTAGTCTTGACCCGAGTCATCCCAACGCGCTCGAACCCGGCAAGCGGCCATATCACACCATCATCCCCGGCATGTTGACTCACGATTCGGACGGGTCGTTGTGGGGGCCGTTCGGGGTGATGGGGGGCTACATGCAACCCCAGGGTCATATGCAAGTTGTGGTCGCCCTCGCGGACGATGGCCTCGACCCGCAAGCTGCACTCGATCGCGCGCGGTTCAATATTGTCGACGGGACTGCGGGGGGCGGCGTCAACGTTGAGCCCGGTGTACCTGAAGCCACCCTGTCGGCACTGGCGGACATGGGACATCCGATATCCCGGAGCGCGGGTCTCGCACAGGTGCTCTATGGACGCGGTCAGGTGATTCGCCGCGAACCGGATGGCGTCCTTTGGGGAGGCACGGACCCACGAGCAGACGGATGCGTGATGACGCTTTAGTCAAGTTTGCGTTCCTCTGTGCACGGCGACTGTGGCGTGCGATCGTGATGCGATGAATGAAGACTCGCTCGATCTTGCCTCTATCGATCATGTCCTCGAAACCACGCGTTCCGTTCGCAGGCGCATTGACTTCGAGCGACCCATCGAACCCGAAGTCATAGAGCGATGCATCGAGATCGCCACGCAATCCCCCACTGGAATCAACGCAGAGAACTGGCGCTTCTTAGTCATCACGTCACCAGAAAAGAAAGCGGTTGTCGCGGATTTATACCGCCGAGCCTACGACGTGTTGAGTGAGGCGCGGGGCGCATCACTCAAACCGACCCAACGCGCGCTGGCCGACCGGTTACACGAGATGCCGGCGTTGATTCTCGTCTGCGCGGAAGGACGACCGCCCGGCGGATCGGCCGCGATGAATGTCGGCTTCTATGGTTCGGTGCTGCCCGCAGCGTGGTCACTGATGCTCGCGCTTCGAGCGCGCGGGCTCGGGTCAACCTGGACGTCGCTGCTTGTGCTTCACGAACAAGAGGTCGCCGAGTCGCTCGGGATCCCCGACGACGTATCCCAGACCGTGCTGCTCCCGGTTGGATACATGAAAGACGCGGTGCTCAAGCGCGCGAAGCGCAAGCCGTCCGCGGAAGTCACGTACTGGGAACATTGGGGCGAGCCCCGCGGATAAATAGAGGTGAGCCCCGCGGCGAGTTGTCCTTCAGTCTTCGACCAAGTGTCCATTCGCGTCGCGAATCTCGGGACCGTCGACCCGGGCGCGCCCGTCTCCGAACTTTTCGTCTCGTTCCTTGAAGGCGCCCGCGAGTCCCTTCTCTCGCACCGCCGCGAAATATTCCTTCGTCGCTGGCGCGCGGTGGCCGCGTGCGTCGTTTTCGGCGGCGAGGCGTTGCAGTACTTGCGCGCCCATGAGTTCCATCGACATATTGATGATGCGCTTGTTCGCGGACAGTAAGTCGGGGTCGATGAACGCCATGCGGTCCGCCAGACCTTCAACCTCGGCTTCGAGCAGGTCGGCGGGGACGGACTTCAAAACCAAACCGATCTTCGCAGCGTCTTCGCCCGTCACCGTGTCCCCTGTGAGTTGGAGGCGCTTGGCCCATTGCGGGCCACAGTGATAAATCCACATATTGTTCGGCAGCGCGCCGAGGTTGCGGGCGGGTGGAAAACCGATGCGAGCGTTATCGGCTGCGATGATCATGTCGCAGTTGAGCGCGAGGTCCGTCCCTCCGGCAAGACAGTTGCCGTGGATCTGCGCGATTGAAGGTTTGTGCATTTCCCATAGCGCTCGGATGCGGCGATTGTTTCGTTCGAGCTGCCAGATGTCGTCGTCGATCGTTCGTCCGGTGCGTCGCGGCACGCCGTCGTCCGGCGGTGCGGCACCGGTCCCCGCGAGGTCGTAACCCGCGCAAAAGTCTTTGCCCGCGCCGCGCAAGATCACACAGTGCACGCGTTTGTCGTCGTCTGCTTCCCAGAGCGCGTGCTCGAGTTCTTCGAGCAGTGGGTTTGCGAGGGCGTTGCGTTTTTCGGGTCGGTTCAACGTGATGCGCGCTCGGCCATCCGCGACTTCATAGGCGATGTATTCGTAGCTCATGGTTTGGGGAACCTTTGCTGTCAGAGTGGGGATTTGGAAAACGCGAGCCGTTTGTGGCTCGGGCTTCTTGTCGTAGCCTAAGATTTTTGTCGTAGAGGCGTCAGAACTTCGTCGCAGAACAACCGCAACCGATACCACGCGCGATCAAGCGGAACGCCACCGGCAAGCGGATGGAGGACTGCGACTTCGGCCTTTGCGCCAGAGAGTTGTTCACGCGCTTGCGCTGGCGTCAAGATTTCGAAGCGCCCTTGTTGCTTCAAGTCGTCGACCGAGTTCACGTCTTCTTCGCTCGGGCGAGGTACGCCGTCTTGCTTCCAGCTGCTGTACTCCGACAGCTCTCGTAAAAAATACGGTCCGAGCTCCTCCCAAGCGGCATCGGGGTCTTCGTCGACGACGAGCATCGTGTTGCCTTCTCCGGGACTGTAGTAGAAGCCCTGGTGCCCGAGGCGCTCAAGTTCGGCTTCGTAAATCACTTTTAGGTCCGGACGATCCATGGGCGGATAGAAGGGCAGGCAAAACCGCGCTGCGCGTTTGGCCGCGATTGCGCTCATGCCGCCGACAAAAAACAGCGGATGCGGACGCGATACGGGGACCGGCGTGACGCGAATCGTCTTGCCGCGGTACTCGAATGGTTTCCCGGTCCACGCCTTGAGCAGGGTGTCAAGGCATTCGTCCATCAACTTCCCGCGATCTTCCCAGCGTTTGCCGGTCGCGTGGTATTCGATCGGCCGGTAGCCGAGGCCCGCAACAAAACTGAAGCGCCCGCCGCTTACGAGGTCGAGGACCGCGACGTCTTCCGCAAGTCGAATGGGGTCGTAGAGCGTCACGAGGAGGGCGGCGACGCTCACGCGAATTCGCTCCGTGCGCGCGACAACCATCGCTGCGGTGGTGAGCGGCGCGGGGAGCCAACCGTTGTCTGCGCAATGGTGTTCTTCGAAGTTGACCGCCATGAAGCCTTGCTCTTCGGCGTAGACCGCCATGTCGAGGGCGGCGCGGTAGCGCAGGGCTTCGTCGGCCGGGTCATCGCACAGGCCAGTCATGTTGATTCGCAGTGCCGCGCTGAGGGTCACGTTCGTGCCTCGTTTCTCTGGAGGAGGGTTGGCATCTTACCGCTGGCCAATCTCTATACCGAGGTCAGATTGATGTGTCGACTCGCATGCTCCCACAACGACCACGAGCATGCGATACTTCCACCGTCGCAATTCAAGCGACCTCGGAGGTGCGTCGTGAAGTCGATTCTGCGTGGTGCGGGCTACGTGTTGCTTGCTTTGGTCGTGGTGGGTATCGCGGTTTCAACCTTTGCGCGCTTTCAAGACGGACCTGTCGGAGCGGTTGCAGGGGGTGCGCTCACGAGCGGCGACTGGGTAGAAACCGCTGGGCTCGATTGGTCCTTCGCTGCCGACGTCGACACCATCGAGTTCCAACTCCTCGCACCCCCGCGATCGCGCACGGTTTGGATTGTCTATCACGACAACAGTCTCTTTATTCCGTGTGCGCTGCCGAACTTTACGTTGTGGAAGCAGTGGCCCCATGAAGCCCTGGCCGACGGGCGAGCGATAATTCGCATCGACGGAAAACGCTACGCCGTCAACCTCGTGAAAACCGAAGACCCAGGTCACCTTGGAGCGGTTCTGGATCTTGTCGGCAAGAAGTACGGTTCGACGGGACCCGACGATCAGGACCTTTCGAATCTCGTCTGGGCGTTTCGACTTGTGCCGCGGCCCGCAGACGATCGAACCCCGGGACTCGTCTAGAACTTTAAATCCGGCGGGATGCCTAAGAGCGTCGGATCCCCTTGTTGCATCATGGCCTTTGCGACACGCGAAACACTGCGCCACCCAGCAGTGCCGCGTACCCATTGGTCTGAATATTCGAGCCAGGTCTCATAGGTCTTGCCCGCGTGCTCATCTTTGCCGAAGTGCATCACACGGCAGTAGCACCGGCTTGCTGCGCGGTCGCCATCGAGGGTGATGCGGTAGTTGCCCAGCAAGTGTTGGCTTGGCCCACACGAGTCGAGAAACTGGCTGATGTTCTTTCGCACGCCATCGAGGTCGGTTGCGCGCCACACACCAAAATCGATTTCGACGTCTTGCGAAAACACGTCGGCGAGACCCTTCCAGTCGCGGGTGTCTAGGCACTCGGCATAACGATCGAGGGCAGCGATGATGGCAAAGCGGTCGTCGGCACTGGACATGCGCACTCCTAGCGGGTGAGACGATGTGCAGACTAGTCTGTTCTGCTCGGCTTGCCGCCGCAAGCGCAGCCAGAAGGCAGGCGGGCTGCTCGCGTTTTTGCGCATGGATGGCCTTCATCACACGAAGTTGTCGGAGGCGAGCTATACCTCTGCTCGCAAACACGAAATGCCAGGAGACAAGACCGCCATGATCGAAATTGACTACACGGCATTCGACGCCGACAACCACTACTACGAAGGCCCCGACGCCTTCACGCGCCACGTCCCGAAGGCCATGCAAGGGCGCTGTGTTCAGTGGGCCGAAATTGAGGGCCGCAAGCATCACCTCGTCGGCGGCAAGCTCGCCCACGCGGTAAAGAATCCAACGTGGAACCCGATCGCCAAGCCGGGGGCAATCAGCGACTACCTCCGCGGCAACCCGTTGGGCAAGGAAAGCACGAACTTGCTCGCCGATCGCGAACCGCTTCCCGACTACTACATCAAGAGCGACACCCGCGTCGACGTGATCGAGAAACAGGGCCTCGAAGGGGTCTGGGTGTTTCCGACCCTCGGCGTTTTGTACGAAGAACTTCTGAAGCACGATCCCGAAGCGGTTACGACTTTGTTCGGAGCCTTTAATCGCTGGCTCGAAGAAGACTGGGGTTGCAACCACAAGGGCAAAATCTTTGCGTCGCCCTACATCTCGTTGGTCGACGTCGAATGGGCGTGCCGCGAACTCGAATGGGCGATCGCGCAAGATGCTCGCACGATCGTGATACGACCGGCCGCCGTTTGGACCCTTAACGACGGCGTGCGCTCACCCTCCGATCCGATGTTCGACCCCTTCTGGGCTCGGGTGAATGAAGCTGGCATCACGGTGGCTGTTCACGCGTCGGACTCCGGCTATACGACCCACGGTTATGTACGCGACGGCTTTTCGTCCGACTTCGGCGGCGCATTCACACCGAACGTAAAGCACTTCAACATCGAACGCGCCGCGTACGACTTCTTGATCACGATCGCGTACGAACGCCTCTTCGAGCGATTTCCGAATCTGCGTATTGCCTCGATTGAGAACGGCGCCGAGTTCCTGCCCGACTTGTTCCGCAAGCTCAATCAGTCGGCTGCCCGACTTGGACAGGCTGGCTACTACAAGGACCACCCGGCGGATCTCTTTCGCGAGCACGTCTGGGTCAACCCGTTCTGGGAAGACGACGTCAACGAAGTGGCCAAAATGATGGGAACCGATCACGTGATCTTTGGTTCGGACTGGCCCCACATCGAAGGGATGCCGGAGCCACTCGACTACCTCGGCGACCTCGAAAAATTTTCTCCCGAAGAAGTGCGCAAGATCATGCGCGAAAACGCGGTTGGGCTGAACGAACGCCGACCGGTTTAGCGGCGAGACAGGCGTCAGGAATCCGCGCTGCCCTGGTTGACTTGGGCACGCGCAACTGACGCGCGCACGACGGGCACTTCGTCCTGATTGAGCGGTGCCATGCGTTGCTTACGGGCGAGCGCGGCTTCGATGTAGGGCGCGAGCTCTTTGGCCTTGTTTGCTTCGCGTTCGTCTCGCCCCTTCATGAGTTTGGGCATGACGTCCTTTGCAAAGAGCTCAAGCGCTTCGCAGATATGCTCGTGTTTGTTGCGACCCGCTTGTTGCATCAAGATTACTTGGTCCATGCCCGAAGCCTGAAGCGCGAGCAGGTGCTTGGTGAGATCGTCCGGTGTCCCGATTCCCGGGGCGTGAGCGAACTGGCTGGGGTCGTCGCTTGAGGCGAGGCGGATCAACTCTTCGTCGTCCTTCTTTCGTTCGTTTTGAAAATTCTCCCAGATCTGCGAATAGCCTGGCACGCTGTCCCGAGCGACGAGCGACTGCAAAGCGAAACCAAAGAACTCGAAGCCTTGCTGTCCCCGGCGAATCGCTTCCGCGCGGTCGGCGTGGATCGAAAACGCGGAAACCACGGCAAGGTTCGCGTTGACCGAGTGTCCTAGGGGCACACACTCTTCACTCTTGATGATGTCGTAGTAGATCTCGCTCCAGGCGTTTGCTTCTTCGGGGTCGATGAAGGAAAAGGCGAGGGCACCCAATCCGTTTCGCGCGGCGACGCGGATCGTGTCGCGATTGGTGCACGCCATCCACATGGGTGGATGCGGCTTTTGAAGCGGCTTCGGCAGTACGTTGCGACACGGCATCGAAAACGAATCGCCTTCGTACCCGGGGTAGGGCTCCATCACCATCATGTTCGCGATCTGTTCCGCGGCTTCGAGAGACATCGCGCGCTTCTTCTTGGCGGGGATGTTGAAGCCGCCAAGCTCGAGGCGGGTTGCGCCTTCGCCGATGCCAAAGTCCACGCGACCGTTTGAAACCAGGTCGAGGGTTGCGATGGTTTCGGCGGTGCGGGCCGGGTGGTTGTAGTTCGCGATCACCTGACGGATGCCGTGCGCGAGGCGAATGTTCTGGGTTCGCCCAGCCGCCGCGGCGAGAAAGACTTCGGGCGCCGATGAGTGGGAATACTCTTCGAGAAAGTGATGCTCGACTTCCCACGCGTAGTCGATGCCCAACCGGTCGGCGAGGGAAACTTGGTCAAGCGCATCGCTGAACATGCGATGTTCGTCGCCGTCCTTCCACGGCCGAGGGAGTTGGTGTTCGTAGAAGACGCCGAATCGCATGGGGCTCCGGTGGTGTGGTTGAGGTGAGGGGGCGATCGTCGATCTTTAGCGAGCAGAGACCCAAAGTTCTGCGAAACCACGAAAGCTCGGGTTGGCGGCGTAGCGGTGGCCCTTGCCCGAAATGGCAAGGTCGGGAAACCGCTCAAGCAAGACCGAAAAGGTCTCGGCGGCTTCGAGTCGCGAAAGATGCGCGCCCAAGCAAAAGTGTCGGCCACCGCCGAAAGATTGGAGCTGGATGTTCTTTCGTTCGATGTTGAAGCGGTCGGGATCAGGATGAACCGCGGGGTCCCGGTTCGCCGCGGCCAATGAAACGCTGAGGGAGTCGCCGGCAAGCACCTTGTGTCCCGCGATCTCCATGTCCATGTGTGCCACGCGCCCGCTGTTTACGACCGGTGATTCGTACCGCAACACTTCTTCGACCGCGTTAGTCATGAGTTCCGGGTTGGCGCGCAGCTTCGCAAGTTCAGCCGGGTGTTGGAGTAGCGCCATGATGCCGTTGCCGATCAAGTCGCTCGTTGTGAGGTTGCCGGCGAGCAGTAGCAAGTTGCACTGAGAGACGATCTCGTCCTCTGTGAGACGATCCCCGCTTACATCCGCTTGCAACATTTCACTGATGAGATCTGCGCGGGGTTGGTCGCGCCTGTTCTGGATTTCATTTCGAAAAAACGCGTCGAGCGCCTGACCGGCTCTCTCGGCGGTCTGCAACTGTTCTTCGGAGTTAACCGGGTTGAACGCGACGCTGATCATGTCTTCGGACCATTGCTTGAACTGGTCATGGCACGATGCATCGAGGCCCAAGAGTTCGGCGATGACGACCGTGGGGATGGGGTTTGCGACGTGGGCAATGACATCAAACTCGGGCTCATCGATTTGACTGATGACATGCTCTGCGACGGCTCGCACGCGCGGCCGCCACGCCTCGACGGCATGTGGCTTGAATGGATGCCGGACCAGCTCACGCAAACGACGATGGCCGGGATCGTCCATCATCAACATCGAGGGTTCGCGGTCGTCATCGGATAGAAATTCTCTTGAGAAGGTGCCCGGCCGTGCCTTGCGCGGGTCACTCAGGAGATCTGGATTTCGCAGGATCTCATTGACGTCCTGATGTCGCGTATATACCCAGCGATTGAGTTCGGTGTCGTTATGGACGGGTTCACGCTCGCGTAGGTCCTTCAGGATTGGGTACGGGTTCTCGCGAAAAGCAGGATCGAGAGCCGTGAGTTGAAGGCCGGTGGCGACGGGCTTGGGCAAGGGGGAACCTCAGACGTGTGGGGGGGGGGACAGGCCGCTCAACCATAGCCAACTAGGCCCGAACTCCGCGCCTCGTACGCCGGTCGAAACTTCGCCGTGGGTGTAGACGCGAGTTTTTTCCGCGAGGCACACGCCGGATCATCTAGGATGTGTGGCTTCGTATTGCACGACAGATCCCGATACGAGCCGAACCCGGAGACAACGTGATGGCAAGGCTCGAATTCTTCTTCGATTGTTCCAGTCCGTGGACCTACCTCGCGTTTCACCGCATTGAAGGCGTGTGTTCGGCTGCAGACGCAGAACTCGTCTACCGACCCATCCTTGTGGGCGGTGTCTTCAACACTGTGAACCAAAGCATCTACCAACAGCGCGCGAACCCCGACCCCATGAAGCTGCGCCACTACGCCAAAGACCTACGCGACTGGGCGAACTTCGAGGGCATCGCAATTGGGAGCCCGCCGGTATTTCCTGTGAACAGTGTGAAGGCGATGCGGGGGTGCTTGTTCGCCGAGCAGGCGGGTTGTCTGCCTGCCTATGCGCGAGCTGTCTTTGAAGCGTATTGGGGAGAGCTCCAAGACATTTCACAAGATGATGTCCTCGGGCATGTGGTGGATCGCGTGGGACTTGATGGGACCGCGTTCTTCGAACACATCGCAAAGTCCGAAACCAAGGCGTGGCTTCGCGCGAACACGGAAGAGTTAATCGAACGAGACGGCTTCGGCTCTCCGACGATGTTTGTCGACGGTGAGGACATGTACTTCGGCAATGACCGCATGCCACTGGTGGAAGCGGCGCTTCGGCGCGGTTAACGCAATTGCAGACTGCGAACGTGTGCACTCCCGCCGCCCATTGCCCGGTTTTTCGATTCGCTGTTCATCGCGAAACTTCGCTCGCGCTACGCGCCGAGCGATTCGAAGGCTGCCTTGACGATACCGGCGCCCCGGGGATCGCCGATGAGGTTCGGTTCCATGCGGTTCATCACGTATGCAATCGATACCCGTGCGTCTAGATCGATAACCGCAAGTGAGCCGCCCCAACCGCCCCAGAAGAAGGCGCGCTTATTCGGGCTAATCGGGAAAGTGGCGTCGGTCAGACCGAACCCCATCCCGAACACGAAGTTTGCGTTCAGCACTTGGTCCTTGCCACGACTCTGCTCTTCAAGGGCGCGTTCGACACCGGCTTCGCTCATCAGGGTGACGCCATCGACAGTGCCACCGCACGCGAGCGCCGAATGAACGCGTGCAACTGAGCGCGCGTTTCCGATCCCACCCGCGGCGGGGATTTCAGCAGCACGCCATTCACGTGTCTTCGGCTCGTTGCCAGTGAGGGGAGGTCCGGCGAACGTCCGCGCGACCATCGATCCCTTCTTGAGGCCGCCGCCGCCAAGTTTCATGTTCGGCGGAGGAATTAAGTCTGCAACGCGAGCGTCGTGCTTGGGGTCGAGCCCGATGTGAAAGTCGGCCCCGAGCGGCTCGGCGACTTCTTCGCGAAAGAAGTTTCCAATCGTCTTCCCCGTGACACGGCGAACGATTTCGCCCTGTAAGAAACCTTGCGTCACCGCGTGGTAGCCCGATTTTGTTCCCGGCTCCCACCACGGCGCTTGCGCGGCGAGGCGGCCAACGATGTCGTTCCAGTCGTAAAGATCTTTCGGCGTGGGTTCGTCAAAACCCGATAGTCCAGCGGTGTGCCCCATCACGTGCGCGACGAGTACGTGCTCTTTTCCGTTCTGTGCAAACTCGGGCCAATACTTCGCCACGGGGGCGTAGAGGTCGACGAGACCGCGGTCGGCCAACATCAAGATGCAGGTCGCCGCCATGGTTTTGGTCGTGGAATACACGTTGACGATCGTGTCTTCCTTCCAGGACGTGCCGTTGGCATCGCAGTCCCCGCCCCAAAGGTCGACGACGGGTTCGCCGTTGTGCGTGACCGCGACACTCGCACCGACGTCGAGTCCTCGATCAAAGTTGGCCGCGAACGCGTCGCGGACGCCTTCAAAACCTGCTGCACACTTGCCGTGAATCTCCGCCATCCGTCTGCTCCTTCGCTTGTTGCCGAGTCAAAATCGTCGGATGGGAGACTAGGGGATAGAAGGCGGGTGTGGCCCCTGTGGTCAGACTCGCATTCGTGGCGCAGCAAGATGATTCGACGAAATCGCGTGCTTGAATCAGCTTTTCCCCGAGCGTTGAAACGAGGGAAGGGTCAGGCGGTCGACGCGACGATGGTCACGACGCGCTGAAAAATAAGAATTGCGAGAAGTACGAGAACGCCAGCTGCAAAGAACGGTGCACCGGGGAAGTAAACGGGTGCTGGGTCCGAAGCGAAATAGCCAAACCACTGCGTGATGAAGATGGGGCGACGATCGCCGCGCCTGCATCGGGCTAGATCAACATGGGTGAAATGCGAGAAAGACCAGTATCTTATGTCATTGTGCCTCTCCAGATTTTGGGCCGCGATTCGTTTCGGAATATCGCTATCAATATGGTTAAATAACGCCAAGTTCGTTAATTCAATTGATTGTCGGTGCGCCGGCACCGGTCTAGTACTTCGTCGGCAGCCGGGCGATCGTGCACGTCGCAACTGCATCGGGGGACCAAGCGCCGCAATGAAGGAGAGCGAATCACCCGGGCAGGTGCGTGCGGTGCTGGGCTGTACCGTGTTGCTCGCGCTTTTCGCCGTCGACTTCTACTTCGACGTTCGCGAGCGAGACCTCTTCTCGTGGATGGATCCGTACCAGTACTTCGATTTTGCACGTGGTGTCATGGAAGGGAACGAAGTATTCGATCGCTTCGAGATCCCTTCGATCTACCCGTTCTTCGTGATGCCCCTGCTTAGCGGTGGGGCGACGGTGCCCGCGGCGTTGTGGATCAACGTCCTTGCGGTGCCGATCTTATTCTATGCGCTGCACCGTCTTGCGCGAGAACTCGAGTTCGAAACCCCAAGCTCGGTGATTGGGCTTCTGGTGCTTTCGTCGCCGATGCTCGTGGGGCTGTCACGAAGCCTTTACGTCGAGTTTGTGCTGTCGGCGTTGTTCGCGTTGGCGTTCGCCTTTTGGCTGCAGTTTCTAAAACGGATGGACATACGATCCGCGGTGGTGTTTGGGGTCGCGTTCGTGATCGCGTTCATGACGAAGCTCACGCTTCCCGTGTTCATGATCCTTCCCGTTGCGGGAGCCGCCATTGGCCACTTGGCGATGAAGGCGCCTCGAAGTGCTGCCAACCTATTGGCTGCCGCCGGCATTCCAATCGTAATCGCGACCGCGATCCACGTTGTGATCTTCGCGCCGTCCCTCGGCTACTACTTCACCGTCGCGAGCACGTCGCTTCCGTTTATGTTCCTCATGGGACCGGTCGACTGGTTCTCCTGGACGTCCGCGACCTACTATTTTCGTGAAATTGGCGAGACGTTCCTTTTCCTGCTGACGCCGTTCCTTGGCCTTGCCGCCTGGTTTGCGGGGCCCGCAGTTCGGCGCTTCGACCTGGGCCAACTCGCGAGCCCACGGGCCGCGATCTGGCTGTGGCTGTTGAGTCCAGTGTTGATCTTGATCCTTCACCCCCTCAAAGAACCGCGGCACGTTGCGGCGAGTATCGTGCCCGCTGTTCTGTTGGTCGTCGCCGGGATCGAGGGCATCTCGAACCCACGTGTGAAGCGTGCGGCGTTAGCGTGTGCGGTCGTGCTTGCTGGCATGCAGTACCTCGCCGTGACACAAGGGATTATCGAGGCCCCGTACTTTCTTGATCGCTCGCTTCACTACAAAGAACTCCGCGGCCAAATGCTCACGACTGACACGCGTCGTCTCTACGATCCGTCACCGGAGCCGGTCCACGCGCAGCACTGGAACTTCAATCAGAATGTCGCAATTGCGGGGTTCGCATCAAACGAAGCGCTGTCACTCGTATGGCAAGGATTCCCGGGAGTCGTTTTTGATCTCGACACCTTCGACGATCCCGTCGGCCACTTCGACGACGTCCCCTACGAGCGCTTCGAAGATCTGTTCTTTCTCGCCGGGATCAACTCCTACAACCGGCGCTGCGGCTGGCATGGCTACCAATCGACATTGTCGAGGGAGGCCGTCGTCGCGAACGCAGAGATCTTGATCTTGAACGATGAAGGCACCGGGGAGATTCTGCGGCAATTTCCGAATCACAAGCACTTTGCGTCGATCGCACGCGAGCAAGGCACGATTCACTTGCTCCGGTCTACAACGCCAACCGAGCCTTACCGCGCGCTCTATGCCCGAGAATTTCTTCGCCGTCATCCAAAACTCGACGACGAAGAAACAAAGGTTGTCGGAATTGAAATTCTGCTGACCGCACTCCTCGACGGCGACCCTGCTCTCGTGGAGGCAACGCGTCGCGAATTCGGACTACACCAGGACACAACGCCTCCCTTGCGCAACATCTACTGGATCGCCGGGTATCCAAGGCTGATTGAGCTGACGACAATGCTTCCCGTCGATTGAAAAACTTCAACGCAATCACTGCGTGCAAGGTTTCGCACGCATTGCAAAGGGAAGCATTTCTATAGACAATCGGGCCGTGCGCAAACTAACAAGGTATTTGAAGATGAATTTCCGTGCGGGACAGATTGGGTTGGTGCTGTTGTGTTGGGCTGGCTCTGCTGCTGCGGAATCTTCCGCAGATCGGTTTGCGGCGCAGGTTGCGGAAAATCTCGGCGCAACCGCGGGTGCCACCGTGGCAGACATTGGTGCGGGTGATGGCCAGTACGCCATCGCGATGTCCAAGATCGTGGGTTTATCAGGAACGGTATTCGCGACTGAGCTTGAAGAAGAAGATCGCAACGACATCCAAGCCAGTGCAGACGAGGCGGGCGCTTCGAACGTTCAAGTCCGAAAGGCAGAGTTCGAAGGGACGGGTCTTCCAGCGGCCAGTGTCGACGGCATCTACTTGCGGCGCGTGTACCACCACATCACCGCGCCGGAACCGTTCGTGAAAAACTTGTTCGAAACAATTCGTCCCGGCGGTCGGCTCTTGATCGTCGACTTTCCGCCGGCATGGTTCCTTTCATTGTTTCCGCCGGAGGGGATCCCCCCAAACCGTGGCGGCCACGGCATCGTCCCTGCACTCGTCGTCGAAGAACTCGAAGGAGCGGGTTTTAAGCACGTGGAAACCATCGACGAGTGGGACCCCGACGCTTGGTTCAGCAACGACTTTGGCGTTGTCTTCGAAAGGCCCGCTTCGAACTGAGTGAAAGCGCAGAGATTTGTCGGCTGTGCCCGTCGGCTGTACCGTCAGCCACATGACAACCCAATGCTCCCATTTAGAAGCGAGTGCATGACAGTGCGTCGAGTCCTGATCGTGGGCGGCGGCATTGCGGGTTTGGCTACTGCGGCGGGTCTGCGTAAGGCTGGCATTTCCTGCGAGATCGTTGAGCGCGCCACCCAGTGGGCTCCGGTCGGTGCCGGGATCGTCATGAGCGTAAACGCCATGAGTGTTTTGCGCCGAATTGGGGTCGGAGAGCGGGCCGCCGACTCCGGTATCGAGCTTGGGCGCGGCGCCATCACCGACGCCGACGGCAATGAGTTGAGCAGCATAGACTTCGGGAGCCTGCGGTCAGAATTCGGGCCCACCATCGCAATCCATCGTGCCGCGCTTCACGCGGCGCTCCTCGATGCGGCTGGCGACGTTCCAGTTTCCCTCTCGACCAGCATCGAAAGTCTTGTTCAACAGCCGGAACACGTCGAAGTCGAACTCACCGATGGACGCCAGGAAGAGTTCGATCTCGTGCTCGGCGCGGACGGTCTTCATTCGCAAGTTCGGAAACTCACATTCGGCGAAATTCCAATCGACTACTCGGGGTATACGTGCTGGCGCATGATCGTCGAATGTCCCAGCGACGATGTCGCGATGCGCGAAATGTGGGGCCGGGGGCTGCGCTTCGGTCTTGCACCGGTCGGCAACAACCAGCTCTACTGCTTTGCCGTCGCCAACGCGCCGCGCGGTGAGGCCGATCCGCTCGAAGGCCGACTTGACCGTTTTCGAAAACGCTTTGCGAGCTTTGGCGGTCAGGTCCCCGACGTGCTCGCAGCCCTCACGCATCCCGAAGAATTGCTTCACGCGGACCTCGAAGAAATTCCCAAGAGTCCGTGGTTTGAGGGGCGCGTCGCGTTGCTGGGTGACGCCGCACATGCGATGACACCCAACATGGGGCAGGGCGCGGCGATGGCCCTCGAAGATTCGGCGGTACTCGTCGAAAGCCTTACCCAGCCTGGTTCACTTGAAGAGCGACTTGAAGGTTGGGTCGGGCGTCGGGCGTTACGCGTGCGCTGGGTGCAAAATCAATCTCGACGCATTGGAAAGATCGGTCAGCTTGAAGGCGCGTTCGGTTGCTTCATGCGCAACGCAGTCATGAGCATCACGCCCGAGCGCGCCGCCGCCGGCGCACTGCGCAAACTCGCGAGCCAACCGATCTAAATCCACGCCCCGTGCGAGGTTATGGGCGATACCAGATCGGCGATGTGTAGGCGCGCTCTTGGATGAACCAACCGCGCTTGATCGTCTTCGGGTCTTCGCCGAGTGCCAACGCGTCACCGACGGAATGGCGGGGCGTGGGAATCTCGAGGACGCGGATGTAGTAGAACGCGTTGCGGGTGGCGTCGAAGTCCGGGTCTTCGAACACTGTCGACAGCGCGCGGCTTCCGATGGTGTTCGTGTAAGTAAACCGGTCGGGATCGACGGTGTTTCCGACGGCGATGAAAGCCCCGTTGGCGTCGCGTCCGCGGCCATCTTCCGCCGCGACATCGAAGATCCGCTCATGGGTCTTGCCGCTCGCGTCGATCCAGCCCTTTACGACTTGGACGCGGTCAAGGTTGCCGCTCTTTGGATCCTTGGTGACTTGGATCAAGAAGCGCGGGGCGCCGCCTTCAGGAGCGGCAGGCAGTTCGCCACCCACCGGAACGCCGCGATCGCCCGCGACTTCGTCGATGCTCCCCGGAGCCAGGTCCGCTTCGGTCAAGTCCCAACCCGCATAGACGCGCACGCCAATGCGCGGTCCGGTCGTCGCGTAGACCTCGCGTCGCTTGAATGCTGCGAGGATCGCATCGCGGCTGTTGTCTTCGGCCCAGACCGCAGCCAAGCCAGACGCGGACATCGACCACCCATTCGGGCCGTTTTCGCTGATGCTGATGCCGCGCTTGTTCTCCGGGATCGAGTCACGCGGGAACTTGCCCCAGAAATTCGGTTCTTCCGCGGAGGCGAGCCCCGTGTGGGAATCTGTCGAGCCAATCAGCCCAAAGCGGTAGGGGTTGAAGCCGATGCGTTCTTCGATGGCCAATCCTCGGAGCAGGGCCGAGCGAATGTAGTCGCCGGCCTTGGGGTCGTACGGCGGCGGATCTTGTTGGATGTAGTGCGAATACGTCTCGAAGTCGGCGAACGGGTCGTTCGGAGAAACTGCGGGATGCGTTTCCGAGTCGCCCTTGATCTGTGTGGCTTCCGCGACGGGTTCCCACTTTGCGCGAAGTGCTGCGGACTCCGGCGTAAAGGGCACACCGCGTAAGCTCTTGTCGTCGAACATGTAGCCCTTTGAGATGTTCGAGTTGTGCGGGATCGCGACGAACTCGGCGCCAATCTCTTTCGACGTGGTTTCCAGCCAAGCCCAAAGGTCTTCTGGGTATTGGCTCGTTGCTGAACTAAAGGGCTCGAACTTCGCTGCAAGTTCCGCGTCTGCACTTGTGAACACAACACGATGAAGGTTCGCGCCGCCTGGGATCGAACTCCATTCCCAGCCGATGAGCGTCGTAAAGTTGCCGGGGTCGTTGTGTTGGTCGGCAGTTTGAATCGCTTCGTTCCACACGTTGCGCGCCATCAGCTTGGCGCCGGGGATCGATGAATCCAATCCTCGCGCCGCGGCCTCTTCGACGCTCGACTGCTTGGGCAGGAGCGATGCGAAGGCCGCGAATCCGTCGTCGTTTTCGACCACGCCTTGAATCCAATAGTCGACGTACATGGCCTTTGCCAGGTCGATGAGGTCGAGGTCATCCTTGGGGATGCCTGACTCATTGATGGTCCGAATGGCGCCCAAGTATTCTGCGTGGTCCGCAACGACAAGGAAGTCGAGGGGCGTTTCGATCTGCACCCGCGCCCGATGAAACGGGTGGATGACGGGCAGGCCCTTCGCGTATCGGTACGCGACGTCGGGGCTCGCGGACATGTTTCGGTTCAAGTACGCATCGAAGGAGTTGTTGGTGTGGAGGTGGGTGTCGCCCCAGAGTAGCTGCTTGGATTCAGCAGATGCAGCGGTTGCGCAGAAAGAGACGAGTAACGCGGTCGCGATGAGTCGCATTGCCAACTTACTCGTGAGTTTCAGGGTCATGTCTAACCTCGGGGATGGATCAGGGAGGCCGGACAATAGCGTTTGACAAGCGAGCCGGGGCAGCCCGTGCCACGGCGTTGCACCGCCGCGGCACGAGTCACATCAAGCTAGCGATCAGGCTGAAACGAGGATGCCCTGATCGAAGACGACGACGTCGTCCTGGTTCTTGGTCTGGAAGAGCGTGCGGTCGCCGTCGGACCACATCGAGACGACGAGGTCGTCCCCGGGCATGACGGGCTTCGAAAAACGACCTTCCATTGACTTGAATCGTGCGGGGTCGCCGCCGCAAATCGTGTGGAGCAAGGCGCGGCCGGTGAAGCCGTAGGTGCAGAGGCCATGGAGAATCGGTCGATCGAAACCGCCCATCTGTGCGAACGACGGGTCTGAGTGGAGCGGGTTGCGGTCGCCCGATAGGCGATACGTCAACGTTTGATCGACGCGGGTTTCGTAGCGAACCTCGTGGTCGGCCTTGCGATCCGGAAGCACAAATTCCGAGGCTGGACCCCGGTCGCCGCCGAAGCCACCTTCACCGCGGAAGAAGGCCGTCATGGTGTTGCGAAATAGCGGCTTGCCCGTTGCGACGTTGACCGAGTCGGAAATCAGCTCGACCGAGGCGCCCTTTCCCTTGTCGAGGATCGCGCCGATCTCGCCGGTGCTTTCGATTTCGCCGTCTGTCGGGATGGTGTCGAACAACTCGATCTTCTGCGCGCCATGCAACATCAGAGCCGCATTGAACGTGCCGATTTTATCGAACGGGACACCACCGCCACCAAGAATGACCGCCATCGTGGGCAGGACCTGCTGGGGAGTGTCTTTTGTGTTTTCGGTGGTGAAGGCCAATTCGTCGGTGCTTGCGCCAACGCCGATCGCATAGAGCAGGGCGTCGGTTGAAGACCAGGATCGTCGCTTGGGCTCACCTTTGAGACCAGTCGCTTCGGGTTTGATGGGCATGGGGAATGCTCTCCTTGTTCGTGTTGAATGCTTGGTTAAGTAGTGGGGTGTTCAGTTGTGGATGATTGAGCGGGTAAATCTACGAGGAGCGAAACTCTACTTTACGATCCGGTAAAGCACGCATCCGCGCGCCGTCACCCGGCCGTCGCTCGCCGAGGCGACTTCAACGTCCGACCAATAGATCTCGTCGTCGTTTTCAATGCATCGTCCATATGCGACGAGGTCGCCCTTGGGTGCGGGACCGAGGTTTTGAAGTTGCATCGACGCGGTCGAGGCTTTGTATGGACCGGGGGTCGCTTCGGCCCAGGATGCCATCGCACCCGTGGTGTCGAGCAACGCGAGCACGGCTCCTTCATGGACACCACCGGCTTGGTCTGAATTGTCTTCGATGTACGGCATCACAAGCCGCGACGTGCCGTCCATCATGTGCTCAACGCGGATGCCACGGTTTCCAATGAATGGAATCTGCCCAATGTGGGGTCCCATCTTTCCCGGGTCGGCTTCGCCTGCATCACCGCTCGAAACGTATGCGTCGTTCTCGGGTTTTCCCATGCGGCCGCGAATGGCCGTCGTGATGTTCGCGATGGGTTTGCCTGCCGTCGTGGCGACGTCGACACCGACGAAACAGAGCTCGCGTCCTTTGCGGAGGAGCTTGGCATCGACGACGATGTCTTCGTTGATGGCTGCCGCGAGGTAGTTGACCTGCATTTGTGCCGTGTGCCAGGGACCTGAATCCGGGCCGAGGACATTTCGAGCGATTGCTTGGCCTGCAATCGAACCGAGCGATGCTGCGCAGCCGCCGTGAAGGACTTGGCCCGGGTTCGAGTTCGCGTCCTGGTAGGGGAGGCGTAGGCGCGCGCTGCTTTCATCAATTTCGACAAGCTCAACGCCGAGATAGCGGCTGTACGGAGACTCTTCGACCCAACTGCGAACATCGTCCATGTGGTGTTTCCCTTTTTGAGTGATTCGAAACTGGCGCTACTTGCCAGAGTAATTGCCCTCGCTCTTGGTTGCCCAAGCGCGCATGGCTTCGCGAAAATCTTCGCTGCCGAGACAAGTCGACTGTGCCGTCGCTTCCCATTCAATCGCTTCTTCGAACGACGCACTCGCTAGCCGGTTCATGCCAGTCTTGATGAGCGAAAGGGCGATCGGGGGTTTTGCGGCCAACATCCCCGCGTAGTCGAGCGCGTGGGAGAGCAGTGTTTCGTTCGGAATGATGTCGAGCACGAGGCCAAGTTCGAGTGCTTTATTGGCGTCGATCACGTCACCGCGAAACGCGAGATCCTTTGCGCGTTGCAAGCCGATCAACTTGGGCAACAGCCAGCTACCGCCGTAGTCGAGGGAGAGTGCGCGATTGACGAACACCTCGGTAAAGCGTGCGCGTTCGCCAGCGAAAACGATGTCGCATCCCAATGCGAGATTGCAGCCACCTCCCGCCGCCACACCGTTGACCGCCGCGATGGTTGGCTTGGGTAAGCGATGAAGTGCAACGGCCGGTGCCGTGAGTTCGCGAACCCACTGTTCCCGCGCAATGGGACCTTGGCCCAGTCGCTCGGCGGCGCCGCCCGAACTCGCGAGGTCTGCGCCGGCACAAAAGCCACCGCCCGCGCCGGTGATAACAACGACGCGATCCGAGGGGGTCTGCGCGATTTCTTCGAGGGTCTCCCCGAGCAACGCAAAGTGTTGAGGGGCCAACGCGTTGTTTACGTTGGGGCGATTCAACGTGATGAGGACAACACCATTTTCGCGCACAACGGAAATCACTTCCGAGTCGATGTCTAAATCGGACAAGCTTCGGATCCTCAAAATGTTGGGTCGAGTCGTTGGGGTGGGCGACTGTCGCTTGTGATCTCCGCGGCAGCCGTTAAGCTAGATCCAACATAGTTGTTGGACTTAATAGCCGCAAGGTCCTGAGCCGACGGAGAGGGTGGTGCGGGGCTGAAACCGACGTCCGTGAAAATTGCAAAAGGAGCAACGTGTTAAAGCGACGCCGAACAAAACGGGAGACTCGCTCGTGACCCCGCCGGCGAGGAAAACGGCCGTGGATTCTCCGCCAGGCCGGGCTCGGGCGCTGCGCAGCGATGCCAAGCAAAGTCGAAAGACGTTGCTCACCGCGGCGCGCGAACTGTTTGCTGAGCGCGGTCCCGAAGCGCTGACGGTTGCCGCGGTGGCAAAGCGGGCGGGCCTCAACCGAAGCACGACGTATCAACATTTCAAAAATAGAGACGAGCTGTTGATGGCGGTGGGCGCGGCCTTTGCGCGAGAGACACAAGAAGTCTTGCGCGAGCCACGGGCGATCGGCGAACAGATCGATTTCTTCGTTCATTACTTCCACGAGCGCCCCGACATCGCTCGCCTATGGGTGTTCGACCTGCTGGCCCAAAAGCAGGTTCAGCCGAATGGTTGGCTTGGCTATGTCGACTCCCTCGAACGTTTGGCCGGCAGTTCGAAGAGCCAAGACGGCATCGATGCCGAAATGCTCGGCGTGATCGGCATGACGTCGGCACTGGTATGGTCGCTGATGGCGAGGCAACGCAGTGACGACCCGGAAGTCGCGCGCAATGAAACCGAACGCTTCGCCGCTGAGCTCAAGCGCTTGTTCTTGTACGGCGCGTTGCGACCCGAAGCTTGGCCCGAGCTGACCGCCGAATTCAAAACCGATTGACTGCCGGCTCGCTAACGCGTTGACGGTTTCTTCTGGCTGTACTTCCCCGCTTCGTGGTTCACAATCTCGGCGTCGGTGTCGCGCTGCAACCCGTGTTTCTCGACATATGGGCCCGGTTCTGCTTCGTAGTCGGTGCGCTGGTCGGTGAGTTTAATGCGCCATCTGCAGTGATGTTCTTCGTCGCTCGCACGCGGTGGAAGTTTTTCGGGGTCGATGCGAATGTTGGCGTTCCAACGTGCAGCCCCGTGCCGGAAACCAAATAGTTCGAGGTGACCGCAGATCTTGTCGCACATGTAGGCCATGACTTCGGGGCCTTCGCGTTCGCCGGTTTCCGGCACATCGCACTGGGGCGTGTGCATTTCCCATTCATGGTCGCCGCGGGATTCAAACTCGAGGGTCATGCGGGTCGACATCGCGGGCAGACATTGCCAAACCTTCATCGCGGCTGTTTCGTCGTCGGCGTCTTCGAAGCCCATGAGTTTCGAAATGGTGTAGTTCTCGTGATCGCCGGACCCGCCGTCGGCGAACCAGACTTCGTGATGCATTTCGTCGGCGACTTCCTGGCCGAAGCGTTTGATCGCCGCGCGGTACCACTGCCGGTTTACGTTGCCGTAGATCGACCCGCCGATTTCGACGAGCTTCATCAGCCCTTCCTTCGAAAAATCAGAAAGGTGGAGGTCGGGCTGAAAGGGGCCGCTGTAGTCGTCGAGTTCAAGGGATCGGCGTTTTGGCTTTTGATCTCGCATGGGTTTCCTTTCGAGTGATTCGAATTGAGCTGGCCTGCAGTCTGATTCACGAAGTCGCGACTGAATGCGAGCAAAAAACAGTGGCTCGCGCAACATTGCTGGAACAACGTCGTTTCTCGAATCACTCCAAACGGAAAACAGGAGACCTCCATGGGCTACGTGATCGACCCGCGCAAAAACTGGGCGATGTCCGAACAGCTGCTCGCAAGCGAGGCTGACCCACGTCGACAGATCATCCTGAAAACGTTGATCGCCCATTCGAAGTCTGAATGCGTCGCCGACTTCGACGCCCTCATGGCCACGGTTTCTCCGAACGCGCACTATCACAGCTACGCGACCGACGACGTCGCGATGAACGAAGCCCAGAGCCCCAAAGGCAAAGACGGCGTTGCGGCCTACTACCAGGGCATCGTCGGCTCGGGTTGCCACCGCATCGAACACGACATTGAACGCATGTCGGTCGGGCAAGACGTCATTACGACCGAGGGTGTTCTCAAAATGGCCTATCCCGGCAACGTGCTCGGGATGATCGGGGTCGAAGTTGCGGACAAAGACGCGCTTTATCTCTACAGCTCGCGTTTGTTAATCGTGTGGGAGTTCGATGACGAAGGCCTCGTGTTGTGTGAAGACAGCTACGCTGGGCCTGGCGAAAAGTTCGATGGCATCGCAGAGCGCGCGATCGCACCCGATCAAATCTATGTCGTCAGCGCAGAAGACGTCGCGTAACGATAGCCAGACTCTTCGCTCGCGTTCTTAAGAAGCCCACTTGTAAGCTCAAATCCAGAAGTAACCTGCATGGCCTGTTGGTTTCCGCAGCATTGCAAACGCCGCACCTAAGGAGATGAAGTCATGAGCATGGATCGACGAGACTTTCTGAAGACGACCGCAGTTGGAACCAGCCTGGGTGCGGTGGCATCGGCTGGCCTGTTTGCGGGCGTGGCGAACGCTGCGCACCATGAAGCGGGGGACGGGCTCGCTTCTGAATCTGCCGCCGCGGCCGAAGAACTCCGAGAGGCGCTGGCCAAGATCGACGCGAGCTTTCGCGACCCCGCGTGGCGCATTCGCACCGAAGAAGATCTCGCGGACGCGCGCAACAGCCTGTTCCATTCTCTGCAACATGGCCTCGAAGTTTATTTGGAAGCCGACTCGGCACGTCCCAACTTCAAACGCTTCGTGACACCCGAAAAGAAACTCCTCGGCGACAACCCTGACGCCGTCTATTACCACGCCGTCGTGGACGAGCATCACAGCTATCGCATTCGCGGCAATATCGCGGGCGCGACCTACACGTCCTTCACCGTTGAATTGGGAACCCTCGACGGGGGCAATTCGGTCGGCGTTGGTGGAACCCTGAACGACACGCAGTTCGACGTCGACAAAGACGGCAACTACGAGATCATCGCAAGTGCTACGAAGCAGCCCGGAAACTGGCTCGCGCTTCCCAAGGGCTCAGGTAGTTTGAGCACGCGTCACTACTACGAGCGAGAGGTCGGGATCGCCTCCGATCGGCTTCACCACATCCCGCTCATGATTGAGCCGCTCACGGAACTACCGCCGCCGCCACGCGCGACGGACGCGGACTTGGCTGCGGGCCTTCGACGCGTCACCAAATTTCTCATCACGTCGATCGAACCGTTCGGCGCGCGACCCAACTTGCCCAAGTACGTATCCAAGGTGCCCAACCAGTTGCCGCAGCCGACGATCGGCGCGGACGACAATGCAAACACAGGTTACGCGGCCGTCGACAATGTCTATTCGATGGCGCCGTTTGTCGTGAAGCCCGGGGAAGCACTCGTGATTCGCGGTCGCTTCCCCAAGTGCCGGTTCTCCAATGTCGTTCTTTGGAACCGCTACCTGCAGACGCTTGACTACGCGAACCGCACTTCGTCTCTAAATCGCAAGCAAGTCAAACTCGAAAGCGACGGAAGTTTCAAAATTGTAGTCGCGGGTTCAGACCCCGGCGTGCCCAACTGGCTCGACACAGAAGGGCGCCCCTTCGGCATGATGTTCTGGCGCTTCATGCTGCCGGAAGGGGAGATCGCACCGCTTACGACCAAGCTTGTTCCGATGGCGGACGTCGCGAAGGCATAGCGCCAAGCGTGTCAGTTTAGGTCGACTCGATTCAAGCGAACTCTGGCGGACGTCGGTCCGCCCAGGGTTGAGCTTGTTCGAGCTGCGCGGCTAGCCGGTACAGCGTCCCTTCTGCGCCAGGTCGCCCGGCGAACATGGTGCCGATCGGAATGGAGCTCGCGTTCCAATGGAGCGGGACCGTCATCGCGGGTTGCCCCGACACGTTGTACGCGATGGTGAAGCCCGCCATCGACATGGCCGCGTTCGCGAATTCTTGGGTTGGACTGTTGGGGTTCAAAATACCGAGCTTCGGTGGCGGTCCAACGAGAGTCGGAGACAAGACAACGTCGAACGCGCTCTGGTGCTCGATGATGTCCCGGGCGAGTGAATAGACGAACTGACGCTCTCGTTCGAAATCGACTGCGCTGAAGTCTTTGGAATCGACGTACGACTGCCAATTGTTTGGTTCGATGTCGTCCGCGGTTGCTTCCCGCCCGACTTCGGCCTCGCGCTTCTTGATCGCCATCGCGATCGAGGTTCCGCGCAGCACGCCGAACGATCGCCATAAGCCTTCACCCGGGAGTGGGGGAGGCTCGATCTCTCCGAGTTCATGGCCAAGGGATTCACACAGGCTGGCGGTGTGTTCGAGGGCTTCCATACAATCGGGATGGGTCTCGATCGGAAATGTAGATCTGCGCTGGATGCCGATTCGCAGGCGTCCCGGCGCCATCCCCGTCGCGGCCAAGTACGAACGCGAGGGTGGAGGCGTGACGTACGGGTCGCCTACTTCTGGGTGCCCAGTCAGGTCGAGCAACAACGCGCTGTCACGAACGCTTCGCGACACGACATGGCTGACGCCGAGACCGGCGGCCTTGTCAAACGCGCCCGGGCCTCCAGGGGTGCGACCGCGAGAAGGCTTCAGCCCGAAGATCCCACAACACGAGGCCGGAATACGAATCGAGCCCCCGCCATCACTTGCATGGGCAGCGGGTACGATGCCCGTCGCGACTGCAACAGCGGAGCCCCCTGATGAACCGCCCGAACTCAGTGTTGGGTCCCAAGGATTGCGGGTGTCTCCCCAGAGCAGCGACTCGGTTGAGGAGTTGGAGCCGAACTCCGGGCTCGCGGTTTTGCCGAAGATCACAAGGCCCGCGGCCTCGTATCGGTTGGCGAGCGTATTGTTCTGCTTGACGACCTGATCGGAGAAGAATCGCGAACCGTGGGTCGTCACGGTTCCGGCGAGTTGCGTCCACAGGTCTTTCAATAGAAAGGGCACGCCCTGAAGGGGTCCGTCTGGGATCGTTCCCGCCGCCAATCGGCGTGCGCGATCAAAGTGTTCCACAACGATCGCGTTGAGTTGTGGGTTCACGACTTCGCTGCGCGCGATCGCCCATTCGAGTGCTTGGGAGGGACTGATCTGCTTGGAGCGAATTAAGCTTGCAAGTTCAGTGGCGTCGAAGTTGGCGTAGTCGCTTTGCCCGGGCGCAGCGGCGATTGACGCGCATCCCGCAAGCGAGGATCCGCCGGCGACGAGTGCACTCGTCGCGATAAAACGTCGTCGTGTCATGCTCATAGGGGGGCGCCTCTTTGATTGAGGATCGTGAAAATAGCGCTAGCGCGTCACCGCGCCGGACTCTCGCAGGGCAGTCTGGGCTTCTTTCGAGAGCCCAAGTTCGTCGAGGATCGCTGTTGAGTTCTCGCCGTAGAGCGCGGGCGCGTCAGTTGGTTCAGTAGGTGTTTGCGAAAAACGCACTGCCGGTCGCGCGCGCCGAAAGTCGCCGTACACCGGGTGGCTTCCTTCGAGGATGCTTCCGTTGTGAACGATCTGCGGGTCGCGCATCACTTCTTCGTGAGTGAGTACCGGTGCGGCGGGAACTTCATGTTCGATCAATCGGGCGTATGCCTCGGCGCTGGTGAGCTTCGCCATGCCCTCTTGTATGGCCACTGCACGCGCCAGTTCATTGGCTTCTTCAAGCATCGACCTGCCACGTTGCTTGGGGTCGTCTGCAATGTCGTCGCGACCGACCGCGCGCAACCCCGCTCGCATTTGGTCCGCAGTCCCCATCCACATGACGAGCTGTCCGTCTTTGGTCGCCATGAGCTGATATCGCTCACCGGGGACGACGTAATTTTCGACGTCGTCGCCGACAAGCGAGTGGCGCAACATTCCGTCGGGCCAAAAGAACGCAAGACCGGCGTCGAGCATTGCGATGCGAACGTGCTGGCCGCCCGCGCCACGCTCCCGGGCAAGTAGTGCTGCGGTAATGCCTTGGGCCAAGGTGATGGATGTCGCTTTGTCGACGAGAGAATTGCGCACGAGGTCTGGCACAGGGATCTCAGGGTTCGTCTGCGATGCGACGTAGCCCGTAAGCGATTGGAAGATCGGATCGTAACCGCGTCGATCCGCGTAGGGTCCGTCGTCGCCATAACCCGTGATGGAGGCGTAGATGATGTTGGGGTTGATCTTGCGAAGATCTGTTTCGCCGACCTTGAGTCGTTCCGCCGCTCCGGGTCGCCAGTTCTGAACGACAACGTCGGCGTCTTTTACAAGCTGATACAAAAGCGCGAGCCCGTCTTCGTGCTTCAGGTCGATGCCGATCGATCGCTTGCCGTGATTGCAGTTGGCGTAGAGCGCAGCCATGCCATTGCGGTAGTTCGCAAGCTGTCGGCTTTCTTCGCCGTGGCCGGGGGGTTCGACTTTGATGACGTCTGCGCCTTGGTCCGCGAGGATCATCGCGGCCAGAGGGCCTGAGATCACTTCGCTGATGTCGATCACACGAAAACCGCTGAGCGGGCCTGCCATGAATCGTTCTCCAGAAAGGGCGGCGTGCACGCCCGGGTCGGTTGCGGTCGTAAGCTAGTCCATTGATCCGCCCTGCGGTTCGAAGTCGGGGCTGATCGTTTGATTTAGCCTTAACCGTCTGAAGCCTCTGTCTCTGCTTTGCGGACTGAGGGTGGCTTGTTGGCGAGCATGGCTTGTAGCGATCGACCCAGTCGGCCGCTGGCGTCGGCGAGATCCACTTCTGCCAAGCCAATGCCTTCATGGTCCGTGAGTAGCGCGTGACGAAAACCAAACCACTGGCCCACGGGTGGGCGCTCCCAATAAATGGTCGTGTCGATGTTGATCATCGGGACCCGCCACGCATCGACGTCAACGATCTTTTGGCGCAGTAGGGACTGACCGGACAGACCGAAGGTCAGGTCGGCTACCGCGGCGGAGCGCTGCATCGGAGACATGGGGACGCCCGGCAAGAAGTCGAGCGGTGTTGTGATCCATGCCGCGGGTCCGTGTTCGTCGGAGCCCATTTTGATTTCGAAGCTCCAGTGAAAGCCGGGTGGGTAGAGTCCCTTCGCATTTTCCCCCATGAACTCGACTTCCTCGGCATTTTCCAAAGCAAGTGGCGGAACCGGAGCATGGGTCCACGATCGCGGAGAACCTTCGGTGGGGGCGAGCATGACCGAAGAAGCGCGACTGATGAGTTGGCCGTTCTCGGGCAACGTGAGTTCAGCTTCGATCACCGCAATGCGTCGGCCTTCGCGAACGAAGCGCCAATTGAGTGCGAGGGGGACGCGCGGTACTGATCGAAATAGATCCACCGTCAATCGCACGACTCGGAGGTCGGCTTGTGCGGCAGCTTCTTCGGCGGCTGTCGCAAAAAGTGCGTTGACCGGACCGCCATGTTGATGACCGATCGACCACGGGCTACCCGCCCAATCGGTTGGATTGTAAACGTTGCCGTCTCGCTCGTAGACGTGACCGGTTCTGCCCTGGGTTCCATCGCTCAATCTTGGTGTCGCTTTACGCCGTATTGGGTGATGAGCAGGGCACCACCCGTCATCGCGATACCTTTAAGAAAGAACGAGAGCTGCACCGCCCGCATCATGGGATCTTTGTGCGTCACCATTTCGTAGCCGTGGACGGTGATCGTGACCGGAACAAGGAACAGCACGATTAACCACGCACCCAACCGTGCATGTCGGTCAAACAGAATCATCAGGGCACCGGCGAGTTCGACAATGCCGGAGATGACAACCCAAAAATCACGGAATGGAATCGCTTCGTGCATGAGCCGCACGTAGCCCGCCATGTCGGTGAAGTGGGTGACGCCTGACGCGAAGAAGATCAATGTAAAACAGATGCGTGCGATCCATACAACGAGATTGTTGCGCGGAAGTTGGTCTTCGATCGACATAGTGGAGTGTCCTGTGCTGCGGTTGGGGGAGGCGTGCTGATTCGTTGGCGCGAGCGTTAACCGTAGAGCAAGTCAAACGCTTGCTTTGAGTCCCAGTATTCCTGCATGCGACAGACTTTGCCGTCGCGAAGTTTCACTAAGAACAGATAGTCATTGATGTAACTGCGCCCGAGTTTCGTCGTGCACTTCATCGTGAATTGGTAGATGACGTGGTCATCCTCGGCTTCGAAGTAGCGCTGATGGTCGTACTCGAGGGTTTCGGGGATGTAGCCGGTGTCAGAATCTTTTCCGCTGTCGGCCACGTTCTTGAAGGCCTCCCAGCCGACGTGTTCGATCGAACCCTCGTTGCCGGGGATCGGCATCGAACGCGTCGTCACCCAAGTGACGTCGTCGGTGCAGGCGGCCCGGGCAAGCTCCGGATTCGTCCAGAGGTTTTCGAAGACGGTACGCACCGTTTTTTTGTGATTCATCCGTTTACGCTCCAGTCGACCCGGGTGTGGGGAAGCCGTTCCATCCGAGGACGGTCGAAAGAGGCTCCCGATGGGCTGGCTTGAAGTCGGTTCCCAAGGTGTACGCGATGGGGAAGAGACCAACCTGCATGTAGATGTTATGGGGGATGCCGAGGAGGTCAGCCATGTCTTGTTCGCGCCACAAATGTGCGGTTGTCCAGGCGCTGCCGAGGCCGCGGGCACGCAGGGCAAGCATGAAGCTCCATACCGCTTGGACGATCGAGCCCCATTGGCACGCTTGCCAAAAGACATGCGTCTGCGGCCCGGGCGGATCGGTGCGGCCCGGGATGAGCGGAAGCAGCAGGGCGGGGCTTCGGTGAAAGTTTTCGAGCAGGTGCGTGGTCGAGGTTTCGATGCGATCGGCGCCAGGCACGTTTTTGCCCACGTAGCCGTCGTCATCAAAGCTCGCGATGAAGTCCGCCATCCCACCGCGATAGATGTCTGCCGCTTTGGCGACGATGTCAGGGTCGTCGATGACGATCCAGCGCCAACTATTCATGTTGCCGCCGTTCGGCGCTTGGACGGCGAGTTCTAAGCAACGCTCGATCACGTCTCGCGTGACAGGCTTTTCGAAGTCGAGTCGTTTGCGCACCGCACGCGTTGTCGTGAGGAGTTCGTCGTTCGAAAGATTCACAGCTGGCTCCTTCGGTCTGCGTCCATTTCTTTGGCCGCCCAAGAGACCCGGACAATACCCGAGCATCGTAACGATGCGCGTGGTGGGTCACGTCGCGCACCTCGCGTTTCGATGTGCCTGGTTTCCCGCTTGCTTGGAGCACCGTACACTCGGCTGCCTGTTCCAAGAGGAGACCTGTATGTGTGGATTCGTCGCTGGTACGCTGCGCAAGAGCTTGGGTGACAAGCGGCTCGATCGTGCGCTCGAGAGCCTGCACCATCGTGGGCCGGACTCCCGAGGCAAGTGGGTCTCCGATGACGGCCCAACGGTTTGACGCCTTCTTTAACCGCGTTGTGAGCATGACTTTGATGAACGAACGCTTCGGGATGACGGGGTGAAGAGAATGACGATTCGAACTTCTTTGATCACGGTTCTACTTGTCGGGGGATTCGCGCTCCCGGGGCTCGCCAGCGATGAGGCATACGACGTCGTCGTAAATGGCGGCCGGGTGATGGATCCGGAATCGGGACTCGACGCGATTCGGTCCTTGGGGATCCGCGATGGGAAAGTTGTCGAAATTTCGCGGACAGCGTTGGTTGGCGACGAGACGATCGATGCCGCAGGCCTTGTTGTTGCGCCGGGCTTCATCGACCTTCATGTGCATGGTCAGCATGACGTCGGGTACGACTACATGGCGCGCGACGGCGTCACGACCGCCCTCGATCTTGAAGCTGGGGTAAAGGGGATCGAAGATTTTCTCGCAGAACGCAGCGGCAAGGCGCGAATTCACTACGGGGCTGCTGCGGGTCACATCGGAAGCCGCATCTACGTGAAACACGGATTTTCGACCGGGCACGTCATGACGGGCTCGATCGATGGGGGCGCGTTCGGTTGGTTCATGAAAATAGTGCAGCGTTGGTTCAAGCCGACCGCGTGGATGCACGAGGAGGCGGACAGCGAAGAGATCATCGAAGTGGTTCGGTCTTTGCGCGACGAACTCGACGCGGGCGCGATCGGTGTGGGAATGGGACTCGCGTATACGCCGGGCGCCGGACCCGACGAAATTCGATCCATCTTCGAATTCGCTTCTTCTCGCGGCGTTCCATGCTTCGTCCACATGGAAGAACAAAAGGGTGTAGGAGACATGGGGCCCATCGTGAGGTTAATCACGTACGCACGTGACGCCGACGCGGCCCTGCATATCGTGCACATCAACAGTTCTTCGCGTTCGTCGATCGACAAGTATCTCGCGTTGGTCGAGGAGGCGAGGGCGACGGGGCTCGACGTCACCACCGAAGCGTATCCCTACACCGCGGGCTCAACGATGATCGAGTCGGCGCTATTCGATGAGGGCTTTCGGGAACGACGCGGCATCGACTACGGCGACTTGCAATGGGTAGCCACGGGGGAGCGCCTGACCGAAGAGACGTTTGGCAAGTATCGGGCCCAGGGTGGCCCGGTCATCATTCACATGATGAAGCCCGAATGGATCGATCGGGCGATCGCACACCCGCTCGTGATGATCGCTTCGGACGGTATGCCGATGATCGAGGGCACGCACCCCCGCGGCGCCGGCACCCACGCACGCGTGCTCGGGCTCTATGTGCGCGAAAAGGGTGCAGTGACATTGATGGATGCGATCAGGAAGCTGAGCTTCATGCCCGCACAGCGACTCGAGGCGTTTGTCCCCGCGATGGCGAACAAAGGCAGGCTTCGCGTCGGGGCCGATGCTGACATCACCGTCTTCGACATCATGAAGGTGACCGACCGCGCAACCTTCGACGACTCACTGCGCTACTCCGAAGGCATCAACTACGTGCTCGTCGATGGGATGCTCGTGGTGCGCGATGGCGAGCTTGTGGAAGGGGCCGCGCCCGGCAAAGCGATTGTGGCAGTCGATCGTTCGGGATCGTGACCTAGGTGTCTGCGTGACAGAAGGCGCACGCGCCCAAACGCGGATCTAATGCCGCTGCCTGGGTTGCGAAAGCTAGCTGTCGCTAGCCGCTTGAAGCTACGACTACAGGGTCCATTCGTTCGTGTCGTCATCGCCTGCGATCGTTGTACGCGCCATCGTCCGAGCTTGCTCCGCGGGCCAGGTTCTACCGCGATGAAGCACGCAGCGGTTGTCCCAGATCACGATATCGCCCTCCGACCAGGTGTGACTGAAGACCCGCGGTGGTTTGCTCGCTTCATCGGTGAGTCGGTTCAACAGTGCGCGGCTTTCTTCAACGTCGCGCCCGCTGATATGGGAAGCGTGTCGTCCGAGGTAGAGGTTCTTTCGTCCGGTTGCCGGGTGAGTGCGGATGATCGGGTGTTCAACCGGCGGCAATGCCTTCCATTCTTCTTCGCTGAGGACGTCGACACCGCCAACTAGACCTTGGGAATAGCGGTAGCTATGAATGGCCGATGCTTCTTGGAGGTCGACTTTGGTTGCGTCGTCGAGTGCGTCGTAGGCCGCGCGCATGTCGGCCCATTCTGTTTCGCCACCTTCGCTTGAAACTTGTCGCGCGGAAAGAAGTGAAGCCTTACTCGGTACGCGCTTGAACGAGCTGTCGGTGTGCCAGAACGTGTTGCCGAGCAAAAAGAGCGCGTAGCTTCCCTCGGGTTCGATCAATTGGCCGTTGGGACGGACATTGCTCAGAACGCCAATGTTCGGGTCTGCCGCTATTTTGGTGATCAGCTTTTCGAGCCCCCCGAAACGACGAGAGAACGCGACCTGTTCTTCGTCGCTCAGGAATTGTTCGGGAAAGATCAACACGCCATGGATGTGCCACGCGTCTTCGATCTGTTTGAACGTCGCGTCGTCGAGCTGTGCAAGAGTGACACCGGTGACCCGCGCGCCAAGGGTTGCGCCTTGGTTGGGTTCGATCGAAAGCATTTGGGTCATCTTCAACCTCGCGGTGCGGGGGCTCGTGCTCGTGTCGCCAAAAGGTATCTCGCTGCACGGCACCGTGCTGCACAGATTTCGCGGGTCAGCTTCTCGTCTCGCGAAGCGGTATGGTTTGCACGGGATTAAGGAGAAATCCATGACGAGCCCTGAGATCCTGCGTTGGGAAACGATCACCAAGAAGCGCTTCGATGAGATCGACCGCGCGCGGGCGATCGTACTCGTGACATGCTCGCCTCTCGAAGTCCACGGCCCTCATCTACCACTCGGGGCGGACCTGTTGGAAGGTGAAGGGCTTTCCGAACGAATGGTCGCGCATTTGCCCGAAGCCCATCGCGATCGCACCTTCTTGAAGTTGCCCTTCATCTACGCGGCAAGCGACCCGGTGCCTCAGCCAGGCTCGTTGCGCTTTCGCGTGTCCACGATCATCGCAGTGCTTGAAGACCTGGGCCGATCCCTCGCCGCGCAGGGGTTCAAAAACGTGGTCGTTTCCAACTTTCACGGCAGCCCGCGACACTTCGTCGCCATCGAGGCGGCGTGCGACAAAGTGTCGAAAGCGTGTGGGATCAACATGGTGGGTTTATTCTCGTTGATGCTCACCCGGCTTGAAGTCGAGGGCTCAGAACTTGGGCATGTTCTTGGCCACGTGCCGGGCGTCACGCCGGAAGACTTTGTCGGCGACACACATGGCGGGCTCGTAGAAACGAGCCAACTGTTGGCATTGCATCCCGAGCTCATCGATCCTGACTACAAAGACCTTCCGCGGCGCGACGTCGATCGTTGGCTTGCCGAAAAGGGCGAAACGAAACCCGACAAGCCTGGTGCGGGGCTCGCCGCACTCCCTCAAATGTTGAAGAGCTTTAAAGCCGGCCTTCACTACTTCGTCGAAGAGACATACAGCGGGCAACCTGGCAAAGCGTCGCCTGAGTTGGGTGAGGCTTTTCTCGACATCTTGGGCGGCAAGGCGGCCGAAGCGATGACGGATTTGTTGGACGGCAAGATTTCAGCGGAAGACTGCCATTCGCCAGTTTGGAAAATTCGTCATCTCTTTGTAAACGAGACGGCGATCCGCACCTCGAATTGGATCCTCAAGTATCCCGAAAACGTCTGACCTAGGAGTCTGTCGCACAGCCCGTTCGTGCCCTAAAGCTCTTCGGGAAGATCCTGGCTTGGTCGCAGGCTCCACTTGGGTGCGCGCTTCTCGACGAACGACATGACGCCCTCCGTGGAGTCCGGCTGCGTTGTGGTCCAGTCGAAGAGCTTCGACTCGCGCTTCATCATGTCTGCGATGGATGGGCTGATCGATTCCCACAGCAGTCGCTTCGCGATCGCAACCGACGCAGGCGCGGCGAGCAAATATTCTTTCGCGTATTCGAGTGCAGCCGGTAGGACTTCTTCGGCGGGCAGGGCGCGCGTCGCGAGCCCCAACTCGACCGCTTCAATGCCGCTAATCATGCGCCCGGACAACATCAAGTCTGCGGCGTTCGACATCCCGAGTATTCGGGGAACGATGGCATGGGTGCCTAGTTCGGGCAGCATACCTCGGCGTGTAAATGCGAATTGAATCTTCGCCTTTTCGGCGACGAAGCGAACGTCGCAGGTCATCGGAAGTGTGATGCCCACGCCGACCGCGTGGCCGTTGATCGCGGCGATCACGGGCTTGCGCATCATGAAGGGCCAGAACGAATCGGCGTAGTTTTTCTTTTGAGCACGCTCGTCCGTCGCGTTCCCGTCCGCAGGTTTGAACGAGTCGGCTCCCGCGCTCAGGTCTGCGCCTGCACAAAACGCACGGCCCGCGCCCGTTAAGACTACCACCCGAACCGAGTCGTTCATGTCGAGGGCCTGGATAGCTTGCTCGAACTCCGAAGACATCGCGCCGTTCCACGCGTTCATTGCTTCGGGTCGGTTGAGCATCAAAGTCGCGATCCCGTCGTCGCTCGTTTCAACTCGAATCGCTTCGTAATCCATGGTGGCTCCTAGTCAGAGGGAAGGGAGTCAGGGTATCGCAACCCCGATGATCGGTTTATGCTTGAACGCGTAGGCGCTGATGCGCGTTTTCAATCGGAGAAACAATGAAGCTCGGACTTGCAGTGGAATACGCGGCGCGCGGTGTGGATCTTCCAATGGAGCGCATTAAGCGCTGTGAAGAAATCGGGTACGACTCGGTCTGGACGGCTGAAGCCTACGGCTCTGACGCCATCACCCCACTCGCCTTCATTGCCGCACACACGAAACGCATTCGCCTCGGGACCGGCGTCATTCAACTTGCGGCGCGCACACCCGCCATGACGGCCATGCAGTTGGGCACCTTGGATGCGCTTGCGGGTGGCGGGCGCGTGATCGGGGGGCTCGGCGTTTCGGGGCCGCAAATCGTAGAAGGCTGGTACGGCGCACCGTGGGGCGACCCGCTTGAACGCATGCGCGACTACGTCTCCATCATGAAAAAGATATTCGCCCGGGACGGGCCTGTGGTGCACGACGGAAAAGAGATCCGATTGCCCTTTGATGGCCACGGATCTGCGGGGATGGGCAAACCTCTCAAATCGATTCTTCACTTTCCAGAGAGGCCGAAAATCTACTTGGGAACGGGCGCACGGAATTCCGTGATCATGACTGGCGAATTGACCGACGGTTGGCTCCCCTTTGGGATGCGTCGCCACAATGTCGACTTGTTCAAGTCTTGGCTCGAAGAAGGCTTCAGGCGAGCGGGCAACGGCAAGGGGTACGACAGTTTTGAAATCCAGGGCACATTGCCTGTACTCGTTACCGAAGACATCAAAACTGCATTTCAGGCGGCGAAGCCGTTCGTCGCACTCTACGTCGGCGGCATGGGCCATCCCAAACTCAACTTTCACAAGAAGCGAATGATTCGCGAAGGCTGGGGCGACGCCGCCGAACGCATTCACGAATTGTTCTCCGCCGGCAAGCGCGATGAAGCGATCGCAGCGGTCCCCGACGAGTACATCGACGAGAGTGGTCTCTACGGAACGCCCGATCGCATCAAGAAACAGTGGCGCGCCAACTACGAGCCGCTGCCGTACACCGGTCTTACGGTGCGCAGCGAACAGGACGAAGCGTTCGAAATGATGGCGGAGCTGGTCGGCCTGCGCGATTGATCGGGCCGATCCCTTATCCAACGGACTTGATGATGTACTCCGAAAGTGGCAGCGAGTGCATGGTGTCGGGGTTGCTGTAGTCGCCCGCTTCTTTGGCGCTTTGCATCAAGACTTCTTTGTTGCCAAAGAGCCGTTCGGGGTCGGTGTAGTCGCGAACCTCTCGAAAACGTTCGCCGACGATCGCGCGCACAGTTGGCGCGCCATTCGTGATGGGGCGCGCGACTGCGTTGCGCACGTACTCCCAGCGCAGAGGATGCAAGTCAAAGGAGAAGGGCGTGTGGACTTCGAACCAGTTGTAGTAGAAGTCTTCGTCCGAACAGTTCTCTGCTTTGTCGAACCAAGTGAAGTGCGTGAGTCCGGGGCTGCGTTCGCCGTCGACCCAAGAGCGGTCGGTGCACGGCTGGGGGATGGATTCGGTGACGAGGTAGCCGTCCAATCGCTCGACTTGGCGGGACAAAGCCGCCTCGATCGGCTTGCGCGCGTCGAGGGAGTCTACCCAGACAGAGACCGCTGCACCCAAGCTCGCGCCGTCGCCGATGAGCAGCATCGGCTTCGGAATTTCCGTTTGCAGGTCGTTCGGGCTGATATTCAGTCCTCGAACGCCGGCGGCGAGCAGCTCGGGGGCGACATCGCGGAGGAGGTGGTCCCGATACGCATTCGGGTCAAATCCCGAGGCCGGGAAGGTCAGATAGACGATCTTTTCCATGAGAACTCCGTCAGAATGGGCTGGCGTCTGAGGGCTGGCGTAGGCGTATGGCTGGGCCCGTGACAGCTCGGCGCTCCAGCATACCCACCCTTTACGCCGCAGCATGCGGCACATCTCGGACCGATATCGCGGACTTACCGCGACGGCCCTGAAATTGGAGTGGTTTGGTCTGCTGAAAGTCGGCTGAAAGGCATCGCCGAGCGGGTTGTTTCCGTCGCGGTGACGCGGCAACGGTGCGAAAAAACAGGACAAATTGCTTGCTGGCCCTGCGCGGAATGGCTAATCAGGTGCCCGAGACAAGTTGCGTCCCGCGCAGTTTGAGCCGCCGAGTATTCGGTGCTCCTTGCGATGGCGGCGCCCGGCAAACGATCGCTCGAATCCAAGAACGCTCAGGTCGCTGATATCGCAGAAGAGCGCAGGGCAGACTTCGTTGCCCAACCCAAGGACACCCGAACGAACGAAATCAGATGGAGTGCCGGATCGGCGGGGGACAGGTCAGCATCCTCGCGGCGCGCAGCTCCTTAACGCACGACTCAATTTACCCGACTGGACCCATCAAAATGGGTCCAACAGCAACCGAGGGAAGGGTTCCTCGGACTAGCAATTGACCGATACAGGATGGACTCCAGATGAACAGCGAATTGATCCAACAACTGACGTTGATGCCGCTCGTAGCGAGCGTCGTAGGCATCGCCGTTGCGTGCTTCTTCTATTTCCGGGTGAAGGCACTCCCGGAAGGCACGGACACGATGAACTTGATCGCGCGCTACATCCGCGAAGGTTCGATGGCCTTCTTGATGCGCGAGTACAAAGTGCTCGCGGTCTACTCGGTCGTGGTGTTTGGCCTGCTCTTCTTCGCGTTCCAAGGACACGGGACTGGTCTGCTCGCCGGCACTTGCTTCTTGATCGGCGCTTTCCTTTCGTTGCTCTCCGGTTTCGTTGGAATGAAGGCTGCAACGTTCGCGAACGTTCGAACGACCCAGGCAGCGCGCACGGGAAGCAAGCCCGACGCACTTCTCACCGCCCTCGACGGCGGCGCAGTCATGGGCCTCTTCGTTGCGGCCACCGCACTTCTCGGCCTTGGCGGGCTCTACCTCATCTACGTTGACGATCCGCGTCTCTCCACCGTGCTTCACAGCTTCGCGGTAGGCGCCTCGTCGATCGCACTGTTCTCCCGCATCGGCGGCGGCATTTACACCAAGGCCGCTGACGTCGGTTCGGACATCGCGGGCAAGGTGATCGAAGGCATCCCGGAAGACGATCCGCGCAACCCCGGTGGTATCGCGGACAACGTGGGTGACAACGTTGGCGACGTCGCGGGCATGGGCGCAGACATCTACGAGTCCTTGGTTGCGGCCATTGTCGCCGCCATGGCGATCGCGCTCACGGCAAAGTCGGAATACGTCGACTCTCTCTTCACCGATGGGCAAGTCGGCGAAGAAGCGAAGTTCCTTGCGGTGACCTTGCCGATCTTTCTCTCAGGTGTCGGTCTCGCGGTTAGCATCGTGTGCATCTTTATCGCTCGAATGCTTCGCCAGAACAGCCCTGCCATGGTGCTGCGCGCTGCGCTGATCGTGCCGTCGATCATTATCTGCATCGTTGGCTACATCCTGATGCCGATGCTCGGTGTCAGCCAGTCTGTGACCTACGCCTTGGCGGCAGGTGCCATCGGTGGCGCGCTGATCGGTTTGATCACCGAGTACTACACCGCATGGGCTCCGATAGAGCGCGTTGCGGAAGCGTCCAAGACGGGCGCGGGTACCGGCGTGATCTACGGTCTCGCAGTTGGCATGCAGAGCACCGTGGTATCGCTCTTCATCGTCGCGGTCGTTGGCTTTATCGCGAACGCAGTGATGCCCGAAGGCATGGGCCTCTATGGCATCGCGATGGGCGCCGTTGGCATGCTCGCGGGCACAGCAATCGTGATGACGGTTGATGCGTACGGTCCGATTTCAGACAACGCTGGTGGCATCAGTGAGATGAGCAAGCTCGGCCCTGAGGTTCGTGCCATCACGGACGAACTTGACTCGGTCGGCAACACGACTGCGGCCATCGGCAAGGGCTTTGCAATCGGTTCGGCGACGCTCACGGTGTTGAGTTTGTTCTCCGCGTTCATCCTCGAAATCAACCACGTGCGCGAAGCCGCGGGAATGTCAAGCTTGGTCTTGAGGCTCGACGATGCTCCCATCCTGGTTGGTCTCTTGATTGGCGCGTGTCTCCCGTACGCGGTTGGCGCGAGCACGATGATCGCAGTCGGCAAAGCCGCCCAAGCGATCATCGAAGAGATCAAGCGGCAGTTCGATGAGATCCCGGGTTTGCGTGAAGGGAAGGCTGAGCCCGAGAGCATCACGATCGTCGACATCGCAACGAAGGCAGCACTCAGCGAGATGGTGTTGCCCGGTTCGGTGGCCATCGTGGCTCCGGTTGCAGTCGGCTTCTTGCTTGGCCCCGCGTCTCTCGCCGGCATGCTCGCCGGTTCGGTTGCCGTTGGCGCATCGCTTTCGCTCTTCATGGCGAACGCGGGTGGTGCTTGGGACAACGCCAAGAAGTACATCGAGGCCGGCGGCTTGGAAGGACACCCGAAGGGTTCCGAAGCCCACAAGGCAGCAGTCATTGGTGACACGGTCGGCGATCCCTTCAAGGACACGTCAGGCCCCGGCGTCGCCATTCTGATCAAGGTGATGAGCGTTGTGAGTCTGCTCATCGCGCCTCTGATCGCGACGCTCTAGCGACTCGGCAAACGCCCCGTAGCAGCCGAACTCTCAACGAGTTCGTACGATATTCGAGCGCTCCAGCCCTGGCTGGAGCGCTCGTTTCGTTTTGGGCGAGGCGACGCGGGAAGCGAGCACCGCACCCAGACTGCGAGCCGCTATGTTGCTTCGTCTGCCACCACCGCTCGACGATTACCGGAGGAAACCAGCATGGCGTGGGATTTCGAAACCGAAGACGAATTTCAGCGAGAGCTCAACTGGATGGACGCATTCGTCCGCGACGAAGTCGAGCCTCTCGACTACGTGCTGAGTGACCCGTACGACAAGAGCGACGAACTCGCGATGAAGATCCTGAAGCCTCTGCAAGCGCAGGTAAAAGAGCGCGGTCTCTGGGCCTGTCACCTCGGCGCAGATCTCGGTGGCCCCGGCTTCGGCCAGCTCAAGCTGGGCTTGATGAACGAAATCTTGGGTCGGTCGGGCTGGGCACCTTCGGTGTTTGGTTGCCAGGCGCCCGACTCAGGCAACGCGGAAATCCTCGCCCACTACGGCAGCGACGAACAAAAGAAGAAGTACTTGCACCCGCTGCTCGAGGGCGAAATCTCGTCTTGCTATTCGATGACCGAGCCCCACGCGGGCGCCGATCCCACACTGTTCACAACCCGCGCGGTAAAGGAAGGCGATGACTGGGTGATCAATGGCGAAAAGTGGTTTTCGTCGAATGCCCGTTACGCGTCGTTCTTGATTGTGATGGCGGTGACTGACCCGGACGTGAGCCCGTACGAAGGCATGAGCATGCTGATCGTTCCGACGGACACGCCCGGCGTGAACATCGTGCGCAACGTGGGTGTTGGAACCGAGAGCGAAGAGCACGCGAGCCATGCGTATATCAAATACGAAAACGTTCGCGTCTCGGGCGACCACATGTTGGGTGCACCGGGTTCGGCGTTCGTGATCGCGCAAACCCGCCTGGGGGGTGGCCGTATTCATCACGCGATGCGCACGGTCGGCCAACTCAAGCGATGTTTCGACATGATGTGCGAGCGAGCGCTCTCTCGTGAAACGCGCGACGGTCGGCTTGCGGACTACCAACTTGTGCAGGACAAGATTGCCGACAGCTACATCGAAATCGAGCAGTTTAAGTTGCTCGTGCTCCGGACCGCGTGGTTGATCGACAAGTACAACGACTACCGAAAGACCCGCAAAGACATCGCCGCGATCAAGGTCGCGATGCCGAAGGTCTATCACGACGTGGCCCAGCGAGCGATGCAGGTGCACGGCGCCCTTGGGATCTCAAACGAGATGCCATTTTCGCGCATGATGGTGGGCGCGCAGGTGATGGCGATTGCGGACGGCCCGACCGAAGTCCACAAAGTGACGATCGCGAAGCAAGTGTTGAGGGACTACAAGCCTGTCGATGGGTTGTTCCCGAGCGCCCACATCCCGACCCGTCGTGCAGCGGCTCGCGAACGCTATGCCGAGTTGCTCGAACAGGAAGTTGCGAACCTGTAGTGCGCGCGTCCTAGTGTGTGATGGCTTCTAGTTCGCGTTGGGATGTCTCGGGGAAAAAGACGAGTACGAAACCGCCAGCGGCGGTCGCAATCGAGAGTGCTGACGTGATCATTGCAAAATCTCCCGGCTCGGGGCGTGCGAAGTAAAGAAGAAACAGACCGGTCGCACCGCCTAGCGCATCGAGGATCGTCCAGAGCCCCATTGCTGATGCACGATGTTCGGTGGGAAAGACTTCGGCCGACATGGCTCGCAAGATCACGCGTCCACCTCCGGATCCGAATAAGAAGCCGATCCAGCCGAAGGTGATTGCCCATCCGGGCCCTAGGTAGAACAGGGCCACTGAGAACGGAACCGAGCAGAGCAGCACAATCCCGACAATACGCCGACCGAAGCGATCTGCGAGGTGGCCGGCGACCACGTTCCCCGCGATCCCAAGGGCGCCACCGAAGAACACCATCGCGGCGTACTGGCCAGGACTCCAGCCGTGAACGGTTTGCGCGAAGTATCCGGTGAACTGAAATGCGCCGACGACGCCCACGGACGGAAGGAAGCCTGCGATGGCGACGCCTATCGCGCGGTCAGGTGCGGTTCGAAACATGTCGAACAGAGGGCCGATCGAGTAGGTCGTTGCGGTTTTTGCGTCGGAGGACTGATGCCGCTCGAAACGTTCGGTCTCCGGGATCCGCCTTCGAAAGAACGGGAACAGCAAGATCGGGACAACGCCGATCATGTACAGAGAGCGCCATCCGTACGGGAGGTGTTCGATCTGAGAAAAGATCCCCATCGCGGTGCCGTGTCCCGTGCTGCCAAGGGCGCCGAGCATTCCGATTCCCCAACCGCGATGTGGAGCGGGGAATTCTTCGGCGATGAATACAAACGCGATCGACGAGCCGGTAACAAAGAAAGTGCGGGTCACCATCTGACACGTCACGAACTGAGTCGGTGTCTGTGCAAAGGCGGTGAGGGTGGTTGCGATGGCGGTCCCAATCAGCGAAATCAAAAACATGCGACGGCGACCGATGCGATCGGCATAAGGGATCAGTGCCAGCGCGGGAATCGCACCGAGGCGAATCATGCCGAGGTAGAAACCGAAGTCGACCTCGGCCATCGACAGGGTCTCTGCGATCTGAGGCAGGGCCGCGGTCAACATCGCAAGGTCGTACTCTTCGAACATCAGCGCGAGCGAAATCCCGAGGAGCAGGGAGTAGTGTTTCTCTTCGAGCGGAGGGACGGGCCCAAGAATAGGAAGCAACCACTTCGGTCGCTTTGCGATCACGGGTGCAGTGGTGGTGTCGGCGTTTGCGGGGGGACTCACGGCCCAAGACTCTAGCGCCGAAGTTGGTTCAGCCTAGGGCGGAGAATGCAATACGGGTTCGAATCCTAGGTAGTATTTATCGTTCAATAGAAAACGTGAGCCCTGCATGTTGCTGAAGGCGAATCAAAAGCGCTTCACCCATCGCGGACGCAGGGGTGAGCATGCCAACAGGACCCGTGAGTTCATCGAGCGCCAAACACACCGCGCTCTCGGCGAGCATCTTTGACGTCGATCCATAACCGGGGTCGCGATCGCCGGTGACCTGGGCTCCGACTTTTACGCTCGGGTCGTTTGGGGATTCTGCGAGAAAGCGAATGTCAAAGTATCCAGCTTTGCGGTCCTCGGGCGTGGGCCCTTCTCCCGGGGCCGGCAAACGCGGCGCGATCAAGCGGCGAAGAGGGCCGATCGCCATCGCGCCCATGGCCGCCATTGAAGAAGCTGCAGTTCCCGCCGCCTTGGCAAAGCCCGCTGGGCCTTTGCCGCTAAGCATGGCTTCGTCGTAACGAAAATCTTTGCCGTACGCGTAGCCAAGCATCGCGTTACTTCGACGCACAACCTTGGTGTCGATCGTGCCCATCACAAACGGTGCCGTCCATTGGTCGAAGTCGTCGTCGTAAGCCGGACGGGTGGGCTCTGCTCCGTCGGGCCCGCTGCGCTCGGCCTTGGGGTTGAGCGAGTAGGGGTGGTTCATGGTGCGAAGGACTTCGGGGTCAGCGCTCGCTTCTTCCATCATGTTGACCATGCTCGCGATGGTGCCGCCACTGGCGCCGCCTTTGAATCCCTTGACGCGAAATTTGATCTTCGGGGATGGTTTGCCGAAGCGTGAGCGTACTTCGTTTTGTAGGAAGAACGTTCCGAGATCTGCGGGGATGCAGTCAAAGCCACAAGTGAAAACGATACGTGCATTGTTCGAAGCCGCGGTTTCGTGGTGTTGGTCGATCATGCGGCGAATCCAATGCACTTCGCCTGTAAGGTCGCAGTAGTGGGTGCCCGTGAGCGCACAGGCTTCAACGAGTTGTGAGCCGTACAGCGCATAGGGACCGACGGTGGTGCAGACCACATGTGTGCGCGACGCGAGGTCGCGCATGAGTTCGAGGTCCGAAGCGTCGGCGACCAGGGTTGAGAGCGACGTGGTATCTACACCCGTGTCCGCTTGCAGCCGGGCTCGCGCTTTGTCGAGTTTTTCCGGACTGCGTCCCGCGATCGCCCAGCGCGGATTGTCACCGAGTCCGTATTGGTTGAGGAGGTACTCGGCGGTCAAGTACCCAGTGAATCCTGTGGCACCAAATACAATGACGTCGAACTCTCGGTCCATTTGACTCATCAAGTCACTCCCTGCTCGGGTTGTTGACGCAGGCGTGCGAGGCCCTTGTCATGCTGCGCGCAATTCTACACCTCAACGTGCGTGTTGGGGGTTGCTGATCGCGTGCGTATAATGACATGCAGAGTGTCACAATACGGACTTCACCGGTCGTGATGTACGGCGATATCGCCGGGGCCAATAGGAAAAGCAAATGGATTTCGACTACAGCGACAAGGTCCTTCAATACCGCGAAAAGTTGCAAGAATTTATGGATGCTGAGATCTATCCACGCGAAGGGGACGTACACGACTTTGTCCGCGACCCAGATAACTTGTGGAAGGTTCCCCCGTGCTTCGCACCGCTCAAAGAGAAAGCCAAGGCGGCGGGGATCTGGAACTGGTTCTTGCCGAAGGAATACGGCGAATGGAGCCCGGGGCTCAGTAATCTCGAATATGCCCCGCTCGCAGAAGTAATGGGACGCGTCCCCTGGTCGTCGGTGATTTTTAACTGCAACGCTCCGGACCGTGGGAACATGGAAGTGCTTGCGAAGTTCGGTTCTAAGGAACAGCAAGATCGTTGGTTGCGTCCGTTGCTCGCCGGTGAGATTCGATCGTCGTTTGCGATGACTGAACCGCAAGTCGCGTCGTCGGATGCCACCAATATGGAATGCGAAGTTAGAAGGGACGGGGACGATTATGTCTTGAACGGTCGCAAGTGGTGGACCACCCAGATCTATCACCCCGACAATGAAGTGATGATCGTGATGGGGCTCACGAACCCGGACGCCGACCGACACGCACGGCATTCCATGATCCTCGTTCCCACCGACACCCAGGGGTTCGAGATCGTACGAAGGCTTTCGGTGTTTGGAGGTTGGCATTCGCCGGGCGGCGAGGGCGAAATTCGTTTTACCGACTGCCGCGTGCCGACAGAGAATTTGATCTTGGGAGAAGGGCGTGGTTTTGAAATCGCCCAAGGACGTCTAGGCCCTGGACGCTTTCAGTATGCGATGAGCTTCGTTGGGCTCGCTCAGCGTTGCCTTGAACTAATGTGCAAGCGTGCCGAGGAACGCGTCGCGTTTGGTCAGAAGATTTCAGAACAAAGCAGCGTGCGGCAAGACATCGCAAAATCGCGCTGCGAAATCGAACAGCTTCGGTTGCTCGTGCTCGCCGCTGCCGACAAGATGGACAAGCACGGTGCAAAGCAATCGCGCGATCTGATTTCGATGCTCAAGATCGTGGCGCCGAAGATGTGCCAGGACGTAGCCGACCGGGCGATCCAAATTCACGGCGGCATGGGCGTGTCGCAAGACACTCCGCTGGCCGACATCTTTCACCAGGCGCGCTTTTGCCGCATCGCCGACGGTCCCGACGAAGTGCATATGTCGCAACTCGCGCGGATGACGATGCACCAGATTCTGCGAGAAGGCTGAGGAGCAAGCGACTGCACGGATTGGCGGGGGAATGCCGACGTACGCCCGCACACGGCGGGACGTAGCAGTCGCTAGGGGAGCGGGGGCAGTTCCGAAGCGAGTGTCTGCTTGAGCGCCATATAGTTGCGCTCGATCTCGCCTCCGGGCGACCACGAGCTGCGACGTTGCATCAGATCGTGCTGCTCGAAGTCGTCGCGGCCGGGTTTGCCATCAGCGCGGAGTCGGCCACCAGAAACGAGATCGTAAAATTCCTCGCTCTCGATATTGCCCTTGCGATTGTGCTCAATGAGCTTGAAGCGTGCGTTGCGAACGGACCGCAGGTCGAGCCGTGCGTGGTAGCCGGCGGGCGGTGCCCCGGTTTCAAAGTTGGTCGGAGTGAAGGCCGGCGTAAAGCGTTCGGCGAGGATGGTTTCTCGCGGCGTCGGGTGCGGTTGCGCATGAAGATAGGGTGTGATGGATACAGAATCTCGGGGAATGGCGGTTTCACTCGATCGTCCCGCGAGATCAACGATGGTTGCGAATAGGTCGGTCGAGTTTACGAGTGCCTCGCTCACGCCGTGAGTGAGGCCGGGCCCGCGAACGATGAGCGGCACATTGACGCCAGCGTTATAAACCGTCGCCTTGCCATGAGACCCGGGGAAGGGTGCGGTGATGCCGTGGGGTTGACCACTCGCGTCGTCTCCCGCGGTGCCGTTGTCCCCAATGAAGATTACGACCGTGTCATCCTCATCGATCGCGCAAAGGAGGCGGCCGATTTCATGATCCATGGTGCGCACCATTGCGCGGGTCAGTTCCGCTTCGGTGGGGGGCGCTTCGCTGTATGAAAGTTCTGCGGCGGAGCAACTCGCCGGGAGCGCGCACGCCGGAAGTTCAAGCGGGGTATGGGGTGCGTTGTACGAGACGTATAGAAAGAAGGGTTCTTGCAGCGTGTTGATGAGATGAAGCGCGTCTTGGGTGGTGTCGACGGTTGCGTAGTTTTCGCACGCATCCGCTTCGCGGAGTGTTCGCTCACACGGGTAGGTTCCACTGCATTCGTCGTCGCGAATCTGGGTGGCGAAAGTTTTTGGCCAGCTTCGGTAGCCCACTCCGGTGCCATTGAGGTTGTAGGCTGACCCTGCCCACCGGTCGAACCAAGCGCCGTCCGGGCCGAGCGCGTGGAGTGCGCCTTGACCTGGCGAGGCGAGGTGCCACTTGCCAACGGCCGCGGTGTCGTACGGGGCGGCTCCGCTTTTGAGTGCTTGCGGAAGCAACTGAATGTCGTGAGAAAGTCCGGGAGGCAGCGGCTTGCCACTCGGTACCCTGTGTTTGACGAGACCACCGATCCCAGTTCGTCGCGCGTGGCGTCCCGTAAGAATCTGAGCGCGGGAAGGGCTGCACCCGGGGTTCGTCCATGCATTGCGAAACAGAATCCCGTCCTTCGCGAGTGCGTCGAGCACTGGCGTGTCCGGAGTGTTCGGCGCAGGGGTTGGCGGGAAAAAACCCGCGTAAGCGCTGACGAGGTCGACGCCGACATCATCCCCCAGGATCAGGACAACGTTGGGAGGTTTCGAGTCAGGCTGCGAAAAACTCGGCGCGACAATCGGAGCGGGTGTCTCTGTCGTCGAACTCGAAAGTTGTTGCGAAGCCTGAGGCGCCATGTCCGTCGATGCGGGGCCGGGAGAATCACACGCACTCGCAGCCGCGGCGAACAACGCCGCTGAAACCCATGCGTTACCCATGCCAACGCGCCATCCCGACACCGGGCTACTCACGATTCACTTCTGGAACGTTCAGGGCTTCGCGTTTCATAGGCGCGAGGATACCAGCGTCGCCCAATCGGCCAGGGCTATTTGAGGCGCCGCCGATCAGGCGACACCCACCAATCGAAGGTGCAAACGATTCATTCCAGAAATCCAGCGGTCGTAGTCGGCCGTCTTCCGTCGCATGTATTCTTTGACTTCCGGGTGCGGGAGAATCAGGAAGGATTCGTTCCGAAGCCCCACAATGACGACCTCAGCGAGTTCTTCGGGTTCCATCATGCCGTCGTTCGCAGCGGCTTGGGTGCTGACATTGTCCGTCGCTGTCATTGCGGTTCGTACGGCCTGGGGGCATAGCATCGACACTTTGATGCCTTGATGGGCATGACTGAGTGCGAGCCATTCTCCAAATCCAACCGCGGCATGCTTGGTGACGCCATACGCGGCCCCGCCGATCTGGTTGAGCAGGCCGGCCGCCGACGAAGTGTTCATGAGATAGCCGCCGCCTCGTTCGATCATGCGCGGAACCAGGTTTCGCGCAGCGTAGACATGGGACATCACGTTGATGTCCCAGCTCGCCTGCCATTCGCTGTTCGGCGAGTCGAGATCCATTCCCAGTCCGACACCTGCGTTCGAACAGAATAAGTCGATCGGGCCGACCTCGCTCTCGGTGGTATCGATGACCCGCACGATGTCTTCTTCTCGCGACACATCCGCTTGCATCGCAACACCGGAAAACCCGTTCGCGGTTTCCGTAGCACCCTCAATGTTCAGATCTACGCAGACAACTTGCTTCGCTCCCTCTGCATTGAAGCGGTTCGCGAGCGCACGGCCGATGCCACTTGCGGCGCCTGTCACAACGATGATCTTGTCTTTGATTTCCATGTAGTCGTCTCCGTATTCCAATAAAAATGACACCGGCACTGTCGATGGCTGCTGAGTATGCCAAGGTTTCCGAGCGACTTCGACCGTCGCCTATTCATGGAGAACCCCAGATGATCGATCTATATACGTCGCCTACGCCCAACGGTTGGAAGGCATCCGTTACCCTCGAAGAACTCGAACTGCCGTATGAAGCGACCGCCATTGATCTCTCGAAAAACGTCCAGAAGGAAGAGTGGTTCCTCGCGCTTAACCCGAACGGACGTATTCCCGTGATCGTGGATCGCGACTGCGACAACCTCGCGGTATTCGAAACCGGCGCGATCATGATTTATCTGGCAGAGAAGACAGGGCGCCTGCTTCCCGCCGCCGCCGCTCCCCGCGCGCGGGTGATCGAATGGCTGATGTTCCAGATGGGAGGCGTAGGTCCCATGATGGGGCAGGCGAATGTTTTCTTTCGTTACTTCCCCGAAAAAATTCAACCTGCCATCGATCGCTATCAAAACGAATCACGCAGGTTGTTCGAAGTGCTCGATCGCCGGCTCGGCGAGAGCGAATGGCTTGGGGATGACTATTCGATTGCGGACATCGCAAACTGGTGTTGGGTGCGAACGTATAAGTGGTCAGGGGTGAACATCGAAGGACTTCCGAATCTGCGACGTTGGCTCGACGTCATGAAGGAGCGTCCTGCATGCCGCAAGGGATGCGAAGTGCCAATGAAGTCGCCCTCGATTACCCAGGACAAAGAGGCCGCCGAAAAATTTGCCGAGCGCGCGCGTAAGTCGCTTCAGACTTGAATCACCGCTGGATCGTTATTGGGTCGGACCTGCGTGCGCTTTGCGGGGCGTTGCTTTGAACGCTTACTCCTGACATCCTTTCGCCATGCCAGATTTTGCCAAACCTTTGCGCCCGAGTGACGCCCTCAAATTTGGTTTGTCGATTGGACTGAGTTGCGGCGCTTTGGACGGTGTTCTCGCGATCCGATCTGCTGGCGCGATGATCGACCGCGCCGGAATCTTGGCTGTCTCGCTCGTCGTGGATGCCGCGGCCTTTGCGATGGCGGCCGATGTTGTTGGTGCGTCGGACGGCGAACACGGCGAAGGAAGGTCGTCCCAACCCAATATTCTGTTGATCTCGATCGATACACTCCGCCCCGACCATTTGTCGGCCTACGGTTACAGCCGCGATACGAGCCCCGTGCTTCAAAGACTCGCCCGGGAGGGCGTGCTCTTTCAAGAAGCCTATTCGCATTCGACTTGGACGCTACCCGCTCACGCGTCGATTCTTACGGGTTTGAACCCACTTGCGCACGGTGTCTTGACTCGGGAAGACCGGCTCCAAGGCTACCACGAGACGCTTGCCGAGCGGCTTAACGAAGAGGGCTATGAGACAGTTGCGTGGGTGGGGACGAAGCGTTGGGGCTTTGTTGGCGCGGACTACGGTTTCGCCTCGGGGTTCACGCGATTCCACCACTACCCGCATCCCAATCGCTTTTGGTCGGGGATCCTTGCTCGGAACATCGATGCGCTGCTACTCGAGTATTTATATCGCGGCGTTGGGAATGCGCACGCTCAGGTAGGCGAGGTGCTTCGGTGGCTCGACGTGGGCCGTACCGATCCATTTTTTGCATTCGTGCATTTCTATGATGTGCATTCAAAGTCGGCAATCCTTCCATACGAAGCCCCCGAACCCTTCCGTGACGTCTTCTGCGAAGGTGCACTCGACGACTTCGACTTTTGTGAAGGCGCCTTGTGCGCAAGTGATCGCTTGCTCGAAATCGCTCGGGGCCGAAAGTCAGCGCTCGGGAAAGAAGAAATTGAAATTGCGCGATGTCTATATGATGGCGGCGTCGCGTTCATGGACAGCGAACTGGGCCGTCTCTTCACTGGCCTCAAGGCCCGGGGGCTTTACGACAACACGATCATTGTGGTGACGTCAGATCATGGCGAAGCCTTCTTCGAACACGAGCGTCCTCTTCACACGACGCTTCACGAAGAGATTACGCGGATCCCGATGATCATTCGAGTACCGGGCGCGTTGGAAGGCAAACGTGCTTCCGGGGTAGTGCGGCAGTCGGACATTGCGCCAACGTTGCTCGCGCTGATCGGCTCGCGGCCCCTCGAAGGTGCCCAAGGCAAGAGTCTCGTGGACGTACTCACCCAATGGAATGAGACCTTGGACTTTGGTGTATTGGCGGTGGATGACAACCAAGGTGGGAGTCTGATACGCAAAGGTCCCTATGTCTTGATTCTGCATCCGTCGTTCAACGCCCTCGACGGAAAGCCGACCCAGGAACTCTATGATGTGAGCAGCGACCCCGCTCAACGTCATAACCGTGCCGTCGCAGAACCGTTGGTCGTTGCCGGGCTGATTCAGAGGATGGGCAATCAACATCAGCGAAGCCTCGCTCTCCAAAAACGCCTCGCCGCCGGCGAGACCCACGAGAAAGTAGAAGTCAGCGATGAAGCGCGCGCTGGACTTCGGGCGCTGGGGTACATCCAGGACGAAGATGAGTGAGATTTTGATCGCGCGCCGACTTGCTCTCTCGATCGTCCTGCTCTGCGGGACGCTCGCCGTCTACTCGCAAGTCATCGCTTTTGAGTTCGTTGACTTTGACGACGATATTCACATCGTAAACAACCCTTCGGTTCGGGCCGGGCTCACGAAAGCCGGGGTGACTTGGGCGCTCACGACCGGCTACGCGGCCAATTGGCAGCCGGTAACCTGGCTGTCCCACATGATCGATGTGCAGCTGTTCGGGTTGGATGCAGGGCGACACCATTTGGTGAATCTTCTGTTCCATCTCGGCAATACGTTCTTGCTCTTCGCGCTCTTTGTTCGTATGACCAAACGTGAAGTGGCGAGTGCTGCCGTTGCGCTTCTATTTGCGGTGCACCCCCTACACGTCGAGTCCGTCGCGTGGGTGGCCGAGCGCAAAGACATGCTTTCGGCGTTCTTCGGGCTGTTATGCATGCACGCATACGTTTCATATACCGCCGGGAGGAAGGCGCGCGACTTCGCGCTCACCGTGAGTTTTCTCGCATTGGGGCTGATGTCGAAGCCAATGCTCGTGACTCTCCCGTTCGTCTTGTTGTTGCTCGACTACTGGCCGCTCTCGCGACAACGGCAGGCGACAGGCGAGACGCCCAAGTCGCTCGTGATCGAAAAGCTGCCGCTTATTGGTTTGTCAGTTGTGGCATCGGGCATCACGATGATGGTGCAACGCAGTTGGGGTGCGATGGATCTTGGCATTGAGATCCCGCTTCATCTTCGGCTCGCGAACGCGCTCGTAAGCTACGCGACCTATATCGGGAAGATGTTCATTCCCGACGACCTTGCGCTGCTTTACGCCCACCCTTATGCCCCGGGTGGGATGCCGCTTAGTGCCGTCGAGCTCTTGGCCTCCGCAGCCGTGCTCCTCACGATCACGTTTTTTTGCATCCGACTTCGAGAGCAGCGGTATCTAATGGTCGGTTGGCTTTGGTTTCTCGGTATGCTCGTGCCGGTCATTGGGGTTGTACAAGTCGGCGCTCAAGCGATGGCCGATCGCTATACGTATCTGCCTCTCATCGGCCTCTTTGTCATGGTGGTGTTTGCGGTCGACACCCACGTTTCGCGGTTCGACGGCCGCTGGGCAAAGGTGGCAACGACAGCGGTCATGCTGATCGCTTGCGTCGGATTCATTGCGCTGATCGCCGGTGCACGACAACAGGCCTTCTATTGGCGCGACTCGATGTCGCTTCTTGGCCGGGCTGCGGAGGTCACGTCCGACCATCCAGTCGTCGAGGCTCAGTACGGCGTGGTGTTGCAGCGGCTCGGGAATCACGACGAAGCCGCGCGTCGGTATCGACTTTCCCTTGATCGCGCCCCGTCGAATGCGCGCACCCACAACAACCTGGGACGAGCGCTCCAAGAACTTGGCGACACCGAAACGGCTGTCGCGCATTATCGCAAGGCAAGGCTGTATGCCCCTGACTACGTCGATGCGATCGTGAATTTGGCCGGGGTCATTGCGATGCAGGGCAGCTTCGCAGAAGGGACGTCGCTGATGTCCAGGGCGATCGAACTTGAACCCTCGACCGTGGATCACCGCGTGAATCTTGGCGCGGTTCTGCGCATGCAAGGGCGAAACGAGGATGCGATCGCGCGTTATGAAGACGCGCTGACCGCGATGCCCAACGAGCCGCGCATTCTTTTCGAATTGGGAAAGACGTTGTTGTCCGCTGGGCGCGCGCGAGACGCAATCGTGCGTTTCGAAGAAACACTGGTGCTCGTTCCGAGCTTTGAGCCTGCGCGCAACGCTTTGCTCGACGCACGCGCGCAGCTCGGAAGCGGGCGCTAACCCGCAAACGCTCCGTCGCCTAAACGATGGTCATCCCGCCGTCGACCACGATCGTTTGCCCCGTAACATAGGTTCCTGCCTTCGACGCGAGAAAGACAGCGGCACCGGCAAGCTCTTCAGGTTCTCCGATTCGGCGCAAAGGGTTGCCTTTGGTGACTGAAGCAAGGGTCTTTGGGTTTTCCCACAACGCCTTCGCAAAGTCGGTTCGAATTAAACCGGGGGCGATCGCGTTGACGCGCACATTCATCGGGCCGTACTCGGCGGCGAGGTTGCGGGCCAGTTGAAGGTCTGCGGCTTTTGAAATCCCGTAAGCGCCGATCACGGTGCTCGCTCGGAAGCCTCCAACGCTCGACACAATGATGATAGAGCCATCCCGGCGCTCAACCATTTCGGGGAGCACCATGTTGCAAAACCAATGGTTCGACTTGATGTTCGAAGACATGATCTTGTCAAAGGCCGCGTCGGGGATGTCCTTCGAGGGCCCGTAGTACGGATTGATCGCCGCGTTGCAGACCGCGATGTCGATCTGTCCCCAGCGTTCCCGGGTCTGGTCGACGAGGGATTGCAGCTCGTCTTTTTGTCCGATGTTCGCGGGGATGGCAATCGCACAACCGGTGCCATCCGCGCAAGCTGCATTGATCTCGGCGGCGACGTCATTGCAGGGCCCTGGCTTTCGACTCGAGATCACAACTTTGGCCCCGTGTCCGGCCAGCTCAGTCGCGATGGACTTCCCGATTCCCTTTGAAGAGCCCGTGATGATGGCGACTTTTCCGCTTAGGTCGAAAAGTGAGCTCGTGATGGTCATGTGGATCGTTCCTTTGCGTTTTTATAGGACGGGAGGCTCGATTCGAGCGCGTTGACTTAATTAACACAGCGTGCAACTTTGTGAAGTCATGGACCGCAGACTCCTCGGCAAGGTAAAGCGCAAGCGTCGCATTCTCGACGCCGCGCGAGCGCGAATCGTCAGCGGCGGTGTTTCGTCGCTCGCGATGCGAGGTCTAGCCGAAGACGCTCACGTGAGCGTCCGCACGCTCTACAACCTGTTTGGCAACAAAGACGACATCCTGGACGCGTTGGTTGCGGAGCTTCTTGCGGAACTTGATCTCACCATCAATGGACTCGTGCTCGACGATCCGATTGCCCGCTGCAAGGCCATCGTACAGGTTTCGATTGACCGCTTGATTGAAGAACAGGTGGTCTATCGCCCGGTGCTGCGGGCCCAGTCACGACGCATGGAGGCATTTCGCGAAGGCGACGAGCGTTCCCTTGCGGCGTTTCGCAAAGCGCTCGAGGAGGCGGTTCGTGGTCGCGTTCTGACTCAGCATGTGTCCCCCGAAACTTTGTCTCATCAAATGTACGCCGCCCATCAACACAACATCCTGCTTTGGGCTCATGGGGTACTCGACGATCGCCAAGCCCGGGCCGCAGCGATTCATTCGTGCGCCCTTCTGTTGATGGCAGCAGGCACGGCGAAGACCCGCAACGACATTCTGTCCGAACTACCCGACATGGAAAAAGACTTGACTCGTGCGCTCGCGAGTCCCCCGCTAGCGGTTAGCCGTCCGCGGCTCGGGCTGGCAAAAATCTAACGAGAGGAACGCAACCATGAAGATCGCAATTCGAGTCGGGGGCCCAACCAGTGGCGGCAGGAAGCACTTCGATTCGATGCTTACGTTGGCGACCGAAGCCGAAAAGCTGGGCGTCGACCAGGCATGGAGCGCCGAGGCATGGGGGATGGATGCCGTGGTGCCGCTGGCCTATCTCGCGGCGCGTACCGAAACACTGAAGCTCGGCACGGGAATCATGCAGGTGTGCGCGCGAACTCCGGCCTCTACAGCGATGACCGCACTCGCGATGGACACGGCGAGCAATGGGCGCTTCTTGCTCGGCCTTGGCAACTCTGGGCCCCAGGTCGTCGAAGGCTTGCACGGTCAGACCTTTGATCGTCCTGCGACGCGCATGCGCGAAACGGTGGAAATTATCCGCATGGCGCTTCGGGGAGAAAAGCTCCAGTACGACGGCGAGGCGTTTCCGTTGCCCCGGCCGGGAGGGAAGGGCAAGGCTCTCGCCCTCGCACAGCCACCGGCGGACATACCGATCTATCTCGCAACCCTTGCGCCGAGGTCTCTGGAAATGACCGGCGCGATAGCGGACGGTTGGCTTGGCACCTGTTTCACCCCCGAGCAACCCGAAGCTCACCTCGCGCACCTGCGCAAAGGCGCGGAAGCGGCGGGGCGCAGCCTTGATGACATCAACCTATGTGTTGACGCGGCCGTTGGGTTCACCTCCGATCCGGAGTCGCTGTTCCCGCAGATCAAAATGCAGCTGGCTTTCCAACTTTCGGCCATGGGTTCGCCGACGATGAACTTCTATAACGACGCTTACGCGCGGGCTGGCTTTCAGGATGCCTGCACCGAAGTTCGCAATCTTTGGCTCGAAAAGAAGCGTGGCGAAGCGATTGCCGCAGTGCCTGACGAATTGGTAATGCAGTCGTCGATCATCGGAGACGAAGCCCACGTTCGCGAGCGACTGGCGAAGTATAAGGCGGCGGGGATTAATGACGTGATGCTGCATCCAATGGCGAAAGAGCCCAAGGAGCAGCTCGATGTATTGGGTCGTGCAATCGAGCTCGCACCCGAGGGCTAAGCGCTCGTTCAAACTTTAAACGCAATGACTTACTTAGAGATAGGGAAAAGGCACAGAATGATCTTGGTATTTCGAGTTCTTACGATCCTAATCGCCGTCATGATGTTCGGCACTGCGGCGAATTGGATGATTGATCCCACCGCTGCCGCGGCAAGCCTCCGCATGGATCTCCTGACCGGAATGGGGGCGAGCACGCAAATCGGAGACATCAGTGCGTTTTTCTTGACCACTTCGGTTGCGACGGCCCTCGCGCAACGACCGGGCCAAGCGCATTGGTTCTACGTGGGGGCACTCCTCTTGGGCGCCGCTGCGGTGATGCGCACCGCGGCATTCGTGGCCGGCCACGCGCCATTCGGGACCGAATTTATCGTGCCCGAGGTCGTGATGACGCTGATCCTTGTCGGCGCTGCGCGATCGCGCGCCGATGAAGCGGCGGGTGCACAAGCTGAATCTTGATCGGTCGACTCCCGCATGCAGCGACGTCGAATCCACTTCGTGGTTCGAGTCGATGATCCCTCGCTCCGTGTCGCTTCCCAGCGTCTTGGCGATCTTGGCCATGCTCCTCGGTTCGCCTGAGGGTGCGGCGGCTGAAAACGCAGCGCTGTCTCGTGGTCCGGGCTGGGTCGACGCCAGCCGCGCTGGCACTTCGACGGAAGCAGCAGATAACTGGCTCGTCCACGGTCGGACCTACGCGGAAGACCGACACAGCCCGCTCACTGACATCAACGCTTCGAATATCGACCGGCTCGGGCTCGCCTGGAATTACGCCACGGGGACGAAGCGCGGTCTCGAAGCGACGCCGATCGTCGTCGATGGCGTGATGTATGCGTCCGCGAGCTGGAGCATCGTCTTTGCCCTCGACGCGAAAACCGGGCGAGAGCTTTGGCGATACGATCCAAAGGTTCCTGGTTGGAAGGCGCGCGACGCTTGTTGTGACGTCGTGAATCGCGGTGTGGCGGTGTGGAAGGGGCGCGTTTACGTTGGTGCCCTCGACGGCCGCTTGATCGCTCTGGACGCCGCAACCGGAGCGTTGGTCTGGCAAGTTCAAACCACAGACATCACCAAGCAGTACACGATCACTGGCGCACCGCGGGTTGTGAAAGACCTCGTCATCATCGGCAATGGCGGCGCCGATTTCGGTGCCCGCGGCTACTTCACCGCTTACGATGCGGCGACGGGGGAACAGCGCTGGCGGTTCTACACTGTGCCCGCGAGCAAGACTGGACCTCACGAGCACAAAGAGCTCATCGCTGCGGCAAAGACCTGGCCCGCGAACTCACTGTGGGAGTCAGGGCTCGGTGGCACCGTGTGGGATTCGATGGCGTACGACCCGGTGCTCGATTTGCTTTACGTTGGAACGGGCAATAGCTCTGTCTATCACCGCGAGTACCGCAGTCCTGGCGGGGGAGACAATCTCTATCTCGCGTCGATTCTCGCACTCCGGCCCGACACCGGAGAACTCATCTGGCACTACCAGACCACACCGGGCGAACAGTGGGACTACACCGCGACCCAACAGATGATTCTCATCGATCGCGTGTGGAAGGGAAAGCCGCGCAAATTGATCATGCAGGCTCCCAAGAACGGCTTCTTCTATGTCCTCGACCGAGAAACCGGCGAACTCCTGTCGGCCGAGAAGTTTGCCAACATCAGCTGGGCAACCCACGTCGACATGGCGACCGGACGTCCAGTGGAACGCGCCGAAGCAGACTGGACCCACGAAGCCAAGCTGGTCGCGCCCCATCCGATGGGCGCCCACAGTTGGCACCCGATGAGTTTTGACGCGAAGCGCGGCGCGGTCTACCTGCCCACGTTCGAACTCGCGAACCTGTATATCCCGGATCCAAAGTTCGTCTTCAAGCGGGGTGCCTTCAACACCGGGGAAGATTGGGCAGAGTACTCGGAGTTGTCCGCGATCGGCGAGCCGTTGCGTGAGGCGACCTGCGATGCCAGTCGACTCGTCGCCTGGGACGTAGACAACCAGACAAAGAAGTGGGAAGTTATTCAAGACGGGGTCACCGCTGCTGGGGTTCTGTCCACAGCGGGAGGTCTCGTTTTCCAGGGCGATGCGTCCGGTTCGTTTTCGGCATATCACGCCGACACGGGGGAGCGGCTTTGGTCATCGCCCACGGGCGTCGCCATCATGGCGGCCCCGATTGCGTATCGCGTCGACGGCGAACAATACGTGGCGGTACTCGCTGGCAAAGGCGGGGCGGTTGGCTTGTTCTTTTCCGAAGTCAAAACAATGAATGCAGGACAGGTCTTTGCGTTCAAGCTCGACGGAAAAGCTGGGGTCCCGTCGAACCCGAAACGCCCCAAAGGCGTGGTTTCGGTAAAGTCGATCGACACGAGCGAGGCCGTGCTCAAGAAGGGCAGGGAGGTTTACGGAGCGAATTGCTTGCGCTGCCACGGGCCTGGGGCTGTTTCCACCGGGCTGATTCCAGACCTACGGTTTGCCAGTGTCGAGGTGCACAATTCGTGGAATGACATCGTGCTCGGCGGCACCCGCGCAAAGAATGGGATGGGGAGCTTTGCCGACTTGATCACTGAAGAAGAAGCCCAGGCGATCCAAGCCTGGGTCATTTTGCGCGCGACTCGCGACCCCTCGGCTCTAGACCACGTCGTTCGCTGGTTGGCCGACAGCTCGTTTTGTTTGCATGCGCGCTGGCTCACGGATTGATTGGCTCGCTCGTTCACTCACACCGCATCATCGAACAACACCGTCCAGCCCAACACAACTGCCTTATGGCAGACTCCACGCCAAACGTGAAAAGGACTCACCTCCATGGCCAAGACCATCGCAATCGTCTTCGTGATCATTCTGCTGCTCGGCACAGTATTCGTTCAAGTGACGAGCCGGGGTTGGCTCGGCAGTCAGGAAGAAGCGGGGAGCGTCACGGAAATCGCGAGGCCTGAAGCTGTCGTTGCGGAGATCGAGGCTGACCAGGCTGCGCTTCGCGAGTTGGTCGGAGCGTCCGAAGCCAAGCAAGTCTTGTTTGGCGACTTCCACGTTCATACGACGTTCAGCTTTGACGCATTCATGATGAACCTTCCGATGGCAGGTGGCGCCGGAGCCTATCCCCCGTCGGACGCGTGTGACTTTGCGCGCTACTGCTCGGCTCTCGATTTTTGGTCCATCAACGATCACGCCGAAGGGCTGACGCCGGAATTGTGGGAAGAGACGGTCGAGAGTGTGAGGCAGTGCAACGCCGTTGCGGGCGATCCTTCGAACCCCGACTTGGTGACGTACCTCGGATGGGAATGGAGTCATATTGGCAATACCCCGCGCAATCACTACGGACATAAAAACGTGGTGCTGTTGGGAACGGACGACGACGAAATCCCCGCGCGGCCCATTGCGTCGCGTAGCACGGCGACGCGGGATGTTATTGGCCCGTCGACTCTACAGCGGCTCGGTCTTGCAACACTGAACGGTCAACGGGGGTTGGATTTCAACCGCATGATCAGCGAGATGCTGAGTGTCCCGACGTGCCCAGACAACATTCCAGTGCGCGACCTGCCCACGGACTGTCGCGAAAGCGTCGAAACCCCCGAAACCTTGTTCGCCAAGCTCGACGAGTGGAATGTGCCTGCGATGGTGATTCCGCACGGCACCGCATGGGGGATGTACACACCCGCAGGTTCGGACTGGCGCAAACAGTTGGCCGGTCACAACCCCAAGTGGCAAAGCCTTGTTGAGATCTATTCCGGCCACGGAAACTCCGAACAACTTCCCGATTGGCGAGAAGTCATTGTCGGTCGCAAGGGAGCGCTGTCGTGCCCCGAACCGACGGACGACTACTTGCCCAGTTGTTGGCGGGCGGGGCAATTGCTCAACGAAAGCTGTCTCGACGCGGGAGTCGATGAAGACGAGTGCGGACGACGTGCCGTCGACGCGCGGCAGAATTACGTAAACGCCTACCAGGCCGGTTGGAAGACGTTGCCGGGGTTTGTCGCGACGGACTGGCTCGATGCGGGCCAGATGCGTGACGCGTTTCAGCCGGCGTTCAACTTCCGACCGCGCTCGTCGGTGCAGTACATGCTTGCGATCCGCGACTTCAGCGACGCATTGAACCCAAAGCGATTCAAGTTCGGCTTTTTGGGGTCGAGTGACATTCACAGTGCCCGACCTGGAACGGGTTACAAAGAAGTCGCGCGCGGTGAAATGACCGATGGGCGGGGTGCGTCGGAAGGCGCAGAGCTGCGCGGGAACTTCATGTTCGGTTCGTCGGACGACGAAGACGAGCGTGTGAGCGAGTCCGTTCCCTTCGTGTCGAGTGGTCAGAGTCCGCTGCAACTTTTCGAAATCGAACGGGCCTCGGCATATTTTGTGACGGGCGGCTTGGTCGCGGTTCATTC
>DUBZ01000036.1:558-31996 GCA_012960035.1 Myxococcales bacterium | reverse complement strand
TGTCGACCTCGAACATTTGACGCAAATTTCGGCCTGGCTCGAACGAGATGTACTCAAGCGCCTGCTCCCAAGTCGAGTGCTACGTGCTCGCCTAGGCCCGCGATGAGGGACGTATGAAAGTCTGCAGTCTGCGATCAATCCTCATTCTGTCCTTTGCTCTGAGCACACTCGCCCCATCAAGTGTCTGGGCGAACGACAGCTGGCGCGTTGTGTTCAACATCGACAATGACTTCATCGTTGGCGAAGACCGGCATTATACGAACGGCCTGTTTCTTGAAGTCATTGCGCCCGAGGATCGGGTTCCAAACTGGATACGTCGTGCTGCGTGGATTCTTTCGCCCCTCGATCCCGCGGTTGCGGACGGGGATGCAAGCGCTCCCACTGACGTCCGCTGGGGTGTCGCGCTCGGACACGAGATTTACACACCCGAAAACTCAGCACTGCGGTCACTCGACCTGGCGGACCGGCCCTATGCCGGGTATTTCTATGCTCGATTCGAACTTGCCCGCGATCGTCATCGCGAGGAAGTCGAAAAGATTCCCTACGTCGACTCGCTAGAGATCGACGTCGGAGTCGTCGGGCCCGCGGCGCTCGCGCGTCAAAGCCAAGGCCTCATCCACGACATCACTCATTCGCCGAAGTTTCAAGGTTGGGACAACCAACTGAGAAACGAGCCCGCGCTGACCCTTCGGCGGTCCCGCTACTGGCGACTTCCCGGTGAACCCATCGAGTTGGGGGAGGGCATCGCCGTCGACCTGATCGGAAGTGTGATCGCCGAACTTGGAAACGTAAAAACCGCGGGGACCGGCGGTCTGCTGCTTCGTGCGGGCTGGCGATTGCCGGCCGACTTTGGCCGAGGTCGGTTCGCGCCGAGGGACGACGCTGGCACGGGCTTCCGGCTCTACGCTTTCGCGGGGGCCGAGTTCTCCGCGGTCGTCCAGAATATCTTCCTCGACGGCAACACGTTTCGAGACAGCCATGAAGTGGACAAGAGAACCGCGGTCATTCGCACGCCTTTCGGTCTTGGTTTCGTCAACGGACGGTTTCGGTCGCTGCTGTCCATTTACTGGAGTTCGAAGGAGTTCGAGGGCCAGGACGGTGAGGACCTCTATGGGCGCTGGTCGATCATCATCGACTACTGAGGCTGCGTGAGGTTTGTGCTCGGTTTTCTCGCGGATATTCGAGTCGGTCAACGAAATCTCCTGTGAGGGCGCTTCAGTTGCATTTCACGTCGATAGTCAGTTGACGTTAACTGGCAATCTGGGCACCCGATAAGTACTCTGACCGCTTCCATTCCGGCCCATCGCGTCGACCCAATGGCTGGGCGACGACCTCGGGCCTAGGAGCCAGACTCGCCGTGGCCAACCCAGTTCAATCGAATCCCCCGAAGGATGCCCAAGCGACTGACCCATCAGGCGCCGCGGTCGAAGAACTCGTCGACATCAGCGAAGCCTGCCGACAGACGGGGCTCTCCGCGCGAACGGTCCGCTACTACGAAGAGCTGGGCCTGGTTCCCGGCGTGCGCCGGCGCGCTTCGGGGCGTCGCGTCTATGGCGGCGATGAACTCGAACGACTCGCCTTCATCGGTCGACTCAAAAAGCTAGGGCTGACTCTCGCAGAAATTAAAGAGCTCAATGCGGTGTACTCCATCGGGGGCTCGACCCACGACATGCTGCGACTGCTTGATGGTCACCTAGGCCAGCATCTTCAAGAACTCGACACGCGCATCGAAGAGCTGGTTTCTCTCCGCGACGAGATGACCCGATATCGCGATCACATTGGTGCGCGCGTCCAGACCTTGGGCCGCGACTGCAAGGAGAGGTGATGAGCAACGCCCTCGAAAGCGTTCCGCAAGAATCCGGTCGTTTGCAACCGGTCCGTGTTGTCACTGCAGCGTCGCTATTTGATGGACACGATGCGGCGATCAACATCATGCGACGCATTCTGCAAGCACAGGGCGCCGAAGTGATTCACCTCGGTCATGATCGATCGGTTGAAGAGATCGTGGATGCGGCGATTCAAGAAGATGCTCATGCGATTGCAGTGTCGTCCTATCAGGGTGGCCACATCGAATTCTTCACCTACATGGTCGAGCAGCTGCGTGCGCGAGGTGCCGACGATGTTCGCGTGTACGGCGGCGGCGGCGGCACGATTGCGCCCAATGAAATCGAGCAACTCCACGAAGCAGGCGTTGCGAAGATCTTTAGCCCCGAAGACGGCCGAACCCTTGGCCTTGAAGGCATGATCCAAGGGATCGTCGCCGACTGCCGACGCGAAAGTCGCGAGATCGCGCTCGATGAACTCAGTACCCTAGCCGCGGACGCACATCGCGGCGTCGCGCGCGCGATTACCTTGGTCGAAAACCTTCACGCGGGAGGTGCCGAGCGCAAGCCAGAACTGCTCGCGTTGCGCGCTCAGCTGGCAGAAACCAAGGGGCGACGAGACGTTCCCGTTCTGGGTCTCACCGGCACCGGTGGAGCGGGCAAGTCGAGCGTCCTTGATGAACTGTTGCGTCGACTGCGCCGAGACGCCCCCGACGCCAAAATCGCACTGCTGCTCGTGGATCCCACCCGGCGTCGATCGGGTGGGGCGCTGCTCGGGGACCGCATTCGCCTGAACGCCGTCGGCGGCCCGAACGTCTACGTTCGTTCGCTTGCGACTCGCCAGGCGAACTTGGCGCTATCGCCTTCGGTCACCGACGCGCTGCTTGTCTTGAAGGCCGCGGGCTTTGATTTCGTTGTGGTTGAAACCGCCGGCATCGGCCAAAGCGATTCGGAAATCGTCGATCTCGTCGATCGCTCCGCCTACGTGATGACGCCGGAGTACGGTGCGCCTTCGCAGCTTGAAAAGATCGACATGCTCGAACTCGCCGACTACATCGTGATCAACAAGTCGGACCGCCGGGGTGCGCTCGATGCATTGCGGGACGTGCGAAAACAGTGGAAGCGCAATACGGTGTCGTTTGCGGCAAGCGATGAGGAGACCCCGGTATTTCCCGCGATCGCCCATCAATGGAACGACCCCGGGGTAGAAGAGTTGTACACCGCGATTCGCCGGGATCTGGTTGCTTCAGGCGCAAGCGCGTTTGAGGGCGAGGCTCGTATTGGTCGTGCCGCAGAAAGCGGCGGCGCGTTGCTCCCGAATTCGAGTGAGCGCTATTTGTCGGAGATCGCCGAGACCGTCCGCGGGTATCGAGAACAAACCGAAACTCTGGCGGAGCGTGCCGCATCTGCAGACGCCATCGCGAAAACGCTCCGCGAACTAAGCGAAGGGGCAGACCCCCTCGACGCATCTGCTTGCAAAAATCTGGAAGGGCGACGCGAAGCCATTCTCGCAGAGCTGCCAAGAGACTTGCGCGACGCGCTCGAAAGTTGGCCCCAGACCCGAGAGCGGTACAAGGCGGAAGAGCAGCAATATCACGTGCGCGACAAAGCGATCACCGTGCGAAATTACAGCGAGACCCTTTCGGGGACGCCGGTCGCCAAAGTCGCTCTTCCGGCTTTAAACGATTGGGGCGCGCTAACCCGCTACCTGCGACTCGAAAATCTGCCCGGCAAGTTTCCATTTTTGACCGGCGTCTTTCCGTTCAAACGCGAAGGGGAAGATCCGACCCGGATGTTTGCGGGAGAGGGCACGCCGGAACGAACCAATCGCCGCTTTCACTATTTATGCAAAGGCCAGAGTGCAGCGCGTTTGTCGACCGCGTTCGACAGCGTGACCCTGTACGGGCGCAACCCATCGGTACGTCCGGACATCCTTGGCAAGGTTGGCAACTCGGGCGTGTCGGTCTGCACCGTCGATGACGCAAAGAAGCTTTATTCTGGGTTTGATTTGTGCGCACCGACGACGTCAGTGTCGCTGACCATCAATGGTCCGGCGCCCATGATCCTGGCGTTCTTCCTGAACGCGGCGATCGACCAGCAGGTCGAGAAGCTTCTCATCGAACGCGGCGAGCTCGACGCTGTGCGCGAACGATGCGGGGGTGCCGACCTTCCGCAATACGGCGGGGACCTCCCGGAGGGCCACGATGGTTTGGGGCTCGGATTGCTCGGAATCCCCGGTGACCGTGCGGTAGACGCCGAAACCTACGCGCGCATCAAGGCAGACACCTTGCCTCGTGTCCGCGGTACGGTGCAAGCCGACATCTTGAAAGAAGATCAGGCTCAGAACACCTGCATATTTTCAACTGGATTTGCGCTCAAGATGATGGGCGACATTCAGCAGTATTTCATCGACCACAGCGTGCGGAACTTCTATTCGGTTTCGATTTCTGGCTATCACATGGCCGAAGCGGGAGCGAACCCGATTACGCAGCTGGCATTTACGCTCGCCAACGGTTTCACGTTTGTGGAGTACTACCGCGCGCGCGGGATGGAAGTGGACGCCTTTGCGCCAAACTTTTCGTTCTTCTTCAGCAATGGTCTCGATCTCGAATACAACGTGATTGGTCGCGTGGCCCGGCGCATTTGGGCGGTGGCCATGCGCGAGCGGTTCGGGGCTTCTGCTCGCAGTCAGCAGCTCAAATATCACATCCAGACTTCTGGCCGCTCGCTACACGCACAGGAGATGAACTTCAACGACATCCGCACAACGCTTCAAGCGTTGACTGCACTCCAAGACAACTGCAATAGCTTGCACACGAACGCGTTTGATGAAGCGGTCACGACCCCGACTGAAGATTCCGTGCGTCGGGCGGTCGCGATCCAGTTGATCATCCAACGCGAACTCGGAACGGCCAAGAACGAGAATCCGATCCAAGGCTCGTACTTGATCGAACAGCTCACGGACCAAGTCGAGACCGCTGTGCTGGCGGAGTTCGATCGCTTGAGCGAACGCGGTGGGGTGCTCGGTGCGATGGAGACCTTGTACCAGCGAAGCAAAATTCAGGAAGAGAGCATGCACTACGAGACGCTGAAACATTCGGGTGAGTTGCCCGTGGTGGGAGTCAACACGTACATCAATCCGAACGGAGACGATGTCGTGTCTTCGCCCGACGAACTGATGCGATCGAGCGACGATGAAAAGCATTCGCAGCTCGCAAATTTGGAAGCATTCGAAGCCCGCTTCGCGGCAGAACGTGGGGCGGCGATTGAAGACTTGAAGGAGGCTGCTTCTCGGGCAGAAAACGTCTTCGATGCGTTACTCGAAGCGACGAAGGTCTGTTCCCTTGGCGAGATCAGCGAGGCACTGTTCGAAGTGGGCGGTCGGTACCGACGCGCGATGTGAGTCCCGCGGGGCTTGGCGCAGCAAAATTGACTGCAGCGATTCGCCAGCGCGGGCTAGACTCGCCGGCCATTTGAATCATTGAGTGAATCGACGCGGTTCGAATCGAAGCAGATCCAAAACGAAGCAACACAGCACGCAAGACAAGTGGAGAACGAAATGAGTTGGGACGCCGGCAAGCGGGCAGACATGGGCAAGTGGAATGACTTGGCCGCCAAAGAACTGCGAGACAAGCCCGTCGACGATCTGGTCTGGCGCAGTGCCGAAGGCATTGAGATCAAGCCGGTCTACACCGCCGAAGATCTCGAGAACCTCGAGTATGTCGATTCGACTCCCGGGTTCGCTCCCTTCATTCGCGGTCCGCGCGCGACCATGTACGCGAACCGGCCGTGGACCGTGCGTCAGTACGCGGGCTTTTCGACCGCCGAAGAATCAAATGCTTTCTATCGTGCGAATCTTGCCGCCGGGCAGCAGGGCCTTTCCGTTGCGTTCGACCTTGCGACCCATCGCGGCTACGACTCCGATCACGAACGGGTGACCGGTGACGTTGGCAAGGCGGGCGTCGCCATCGATTCGATCGAAGACATGAAGATCCTGTTCGACTCGATCCCACTGCAAGACGTGACCGTGTCGATGACCATGAACGGTGCCGTGCTCCCGATCCTCGCGTGCTTTATCGCCGCCGGCGAAGAGCAGGGCGTTCAGCGCAAGCAGCTATCGGGAACGATCCAGAACGACATCCTGAAAGAGTTCATGGTTCGCAATACCTATATTTATCCGCCCGAGCCCAGCATGCGCATTGTGGCCGATATCATTGAGTACACCGCGCACGAGATGCCGAAGTTCAATTCGATTTCGATTAGCGGCTATCACATGCAAGAAGCCGGTGCGTCAACAGTGCTCGAGTTGGCATTCACCTTGGCCGACGGTCTCGACTACGTGCGCGCCGCGCTGTCGAAGGGGCTCGATATCGACAAGTTCGCTGGACGCCTTTCCTTCTTCTGGGCGATCGGGATGAACTTCTATCTCGAAATCGCAAAGATGCGCGCTGCGCGGCTCTTGTGGGCCGAGATGATGCAGGAGTTCAACCCCAAGAATCCAAAATCGATGATGTTGCGCACCCATTGCCAGACTTCGGGGGCGAGCCTCACCGAGCAAGACCCGATGAACAACGTCGTGCGAACCACCATCGAAGCGATGGCTGCGGTCTTCGGCGGCACCCAGTCGCTCCACACCAATGGCTACGACGAAGCGGTGAGTTTGCCGACCGATGCGGCGGCTCGCACGGCGCGCAATACCCAGTTGATTTTGCAGGAAGAAACCGGAATCCCGGCGGTGGTTGATCCGTGGGGCGGTTCGTACTTCATGGAATCACTCACCCACACCGTGGCGGAAGAAGCGCGCAAGATCATCGCCGAAGTTGAGGGGCTGGGCGGCATGACCAAGGCGATTGTGAGCGGCATGCCGAAGCAGCGCATCGAAGAAGTCGCGACGCGACGACAGGCCCGGGTGGATCGCGGAGAAGACGTGATCGTGGGCGTCAACAAGTACGTCCTGGAAGAAGAACCCGAGATCGATGTGCGCGACATTGACAACACCGCGGTGCGCGAATCGCAGATTCGCCGCCTCGAACAGATCAAGGCTGCACGGAACCAGGCCGATGTCGACCGCGAACTCGCCACGCTCAAGCAGCTGGCGGAAAGTGGTGAGGGCAACTTGCTCGATCAGGCGGTGACCTGCGCGAAGCTTCGCGCCACGGTCGGAGAAATTTCCGAAACCTTGGCTGAGGTCTACACCCGGCACCGCGCCGACGTGAGCTCGGTCTCCGGTGTTTACGGCAGCGTGTACCAGGGCGATGAAGAGTATGAAGCGGTCTGCAAAGAAGTTGCAGACTTTGCCGAAACCGAAGGCCGCCGCCCGCGCATGCTCGTCGTGAAGCTTGGACAGGACGGACATGATCGCGGCATGAAGGTGATCTCGACCGCGTTCGCCGACATGGGTTTCGACGTTGATGTCGGACCGCTGTTTCAGACGCCGGACGAAGCCGCACGCCAGGCCGTCGACAACGACGTGCATGTGGTTGGGGTTTCGAGTCAGGCCGCCGGACACAAGACTTTGGTTCCGATGCTCATCGAGTCGCTCAAGCAGGCCGGCGCTTCCGAAATTCGTGTGATCGTGGGCGGCGTGATTCCTCCGCGTGACTACGACTTCCTGCGCGAAGCCGGTGCCGCCGCGATCTTCGGACCGGGCACGGCGATCCCGAAGGCCGTGCACGAAGTCTTGAACGTCTTGAAGGACCGAGCGTAATGAGTGACGGGCCGGAGAGCCCGGTGCCCTCAGCGGAATTTCTCGAGGCCATCCGCAATGGGGAACGACGCGAACTCGCGCGGGCGATCACCATGCTCGAGAGCGGGCGCGTCGATCAGTCCGCTATGGGACAGAATATCCTCGAAGCGCTGATCCCGAATACGGGCGCGTCGGTGCGACTCGGGATCACGGGGCCGCCGGGCGCAGGCAAGAGCACCATGATCGAGGCGTTGGGGCTGCAGCTCGTCGAGCGCGGTCATCGCGTCGCGGTTTTAGCGGTCGACCCGACCAGCCCGGTGACCGGGGGCAGTATCCTCGGCGACAAGACGCGCATGGAAGTGCTGGCGCGACATCCGTCCGCGTTTATTCGTCCGTCGCCGTCGGGGACGTCATTAGGTGGCGTGGCCCAGCGCACCCGCGAAGCCATGCTCCTGTGTGAAGCAGCAGGCTACGACGTGGTAATCGTCGAAACGGTCGGCATCGGCCAGTCTCAGGTCGCTGTCGCGGGGATGGTCGACTTCTTCTTGCTCGTGCTGCTGCCCGGAGGCGGAGACGAACTGCAGGGGATCAAGAAGGGCGTGGTCGAACTTGCCGATGGCTTGCTGGTCAACAAGGCCGATGGTCCCACGCTCGAAGTCGCCGAACGAACGAGACTCGAATACGCAGGCGCGATGGAAGTCATTCGCTCGCTCAGCGCGAGTTGGAATCCGCCGGTCATGAAAGCCAGCGCAAAGACCGGTGAAGGCATTCCAGAGCTGTGGGAAATGGTGCGCTCACATCGGGCCGCATTCAGTGAGAGCGGCGAACTGGAGGCACGACGGCGGCGACAGGCGCGAGACTGGATGTGGTCCCTCGTAGAAGACGGCCTCAAGGCAGCGTTCCGCACCGATGCGGGCGTTGCCGACGAGATTGCGGGCCTAGAGTCAGCGGTGGAGTCGCGCGAGACGACCCCAGGCGCTGCGGCACGCCAACTGCTGTCCCGCTTCCTGGGGGGATAAGGGCGCCCCAAACCGGGATATTTCTGCCCCGATACGCATTCTCCGCCTACACCTTCGGGGCCAATTTGCCGATTGGGAACGAAAGCATTGGGACATCTCCGTCTGCGCGGTGGTGTGAGGAGTTGGCAGCATGGTTCAGATCAACATGGCGAATCGCGAGATCAGCGTGAAGGTGGTCTATTACGGCCCGGCGCTCTCGGGAAAGACGTCGAACCTGCTCAAGCTGCATGAATTGATGAACCCCGACTCCCGCGGCAAGATGGTCACCCTCGATACCAAGGACGACCGCACGCTCTACTTCGACTTCTTGCCTGTTGAATTCACCACGTCTGGTGGCTTCTCCATCAAGACAAAAGTCTTTACGGTGCCCGGGCAGGTGATGCACAAGTCGACGCGCAAGGTGGTTTTGGCCGGTGCGGACGCCATCGCGTTCATTGCCGATTCTCAGCGCGCGTCAGCGAGTGCGAACGCCTATTCATGGCGCGACATGGAAGCCAACCTCAAGGCCAACGGTTTTGACTTTGAGCGCATTCCGAAGGTCGTTCAGTTCAACAAGCGCGACTTGCCCGACGTGAAGCCTCTGCAAGAAATTCGCGACGCGTGGCAAGGTTTTCCTACGTTCCCGGCGGTTGCCCTGCGCGGCGAAGGCGTGATCGAAACCTACCGGGAACTCATGCGGGTGCTGTACCGAAGCCTCGACGAAAAGCACGACTTTGCAACGAAGTTCGGGCTGTCTGAGGAAGACTTCTTGAAGGGCTTGCTGCGTAATTTCGCCTCGCCCCCAGGAACTGGCAGTGGCACTGCCTAATTGACACCCCGCGGTCGCGCTGATAGCGTAATCCCAAGCGAAATCAGTGTTGTACCTACCGATCTTTGAGGCCCAGTTGACCGCGATGGTCGGCAGATCGGTCGGCGTAGTGCCCAAATTCCAGCACGTCCCTTAGCAAGAGCAAGCCCAGGCGTATCCCGACGCCCAAACCCTCAGTCCCTGCATCGGAGCGCCCTCCGGCGCACGACGCAACGAAGATCCATCACCCGCGCGGCGCACCCGCCACAATTGATCCAATCGCAGCCGCGACCCAGACGGCAAGTGAGGTCCTTTTCGAGATGTCAAACGACAAGAACGACGACACGAGTGTGAGCAACGTGATCCCCTTGGAAGACGAAGTATTGCGCGGCCATCACGACCATCCGGACTCCATCGTGAGTCCCATCGAAGATGCCATCGCGGACATTGCCGCGGGCAAGATGGTGATCTTGGTCGACGATGAAGATCGAGAGAACGAAGGCGACCTCTGCATGGCGGCCGACATGGTGACGCCCGAGGCGATCAACTTTATGGCCACCCACGGTCGTGGCCTGATCTGTCTGAGCCTCGAAGAAGAACAGCTCGAACGTCTGCACCTCGGCATGATGGTGCCCGACTACGAAAACACCGCGACCTACGGCACGGCCTTTACGGTGTCGATCGAAGCGCGCGAGGGTGTCACCACCGGGATCTCAGCGCACGATCGCTCGCGCACCATCGAAGCTGCCATCGCGGACGACGCGGTCCCGGCCGATATCGTCCGCCCCGGCCATATCTTCCCGCTGCGGTCCCGCGCGGGCGGTGTGCTCCGCAGGGTTGGGCAGACAGAAGGCTCGGTAGATCTGGCGCGACTCGCGGGCTTTAAACCAGCCGGCGTGATCTGCGAGATCATGAACGACGACGGAACGATGGCGCGGATGAACGACCTCGCGGAATACGCGAAGGTTCATGACCTCAAAATCGTCACGATCAAAGATCTCATCAAATTCCGCTTGGCCAACGAAAAGCTGGTTCGCCGCGTCGCCAAGGCGAATATGCCCACCATGGCCGGCGGCGCCTTCCGCTGCATCGTCTACGAAAACGACATCGACAACGTCGACCACATGGCGCTTGTGAAGGGCGATATCAATTCTGACGAGCCGGTGCTGGTTCGCGTCCACAGCGAATGTCTGACGGGGGATGCATTCGGATCCTGCCGATGCGATTGCGGAGAGCAGCTGCAGAAGGCCCTCGCGATGATCGACGAAGAGGGCAGCGGAATTTTGCTCTACATGCGTCAGGAAGGTCGCGGCATCGGGCTCAAGAACAAGATCCGAGCTTACGCGCTTCAAGACGATGAAGGGCTCGACACGGTTGAGGCCAACCACAGGTTGGGTTTCGCGGCCGATCAACGTGACTACGGAGTCGGCACCCAAATCCTCGTGGATCTCGGCGTGCGCCGAATGCGAATGATCACGAACAACCCGGTCAAGCGAGCTGGCGTCGAAGGCTACGGGCTCAAGATCATCGAGCGCGTCTCTCTCGAAATTACGCCCAACGAAGCCAATAAAAAGTATCTGCAGACGAAGAAGGACAAGCTTGGGCACGTTCTGCATCTGATGAGCTGAAAAACTCGTGCATACGCGAGCGGGGAAACGTCGGTGGATTCGAGGCGAATTCCTTAAACTTGCGACCGACTTGTCGGCGTTCTTGTCTACGTCGTGAAAGCAACGCTCAAAGCAAACAAGCCAAACACGCGATAGGAGCTCCTCCCCATGTTCGAAAATGTTGACAGCGTCATTACCGACCTAGACAAGCAGGGATACGTCTGCGACAAGCGCATCGCGACCGTCGTCTATCTCGCGCAGCAGCTCGGCAAGCCGATTTTGATTGAAGGGCCCGCCGGCGTGGGGAAGACGGAACTCGCCAAGGTCGTGGCGACGTCTTTGGATCGGCAGCTCATTCGACTCCAGTGCTACGAAGGACTCGACGAAGCCAAGGCGCTGTATGAGTGGGAGTACTCAAAGCAGCTCCTGTACACGCAGTTGCTCAAAGACCAGGTGAGCAAGGCGATGGCCGGAGCCAAGACTTTGACCGAAGCCGCGGACCGCGTTGCGAGTGAAGACTCGGTCTTCTTCTCGGAGCGCTTTGTTGTGCCACGTCCGCTCATGCAGGCGATTACTTCGGATACGCCGGCTCTGTTGCTGATCGACGAAGTCGACAAGTCGGACCCCGAGTTCGAGGCTTTTCTGCTCGAGGTGCTCTCAGATTTTCAGGTCACCATTCCCGAGTTGGGAACGATCAAGGCGAAGCAGATTCCGATCGTGATGCTCACGTCCAATGACGCCCGCGAGATGAGCGACGCGCTCAAACGACGCTGTCTGCATCTCTGGATCGACTACCCGAACGAAGAACTCGAAATGCGCATCCTCGACCAGAAGGTTCCGGAAATTGACAAGCGTCTTGCGAAGGACCTTGTGAGCCTGATGCACTCGATCCGCGACCTCGACCTCAAGAAGGTCCCGTCGATCAGTGAGACCCTCGACTGGGCGCGCTCCTTGATGGCGCTCAACGCCACGGAGCTCGATGAGGCCATGGTGACGGATACGTTGAACGTCATCCTCAAGTACGAGGGCGACATCAACAAGGCGCAGAAAGAACTTTCGAAGCTGCTCGAGCAGAAGGCAGCAGAGGCCGCGGCTGAAGCTCCGATCGCGGCGCCCGAGCCCGTCGCCGCGCCCAAGAAGAAGGGAGTCCTCCACTGAGCATGCAATCAAAGGTCGTCGAATTCACCAACTTGCTTCGCAAGAGCGGGATTCGTGTGTCTGTCGCTGAGGGCATCAACGCCTTCGAAGCGTTGGACGAGTTGTCTATTGACGACCGAGATCTGTTCAAGGACGCGCTCCGCACCACCATGGTCAAGCGAGGAGACGAGATCGCCACGTTCGATCAGCTCTTCGACCTGTTCTGGTCGGGCTTCTACGACAGCCTGCGCGATTCATTCGGCGACATCGGCGAGAAGATGGCTGGCATGGACATCGACATCGATCAGTTGATGCAACAGATCGCCGAAATGCTCGAACAGATGGACGGCAACGTTGATCTCGGCGAACTCGCAAAGGCATTGCTCACGCAAGACCTCTCTCAACTCGAAAACATGATCCGCGACGCCGCGGAGCAGGCAGGTACCGGCAATATCGAGAACATGCTTCAGGTGGGCTTCTTCAGTCGCCGCACCACCGAAGGCATGGGCGTCGAAGGGGCAGGTCAGGAACTCGAAAAACTTGCCCAACAGCTCGAAGAAGCTGGGATGTCTTCCGAGCAGGTCCAGGCGCTAAAGGACTTGATGGGCGCCATGATGGAAAGCCTGCGCAAAGCCGTGCGCAGCTTTACCGAGCGCGAGCTTCAGACGCAGAACCATGACTACATGGAAAAGTTTCGTCGCGAGATGCTCACGGAGAAGAGCTTCTATCACCTGACGGAAGAGGAAACTATTCGTATGCGCGAAGTGGTGCATCGCCTCGCGCAACGCATCAAGAACATTCTTTCCATTCGCCGAAGGCGCGAACGCAAGGGCAAGCTCGACTTGCATACGACGCTTCGCCGCAACATGGCGACCGGCGGCTTGCCGTTCAACGTGATCTATAAGCACCGCCGCAAGGAACGACCGAAGCTGGTCATCCTGTGCGACGTGTCGTCTTCCGTCGCGAATGTTTCGCGCTTCATGCTGCAGTTCATGTACAGCCTGCAGGAAGCCTTTACGCGAATTCGTTGCTTTGTTTTCGTGTCAGACCTGGGCGAAGTGACGCCGGTCTTCAAAGACTCGGACATCAGCAGTGCGATCGAACGAGCCCTCGACGGCGGCGACGTCATCAACGTTTACACGCGAAGCAACTTTGGCCTCGCCTTCAGCATCTTCTGGAGAGACTATCTCTCGTCGATCGACAAACGAACCACCGTGTTGATTCTGGGTGACGCCCGGAACAACTACAACGACGACAAAGCCTGGTGTCTGCGCGACATCCAGAGCAAAGCCAAGAACGTCGTCTGGCTGAACCCCGAAAGCCCGAGCGCCTGGGGCTTCGGAGACAGCGTCATGAACCGCTACCTGCCCTACACCGACATCGCCGAGGAATGTCGGAACCTGCGGCAGCTCGCGAAGGTCGTAGATAGCATCGTTTTGTAGCCCGCATCCGGCCCACCGGCGCGACCCCCTTTCGTACCCACCACAACGCCCCATTCGCAATTGCGGATGGGGTGTTTCTTTGCACGAGGGGTGCCCGATTCAAATGAAAACGCCCCGTCGGCTGATGCCGACGGGGCGTTCCACAGGGGGAGGGCGGTGGACTCATTATGGGGGGTGAGAGGTTGGACATTTCCATCAGAAATGACCAATCCACCGCCGCTCCGAAACCTGAAAATCCTTTTTTTTGGTACAGATTGGCGCACGCTCAGATCGTCGGGCCGAGGAAAAAGCATGAATAGCCAAGGTTTCCACTGAGTCGCTCGCTCGATGAAATTCATTATGTCGGGCGATCCAGATTTGTCAAACGCGATTTTGAACTGCTGGAGCGCGATTTCAAAAAGCGGTGCGATATCCAGCTGTTACCCAAGACCTCTCCTTCGAAATAATTGCAAACGACGTTTGAGAAGGGCAAATCCTTGAGTGGGGATGCCACTTTGGATCCACTAGTCTCCGCTTCCCCCGAAATCCCTGAGCCTGAAAGAGCCCACCTGGTCCTGAGATGAGTGAACTGAAACGATTTTCGATCCGCACGTTTGGTTGCCAGATGAACGTGCATGACACTGAGAAGCTCTCAAACCTGCTGTATCACGCCGGTTACGAGGCTGCGGGCGACGAAAGCGCGGCGGATTTACTGGTGATCAACACCTGTTCCGTTCGCGAGAAGGCCGAAAATAAGCTCTATAGCGATCTGGGGCGTCTGCGCGAATGGAAGGCCGAAAAGCCGGGACGGATGATCGGTGTAGGCGGCTGCGTGGCTCAGCAGGAAGGCCAGACGATCCTGCGCCGCTTTGACCATGTCGATCTCGTCTTCGGCACTCACAACTTGCTGGCAGTGCCCGCGATGCTCGAGGGCGCCGCACAGGGTCAATCCGGAGTCCGCATCGAGGAATCCGCTTCCCAGGACCGCTTTGATCTGCCCGAGCGTCATCCCGCCTTCGAGGGGCGCGACACCGGCCATTCGTTTGTCACCGTGATGGAAGGCTGTGACATGTTCTGCAGCTTCTGCGTGGTGCCCAAAACCCGTGGACGTGAAATCAGCCGAACCGCGGCCAGTATCGTGGCGGAAGTGCGCAACTTGGTGGAGCGAGGCGTCAGTGAGATCACGCTGTTGGGGCAGACCGTGAACGCTTATGGTCGCCACGACACGCGTCGCGGAGTGGCCGAAGCCGCAGGCACGATTCCGTTTGGCGGCTTGCTCACGCAACTCGACGCGATCGAGGGACTGCGTCGCATTCGGTACACCAGCCCGCACCCATTGTTCTTCGACGAGGTCTTGCTGCGAGCCCACGGCGAACTCGAGTCACTCTGTCCCCACGTCCACATGCCCGTGCAAAGTGGCTCGGACCGCGTGCTCGAACAGATGAGACGGCGCTACACCCGCGCCGACTATGAGACCATCATCAAGGGCTTGCGCGTGGTGCGGCCCGACATCGTCGTGACGACGGACTTCATCGTGGGCTTCCCCGGTGAGACCGACGAAGATTTTGAACAGACGCTTTCGTTGATTGAAAGCGTTGGGTTTGTCGACAGCTACAGCTTCAAGTATTCGCGTCGCCCTCACACCAAGGCGCTCGAACTGTCGGCAGAAGAGATCGCACCTGAAGTCGCATCGGCGCGGCTCACGGCGCTACAGGATTTGCAGCGCCGTTTGACCCTAGACCATCACATCAGCCGGGTGGGTTCCCGCGCTGAGATCCGCGTCGAAGGCGAAAGCATGCACGGCCCAGGGCAGGTGCGAGGACGCGATCTCCACCATCGGGTGGTCAACGTTCCGGTCGGCGATGTCGGTGCGCCCGGTGCGGGCAGCTATATCGAAGTCGACGTTGTCGAGGCGACGCCACATTCATTGATCGGCACGCCGGTCACTGGATAAATCGCCCCGGGCTGCGCTCGCTGCCTCAGTAGCGACCCTGCGGGTTCTCGTAGCTTGATGGGGCTGATCCGTGCCGCAGGGCTCGACAGATCTGATTTCAGCGTTGCCAAGTCGGCGGCGCTTTCCGCTCTCATCGCGACTCGAAATTGCGTATGCGGTTGAAGCCTTGTGCGTGGTCTGCCGATGAGTGCAGGCGAGTTGCGGCCCAACAAATGTTGAGAATCCCGGGTCGTGTCAGCCTGAGGTTTGCATGTCCAAAGCGCGCATATTGGCAGTCGACGATCAACGGTACTTCCGAGAGCTCCTCCTCGTCCAACGAGAACTTTCCTTGGACGACATCGTCGTCAGCGGTTGACCCGCGAGGGTCCCACCCGTACTATCCGGCGGCAAACAGGAGGCGCTTGGACGGCAATCGTCCAGCCAACTCGTCTTCCCTTTGCCTAATCGAGAACAACTAAATGGATGAAAGCCGAATTCGCGATGGGCTGACGTTTGATGACGTCCTCCTCGTGCCCGGTGAGTCTAGTGTTTTACCGAGCGAGGTAGATCTTCGTTCTCAATTCACGCGCGAGATCTCGCTGAATACGCCGCTCGTTTCTGCGGCGATGGATACCGTCACTGAACACGAGACGGCGATCGCGATGGCGCAGAACGGTGGCATCGGCATTATTCACAAGAACATGCTGAGCTCGGCGCAAGCCGGCGAAGTCGACAAGGTCAAGCGCTCCGAATCCGGCATGATCGTCGACCCGATCACGATGAGCCCGGAGCAACGGATCTCCGAAGCGATCGAAGTGATGGCGCGTTACCGGATCTCTGGTGTGCCGGTCATAACGGACGGCAAAGCGGTTGGGATCTTGACCAATCGCGACCTTCGTTTCGTCAAAGATACCAACGCCAAAGTGTCTTCGATGATGACCAAGGAAGGTTTGGTGACTGTGCCGCCAGGCACCGGGATGGAGCGCGCCAAAGAGCTTCTTCACCAGTACCGGATCGAAAAACTGCTCGTGGTCGACGGCGAGGGAAACTTACGCGGCCTCATTACGATCAAGGACATCGAAAAGAGCGAGCGCTACCCGGACGCCTGTAAAGACGATTTGGGAAGACTCCGCTGTGGCGCTGCGATCGGCGTGGGTTCCGACCGACTCGAACGCGCGCAAGCCTTGGTCTCCGCAGGAGTCGACGTCATCGTGGTCGACACTGCACACGGCCATTCCATTGGCGTCCTCGAAGCCGTGTCTGAGTTGCGCAGCAACTTTCCCGATCTTTCGATCGTCGGCGGCAATGTCGCGACGGGCGAGGGCGCAGAAGCCTTGATCAAAGCGGGCGTATCGGCGGTGAAAGTTGGCGTCGGTCCCGGTTCCATTTGTACGACGCGTGTCATCGCGGGCATTGGCGTGCCGCAGTTCACTGCAGTTGTCGACGCGTATCAGATCGCCAACCGCTACGGCATCCCGGTGATCTCTGACGGCGGCATCAAGTATTCGGGCGACGTCGTGAAGGCGCTCGCTGCGGGTGCTTCAACCGTGATGATTGGATCGCTGTTCGCCGGTACGGACGAATCTCCCGGCGAAGTCGTTCTCTTCCAAGGTCGTTCATACAAGGTCTACCGCGGCATGGGTTCCCTGGGTGCAATGGCTCAGGGGAGTGCAGACCGCTACTTCCAGTCGGACGTGCAAGAAAGCAAGCTCGTCCCTGAGGGCATTGAAGGTCGGGTTCCTTATCGCGGCGGGCTTTCGGCCAGCTTGCATCAACTCTATGGCGGGCTGCGTTCCGGCATGGGTTATTGCGGTACGCCCAGCCTCGGTGAACTTCGCACACGAACGCGCTTCGTCAGGATTTCCTCTGCGGGTTTGCAGGAGAGTCATGTCCACGATGTCATCGTGACAAAAGAAGCCCCTAACTATCGGATCGATTGACCCGCACATGTCGAAGGCCCCCTCCGCTCCCCAAGCTGGCAGCAAAAAACTCGAATACGCTGGCGATCGCATCCTGATCTTGGATTTTGGTTCGCAGTACACGCAGTTGATTGCGCGGCGCATTCGCGAACAGAGCGTCTACTGCGAGATCCTTCCGGCCGGAATGTCGTGCGCTGACATTGAGGCATGGGGTGCGTCGGGCATTGTGCTTAGCGGCGGGCCGTCGAGCGTGCACGATGAGGGTGCGCCCGACATCGACATCGCAGTCTTTGATCTCGGGACTCCGATCTTGGGCATTTGCTACGGCGAGCAGCTGATCGTGAGCAAGCTCGGCGGGCGTGTTGAAAAGGCCGACGAGTCCGAATACGGTCGCGCGCATTTGAAAATCGAGGACCTGGAAGATCGCCTGTTTGCAGGGCTCGCGAAAAATACCGAGCACGTCGTTTGGATGAGCCACGGCGACAAAGTTCTCGAACTTCCGCAGGGCTACGAAATCCTGGCAACGAGCAATAACTCGCCGTATGCCGCGATTCGTCACAAGGCTCAACCCATCTGGGCCATCCAGTTTCATCCCGAAGTGGTTCACACCGAAATCGGGAAAGAGCTGCTGCGCAATTTCGTCGGAGACATTTGCGGTTGCAAGGGCTCGTGGACGATGGATGCCTTCGTCGATCGCAGTCTTGCGAAGATCCGCAGCCAGGTTGGCGAAGGGCTCGTGGTCTGTGGCTTGAGCGGCGGTGTCGATTCTTCGGTCGCTGCAGCACTCGTTCACCGCGCGGTCGGAGAGCAGCTGACCTGCATCTTCGTTGATCACGGCATGATGCGATTGAATGAGCGCGAAGAAGTCGAAAAACTTTTCGCAGGAACGCTCGGTGTGAAGTTGGTGAGCGTGGATGCTTCGGACCGATTTCTTACCGCCCTCGAAGGGGTGAGTGAACCCGAGAAGAAGCGCCGCATTATTGGCGGCTTGTTCATCGACGTGTTCGAAGAAGAATCTCAAAAGCTCGGTGAATGCGATTACCTCGTACAAGGCACCTTGTACCCGGACGTCATCGAGAGCGTGTCGGTGAAGGGTGCGTCGGTCACGATCAAGACCCACCACAATGTGGGCGGGCTGCCGGATGACATGCGGCTGCAACTCGTGGAGCCCTTGCGCGAACTGTTCAAGGACGAAGTGCGAGAAGTAGGGCGCGCACTCGGGCTTCCCGAAACGCTGGTCGGGCGACATCCGTTCCCCGGCCCGGGGCTCGGCATTCGCATCATGGGTGATGTCACGCGCGAAAAACTCACGCCGCTTCGTTCTGCGGACGCGATTATGCTCGAAGAAATTCGATCGGCCGGCTTGTACGACGAAATTTGGCAGGCCCTCTGTGTCTATCTCCCGGTGCAGAGCGTCGGTGTGATGGGGGACGCGCGAACCTACGAAAACGTGATTGCGGTGCGTTGTGTGACTTCGGCCGACGCCATGACGGCCGACTTCGCCCATATCCCGCACGATGTTCTGGCGAAGATTTCGAGCCGCATCATCAACGAGGTGCAAGGTATTAACCGCGTCGTTTACGACATCTCTTCGAAGCCGCCTGCCACCATCGAGTGGGAGTAGGGGGCCGTGCCCAAGCCCTTCGTTCATCTCCACCTCCACACGCAGTACTCGCTGCTCGACGGCGCCATCAAGCACAACCCGCTGTTCGAGCGTGCCAAAGCGTTGAACATGCCCGCGGTGGCGCAGACCGATCACGGCAACTTGTTCGGCACCGTCGAGTTTTACAATAAGGCGCGCGCGAACGGTGTAAAGCCAATCATCGGCTGCGAAGTTTATATCGCGGGCGACTCGCGATTTAAGCGCGAGAAGCGCGAGCGATCTCAAGACGGCTTCGACGCCATCAGCCATCTGCTTTTGATCGCGATGGACGCGACCGGCTACCAGAACTTGATGTATCTGGTGTCGAAGGCGTACCTCGACGGCTTCTATTACAGGCCCCGCATCGACATGGACTTGCTGCGCGAGCGCCACGAAGGCTTGATCGCAACTTCAGGCTGTCTTTCGTCGCCGGTCCCCCGAGCCATTGTGCAGGGCGAAACGGATCGTGCCTGGACGGTGGCAGAAGACTTCCGCGGCTTGTTTGGTGATCGCTACTACCTCGAGCTTCAGCGTCACGGCATTGCCGACCAAGACCTGGTGAACGCCGAACTGATCAAGATGTCGGCCGACATGGATATTCCGCTGGTCGCAACGAACGACGCCCACTACTTGCGCGAATGCGATCACGATCATCACGACGCACTGCTCTGCATCGGCACCGCGTCGAACATTTCAGACGAGAAGCGCTTTCGATTCGATGGCCGCGGCTTCTACGTCAAAGACGGCGACGAAATGCGGGAGATCTTTCACGACCATCCGTCGGCCATTGAGAACACCTTGGTGATCGCGGAGCGCTGCGATGTTGAGATCCCGATGGGCACGTACCACATGCCCGACTACCAGGTGCCGGCCGGCAAGAGTCTCGACGAAGTGATGGAAGACCAGTCGTGGGCGGGATTGCGCGAGCGCCTCGGCATGGCGCCCGACGAACCCTTTGATGGGGAAGTTCACAAGACCTATGTCGAACGGATGAACCACGAACTCGGCGTGATCAAGGAAATGGGGTTCCCCGGCTACTTCCTGATCGTGGCGGACTTCATCAATTACGCGAAGAACAACGGGATTCCGGTGGGACCCGGGCGCGGGAGTTCCGCGGGAAGCCTGGTCGCCTGGGGGCTCAACATTACCGGCGTCGATCCCATCGAATACGACATCATCTTCGAACGTTTTCTGAACCCAGAACGTATTTCGATGCCGGATATCGACGTCGACTTCTGCATGCGTGGGCGCGAGCAAGTCATCAAGTACGTGTCCGAAAAATATGACGGCGCCATTCTGGAAGATGCCGACCCGGCTGTTCGCTTCGACACGATGAAGGTGTGTCAGATCGTGACGTTCGGAACGTTGCAGGCTCGCGCTGCAATTCGCGACGTTGGGCGCGTGATGGGAATGGCGTATGGCGATGTCGACCGCATCGCGAAGCTGATCCCTGACGTGCTTGGCATCACGCTCGAAGAGTCGATCCAGCAGTCGCCCGAATTGCGTGCCCGCATGGAGTCCGACTCGCAGGTCGACCGCTTGATCGATACCGCTCGGAACCTCGAAGGTCTAACGCGCCACGCGTCGAAGCATGCCGCTGGCGTCGTGATTGGTGACAAGCCGCTGATCGAGATGGTTCCACTCTACAAGGACCCAAAGTCTGGCGACGTTATGAGCCAGTACAACATGGGCTGTGTGGAGGAAGTGGGGCTCATCAAGTTCGACTTCCTCGGCTTGAAGACGTTGACGTTGATGTCGGACGCCGAAAAAATGATTCGCCGAAAGCCTGGCTTCGAAGACTTTGACATCGAAAAGATTCCGCTCGATGACGAAGCCACGTATCAGCTTTTGTGCGATGGCGATACCGAAGGCGTGTTCCAGGTCGAATCGTCGGGCATGACCGAACTCGTCATTAAGCTTCAGCCGCGAACCTTTAAAGAGATCATTCCGCTGGTAGCCCTTTACCGGCCGGGCCCATTGCAGTCGGGCATGGTGGACGACTACGTCAACCGGAAGCACGGCGCGATTCCCGTCAAGGCGCTCCATCCACGGATCGAGAACCTCACCAGAGAAACCTTGGGCGTGATCGTCTATCAGGATCAGGTGCTGCAGATCGCCCAGGCGATGGCGGGCTACAGCCTCGGCGAAGCCGATCTTCTGCGCCGCGCCATGGGTAAGAAAAAAGCGGAAGTCATGCGGCAGCAGCGTAAGCGATTCGTCGAGGGCGCTGTCGAGAATAAGTATGAATCACAAGAAGCTGGCGATGTCTTCGACCTGATCGTTGAGTTCGCAGGCTACGGCTTCCCGAAGGCACACTCGACCGCGTACGCGTACGTGACATATCAGACCGCCTTCTTGAAGGCGAACCACCGTGAGGAGTACCTCGCCGCCGTACTCACGATCGACTCCGGCAACCACGATCGCATGTCGCGCTACATCGCCCATGTTCGCGAGAGCGAAATCGAGATCCTGCCTCCGGACGTCAATCAGTCTGAATGCGACTTTGCCGTCGTCGAGAAAAAGATCCGCTTCGGCTTCGCGGGCATCAAGAATGTTGGCCAGGGAGCGATCGAGTCGATTCTCGAATCACGCAACGGAGAAGAAGGACCGTTCGTAAGTTTCTTCGACTTTGTGACCCGGCTCGACACCCGCAAAGTAAATCGGCGCGTCATTGAAGCCTTGGTGAAGTGCGGTGCCTTTGATTTGTTGCACGAAGAAAGATCGTCAGTGTGGGCGACCATTGATACCGCGCTCGAGCGCGCCGCTTCTGAGCAACGCGACCGCGCAGTCGGGCAAGAAAGCTTGTTTGGCGGGCTCGAAGACAGCGACGTGATTGCGGGGCCCGTATTGGTGAGCGCCGCCCCGTGGTCCGAACGCGAACGCCTCGGCCACGAAAAAGAACTGCTCGGCTTCTACGTCAGTGGACACCCCCTCGAAGAAGTCGCGTCTTTGCTCTCGCGCTTTACGGACTGCACCGCGGCCAACTGGGAAAGCAAGGTGCAGCGCGAAGTGAGAGTTGGCGGCCTGCTGACCGGCATGCGGGAGACGCGCACTAAGCGCGGCAAGCGAATGGGCTTCGGCACCCTTGAAGATCTCGAAGGCAGCTTCGAACTTGTGGTTTTTAGTGAACCCTACGAAGCGAACGCCGCTCTATTTGCTAGAGCGAAGAACGAAGACGAAGGCGAGGGCCCCGTACCGCTACTTGTTTCGGGCACCCTCGAAGAGGGAGAGTCACCAAAGATCTTGGTACGCGATATTATTCCGCTGTCTCAGGCTGAAGAGAAGTTGGCGGCCACGTTGAGAGTCAAAATGATCGAAAAGGAAATCAGTCGGGATCGTCTCGACGCGCTTGTGAAGGTGCTGGCAAGTCATCCTGGGGACTGTCCCGTGGTGATCCATGTTTTGATTCCGGAAGAAAGCGAGACCACGGTTTCTGTGAGCGCGGTCCGCGGTGTTCGTGCGACCCCCGAAATGTGTCGTGATGTCGACGCGCTCTTCGGGCGCAAAGTGACGGAGTTGAGTCTGTGAAGATGTTGGCGCGAGTCGTATTGAGTGCACTGTTGGGGGTCGGCATTGTCACGTCGGCGTCCGCGGACGTTCGCAAGCTCGAGGCGGTGGGAACCGTGCCGATCAATCCGAACGGCAAAGAGAAGGGAATCCCTCGCGACAGCGCAATCGATCAAGCACTTCGCGAGGCGGTGACCCGAGTCGCTCGAGACTTTCTCGCCGATCGTTGGGTTGACGAAACAGGAGAGGGCGCCCCGGACTCGCTCGACCCCACCCGCTCGGTGGACGAAGTGGATCCGACCGAGGAGCCTGTCGAAGACACCGAGGCCTTGGATCTCGAAGCCGTTCTCGGGAAAAAAATGGTCCCCTACACCTCGCGATTTAGAGTCATCGAAGATCGCGGGCGGCGTCCGGCACTGTTCGCGGAAGATCCAGACGTTCGCGAGGAGTACGTGGTCATCGTCGAGGTCCACGTGGATGCGGACCGCGTGCAGTCAAAGCTTGTGAACGCGGGTTTAATTCCCGCGGGTGAGACGCCCCTGGATCGAAATGAAATGTTGCTCGAAGTTGAAGGGCTCGACGCCTATCCCGCCTACGCGGCGTTTCGGGACCTGCTCGTGGGACCGGTGGGTGCCGAGCGTGTGACGCCTGTCGAAATGTCGCGAGGGCGGACGCTGCTTGACGTTCAAACGACCGCGTCGGCCGTCGATTTCCTCGAGGCGCTCCTGACCGCGACCCCTGAGAACCTTGAAATTGTTCCGGTGCAAGCGTCCGGGAGTCGAGTACACGTGGTGGTAAGCTGGATTCCGGAACCGGCTTCTTAGTGCGATGTTTTCACTGTCGATGCTCTTGACCCGCTCGGCATTGACTCGAAACTGGGAAAAGGGTAAATACTGCGCCTCGTTAGCTCGATTCAGGCACGTAGCTCAGGGGCTAGAGCGCTGCCTTGACACGGCAGAGGTCGGCGGTTCGATCCCGCCCGTGCCTACCATTTCAGCCACACTTCAGCGGGAAGACAGCTGAAGAAGGCTGCAAAATAGAAACGACGCAATCCCCCTGAGCGACAACGTGAGAGAACGCCAAAGAGCGTCAAAGCACGAGTCTGACCGAAGAGCACGCAAAGCAAGCACCGGCAAATAACCAAGCCAGGATTCAATTGACCAGCATGCCGCACGACAACTCATGAGCGAGATCAACGTCCGTCTTCCGGACGGCAATACGCTTGTGGTGTCCCACGGCTCGACGGTGCTTCAGGTGGCGGAACGAATCGGCCCCGGGCTCGCAAAGGCTGCCCTCGCCGGGCGAATCAACGGCCAAGTTGTTGACCTGCGCCGTCCTCTTTATGAAGACACCGCGATCGAGATCGTGACCGCTAAGAGCGAAGACGGCGGCGACGTGATTCGTCATTCGGCAGAACATGTCATGGCCGACGCGGTGAAGCGGCTCTTTCCCAACGCGCAGGTCGACGCCGGGCGCGCGGACCACAGCGAAAAATTTCAATACGACTTTCTCGTCGCAGAACCGTTTACTCCCGAAGATCTCGAACGCATCGAAAAAGAGATGCAGGCGATCATCGCAGAAGACAAACCCTTCACGCGGGAAGTCGTTGCGCGAGACGACGCCAAGGCGCGCTTCCAATCGATGGGCGAAGAACTCAAACTTTCGCGTATCGACGACATCCCCGAAGACGCTGAGATCACACTCTTTGGGCACGGTGCGTTCACCGATCTTTGCCGTGGCCCCCACGTGCGTAGTACAAAGCAGATCGGCGCCATCAAGCTCACCGAAGCCAGCGGGACGTACTTCCGCGGGGACGAGTCGAGTCACAAGCTGCAACGCATCTACGGAACCGCGTTCAGTAACAAGAAAGAAATGAAGTCACACCTCGCCCGTATTGAAGAGGCCAAGAAGCGCGATCACCGCCGTGTCGGCGTGGCACTCGACCTCTATCACATGGACGCGGTATCGCCGGGCTCGCCGTTCTATCTGCCCAAAGGCATGGTGATCTACAACGGTCTCATCGATTTCGTTCGCAGCTTGTACCCGCTCCACGGCTACCAAGAAGTCATGACGCCGCAGTTGTGTCGCGCCGAGTTGTTCAAGACCTCCGGCCATTACGACATGTTCTACGACGACATGTATTTCATGACCGGCGAAGATGAAGACGAAGAGATCGGCGTAAAGGCAACGAACTGCCCGGGGCACTGCCATGTGTTTGCGACGCGTTTGCGTTCGTATCGCGAGCTTCCGCTTCGTATGGCAGAGTTCTCCCGTCTGCATCGCAACGAGCGCAGCGGCACTTTGAACGGTCTCGCCCGGGTTCGATCTTTTGCTCAAGACGATGCGCACATTTTCTGTGAGCCGGAACAAGTCGGAAGCGAAGTGCAAAGCTTCTTCGACATGATGGCCGAAATTTACAAGGCACTTGGCCTTGAGGGTGTGACGATCGCGGTTTCGACGCGACCGGAAGAATTCCTCGGCGAGGTTTCCGACTGGGATGTGGCCGAGAAGATGCTCGTCGATTGTGTCGAAGACGCGGGTTTCGACTGCAGCATCAAAGAGGGCGAGGCGGTCTTCTACGGTCCCAAAGTCGAAGCTGACTTCCTGGACGTCCTCGGCCGGAAATGGACCCTGGGGACCATTCAGATCGACATGGCGATGCCTGGGCGCTTCGGCCTCGAATACGTGGGCCGAGACGGCGAAAAACACCAGCCCGCGATGCTCCATCGCGCGGTATTGGGATCAATTGAGCGGTTCATGGCGATCTACATCGAGCACACCGGCGGAGACTTTCCGTTCTGGCTTTCTCCGGTTCAGGTTGCCATTCTCCCGATCTCCCACGCCCAGCATGCCCGGGCGACGGAAATTCGACAGACACTCATCGCGGCGGGTCTTCGCGCCGAGGTGGACGAACGCAGCGAGACCCTCGGCTTCAAGATCCGCGAGACCGAGATCAATAAAATTCCGCTTTCCCTCGTCATTGGGGAAAAGGAAGTCGAGGCCGGAACCGTGACGCCGCGACTGCGAAAATCAAAAAAAGAAACCTTCGAACCTCGCGGACTAGACGAATTGGTCGGCGAACTCGTAGCCAGTACAAATGCACGACAAATGGGACCTCTGTCCTAGGAGGGAATTCATATTCCTGCACGATCAAAATTTCGAATCGTAGCTCCAGAACGCGACGCAACACGGGTGAACGAACGCATCCGCGTGCGCGAAGTGCGCGTCATTGGAGCCAACAGTGAACAGCTCGGCGTCATGACGCCCGAAGATGCCTTAGTGAAGGCGCGAGAAGCTGGCCTCGACCTCGTCGAAGTCGCCGCCAATTCGCGTCCTCCCGTTTGCCGCATCATGGACTACGGGCGTTACAAGTATGAGCAGAAGAAAAAGAAGTCGAGCAAGCAGTCGAACGCGGCCAGCCTGAAAGAGATCAAGATGCGGCCCGGCACTGACATGCACGACCTTCAGTTCAAGCTGAACAACGCCCGCAAGTTCTTGATGGACGGTGACAAGGTCAAAGTCACGGTGATGTTCCGTGGCCGCGAGATGGTTCATATCAGCCGTGGCCGCGAAAAACTAAACCAAGTCAAGGAAATGCTCGGCACGCTCGCCAAGATGGAGAACCCGCCGCGCATGGAAGGACGCTTCATGTCGATGATTCTTGTCGCCGAACGAGAAGCCGTGGCCGAGGCCAAACGGATCGAAGAAGAGTTCGAAGCCCAGGAAGCAGAAGAGGCTGGCGAAGTCGAGGAAGTGGCCTCGCCCGGTCAGAACAAGGCCGAGCGGCGCGCGGCGAAGCAGCGAAAGGCCGACGAAGCCCGGGAAGCGCAGGAGTCCGAGCGTGAAGCGGCTCGGACTGCGGGCGCAGATTCAGAGGGCGAAGACGAAGGTTCCCAGAAGGAAGCGGGCGCAGGGGGGGGCGAAGCGGAGGCTTAACCCGCTCCGACCTCAGTTTTTCCCACTGAAAACGCAAAAAAGCAACGCGAAACGCAGGGTTGCGTGTTAGCCTCCGCGGTCCTGTAAATCGGCTCGTCGTCGGGGATGTTGACCGGGCCGGTTTCGCAAGCGCGCGGCGCTTTACGGCTGCTCGCACAGAAGCATGATCACAAGACCAAGATCGCAAAACAAGAACACTTTCAGCATTAAAAAATATAGCGCCGCTGTGGCAACACACGCGTTGGTAGGCTCGGCGGACGGGGGATGTCGCCGGGTTGCAGCATTGAAGACTTGTAGGTTTTAGCGGCGGCAACGAGTCGCCAGGAGAGTTCGTAACATGCCCAAGATGAAGTCCCACAGCGGCGCCGCAAAGCGCTTCAAGAAAACCGGGACCGGGAAGATCACGCGCCAGAAGGCAAATAAGCAGCACATCCTGACCAAGAAGAGCACCAAGCGAAAGCGCGGTTTGAGACAGGACGACTTGATTTCGCCCGCCGACACGGCGCGCGTGAAGAAGATGCTCCCCGGGATCTGATTTTAAGCCCGCCGCAGGCGCTCGTACTATAAGCCCGCCGCAGGCGCTCGTACTATAAGCCCGCCGCAGGCGCGTTGACACAAAACCTCCACAGGCACCACCCAACACAGAGCAAACTCCATCCCCCTGCATAGTCCGCGCGCGCATTGCACGCATTGCCTGACGCAGCCAGATCAAAGCATCAGTCGAAACGAAGGAATACGAAGATGGCTCGAGTAAAACGAGGGATTGCGGCCGCCAAAGGCCGAAGACGGCTACTCAAGCTCGCCAAGGGTTATACCGGCGCGCGCAGTAAGCTCACGGGTACGGCGAGGGAAGCTGTCGACAAGGCAGGCGTCTACGCATACATCGGACGAAAGCAGCGCAAGCGCCAGTTCCGCCGGCTCTGGATCACGCGCATCAACGCCGCGTGCCGAGAGCAGGGCATGACCTACAGCCGCTTCATCGCAGGCCTCAAGACGGCCGGTATCGAGATGGACCGAAAGGTGATGGCTGAACTCGCCATCAGCGATCCGAACGCGTTCGCCGAACTCGTGAAGGCCGCCAAGAACGCCACAGCCGCGTAGTCGGTTTACGGCTGTTCGTACTGGGATGACTGTTTTGTTGTCACCCGGCACTTCCGCCCGGCACTCGCGACGATCGGCTTCGGAGTTGAATTGGGGTCGTCGGGCCGCTCGTTGACTCTTTCGCTCCGCTTTGGGAGAGGTGCGCCTGATCCGTGTCGTGACGGACTGGGGCCGTCGATTGGGTCCGGATAACGAGAATCTCGCGTCTATCTTCAATTAGCTGTGGTTTTTCAGGAAGTTGGGCTAGCCTGCCGCCGATGCATGGGAAGCGCGAAACGGGCAGTGAAACCTGAGTAGGACGCAATCGCAGTTGATTCGAAGGCACCCAGGTTGGCAGGCCCCCTCGAAAGGGAGACGGGATGACGAAGGCTGAAATCGTCGAGCAGATTTACGAAAGAGTTGGCTTTTCTAAGAAGGAAGCTGCCGAGCTCGTCGAGAAGGTTTTCGACATCATGAAAGAGACCTTGGCCGAAGGTGAGAAGGTCAAGATTTCTGGCTTTGGCAACTTCGTCGTTCGCGAGAAGAACGCACGTAAGGGGCGCAATCCCCAGACGGGGCAAGAGATCCTCCTCGAGGCGCGACGCGTGCTGACTTTCAAACCGAGCCTAGTCCTCAAGAACATCCTCAACGGCGAAGTCGAAGGTTCGGCAGCCGACGCCACCAATTCGGATGACGCCGAGGGAACCAGCGCGAGCTAGTTTCCGGCAATTCTGAACCGCTCGCCCGCGCGTGAAGGCCCCGCGCTTCATCGATCGAACGCTGATCTGATCGACACCAATTTGTATTCAGTCCTGCAAACAGGTTGCAAAACGTGCCCGTCCAAGGCACAACCTCGATTGTGCATCGGTGAACGACAAACCCCAACGAATCGCGAGAGGTTTGATGTCCAATTCGAGTAAGAAGCGAGCGCCCGCGAAAGCCAATTCTTCGAAGAATGCAGTTCCTAAATTCGATTCTAAAACGACGGAAGAAGAACGGGTGGCGTCATTGCTTCCCGAGGGTTCGATCCCGGAAGACGGGAAGCTCTATTACCGCATCGGTGAGGTCAGCAAGATCACCGGCGTGAAGCCCTACGTGCTCCGCTACTGGGAGTCTGAGTTTCGCTGGATGGCGCCTCAGAAGTCGCGCTCGAAGCAGCGCCTGTACCGACGCAAGGACATTGAGATGATCTTGCTGATCCAACAACTGCTGCACGCTCAGCGTTACACGATCGCGGGTGCACGCAAACATTTGCGCGAACTCGGGATCGGGCGCGCGCTCGAAGAAGCCGTCCAGGAGACCAAGCGCGAGGCCGAAGCCTTCAGGTCAAGCGACATCTTCTCAAGCGGCGACGCCGCGGAATCCTTCGCGAACATTCGCAGCGAATTGCTCGCGATTCGGGAAATGCTTCAGCCGCAGTAAGTGTGCTTTGAACAGCAGCCAAGGGGGTAAAGCGCCTGCCCCGGCTCGCAATACGTGGGTCTGTTCGCGATGGATTCGATTCCTGACCATTCGGCCCTGCGATACGGTCCGACCCCAGGTGCATGAACCCGCGCGTTTCGCTACTCACTACGCCGTTCGGGCCGTGGCGCAGCTTGGTAGCGCGCTTGACTGGGGGTCAAGAGGTCGCGAGTTCGAATCTCGCCGGCCCGACCATTCGCCTCAAGTAAATCAATGACTTCCTGACCCCGTTTGTGCTTGTGGTCCACATGTGGTCCACCCTTGAGCCGATGCAGCCATCGACATCGATTCGGAACTCACCGTCGACGCTGCGTCCAGGAGATTCTCCGCTTTCGCGTCGAGACTACGATAGGACCCCCGCACTCAACCGAAAGTTCGTCTTTGCCGCGCACAGAAGGCTGGAGCTTCTTCAGTGCGTGCGCCTGCGCCGCAGGCCCAGCCCGATCAGGCCCGACGCGAGCAGCAGCGCGGTGGAGGGCTCGGGGATCAGGGCCAAATCCGCGGTGATCGCGTCGTAGACCCCGTACGGACCTTCGAGGCTAGTGCCATCGACTTGAATGGCGTCGCTCGAGAGGACGGCCAGCGACCCATTGGGCAGCGCGATGTCGACCGTGATGACCGCGCAGCTGAAGCCAGGACACCATTCGATTTCCATGAACGCCGCGAGATTGGCCTCATTCAGGATTTGCGTTTGCATCCCGTCATCCTCGTAAAGCGAAAGGGTCCCCCCTCGGTAGATGCGGGTTTCAAGCAGACCATCGATGCTGTAGTCGACAGCGGACATGATGTTGAGATCGAAATCGGACGCGCTCATCCAGATCGCATTGTCGTCGGTGGCGGTGAGTCCGATGGAAGCGAAGCCATGCCCTGCCGGTGCCTCCGCTCCGGCGGGGAGTGTCGTCAGCGCGGGGGTTCTGGATCCCGTCACGGTATCGAATGCGTCGATCGAGGTGAGCGCAGTGTAGACGCCGTCGATTACAGCCGCGGCCGGGTGCGTGATCAACGTAGTGGTGCCGGTGATCCAGATCTCCTCGCTCATGTCACGATTATGTGCAACCAAGCCATGCCCGTTGGTTGACAAACCGACGAACTGGATGGTCAAGGCCTGGGAGGGGGCCGGGAGTAGCAACGCGAGTGCGACGATCGCCAGCAGTGGTTGTGACAACCGGTCCACGATGGTTGATTGGGTTACGCGCCAGACCTTTCGCTTCAGCATTTCCATCATCCCTCCCACGACGATTTAGACTGGACAGGGTGCCTGAGGCCGATGGCCGCATATCCCATTCCCGATCCCTTAGATTCGCATAATCCACCGGGTTTTGGGGAAATTGTTTGTACTCGAAGTCAAGAGAATGGATGCGTCGTGCTCGGGATCAGAGAGCAAGACAAACAAGTCGCCTTTTCGTCGTGCTGACGGGCAGGGGCGCTACTTGCGATCGTCTTGATCGCGCGAGCGCATCGGAAACACAAGCCCCCTGTATCCGGTCAGCCGCAGTCGGATATTCTGAGGTCCTGAACGAAGAGACACTTTGCGGGGTCCGCCTGCTTCGCGTGTTCGCGGATAGGAACTTCTCTGCCTATCTGGTTCGCTCCGGTGTGGGATGTTGATCGGGGTAGGTCCATAGCCTAAATCAAACCGTCCGTGGAAAAGGGGTAGAACCCCTTCCAACCTAGCGCGGGCGTCCCGCATCGGGGTCACCACCAAGGCGCCGAATCGCTTCGTCGTAGATGGGAATGGGTGGCGCCGCGGCGCGTGTCTCTAGCGCGCCGAGTTCCTATTCCTTACAGCCAGCACGACGAGCCCCAGGCTAAGCATCAGAGCGGTGCTGGGTTCTGGAATGATGCTGTAGCCCGTGACGTGGGACATGCCCTTGTTTCCCAGATCCGTGGTGTCCCAAAGACCGAGATTCGGCATGCCGCCCGTGAGGGCATTCGTATAGAGATAGGCAGCGTACTCGTTTCCAGCCTTCACGACGAGGAGATCGACGACGAACTCGACGGCTCGGAGGAACGCTCGAAGACCACGCCCGCCGCCGGTGGCCCGTGCGTCGAGCTGGGCGACGTGAAGCGCCTCGACAGCCTCGATGATCTCCCGGCTACGATATCTGCCCGGACGCGGATGCTCATTGTCAACGGTGGCGATCCTGACGACCCAAGCAAATACCCGTCGCGGTCTGAGGTGTTGTTTGCTGTCCTTTGCGAGATGATCCGCGCCGGCGTGGACGACGATGTGATGGCGGCAGTGATCCTTGACCCTGAATATGGGATCAGCGCCCATGTCCTCGAACAGCCGAAGCCCAAGGGCTACGCGGGGCGGCAGATCGCGCGGGCGAGGGCCGAGGCGGTCGAACCCGAGCTTGCAGAGATGAACGCCCGCCATGCGATGGTGAAGTACGGCGGGCGGGTCCGGGGCTTGGTCGAGCGCAGCGACGGCCTGCCGGAGGTTTTGAAGAAGGCCGAGCTTTTCGACTGGTACGCGA